>NZ_JARHUF010000009.1 GCF_029223195.1 Vibrio sp. CAU 1672 | reverse complement strand
GACGTTGTTTAGGGCTTGTCTTAAGAACATAAAAAAATCCGAGTGCACTGAATACACTCGGATTTTGACATCCTCAGAGGATCGTTCAACCGATCATTTTTGGCTTAACTGATCGGCATTACGCCGGCTGGCGAGCTTTTTAATGATAAGCTTGACCCGCTTACATCGTGTAAGTGTATGGTGCCTGAATACCCAATGGGATACCCAGTGCCCAGTAGGCCAGCAGGAATAGTGACCAGCCAATCAGCATGGCAATCGAGAATGGCATCATCAGAGACGCCAGGGTACCGATACCTGTTGACTTCACGTAACGTTGGCAGTAAACCACTACTAGCGGGAAGAACACCATCAATGGAGATATGATATTTGAAACCGAGTCACCCACACGGTACGCGGCTTGTGATAACTCCGGAGAGATACCGACCGCCATCAGCATAGGTACCAGGATAGGACCAATCAGAGCCCACTTTGCCGATGCAGAACCAATTAGCAAGTTGACAGAAGCCGTTAGCAAGATCATACCAACGATCGTTGCTTCACCAGGTAAGTTCATGGCTTTTAAGCCTTCTGCGCCGTATAGCGCCAGCATAGTACCAATGTTTGACTGGGCAAAGGCAGACAGGAACTGGGCACAGAAGAAAGACATTACGATATAGGCACCCATAGTAGACATCGTATCCGCCATTGCTTTGATAATGTCGTTACTGGTCTTAAACGTGCCAGAAACTTTACCGTAAACGTAGCCCGGAATGATAAACAAAATAAAGATCAACGGAACGATAGACTTCATAATCGGCGCAGAGAATGCCGTGATCTCACCTTCAGGAGAACGCAGTGCCGAGTTCTCCGGCATCAGCGCAGCAACCAGGAGGGCAATACCCGCCATCATTGCCCAACCTGCGTAACGGAACGCTTTTGATTCCAGTTCGGTAAATGATCCCAGATCCGGTGCTTTTTCTGCGTCATCATCAATTGGCGTATTGGCAAGGCGTGGCTCGATAATTTTTTCCGTTACATACCAGCCAATAGCTACAATAAGTACTGACGACAAACCAGTGAAGAAAATGTTTGCCAGCGGGTTCACCACATACTCAGGATCTAGAACCTGTGCTGCAGTTTGAGTGAAACCAGCCAACAGCGGATCAATGCCCGATGGAATAAAGTTGGCAGAAAAACCACCCGATACACCAGCAAACGCTGCTGCAATACCTGCCAGAGGATGGCGGCCCGCTGCGTGGAAAATGATACCACCTAGCGGGATCACCAGTACGTAACCTGCATCCGCAGCTGTGTGCGATACAATCGCGACAAGAATCAGCATTGGAGTAAGAAGTTTTGCTGGCGTGAAGTTCAGCATCTTCTTCAGACCGGTGGTAATAAAGCCAGAAGAGTCCGCAACACCGACACCCAGCATCGCAACCAGGACAATACCTAGCGGTGCAAAACCCGTGAAGGTAGTTACCATGTTAGCCAGGAAGTTTGCTAATGCTTCACCGGTCAGAAGGTTGTTGATTGCTAGAGCTTCGCCGTTTCGCGGGTTGATAAGGTCGAAAGATACATTCGACAAAAGAGCGGATGCGGCCCAGGTAATGATAAGAGCCCAAAAAAACAAAATCGCAGGATCGGGGATTTTATTCCCTGCGCGTTCGATAAAGTTCAGGAAGCGATCCATGCCACTCGGCTTCGGTGACGGTGCTTTATTAATTGCTTGGTTACTCATGGTAACTCCATAATGAATGATGTTGGTTTCATGGCCTTATTGAATAGTTATAGCGGCCCGTTCTCAACCGAACATTCTATAAAATAGCCGCCTGCAAAGCACAAGATTCTGGCCATTTTTCCATATTTGGAGACATATATTGCAAAAAAAGCAAATCAATTAAACATAATAAAAACAGCAACCACCCAAAGCACTTAACAGCTCAGAAACCTTCCTGCAACCCAGTTAAATTCCCATAAAAACAGGTAATTAGTAAGCATTATACTGTTCACGCAATCAATACAATTGACCCGTTAGTCAAATTCACTGTATCGCGCAATCATTGTTTTCAGTTGCACCGATTGTACTTGCCCACTTCTGTCGTCCCAGCTTGCCTCAATGACAATAGTCTTCACGCTGCCTGACACTGTGCTGCTGGGTACTTCCCAACTCAGGGTGTAGCCAGCACTTACGGACATTCCCGGTATAATATCGGTAGCAAAATCTGCTACCGGAAGCGTCGACAACGCCGCAGACGCCCCTCGGGTTCGAAACCATTCCAACTTACTTTCAGCTAAGTTGAGCGCATCAACACTACGCTTAGCGTAATCGGCTTGCTGCTCAGCATAGGTTTGCAGCTTGATCAATCCCATCGCTCCTACCCCTATCAGCACAAACGAGATCAGCACCTCAATTAAACTGAACCCGGTTTGTCTACGCATCCATTTGGGCTTATTTCGCATACCAGCTTCCTTGTTTCCATCGCGGAACGACATTCGCATTCCTGGAGTTATCGATAATCGCCTTGCTATAGCGGAAATCTAAAGAGTCAAAAAACAGCGCTGCCTGCCCTTCCATATCAAAATACTGACCACCACTCACGGTAAAGGAGCCATGCTGGTAATATGCGGCGATGGTTCGGTATGACTCCTCAAACACACTTGGCACATGATTCACATAACCATCCGCTACCAGTCCACTCCAATCACTCAATGTTGGCGTGTAATCATAATTAAAATGAAAAATAACCCCGCGGAAATTATCCGTTGTGGCACCGGAAGACGGCGGCCCCATCACGGAAAACAGCCCGTCATGGACCATCACCGTTACCCCATTGGTATTCTGGGTCGCCGCGACCAAGTCGTTATACTCCGCACTCGAGATCTCACAACTTCCCTCGACCCAAAGATGATGGTTACCGCTGTTAATCTGGTTGGTCAGCTTAGTGCCGCAATCAGGCAGCACGTGGGCAGTACCTGCGGCCGACAAAACCCGAAAGGTCCCGTTATCGCGGACCTTGTTGTGCTCTTCCGCTTTGACACCGAAAAAGGATTCAAATGGCTTGACCGTTTCATCGTGAACGAAGTCTTTTCCTGCCCCGGTACCTCCGACGGATGAGGAGAGATGATCATTCCCAGCGACATTGGCACAATCCTGACTGGCCGGGTTAGAAAAGTCCGGATACGGTGACTCACCGTGAATCACCCCTTTGTTATCGACCACTGCTGAATAAAAACGGTTTTTGTAGCGGAGCGCCACACATTCCCAGCCATCGGCACCAAGCTCTCCGGGATCCGGGGTTGAGAACGTCGCACTGGAATGAAAATACACATCAGCGCTAGACTGCATTGCCCCAAAGCCCAGATTGCCGCCCACCAGTATTTCTTTACGTAGCAATGCGCCCTCAACCGCTGAACTGACCTGATAACCATTGGCTGTGGCGGTAAACTCTGGAATCGTACCAAAGCCAGAGCCACAATCGGTAACCGTCACCGGTACGCTGTTCAATGCTTTATACTGCGCCCAGCCACACTCTATTGCGCCCTCCGCCAGCCAGTGTTGCTGACGGCTCTTGACTTCATTTTGCGCCCTTTTTATCTGGAAAAACACACCTCGGTAAGCCCCCAGTACAACCACCAGCGTTACCATCAGCAACACACCCGTCACAAGTAATGTAGCGATACCAGACTCTCTATATTTCATTGCCAGTTCCTGTGTTTTATCTTTATCGCCACGGTCTTATTCACACTCGGGTTTGCCGTAAGCTGTCCAGTCATGCGAACTGTGGTAAAAGCACTGCTGACGCTCTCTCCAGCAACGGCATAGGTCTCGGAAGCAAAGTCCGTGACATTAATTTGCAAAGGATCAAAGACCGAAAAGCAGACACCTTTGTATCCAGACTGCGCGGCAGATAAGAAAGTCATTGGTGAAGGTTGTGATTTCTCGCAAATCTTAACCACACCCACGCCAGAAGAGAGCGGCTCATAGAGATACGCCGTACTTCTTAATGCATCACTGCCAGATGAAGCCACCCGGTAAACGTAGCCAATCATGTTTGGAGAAGTGTCAGAATGAATCGTCGCACTGGCCCCCGACAAAACTAAGGAGCCAGCATTGAGGCCGTCATACCCGGCTCGCTGTGCATCTTCTTTAATTTGCTGCAGGGTGCTGTTCATGTTCTGCAAAAGTAACAATTCCTGACCTCTTTGGTTTGCAGCTCGTACAGAGGAAAGGAATAGTGATCCGATCAACCCAATCGCGATCAGCGCCAACATCGAGGCCACCATAAACTCGATCAACGAACTGCCTTGTTGATTATGAACACGCGGGGTAACCATACCGGGCTCCTCTCTGACCACAAACAATGATTCGGCTCGCGCCAAAGGAAGCTTTGAGCTTTAACACTGACGCACTGTTAGCTACAGGATGAAACGTGACAGAGCCACTCTTGATTTTGCCGCGAACACCATCAAATTTGATCTGGTTTGAGGAAAAACCAGCAACGGAGAAAGAGATATTTGAGTACGGATTCCCAGAGAAAACCATCAGTGTATTCCCTGTACCAGGAGTAGCCGCATCGGTCAAAACCACTTTCCAGTTTCCGGTAGTGTCAGGCTCTGCCGACATTTCAATATGTGCCCATAAATCCTGGTTGCGAAATACCGCTTCAGCCTTAGCCTGATACAAATAAGCCTGCAGAGAATCTGCCAGCCGTTCCATCTTCATTCGCTCCGCCAGACTCGAAAAGCTCGGAGCTGCAAAAACTAACAGGCAGACCATCACCGCCAACGTTATCAACAGCTCCAGTAAAGTAAAGCCGCGAGGTGTTTCCCAATTTCCCATGCAAACCACAGTGCGTACGTTATTCATCCTTGCCTTGATGCTAACACCTACAAACAATAGACAGGACTTGTATAAGGAACTCCTCGTGATGATTCGAACTTCTGGCTGTAAACACTACAAAAAGCATGTAAATGGGATGACACTGATCGAATTAGCCATCGTCGTGGCGATCATCTCTATCTTGGCGACAGTGGCTTACCCTTCCTACCTTAACCATGCTTTGAAATCCCATCGAATGGTTGCACTTGGTGATCTGTCACGACTCCAATTGGCACTGGAGTCCTCTTACGACGGAGGGTACAACTGGAATCAGCTTATCTCTGCCGGACAATGTTTAGTGTGTGATTCGGATCCTGACCGGTATGCCTTCAGTATCATCAGTGCAGCCTCGCCGGTTTATACCATTAAAGCGACAGCCCTTTCACAACAAGGCCAAAATCAAGACACCTGCTTTAGTGGTGGCAATGTAACGGAAATCACGCTGACCTCATCGAATATCGCCTTACCTGAAGCATGCTGGAAGTAAGCCAGGCCTGTTCAAGCCGGCTTTTCATTCAGACGCTGATAAACCCGTGAACGTGAGCGTACTACGCCAGACGATATGCCAAGCCCTTTGCAGTGCGCGCGAGCCTGACTCCCCCGCTCGACAACATCGTAGCCTTTACACGCCTACCATGCTCTATACAAGGTTAATCGCAGATGATGCTGATTGCGGTCGGAGAGGGAGCCCCCGGCTATAGGAAGTGAGATTGTCTGCTTTTGTTACGGAAAGCCCCCCCAGTACAACCTCAGCCACCCCTTCATTCACGACTTAAAAAAAGACAAAAACCACACATCAAATTGCGCATGAATGAACTATACACTCCGATTTTGACACGAAAATGGGCAACATTTAACCGAGATTGCGAACTCAATCACAACAGAACGGCAGATTTAATTTTATCCGATTAATTAACGACTTCTTCTCCTGTGAGCCAGATCGACAAAGCAGCCAGAACCCATCAGAAGCTTAGAAAATATAACCTTTAAAGTAAGTAACCACTAACACACGACCATCATGACAAGTTTGGCTGCGACGCATATCAATGTTTATTTTTCACACAAACCGGCTTTAAACAGGCAAAAAATGACGTTTATGACGGAGTTAATGGCCGTTTTTACGTTTTTGACGGGAATCGAGTTTGAATTTTTACTCGAGAAGGTGTTTTCTTACCCCTGCCTAAGGCCTACAGGCCACTCTTAGACTTCAGATGAAACTGCAGAGGTAGGTCTTGGCGAGTGTTTATCAATTGATGACATTCAATTCCATAAGTGAAATGAAAGCAAATAGTAAGGAACAGCTATGCTTGCCAATATTAAAAAAACAGCACTAGCAACAGCAATTATTGCAACCGCTACAACGGGTTTTGCCTCAGTAGCCACTGCAGCAGAACGCAGTGAACTGACCATCCACCCTAAAGAGTTTACAACCTTCGTTCGTAACTTTAACCCATTCCTGGGTGCGACGAACCTACACACCACCACAGACTTTATCTACGAACCTCTTGTGATCTTCAACGAGATGCACGGCAATACACCAGTATTCCGTCTCGCTGAAAACTTTAAGATGTCTGACGACCTGATGAGCGTCACCTTCGATATTCGCAAAGGCGTAAAATGGTCTGACGGCAAAGCATTCTCCGCCGATGACGTGGTTTACTCTTTCAACTTGGTTAAAGAAAAGCCAGAGCTAGACCAATCAGGTATCAACTCGTGGATTACCGGTGTTGAAAAAGTCAACAATTACAAAGTTAAGTTCCGATTGGCTGAAGCGAACTCAAACGTGCCTTACGAAATTGCCAAAGTACCAGTTGTACCTAAGCACGTATGGAGCAAAGTGAAAGATCCAGCCACCTTCACTAATGAAAACCCGGTAGGTTCTGGTCCTTTTACCGAAATCGACACCTTTACTCCACAACTTTACATCCAGTGTCAAAACCCGAACTACTGGGATGCAGCTAACCTGGATGTTGATTGCTTACGTGTACCTCAAATCGCGAACAACGACCAGTTCCTGGGTAAAGTGGTTAACGGTGAAATGGACTGGACATCGTCATTCATTCCTGACATCGATCGTACTTATGCTGCGGCCAGCCCGAAACACCACTACTGGTACCCGCCATCAGGCACCCAGGCGTTCGTAGTCAACTTCAAGAACCCGGATCCGGCCAAGAAAGAAGCCCTGACTAACGTCGACTTCCGCCGTGCCTTCTCTATGGCCCTTGATCGTCAAACTATCATTGATATCGCGTTCTATGGCGGCGGTACAGTGAACGATTTCGCATCAGGCCTGGGCTACGCATTTGAAGCGTGGTCAGATGAAGCAACGCACAACAAGTACAAAGGCTACAACACGTACAACGTTGAAGGTGCGAAGAAGCTGCTAGCTAAAGCGGGCTTTAAAGATGTCAACAAAGACGGCTTTGTTGATACGCCTTCAGGTAAGTCTTTCGAGCTTCTCATCCAATCACCGAACGGCTGGACTGACTTCAACAACACCGTTCAGTTAGCTGTTGAACAGTTGGCTGAAGTTGGCATCAAAGCACGTGCTCGTACACCAGACTTCTCGGTATACAACCAAGCGATGCTGGAAGGTACTTACGATGTGGCGTACACCAACTACTTCCACGGCGCGGATCCACACTTGTACTGGGACAGCGCTTACAACTCGAAGCTTCAGTCGGGTGATGGTATGCCTCGTTTCGCAATGCACTTCTACAAGAATGCAAAACTGGACAACTTGCTGAACAGCTTCTACAAAACAGCTGACAAGCAAGAGCAGCTAGAAATCGCTCACGGCATTCAGAAGATCATCGCCCAAGACCAGGTAACCATCCCTGTGATGTCTGGTGCGTATATGTACCAATACAATACTACTCGCTTCACAGGTTGGTGGAACGAAGAAAATCCAAAAGGCCGTCCAAACATTTGGGCTGGTATCCCAGAGCGTCTACTGCATGTACTGGACCTAAAACCAGTTAAATAAGTCGCCGTTCTATCCTCGCGGCACACACTCGGTGTGCCGCTAATAAAAAATCCCCTCTCACGAAACCGTTATATGGCGCTCGTCGTCAGGGGATTTTTCGCTCTAAATTTCGCTAGGGGCGACCTGAAACCAGAAACAGGGAAAAAATCTGGGTGAGTAAGGTGTGAGTTATGGGTTATTTTTTCAGACGTTTGTCATTTTATCTTGTCGCGCTCCTGGTTGCGGCGACGTTAAACTTTATCATTCCGCGAGCAATGCCCGGTGATCCTGTCACCATGATGTTTGCCAACGCTTCCGTTCAGGTAACACCAGAACGTATCGAAGCAATGAAGCAACTGCTTGGCTTTGTCGACGGTCCTATTTACGTTCAGTACTTATCGTACATCAAGAACATTCTCAGCTGGGAGTTGGGGACATCAATCCAGTTCTATCCGCTATCGGTCAATAAACTGCTTGGCGGCGCGTTCGGCTGGTCACTCTTCCTGGCGGGTAGTGCTGTAGTACTTTCATTCTCGATTGCATCAATATTAGGCATCTTTGCTGCGTGGAAACGTGGTAGCAAATATGATGCTTTTGTTACTCCGGGTACACTCATCGTGCAAGCCATTCCTCAAATGGTTATCGCGATGCTGGCGCTGTTTACCTTTGCTATAGGGCTTAAATGGTTCCCTTCTGGCTATGCTTACACGCCGGGTACTGTACCGGACTGGACCAGCTGGGAGTTTTTGAAGAACGTCGGCTATCACGCTTTTCTGCCGCTATTCTGTGCAACCATCGTTCAGATTGGTGGTTTCTTAGTCAATATGCGGAATAACATGATCAACCTGCTCGCTGAAGATTACATCACGATGGCGAAAGGTAAAGGTTTAAGTGAGAACCGCGTGGTGTTCAACTATGCCGCACGTAACGCACTTCTTCCGAGTGTTACCGCCCTTTCTATGTCTCTGGGCATGGCCATCGGTGGTCAGCTTATTATCGAGATGATCTTCAACTATCCCGGCCTGGGCACCGTACTTCTGAATGCGATTCACGCACGTGACTATCAGGTACTCCAAGGCCAGCTAATCATCATGACCATGTTCATGCTCTGCTTCAACCTCACTGCAGACATGCTGTACATGATTCTAGACCCTCGCCTACGCAAGGGAGGCAAATAATCATGAAAAATCTATTCAAACTTATTTTAGGTAATGCATTTGCTCGCGTGGGGCTAGGCATTGTATCCATGTTCCTCTTTGTCGCAATCTGTGCGCCACTGCTAACTCAGCACGCACCAGACAGACGTACGGGTAATCCACATGAATACCCAGGGTTTGTTGTCAAACAGGCACAAAACAACCCGGATGGCTGGGTAGCACAAAACCTGGCAGATGATCGCCGCACCCTGCTGATGTCCAAAGATGGTGACCACCTGCTCGGCACCACCCGAATGGGCCGTGATGTATGGTCGCAAGTCGCCTACGGCGCACGCGTCTCGCTCGGTGTGGGTTTTGGCGCCGGCATCATTGTCTGCTTCCTTGCCACGGTTATAGGTATCTCAGCAGGCTACTTTGGCGGACGAGTTGACGACATCCTCAGTGCCGCGATGAACATCATGCTGGTGATCCCACAGTACCCGTTACTGTTTGTTCTCGCTGCATTTATCGGTGAAGCCGGCCCGCTCACCATAGCCCTGATTATCGCCGGGACATCCTGGGCCTGGGGCGCACGTGTGGTCAGGGCTCAAACCATGGCCTTGCGCGAGAAAGAGTTTGTCAAAGCAGCGGAAGTTCTGGGTGAGTCATCTTGGCGCATCATTTTCGTGGAAATTCTGCCCAACCTGATCCCGATTGTCGGCGCAAGCTTCATCGGCTCAGTCATGCTGGCCATCAACACCGAAGCGGTCATCTCGTTCCTGGGCTTGGGTGACACCAATACCATCAGTTGGGGCATCATGCTGTACAACGTACAAACCTCTTCGGCGATGCTTATCGGCGCATGGTGGGAAGTCTTGGCACCATGTATCGCGTTGACATTACTGGTAACCGGCCTGGCATTACTGAACTTTGCAGTTGACGAAATCGCCAACCCGCAGCTTCGTTCCCACAAAGGTATGAAGCGTTGGAAAAAAATGGCGGAAAAAGACAAAAAAGAGCGTGGGCCACAAGAGTTGACCCCACAAAATGCACTATGGAGCGGAGATAAATAACCATGACTGCACCACTCATTTCTATCCGTAACCTATGTGTTGACTACATTACAGATGCCGGCGACGTCCGTGCCTGCAACAACGTCAGCTTTGATATTGCCCCGGGCGAAATATTTGGCCTCGCCGGAGAGTCAGGCTGTGGTAAGTCCACCGTGGCTTTCTCGCTGATGCGCCTGCATAAGCCGCCCGCATTCATCACCGGTGGTGAGGTTATCTTCGATGGCGAAGACATCCTTCAATACAGCGATGGCCGCATGCAGTCATTCCGCTGGAGCGAAATGTCGATGGTTTTCCAGAGTGCGATGAACGCGCTCAACCCTGTTCTCACCATGGAAGAGCAGTTTTGTGATGTGATTATGCGTCACACGAATATGAACCGGGAGCAGGCCAAAGCGCGCGCCGCCGGTTTACTGGAAATCGTCGATATTCACCCAAGCCGCCTTAGCGACTACCCCCACCAGTTCTCAGGAGGTATGCGTCAGCGCTTGGTTATTGCTATCGCATTGGCGTTAAATCCTAAGATGATCATCATGGACGAGCCGACCACAGCACTGGATGTGGTGGTTCAACGTGAAATCTTACAAAAGATTTATGCGCTGAAAGAAGAGTTTGGCTTCTCTATTCTGTTCATCACCCATGACTTGTCATTGATGGTCGAGTTCTCGGATCGGATTGGCATCATGTATTCAGGTGAGTTGATCGAAGTTGCGCCTTCTAAACAAATTCTGGAAAGTCCATACCACCCGTATACCAAAGGGTTGGGTAGCTCTTTCCCTCCATTAACCGGCCCGAAAACCAAATTGACAGGAATTCCAGGTAATCCATTGAACTTACTTGAAATCCCACAAGGTTGTCGTTTCCAAGCCCGCTGTGACCGAGTCCACGAAGCTTGTACGAGAGTGCCAACTCAGCTACGCGAAATAGAACCCGGCCGTTTATCCAACTGCCATCTATACGGTGAAACCATCGCCAAGGCCAAAGTTTAACCTGACTGTCGCAAGCTAAGACCCAATTACACTGGAGAGAATTATGAGCAAACAACTCGGCGACCTGCTGATTGAAGGTAAAAATGTCGTCAAGGACTTTCCTTTAAACAGTAACTCGCTTAAACAAACCAAGATGCGGGCAATTAACGACGTATCGTTCAAAATGTACAAAAGCCGCGGATTGTCTGTGGTGGGTGAATCTGGTTCAGGTAAATCCACCACCGCCAAAATGATCGCTAAAATGTACGCTCCGACCGACGGCATTATCGAGTACAAAGGCCGCGACATTCAGGACATCACGTCCAGAAACGACTTGATGAACTATCGTGAAGGCGTACAGATGGTCTGGCAAGACCCGTTTGGCTCGTTAAACCCGACCCATAACATTTTCCACCACATTGCACGCCCTTTGCTGATCCACAAAAAGGTGTCACCGGGCAACAAGAAAGAACTCGAGGAGCGTGTTTACGATCTGTTAGAACAGGTCGGCCTGATCCCGCCTAAGGAAACCGCGCAGAAATTCCCCCACCAGCTGTCCGGAGGCCAACGCCAACGGGTTAACCTGGCACGTAACATTGCCGTCGGCGCAGAAGTCGTCCTGGCCGACGAACCGACTTCAATGCTGGATGTGTCTATCCGTGCCGGTGTACTCAACCTGATGGAAGAGATGAAGTTTGAAAAGCAAATGTCACTGCTCTACATCACCCACGACATCGCCACCGCCCGTTACATTGCCGAAGATCTAGCGGTGATGTATGTCGGCCATATGGTTGAATGGGGCGATACTGAAGAGATCATCCACGATCCACAGCACCCCTACACCCAGTTATTGGTTTCGGCGGTACCGGATCCGGCCAAATCGATTCACGAAAAACTCAAAGGCAACAAGGGAGAAATCCCGCTTTGGACACCTGAATCCGTAGGCTGCCCTTTTGCCGGCCGCTGTGTCCACGCAACAGACAAGTGCCGCGAACGCCTGCCTGATGTGACCCAACTGTCTGACAACCATTTTGTGCGTTGTTATTTATTTGAAAAATAATCATCACCCGGGTCAGGACACTCCTGACCCCTTTTCCCTTGATATATTGCTATTTTTCTGGAGATGTTAAATGCTGCTACTGACCAACCACATTGGCTATGAACTCCAAGGGCCCAAGAAGGCAGTGATTCAGACGAGCCAGCCTCGCTTATCCTCCTACACTGCATTGCTTGTCTGTGCACAGAGCCATCAAACCATTGCCAGCCTGCCGATAGAGCAACAAGGTAAGGTTGGCCACTGGCATCAAGGCTATTTCTATACCATCGACTTCTCCGAATTTGCCACTCCGGGTCATTACTATCTCCGCTTTGAACAACTGCGATCCGCTTCATTTGAGATCGCCGGGCATGTGCTACTGGATCGCACTTTATCCGACGTCATTCATTACTTTAAATCGCAGCGCTGCGGTGGCGTGTTTGATCAGCAAGACCGTAACGTGCCTTTATTAAACAGCAGCCGCACCACCGACGTCCATGGTGGATGGTACGATGCATCCGGAGACGTAAGTAAATATTTGAGCCACCTCTCTTACGCCAACTACCTCAACCCGCAACAAACCCCGATGGTGGTTTGGAACATGCTCAAAGGCCTGTCATTACTCGAACACAACGACAGTCTCGCCGCTTTTACCCGTGCCCGTCTGACAGAAGAGGCCCTGTTTGGTGCTGATTTTCTGGTTCGCATGCAAAGTGAACACGATTACTTCTACATGACCGTATTTGATAAGTGGAGTAAAGACACCACACAACGTGAGATTTGCGCCTACGCAACTCAGCTCGGTCACAAATCGGATGACTACCAAGCCGGTTATCGGCAGGGGGCCGGGATCAGCATCGCAGCTCTTGCGGCAGCCGCCCGCTTAGATATACAGGTAGAATACCACCAGCAAAATTACCGGGATGCCGCTGAGCGTGGTTACTGGCACCTTAGAGAGCACAATACGCAATATCTCAATGATGGCGAAGAAAACATTATTGACGAATATTGTGCGTTGCTGGCAAGTGTTGAACTGTTCAAAACAACCCGACAAGATCGTTACCTGGCAGAAAGCCGCATGTGGGCGAAACGCCTGGTAGCCCGTCAAACCAGCGACGAGCAAATCCAGCATTACTGGTCAGCAAACCAAGACGGCAGCCGCCCGTACTTCCACGCGGCAGAGGCAGGCCTGCCCGCTATAGCCTTATGTGAATACTTAGCCATTGACGACGATCTCGAGGTAGCCGCAGAGGTGACACAAGTCCTCCATCAGGCATGTGAATTTGAGCTCTCGATCACCAATAAAGTGACCAATCCATTTGGCTACCCGCGCCAATATGTGAAAGGCGTAAATGAGGCCAAACGTGACGCGTTTTTCGTCGCGCACAACAACGAATCCGGCTACTGGTGGCAAGGTGAAAACGCCCGGTTAGGCTCACTGGCCAGCATGGCCTACCTCGCGCAACCTTACATCAGTGACATCAAACTAAAAACTGAATTACACCATTTTGCCCAAGATGCCCTGAACTGGATCGTAGGCCTGAACCCATATGACATGTGTATGTTAGACGGGCATGGCCGCAACAACCCAGATTACCTTCCTCATCTTGGTTTTTACAACGCCAAAGGCGGTGTATGCAATGGCATCACCGCCGGCTTCGAGGATGAAGAGGACATCGCCTTTAATCCACCTGAACACAAAGATGACATGCTGCAAAACTGGCGCTGGGGTGAGCAATGGATCCCACATGGTGCCTGGTACTTACTCGCGATCATGAGCCAGGCTCAGCACATCTCGCATTTATGTCACTCTCAGACACTGACCGGGAAATAATCATGGGGATGTACTTTGTAGGTATTGATGGCGGTGGTACTTCATGCCGCGCTCGGATCAAAGACGCGTACGGCAACGTTATCGGTGAAGCGAAAAGTGGCAGCGCCAACATCATGCTGGGCGCAGAGATCGCCATGGAATCAATCATCACGGCCATTTCACTGGCGGCCCAACAAGGCGGTTTAACGACTAATGACTTTGCAGCGATGCACATCGGGTTGGCACTCGCCGGCGCAGAACATAACGCCTCATGGCAAGCCTTTATGTCACTGCCCCACCCGTTTGCCAGCATGACATTAAATACCGATGCGTATGGCGCTTGTATCGGCGCACATAACGGAGAAGACGGTGCGATCATGATCGCCGGTACCGGCTCTTGTGGCATTTTCCTGCAAGGACTGGAACAACACGTCGTTGGGGGACGTGAGTTCCCTATCTCAGATCAGGGCGGCGGTGCGGTAATGGGGTTACGCCTGATCCAGCAGGTGTTGCTGGCCGAAGACGGGATCCGTGACAAAACCGCCTTGGCAGAACATGTCATGGGTCACTTTGACCATGATGTTGATAACGTGGTGGCCTGGTCGAAACAAGCACTACCACGTGATTACGGCCAGTTTTCTCCGGCGGTTTTTCACCATGCCGAGCAGGGAGATACGCTGGCGATCGAGATGTTGAAGCAGACCGCAGCCGACATCGAGATGTTCCTGATCGCATTAAACAAGCGAGGTGCCACGCGTATTTGCCTGATGGGCGGTATCGCCGAGCGCATCTTGCACTGGTTATCTCCCTCGGTTCAGCAATGGGTGGTCATGCCACAGTTTGATGCGATTGAAGGCGCACTGATGTTTGCTGGCAAACCAGAGCATAACCTGTACACGCTGACGCTAGAGTAGGAGCAGATATGGAATATCGTGTTGATTTGGTTGTTCTGTCCGAACAGAAGCAAAACTGCCGCTTTGGACTGACTTTTCATAACTTAAGCGATCAGGATCTGCATAACTGGAGCCTGACTTTTGCCTTTGATCGCTACATTCTTCCCGACAGCGTTTCTCACGGCGAGCTTAATCAAATAGGCAGTTTTTGCACCTTGAAACCTGAAGAGATGCTACTCGCTGCAAACCATCACTATTACTGTGAATTCAGTATTGGTTCAAACCCTCTGCGCTACTACTCGGATGGGTTAAAAGAAGCCATCCTAAACCACGTGGTTAACGGTCATCATCAGCGCGTCAGCGTTGATGTGACACCTATTATGTTAGCTTCTCCGTATCGTGAACGCAGCGTTATCCCTGAGAGTTCAGCGCATCCTCAGCCACTCCTGCCGAAACCCAATAACATCAAAGTAAACGACCATAACTTTATCTTTGATGCTCAAGCGGGAGTGGCGGTGTACAGCGATCTGGCCTGCTCAGCCAAAAACTGGCTCCTGGATGAACTGCAACGCATTCATCAGTTTGCACTGACCTCCTCTCACAGCAGCAAAATTCTGTTCAAAGGCAATCCAACACTGGATAAAGGTTGTTATAAGCTGAACATCACGCCAGCGGCGATCAAAATTGAGGCCGGCTCGCCCTCGGGATTTACTCACGCTTGTGCGACCTTACTGCAGCTAATCCAAGTGGATAACGCATCCGGTGCCATGACCGTTGCTTGTTGCTCAATCAAAGACAGCCCGCGTTTTCGCTATCGCGGAATGATGCTCGATTGCGCTCGCCATTTTCACTCGGTAAAACAGGTCAAGCGCTTGATCAACTTTCTCGCCCATTACAAATTCAATACCTTCCACTGGCACCTGACCGACGACGAAGGCTGGCGCATCGAGATCAAGTCGCTGCCCGAACTGACCGATATCGGCGCATGGCGCGGGATTGATGAAGCTATCGAACCGCAGTTCAGCCATTTGTCTGAGCGTTATGGGGGATACTACAGCCAGGAAGAGATCAAAGAAGTGGTGGCCTACGCCGCAGAAAGGAGCATCACAGTCATCCCTGAAATTGATGTGCCCGGACACTGCCGCGCCGCGATCAAATCACTGCCACATTGGCTTGTGGAAGCCGAAGACACCACCGAGTATCGCAGTATTCAGCACTATAACGACAACGTCCTCAATCCGGCCCTGCCCGGCAGTTACCAGTTCATCGACAAAGTGCTGGAAGAAGTCGCGCTCCTGTTTCCGGCGCCTTACGTTCACATTGGCGCCGATGAAGTACCCAATGGGGTATGGTCCAAAAGCCCGGCTTGCCAGGCGCTGATGGAACAACAGGGTTACACCGATCACAAAGAGTTGCAGGGCCACTTTTTACGCTATGCCGAAGACAAACTGCGCAAACTGGGTAAACGCATGCTCGGCTGGGAAGAAGCACAGCACGGTAGCAAGGTCAGCAAAGATACCATTATCTACTCCTGGTTAAGTGAAGATGCCGCATTAAACTGCGCTCGTCAGGGTTTTGATGTGGTGTTACAACCGGCGCAAACCACCTATCTGGACATGACGCAAGATTATGCACCAGAAGAACCCGGTGTGGACTGGGCAAACCCGCTGCCACTGGAAAAAGCTTACAACTACGAGCCATTAGCCGACATACCGGCGAATGATCCGATCAGAAAGCGCATTTGGGGCATCCAAACCGCCCTGTGGTGCGAAATCATCCACAACCAATCACGGATGGACTACATGATTTTCCCTCGCCTGACCGCCATGGCAGAAGCATGTTGGACTGAAAAACAACACCGCGATTGGACCGACTATTTATCACGTCTGAAAGGACATCTTCCCCTGCTCGACCTGCAGGGGGTGAATTACCGCAAACCGTGGAAGTAATACCAAGCCAGATGCTGATACATCGCGCTTAAAGAGTTTTTAAATTTATGGCTGCAGGCGCAGCTTAGTTAAAAGGAAATACACAAATGAAATACGGCTATTTCGATAACGAGAATCGTGAATACGTCATCACTCGCCCTGACGTACCGGCACCATGGACCAACTACCTGGGTACTGAAAAGTTCTGTACCGTTATCTCGCACAACGCGGGTGGCTACTCGTTCTACAACTCTCCAGAATACAACCGTGTTACTAAATTCCGTCCCAACGCGACATTCGACCGCCCTGGGCACTATGTTTACCTGCGTGATGATGAAACCGGTGATTACTGGTCAATTTCATGGCAGCCGGTAGCCAAAAGTCTGGATGAAGCCAACTACGAAGTGCGTCATGGTTTGTCATACTCTAAGTTCAAGTGTGAATACAACGGCATCACCGCAACCAAAACCCTGTTTGTACCAAAGGGTGAAGATGCTGAAATATGGGATGTGGTAATTAAGAACACCTCTGACAAACCACGTACCATCAGTGCATTCTCATTTGTTGAGTTCTCGTTCAGCCACATTCAATCTGATAACCAAAACCATCAGATGTCTCTGTACTCTGCGGGGACGGCATACAACGAAGGCGTAATTGAGTACAACCTGTACTACAACACCAACGACTTCGAAGGCTTTTACTACCTTGCTTCAACGTTTGATCCAGATTCATACGACGGCCAGCGTGACAGCTTCCTCGGCCTTTACCGTGACGAAGCCAACCCGTTAGCGGTAGAACAAGGTAAGTGTTTCAACACCGCGCAAACCTGTTACAACCACTGTGGCTCTCTGCACAAGCTATTCACTATCCAACCAGGAGAAGAAGTTCGCTTCGCTTACATCCTAGGTATCGGTAAAGGCAACGGTGAGCGTCTGCGTGCGAAATACCAAGATCTGGCAGAAGTCGACAATGCATTCGCAGGTATTAAAGCACACTGGGATGAGCGCTGTGGCAAATTCCAAGTGACATCGCCAAACGAAGGCCTGGACACCATGATCAACGCCTGGACGCTATACCAAGCGGAAACCTGTGTGGTGTGGTCTCGTTTTGCTTCATTCATCGAAGTCGGTGGCCGTACTGGTCTTGGTTACCGCGACACGGCACAAGATGCAATTTCAGTCCCTCATGCTAACCCGGCCATGACGCGCAAGCGTATCGTTGACTTGCTACGTGGTCAGGTGAAAGCGGGTTACGGCCTGCACCTATTCGATCCCGACTGGTTCGATCCAGAGAAGGCAGACGTTAAACCCTCCAAATCGCCAACGGTTGTTCCTACTCCGTCTGATGAAGATAAGATCCACGGTATCGAAGACACCTGTTCTGATGACCACCTGTGGCTGGTACCAACCATCTGTAAGTACGTGATGGAAACCGGTGAGCACAGCTTCTTCGACGAAGTGATCCCTTACGCAGATGGCGGCGATGCAACGGTTTATGACCACATGAAAGCCGCACTGAATTTCTCGGCTGAATACGTAGGTCAAACCGGTATCTGTAAAGGCCTGCGTGCCGACTGGAACGACTGCCTGAACCTAGGTGGTGGCGAGTCTTCAATGGTGTCTTTCCTACACTTCTGGGCACTGCAAGAGTTCATCGATCTGGCCAAATACCTGGGCAAAGACGCGGACGTTGAGAAATACACTGAAATGGCAGCCAACGTTCGTGAAGCGTGTGAAACCCACCTTTGGGACGACGAAGGCGGCTGGTACATCCGCGGCCTGACCAAGAATGGTGACAAGATCGGTACAGCGCAACAAAAAGAAGGCCGTGTCCACCTAGAGTCAAACACTCTGGCGGTTCTGTCTGGTGCGGTGTCTCAGGAACGTGGTGAGAAAGCGATGGATGCAGTCGACGAGAACCTGTTCTCTGAATACGGCTTACACCTAAATTCACCGTCATTCGCGACACCAAACGATGACATCGGCTTCGTCACTCGCGTTTACCAAGGCGTAAAAGAAAACGGCGCAATCTTCTCGCATCCAAATCCATGGGCTTGGGTAGCGGAAGCGAAACTGGGCCGGGGTGACCGTGCAATGAAATTCTATGACGCACTCAATCCCTACAACCAAAACGACATCATCGAAAAACGCATTGCTGAGCCTTATTCATACGTGCAGTTCGTGATGGGCCGTGACCATCAGGATCACGGCCGCGCCAACCACCCGTGGCTGACCGGAGCCTCTGGCTGGGCCTACTTTGCGGTCACCAACTTTATCCTTGGTGTACGCACCGGATTCGATGGTCTGACTATCGACCCGTGCATCCCAACCGACTGGCCGGGGTTTGACGTCACTCGCCAGTGGCTGGGGGCAACATACCACATCAAAGTGGTCAACCCAGACTCAGTAAGCAAAGGCGTTAAGTCAATTACAGTGAACGGTGAAGCGGTAAATGGTACATCGGTACCAGTTCAAGCTGAAGGTTCAGTAAACGAAGTTATCGTTACTCTAGGTTAATCATCTTTTAGGGGAGTCCTTCTCCCCTTTTGATTTATCCGGTGCACTTGAGTTTGATCAGTGCATCGGTTCGCTAGCAAAGATTTAAGATGCGGTGGGATTCCGCTCTTCTCGAGGATCGAATTATGATCAAATTTGGTACAGGTGGCTGGCGTGCATTTATCGGTGAGGAATTCACTAAAGATAATGTACGTTTAGTTGCTCAGGCAGTCGCAAATATTACGAACAACGAATCCGTAGCTGATCGTGGCTTTGTGATTGGCTATGACCGTCGCTTTCTTTCTGATAAGGCTGGTCGTTGGTTCGCTGAAGTATTAGCTGCAAACGGCATTGTGGTCAGCTTCATCGATAAATTTGTTCCGACCCCTATCGTGATGTTCAAAGCGAAGGAAATGGGCTGTGCTTACTCAGCATGCATTACTGCATCGCACAACCCGGCGGATTACAACGGCATTAAAGTCTTCATTGAAGGCGGTCGTGACGCTGATGAAATCATCACACAAAAAATCGAATCACAAATATCAACGTTAACCGCACAAGACGTAAAAAGCGTCGACTTTGAACAAGCGGTTGAAGACAAACTGATCCAAGTGATCAACCCAATGAACGAGTTTGTCGACTCCATCATCGACTTTATCGACATTGAAGCGATCAAAAAAGCCAACCTGCGGGTCCTGATTGACCCAATGTTTGGCGTGGCAAAAAATGCCCTGCAAACCGTCCTGATCAACGGCCGCTGTGAAGTGGACGTGATCCACGATGGTAAAAATCCCGATTTTGGCGGGTTAATGCCGTCACCCAGCGCTGCCACACTGTACCGGTTGATGCACCTTGTCGCCCATGAAGGCTACGACATCGGTATCGGTACCGACGGGGATGCTGACCGGCTGGGGATTATCGACGAGAAAGGCCACTTCATTCATCCCAATGAAGTACTGATCCTGCTGTACTACTACCTGTTGGAATACAAAGGCTGGAAGGGTTCGGTAGTACGTAACCTCGCCACCACCCACTTGCTGGATAAAATCGCCGCCGATCATGGTGAGCAGTGTTTTGAGGTTCCAGTAGGCTTTAAGCACATCAGCTCTCAAATGGAAGCTGACGATTCATTGATTGGTGGCGAAAGCTCTGGCGGTCTAACTATTCGCGGTCACATCAAAGGTAAAGACGGCGTATTCGCTTCCAGCCTGTTGGTAGAAATGATTTCAGTAACTGGCAAAAAGCTTTCTGAGTTGCTGGATGAAATCTACGGTAAGTACGGCTATGCATACATGGCTGAAGGCGATTGCAAGTTCAAACCGGCGCAAAAAGAAGTATTGTTCAACAAGATTTATGTTGAAAAGCAGTTGCCTGAGTTTGAGTTTGAAATCGAAAAAGTCAGCTACGACGATGGTGCGAAAGTGTACTTCAAGAACGGCGGTTGGATCATCGCCCGCTTCTCTGGCACTGAGCCTCTGTTACGCATCTTTGCCGAAATGCAAGATAAAGACACGGCAGAACGTGTTCTTCAACAGTTCAAAGGTTTTCTGTCTTTGTAACTGCCCCGGTGCCTGCTCCGGGCACCAAACCTATAGGTGAAGAACAGTTGCCCGGCACGATTGCCGGGCTTTTTTGCCTAAGCGTTAGAAAGCCAGCACGCCCAGGGTTTCTACTTTAACCGCTACAGGCTGGCCAATATTCAAAGGCTCAGAAGAAGTCGCCAGCAATAAACTGCCCTGAACATCAATAACGTAGCGGCAGTGATCGCCCATAAACTGTTGTTCAGTGACCGTCACACTGCTATCCTCGGCGGCACTGATTTGCACATGTTGAGGCCGGAGCAATAGCTCGCATCCGGTGCCCAGTTCGATAGGATGCTGCGCGGTTGCCTCAATCAGCCCCAGCTCAGTATCAAAACCGGTTTCAGACACCCGTTTGGCGCGTAAATAACTGCCTCCACCGAGGAAATCCGCCACGAACTTACTCGATGGCTGGTAATAAAGCTCGCTTGCGGTGCCGTACTGCTCAATCACCCCATGGTTCATCACTGCCATCTTATCCGAGAAGGCAAACGCCTCTTCACGACTGTGAGTCACGAAAATGGCCGTCACGCCCTGCGCCTTGAAAATCTTACGAATTTCAGCGATCAACTCATGGCGGACTTGGGTATCAATATTGGAAAACGGTTCATCCAACAGCAAAAGATCCGGTTTGTATGCCAGAGAACGGGCAATGGCGACACGCTGCTGCTGGCCCCCTGAAAGCTGGTGCGGGTAACGCTCGCCATACCCGGACAAATGCACCAGCTCTAACATTTCCTCAACTTTGTCTCTTTGTTCCGCCCCAGGTAGTTCACGCAGACCAAACGCGATATTCTGCGCGACCGTCAAGTGAGGAAACAGCGCGTAGTCCTGAAAGATCATGCCAATATTGCGTTGCTCGGGCGGCAACCAGTTATCTCCGTCATCGATCAGGGTACAATTCAGACTCATGGTGCCGGAGCTAAGAGGAAGCAGACCGGCGATCGCTTTCAACAGCGTAGTTTTACCACAGCCACTGGCTCCCAACAGGCAGACGATCTCACCCTGCTCGACTTCCAGTGATAATGATTCGAGCACCGTTGTCTGCTCATCGTATTTACAGGTCAGATTTTTAATCGATAATGCGCAGCTCATCAGTGGGAATGCTCCAGTGAACGGTTAACAATAACTAAAGGCACCAAGCCAACCAGCACCAGCAAAACCGCCGGCATAGCAGCCAGTTCAAGGTGTTCGTCAGAAGCGAAGTTATACACATAGGTTGCTAGGGTTTCAAAATTAAACGGGCGCAACAGTAGCGCGGCATTGAGTTCTTTCATCGACTCAATAAACACCAGCAACCCTGCAATCAGCGCGCCCCGGCGGACCAACGGGAAATGTACCCGCCACAGCATGGTATTAGCATTACAACCCATAGTTCTCGACGCCATATCAAGCGATGGGGAGACTTTACTCAAACTGCTCTCAATACTGCCGATGGCGACCGCAGAAAAACGCACCACCATGGCGAATATCAGCGCAAACATTGAGCCGGAAAAAATCAGCCCCGGCCGGTTCCAGGCCAGATAGCTGGCAATGTCGTTCACCATATGATCCATAAACAACACCGGCACCATGACTCCGATAGCCAGCACAGTACCAGGAACAGCGTAGCCCATTGACGACAGACGCATAAACGCCAGGCTCTTGCGCCCCGGATTCACGCGCTGGCAGAAATTGACAACCAACGCCACCGCGACACCAATGACCGCAGCGGTAAACGACACCGAGAGGCTGTTGACTGCGTATTCGCGAAACTCTGCGGTCCAACTCTGAGCAAAGTACTGGTATGCGTAAATTAGCAGTTGCCCGAGCGGAAAAATAAACGCCACACACACCAGCCCCCAGCACCAGACCAACGCCAGCCATTTTTTCCAGCCTTGCAGCTCATAGCGAAAGTCTTCACGGCTACTGAACTGATTCTGGAATAACTTCTGCCTGCGACGGCTGTAACGTTCTGAACTGAGGAGTACGATCACCACCAACAACATTATGGCCGAAATCTTGGCGGCAGCCGTTAAACTGGAATAACCCAGCCAAGTATCGTATACCGCAGTGGTCAGCGTATTGACGGCAAAGTAGCTAACGGTGCCGAAATCCCCCAGCGTTTCCATGGCCACTAATGACAGGCCGACTGCAATAGAAGGGCGCACTAACGGCAATGAGATACGACGGAAACTTTCCCAGGGAGAGCACTTCAATAGCCGGGCAGACTGAAGCAACGACACATTCTGCTCCATAAACGCAGCGCGGCACAGCAGGTAGACATAGGGATATAGCACCAGCGACAGCACGATAACCGCACCACCGAGCGTGCGTATGTCCGGGAACCAGTATTCCCCCGGCCCCCAGCCGGTAATATCACGCAACAACACCTGGACCGGTCCGGCAAAATCAAACCAGTCGGTAAAAATATAACCGACAATATACGCTGGCATCGCAAGCGGCAGCACCAGTGCCCACTGCAAAAAACGTTCACCGGGGATGCGGCACATGGCCATCACCCAAGCGGCTGGAATACCAAAGAAGGTAGACAGTACCATGGTACCCACGACCAGCACGATCGTGTTATACGCGTAGGTAGGCAAGACCGTGGAGATCAAATGAGAGAACAGCTCATTAGTTTCGCCAACAGCGGTGGTGAATATCGCTAAGATCGGTAAAACCAGTAACAAAGCGAGCACTCCACTACTGGTTTTCCATAGGTAATTTCTTTCTTTCATCGCCTAATTACAACGAGGCGGTATGAAACTTAAATGCGTTTGCAAATAAATCTCATATCCCTTTCACAAATTAAGGGTATTTATACCTATATACCCGAATGACTTCAAGCTGTTGTGTCCAAAGCCGTGAGCTAAAAAAACCACAACCCCAAGCCGGTCATGACAGAACGACTTGAGGTTGTGCGTAAACGAGATCTCGCCTGAACAGTTACAGGTCAAACTTCACTTCATCCAACAACTTGATCGCCGCTTCATGGTACTCGGCAATTTCGTCGAGAGAAATCGTGTCGGCTTTAAAATCGCCCCAAGATGCCACCAGCTCAGAACGCTTCACCCCCACTTTCACCGGGTACTCGTAGTTCACTTCGGCATACATGCTCTGCGCCTTATCACCCGACAGGAATTCCATCAACTTGACCGCATTGGCTTTGTTCGGCGAGTACTTCGCCATCGCCATGCCAGAAATGTTCACGTGCGTACCGGTACTGTTCTGGTTAGGGAAATTGATGTACACCGCATCTGCCCATGCTTTCTGCTGTTTGTCATTGATCATCTTACCCAGGTAGTAGCTGTTACCCAGAGATACGTCACACAAGCCTTCTTTGATCGCTTTCACCTGAGCACGGTCGTTGCCCTGAGGTTTGCGCGCCAGATTGGCCTTCACCCCTTCCAGCCAGGCTTTCGCTTCTGCTTCACCCTTGTGTGCTATGATTGAAGAAACCAGCGAGACATTGTACGGGTGCTTACCGCTGCGGGTACAGATCTTACCCTTGAACTCCGGCTTTGCCAGGTCAGCATAGTCAAAGTCCTCCCCCAGACGGCCAACACGGTCGCGCGAAGAGTAAACACTACGGGTACGTGTGGTTAACGCGAACCACTCATTGTCAGTATCCTGGTACTGAGCAGGAATGTTCTGCTCTAACACATCACTTTCGACAGGCTGGACTAGCTTTCTGTCAGTTAACTCGGCTAAGCGGCTGATATCCGTAGTCAGTATCACATCTGCCGGGCTGTACTCGCCTTCTTGGGCCAGTTTTTCGGCTAAACCTTTTTTAGCAAACTTAACGTTTACTTTGATGCCTGTCTCTTTAGTGAACTCGTTGAACATTGGTTCAACCAGGAAAGGTTGGCGGTAAGAGTAGACGTTCACTTCTTCTGCTGCGATGGCGGTTGGGGCAATCAGTACGCCCGCGATTGCAGAAAGAGTCAGCACTTTTTTCATCGGGTCAATCCTCAAGTGTTGTAATGATAATATTTCTCAGTTGTGTTATTATATTCATGTTGAGTTAGAACACAATATCAACCAACAAAAAAAAACCCGCTCAGGTGAGCGGGCTTTTGATAGTTTTGTTGTTAAGTCTGTATCAGATCACATTATGGCGATCTATTGTGACGAGCTATTTCACCGTGACAAACTCAGGGTAGGCCCCTACACCACAGTCGTGCATATCCATACCTTCCATCTCTTCTTCTTCTGTTACACGAATACCCACTGTAGCCTTCAGGACAGCCCATACCACTAAGCTTGCACCGAATACCCAGGCAAAGATAACTGCAGCTCCAAGAAGCTGGGCACCGAAAGTCGCATCACCGTTGCTCAGAGGTACCACCATCAGGCCAAAGAAACCACACACACCATGTACAGAGATAGCACCGACCGGATCATCAATCTTCAACTTGTCCAGGCCAATGATACTAAACACCACCAATGCTCCTGCGACTGCACCGATTGCCAGTGCATTCAATGGTGAAGGAGACAGAGGGTCAGCAGTGATCGCCACCAGACCGGCCAGCGCACCGTTAAGGATCATCGTCAGATCCGCTTTACCCCAGGTAGTTTTACACACCAGTAGTGCCGCAATTGCACCTGCTGCTGCTGCCGCGTTCGTATTTAGGAAAATCTGCCCCACCGCGGTTGCGTTTTCAAAGTCAGAAACCATCAACTGAGAACCGCCGTTAAAGCCAAACCAACCGAACCAGAGAATAAAGGTACCCAGTGTGGCCAGTGGCATGTTAGAACCAGGAATTGGGTAGATTTCACCGTTTTTGCCGTATTTACCTTTACGAGCGCCGAGCAACAGAACACCGGCTAACGCTGCGGCGGCCCCCGCCATGTGTACAATACCTGAGCCTGCGAAGTCGCTAAAACCTGCTTCTGACAAGAAGCCCCCCCCCCATGTCCAGTAACCTTCCATTGGGTAGATAAACGCCGTTAATACTGCGGAAAAGATCAGGAAAGACCAAAGCTTCATACGTTCCGCCACCGCACCAGAGACGACAGACATTGCGGTTGCGACAAATACCACCTGGAAGAAAAAGTCCGATTCCAGTGAGTGGTCAGCCCCTTCCCCCTGGGTACCAATCAATGCGCCGAAGGAAGGCAGCCAGCCGCCTTCATCATTGCCGACATACATAAGGTTATAGCCGACCAGCAGATAGGTGGTACAAGCAATTGCGTAAAGGCAAAAGTTTTTGGTCAGGATTTCAGTGGTGTTTTTCGAGCGGACCAAACCCGCTTCCAGCATGGCAAACCCGGCTGCCATCCACATTACCAACGCACCTGAAATAAGGAAGAAAAAGGTGTCGAGTGCGTAACGTAACTCCGTTACCGTAATTGTTAAGTCCATAATGATTCTCCAATCCCTTGAATTCTTAAAGCGCTTCTGCGTCCATTTCACCCGTACGGATACGTACCGCATGATTCAGGTCGTAGACAAAAATCTTACCGTCGCCAATTTTTCCGGTCTGTGCGGCTTTAGTGATCGCTTCAACCACACGCTCTACGTTGTCGGCATGCGTCGCGATTTCTAATTTTACTTTTGGTAGAAAATCGACCTGGTATTCAGCCCCTCGATAGAGCTCAGTGTGACCTTTCTGACGACCGAAGCCTTTCACTTCAGACACGGTCATCCCTTCAATGCCGACATCCGCTAACGCTTCGCGCACATCGTCCAGTTTGAATGGTTTGATAATGGCACTAATAATTTTCATTGAATCCTCTCTGAAACTGTCATCCTTAAACAGTTGGATTAATCCAATCTACGTGCCAAGTTTTTATCTTATTGTTTTTTAAAGCAATTAATCAAATTAATACTGCAATCCAAAAAAAAATCGCACCATCATGGTGCGCCCTCTTCCCAACGATAAAGCAACCGCTTCACGGTTACCCAAAACTGTGCATTAAATATTCAAAAAGTCTTTCCACTGCTCAATTAGGCCCGCGAAATCCTCAATACCACAGCTGGCGGTACTCTCTGCATCATAGAAATCAAACTCGCTTTCCATCTCAACATCATACTCATACCCCAGAGTATTCTCTTGTACCAGGACTTCATCCCCCTGAAGCGTCAACGTGATTTCCATGCCGGTCAGGCTATGCTCTTCAGCGGGCAAAGAAAAAGACTGCTCAATCAACGCTTCCACCTGAGCAATTTTTGCCGGATCTTTCCCAATTTCTTCTTGCAGCCAACGGCCTACAATCTCATGCCCCATACTGCATTTGACATAGTACTCGCCCATCAAGGTATTACGGATGAATTCAAATTCCATCGAGATTGCCTTTACGTATCAAATTGGTGCGGAGTATAACCAATTAAACCAACATTCCCAACTGGCTTCATGCGTCTTTGTGGCGAACGGAATCCGACATTTCATTCTGCTTCAGGAATAAAAAAAGCACCTCTGTTGAGGTGCTTTTGAAACTGGCTGACGCTTATGCCGGTTCTTGGAAGATCACTTGATCCGCCTTCTTGGTGTACTGTTCCATACGGTGGAAGTTAAGGTAACGGTAGGTATCTGCTGCCGTCGCATCAATCTGATCCATGTAGGCCAGGTATTCATCTTTGGTTGGGATCTTACCAAGTATCGCCCCTACCGCCGCCAGCTCCGCAGATGACAGGTAAACATTTGCCCCTGTACCCAGACGGTTCGGGAAGTTACGGGTTGAGGTAGACATCACGGTCGCTTTGTCTGCAACACGTGCCTGGTTACCCATACACAACGAACACCCCGGCGTTTCGATACGCACCCCGGCACGGCCGTAAATGCCGTAGTAGCCTTCTTCCGTCAGTTGGTCACGATCCATCTTGGTTGGCGGCGCCACCCACAGGCGGGTATCAAGCTGACCACTAAACTTCTCCAGCAGTTTACCCGCCGCACGGAAGTGGCCAATATTGGTCATACAAGAGCCGATGAACACTTCATCAATCTGCGTACCCTGAACTTCCGACAACAGGCGCGCATCATCCGGATCATTTGGTGCACACAGAATCGGCTCATTAATGTCAGCCAGATCAATTTCGATGATGTGCGCGTATTCCGCATCAGCATCCGCTTCCATCAACTCAGGGTTAGCCAGCCACTCTTCCATCGCAGTGATTCGACGCTCGATAGTACGACGGTCACCGTACCCTTCGGCGATCATCCACTTAAGCATGGTAATGTTCGAGTTGAGATACTCTTCGATAGACGCTTGCGATAGCTTAACCGTACAACCTGCTGCTGAGCGCTCTGCCGATGCATCAGACAGTTCGAATGCCTGCTCAACGGTCAGGTGCTCAACACCTTCGATCTCCAGCACGCGGCCTGAGAATTCGTTGATTTTACCGGCTTTCTCAACCGTCAACAGACCTTGTTGGATTGCGTAGTAAGGGATCGCGTGTACCAGGTCACGTAGCGTGATACCCGGCTGCATTTCACCTTTAAAACGCACCAGGATTGACTCTGGCATATCCAGTGGCATCACACCGGTAGCTGCGGCAAAAGCAACCAAGCCAGAACCGGCCGGGAATGAGATCCCCAGAGGGAAACGCGTATGCGAGTCACCACCAGTACCGACGGTATCAGGCAGAAGCATACGGTTCAGCCATGAGTGGATAACACCATCACCCGGACGCAGAGAGACACCGCCACGGTTCATAATGAAATCAGGCAGTGTGTGGTGGGTGTTCACGTCGACGGGTTTTGGATACGCAGACGTGTGACAGAATGACTGCATGACCAGATCAGCCGAGAAACCAAGACAGGCAAGATCTTTTAGCTCGTCACGCGTCATCGGACCGGTGGTATCCTGAGAACCGACGGTGGTCATCTTAGGCTCACAGTATTGACCTGCACGTACACCTTCTACGCCACACGCTTTACCTACCATTTTCTGTGCAAGGGTGTAACCTTTATCAGAAGCAGAAGGATCAACCGGCTTAGCAAACAGATCGGTTTCTTCCAGGCCAAGAGAAGTGCGAGCACGGCTAGTCAGGCCACGGCCGATGATCAGTGGAATACGGCCACCCGCACGCACTTCATCCAGCAATACTTTGCTTAGTTCAAAGCTGGAAATCTCTTCGCCGTTTTTGCGCACAACGCCTTCGTATGGGTAGATATCAATCACATCACCCATGTTCATGCTTTGTACGTCCAGCTCAATCGGTAGTGCACCGGAGTCTTCCATAGTGTTGTAAAAGATTGGCGCAATCTTACCACCCAGGCAGATACCGCCTGTGCGTTTGTTTGGTACGAATGGGATGTCTTCCCCCATAAACCAAAGCACTGAGTTGGTGGCCGATTTACGTGAAGAACCGGTACCAACAACATCGCCCACGTAGGCGAGTGGGATGCCGTCTTTTTGCAGCTCTTCAATTTGCTTGATAGGACCAACGCTGCCCGGCTCATCTGGGTTGATACCTTCTCGCTCCATCTTCAGCATCGCTTTCGCGTGCACTGGGATATCTGGACGAGACCAGGCGTCTGGAGCTGGCGACAGGTCGTCGGTGTTGGTTTCACCGGTCACTTTAAATACTTTAACGGTAATCTTTTCCGCTACTTTCTCTTTCGCTGTGAACCATTCAGCATCCGCCCAAGATTGTAGAACTTGCTGTGCGAATGTATTGCCTGCTTTGGCTTTTTCTTCAACATCATAGAAAGCATCAAACATCAACAGGGTATGCGATAACGCTGTCACTGCGATTGGCGCCAGTAGGTCATCATCAAGGAACTCAACTAACGGAGCGATGTTGTAACCGCCCTGCATGGTACCCAGTAGCTCGGCGGCCTTTTCACGGCTCACCAGTGGTGATTCCACTTCACCTTTTGCAACAGCCGTCAGGAAACCTGCTTTTACATAAGCAGCTTCGTCCACACCGGGTGGAATACGATTCTCTAGCAGGTCAAGAATGAAGGCATCTTCACCTTGTGGGGGATTTTTCAGAAGTTCAACAAGTCCGGCAACTTGTTCTGCGTCCAGCGGTTTAGGAACAACTCCTTCAGCAGCACGCTCTGCGACGTGTTTACGGTAGGCTTCAAGCACGACTTTTTTCCTCTCATTGCGGTTCCTCCTTTTTATTACTGTTTTTCAAAGTAAAGGAGTAAACATCCTTGGAAATTGGCTCTCCATTGCCCTTGTTTTCATTCAATTCAGATTGAGAAACAGCGCCGTAGAGGCCAAACTGTGGGCGAAAGAATAGCAAATTTAACCTTAAATTAAAATCTCATCATTTTGACCAACATAGCAACTTACGACTAAAGTCCTGTGATTTCTGGTTAAATATGCGCAGATTTCACTGCATTTCACCCGGTTAATTGAACGAAGTTCCCACGATCAGGTACACCGCGTCCAGGTTTTTCTCGGTAAGTCCATAGGCCAGCATAATCGGCCCTACAGGCGAGTCGATACCGGCAAAGACTGAAGCGGCATTATATAACGGCGCTTTGTTCAGTTTCAGATCATTATCTGACCACACCCCGCCATGTTCTAATGATGCGCCCAGATAAACCGGGGCGTTAAACAGGCCGAAATCGTTATCAAACCATTTGTAGCGATAGACCAAACTGGTAAAAAACAGGTTCTGGCCAATCAGGCTGTTTCTTGGGATACCGGATAAATTGAGGAATCCGCCCAGCTCCCTCGGATCGAGTGGCAACGAGGAGTTTTTGCTTTCCACGAAACTGTATTCCACTTGTCCGACTAAAGTATGACGCTGATAACTGGCTGCACCTTTTATATGCGCGGCAATTTCATACACCGTATCTTCCTGGACATCTTCGACATCCGTGTATGTGAGCCCATCCGGGCTTCTGTCGTGAGACACCAGGTAATCCAGCCCGACCAACAGACCCCGGGTAGGGAAGGCAAAATTATCCAGGGTATCAAGCCGGTAACTGGCGAACAGCCCTAAGCGATCAAACTCGGCCGTACCGGCAGATGCCAAGGTCGTATACTCTACTTGGCCTTCGGAATAACGTCCGCCGAGGCGCAGTTCCTGCCATAAGGTAGGCTGGTAACCCAGCGCCAGTTCGGTGACAAACTCACCGTAGGAGACCGGCAGGTAGTCATTCACCGAACCAATATCCGGCTTATCAAAATCGGTTAGCGGGGCGTTGCGGCGTTCATCACTGATAGCCAACCGGGCAGCAGTAAACACCTTCTGACTGGACAGCACCGGCGAATAGAGCTCGGTTTCGATCAACTTATCGGTCCCCATTTCGACGTTAAACGCAAGCTCGGCACCATGCTGGTTGAGATTGGTAAAATTGGTCGACACCCCCACCCCGTACTGGCTGTCAGTATTAAAGTCATCCTCAAGGAAAAAGCGGAAATTAAGGTAATTCGGCCCCCAGGACTTCTCATGGACATTGACCACCAACTGGTTCAGCCCATCAACTTGCTCATACTGGTAGGTGATCAGTTCAAACCGGTCTAAGGCGTACAGGTTTTCTACCGCTTGCTCTATCTCTTCTGTGCTCAGCGCGCTTCCAGCTTCCAGGGCAAGGCGGTTCATCAGCAAGACATCACTATAGTGGGTGTCATTATTGATCACCACTTGGTCGACCACACGCTCATCACCATAGCGCAGTTGCTTGCGTGCCTGTTGTTTGTGCTCGATGTACTCCTGGTAGTCAGCGTCGGACAGCGCCAACCCCTCCAGGCGTGGCTGCATACTTTTGGCAATCTCGTAACCGGCAAGATAGGCCTCCGGCATTTTGCCAAATTCAACCGTTTCCATTTTGCCGACGTTAGGGCGTAAATAGACATCTCTGTCGCCCATCACCTGCGCCTGCTCCTGGGTGCTGCGACGCACCAGATAATTAGACAGCTGATCAGCGACTGTCAGCAGGCCGGTAAACTCTTCGGCCGTTTTATAGTCGGTGCTGATGTCCACCGCAATAACAATATTCGCACCCAGAGAGCGGGCCAGATCCACCGGCATATTGTTGACCACCCCACCGTCCACCAGCATGTGGCCATTGAGGTGATATGGCGGCAGCGCTCCGGGAACCGACATACTCGCCATCATCGCGTCCACCAGATAACCGTTATCAATCACGACCTCTTCCAGCTCCAGAATGTCGGTCGCCACTGAGCGGTAAGGGATCGCCAACTGATCAAAACTGTCAAACCGGCCAAGGTTGCCCGTGGTTTCCCGCAAAATACGCAACATATTCTGCCCCTGCACCACACCGGTCGGCGCGCGAATCTGCCCCCAGCGCAGTCCTAAATCGGTGGTGATTTGATAACGGTCTTCAAACTCTTTATCCCGGACCCGGCGTTGGCTGCGATCGACCCGATCACGATAGCCGCTGTTCCAGTCGATGCTGTAAATGAAGCTCTCAATTTCATCGGCGCTCATCCCTGTGGCATATAAGCCTCCGACGTATGCGCCCATACTGGTCCCGGTAATGATATCGATCGGAACCTGCATCTCTTCCAGCGCTTTCAATACCCCGATATGTGCCGCGCCCTTGGCACCACCACCAGCCAGTACTACAGCAACTTTGTCTCGTGGTTGCGTCGCCGCCAGGCAGGCAGACGCCAGCATAGCGCTGACCAGCCAGGCCAGGGCATAGCGGACAACTCCCTTAGCGGGGTTGATTGTGATGATTGTTCGCATCCCGGTCGTGGCCCCTTATTCTGTTAATGGATTCTTTTTACTAAGAAACCCCTCACTTAACAAGTCAGCAATACAAAATTTTCCAATCCTTACCAGTCAAATAGTCGATTTAACCAGTTGGACTGCTTTTGACACTGTTGCTTAACCTGCCCGGTTTGATCCCATACCGGTAACTTGTGCTCACTGCGGCAGTTGATTTGCAATGCCCCTTTGGCGGTCACATCAAAGCCGATGGTCGTGACCTCTTTAGGCCATGGCAGTTCAAGCCTTTCAGGTATGCGTGCCTCAAGGTACTGCGCGTAGACGCGCAACGCCCCACTGGCTCCGGTCAGGTGAATGGGCTTGTTGTCGTCCCGGCCAAGCCAGATGGTGGTCACTTCACGCCCGTCAATACCGACAAACCAGCTATCGCGGGTATCATTGCTGGTACCGGTTTTACCCGCAAGTGCAGCCCAGGCAAAGCGGTTCTGCAGATACCGGCCCGTACCCAGTGCAACCCCTTGTTTCATGGCATAAGTCGTCAACCAGGCTGCCTGCTCATCCACAACTCGAGAGGCGCGAGGCAGAGACTGGTACAACACATTGCCCTGCAGGTCGACCACCGAGCGCAGAGCCGTAAGCGGGGCGCGCTTACCAGAGTTGCTCAGGGTCTGATACATTTGCGCCACTTCAAACGGGGTTAACGAAAAAGCCCCCAAAAACATCGACGGCAATGGCCGTATCTCATTTTTGTCGATCCCCAGCTTCTCAAGAGTGGCCGATACTTGTGGGATCCCCAGTTGCATCCCCAAACGAACCGTCGGCACATTAAGCGACTTGGCCAGGGCGAGGTAAAGCGGTACGTCGCCACGGTATTTGCGATCATAATTACGAGGCGTCCAGACTGAGCCTTTGCTGCCCTTAAGGCTTAATGGTGTGTCGGATAAGGTCGTGGCTAAATTGTATTTATCTGGTTGCTCAAGTGCGGTCAGATAAACCGCTGGCTTAACCAAAGAGCCGATTGGGCGGCTGGCATTCAGGGCGCGATTAAAGCCGTCATAACCAACCCGCTTCCCGCCAACCATCGCGCGCACCTCACCACTGTGGCGGTCGACCGCCACGGCCGCCGCTTCCAGTTCATTACCGGCCCGCTTCTCCAGTTCAGGCAGCTTTTTCGCAATCGCTTGTTCAAGCTTGTTTTGTGAAACCGGGTCAAGTGAAGTAAACACTCGTAACCCCGCCTCAGCAACAAAGCGGTCACCCACTTTATCGTTCAGCTCTCTGCTTAACTGCTGGAAATAAGCTGGCTGACGGCTGGCGATCTTCGGCTTGGCCTGAATATCCAGCGGGCGGCTGGCCGCTTGTTCATACTGACTGGCCGTTAGCATGCCTTGCTGCATCAACAAACGCAGCACCAGATCTCGCCGCTGCTTGGTACGTTCCGGGAATCGCTGCGGATGGTAATATGACGGGCCTTTTACCATGCCGACTAACATCGCAAGCTGGTCAATACGCAGCTCCTGAACAGGCTGGCCAAAGTAATAGCGTGAAGCCAGGCCAAACCCGTGGATCGCTTCACCACCACTTTGGCCGAGATAAACCTCGTTCAGGTAAGCTTCCAGAATACGGTCTTTACTGTAGCGGTAATCTAAGATCAGCGCGATATAAGCCTCACGAACTTTGCGCCACAAGGTTTTATCACGGGTTAAGAATAAGTTTTTCGCCAACTGCTGGGTCAAAGTACTGCCACCCTGCACAGTCCGCCCCGCCTTGATGTTCGCCACCAGCGCCCGGGCAATCGCCAATGGCGCCACGCCGTCGTGCTGGTAGAAATCGCGGTCTTCAGTCGCCAGCAGCGCATCGACCAGGATCTCGGGAAACTGCTCGCGCCGCACGAACAAACGCTGTTCGCTCTGATCTTTTTCCAGCATACCCAACATCTTGGGCTCAATGCGCAGGTAGCCTAAATCCCCGTTTGACGCCAGTGACTCAATCCGGCGTAGGCCAGCCTCACCGAAGTGCAGCATTACATGTCGATCCGGCTCCGGGCCGTCGGTGAACTCAAACGGCCGGCGGATCAGTTCAATTTTGCTCGAGGATGAAGAGTATTCCCCCGGGTAACGCGGCTGGCTGACTTTACGGTAATTCAGCACGTCCAGCTCGTTACGCAGCTCTTGAATCGTTATGTTGTCGCCCGGGCTTAAGTTGAGAATGCGCGCGTACACCACGGTCGGCAACTCAAACAGCTGACCATCAAAACGATCTCGCACCACGCTGTCGAGGTAAATCCCTAAGAAGACTAACAACGCCACGCCGACCAGAACCAGCTTACAGCATAATAACCAGAGCGTTTTAAACCATGATTTGTTCCTTACGGCGCCTTTTTTTGGCCGTGGTGACTTGCGTGTTGGTTTCTGTCTGGGTGAACCCGCTTTGCGGGTGCTGGTTTTTTTGGCCTTAGTCTTATTCGCGGAAGGGGTCTTAGATGTCATTGAGTTAACTATCGATTGATTATTGCTACATGGTGGGTGGAATGACTAAGCCAAACCGACTCCATTTTGTCAGGTTGTATCAGGAATTGACAGTACTAATTGCAGGTCACCAAGGGGCAGCTTGGTGACCGCAGCCGCAATGAAAAACTGGCGCACGTCAGAGGGGGGAGACCGGCCTCGCTGTTGACAGGTGAAGCAATTAAAGGCACCCCAGGGATCCCATCACCCCCTGCTGAGCAACCTTACACTTAAATCCGGCTTATCTACTTGTTTTTTTTACCGAACCGGGGCAGGAATCACACCCGCCGCCACAGGGATTACCCGTCTTGAACAGCTTGCGGTAAATAAAGTATCCGGCCCCTAAAACAGCGCCGGCAACAATGACGATATCGTAAAAATTACTATTCGGATCGTACATGCTCTCACCTCACATTTTTAACCGGAATTTCATCAGGCAACTTCTTGCGGCCGAGCTGGTCTTTAAAGCCCAATAGTAGCAACACGCCCAGACCGGTAAAGTAAACCAGTGACATGACCTCGATACCTTGCAAGTTGAAACGAGTACCAAGCGAGTAAACCATGGTTGCGACAGTAAAGCCGATCAGTGTTGGTAAGACTATCGAAAGCATCATCCACTTATACTCCCCAGACTGAACCTTAATCATCATCACCGTAGCCAGGCAAGGCGGATAGAGGATAAAGAACAGGATCAATGCCACCGCCGCGATCTCGCCGTGCGCTGCCAGCTCAGAGGAGCGGCTCATCCGCTCTTCCAGTTTTTGGTTGCTGCCTTCATCCGGCTGGAACAGCACTCCTAACGTGGCCACACTGCTTTCACGGGCCGCAAAAGAGGAAAAGAGTGCAACGTTGATTTTCCAGTCAAACCCGGCCAGCTGAGTGACCGGTTCTAACCAGCGACCGAAACTCCCCAGCAAAGAAGCTTCTAAACGTGATTCTTTCATTTCCCTGCGGATCTTTTTACGCTCTGACGCCAGCTTTCTCAATGCACGGTTGACGGTTCTGGCCGACTTGTCCCCTTTCGGTGGGGCAACCACGGTATAGAAGTCACGATTTCTGGCTTTAAACTTGTCACCAACCCGTTGGGAAGCTTCCGCCCCTTTAGTGTTAAGTTTGGCTCTCTTAAAGTCCGTATAAAAATCCACCAACGCCGGCAGTGAGGTTTCATCATACTTGTCCGCATAAGCCGTTGTACTGATCGCTTGGTCAAACTTCACCACCGCCTGTTCGGCACGCAGCTTAAACCCGGCCTGCTGTTCTTCAGGGACTCCGGGGAACTGCAGTAACACAAAAATCACCGTTGATACCGCCAGCACTATGGTGCCCACTTTACGGATATACATCCAGGTGCGCTCTAATGAGCGCGTTACAACACTGCACACGGTCGGAATGTTATAACGCGGCAACTCCATAACAAACGGCGCGGTTTCGGTTTTACGTAACACTGTTTTGGTCAGAAGTTTGGCCACTAACAGGGCGGCGATAATACTGATGGTTGAGATGTAAAATGTCATCAGTGATTTTGATTCAACGAAGAAAATACTCAACAGCAGCGTGTAGAGCGGGATCTTCGCCAGACAGTTCATGTAAGGCACCGTCAGTATCGTCGCCAGCCTTGCCCGGTTATCCGGAATACCTTTGGTCGCCATCACCCCGGGCACCGCGCAGCCACCGGCAAAGACACCAGCTAAGATCATCGGCAGGGTACTCTGGCCATGCAGGCCAAATTTGTGCAACACCTTATCGGAGATAAACGCAATCCGGGCCATATAACCGGAATCTTCCAGTATGGCGATCAGCGCAAACGGGATCAGAAAAATGGGAATGTAGTTGAGCAGGGTGTTGGCCGAATCGACAATCCACAAGCCCAGCGAACGGACATAAGGATCATATAAAAAACCAGCCTCAGGCAGAAGGCCGGCAATGATCTCGCGCAGCGCTGCCAGATAAGGCCACCAGTAATTGGTCAACTCGTAACCGTAAACGATAGAGCTCTGGTAGATAACAAACACGGTGGCGATCAGGAAAAAAGGCGCAGCAAACTTGTTCAGTACCACCGCATCACAGCGTTGGGTAAAGTTTTTTTCTCAGGGTCACACCTGGCGAACTCAACACTCTGAGATAAAAGCCGCGTCACCATCAACTGACGCTGAGCAACAATATAGTCGTTAATTTCACTCCCGAGAGTTTGCTTAGCTTGATACTGTAATTGACGGATCAGACTGCTGATTTCATTCATTGATTGTGGATCCAGTACCAAACCAAGCCACTTGATTGCCTCTTGATCATTTTCCAGCAGGCACTGTTGCATTAACTCTATCCGCCGCTTCTCAGGCTCACTTTCAACTGATGTATACCCCGACCTCTCAGCTAGAGAAGCCAACCACCCTAGACATGAAATTAGTCTTTGGCCACCCGATGGAAAACGGCCATGCGATGGACATGGGTCAACCTGAAGAGTTCTTTGTTCAGTTTAAAGACAAGAAAACCGATTTACGCAAAGATCTGAAAAAGATCACCTGGGCAGGCCACGAGAACAAAGCGGATGCCTACCAGGTCGAATACAAAGTTCGCCGTAACGGTGACTACATCTTCGGCCTGGTTCCCGCTCCATACTACGAAGCGGGTGAAGACATCTATATCCAGCAAATCACCAAGCGCTACATTAATAAAGGCGGCCTTCCAACCGGTTGGGATACCCCGCTGGGCCTGAAAACGGAGATTGTACCTAAGAACAAACCTTACCAAGTGTTCGCTGGCAGCACCTTTACCGGCCAACTGCTTGCTGAAGGCAAGCCAAAAGCCGGGGTTGAGTGTGAAATTGAGTTCCTCAACACTGACGTGGATCCGAAAGCCAATGCATTTGGCCAAGACACCTACCGTGCCACACCAGCCTCAGCGATTGTCCGCCATTACCGATGAAAACGGGATGTTCATCTTTGGTGTCCCTGCAGCCGGTAAGTGGGGCTTTGCTTGTCTGGGGTCAGGTCCGGATACTGAGCTCCAGGGTAAAGAACTTTCACAAGACGCGGTACTTTGGATAGAGGCTCAAGAGCTGTAAATCCAACCTGCGGATAATTACTCAAATAACCACAAAGCTGGCCGTATGCCAGCTTTGTCTGTTTTAGGCTGGATAATAGCAATAAGCCAGGTAGCGTTAACCCTTGCTCGCTATCCGGCTTATTGCGGCTATCGATGATTCAACTGTCTTTTGGTTTTGGTTGTGGCAATGTGATTGGCAGGATCATCAGGCCAGACATGCTTGGGATAACGCCCTTTCATCTCTTTTTGCACCTCTCGGTAGCTGCCTTGCCAAAAGGCGGCCAGATCAGAGGTCACCTGAAGAGGACGCTGAGCAGGAGAAAGCAGTTCCAGCACCACGGGTTTGCGCCCTAATGCCACGGTAGGTGAACGGCTTTCACCAAACACTTCCTGCATGCGTACAGACAACACCGGCGCGTGACCAAACTGGTAACGAATGCGCTTTTTCGAGCCCGTCGGCAAGCGATACTCTTCAGGTAACCATTGGTCGATGTTTTGATTCAAAGGCCAGCCTAGCCGGGCGTTCAATGCCTCCACCAGGTTTACTTTAGCTAACTCTTTCACCGATGAAACCGAGCTCATATAAGGCTCTAACCACTCTTCTAGACTATTGAGCAAACTGGATTCATCAAAACTCGGCCACTCTTGTTCCGGCAGCCACTCTGCAGCGCAGCGTATCCGTTCCAGCAACCCGCACGCAGCCGGTGTCCAGTTTAAGGCTTGTAAGCCCTGGCGACGGACATAACTGAGTAACGCCTGGGCCATTTTATCTTTGCCCGGGCTGGGCAATGCTTCACGCTTAATCACCAATTGACCCAGCTTGAGCTGGCGTTCAGCAATCAGGCGGCCTCTGTTGTCATCCCAATCGACCATATCAAGCGAGGTAAAAAGCGCCTCGAAGGTATCTTGTAATGCGTGGATATCTAACTCACACGCCAGGTTAATTTGGCTTGAGTTCGAATGGGTACGCAGCAAATCCATGGCCACTAAATATTCACAATCGCCCAAAGTTTCTTCAGGGCGACACTCTGCTCCGTGACCATTAGCGAGGGTAAAACGGCCGTGCTGATTAACGCGTTGCTGGGCAATACGATCCGGGAAGGCCAAACTCAACACCAAAGATAAAGCATGCTCATCCGCCGCCGCCAGGCTGAATACCGAACCCAGTTTGGATGCCAACGTCTGGGCTCGTTTCAACAACATCGATTTTTTCGCGTGAGAGCCACTCACCCAGCGGTACAGACTGTGTGCGATGTTGCTAACATTCCGTTCGGGCTCTTCAAGAAGGGCGACCGCGGCCAGCGCCGTATGTAACAGCTTGTCGCTGTGGTGTTGGGACTGAACCAGCATCGCTGCCAAGCGAGGCTCAATACCCAGTTGATGCGCCAGTTTACCCTCTGGGGTTAACTGCCCCTGCGCGGTGAGCAGCCCGAGCGACACCAGCAGTTGCTTCGCCTGCGCTAATGCCGCCGGGGATGGGATGTTGAGCCACTTCAGCTCACTGATATCCCCGGCCCCCCAAAACGCCAGTTCCATCACCAGGCTGGCTAAGTCAGAGTACAAAATTTCCGGCTGCGGCACTTCTGGCTGTTGCTTAAACTGGCTTTCGGAATACAGCCGCACACACAGACCGGCTTCAATCCGCCCGGCCCGCCCGGCCCGCTGTACTGCCGAAGATTGGGCTATACGCACCTGCTCCAGGCGCGTTATGCCGGTTTTTAAATCGAAACGTGCAACCCGCTCCAAACCGGAGTCCACGACTATCCGAATCCCCTCAATGGTCAATGACGTTTCGGCAATATTGGTAGCTAACACCACTTTACGTTGGCCCGCTTTTGGCGCAGTGATCGCCCGCTGTTGCTCAGCAAAGCTAAGCTGGCCATACAGCGGGCAGATTTCGACATTACCCGGCAGTTGCGACAATCTTTCCGTGACCTGTTTTATTGCCGCAACCCCGGGCAAAAACGCCAGTAATGAGCCGGTCTCTTGCTGGAGCAGGCCTTCGATCTGTTTGGCCACCACTGCCGGCAAATGTTCGTTTACCCCTAGCGGGCGGTAACGCGTTTCCACCGCAAAACTGCGCCCTTGCGATTCAATATAAGTCGCTGCCGGCAGCATCGTTTTGAGCGCTTGGTCATCCAGCGTAGCGGACATGACGACCAACTTGAGATCGTCGCGCAACGCCTCCTGTACTTCCAGGCTGAACGCCAGTGCCGTGTCAGCGTGGATACTACGTTCGTGGAACTCATCAAAGATCAGTAAATCCACCCCGGCCAACTCCGGATCGTGCTGGATCATTCGGGTCATGATCCCCTCAGTGACGATCTCAAGACGCGTCTGGCTGCTGACTCTAGCCTCTCCCCGAACACGATAGCCGACCAGCTGGCCGACCGACTCGCCCAGCTGCTGGGCCAGATAACGGGCTATATTACGCGCTGCCAATCGCCGGGGCTCAAGCATAATGATCTTGCCCGGAATGACGTTATTCAATAACAGTTGTAATGGGAAGTGGGTAGATTTCCCCGCTCCGGGGGCCGCTTTCAGGATCACCTGGGGTTGAGTTCGGACCGCCACGAGCAACTCGGGCATCACGGCTTCAATCGGCAGTTGTGACAAAGGAAATACCTTGTGTTGTAATGATGGCACCATTGTACATAAAAACATTCCCGTCTAAATAAGCAAAATGCATTTCGAACCCGCTCTAGAGTCCGCCACTCTGCTCAAACGCTACAAACGCTTCCTGGCTGATATCCAACTGGCCAGCGGTGAAGTGCGCACCATACACTGCGCCAATACCGGCGCCATGACCGGCTGTGCTACCCCCGGCAACACGGTGTGGTATTCCACCTCCGACAATCCAAAACGCAAGTACCCCAACAGCTGGGAACTGAGTGAAACGCCGCTCGGCCAGCGCATTTGCGTTAACACCGCCCGCGCCAACCAACTGGCCGTCGAAGCGATTAAAAATAATGTGATCTCAGAGCTTTGTGGATATGACACAGTTCAAACTGAAGTCAAATATGGCAATGAAAATAGCCGAATTGATATCTTGCTCCGCGCAAGCAACAAACCTGCGTGTTATATAGAGGTAAAAAGTGTCACGCTCCTCGATGAAGCTTCGTCAGCGGGGCAAGGGTATTTTCCAGATGCGGTCACTACTCGTGGACAAAAGCACCTGCGAGAACTCACAGAAATGGCACAAAATGGAAGTAGAGCCATACTTTTATTCACTGTTTTACATTCGGGTATTGAAAAAGTCTCTGCGGCACACCATATAGACGCTCAATATTCAAAATTACTCAAACAAGCACAAGACGCAGGAGTGGAAGTTCTCTGTTATAAAGCTGAACTGAGCAATACTGAAATCAGACTCGTTTCTGCTATCGACTTTGTCAGTAAATAGCAAAAAAATGATGTCACCTTCACATTGGTGATAAGTTTGCAAATCAGTCATTGCCTGCACTGCCTCTTTTTGCTATAGATACCCGCCTTAATTCGACTGAGCCCCAGTTGACTAGGTGTAAGTAGGAGATGCTGTATGCCAGAATCAAAGAAAAAAGCGTTAGGCATCCTAGCCATTGCCGGTGTGGAGCCATATCAGGAAAAGCCTGGTGAAGAATACATGTCACCAGAGCAAATTGATCACTTTCAAAAGATTTTAGAAGCTTGGCGTAACCAGCTCATGGAAGAAGTTGACCGTACAGTGCATCATATGCAAGATGAAGCCGCAAACTTCCCGGATCCTGTAGACCGCGCTTCTCAAGAAGAAGAGTTCAGTCTTGAGTTACGCAACCGTGACCGTGAACGTCGCCTGATTAAAAAAATCGAAAAAACTCTCGATAAAATTAAGGACGATGATTTTGGTTTTTGTGAATCTTGTGGTGTTGAGATTGGCATCCGCCGTCTTGAAGCACGCCCGACAGCCGATCTTTGTATCGACTGTAAAACACTGGCCGAAATTAAAGAAAAGCAGATGCAAGGTTAACCAGGCATCATTAGGATTAAAAGGGAGCTGCGGCTCCCTTTTTGTTTTAACACCTCAAGTTAAGTGATACACCATGGCACGTTATGTTGGACGCTTTGCGCCATCGCCTTCCGGCCCATTACATTTTGGCTCTCTGGTTGCGGCATTAGGCAGCTATTTCCAGGCCAAAGCCAACCAAGGCCTCTGGCTGGTAAGGATGGAAGACCTCGATCCTCCCAGAGAAATGCCCGGCGCCGCAGACGCCATCCTGCGGGCACTGGAAGCCTATCAACTGCACTGGGATGGTGACGTGGTCTATCAGAGCCAGCGACATCACCTTTATCAGGCCAGGATCGACCAGTGGCTTACTGAAGGCGCAGCCTATTACTGCCAGTGCACCCGTAAGCAAATCAAAGCACACGGGGGGTTCTACCCTGGAATATGTCGTGATTTAAGCTTGACCGAAGGCGCGATCCGGCTAAAAATGACCCATCCGGTCGCCAGTTTCACCGATCAGAAGCATGGCCGAATCCAGATACCACCAGCGCTGGTGGATGAAGATTTTATTATCAAGCGCCGTGATGGCTTATTCGCATATAATCTTGCCGTGGTCCTGGACGATATTGATCAGGGGATCACTGAAGTCGTTCGCGGCGCCGATTTAATTGAGCCAACAGGCCGCCAAATCAGCCTGTACCGTGCATTAAATCAACCAGAAGTCAGCTACTTACACTTACCGTTAGCGATGGACATCAATGGCAATAAGCTGTCTAAACAGAACCGTGCCACCGCCATTGATATTGATAATCCAAAGCCGACACTGCTGCGTGCCATGGCATTCTTAGGCTTTGAAATTAGCGCTGAGGTAGCCGGGGCAGAAATTCATGAAATACTGCGCTGGGGGTGTGAAAATTGGCACTTAGAGCAGCTTCCCGCACAGTTCGAGATCACAGCGTGATTCTCAAATGCCACCATGTAAGCTATTATTAGCCGCAAATTTAGCCCTGAGGGCTGAGAAAACTAACCAAAGCAAGATTGGATTAAACCCAGTTATTGCCAGATGCACATGAATACAAACGACTATACACCCAGCGGTTCGGAACACTATCCAGAACTCGCGCTCAATGTCATTACTCGTGAAGAGCACAACATTTCGCGCAAGCAAATCAGTGACAATGCGCTCAAGGTGCTGTACCGGCTGCATAGTGCCGGTTTCAATGCTTTTCTCGTCGGCGGTGGGGTTCGAGACTTACTCTTGGGACAAAAACCCAAAGACTTCGATATTGCGACCAATGCCACGCCTGAACAGATCAAGCATTTGTTCAAAAACTGCCGCTTGATTGGCCGTCGCTTTCGCCTTGCCCACATTATGTTTGGCCGCGACATTATTGAAGTCGCCACATTCCGCGGCCACCATCAGGAACAGAAAAATAAGAACATCTCCCAGCAGTCAAAACAAGGCATGCTGTTGCGCGACAACGTATATGGAAGCATCGACGAAGATGCCGAGCGTCGCGACTTTACCATCAATTCGATGTACTACAATATCGCCGACTACTCGATCCACGATTATGCGCGCGGGATTGAAGATCTCGAAGATCGTTTAATTCGTTTAATTGGTGACCCTGAGACCCGTTACCGTGAAGATCCGGTCCGCATGCTGCGCGCGATCCGTTTTGCGGTGAAACTCGACTTTGACATCGAAGAAGACACCGCTGCGCCAATCGAGCACATGGCACCGCTGCTGCAAGAGATCCCATCAGCACGGCTTTTTGAAGAATCGCTCAAACTGTTGCAATCCGGTAATGGTTTGGAAACCTACCACCTGCTGCGCGAGTACAACCTGTTTCAACAGATGTTTCCAGCGATTGCGGAGTTTTTAACCGAAGATTACTCGTCACTCACCGAGCAGATGCTGGATTTAGTGTTAGACTCCACCGACATGCGCATCGAAGACGGCAAGCGCATCAATCCGGCGTTTATGTTCGCCGCCATGTTGTGGTACCCGCTGTGTGACCTGGCGGACAAGCTGATGGAGCAACGCAACCTCTGTCACTATGACGCGGTCATGGAAGCCAGCAACATCATCTTAGATGAACAAGTACGTAGTATTGCCATTCCACGCCGCCACACCGCGACCATTCGTGAAATCTGGCAGTTGCAGCTACGACTGCCGCGGCGTAACGGCAAACGCGCACTCCGCTTAATGGAACTGAATAAGTTCCGCGCTGGTTTTGATTTCCTCGAAATGCGCGGCGAAGTTGAAGGTGGTGAGACCGAGAAACTTGCCAAATGGTGGGAAACTTTCCAAAATGCCGGTCGGGAAATGCGCCATGCGATGGTCAATGACTTAGATGGTGTTCCGTCAAAACCGGGCCAGCGCCGCCGTAAGCCTTCGCGCAAAAGAAAGAGCAAGGCAAAATCATGATTACCGCGTACATCGCCGTCGGCAGCAACCTGGCCAACCCGGTCCAGCAAGCTATACAGGCCATTGCAACATTAAAATCGTTGCCTGAATGCGAATTTGTCGCCGCATCATCGCTGTACAGCAGTACACCAATGGGGCCACAGAACCAGCCCGATTACATCAATGCGGTGGTGGCGATACAAACCAGATTGACGCCACTTGAACTGCTCGACTGCACTCAAGCCATCGAACAGGAACAAGGGCGTGTCCGTAAAGAAGAACGCTGGGGGCCAAGAACCTTGGATCTCGACATCATTCTTTATGGCAATGAGGTGATCGATTCCGAAAGATTAACCATTCCCCATTATGGAATGAGAGAACGTGAGTTCGTGCTCTACCCTCTTGCGGAAATCGCACCAAGTTTACAACTCCCGGATGGGACAGAGCTGAGCGCGCTACTGGAAAAAGTAGATCGCAACGGTCTCAATATTTGGCAGTCATAGCCAACTCCTGGTAAGGAAAAACAATGAAGAAAATATCCATCAACGACCTGATGAAATGGAAACAGGAAGGTCGTAAATTTGCAACTTCTACCGCTTACGACGCGAGCTTTGCTCAGTTATTTGAAAGCCAAGAAATGCCGGTACTACTGGTCGGTGATTCTTTAGGCATGGTACTACAAGGCAAGAACGACACTCTCCCTGTAACGGTTGACGACATCGCGTACCACACTCGCTGTGTGCGCGCAGGCAGCCCTAACTGCCTGCTGATGGCTGACATGCCATTTATGAGTTACGCCACGCCAGAGCAAGCGTGTGAGAACGCAGCACAACTGATGCGCGCCGGCGCCAATATGGTGAAAATTGAGGGCGGTGACTGGCTGGTAGATACAGTTAAAATGCTCACTGAACGAGCGGTACCGGTATGTGCCCACTTAGGCCTGACTCCACAATCAGTCAACATCTTTGGTGGTTATAAAATTCAAGGCCGCGATCAGGAAAAAGCCGACCGCATGGTCAAAGACGCCCTCGCGTTACAAGCAGCGGGCGCACAAATCGTTCTGCTGGAGTGTGTCCCTGCCGAGCTGGCAGCACGGATTACTCAGGTGCTTGATGTGCCGGTGATCGGCATCGGTGCGGGTAATGTTACCGATGGGCAGATCCTGGTCATGCACGACATGTTTGGTATTTCAGCCAACTATATGCCGAAGTTCTCAAAAAACTTCCTTGCTGAAACAGGCGATATGCGCGCTGCCGTGGCAAAATACAAAGCAGATGTTGAAAGCGCGGCTTTCCCAGATGACGCTCATACCATTGCCTAGAGGATAAACGCATGCAAACTTTTGCGGAAATTTCAGCCGTTCGGGAACAGATCAAAACCTTCAAGCGTGAAGGTCGCAAAGTGGCGTTTGTGCCCACCATGGGCAACCTGCACGAAGGTCACCTGACGTTAGTACGTAAAGCACGTGAGTACGCTGATGTCGTTGTGGTAAGCATCTTTGTCAATCCGATGCAGTTCGATCGCGCCGACGATTTGAACAACTATCCACGCACCCTGGAAGAGGATTTGAGTAAACTCGCTGGTGAAGGGGTTGAACTGGTATTCACACCAACGTCTGAGATCATCTATCCCGAAGGACCAGACAAACAAACCTTTGTCGAAGTGCCGGGGCTTTCAACCATCCTCGAAGGCGCTTCCCGCCCGGGCCATTTCCGGGGGGTTACCACCATCGTCAATAAACTGTTCAACATTGTCCAGCCTGACGTTGCCTGCTTTGGGGAAAAAGACTTCCAACAGTTAGCAGTGATTCGCAAGATGGTAGCGGATCTGGCGATGGATATTGAAATCGTCGGTGTTCCTACCGTGCGTGAGATGGATGGCCTGGCAATGAGTTCGCGCAATGGCTTACTGACATTAGACGAACGTCAGCGCGCACCGGTACTGGCGCGTACCATGCGCTGGATCAGCAGTGCGATGCGCGGTGGCCGGGACGATTACGCCTCGATCATCGAAGATGCCAACGATCAACTGCGTGCCGCTGGCTTGCAGCCAGATGAAATCTTTATCCGTGATGCCCGAACCTTACAGGCCATCACCTCGGAGAGCACTCAGGCGGTGATCCTGATGTCAGCGTTCTTGGGCCAGACACGCCTTATCGACAACCAGACGGTCGATTTGACGCCGGAAAATAAAGAAGACACCGATCCGGGTAAAGCAGACGAAACCAGCGCTGAGTAAACGCTTAAAAAATAAAAAGGTCGACTCCAGGTCGACCTTTTTGATCCAACCAACAATGCTAAGAGCGCAAGCCGATCCCTTTTGTCACCAAATAGTGCGCCACTGCATACAGTATCAGCACAAAAATCCCCAGGACACTAAATGACGTCGCAATCCCGACATCCGATACGCCAAGGAAACCGTAGCGAAACGCGTTGACCATATAAACGATCGGATTCAGCTGAGACACGCCCTGCCAAAAATCAGGCAGCAAACTGATTGAATAGAATACCCCGCCCAGATACGTCAGGGGGGTCAGCACGAAGGTGGGAATGATCGAAATATCATCAAATGTTTTGGCAAACACCGCATTGATTAACCCACCCAGGGCAAACACCACTGAGGTCATCAAGACCGTCGCGATAATGATCCCCCAGTGTTCCACCTGCAGATCAACAAAGAACAGCGACACAAAAGTGACTATGGTTCCGACCAGCAGGCCACGTACCACACCGCCCATGACAAAACCAAGGATAATCACGTAATTGGGTACCGGTGCCACCAGCAGCTCTTCAATGTTGCGCTGGAACTTGGAACTAAAGAACGAAGACGCGACATTCGAGTAGGAGTTGGTGATCACTGACATCATGATCAGCCCGGGCACAATGTACTCCATATAGCTGAAACCGTTCATTTCACCGATACGCGACCCGATCAGGCTACCAAATATAATAAAATACAAGGTCATGGTGATCGCCGGAGGCACCAGAGTCTGCACCCAAATCCGCGTAAAGCGATTGATTTCTTTGGTTAACAGGCTACAAAAAGCCGTCCAATACAGTTGATACATTTACTCGTTACCTCCGCGCACAATGCTGACAAACAGCTCTTCCAAACGGTTGGCTTTATTGCGCATCGACAGCACTTTTACCCCGTGCTCAGAGAGCTGACTGAATACCGAGTTCAGCCCCTGGCTCTTGTCCAGCTCAATTTCCAGAGAACCATTGACCATCATCTGGCTATTCACCCCATCAAGGATTGGCATCTCGCCATCAAAGTCGACATCGAGAATAAAGGTTTCGACACTCAGCTTGCCTAACAACGCTTTCATGGTGGTGTTTTCAATCAGTTCACCATGGTTGATGATACCGATATTGCGGCACAGCATTTCTGCCTCCTCCAGATAATGGGTGGTCAGAATGATGGTGATCCCCTGCTCCTGATTGATCTCTTTAAGGAAATCCCACATTGAGCGACGTAATTCAATATCCACTCCCGCGGTGGGCTCATCCAGGATCAGCAGTTGCGGCTCATGCATTAAGGCCCGCGCAATCATTAAGCGGCGCTTCATCCCGCCCGACAGGTTACGCGCGCGCTCTTTGCGCTTTTGCCACAAATCGAGCTTGGTCAGATACTTCTTCGCCCGCTCTTTTGCCAAAGACTTCGAAACTCCGTAGTAACCGGCTTGCTGGATAACAATCTGCTCAACGGTTTCAAACTGATTGAAGTTAAACTCCTGCGGAACCAATCCCAGATTTTGCTTGGCCAGCTCCAGATCGGTGTCAATGTCATAACCAAATACTTTAGCCTTGCCGGAGGTTTTATTCACCAACGAAGCAATAATACCAATTGTGGTAGATTTCCCGGCACCATTAGGCCCTAACAGCGCGTAAAAATCGCCCTTTTTTACGCTGAGGCTGATCCCTTTCAGCGCTTCGAAACCGCCCGCGTAAGTTTTGCGTAGCTGTTCAATTTCTAATGCATACATAGCGTTACACTGCCATTTTCCTAATTGGTCTGCCGTTACCCATTCTCACTGAGCGATATCAAGTGTCGGGAACGGCATCGTGTACATAAGATCGCCTAGTCTATCGTCGAATCACGATTAACACAATCAGCCCCTCCGGCTTTTTCCAGCTACAACCATAACTTTGCTGCGCTTACCATTTGCAGAAAAAACACCGCTGGTATAAGCCAGCGGTGCCTCCTTAGTTACTCTGTCAACTACTCTGGCTGAAGATGGGCAGGTTTCGCTCCGACATATGCCAGCGCCGCATTCAGCGCTTCATAACGGAACTTAAATGCATTCTCACTCGCTATCAGCTCAAGCACATGAAACTTCTCTAACTGCTCACGGGTACGTTGATTCGGGCACAGCAGATACACTTCACAATCCGCATCCAGCGCATCTTTAATCGCGTTCTCTAATGCCAGGCCAACCGTCACATCGATCATCGGTACATCGGTCAAATCAAGAATCATGACTTCATAATCCGAGATACTCGAGTGCTGGCGAGAAATCGCTTTAGATACGCTGAAAATCATCGGCCCGGACAGATAGAAAAACAACACCTTACCGGCGGCACGATCCAGCAGCCCTCTTTCACTATCCGTCAGCGGCACATCATCCTCATCCGCATCACTGATGGCCTTCACCTGGCGCGCTTGTTCACGGCTCAAACGTTCAATGATAATGATGTTGGAGATGAACACTCCAAGGCCAACGGCCACAATTAAATCGACAAACACCGTCAGCAGCATGACACCGTACATCACCGCCATACCGGGGAAACTGACTTTGTGCGCACGTTGGATGAAACTCCAGTCGAGAATATTGAAACCCACATAAACCGCGATACCGGCCAATACTGCCATCGGGATCGGTTCGGTCAGGCCACCGGCCACCAGCACCACCAGCGCCAGCACCAACGCCCGGCAGACACCGGACAACGGCGAACGCGCACCCACCTGAATATTGGTCACCGTCCCCATGGTTGCCCCCGCCCCGGGCAGCGCGCCGAATAACCCCGATACCATATTGGCCAGCCCCTGACCACGTAACTCCTTATCCGAGTCGTGCTCTTTACGGGTCAAAGAGTCTCCAATCACCGCGGTCAGTAAGGTGTCGATACACCCCAGTGTTCCCAAAACCAGGGCGTCAATAACCATCTCAACCACAATCTCCGCATTGATGCTTGGCATGATCAGCGAAGGCAAACCCGCCGGGATCTCACCAATACGGCGAATCGACTGGCTATCAAACAGCAGGACAGATAGCAGAGTGACAATAACCAAGGCTACCAGCTGCGCCGGAACATATTTACGATACGATTTGGGAAACAGGAACAGAATAGCCAGGGTCAGAACACCGAGAAACAACTCACTAAACTTGAGATCCGCGATGATCTCCGGTAACGCGGATAATGTCCCCGGCACCCCGCCGGGTGGCGCGGCATGCCCTAGCAAAGGGGATAGCTGGAGAATGATCAGAATCACACCTATTCCTGACATAAAACCTGAGATAACGCTATATGGCATCAAGGTAACGTATTTACCCAACTTCAGGGTTCCGAGTAACACCTGAAAAGCCCCCGCCATCATCACCACGGTAAACGTCATCGCCATCCCGGTTTCCGGGTATTTGGCCATCATGCTCGTGAGTACCGCAGTCATGATCACGGTCATCGGCCCGGTAGGTTCTGAGATCAGTGTCGACGATCCACCGAATAACGAGGCAAACAGACCGACCAGTATGGCCCCCCATAACCCAGCTTCTGCCCCGGCGCCGGACGCGACGCCAAATGCCAGCGCCAGTGGCAGAGAAATAATCGCGGTAGTTACACCACCAAACAGATCCCCTTTCACACTAATATCTTCAAATCGATTGCCGAGCACCGTACCTCTCCCTGAATCAAAATAATGAATCGAACAATAAGCGCCATCAATCTAACAAACCATTTGGGCAAATTTAACAATTATTCGGCGATACAAAATGTCGGGTCTATTGGTTCGCTGAATGATGGCCACCAACTACAGGCATTTCCCCCCATAAACACGTCAGATGAGTTCATTTTGGCCAAATTTTAGCGAGCTTGGAATTGTAACATTGTGTATAGTAAAAACTACGAACGCATGACTAACCAGAAGTGCGCGCGTGCATTGTGAAGCTGTAGGGAAGTTATTAGCAAGATGCCAGAGATTAAACAGTTATTTGAGAACAACTCTAAGTGGTCAGAGGAAATTAAATCTGAGCGGCCGGAATATTTCGCGAAACTGGCTCAGGGCCAAAAGCCGGATTTTCTATGGATTGGCTGCTCAGACAGCCGCGTTCCTGCAGAGCGGCTAACCGGCCTCTATTCAGGCGAACTGTTCGTCCACCGCAACGTCGCCAATCAAGTGATCCATACTGATTTAAACTGCCTTTCTGTGGTGCAATACGCGGTAGATGTATTGAAAGTGAAACATATTATCGTATGTGGCCACTACGGATGTGGTGGGGTCAATGCCGCGATCGACAATCCACAACTGGGTTTGATCAATAACTGGCTATTACACATTCGCGATCTGTACTTTAAACACCGCAGCTATCTTGATCAGATGCCAGCAGAGGATCGGGCGGATAAGCTGGGTGAAATCAACGTCGCAGAGCAGGTGTATAACCTGGGCAATTCGACCATCATGCAAAACGCCTGGGAACGAGGCCAGGATGTGGAAATTCATGGCGTCGTATACGGTATTGAAGATGGAAAACTGGAATATCTGGGTATCCGCACTCACTCCAGAGAAACGGTGGACGCTTCTTACCAAAAAGCAATGGCGACCATACTGAATAGCGACAATAAGCTGTTATGTCGCTAATTCCAGCTGAATACTGAACAAAAAACAAAACGCCCATGACTCAATGGGCGTTTTTTGTATTCGCTAACTAGGTTCGCAACCGTTATTCTTGCGGTACGACTTTACCGATGTAAGGCAGATGACGGTATTTCTGAGCGTAATCGATACCCACGCCAACGACGAACTCATCTGGGATAGCAAAACCAACCCAATCTACCGGCACTTCCACTTCCCGGCGAGACGGCTTGTCGAGCAGTGTGCAGATCGCAATCGACTTTGGCTCACGCAGCGACAAGATTTCAGTGATCTTGTTCAGTGTATTACCGGTATCAATGATATCTTCAACAATCACAACATCTTTGCCTTTGATGTCATCATCCAAGTCTTTAAGAATACGAACGTCACGCGAGCTTTCCATGGTGTTACCATAGCTTGACGCCGTCATGAAATCCACTTGGTGAGTCAGATCGATAGCTCTTGCCAGGTCGGCCATAAAGACAAATGAACCACGTAGCAACCCTACCAGCACCAAGTCTTCACTCCCTTGGTAACGCTCAGTAATTTGCTTGCCTAATTCGCGGATACGCTCCTGAACTTCTTGCTCAGAAATCATAACTTCTACTGTATGTTTCATGCTGTGCTCAATTTCTTTGTGGGTTGAGGTAACTCGTACGCAAACGATCACCTTTGTTGCGGCGTGTAGTGTATCACCACAACCACAGGCTGGAAAGCCACATCCTTTTTTCATTTTTCCGACCCAAACCTGACGATATCGGACACAACTTGCTGCAAAAACAGGGTAATAATGACATTACTGTCTATAAATTATACTTAAACTATTGACCTTACTCATATGCACCATTACACTCATCAATGGCTTACACAACTATTAAAACAATCAATTAGGGAATAATCCCCATCAATCAACTCTAATGGCAAGGAATACATATGGACTCAATAGCTAAGAGACCTCGCACACGGCTTTCACCAATCAAACGTAAACAGCAGCTGATGGAAATAGCGCTGGAAGTGTTTGCTCGCCGCGGTATTGGACGTGGTGGCCATGCTGATATTGCCGATATCGCACAGGTCTCTGTCGCAACAGTATTTAACTACTTCCCTACCCGCGAAGATCTGGTAGACGAAGTACTGAATCACGTGGTACGTCAGTTCTCTAACTTTCTGTCAGACAATATTGACCTTGATCTGCATGCTCGTGACAACATCAACAACATCAGCAGTGCAATGATCGAGTTGGTCACCCAAGATTGTCACTGGCTTAAAGTGTGGTTCGAGTGGAGTGCCTCAACCCGTGAAGAGGTATGGCCACTATTTGTCAGCACTAACCGTACCAACCAACTGCTGGTACAAAACATGTTCATCAAAGCGATTGAACGTGGTGAAGTGTGCGATCAACACCAACCGGAACATTTGGCGGACCTCTTCCTGGGGATTTGCTACACCCTGTTTGTCCAGGCGAACCGCGCAAAAGATGAAGAGCAGCTTAGTACATTAGTGCAGAGCTATCTGGATATGCTGTGTATTTACAAACGTGACCACTAGAGTATGGTTTGCTAACGCATAGCGATTAAAGCTTGTCATTCGACAAGCTTTTTTTGTAACGCAGAAACAAAAAACCGCTGAATATTCAGCGGTTTTTTCTCAAGCAGGCAACTAACTATTTTTTCTTCTTCACGGCTTTTTTGTTCGGCAGATCAGTGATTGAACCTTCAAACACTTCGGCAGCCAAGCCGACTGACTCATGCAGCGTTGGGTGAGCATGGATAGTAAGCGCGATATCTTCAGCATCACAACCCATCTCGATCGCCAGACCGATTTCACCCAGCAGTTCACCACCGTTAGTACCCACGATCGCGCCACCAATTACGCGGTGAGTTTCTTTGTCGAAAATCAGTTTGGTCATACCATCGGCACAGTCAGATGCGATGGCACGACCAGATGCCGCCCAAGGGAAGGTGGCCACTTCGTACTTGATACCTTCTTCTTTGGCTTCTTTTTCTGTCTTACCAACCCAAGCCACTTCTGGCTCAGTATACGCGATTGAAGGAATAACCTTAGGGTCGAAGTAGTGCTTCTTACCCGAGATAACTTCAGCCGCTACGTGACCTTCATGCACACCTTTATGAGCCAGCATTGGCTGACCAACGATGTCACCGATCGCGAAAATGTGAGGAACGTTGGTACGCATTTGCTTATCAACGTTAATAAAGCCACGCTCATCAATTTCAAGGCCGGCTTTCTCACCATCAATCAGCTTACCGTTTGGTACACGGCCGATAGCAACCAGAACCGCATCGTAGCGCTCTGCTTCTGCCGGTGCTTTCTTACCTTCCATTGATACGTAGATACCATCTTCTTTTGCTTCAACTGCGATTACTTTGGTTTCCAGCATCAGCTTAAACTTGTCTTTGATGCGCTTGGTGTACACCTTAACGATATCTTTGTCTGCCGCAGGGATCACCTGGTCAAACATTTCTACCACATCAACTTTAGAGCCTAGCGAATGGTAAACCGTACCCATTTCCAGGCCGATGATACCGCCCCCCATGATCAGCAGTTTTTCAGGCACTTCTTTGAGTTCAAGAGCATCCGTTGAATCCCAGATACGTGGGTCTTCATGCGGGATAAATGGCAGTTTAATTGGGCGAGAACCGGCTGCAACGATAGCGTTGTCAAAGTTTACTACGGTAGACTCGCCTTCACCTTCAACAAGGATCGAGTTAGGGCCAGTAAACTTACCGTAACCGTTCACCACCGTCACGTTACGCATTTTAGCCATACCGCTCAGGCCGCCAGTTAGCTGGTTAACCACTTTTTCTTTCCAGATACGGATCTTGTTGATGTCTGTTTGCGGCTCACCGAATACAACGCCGTGGTCAGCCATCGCTTTCGCTTCTTCGATAACTTTAGAAACATGCAGCAGTGCTTTAGATGGGATACAACCCACGTTAAGACATACACCACCAAGCGTGCTGTAGCGTTCAACAAGTACAGTTTCAAGACCTAGATCCGCACAACGGAAGGCAGCGGAGTAACCAGCAGGACCAGAACCAAGTACAACAACTTGGGCTTTAATTTCTTTGCTCATTTTGACCTCTTGTAGTCATTATCCCTAACAGGCTGAGTGGGTATCGATTTTTTTGTGTTTAGAGTAATTCGCTTTAAACAATTATTTTCAGACCGCCAACAGTTTACAGAGATGTTAATGGTGTGAAAAGTAAATCAATTTAGCCTGTGAGCCAGACAACAATTCAATTATGAAAACCCTGTAGCCAGTCAGGGAGATAACCAAATTGTCGATAATTATGATTAGCCGAGGCGGCTAAGTTGCCGCCTCTTTAACATCGGTGCTTAATTAAAGAACCAGACGACGAATGTCAGACAGACATGCGTTTAGGTAAGTGATAAAGCGTGCACCTTCAGCACCATCGATCACACGATGGTCGTATGACAGAGAAAGTGGCAGCTGTAGGCGCGGCTCAAACTCTTTACCGTTCCATACCGGTTTCATCTCTGACTTAGACACACCAAGAATACCGACTTCTGGCGCGTTGACGATTGGCGTAAATGCCGTACCGCCGATACCACCCAGGCTTGAGATAGTGAAACAGCCGCCTTGCATATCCGCCGCCGTCAGCTTACCGGCACGGGCTTTCTTAGACACCGCCATCAGCTCTTCAGACAGCTCGTAAATGCCTTTCTTGTTCACATCTTTAAATACAGGAACCACCAGGCCGTTTGGCGTGTCTACCGCGATACCGATGTTAACGTATTTCTTCAGAATCAGGCTCTCACCATCTTCTGACAAAGACGAGTTAAACGCCGGGAACGCTTCTAGTGCTTTCGCTGCCGCTTTCATGATGAACACCAGTGGCGTGATCTTCATGCCAGAGTCTTTCTTCGCTTCAAGCGCGTTTTGCTCTTTACGGAATGCTTCTAGCTCCGTGATGTCTGCGTTATCCCACTGGGTAACGTGCGGGATCATGACCCAGTTACGGTGTAGGTTAGCACCTGAGATCTTCTTGATCTTAGATAGCTTCTGAACTTCAGTTTCACCGAACTTGCTGAAGTCCACTTTTGGCCATGGTAGTAGGCCAAGAGCACTGCCGTCACCTTTGCCAGATGCTGCTGCACCTGCGCCAGACTCAAGACGCTTAAGAGCATCTTTAACGTAAGCTTGAACGTCTTCTTTCAGGATACGGCTCTTACGGCCAGTACCTTTAACCTTAGACAGGTTAACGCCGAATTCACGCGCCAGACGACGAACAACTGGAGATGCATGTGCGTAATCGTGGTTTTCCTGGAAGTCACCACCTGCAGGAGCTTCAGCTTTTGCTGCTGGAGCAGATGCCGACGCAGGAGCTGGTGTTGCTGCCGGTGCTGGCACTGCTACAGGTTCCGGAGCTGCGCCCGCCACAGGAGTCCCTGCGACTTCAAATACCATGATCAGCGAGCCAGTAGACACTTTGTCGCCAACTGCAATCTTAATCTCTTTAACTGTACCTGCGAATGGTGCCGGTACTTCCATAGACGCTTTGTCACCTTCAACCGTGATGAGAGATTGCTCCTCGATCACTGTGTCGCCAACGGCAACCATGATTTCAGTCACTTCAACTTCATCGCCACCGATATCTGGTACGTTAACTTCTTTGTTAGACGCAGTTGCTGGAGCCGCAGCTGGTGCTGCTGGCGCTTCAACGGCTGCAGGAGCTAAAGCCGCTGCACCTGCTACTTCAAATACCATAACAAGAGAGCCAGTTGTTACTGAATCACCTTCAGCAACCTTGATCTCTTTAACAGTACCTGCGAATGGTGCTGGTACTTCCATAGAAGCTTTGTCGCCTTCTACAGTTAGAAGTGATTGCTCTTCTTCTACTGTATCGCCAACTTTAACCATAATTTCAGTAACTTCTACTTCATCGCCACCGATATCAGGAACGTGAACTTCTTTTAGTTCTGCTGCTGCCGCTACAGGTGCAGCTACTGGGACAGCCTCTGCTGCTGCAGCCGGAGCGCCGGCCGCCTCTGCTTCGACATTTTCTTCAACAAACAACATGATTAGAGAACCGGTAGAAACCTTGTCGCCTTCGGCAACTTTGATCTCTTTAACGATACCCGCTGCCGAGGCAGGCACTTCCATAGACGCTTTATCGCCTTCAACCGTGATCAGAGACTGCTCTTCTTCAACCTTGTCGCCAACGCTTACAAGAATCTCAGTAACTTCAACCTCATCCGCACCGATGTCTGGTACATTAATTTCGATTGCCATTTCTTATCTACCTTCTGTATTAAGCGTTGTGTTATGCGTAAAGCGGGTTAGTTTTTTCAGTGTCGATGTCGAACTTCTTGATTGCTTCAGCAATGGCAGATTTCTCAACTTCGCCACGTTTCGCCAGTTCAGTCAGCGCTGCGACTACCACGTAACCTGCGTTTACTTCGAAGTGACGACGTAGGTTTTCACGGCTGTCTGAGCGACCGAAGCCGTCAGTACCAAGAACTTTGTACGACTCAGCAGGAATGAATGCACGAACCTGCTCTGCGTAGTTCTTCATGTAGTCAGTTGCGGCGATAGCTGGCTCGTTGCCCATCACTTGTGCAATGTAAGGCACTTGCGCTTGTGCTTCTGGATGAAGCATGTTGAAACGCTCAGCATCTTGACCGTCACGAGTCAGTTCGTTAAATGACGTTACCGAGTAAACGTCAGACGCGACGCCGTAGTCATCGCTTAGGATTTGCGCGGCTTTACGTACTTCGTTCATGATAGTGCCCGAGCTCATTAGCTGAACTTTAGCCTTGTCACCAGCGTACGTTTCTAGCTTGTAAATCCCTTTGCGGATGCCTTCTTCAGCGCCTTCTGGCATTGCTGGCATGGCGTAGTTTTCGTTCATAACCGTTAGGTAGTAGAACACGTTTTCTTGGTTCTCACCGTACATGCGACGGATACCGTCTTGCATGATAACGGCAACTTCGTACGCGAAGGTTGGATCGTAAGAGATACAGTTAGGCACTGTGTTCGCCATAATATGCGAGTGACCGTCTTCGTGTTGCAGACCTTCACCGTTCAGCGTTGTACGACCAGCAGTTGCACCTAATAAGAAGCCGCGAGCCTGTTGGTCACCCGCCATCCATGCCATGTCGCCAACACGTTGGAAACCAAACATAGAATAGTAGATGTAGAACGGGATCATTGGCAGATCGTTGGTGCTGTAAGACGTCGCCGCCGCCACCCAAGATGCCATTGAACCCAGCTCGTTGATACCTTCTTGCAGAACCTGACCAGAAGTCGCTTCTTTGTAGTAAGAAACGATGTCGCGATCCTGTGGCGTGTAGTTCTGACCGTGCGGGTTGTAAATACCGATTTGACGGAACAGGCCTTCCATACCGAACGTACGGGCTTCATCACAAATGATAGGAACGATGTTCTTACCAATGTTCTTGTTCTTAAGCAGGATATTAAGAGTACGAACGTAAGCCATGGTGGTAGAGATATCACGCTTCTGTTCAGTTAGTAGCGGGGCAAACTCTGCTAGCTCTGGTACTTTGAACTCTTGAGTAAAGTTAGGCAGACGCTGTGGCGTGTAACCTTTTAGTGCTTTACGACGAGCATGTAGGTATTCGTATTCCGCGCTGCCTTCTTCAAGTTTCAGGTACGGAAGTTCTTTCACCGCTTCGTCAGTCAGGATGTCCTGAAGACCCAGACGGTCACGCAGGTGTAGTACGTGAGTCATGTCCATCTTCTTAACCTGGTGTGCGATGTTCTTACCTTCAGCCGCTTCCCCCATGCCGTAACCTTTAACCGTCTTGGCCAGGATCACCGTTGGACGACCTTTGGTCTGTTCTGCGTTTTTGTATGCCGCGTACAGTTTAGAAGAATCGTGACCACCACGCTTAAGTGCGAAGATTTCTTCATCCGTCATATCGGCGACTAGTGCAGCTGTTTCTGGATACTTACCAAAGAAGTGCTCACGTACGTACGCGCCATCTTTAGATTTAAATGTCTGGTAGTCACCGTCTACTGTTTCGTTCATCAGCTGTAGCAGCTTGCCGGTTGTGTCTTTAGCAAGTAGTGCATCCCAGTTGCTACCCCAGATAACCTTAACAACATTCCAGCCAGCCCCTTTGAATAGACCTTCTAGCTCTTGAATGATGCTACCGTTACCCATTACCGGGCCATCCAGGCGCTGCAGGTTACAGTTTACCAGGAAGCATAAGTTGTCTAGCTTCTCTCGCGCGGCAAAAGAAAGTGAACCACGTGATTCTGGCTCATCCATCTCACCGTCACCGAGGAAGGCGTATACACGTTGAGCTGACGTATCTTTCAGGCCACGGCCGTCCAGGTACTTAAGGAAACGCGCCTGGTAGATTGCAGAGATTGGCCCCAGGCCCATAGATACGGTCGGGAACTGCCAAAACTCTGGCATCAGTTTAGGGTGCGGGTAGGATGGGATACCTTTACCGTCGACTTCCTGGCGGAAGTTATCGAGCTGCTCTTCAGTCAGACGACCTTCAACGAATGCACGGGAGTAAATACCTGGAGAGATATGACCCTGGTAGTATACTAGATCGCCACCGTCCGTCTCATTTGGAGCGCGGAAGAAGTGGTTGAAACATACTTCGTAGAATGCAGCAGAAGACTGGAAAGACGCCATGTGGCCGCCTAGCTCCAGATCTTTCTTAGATGCACGTAGAACGATCATGATTGCGTTCCAGCGGATGATGGAACGAATACGGCGTTCAAGTGTTGTGTCACCCGGGTAAGCTGGTTCTTGATCTGCTGGAATCGTGTTGATGTAGTTGGTTGTGATTCCAGTTGGCATGTCAACACCGTCCAGACGTGCTTTGTCCAGAACTTGTTCTAGTAGGAACTGAGCACGTTCTACACCTTCTTCACGTACAACTGACTCAAGTGCTTGTAGCCATTCTTGAGTTTCCAGTGCATCTACGTCATGCTTCATATCAGACATGGCGATCTATCCTTCTGTTGGTTGGATCTACTTGTTTAAGTAACACTCTTACGAGTGGTTACCCTGCTGAATTCGACGTAGAGAACGCTCTCGCCGAGACTCTTCTCGAGTCAAATCCAACAATGTTTCTTCGATATAAGCCAAATGTGAGTGCGACATTTCTCGTGCCTTTTCCGGTTGACCAGAAACAATCGCGTCGACGATATTGGCTCGGTGTTTACTGACTTTCTCCACCACTTCTTTTCGGCGGTGTAGTAATTTCAAATTCTGCAGAACATTTTGCTCCAGCAGAGGAGCAAGGCTTCGAACAATATGCAACAACACAACATTGTGCGCCGCCTCGGTTAACGCGATCAAAAACTGCATCACAGCGGCCGCTTCACCTTCAACATTGTTATTTGCCTGCTCTTGGCTGATAACCTCCAAAGAGGCTTGGATGCGCGCAAAATCTTCTTCGGTACCACGCAACGCTGCAAAATACGCAGAGATCCCTTCCATCGCATGACGCGACTCCAGCAGATCAAGCTGAGTTTCAGAGTGACTAGACAACAAATTCAGCAAAGGATCGGAAAAGCTCTTCCAGATATTTTCGCTAACGAAAGTGCCACCGCCCTGACGGCGGGTCAGCAGACGCTTCGCTTCCAAACGCTGGATGGCTTCACGGACCGAAGGACGAGACACATCAAACTGCTTAGCCAGCTCGCGCTCTGGTGGCAACTGTTGCCCCGGAGATAGTGTTCCTTCCACAATCAACCTTTCTAACTCTTGTTCAATAACATCAGAGAGTTTTGGCTGACGGATCCTTTGATAAGCCATATTTATTGTTCTTCTACTCTTGTGCAGGTAATTGGTAATACCAATTTTAAGTTGATGCAGAAATTAACATAATTAAAACGCCACTGTCCAGCCAAAAATTGACCTAAATCATAGAACCAGGCACAACAGAACAACCTGATAACATTTGACCATTAAAACAACAACCAAATTGATCTTACCAATTTCACAAATAAAACAGCCGGGCGAATGACGTGCTAGTGATTTTTGGTAAAAATACGGAAAATGAGTCAACATCCGATCAGCATTCGTGGACAGCTGACAAAACCAGAGACGCAAATGTTGTTATTTTTAAACAACTGATCATATTTCTCATATTAAAAAAGGCATACACCTTGGTATGCCTTTATGATTTTGCCCTGGGCAATTTACACTTTAGCTACAATTCTATTGCGCGAGCATCTGACGATATTTCACCCAGTTAAAGCTCAGGCCAGGATCGGCTTTTCTCAATGGGGCTATGTACTGGTGACCGGTGATTCTCGGGAGAGTAATTTGCGGGTAGGTCTGCATCAGCGCATGCGTTAATTCAGTAAGTGATTGATATTGTTCCTCAGTATAAGCAACAAACTCGGTCCCTTCTAACTCCACACCGATGGCGTAATCATTACAGCGTTCCCGGCCCGCAAAGCTCGACTGCCCTGCATGCCATGCCCGATCTAAAAACGATACAAACTGGACAATCTCACCATCACGCTTAATTAAACAATGTGCCGAAACGCCCATTTTGTGAATCACCGCAAAAAATGGGTGTGCATCAGGATCAAGCTTGCCGGTAAAAAAGTCTTCTATATAAGCACCACCAAACTGACCCGGTGGCAAACTGATGTTATGAACCACCAGCAGAGAGATATCTTCAGCATCCAGGCGCGTATCAAAAAACGGTGAAGGCATGCGTTTGGCTGTCGTCAGCCAGCCATCCTTGATAATTGGGGACATATCAACCTCTCTAGTTGTAGGGGCTGTTAACCTTTCACGGTTAAATTTTGTTCGAGATAAAAGCGTTTTAACCGCGGCGAGAGGCGGACGGCTAGTTGTTTGTAGCCTAGTCATTCTAAGCAAAATCCTCTCAACAAAGAGTAAAACGCTTTTAGCGGGGGCGCCCAGCTCGAACCCTTCGGGCAGCGTTTGTGGCTCCTTTCTACGGCGTTATCGGCTTTATCAGGTAGAACAACTACATTTCAAAGCCTCAGCCTTGTATAAAGAACCCACAAACTGCTGCAAAAATCAGCTTGAAAGGTCAACCGACCCTAAATTAACTGCTGAAATTCTTGACACTCGAGAGTATCATGCGTTGCCATCTCCCTTTCAAGATAAGATTTGCGATGAAGAACACACATAATAGCCAAGAACGCCTGGAATATTTGAAGCAACAACTTCCTTTAGAAATTACGCGCGCCGTCGCAGATACCCTGAAAGAAGATCTGGGCGGCAGCCTGGATGCTGCGCAAGATATTACTGCAGCGTTGATCCCGGCTGACGCAGTGAACACCGCCACCATCATCACTCGCGAACACGGTGTGTTTTGTGGCCAATTATGGGCAGATGAGGTGTTTAAACAACTTGGCGGCCGGGTCACTATTGAGTGGCACGTTAAAGATGGCGACAAGGTAGAGCCTAACCAGACCCTGTGCACCTTAACCGGGCCAGCGCGCGATCTGCTCACCGGCGAACGCAACGCAATGAACTTTATTCAGACTCTGTCAGGCTGCGCCACCACAACCGCTAAATACGCCGAGAAAATAGCCCATACCCACTGCCGGCTGCTCGATACCCGTAAGACCATCCCGGGGCTACGTAGCGCACTCAAATACGCCGTGGCATGTGGCGGAGGCTTTAATCATCGCATAGGTGTGTTTGATGCGTACCTGATCAAAGAAAACCATATCATCGCATGTGGCGGCATTACCCAGGCGATCACCACAGCCAAGACACTCAATCCGGGTAAGCCTGTCGAAGTTGAGACAGAGAGCCTCGATGAACTGAACGAAGCGATTGAAGCCGGCGCCGATATCATCATGCTGGATAACTTCACTACTGAGATGATGCGTGAAGCGGTAAAAATCAATGCCGGGCGTGCCGCACTGGAAAACTCCGGCAACGTCACCCTGGAAACGATCCAAGAGTATGCGGAAACCGGGGTCGATTACATTTCGGTCGGCGCGCTGACCAAACACCTCAAAGCGATGGACTTGTCGATGCGTTTTCAATAACGCGCTCAGCCCTTATTGCGCTGGGATTATCCTTCCTCACCCCCATTGTTAAAGAGAGCCGACGGCTCTCTTTTTTACACCTCTCTCGCAAAACACTGCACCTCATATGCAACCTTGCACTAAAGACTTCTATCTCCCTCGCGGGGAGATTGGTTGTGTATTTTCTCACCCTCTGAGGCTTTATAACCTTTTCGCCAATGCGCACGCAGGGAAAATCACATAAGGAAAATACGCAATGAAACAAACCAAACACAACCAACAACAGGGCTTTACCCTGATCGAGCTGATGATTGTCGTGGCGATCATCGGGATTTTGGCTGCCTTCGCGGTTCCGGCTTACTCGGATTACACGCAACGAACCCGTGTGGCCGGTGCAGCCGCAGGAATCAGTGGTTTTAAAACAGCCATTGCCATGTGTGCTCAGGATCTTGGCCAGCTTAACGGTTGTGACCAAGCCTCAAATGATATCCCGGCACAAATTGCCGCAAATAATAATGGTGCGACCATTGCATATGTGGACGAGTTAACGGTTGCAAATGGCATTATCACCATGACCACTACCGGTGTTGATGACGCAGGCAACAATCTAACGCTAACCTTAACACCGACTATTGGCAATGGCGTTGTCCAGTGGGACCTTGATGGTACTGGTTGTACAACCGCTGGACGCAGCATCGATTGTTCAGGTAACTAATGCACTCCAACCTCTCTACGCTTCTTCGCCAGTCGGGGCTCCTGACTCTGGCTGAGGAAGAATCGTTAACCGAGCAGGTTAAAGCTTCCGGCATCTCAATGCCGGAGGCTTTGCTCAGTTCGGGATTAATGACCTCGACCGAACTCACGGAACATTTGAGTTCAGTGTTCGGGTTATCCACCACCACCCTAGCACAACACGAGTACGTTCCGCTTTGCCAACAGTTAGGCTTACGCGAGCTGATCACCCGCCATAACGCGCTACCGCTCAGGCGCACGGCTTCAATGTTGCTCCTGGCGGTCGCCGATCCGACCAACTTACAGGCCGAAGATGATTTTCGCTTCGCGACCGGTTTGCCGGTCGAGCTGGTCCTGAGTGATTTTCGGGAACTCCAGGCCGCTATCCGGCGTCTCTATGGCCGCGTTTTAGGCCACGAACAATCAGGCCTAAAGGAAATCAACCAGCAGGAGCTGGCCAATTTAGTCGATGTTGGCGCGGATGAAATCGAGGATATTGAAGATCTCAGCCAGGACAAATCACCGGTGAGCCGTTACATCAACCAAATCTTGTTAGATGCGGTCAGGAAAGGCGCGTCAGATATTCACTTTGAACCGTATGAAAACAGGTACCGAGTGCGGCTGCGCTGCGACGGCATTTTAATCGAAATCCAACAGCCACCCAGTCACTTAAGCCGCCGCCTGTCGGCACGGATAAAAATCCTGTCTAAACTCGATATTGCCGAACGGCGCCTGCCGCAAGACGGGCGGATCAAACTCAAAATTAGTCAGGACACCGCCATTGATATGCGGGTATCCACCCTGCCGACCCTGTTTGGGGAAAAAATCGTCCTGCGCCTGCTTGACAGCAGTTCAGCCTCACTGGATATCGACAAGCTAGGCTACAGCGAGCAGCAAAAGCAGCTCTACCTTGATGCATTGCGCCGCCCGCAAGGCATGATCCTGATGACCGGCCCGACAGGAAGCGGCAAAACCGTCTCTTTATATACCGGGTTAAGCCTGCTCAATAAGCCAGAGATCAACATCTCGACGGCAGAAGACCCGGTAGAAATCAACTTAATGGGCATTAACCAGGTTCAGGTTAAGCCTAAAATTGGTTTTGGCTTTGCACAAGCGCTGCGCTCTTTTCTGCGTCAGGATCCTGATATCGTGATGGTCGGCGAGATCCGCGATTTAGAGACCGCCAAAATCGCCATCAAAGCGGCGCAAACCGGGCACCTGGTCCTGTCGACCCTGCACACCAACTCTGCAGCAGAAACCGTGATTCGCTTGGCCAATATGGGGATTGAAAGTTTTAACCTCGCCTCTTCGCTGAGTCTGATCATTGCACAGCGGCTGGCGCGAAAACTCTGTCCTCACTGCAAGCAACCACAAGCACTCACCGCTCAATTACAGCACCTTGGCATCCGCTCGGCAGACAATATCTACCAGGCAAACCCCGACGGCTGCAGTGAGTGTACGCATGGCTATTCCGGACGCACCGGTATATACGAAGTGATGCGCTTTGACGACGCGTTGTCGGAAGCTCTGCTCAAAGGCGCTTCAGTCCATCAACTTGAAAAACTGGCGGTGGCCAACGGGATGTCCACATTAAAAATGTCGGGCATCGAAAAGCTCAAACACGGCATCACCAGCTTGAGTGAATTGCAGCGGGTGGTCTACTTCTAATTAACCAGTTCTAGCAGGCAGTTATCGATTCTATGAAAACCACCACACCTCAACTCAAAAACTTTCGTTGGAAGGGCATCAACAACTCAGGGAAAACCACCTCAGGTCAGACGCTGGCGTTGAGTGAAATGGAAGTACGTGAACGGCTGGAAGCCCAACACATCAAAATCAGGAAGTTGAAAAAAAGCAGTGTTTCTGTTTTCACCAAACTGACTCAGCGGGTAAAAGCCAAAGACATCACGATATTTACCCGTCAGGCGGCCACTATGCTGGCGACAGGTGTGCCGATTGTACAAGCGTTACGCCTGGTCTCAGCGAGCCACCGCAAAGCAGAGATGAAATCCATTTTGATCAACATCTCTAAGGCCGTTGAAGCGGGCACCCCGATATCCAAAGCGATGCGAAATGCCAGCCGTCATTTTGATCCACTGTATACCGATTTGATCGCCACGGGCGAACTGTCGGGAAACCTCGCCCAGGTGTTTGACCGGCTCGCAACCTACCGGGAAAAAAGTGAACAACTACGCGCCAAAGTCATCAAAGCTCTAATATATCCAACCATGGTGGTGCTGGTGGCACTCACGGTCTCTTACATCATGCTGACTATGGTGATTCCGGAGTTTGCCAAAATGTTTACCACTTTTGGCTCACAACTTCCTTGGTTTACCCGTCAGGTTCTCAGCCTGTCGGCCTGGATGCAAACCTGGGGGCCGTATCTGGCTTTGGGTGCACTCGGTTTACTCATCGTATCCAAACTGCTGACCAGCCGCTCAACACGCTACCGATGGCTATTGGCTAAAACCAGCTTAAAGATCCCGGTGTTAGGCGGGGTACTGTCCAAAGCCGCGATTGCCAAGTTCAGCCGTACATTAGCCACCAGCTTTAGTGCCGGTATTCCCATCCTGACCAGCTTGCAAACCACCGCCAAAACCTCAGGTAACCTTCACTACCAACTCGCCATTGAAGGTGTCTACCGCGATACTGCCACCGGTATGCCGATGTACATCGCCATGCGTAACAGCAACGTGTTTCCGGAGCTGGTGCTGCAAATGGTCATGATTGGTGAAGAATCAGGGCAACTCGATGATATGTTAAATAAAGTTGCGCACATCTATGAGTTTGAAGTGGATAATACGGTCGATAACCTAAGCAAGCTACTTGAGCCACTGATTATTGTGTTTCTCGGGGTGGTTATCGGCGGACTTGTCGCAGCAATGTACTTACCTATCTTTAACTTAATGAGTGTCTTAGGATAAAATAACCGCATTCTACTCATTTCGTCTAAGCCACACGACTGGCTCAGGCAACCCTGTAAAGAGAAACATATGGAAGTTTTCCATTACTACCCCTGGTTATTTGTTCTGTTTGCCACCCTGTTCGGTCTGATCATTGGTAGTTTCCTCAATGTGGTCATCTACCGACTGCCCAAAATTATGGAACAGGAATGGCGTCGGGAATGTGCAGAGTCTTTCCCCGAGTACCATATTGAGGCGCCGCAAGAAACCCTGACCCTCAGCGTACCCCGATCATCCTGCCGCGAGTGTGGCACCCCAATCCGCATTCGTGACAATATTCCGTTGCTCAGTTGGCTGATGCTGAAAGGCAAGTGCCATCAATGCCAGGCCCCCATCAGCATTCGCTACCCGCTGATCGAACTACTCACCGCGATTTGCTCTGGGTTTATCGCTCTCCAGTTTGGCTTTAGCTACTACACCATCGCGCTGATCTTTTTTAGCTTCGTGTTAATCGCGGCCACCTTCATCGATCTGGACACTATGCTGCTTCCCGATCAGCTGACCCTGCCTTTGGTCTGGGCCGGAGTGGCACTGGCTCTCACCGGGATCAGCCCGATAAACCTGCAGGACGCCGTGATTGGCGCGATGGCCGGTTACCTGTGCCTGTGGACGGTATTTTGGGGATTCAAACTGCTGACCGGCAAAGAAGGGATGGGCTATGGAGACTTCAAGCTTCTGGCAGCACTCGGAGCCTGGTTAGGCTGGCAAGCACTGCCGCTGATCATTTTGCTTTCATCGGTGGTGGGCGTCGTGTTTGGCCTGATCCAGCTACGCTTACAAAAGCGTGGCATCGACAAAGCATTTCCGTTTGGCCCCTACCTTGCGGTGGCAGGTTTTATCTGCCTGGTGTGGGGAGATCAAATCCTGACCTGGTACTATACCGCGATTTTAGGAGGGTAAATGGCATATGTAATCGGCCTGACCGGAGGGATTGCCAGTGGCAAAACCACCGTGGCCAACCAGTTCAAACAGCAGTTCGGCGTGGATATCGTCGATGCCGATATCGTTGCACGTGAGGTTGTTGAACCCGGAAGTGCGGGGCTGGCAGCCATCGTTGAGCACTTTGGACCAGATATTCTCCAGTCGGACGGGACACTGGATCGTCCCCAACTGCGTGAGCGGATTTTTTCTTGTCCGGAAGAAAAAGACTGGCTCAATGCTTTGCTCCACCCGATGATCAGAGCCAAAATGGTCGACGACTTGATGCAAGTGCAGTCTGATTATGCGTTGCTGGTGGTGCCTTTATTGGTCGAAAACCAGCTCCAGGGCTTATGTGACCGCATTCTGGTTGTGGATGTGGCTCCTGAAACCCAGATCAGCCGCACGATGAAACGCGACAACGTGACCGAAGCGCAAGTCCGCGCCATCCTCTCTTCACAGGCATCAAGGCAGCAAAGGCTCGCTCTGGCGGACGATGTGGTGAAAAATAACCCAGGTGACCCGGATCTTTTGCTTCAAATCACAAATTTACACGAAAAGTACCTAGCCATGTGTAAGAAAAATCTGCGAAAATAGCAATGAAACTCACCAAGGCTTATGTCGATGACCACGCACAAATTTGAACACCCTTTAAATGAGAAAACTCGTATCTACTTAAGAGTTGAGTCTCTGCTGCGTCAGGCTCACTTGGCCTCTGGTTTCACCGACCAACATCAATACCAATTGTTTTTCCGTTCGCTGTTTGATCTGCTGGAAATCTTCGAGCAGATGCAACTCAAGAGTGAACTGGCAAAAGATATTGAAAAGCAGCGCCAGACCTATCGCCACTGGCTGCATGTTGATGGTGTGGATCAAGACGCACTCAGGGCACTTTTGCAGGAAATCGACGTTGTCCACAGCCAGTTAATGGCAGCCGAACGTTTCGGCCAGGCCTTGAAAGACGACCGTTTTCTCAGCTCGATACGCCAGCGCTTTAATCTGCCGGGCGGCTCATGCTGTTTTGATCTCCCCGCGCTGCATTATTGGCTGCACCTGCCTATTGAACGCAAAACCCATGATGCCCAGCAGTGGCTGACCAGCCTCAAACCCCTATCTGACGCATTAAACTTATGGCTCAAATTGACCCGGGAGACCGGCCATTTCAACGCGCAGATGGCTCGTGCCGGTTTTTTCCAGAGTGATGCTGATGGGGCGAACATCCTCCGCCTGCACATACCAATGGACTACGGGGTCTATCCAATGATTTCCGGACATAAAAATCGTTTTGCGATAAAATTTATCGCCTTTGAAAGCGGTCAGGCCTGTGTCCAGGACATCGAATTTGAGCTGGCGGTTTGCTGTTAAGCCCATCTGGCACTACCTTTACCATGAAGACTCAAATCCAGTTTGGATGGAGTAAATGAATTATGTCAAAAATCACGATTGTACAATGCCCACAATGTGGCACCGATGTGGAGTGGGGAGAACAAAGCCCTTACCGACCTTTCTGCAGCAAAAAATGCCAGATGATCGACTTCGGGGAATGGGCAGATGAAGAAAACGCCATCCCTGGCGCTCCGGACATGTCAGACAGTGACGGCTGGTCTGAAGACCAATATTGATTCAGAACGCCGCACCTGAAGAAGAAAAAAGAGCTGATGTGAAAACATCGGCTTTTTTTGTGGGGCAGAGGAAAAGGTGCCTATATACAGAAGTGTATTTTTGGCTCAAAACGCCGATAACTTTCGTTCCGTCTAGAAAGAGCGTTCAGCCTAAGAAGAGGAGCGGAGTTTCTCTGAAGGCAGACCTGCGCCAGTAAATGACCAGCGATGACAACGGTAGAAAGGGAAATAGCCAGTTATGAGCAAACATAAAAAAACGGAGCCCAAATGGACTCCGTTTATGATGAGAACGCTAGTTATAGCATTACTTCTTAGCAAGTTTCTCTTTAATACGAGCAGACTTACCAGAACGCTCACGTAGGTAGTACAGCTTGGCACGACGTACTGCACCGCGGCGTTTAACTTCGATGCTATTAACAACTGGAGAGTGAGTTTGGAACGTACGCTCAACACCTTCACCGTTAGAGATCTTACGTACAGTGAAAGCAGAGTGAAGACCACGGTTACGGATTGCGATTACAACGCCTTCGAACGCCTGTAGACGCTCACGCTCACCTTCTTTTACCTTAACTTGTACAACAACAGTGTCACCTGGTGCAAATTTAGGCAGGTCTTGTTTCATTTGCTCTTGCTCAAGAGCTTTGATGATGTTACTCATTTTCTAAATTCCTAGAATAAACTGATACTAAATTAATTAGGTTACTGTGCATGATGTTCACGAATGAACTCAGCAAGTAATAGTTCCTGTTCGTCAGTCAGAGCTAGGTTTTCCAGGAGCTCTGGTCTTCTTTCCCAGGTACGGCCCAGCGACTGCTTGAGTCGCCAATGACGAATGTCCTTGTGGTTGCCTGACATCAGTACCGCAGGTACCTCTTTGCCATCCAACATTTCAGGACGCGTATAGTGCGGGCAATCTAACAAGCCATTAGCAAAAGAATCTTCTTCCGCCGACGCGAAATCTCCCAATACTCCCGGTATAAACCGAGAGACAGCATCAATCAACGTCATGGCTGGTATTTCACCACCCGTCATCACAAAATCCCCAATCGACCATTCTTCATCGACTTCAGATTGAATGATGCGCTCATCTACCCCTTCGTAACGGCCACAAATCAGAAGTAAATTCTCATTGCTTGCCAGTTCTTCAACTCCCTGCTGGTCGAGCTTGCGACCTTGGGGAGAAAGGTAAATGACTTTCGTCTTACCCGGTGAGGCCTGTTTGGCAGTCTGAATGGCATCGCGCAACGGCTGAACCATCATCAACATACCCGGACCACCACCGTAAGGTCGGTCATCGACAGTGCGATGTTTGTCGTGGGTGAAATCTCGGGGATTCCAAGTTTCAACCGACAAAAGACCTTTTTTAACCGCTTGACCTGTTACTCCAAAATCAGTAACAGAACGGAACATTTCAGGAAACAGGCTAATTACGCCAACCCACATGTGTCTCTCGCTCTGTAATTTGGAGATCAGAATCCAGGATCCCAGTCAACTTCGATCCGTTGAGCTTCGCGATCAACTTTGATGATCACTTGCTCTTCAAGGAACGGAATTAATCGTTCCTTTTGCCCGAAAGCATCTTTAAGATTTGCTTTAACCACCAGAACATCGTTTGAGCCAGTTTCCAGAATGTCACTCACAACACCCAGATCGTAACCTTTAGTGGTTACCACTTGCATTCCAAACAATTCGCGCCAGTAGAATTCATCTTCTGACAGTTCAGGCAGTACCGCAGGGTCAATAGCAATTTCAAAGTTGGTCAGTAAGTGCGCGTCTTCGCGAACATCCAGACCTTCCAGCTTAGCCACCATACCTTTGTTATGGCGCTTCCAGCTTTCTACTTTGTACTCAACCCACGTCCCTTTATGGTTAATAAACCAAGGGCTGTAATCGAAAATGCTTTCAGCATTGTCTGTGTAGGAAAAAACCTTAAGCCAACCACGAATGCCGTAAGTAGCACCAAACTTGCCTACAACAATCTTATCGTTGCTCATTGTTTCTTTACCTTTCATCGACATAAACTAGTTTCTACTTCTAACAGTAAAATTAAGCCGCTTTTTGAGCGTCTTTAACTAGCTTAGCTACGCGATCAGATACAGATGCGCCTTGGCTAACCCAGTGGTTAACGCGGTCTAGATCTAGACGTAGGCCTTCTTCCTGACCTTTAGCAGTTGGGTTAAAGAAACCAACTTTCTCGATGAAACGGCCAGTTGCAGCGTTGCGGCTGTCCGCTACTACGATTTGATAAAATGGACGCTTCTTAGCGCCGTGACGTGCCAAACGAATGGTTACCATGTCGTCCTCTTTGCTTTCTCAAAAATAAAATTAACCCCAAAAACCATTCAACAAACTGAATAATCTGGGGTCTCGTGCCAAAATAAAGCTCCGGAATTTTACTCTTATCCCGAAGCAATGCAAGGGGTTTAGTTACTTTTTCACCAACATAAAACGAATTTTCAGTTTGTGATGTAGCTAACACCCTGAAACTAAAGTGCTGCGCAATCGTTTAACGACCGAATGGATTGAAGCCACCGCCTCCACCCATGCCGCCCATCATGCCTTGCATATTGCGCATCATGCCTTTCATACCGCCCTTCTGCATCTTCTTCATCATCTTCTGCATCTGGGTGAACTGCTTGAGCAGACGGTTAACATCCTGAACCTGAACACCCGAACCAGCGGCAATACGCTTTTTGCGCGAACCTTTGATGATTTCCGGACGCTGACGCTCTTTCATCGTCATTGAGCTGATGATCGCTTCCATCTGCTTGAACATCTTGTCGTCGACTTTGTCTTTGACGTCAGATGGCAGCTGCGACATACCGGGCAGTTTATCGAGCATACCCATCATGCCACCCATGTTTTGCATCTGCCCCAGTTGCTCACGGAAGTCTTCTAAGTCAAAGCCTTTCTTCTCTTTGAACTTCTTCGCCAGCTTCTCGGCTTTATCCTGATCAACGTTACGTTGCAGGTCTTCAATCAGTGACAGGACGTCACCCATGCCCAGAATACGTGATGCAACACGATCCGGATGGAATGGCTCTAGTGCGTCAGTTTTTTCACCCACACCCAGGAACTTAATTGGCTTGCCAGTGATATGACGTACTGACAGCGCCGCACCACCACGGGCATCACCATCCACCTTAGTCAGGATCACACCAGTAAGTGGCAGCGCATCACCGAAGGCTTTGGCGGTATTCGCCGCGTCCTGACCGGTCATGGCATCGACCACGAACAAGGTCTCAACCGGGGTAATGGCAGAATGAAGCTGCTTGATCTCAGCCATCATCTCTTCATCGATGGCCAGACGACCTGCGGTATCGACAATCAGCACGTCGTAGAATTTCTTCTTGGCATGGTCGATAGCCGCGTTGGCAATATCAATTGGCTTTTGGTCTGGTGACGATGGGAAGAAGTCAACGCCAAGATCAGACGCCAGCGTTTCCAACTGCTTGATTGCGGCAGGACGGTAAACGTCGGCAGAGACGACCAGCACTTTCTTCTTGTCGCGCTCTTTGAGCAACTTAGACAGCTTACCTACCGAGGTGGTTTTACCAGCACCCTGCAAGCCAGCCATCAAAATAACCGCTGGAGGCTGCGCCGCCAGGTTCAGCGCTTCGTTTGACTCACCCATCACCGCTTCAAGCTCAGCTTGAACGATCTTGATGAATTCTTGACCCGGCGTCAGAGATTTCGAGACCTCGACGCCCACCGCGTTTTCTTTTACGCGTTTAACAAACTCACGCACCACCGGAAGCGCCACGTCCGCTTCCAGCAGCGCCATACGGACTTCACGTAGAGTGTCTTTAATATTCTCTTCGGTCAGACGACCTTTGCCGCTGATATTTTTCAGCGTTTTGGATAATCGATCCGTTAAATTCTCAAACATTGTTGTCTCTTCGCTAAAAATGGCGATTAATTACCATGAGTATACCTTAGCCAACGTCGCAGTCATACCCGGTATCGGTCTGTATTAGCATGAATCGCATCAACTTACTAATTGCAATATCTCATCTCTCGCGATTGGTGGTGCATATAACGTAGCCCAAACCTGAGATGCAAGGTATAATTCGCGCCATTATGCACAACGACATTTGGGATTCATGGATAGCTTAATTGCCATTGCTGCCGCGATACTGTACCTGCTCGCAATTGCGACCATCATACCGGGCCTCTCACAACAGACGGGGATCAAAGCCCAAACGGTGTTGGTCAGCGCCGTTTGCGCGCTGTTTTTCCATGCCTGGTTACTCAGCGATCTGATTTTGGCAGGTTCTGGACAAAACTTCAGCATTCTCAATGTGGCATCTTTGATCAGCTTTATCATTTCACTGGTGATGAGTATCGCGATGTTAAAAAATCGCATCTGGTTCTTGCTGCCGGTGGTCTACAGCTTTGCCGCCATCAACCTCTCTGCGGCTGCGTTCTTACCCAGTACCTTTATCAAGCATTTAGAAAACGACCCAAAACTGCTGATTCATATTTCTTTCGCCCTGTTCTCCTACGCGACCCTGACCATAGCGGCCTTGTACGCACTGCAGCTGGCCTGGCTGGATCACAAGCTCAAAGCGAAGAAATCCCTGGCTATTAATCCCAACCTGCCGCCGCTATTGATGGTGGAACGCCAGTTGTTCAAAATCATTCTGATCGGTAACCTGCTGCTGACCGGAACCTTACTCACCGGTTTTCTCTTCGTACAAGATATGTTCGCCCAGGGTAAGGCCCACAAGGCCATCTTGTCATTTGTCGCCTGGGTAGCCTATTCCATCCTGTTATGGGGCCACTACCAAAAAGGCTGGCGAGGAAAAAAAGTCACCTGGTTTGCCGTGGCTGGCGCAACGCTGTTAACCCTGGCGTATTTTGGCAGTCGGTTTGTCAGAGAAATTATTTTAAGTTAATCGCTGTCGGGTGTGGACCCAGGACCACAAGTGGTGTGATTCATTGTTTCGTTGCCACGCTAAGTTATTGGCGTAAAACCACACCGGCAAGGTTATTTGGGGATAAATAAGGAGCCGATGGCTCCTTTTCCTTTATGTTACACAGTAAATAAAATAGAGTACCGCTTACTCAATTGACATCCAGACCGAATTCGGTCATTAATTAACCAAACAGCAAAAAGGAACAGCAACGTTTTGGACGACATATCTACGGGTATCTTATTTGCGCTACTCGCGTGTCTCATCGTTATTTCAGGTTACTTCTCCGGTTCAGAAACAGGGATGATGTCTTTGAACCGTTACCGCTTAAAGCACTTGGCCAATCATGGTCACAAAGGGGCCAAACGAGTCGAAAAGCTCCTTGGCCGTCCGGATCGCTTGATCGGACTGATCCTGATTGGTAATAACCTCGTCAACATTCTCGCTTCGGCTATCGCCACCATTCTCGGCATGCGTCTTTACGGTGATATTGGTGTGGCTATCGCTACCGGGGTCTTAACTCTGGTGGTGTTGGTGTTTGCTGAGGTGACACCCAAAACCATCGCCGCGCTGTACCCTGAACGAGTTTCCTATGCGAGCAGTATCCTGCTGAGCATTTTGATGAAATTACTCTCACCACTGGTATTACTGGTCAACTTCATCACCAATGGCTTTATCCGCTTGCTCGGAGTCAAAACCGAACATACGGTAGAAGATCACCTTAGTTCCGAAGAACTGCGCACAGTCGTTAATGAAGCCGGCGGCCTGATCCCGCGGCGTCACCAGGATATGCTGGTATCCATTCTTGATCTGGAACACGTAACGGTTAACGACATCATGGTGCCGCGTAATGAGATCACCGGTATCGATATCAATGATGACTGGAAATCCATCGTACGTCAGTTGACCCACTCGCCTCACGGACGCATCGTTTTTTACCGTGACCAGATTGACGAAGTGGTCGGGATGCTGCGTTTACGCGAAGCGTACCGTCTGATGTTAGAAAAGAACGAGTTCAATAAAGAGACGTTACTGCGTGCCGCTGATGAGGTTTATTACATTCCGGAAGGCACCCCGCTCAATGTCCAGATGTTAAAGTTTCAGCGTAATAAGCAACGCATCGGTTTGATTGTTGACGAGTACGGCGACATCATTGGCCTGGTTACGTTGGAAGACATTCTGGAAGAGATTGTCGGCGAGTTTACCACTTCGATTGCGCCGAGCCTGTCCGACGAAATCTCGCCGCAGGGCGACGGTAGCTTCCTGATTGAGGGCAGCACCAACATCCGTGATATTAACAAGGGCCTGAAATGGAAGCTCCCCACCGATGGTCCCCGGACACTCAACGGGTTGATCCTCGAGCACCTTGAAGACATCCCAGAAAGCCACCTCAGCGTTCGGGTCGCCGGACACGCAATGGAAATCGTCGAACTGGATGAAAACCGGATCAAACTGGTGCGGGTTTACCCCAAGCGCAAAAAGAACAACGACCAGTAAAACAAAAGAGCCTGATGACTGCATCAGGCTCTTTTTTCATCACAGAGGTTAAAAGCGAACTTACTCGACCCGGAGCTCTTTAAGCATCGCTTCCGGCAACGCCAGTTCGTCGTTTTTGTTCACCGAGATACCCGCCGCCAAAATGTTGTTCGCGATTTGCTGCGCTTCTGCCAGTGAATGCATTGCTGCGGTACCACACTGGTACTCGTTCAGCTCAGGAATTTTGCTTTGGCTTTCGACTTTCAATACATCCTGCATTGATGCCAGCCAGGCGTCCGCCACTTGCTGCTCTGACGGCGTACCGATCAGACTCATATAGAACCCGGTGCGGCAGCCCATCGGGGAGATATCGATGATCTCCACCGAGTCACTGTTTAAGTGATTTCGCATAAAGCCGGCGTACAAATGCTCTAAGGTATGGATACCTTTCTCCGACAAGATCTCTTTGTTCGGCGCGGTAAAGCGCAAATCAAACACAGTAATGGTGTCCCCTTTCGGGGTCTGCATGGTCTTTGCCACCCGAACTGCGGGTGCCGCCATGCGCGTGTGATCTACTGTAAAACTATCTAATAAAGGCATTACATCTCTCCTGATTGTAACGACCAACTCGGGTTCCGGGTTGATACATAGATTAATTTAGCACCGGTCAGGGCTAAAAAAACCAGCTGCTGTTGTCTTCGAGTTCCTGACGACATTGCTTCAGCTGCCAGCCATAGGTTTTTGCTGTCTGTTCGACGCGGCGTGCGACTTTGATCAGCTGGGGCTTACCTTTATAAGTACCGCGCTTAAAACCACCCCGGCCTTCATGATAAGCAAGATACTGGTTATACGGATCCCACAGTGATATGCCCAGTTGGCGGCGCGACTCATGGGTATACCAACCGACAAACATCATCGAATCATCAAAGTTAGTACGCGATCCCCCCTGGCGGGTCGCCGTCTGGAAATCCTGCCACGCCGGGTCCTGCGCCTGGGCGTAACCGTAAGCGCTGCTTACGCGCCCCCATGGAATAACCCCTAACAGGTAGTCTTTCGGTGGTTTGGCATTGTGACGAAAACTACTTTCCTGGCGGATGATCGCCATGGCAACATGGATCGGAGTACCCCACTCCTCTTCCATGTCTTTGGCATCCTCATACCAGCCGGACTTTTCCCGGAATATCTCACACAGGTTTTCCTGCTGCGTCGGAGGTGCCGTGGCACATCCCACCAGCATCACGTCACTGATTATGGCAAGCAGTAGTAGTCTCATCGGCAATCCCGGTCCTCCAATCGTGTTACTGCTCTAAATAAGCAAAATAATGCGCTAAGAACTCATCAAATGATTCATTGTCACTTTGTTCAGCCTGGTGCTGTTTACTCACCGAGCTGGTCACTTCCGTTTCCATCTCATCTTGAGAGTAGTGCTCGTAGCGATGAGCGAGGTTTTCGCTGCGGTAACGCTTACCCAGCGCACACCCTACCTTACCTAAACCACCAAGCTCTTTAGTCAGTGCCAGTAACTGGCCAGAAATAGTTAACTCTGGGTTTTCAATCCACGCTTCCAGCTTGTCGCACACCGCCTGGTAGGCGTTGCCACCATTGGTGGCATCCATCTCGACGGCGATTTGGCGTAGCTCAGCAAAAACCCGGTGTGCCCAGTTTTGCAACGACAGACGTTCACCATGACAGCCAATTTGCAGCTCCAGGCCTTTTTCTCGTCCGGCGACAATCACTTTATTCCAGTTATCACGCCAGCATTCCAGCTCACAGTTGTCCATCGGTTCTGAATCGGACAACGCCGCCCAGGTGAGGAACAGATCCAAGAAACGCACCTGATCTTCACTCACCCCGATCGCACTGAATGGGTTAACATCCAACGAGCGGATCTCAATATACTCCACCCCGCCACGTTTTAACGCATCAGACGGTTTTTCACCACTCTTGGCAACCCGTTTCGGGCGAATTGGCGCATACAGTTCATTTTCGATCTGCAAAATATTCGCATTCAGCTGGCGATACTCACCATCGACTTTAACCCCGATCTTGGCGAACTGCTCCGAAGGGTGACGAATCGCATCGTTCAGCCCTTCCAGGTACTGTTCAATGCTGTTAAAACCGATCTTCAACACGCTTTGGGCACTGTTGGTGTAACCCAAATCGCTCAAACGCAGTGAAGTGGCATTGGGCAAATACAGCGTCCCGCCAATTTTTTCAAACGGCAGGTTAGTTTCGCGCCCCTGAATAAACGATCCACACAGCGCCGGTGATGCGCCAAAGAAATATGGGATCATCCAGCCAAAACGGTAGTAATTGCGGATCAAAGCGAAGTACGCGGCAGACTTGGCCTCTTGGCGCTGAAAAGCATTTTGCTCACCGTACAGTGCGTCCCAAAACGCCTCTGGGAACGAAAAGTTGAAATGCACACCTGAGATGATCTGCATCAAGCTGCCGTAACGGCGCTTCAGCCCTTCGCGATATAAGGTTTTCATTTTTGCCGCATTAGAGGAGCCATACTGAGCCAGTTGAATGTCGTCTTCACTCCCGACGTAACAGGGCATAGATAACGGCCACATTTTTTCATCACCCATCTTGGTTTGGGTGAAGTGGTGGATATCTTTGAGCTGAGACAGCAGCTCAGGGATCTGATGCGATACCGGGGTAATGAACTCTAGCAGGGATTCAGAAAAATCGGTGGTGATCCACTGATTGGTAAAGGCGGAGCCCAGACCTTGCGGGTGTGGTGTCATCGCCAGGCGCCCATCGTGATGGTAACGCAAAGTTTCTCGCTCAACACCGCGTCCAAACTGCTTAAATACTTCCGGGTTTGATGCAACTTGTGCTAGTCGCGCAGCAAAATCTGTCAAAATGAGAGTCGCTTATATTGGGAGCTGACCACCTACCATGAGCGGCAAGCAGGCGCTAGGTTACTGATACCTCTTCGATCTAGATAAATCACCTCAATCAACAAAGTCATTTATCTGGATCGAAGAGCGGAGAGTCTCCTCTCCGCTATTAAATGTGTACTCTATCTTATGATTTCAAGCTCTTCCACGTGTTTCCCCAACTTTTCAAACTGAGGGCGTAACGTTTTTGCGTCTCCCACCACCACAATCTGATAGTCATTCGGGTCAAACCAGCGCTGCGCCAGCGTGTTTAGTGTCGCTTTGTCGACACTGTCAACAATCGCATTACGCTGCTGAAGATAATCCTTGTCCAGGTTAAATCTCAAGATGTCACTGATAAGCTGAGCTTTCTGGCTCGGCGTTTCATATTTCAACGCGTCTTTTTGCCCGACAGCCTGGCGCATAAAGGCCAGTTCCGCATCCGTCATCCCCGACAAGGCGTACTCATTCAGTTCACTTTCCATCTCAATCACGGATGCCACCGTCGAATCAGCACGAACCTGAGCAGTGAAGACGACCGAGCCTCTTTCCACATTACCGGAGAAATATCCATAAGCACCATAAGTATAACCTTTGTCTTCACGCAGATTTAGGTTAATTCGGCTGTTGAAATTTCCGGCTAAGTTGAAGTTGGCTAGCTGAGATAAATAGAACTCTCCGGTCGCGTCATACGGCATCCCCTGGCGAACCATCATGATCACGCTCTGCGGTGCACCTGGTTTATCAACTAAGTGGACTTTCTGCTCGCCAAGCTCAGCAATCGGTTGGGTTTGATAGCCCGGGGCGGCGCTGCCTTGCCAGTCAGCCCAGAATGCCAGCTGCTGCTCAAGCTCTGGTTTACGGATGTCACCGACCACCACGATTTGCGCACTTTGCGGCGTATAGTGCTGACGGTAAAACGCGCGGACATCGTCCAGCGTCAGGGCACTTAATCCCGCGCGGGTGCCATCCTTCGGCCGCGCCAACACACTGTCACCATAAAGTACCTGGCGGCTGGCCTGTGACGCCATCCAGGTCGGTTTTTGTTGTTCATACACTAAACCTTCCAGCGCCTGCTTTTTCACCCGGGCAAAATCTTCTGGTTTAAATGCCGGGAAGTGCAGCATTTCTTCGACGATATTCAGGGTTGGCGTGAGGTTTTTCGCCAATGCCGTAACACTGACATCGGTGGTGTAGCCCGTCGCGGCTATCGTAATTTCACTGCCTAATTTGTCGAGTTCAGCCTGCAACTCCTCCATGCTATGTTTCGTCGTGCCTTCCTGCAACATGGCCGCCGTCAGTTGCGCCAACCCTTCCTGGCCAGGTGCCACATAACGGGTGCCCGCCGGCAGGCGGAACTGCATCATCACGGTCGGCGTTTCACTGCTGACCGTACCAAGCAAGCTAGAACCGTTCTCAAACTGAATGTCATACAACTCCGGCATCGTGGCTTTTACCGGCTCACCGACAGTGGGCTGCACAGAGCGATCAAAGTCATCTTGTGCACGGCGATAAGCCAGTTGCTCATCAGTGATTTTTTCATACTCTGGTAAGGTTCGGGCAGGGGTAACAAAGTTTGCCGGTTTAACGGCCATCTCTGCCTTACCCTTCGGTACCACGCTCAGGGTTACTTTGGCTTTTCCGGCAACAAAGTTCTGATATACCTGACTGACCGATTCTGGCGCAACGCTACGAATCTGCTCCAGCTGGTGTTCAATCCGATCAGGCTGACCAAAGAAAGTCTGGTTAGAGGCAAGTTGGGTGACCTTACCTTTGACACTTTGCAGGGCGAAGATCGCATCAGCTTCCGCTTTACCTTTCAGTTGCTCCAGGCGGTCTTCACTCACCCCCTGCCCGGCAAACTTATCTAATGAGCCCAACAGCTCTTGATACAGTTGGGCAAGATCTGCCTGATTGCCTGAATCCCCCATCGCATACACATAAAAGTTACATGCCAGCTCAGCACAATCGTGGAATGAGCCCGCATCAACCGCTTTTTGGGTTTTGACTAAATCTTGATAAAGGTAACTGTTGCTGCCGCTACCCAAGACACTGGCGAGTGTATCTAGTGAAGCCTGACTCTCTTCGCCGCTGTAAGTCGTAGGCCAGGCCACCATCACCATCGGCTGCTGGATGCGGTCTTCCAGAGTAATGTATTTATTTTGGCTGAGCTGAGCCGGCTGCTTGGCGGCATTGTCGACTTCCGGCCCACGAGGGATGGAACCAAAGTATTGATTGACCCACTCCAGTGTTTGCTCAGTATCAATGTCACCGCCAATCGTCAGCACGGCATTATTGGGGCCGTACCAGCGCAAAAAGAAAGCTTTAAGATCGTTTACATCAACACGATCGAGGTCCTCGACATAGCCGATGGTTTGCCAGGAATAAGGGTGGCCTTCCGGGTACATGGCTTCAGCGATCCGTTCCCACATCAGCCCGTAAGGACGGTTATCATAGCGCTGGGCCCGTTCATTTTTGACTGTATCGCGCTGGATCTCAAATTTGCGCTGTGATACCGCATCTAGCAAGAAGCCCATGCGATCCGATTCCAGCCACAACATTTTTTCCAGTTGGTTAGCCGGAACGGTTTCAAAATAATTGGTACGGTCGCGATTGGTGGTTCCGTTGAGCGTTCCGCCCGCTTCGGTAATGATTTTGAAATGCTCTTGATCACCAACGTTTTCTGAACCTTGGAACATCATATGCTCAAAGAAATGCGCAAAGCCCGATTTACCGATATCTTCACGCGCGGAGCCGACATGGTAAGTGACATCCACATGGACCAGCGGATCCGAGTGCTCTGGTGACAATATCACCGTTAGTCCATTATCAAGTTGATATTTCTGATAAGGGATTTTGACTTTTCCCTCTTCCGCTTGCGACGCTTCGACAAATGTCACGCCATCTGGCAACGAAGACACTGGCGCGTTTGATACACATCCCGTGATCACTAAAAGTGAACACGCGCCAACCCAAAACATTCTCATCTGTTTTCCTTAATCCTTAAAATATTCCAAAGTAAATGGCAGCAAGTAGGCCATATCTGGCAGCTTTGCCGATAAAAATAACGATAACGCACGGCAAAAGGTTCATTCTCAGCCAGCCTGCCGCGAGACAAAGCGGGTCGCCAATCACGGGCAGCCAGCTAAGCAGCAAACCCCAATAGCCATATTTTGATAACCATTTCAAAGCAGTATGACCATGCTTTTCGGTCTGAGTTCGATTGGGAAGCCATAAACCCAGCCAGTAGTTGGTTAATCCACCGAGCGTATTGCCGATGGTGGCAACAAAGATCACCGCCAATACCGTGTACTGGTTCAGCGAAAGGGTGGCAAGCAAACCCGCTTCCGATCCGCCCGGCAACAAAGTAGCACTCAAAAAACCTGTGACAAACAGAAGCCACAGGGCAGAGTCCGAAAACCACAGCGCCACTTGCGCAAAAGCAACGTCAAAAACATCTAACATCTCATATCAAGCAATACCTTGCCCCGTGTATGGCCACTCTCCACTTGGCGGTGGGCGTCACTCACCAGCTCCATCGGGTAAATTTGCTGGACTTCAGTTTTAAGCAACCCAACCCCGACCATATACAACAAGGTATCCAGTTGCTGCGGATCCGGCTCAACCAGCATACCGCTGGCGTCAAAGCCCAACAGTCTGGCTTTATCACAGATCAACTCGGCACTAATGGTCGGTACAGTGATCACCCGGGCGTGGTCTTTAAGGCATTTTAATGCATCCAAGGCGCTGTCTCCGCCAACTAAATCGATCAGGACATCAACGTCTTCCACCCGCTCAGACACCGGAGCAAACTGGTAGTTAACCGCATGCGCCCCTAAGGTTGCGAGAAAATCCAGGTTCTGCTCACTGCAGCTGGTGAACACTTCCGCTTTGGCCGCTACTGCAATTTGCACCGCGAGATGACCGACCCCGCCGGCGCCGGCCAGAATTAACACCCGCTCACCTTCTTTGACTTCTGCTTTGCTCAGGGCTTGCGCCGCCGTCTGCCCGGCCAAGGGGAGCACCGCGGCAGCTTCGAGTGTCACTGAATCCGGCACATGACACAACTGCGTCTCTGGCACACACACGTATTGGCTGTACCCCCCGCCTTCAAGTGGAAAACCAATGAAACCTGACACGGCGTCCCCCGGAACGAACTTACTGCAGCCTTCGCCACATCGCGCCACTTTGCCTGAAATATCGTACCCCGGAACCCAAGGGAGTTTGTCTTGGTTCTGCTGTGCGGCCCACCCGAGCCCGGCCCGGGTTTTAACGTCAATCGGATTCACTCCGGAAAATGAGACTTTAACCAGCACTTCACCCGGTTGTGGCGTTGGCATGATGGCTTTTTCTATCGCAAGGACATTTGCGTCACCGAATTCGGTAATAACGATCTGTTTATGTTCCATAACCGATTCCCTGAGAGAAATAAAAAAAGGGATGCAAAAGCATCCCTCTGACTATAAACCATTTTGTTTGGCGAAGTTAATCATCAAAGCACAAATTGCCTGATGATCAACCTTGCCGGCTTATCCTTCACCTGACAGCCATCAGCCAACCAGCGCGAGCAATATACCAGCCGCAACGGCCGAACCAAGCACCCCGGCAACATTAGGTCCCATCGCATGCATCAGCAAAAAGTTCTGCGGGTTAGCCTGTAACCCCACTTTGTTCACCACGCGTGCGGCCATCGGCACCGCAGACACGCCTGCGGCCCCAATTAACGGGTTGATATCCTCTTTGGAGAACCTATTGAGTAACTTCGCCATTAACACACCGGCACCCGTACCAATACTGAACGCCACGGCACCGAGTGCCAAAATCCCCAAGGTTTCAAAATTAAGGAATTTATCCGCCTGGAGTTTAGAACCCACACCCAGGCCAAGGAAAATAGTCACAATATTGATCAGTTCGTTCTGAGCGGTTTTCGACAAACGATCCACCACTCCGGCTTCACGCATCAGGTTACCTAAACAGAACATCCCGACCAGAGGGGTCGCCGACGGCAGAAACAGGATCGTCATCATTAATACCGCCAGCGGGAAAAGCACTTTCTCCCACTTGCCAACATGACGAAGCTGCGCCATCTGGATAGTACGCTCCTCCTCAGTGGTCAGCGCTTTCATGATCGGTGGCTGGATGATCGGTACCAGGGCCATGTAGCTGTATGCTGCCACCGCGATAGCACCAAGCAGATCCGGCGATAACTTACTGGCAAGGAAGATCGCGGTTGGGCCATCTGCACCACCAATGATCGCAATCGATGAAGCATCCGCCATGGAGAACTCCATACCGGGCACGTAGTTAAGTAAGATCGCCCCGAACAGGGTAGCAAAAATACCAAACTGCGCCGCAGCCCCCAGCCACAAGGTTTTCGGGTTGGCAATCAGGGCGCCAAAATCCGTCATCGCCCCCACACCCATAAAGATCAGCAGCGGGAACACCCCGGACTCAATCCCGATGTGATACACGTAATAAAGCAAACCACCCGGCTCTGTAAAACCGGCATTAGGGATATTGGCCAGCACTGCACCAAAGCCGATCGGTAACAGCAATAGCGGCTCAAAACCTTTACTGATCGCCAAAAACAGCAGGAGACAGCCCACTACGATCATACATATCTGACCGAACTCAAAGTGAGCGATCCCTGTTTCAGACCATAAGGTCATCAATCCGTCCATGATACTCCCTTACGCCAGACTCAACAGAGGTGTACCTACTGTCACGGCATCACCTTCTTTAACATTCAACTCTTGCACCACCCCGCCACGGGCAGCGCGGACTTCCGTTTCCATCTTCATTGCTTCCAGGATCAGCAGCACATCGCCCTCGGCAACTTCCGTACCCGGCTGAACGTTCACTTTGAAGATATTCCCCGCCAATGGTGCCGGTACCGGTTCAGCCGTGCTGGCAGCCGGAGCTGGCGCAGACTGCGCCGCCGATGTAGTCGGAGCCACTGACGTCAGTTCACCTTGCGGTCCGACTTCCACTTCATAAACCTGACCATCTACGCGTACGCTGTAAGTTTCCACACCTCCTGATGCCGGAGCGGCCGGAGCTGGTGCAGGCTGAGCACTTGCCAGCGTAGGAGCCGGTTCAAAGGCTTCAGGGTTACCTCGATTTTTAAGGAATTTCAGGCCGACTTGCGGGAACAGAGCATAAGTCAACACATCATCAACGCGCTCGCTCGCAAGCTTGATGCCTTCTGACTGGGCTTTCTCCATCAAATCAACCGTCAGTGTTTCCAGCTCAGGCGCTAGCAGATCCGCCGGTCGGCAGCTGATCGGCTCTGCCCCATCCAGCACTTTGGCTTGCAGTTCGGCGTTGACCGGAGCCGGCGCAGCGCCGTATTCACCTTTCAACACCCCCGCGGTTTCTTTAGTGATACTCTTATAACGTTCACTCGTCAGGACGTTGATCACCGCTTGGGTACCAACGATCTGAGAGGTTGGTGTCACGAGAGGAATAAAGCCGAGATCTTCCCGTACGCGTGGGATCTCTTCCAATACCTCATCAATACGGTCAGCCGCGCCCTGTTCTTTCAGCTGGCCTTCCATATTGGTCAGCATGCCACCCGGAACCTGAGCGATCAGAATTCGGGAGTCGACCCCTTTCAGCTGACCTTCCCATTTCGCGTACTTCTTCCGCACGTCACGGAAGTAGGCGGCGATCGGCTCGAGTTGGTCAAGTTTCAGGTTAGTGTCGCGCTCGGTGCCCTGCAGCATCGCAACGACCGTTTCGGTCGGGGTATGGCCGTAAGTGCAGCTCATCGAAGAAATCGCCGTATCGAGAATATCAATCCCGGCCTCAACCGCTTTGACTGCGGTTGCCGTCGACAAGCCGGTCGTCGCATGGCAATGCAACGCCAGCGGCACATCACAAGAGGCCTTAATACGGGTGATCAGCTCTTCCGCTTCATAAGGCTTGAGCAGGCCAGACATATCTTTAATACACAATGAATGGCAGCCTAAGTCTTCCAGACGCTTGGCCAGATCAACCCAGGTATCACTGTTGTGTACCGGACTGGTGGTGTATGACAGCGTACCTTGTGCGTGCGCCCCAACGTCTACCGCTGCTTTAACGGCTTTCTGGAAGTTGCGTACATCGTTCATTGCATCAAAAATACGGAATACGTCCATGCCGTTAGCGTGGGCACGCTCGACAAATTTTTCTACCACGTCATCGGCATAGTGTCGGTAGCCCAAAAGGTTTTGACCACGCAGTAGCATTTGCATTGGTGTGTTAGGCATGGCTTTTTTCAGCTCACGCAGTCGCTCCCATGGGTCTTCACCAAGAAAACGGATACAGGCATCAAACGTTGCGCCCCCCCAGGTCTCTAAAGACCAGTACCCCACTTTATCCAACTCCGCTGCGATAGGCAGCATATCCTCAATACGCATACGCGTAGCAAATAGTGACTGATGGGCATCACGAAGGACCACATCAGTGATAGCTAGTGGTTTAGACATGCTCATAAACTCCTTTTAAATCCTTTTTCGCTTACTTCACGACCGATGCGCGATGCTGATGAATTGCAGCAGAAATCGCCGCCACAACTTGTGGACTAACAGCTGAAGTGGTTGATGGAACTTTGGTAAGTGGTTTTGGTGCAGCGATCGGCTCTGGTAGCTCTTCCGGTACCAGCTTCGACATAAGCCGAACGAGATAAACTAGAATAGTGAGGAAAGTAAATACAACCGCCATCCCAGTCACCATTAAGATGGCTGCGTCAGCGAGCAGGCTTCCAATATTAGTCATGTTGCTTCCTTTCTGTGTCATCCTGACATCGTGCAGGATAAGAACAAATTAAATCCCGACCCCCGGATTATCTCGATTGGTTAAATTTTGTCAATTTTGTTTAATAAACCTTTTAAACAATCTTATAAATTGACTAGCTATTCACTAGCAAGATCACAGTTCGTGTCAAAAACAGGGGGACAACACACTGATTAATTTGTATTCAGAATACTGCAAAGCGAGGAAGAAAACTGAGATTGAGATTTCAAAACCGAGGGTCGGCTTTATTAATAAAGCCATTATAAAACAGAAACATACCAACCATTAACCATCACTCAACAAGTCGCAAACAAAATGCTCACACTTACACAGGCGTAGGGTAATGGGTATCCGATAAACGCGCCATCAGCGGATAACAAACCACTGAATGAAAGCACAAACCGCCGATAGCGCAACAACGGCACCAGGGCATTAACTAAGTGACGGTAAGCAAAGAGTATCGATGTGATACATTTCACCACTGGGCAAGATACTCAGGGAAGTCGTCTGCAGGAAAAATAATCGGCAGGTACAAAAAAGCCTCGCGATTGCGAGGCTTTAATATAAGTGGCGCGTCCTGGAGGATTCGAACCTCCGACCGCCTGGTTCGTAGCCAGGTACTCTATCCAGCTGAGCTAAGGACGCACGGGTGTTCAACAAGTCATACTCATCAAACCAAATTATGGCGCGCTCGGGAGGATTCGAACCTCCGACCGCCTGGTTCGTAGCCAGGTACTCTATCCAGCTGAGCTACGAGCGCGCAATGTTCGATATCGGCGTTGGCCAATATCAGGATTCCTTTATATCAAGGGAAACCTAAAGAGTGGCGCGTCCTGGAGGATTCGAACCTCCGACCGCCTGGTTCGTAGCCAGGTACTCTATCCAGCTGAGCTAAGGACGCACGGGGTGTTCAATAAGTCATACTCATCAAACTAAATTATGGCGCGCTCGGGAGGATTCGAACCTCCGACCGCCTGGTTCGTAGCCAGGTACTCTATCCAGCTGAGCTACGAGCGCGCAATGTTTGATATCAACTGTAGTCAATATCTGGGCAATGCCCTAATTCTGCTCAATGCTTTTGAAATATGGCGCGCTCGGGAGGATTCGAACCTCCGACCGCCTGGTTCGTAGCCAGGTACTCTATCCAGCTGAGCTACGAGCGCGCAATTTGTGAAGCATATCACATCGATTTTCTTTAAGAACAAAAAAGATTGACTGCCACGTCAATCAATGGCGGTGAGGGAGGGATTCGAACCCTCGATACGGCTACAAACCGTATACTCCCTTAGCAGGGGAGCGCCTTCAGCCTCTCGGCCACCTCACCTATTTTTTTGTTCTAAAGAGTGGCGCGTCCTGGAGGATTCGAACCTCCGACCGCCTGGTTCGTAGCCAGGTACTCTATCCAGCTGAGCTAAGGACGCGCAATACACTTTAGTACAGTGTCGCAAGAATGGCGGTGAAGGAGGGATTCGAACCCTCGATACGGCTACAAACCGTATACTCCCTTAGCAGGGGAGCGCCTTCAGCCTCTCGGCCACCTCACCGTCTTGCGGAGGCACATATTACGTTTTACCAAAAATAAGTCAAACACTTTCTTTGAAAAAATTGGCAAAAAACTGCTAACCGTTGGCTATTTAATCAAAGTGATGATTAATCGAACTTTACCACTCTATTTAAGTGAAAAAAAGCGCAATTTCACTTAGCTTTATCGCATTAAAAAGGCTAACCCTAGGGTTAGCCTTTATCATGCAAACTTAGCTCTGTATACAGGAGCGAATTAGTAGTTACCTGACGTAACGTTACCAGTGCCTTTTTCAGCTTGAATGCGCATGTAGATTTCTTCACGATGAACTGAAACCTCTTTTGGAGCATTTACGCCGATACGCACTTGGTTACCTTTTACACCAAGAACCGTTACAGTCACTTCGTCACCAATCATCAGTGTTTCGCCTACGCGGCGAGTCAAAATTAGCATTCTTTGCTCCTTGAGTAATCTCTAAATTCTCTAAATTTTCTTGCTACAAAGCCATTATCCAACAAAAGTTATATTTCAGTAAACTCCCATGTCACCGAATTCAACCTAAAAAGGCATGTTTTTGCTGAATGTTTAAGGTATCACTGGCAGTAATGTAAGCATCATGCAGAATATTGGCCGCCTGATCGACATACTCTGGTAATAAGACTAGCATCATTGTCAGGGCATCGGTTGAGCAAAAGTTAATGTCAATTTCACTTTCAGCCAATAAATCACAGGCATGGTCAACCAATCCATTAGCTTCCAGCCCCACGGCTGTCAGTAAACTCACTTCTTCACTATTACGGATTTTGTCACTGAAAACCAGCTCCAATTTGGCACGGGCATCTTGTTTTATCATGATACCTGCTCGATCTGCATCCTCGATCACATTCCAAATATCAATACCGATCATCTGACACTGTTTCATCGCCCCGGAGAGGTGCTCCTTATCCACGTGAATGATGGCAAGATCGCGCTGTATCGCAATTCCGGCAACAGGACGAGAGCCTGACTCACCCTTGACCAAACTTCCTTCGTTCACATCAAAGGTCGAAAGCACTCGCAGTGGAACATTGTGTTGCCATGCATACTGCACAGAAGGCAAATGCAGAACCTTAGCTCCTTTGCTGGCCATAGCCTCCATCGATGGAAAATCGATGATGTCCAGCCTCTGCGCATCCTTCACAACCCTTGGGTCGCAGGTATAAATACCATCAACGTCGGTAAAGATTTGACACTCATCGGCTTGCAATGCACCGGCCAGTGTCACTGCACTCGTATCTGAGCCACCTCGACCTAAAGTGGTGATATCCCCATTTTCATTTACACCTTGAAAACCAGCCACAATTACAATCTGATCTTGCTCCAGCAATTCGGTAATTGTCATGGTATCAATATGCTTAATCGTCGCGTCATTGTGATGATTATCCGTCACAATGTTCGCTTGTGCTCCGGTAAGTGAGCGAGCCGCATGGCCTAACTTATTAAGTGTCATGGCCAGAAGAGCCATTGACACTTGCTCACCAGCAGAGAGCAAAACATCAAGTTCTCGAGCTGTTGGTACACTGTCGACTTGTTTCGCCAGTTCCATCAGTCGGTTGGTTTCGCCAGACATTGCGGAAACCACAACGACAACTTGATTACCATCATTTTTCGCCTTAATGATGTGTTCAGCAACCTGATGGATTCTTTCAATCGAACCCACAGAGGTTCCGCCAAACTTTTGCACGATAAGGGGCTTTTTCACCAGTCTTCACCTTCCCAAGACCAAAGTCTCATTCGGACCGCTCAATACTCAACCAGTTAAATATTATGAGCAGTTGTTATAGCAAAAAACCAAGCGGCTTTAATCGGCTTGTATAAATTTCCGCCAATTAAACCACTTGGTCACAATAAAATAGTTACGCCCAATCAAAGAAAAAGTGATTGGGCGAAAAAGATCACGCGTTATAGACGCTCAGTCAACCACGGCTGTACAGACTGAATAGCCTCAGGCAGCGCAGCAACATCTGTACCACCAGCTTGAGCCATGTCTGGGCGACCACCGCCTTTACCGCCAACTTGCTCAGCAACCATCTTAACCAGGTCACCCGCTTTCACTTTGCCGATAAGGTCTTTAGTCACACCGGCAATCAAGCCAACTTTGTCACCCGTCACGTTTGCCAGCAGCACTACGCCTGAGCCCATTTGGTTCTTAATATCATCAACCATTGTACGCAGATTCTTGCTGTCAGCCCCTTCCAGTGCCGCAACCAGGACTTTCGTACCATTGATTTCAACCGCTTTGCCCATGATGTTGGCGCTTTCTGCCGCTGCCATCTTGTCTTTTAGCTTCTGAATTTCTTTTTCCAGCGCTTTGGCTTTTTGTGCCGACTCAGCCAGCTTTTCTTCGTACTTAGCGGTTTGAGCTTCGATTGCGTCTAACGCAGCGTCACCCGTGACCGCTTCGATGCGACGGATACCTGCCGCGATACCACCTTCTGAAGTGATCTTAAACAGACCAATATCACCGGTGTTAGACGCGTGGATACCACCACAAAGCTCAGTAGAAAAATCGCCCATCGACAGGACACGGACTTCGTCATCGTACTTCTCGCCGAACAGTGCCATGGCACCTTTCTGCTTCGCCGATTCAATGTCCATCACGTTGGTTTCAATCGTGTGGTTATGACGAATTTGTGCGTTCACCAGGCGCTCAACTTCTTTCAGCTCAGCGGCGGTTACTGCTTCCAGGTGTGAGAAGTCAAAACGTAGGCTGTCTGCTTTAACCAGCGAGCCTTTCTGCGTTACGTGCTCACCAAGAACCTGGCGAAGTGCTGCATGTAGCAAGTGTGTCGCTGAGTGGTTCAGAGAGATTGCTGCGCGACGCTCTGCGTCAACGATAGTCGCAACTTCATCACCTTTCGCTAGTACGCCTTCCACCATTACACCGTGGTGTGCGATTGCGTTGCCCAGCTTTTGAGTATCTTCAACGCGGAATACACCAGCTTCAGTGCGGATTTCACCAGCGTCACCACTCTGACCGCCTGACTCAGCGTAGAATGGGGTTTCACCAAGAACGATGATGGCTTTGTCGCCAGCTGATAGAGAATCAACTTCGTTACCTTCAACAAACATCGCCGCGACTGAGCTAGAGCCTTTCGTACCGGTGTAGCCACAAAATTCAGTTTGCGTATCAACTTTGATCGCTGCGTTGTAGTCAGTACCGAACTGGCCTGCTTCACGCGCACGTTGACGCTGCTCTTCCATCGCTTTCTCGAAACCTTCTTCGTCAATCGCGAACTCACGCTCACGGGCAACGTCGTTCGTTAAGTCAGCTGGGAAGCCGTAAGTGTCGTAAAGCTTGAATACTGTCTCGCCATCCAGCACTTTGCCATCAAGGTTATCTAACGCTTCGTTTAGAATCGCCATGCCGCGCTCAAGTGTACGACCGAAGTTTTCTTCTTCGATGCGCAGTACTTTTTCAACCACGGCTTGCTGACGCTTCAGCTCTTCGCCCGCAGTTCCCATGATGTCTGCCAGCACGCCAACAAGTTTGTGGAAGAATGCGCCTTGTGCACCTAGCTTGTTACCGTGACGAACTGCACGACGGATGATACGACGCAGGACGTAACCACGACCTTCGTTTGAAGGCATCACGCCATCAACGATCAGGAATGAACATGAACGGATGTGGTCAGCGATAACGCGCAGAGATTGGTTAGATAGATCTTGGTACCCAATCACTTCAGCCGCTGCTTTGATCAGTGTTTGGAATACATCAATTTCGTAGTTTGAGTGAACGCCTTGCATGATTGCAGAGATACGCTCAATACCCATACCAGTATCTACCGATGGTTTTGGTAGCGGTTCCATCGTGCCGTCGGCTTGACGGTTGAACTGCATGAATACGTTGTTCCAGATCTCGATGAAACGATCACCATCTTCTTCAGGTGTGCCAGGACGGCCACCCCAGATGTGCTCACCGTGATCGTAGAAGATTTCTGTACATGGGCCACAAGGACCAGTGTCACCCATTTGCCAGAAGTTGTCTGACTCGTATGGTTTACCACCTTTCTTGTCGCCGATGCGGATGATGCGGTCTGCTGGAACACCAACTTTCTTGTTCCAGATATCGAATGCTTCGTCGTCTGTCTCGTAAACCGTTACCAACAATCGCTCTGCAGGAAGCTTAAGCGTTTCTGTCAGAAATTCCCATGCAAACGAGATCGCGTCTTCTTTGAAGTAGTCACCAAAGCTGAAGTTGCCGAGCATTTCAAAGAAAGTGTGGTGACGAGCGGTAAAGCCAACGTTTTCCAGGTCGTTATGTTTACCACCAGCACGTACACAACGCTGAGCCGTAGTCGCTCGAGTATAAGCTCGTTTTTCCAAGCCTAAAAAACAATCTTTAAACTGGTTCATCCCTGCGTTAGTGAACAGCAAGGTTGGATCGTTATGTGGTACTAACGATGAACTTTCTACTATGTGGTGTCCTTTGCTTTCAAAGAACTTGAGGAACGCGTTACGAACCTCGTCAGTGCTCATGTACATGCAGCTCTTCCTGAAAATAGTCGAGTTAGAATTTTGCCGTATTGTAGACCAAGCAATCAGCTACGACTAGTTTTCTGACAGAAAAGAGACACTGGAAGAAAAAAAATGAGCAGAAACAGATAATCACATGACAAGCTAATGGTTAAATATCGTCTTCAAAACTCAGCGCATAGCTGATTTGGTCAAAATCATAGCCGCGATACTGGAGAAACCGTACTTGTTTGGCGTATTCTTTCTGATCTTTGGCTTTAATTCCCTTGAACTTCTTTTCTGCTGCCATTCTTGCCAATTCAAACCAGTCTTGTGGCTCTTGTGCCATCGCCATCTCGACAATCGATTCAGCAACGCGCTTTTGGTTTAACTCTAGGCGGATACGCCGCTCACCATGCCCCTTATAGACGTGCTGGCGGATTTGGCTTTTGGCGTAACGCAAGTCATCCAAATAGTTGTGGTCTAAACAAAAATTGATCGCAGCTTCGATATCGGCTTGTTCATACCCCTTCAGAGCCAGCTTTTGGTACAGCTCGTACTGACCATGATCCCGGCGGCTTAACAGCTGAATCGCAGCTTCTTTACTCGATAATGTCGGCGCTTGACGCTTTTGGTACATGATGATCCTAAAAGTGTTTTTGCTGTACGACTTGCTGGCTGGTCAGCTAACTGACTGGCCCTGTCGCTTTAATACTTTCTATTCAACAGATACAACAAAGCCCCGCATTGCAGGGCTTTGTTACTATTTAATCAATCCGCAGATTAAAACTCTTCTTCTTGCTCTGGCACCTCTGCAGCTTCGGGAGCTTCTGGCTGTGCCGGAGCCAATAACATTTCACGCAGTTTAGCATCGATCTGCTGAGCTGCTTGTGGGTTCTCTCGCAGGAACTTACACGCGTTCGCTTTACCCTGACCGATTTTATCACCGTTGTAGCTATACCAGGCACCGGCTTTCTCAACCAGTTTGTTCTTCACGCCCAGGTCAATCAGCTCACCTTCACGGTTGAAGCCCTGACCGTACATAATTTGCGTGTTCGCCTCTCTAAATGGCGCCGCAATCTTGTTCTTAACCACTTTGATGCGCGTTTCGTTACCAACGACTTCATCACCTTCTTTGATAGCGCCGGTGCGGCGGATATCTAGACGCACAGAGGCATAAAACTTCAGCGCATTACCACCTGTAGTGGTTTCTGGGTTACCAAACATCACCCCAATCTTCATACGGATTTGGTTGATGAAGATACACATACAGTTGGACTGTTTCAGGTTACCGGTGAGCTTACGCATCGCCTGAGAAAGCATACGTGCTTGTAGGCCCATATGGCTGTCACCCATTTCACCTTCGATTTCCGCCTTAGGTGTCAGCGCAGCCACAGAATCGACCACCATCACATCAATCGCACCAGAACGAGCCAGGGCATCACAGATCTCCAGTGCTTGTTCACCGGTATCTGGCTGTGAAACCAACAGTGCATCGATATCGACGCCAAGCTTTTTCGCATAAACCGGATCCAGCGCGTGCTCTGCATCGATAAAGGCACAGGTTTTACCTTCACGTTGCGCAGCGGCGATCAGCTCAAGTGTCAGGGTAGTTTTACCAGAAGATTCAGGGCCGTAAACTTCGACAATACGTCCCATCGGCAAACCACCGGCACCCAAAGCGATATCCAGAGAAAGAGAACCGGTTGAAATGGTCTCTACATCCATTGCGCGGTTATCACCAAGGCGCATGATAGAGCCTTTACCGAATTGCTTTTCAATTTGACCTAGCGCAGCGGCGAGCGCTTTCTGTTTGTTCTCGTCCATTACTTTCTCCGGTTTGTTCATCTTTTTCGGGCGACGAATCGTAAATCATTTTCGGCAGATGCCCTGCTCAATAATGTCAGTCATTATACTGTTGATTCATACAGTGTCCATACCTGTATGCAAAAAAATTGGCTCCGGATCGTACTCCTGCGATCTAACCTCTTCCTGGATCAGAAATTGCTCACCGCGGTCAGATCTTGGCAAGATGCTGCTGCAACTGTGTTAAAGCATAGCAGACCGCCTGCTCGCGGACTGCTGCGCGATCGCCACTCAACAGTAGGCTATCCACCTGCATCCAACCGGTTGTATCGGCAAACGCAAAGCAAACCGTGCCAACCGGTTTCTCGACGGTTCCTCCGCCCGGGCCGGCAATACCGCTGATGGCAACAGCTATCGATGCTCTGGAATGCGCCAGTGCCCCCCGGACCATTTCAACGACCACCGCTTCACTGACCGCACCATGGGCTTCAAGTGTGTCCGCGCTGACCCCGAGCATCTCCATTTTGGCTTCATTACTGTAGGTGACAAACGCCCGGTCAAACCACTGGGAGCTGCCCGCAATGTCCGTAATCGCCGTGGCCACCCCGCCCCCGGTACACGATTCTGCGCTGGTCATCACCAGCCCGTGCTGTGCCAATAATGCCCCGAGATCGGCGCTCAGTTTTGTTGTTCGTTCCATGCTCAAAATGCCCTTTGTCTCTTTTTACTTGATAGGGATTCACGTATCCTAAGCCGCTACGGAAATAAACAAAAGAACTTACCTGTGAAAGCTGAACAAAAACACACTCCTGATGCAGAGGTGTTATTGTCTTTATTTAACAATAACATATAACAAACCATCTCAATTATATATACTTTTACCTACACTTATAAAGTGTTCACGGCAAAACTTATCCCCCCGAGCCTCAATTCCTCACAAAAACATTGCCACGTTCGGCAACATACCGCCCATTTATAGAGAAAATACAACCCCAAACATAAGAAACAAATGGCACATCAATTGCTTCAAAGATAAGTCATCAATCTTTTAAGGAGTTAAGCTATGCCATTAAACCTACATACGAACTCTGTTGCTACCTCTACACAGAAGCACCTTAGAGCATCAAGTATCGCTCTCAAGGACTCAATGAATAAATTGAGCTCTGGTTCTAACATAAATTCGGCGAAAGATGATGCTGCTGGGCTGCAGATATCAAACAGACTTCAAACTCAAAGTCGAGGACTTGAAGTCGCATTAAGAAACTCTAATGATGCGATATCTACGCTAGAAGTCGCTGATGGTGCTCTCAACGAATATACAAATATATTGTTCAAAGTTAGAGATCTGTCGCTCCAGTCTTTAAATGGTTCTCTTGATAAGAATGATAAAGAAGCTATTCGAAATGAAATAACACAATTAGGAAAGGAATTAACAAGAATTGCACAAACCACTGAGTTTGCAGGAAAGTCTTTGTTCACGGGACATTCTTCGTATGATCACAGCATGACGTTTCAAGTGGGAAGCGACTCAGGACAAGCAATCACAGCAACCTTACCTGTATTAAGTTGGATTCAAGAGGTGGCAATAACTAGAACTAGCCACGACACATCTTCGTTAGCGATTGGTTCAAATTTCGAGATTCCTTCAGATTGGAGGACTGAAACTGGTGATTTCATAGAGTTTATTTACTCACCACAAAAAAATGGACAGACATCATTAAGAGTCGACTTTGAATCAGGCAAGTCTGCCGAAGATATCATTCATACTCTAAACTCTGCTCTTGAAGGTGGTGAAGCAAAGTTCTTTCTTGCAGAAGAGATTAATAGTAAAGGGGAAAGTGTTCACAAAATCGGCTATAGCAGGGAATATGACCCTTTTGCTTCAGTAAAACCCATATTAGGCATCGCCTCTCAAAATTTTCAGTCAATGCCTAGCAATAATTTGATATATACGACAAACCCATGGCTTTTAGGTGAATATGGAGCAATATCTTATGACCAGTTAATTTCTTTTAAGCCAGACGTTGCTACTAAATTCAATAATCACTATGAAAACGCTCTAGTTCATGCAACCGACCAAATGTTGGCAAAAGTTGATTCATATCGCTCTGGTATTGGAGCGACTAACAATAGGTTAGAGAATGCAATCAATAACCTAACAAGCCAAAACATCAATACAACCGAGTCGAAAAGTAGGATAAAGGATACTGATTTCGCCAAAGAGACCACTGAGTTAACTAAGCAAAAGATCCTCAATGACTCAACCACAAGCATATTGGCACAAACACAGAATATCCCTAAAAGTGTCTCCCAATTATTAGCTTGACGGTGGCATTCATAGTGAACCCACCGTCTAGTGTATAACCTAATATATAGCTATATAAGCCATAGAGTGTTTAGTCATAGTGCTCTATTCGCTTAATAGCACATCTCTTACGTAAACTAGCCCACTTTTGATTTGATACTCCTAGGGTAAATTTAAACTCTGAGTAGTCGTGACTATCCATAAATAGTAGGTATTCAGAAAGCTGCCTCCCTCTTAAAAAGTACCCTTTCTTATTACCATCACTATCAATAGTTACCTCTTTGCCATAAAGCTTATGTGTGTAGCTGAGAACTGCAACTGAATCAACAATGTCAAACGGATCACGCTTATACGGTCTATTTTCAGTTCCTTCCAAAAACTGATTTTTATAGTGAAAAACTCGTGATTTTTTCAACAACCCATATGCCATATCGTTATTTTCTGTATCTGGTAAGACGATGTGGAAATGTGGCAACCATGCATCAGCATACGAGTGATAATCAATTTCCATCATCCCCCAGATCGGCCCAGTGAACCCAAATTCACGCAACGCACGCCCAAACCACTTCTTCATTGCCTTCACTTCAAAATACATAAAATCAGGTGCTGTAATGCTTTTTTGATACGGAACTACCGTTAGTAAGTGCCATTTATCAATGCCTGACTCAACGACTGAACATACGACCGGATTTACCAACTCAATTCTCAAATCTCGATTGCAAAGCTTACACGCCAGACTGCCACATGGCTCTCCACCATCGATACAGTCTTCCAGACGAAACCGTAGTTCATCAAACAACCTACCGCTACTTTTTAACGCTCCAATTCTTCGTCGATTTTCTTCAATCGCTCGCTCTGTTGTCTCAAAGTTATCCATTTCTTCAATAAACATCTTCATTGGGCTTCTCCTAAGTCAAAGTCCAGCACTCTTGGACGTGACAGAATCCACTCATCGACTTCAGACTCAAACCATCCAACTCGCCTCGTGTTTGAACTGCTGTCACCATCATCAAGACGCACAGGTGAGGGGAATAAACCTTTTTCAATCTTTCTGTAGATGGTTGATTTGCTGATCGAAGTTTTCTTTATGACTTCAGTTAACTGGATAATTCGAAGAGTGTTCATGACTTACTCCTTGTGTATTTAAGTCATAAACGGATTTACATTTTTTAAAAATCAACCAACCAAACTGTATTTTTGTGACTATCACAAATTAAAAATCTCAAACAAACTCGTAAATAATAGCTATACTTAAACATATAGCTGTTATTTTGTGATTATCACAAAATAAAAACTTATAGGGATATTGAATGTCTACCAAAAAAACAACTGAATTAACGAAGAGCGTTCAGCCAAAAGAATTCGAAAGATTAGAAACCGGGGTAGTCATCTTAAGCGAACAAATAAAGGAGCTATTTGAGGCTCTGAGTACGAAAAATGAGAGCGATACTACAAAAGCAGCCACGGCTAGGAAGCAGAAAAGCTCAGCTAAGAAAAAAGCTTCAGGTTTTACGTCAAAAACTATCCATTTATCAGAAAGTGCGCTTGAACGGATGGAAGATTTAGCTGTGGCTTTGGGTCATAAAATTGGAGATAAAGGACTTAGCAGTGAACAACTATCAATGTTGGTTCACTTCCTCCTTGACAACTATAAACAACCTGAGGACATCGAAACTCCTAAGACAGCTAAGGGACAGTACGTTTATCGTTTACATCAGATTCTAAAATACCGAAGTACACAAATGAGTGACACTATGAGTGAAATCGTTAACTTCATGAAAGAGAAGAAGTATGTAATTCCTAAACTCTATGGAAGCTCTAGCCAAGTAGATAAAAGTCAAAAATATAACTGGAACAAACAGCTGATTACTTCAATTTTGGATTCAGACCAATTGAATCCGCAGATTAAGAAGCTCAACATAAAAGCCAAGAGAAATGGTAGAAAAGTCGTTCGTAGAAAGATACCAAAAACACAACATTCAAGTGAGAATCAGACCAAAATTGAGGGAATGCCAACTTCCACAGTGATAACTCTTCAAAAGGTTCAATCTATTTTTGATCAATCGTCAATATGTCTCTTAGGAAGAAGACTTACTGATGATGAGATTTTAGACAAGTACGGAGTGGAGAAAATAGTACTACTGAGAAGAATAATGAATCACTACAAGTCTAATTCAACGATAGTACTTGAACAGTTCATGAATGAACTAATAGCAAAAAATCGATAGCTCAAAGGAACATTCAATGCGTGTTAAGGATGCATCAATCATCACCAGTGCAGGACGATTACTCTAAGTTGGTTCTACCCCAACGGTTTGCTAGAGCAATAAATAAATAAATAAATAAATAAATAAATAAATAGTGCTCATTTCCTTTTCTTTAGATACAAAAAAGCACCACTTTAGACGGAAAGTGATGCTTAACCTAAAACACTATAACTTAGTTAGTGAACAGTACCATCATTCGCTGCGTCTTTTGTTTCTAGTTGTTCTACAGGTGGAGTATTAGGTTTTAACTCCACAAGATACCACTGATAAAAATCTGCATTGCGAGCAACTCCAACATCTTTAAAGTCTTTGATTTCATAACCCCTGTGTCGCAGATTTTTATTGGCCATACGACGGTATTGGTGAATGTTGCTTACAGCCGAAATAGCCGAAAGCTCGTCACTTTTGATACCAGGATTATTAAGAACAGTCTCAACCATTACTTTCAGCTTCGAGTTCTTACGAAAACAAGACGCTAGTTTTTCAACTTGATCTTCAGAAGGGAAAATAGGAGTGTATCCGTAGATTTGAGGCAACGGCATGCCTTGCAGTTTAAGTGCTGCAACACTGTCTTTAGAAATAAACATAAGTTTAAATCTCCACTTTTTAGTTTAGTAAGAATGCACGTTCGTCAAATGTGCATTTGTTCTCGCTGCTACTGAATCGGTCGTCATTTCCGAAAGTAGTTACTTACAGTAAGGTATGTACATCCGTCCATATACAATTCTTCACTGTCAATCTTTATCATAACACTAAGTTATTGATTTTGTCAATACCCAAACGCAACAAGCCCGCCGAAAGTGGACACGGCAGGCTAGATGCTTATTTATAGTCGATATGCTTACTATCATTCGACTAAATGTTAACCACACAATTGGGTGACGAGCCCGTGGTCTAATTTTTAAGTATTGAATGACGAGTTCAACACTGATTTATTACCACTACACACATCAAGTGTAGTTGACGGACTACGATATGTATAATGATGGTAATTCTGTTATGAGCGATAATATCCTTTATCTGCTTTGGCTTTCCTTATGGGTAAGAGGTATAACGCCGCATTAAGGTGTGAGCAACATAGTTAGTAACCTAAACCATTGCACTGTAAACACGATATCTATTCAGTTGCATACTAAAAATACAACGCGTCGGCAACCACTCTTGAATGCATTGTTAAGTCTGACTTTATGTCAGGCTAACGATCGCGTCAATACCCCTATGGTTGGGCGGGCATACTACTCATTTTTCAACTGATGTCAAATAAAATCACTTCATAAACTAACGCTAAAGCGCCTCAATTTTGTCACAAGTCCCAATCTATGGGACTTTCGAATCTAACCATCAATTTCCCCTAGAATCGCTTAAAACACGTTTGAGGGCGTTTTCTGCCCCATTTAAAAAATCAAATTATTTTGCTTTTTCTAGAAAATGTGATTTATCGTCACATTTTAGGTGCTTCGTATTACATCAATATGCCGCAATATTCATCATTTCAGTTTATCAATTACGTAAAGTGAGGGCAGAAAGTCCAGTGCAGTCTCCGATTAGGTCAAGCTAAACCACCAGGGCCACCAGATGTTGTACGAGTGGTTTAAGCTACAGCTACAGTGAACTCACTCATTAAAGAATCTAAATGGTCTGCCCATTTTTGCAACCAAACTCTACACTCATCCTCATAAGAATGAAGGTCATAAGTCCCATTAATTCCTTCCTTTGTATGACCTAAAACGGCTTCAGCAACCTCTGACGGACATTTTTTGCGAGCAAGTCCGGTTCTAACCGTTCTTCTTAAATCATGGGGAGTCCAATTGGGGATATCCAACATCATACCTTTCTGCTTCAGACTCCAGATTTTTTCAGATAAGTGTTTTTGCTGAACGGGTCTGCGAGTCCTCTGAGATTGAAAAACGTAATCATTTTGATCTCGTTCTTGGTATCTGTTCTGTAGCCACTCAGCAGCTTGATCAGAGAGCATTACATGACGAACAAGACCAGTCTTAGTTTCCCTTAGAAATAGAGTTTTATTATTAAAGTTGACATCTGCCCAAGCTAAGGAGCATACCTCACCTGTTCTACAACCAGTCCAAAGCGTCAACCTGAGGATCCCCTTTTGGTTCTTACTAAAACCAGAGCTTGGTAACCAACTCAAAAACTGAACGATTTCTTCATCATTAAAAAAGCGTTTTCCTTTGCTGCAAGTTAATTTCACCTTGGATATTTTCAAGCTATCTTTGGCTTGCAACGCTGGATTTACAAATTCATAAGGTAAGTAACCAGTTGAAATCGCGTAACGATACGCCGAAGTCAGTTCTCTAAGGACATAACCAGCTTGAACATTAGCTCCGCGCTCAACGATCCCCATAACCAAATCGGATATATCTTTACGACTGAGGTCAATCGCGAGCCTTGAGCCAATTGGTTTTACAACATCCTTGTACAACGTTCGACGAGTCTCCTTCTGTCCTTTGAGTTTCCTATTACTTGAGCCTTCAATGTAGCTCGTCAGGTATTTATCAACCAAATTTTTCACGCTGATCTTAGCGTAGCGCTCTGATTCCTGAGCTTGAGTCTCTAGGAGCTTCTGTTTTTCCTGTTCTCTTTTGGGGCACTTACCTGCATCCCTGATAGCTTTTAAGCGCTTGAGCTCAACCCTAGCTTGCTCCAAAGACATGTCTGGATAAGTGCCAAGTTTAGCTTGTGTTATCTTGTTATTTGCCGGAGAACGGTAGCGATAAGTAAATGTCTTACGTCCAGTTTTACCAACATTGACTCGCAAACCTCTATACTCACCGATATCAACCAACGTTTTCCCACCAGCTTTATGGTTTCTAATTGCTCGATCACTAAGAGGTTTGTTACTCTTTGCCTCAGTCATGTTTGTATAATCCTTAACTAATAAGCAAACAACAGAATATGACTATTTTAGTGTAGGTTAAATACAAAAGCTACACTAAAACCTACACTTAATTGTGGGATTCACTGACACTACGTGACACTCCATGAGACTTAAAACCAAACACGGTTGGTCGTAACGCATTGAATATTATTATGAAAAAACCAAAAAAAGCCAACAAAAACAACACCACCAACCATAAACACACACCTATGATGCAGCAATACCTGAAGCTCAAAGCTGAGAACCCGGATATTTTGCTGTTCTACCGCATGGGCGACTTCTACGAGCTGTTTTACGATGATGCCAAACGCGCGTCGCTGTTGCTTGATATTTCGTTGACCAAGCGTGGTTCGTCAGCAGGAGAACCCATTCCTATGGCCGGTGTTCCATACCATGCGGTTGAAGGTTATCTGGCTAAACTTGTTCAGCTTGGTGAGTCAGTCGCGATCTGTGAGCAGGTCGGTGACCCAGCCACCAGCAAAGGGCCGGTCGAACGTAAAGTGGTTCGTATTGTCACCCCCGGTACTGTTACCGATGAAGCATTACTCTCGGAACGCCAGGATAACCTGATCGCAGCCATCTATCACCACAACGGCAAGTTTGGCTACGCCACACTGGACATCACCTCAGGACGCTTTCAGCTCAATGAACCCGAGACTGAAGAGGCGATGGCGGCCGAGCTGCAGCGTACGGCCCCCCGTGAACTGCTGTTTCCGGAGGATTTTGAACCGGTTCATCTGATGTCAAACCGCAACGGCAACCGCCGCCGTCCGGTGTGGGAGTTCGAGCTGGACACTGCCAAGCAGCAGCTTAATCAGCAATTTGGCACCCGCGATTTGGTCGGCTTTGGTGTGGAGCATGCAGTGCTGGGGCTGAGTGCTGCCGGTTGCCTGATCCAGTACGTTAAAGACACCCAGCGCACCGCCCTACCCCACATTCGTTCACTGACCTTTGATCGCCAGGATCACTCAGTGATCCTAGATGCCGCAACCCGGCGTAACCTGGAACTGACACAAAACCTCGCCGGTGGCACGGATAACACGCTGGCGGAAATACTTGATCACTGTGCGACCCCGATGGGCAGCCGGATGTTAAAACGCTGGCTACATCAACCGATGCGTTGCCGCGACACCCTTAACCAGCGTCTTGATGCGATTGGTGAAATCAAAGAACAAAGCCTGTTTACTGACCTGCAGCCGATCTTCAAACAAGTTGGTGACATCGAACGGATCCTGGCTCGCCTGGCACTGCGATCGGCACGCCCCCGCGATCTCGCCCGCTTGCGCCACGCCATGCAACAATTGCCCGAACTGGCGTCAGTCAGCGACTCATTTGTCCATCCCTATCTGGTCAAACTGGCTCAGTTTTCCTCGCCAATCGATGAAGTGTGTGATCTGCTAGAACGTGCGATCAAAGAAAACCCACCGGTTGTGATCCGCGATGGCGGTGTGATCGCAGAGGGCTACAATCAGGAGTTGGATGAATGGCGTAACCTGGCCGAAGGAGCGACCGAATACCTTGAACAGTTAGAAGCCGAAGAGCGCGATCGCCATGGCATCGACACTCTCAAGGTCGGCTATAACAATGTACATGGCTTTTTTATTCAGGTCAGCCGTGGGCAAAGTCATCTGGTTCCGCCACATTACATTCGTCGCCAAACCCTGAAGAATGCCGAGCGCTACATCATCCCGGAACTTAAAGAGCATGAAGACAAGGTGCTCAACTCGAAATCAAAAGCCCTGGCGGTTGAGAAACAGTTATGGGAAGAGCTGTTTGATTTGCTGATGCCGCAGCTTGAGCGCATGCAGAACCTGGCTTCGGCCATCGCGCAGCTGGATGTATTGCAAAACTTTGCAGAGCGGGCCGACACGCTGGATTACTGCCGGCCAACCTTAAGCGATGAAGTTGGCATGCATATTCAAGCCGGGCGACACCCGGTGGTCGAGCAAGTCACCACAGATCCGTTTATTGCCAACCCGATTGAGCTGAACCCACAACGCAAGATGCTGATCATCACCGGTCCGAATATGGGCGGTAAGTCAACTTACATGCGTCAAACCGCATTGATCGCTTTGATGGCCCACATCGGATCCTTTGTACCGGCAGAATCGGCGCAAATCGGTTGTTTAGACCGTATCTTTACCCGTATTGGCGCATCCGATGATCTGGCTTCCGGCCGCTCCACTTTTATGGTTGAGATGACTGAAACCGCCAACATTCTGCACAATGCCACGCAACACAGCCTGGTGTTGATGGATGAAATTGGCCGCGGTACCAGTACCTATGATGGTTTATCACTGGCATGGGCCAGTGCTGAATGGCTCGCCACCCAGATAGGAGCGATGACGCTATTCGCCACCCATTATTTTGAACTGACCGAACTGCCTAACCAGCTGGCAAACTTGGCCAATGTGCACTTAGACGCAATAGAGCACGGCGACAGCATTGCCTTTATGCACGCCGTTCAGGAGGGAGCGGCCAGCAAATCATATGGTTTAGCGGTAGCCGGATTGGCCGGGGTGCCGAAAGCGGTGATCAAAAATGCACGCCAAAAACTGTCTCAACTGGAGCAGTTAAGTCATGACAGCTCCTCGCCACGCTCAAGCGGTGTCGATATTGCCAACCAGTTGAGCCTGATCCCGGAAGCCAGTGAGGTAGAACAAGCGCTGGCCAATATTGATCCTGACGACATGACACCACGCCAGGCGCTTGAAGAGCTTTATCGGTTAAAAAAGTTGCTCTGATCTAGAGCAGAATATTAAAAAAGGCGATGGTCACCCATCGCCTTTTTGTATACTGGTCAGTGCTTAATCATCTTCGACATTAAACAGGTTTTCCATATTCAAACCTTGTTTAATCAACACTTCACGCAATCGACGCAAACCCTCGACTTGAATTTGACGCACACGTTCACGGGTTAAGCCAATCTCTCTTCCCACCTCTTCCAGGGTCGAAGGCTCATAACCCAGCAGCCCGAAGCGTCGTGCCAACACCTCTTTCTGTTTCGGGTTCAGCTCTTCCAGCCAATGGATCAGAGAAGATTTAATATCGTCATCCTGAGTGGACACTTCAGGATCCGAGTTGTTGCCATCAGGGATAATATCCAGTAACGCTTTTTCGCCGTCGCCACCTATCGGGGTATCCACCGAACTGATGCGTTCATTCAGGCGCAGCATTTTACTCACGTCCTCAACCGGGATATCCAGTTGTGCAGCAATCTCTTCCGCAGTCGGCTCGTGATCCAGTTTCTGTGACAGTTCACGCGCAGTACGCAAGTAAATGTTGAGTTCTTTCACCACGTGGATTGGCAAGCGAATAGTCCGGGTCTGGTTCATCAATGCGCGTTCGATCGTTTGGCGAATCCACCAGGTCGCATAGGTTGAAAAACGGAACCCTCTTTCCGGGTCAAATTTTTCCACCGCCCGGATAAGCCCCAAGTTGCCTTCTTCAATCAAATCAAGTAGCGCAAGTCCGCGGTTACTGTAACGGCGGGAAATTTTTACCACCAAACGCAAATTACTTTCGATCATTCGTTTGCGCGCAGCCTCATCACCACGCAGGGCGCGGCGGGCATACAGAACTTCTTCTTCGGCGGTTAACAGTGGTGAGAAGCCAATTTCACCCAGATACAGTTGGGTGGCATCAAGGCTTTTAGCGCTCGCATCAAACTCCTCGCGAGTCGCTGATTTTTTTTTGCTGGATGGTGATTTATCTTGGTTGCGGCCGAGAGTCTCCATGCTCTCCTGGTCGTACTCGAATTGTTCAACTTTGGTTACTGTGCTGCTGATACTCATAACGCCCCCCTGGCGAGTTAGCAAGACATCACAACTCAATATGTCGCTAAATGATTTCGCAAGTTGTTATTCAAAGCTTAAGGTAAATAGCGTTTTGGATTCACCGATTTACCCTGATAACGAATTTCAAAATGCAGTTTTACGGATTTTGTTCCGGAGCTACCCATGGTCGCTATTTTTTGACCCGCTTTAACATTTTGTCCTTCATTCACCAGCAATCTGTCGTTGTGTGCGTATGCGCTCAAATAATTTTCGTTATGCTTTACTATGATCAGGTTGCCATAACCACGCAGCGCATTCCCCGAATAAACGACGGTGCCAGGTGCGGTAGAAACGATGGATTGGCCTCGCTGTCCAGCAATATCAATCCCTTTATTCCCTTGTTCTCCCGCGGAAAAACTCTTAATTACTCTCCCTTTTGTCGGCCACAACCACTTCGACACCTTGTCGTTATTTGCCGTACTGGTTGGTGCTTTCGGTTTAACATTTTGCTTACCTTTCGAACCAACATACTCCTTTGTCTGTGATTGTTCAACCTTCTTTATCGGCTGTTTTTGTGCGACTTTTGCCTGGCTTGGTTTAGGCTTTGCGCTAGAGTTTTTGCTTGATTTTTGTCCTGTCGCCGATGTTGCCGGTTTGCTTACCGGCGGCGGAACCTTAACAACCTTAGGTGGGATAACAGGGGCGGCGGTTTTACCATACTTTGGCGCATTGTATGCGGGGGCCCAAAGTTTGAGCTTCTGCCCGGGAAAAATCGTGTAAGATCCGGAGAGGTCATTGTAACTCACCAAATCATTTACATCTTTATCTGTGATGTAGGCAATAAAATAAAGGGTATCGCCTTTCTGTACTTCGTAGTAACTACCGCGGTAGCTGCCTCGCTCAACACTGGAGTAATCTTTGTTGAGACTCGAAACCGGCGCAGGCGAATGCGCCGCGCAGCCCACCAGCCCCGCAGCTAACATCATACTCAGTCCAAACCGCCTTAGTCCCCACTTCACTGTGTAATGTTCCTTACGCCAGATCACCGGCAATTAATGGCACAAACCTCACCATAGCAACCACGGTAGACAAAAACTGGTCTCCTTTACGCTCAATCTTTAACAACTGCTGATCATTTTCCCCGACAGGGATGACCATAATGCCCCCGTCTTTTAGCTGCTGCAGCAAAGCATCCGGCACGCTCTCGGCCGCCGCCGTCACAATAATCGCATCAAATGGCCCTTTGGATGCCCAGCCTTGCCATCCATCAGCATGTTTAGTCGAGACATTATAGATATCAAGCTGTTTCAAGCGGCGCTTAGCATCCCATTGCAATGACTTGATCCGCTCGACCGAATAAACATGATCCACCAACTGCGCCAACACCGCCGTCTGATAGCCAGAGCCGGTGCCAATTTCCAGTACCCGGCTTTGCTGTTGCAACTGCAGCAACTCTGTCATCCGCGCCACAATATAGGGCTGGGAGATCGTTTGTCCTTTGCCGATCGGCAGGGCATTGTTGTCGTACGCCTGGTGCATCATCGCCTGAGAAACAAAACACTCACGCGGCAAACGATGCATAGCGTCCAGTACACGCTGATCTTTGATACCACTTGCAATAAGAAATTCTATTAGCCTGTCAGCCTGTGGATTACTCATGATTACTCTTCCTTTAACCAGCTGTCCATTGCTCGCAATGACTCATGGGCCGTTAAGTCGACCTGCAGCGGGGTCAGTGAAATTTGCCCATGCTCAATCGCATAAAAATCTGTCCCTTGACCCGCATCTTGCTCTTTGCCCGGTGGACCTAACCAATAAATATCATGGCCTCGGGGATCTTTCTGCTTAATCATATTCTCAGCGTGATGACGAGCGCCTAAACGGGTGATTTCAATGTCACCAAGATTTTCTAACGGCAAATCAGGCACGTTAACGTTCAACAGACGATTCGTTGGAATTGGCGAGGCTAAGTGCTGCTCTACTAATTGACGGGCTATTTTTGCGGCAGATTCAAAATGACACTTTCCAACCAGTGAAAAGGCTATCGACTGAACGCCAAGAAAGTGCCCTTCCATGGCGGCAGCAACGGTACCCGAATACAGCACATCATCACCTAAATTTGCCCCATGATTAATACCTGACAAGACAAGATCTGGCAGGTTATCCTTCATTAACTCATTTAATGCAAAATGAACGCAGTCGGTTGGCGTACCTTGTACCGAGTAAATGTTTGGCGCGATCTGTGTAACTCGCAATGGCTGTTCCAGGGTCAACGAGTTTGAAGCACCGGAGCGATTTCGATCCGGTGCAACGATGGTCACTTCTGCAATGCTTCGCAGTTCATCAGCCAAAGCATGAATTCCCTGAGCATGCACACCATCATCGTTACTGATCAGAATTCTTAAAGGTGTGGCATTTAGTGAGTCCAGTTCCATCAGTATTCTCTTTCTATTTTTACCTCATTAACCAACTCACGAACAATCGACGTGGCAAAAGACCCCGCATCGAGTGAGAAGCTCAACGTGATATTATTACCTTCGACGTTCCAGGCTAAATCTTTTGGTTTTAACGCAATATCCCGACGCTCATGACGCATGCGGTTACCGCGAATCAACGCCATTAGATCAGGCTCCTCATCCAGGAACGGTTGTTCCAACGCGAGAGCTTGTGCTTGAGTCGGTAATGCATTATCACCCGCTAGTGCTGCGGTAATGGCAGCTTCACCCTGTTCAAACTGCGCTTGAAGTTCAGCCTGGTTACCAGCATCGACAGGCACAAGGCCAGCTGCAGTTTGCGCAATATCACCATCGATAAATTGATCAAATACGTTGCGCTCCAGGCGCGCAGAAACAATTCGGTTGAAAATCCAGGAACGGGCCGCCGATAAGTACAAGCTACGTTTATTCTGATTACGGGTACGAACGTTCTCCCGCCCCCAACGGCGCGCTTCTTCCAGATTGTTGCCATTATTGCCAAACCGCTGGCTGCCAAAATAGTTTGGCACGCCGATTTGTTTCACTTGTTCAAGGCGTTGTTCTACATCCGCTACGTCGGTTACTTCAGACAAAGTAATCACAAAATCGTTGCCGACCAGATCACCCGGACGGAGCTTTTTGTTATGTCGATCAGTGGCTAAAATTTCAATGCTTGGATACCGGGCTAAAAATGCGCTGAAGTCTGGAGTATCACCTTTGGGCAAATGAACACTTAGCCACTGCTCTGTCACGGCGTGACGATCTTTCAGCCCCGCCCAGCTGACGTCTTTCGATTTAACGCCGCAGGCTTTGGCCAGTTCATTAGCGACAAAACTGGTGTTCTCGCCAGTTTTGCGAATACGCACCATTAGATGCTCACCTTCTCCTGCGAAAGAAAAGCCAAGATCCTCGCGAACCTGAAAATGCTCTGGTCGCGCTTTAATTTTTGCTGATGCAACTGGCTTTCCCGTCAGGTAAGCCAATGAAGATAATATGTCTGACATGATATTTTTCCGCTGTTGTCACAGCTTTGGGGAGCAAATTGTTAGGTTATTGCTTAAACAGAAGCACAACCGCTTCTGTTGCAATGCCTTCTTTACGTCCAGTAAAACCGAGACGTTCTGTCGTGGTCGCTTTTACGTTGATGTTGCCGATGTCGGTTTGCAAATCTTCGGCAATAGCGGCACACATGGCGTCAATGTGAGGAGCCATTTTGGGAGCCTGGGCCATTATCGTAATATCCGCATTACCCAGACGATAGCCCTGCTCTTTCACCCGGCGGTAGACATCTTTGAGCAGTTCACGGCTGTCCGCGCCCTTCCACTTATCATCCGTATCAGGAAAGTGACGGCCGATGTCGCCGGCCGCAATCGCGCCCAGCAGAGCATCACACAAAGCGTGCAAAGCAACATCACCATCAGAATGAGCGATCAATCCTTGCTCATAAGGGATCTGTACACCGCCAATGATAACCGGACCTTCGCCACCAAATTTATGAACATCAAAACCGTGACCAATTCGAATCATTACTTATCCTTTTTTGACTAACCGCGCTGGCGGCTTAGATAAAACTCGGCCAGGGCGAGATCTTCTGGTTGAGTGATTTTTATATTATTCGCATTGCCCTGGACTAAAGCCGGTGTTTCCCCCAACCACTCCAAAGCAGATGCTTCGTCGGTAATTGCCACGCCCTGCTGTAGTGCGTCAGCCAAAGCTTCTGCTAATTGCCGGGTTTTAAACATTTGTGGCGTCAGTGCGTGCCACAGTGCTTCTCTGTCTACCGTATGATCAATATCCTGCACTGAGTTGGCTCGCTTCATGGTGTCTCTCACAGGCGACGCCAGAATCCCGCCGGTTTTGTGAGCGCTGCAAACATCAATCAAACGATCAATATCTGCTGTAGCTACACAAGGTCTTGCCGCGTCGTGAACCAATACCCACTCGCTCTTAAGCTGTGCAGTTACATAGTTCAGCCCTGATAACACCGAGTCGGCTCTTTCTTTACCACCAGCCACGCGAATAACGTCTGGGTGCTGAGCAATCGACAACTCTGGGTAGTATGGGTCACCGTCGGTGATGGCAACGACGACTTTAGAAATCTTCGGGTGAGAAAGCAGTTTCTCTACGGTGTGTTCTAATACCGCTTTACCATTGATCAACAAGTACTGTTTCGGCCGATCGGCCTTCATTCTGCTGCCAACACCGGCCGCAGGTACGATCGCAATCATAGGTGAGGTGAAATCCGACATCTTAATGGTTGTCCTCGCCAACAATACGGTAGAATGTTTCGCCTTCTTTAACCAGACCTAACTCATGACGAGCGCGCTCTTCGATTGCATCCAGCCCTTGTCTTAAGTCATCAATTTCGGCGAACATTTCGCTGTTACGCGCTTGCAGCTTGCCATTCACCTGCTGTTGTACTTCAATTTCCCCTTTTACCGTATAGTAGTCCGACATCCCGTTTTTACCAAACCACAGGGTATATTGAAGCCAACCAAACAATAACGTAAGGGCTATAACAAATATTCGCATATCGCTGCTAACATTCTGTACCGGAAGGAATTAGATAAGCTGACATATATAGCATAAATGTGGCTTTGCCTCTAGGGCGGGAACCAAGACTCACGCTGTCCTTATTATAACGTGTAAGTTCTGACACTGCGCGTATCATCCATCGCTAACCTTGGATAACTCCAGAGACAAAAACGCCCCGCATGTACGGGGCGTTGGCAAACGCGATAAAGCTAAACGGTTAATTCAACAAGGAGTTAACCCTGGCCTTTAACTGCGTTTAGACCGCTTTTTTGTAACGTAGCAGGAGCGCGCTCACCTGGCACTTCCTGCCAAAAACAAAAACCCCCGCCGTAGCGAGGGTTTCAAAAAGCTATTTAGCTAAACTAATTCAATAAGAATTAAGCTTGGCCTTTAACTTCTTTAAGACCGTTGAAAGGAGCGCGCTCACCTAGAGCTTCCTCGATACGGATTAGTTGGTTGTACTTAGCAACACGGTCAGAACGGCTCATAGAACCAGTCTTGATTTGACCTGCAGCAGTACCTACCGCTAGGTCAGCGATAGTTGCATCTTCAGTTTCGCCAGAACGGTGAGAGATTACCGCTGTGTAACCTGCGTCTTTAGCCATCTTGATTGCAGCTAGAGTCTCAGTTAGAGAACCGATTTGGTTGAACTTGATAAGGATAGAGTTAGCTACGCCTTTCTCGATACCTTCAGCAAGGATCTTAGTGTTAGTAACGAACAGATCGTCACCTACTAGTTGAAGCTTGTCACCTAGTAGTTCAGTTTGGTGCTTGAAGCCATCCCAGTCAGACTCGTCCAGACCGTCTTCGATAGAAACGATTGGGAACTGGTTAGCTAGCTCAGCTAGGTAGTGGTTGAACTCTTCAGAAGAGAAAGTTTTACCTTCGCCTTTCATGTTGTAGATGCCAGCTTCTTTGTCGAAGAACTCAGATGCAGCACAGTCCATAGCAAGAGTAACGTCTTTGCCTAGCTCGTAACCAGCAGCTGCAACAGCTTCTGCGATAACTTCTAGAGCTTCAGCGTTAGATTTAAGGTTAGGAGCGAAACCACCTTCGTCACCAACTGCAGTGCTGTAGCCTTTAGACTTAAGAACTTTAGCTAGGTTGTGGAATACTTCTGCACCGATACGTAGACCTTCTTTAAGAGTCTTAGCACCAACTGGTTGGATCATGAACTCTTGGATGTCAACGTTGTTGTCTGCGTGCTCACCACCGTTGATGATGTTCATCATTGGTAGAGGCATAGAGAACTGACCTGGAGTACCGTTTAGCTCAGCGATGTGCTCGTATAGAGGCATGCCTTTAGCCGCTGCAGCAGCTTTAGCGTTTGCTAGAGAAACAGCTAGGATAGCGTTCGCACCGAACTTAGATTTGTTTTCAGTGCCGTCTAGTTCGATCATTACTGCATCGATTGCAGCTTGGTCTTTAGCGTCTTTGCCAACTAGAGCTTCAGCGATTGCGCCGTTTACAGCTTCAACAGCTTTAAGAACACCTTTACCTAGGAAACGTGCTTTGTCACCGTCACGTAGCTCAAGAGCTTCGCGAGAACCAGTAGATGCGCCAGATGGAGCTGCCGCCATACCTACGAAACCGCCTTCTAGGTGTACTTCAGCTTCTACAGTTGGGTTACCACGTGAGTCGATGATTTCACGACCTAGAACTTTAACGATCTTAGACATTAATGTTTCCTCTCGTTCAAATATAAATGTCAAATTTAAAAGGCAGCAGCACAACCTTCGCCGCCGCCCGTATCCTTTTTACTGCTCGAATTCGCCGCGTGCGTTTTGACCCGCAGCCTTAACGAAACCTGCAAACAATGGGTGCCCATCGCGAGGAGTCGATGTGAATTCTGGGTGGAACTGAGCCGCTACAAACCATGGGTGAGCCGGGTTCTCAATCATTTCCACTAGTTTTTTGTCCGCTGACAGACCTGATACTTTCAGACCCGCTTTTTCGATTTGCGGACGAAGAACGTTGTTTACTTCGTAACGGTGACGGTGACGTTCATGGATCGTCGCGCTACCGTATAGTTCACGAGCTTTGGTACCTTTCTCCAGGTGACACAGCTGTGAACCAAGACGCATCGTACCACCCAGGTCAGACGTTTCAGTACGTTCTTCTACGTTACCCGCTTCGTCTACCCATTCAGTGATCAAACCTACCACAGGGTACTTAGTGTCTTTGTTAAATTCTGTTGAATGTGCACCTTCCATACCCGCTACGTTACGCGCGTATTCAATCAGTGCAACCTGCATGCCCAGACAGATACCCAGGTAAGGAACTTTGTTTTCACGAGCGTATTGTGCTGCGCGAATCTTACCTTCGATACCACGGTCACCGAAGCCACCAGGTACTAGGATTGCATCTAGACCTTCAAGTACTTCTACGCCTTTCGTCTCAACATCTTGAGAATCTACGTATTTAATTGTGACGTTTAGACGGTTTTTCAAGCCTGCGTGTTTAAGTGCTTCGTTTACTGACTTGTAAGCATCTGGTAGTTCGATGTATTTACCGACCATACCAATAGTTACTTCGCCAGTTGGGTTCGCTTCTTCATAGATAACCTGTTCCCATTCAGACAGGTCAGCTTCTGGTGCGTTGATACCAAAGCGAGCACAAACTAGGTCATCTAGACCTTGAGACTTAACCAGTTGAGGGATCTTGTAGATTGAATCTACGTCCTTCATTGAGATTACCGCTTTCTCAGGAACGTTACAGAATAGCGCAATTTTCTTACGCTCGTTCGCTGGGATCATACGATCAGAGCGGCAAACAAGAATATCTGGTTGGATACCGATAGATAGCAGCTCTTTAACAGAGTGCTGAGTTGGCTTAGTTTTCACTTCACCTGCCGCTGCTAGGTAAGGAACTAGCGTTAGGTGCATGAACATTGCACGTTCACGGCCTAGTTCTACAGCAAGCTGACGGATAGCTTCCATAAATGGTAGTGATTCGATATCACCTACCGTACCACCGACTTCAACGATAGCAACATCATGGCCTTCAGAACCTGCGATTACGCGGTCTTTGATAGCGTTAGTGATGTGAGGGATAACCTGAATGGTTGCACCTAGGTAATCGCCGCGACGTTCTTTACGTAGTACGTCTGCATAAACACGACCAGCAGTGAAGTTGTTACGCTTAGTCATCTTGGTGCGGATGAAACGCTCGTAGTGACCAAGGTCAAGGTCAGTCTCTGCGCCATCTTCCGTAACGAACACTTCACCGTGTTGAGTTGGGCTCATTGTGCCTGGATCAACGTTGATGTAAGGGTCAAGCTTCATCATAGTCACTTTAAGACCACGAGCTTCTAGAATAGCTGCAAGAGATGCTGCTGCAATACCTTTACCTAGAGAGGATACAACCCCGCCAGTAACAAAAATGTAATTTGTCGTCATGTTTAACCTGAAATTGGTTGAATGAGGGAAATGGAGTGCTTCTGGACGGGACGTAAATATACCAGAAGCTCCTTACCGCGACAACGTGAAATCTATCACACTGCAATTTTTTATTTTTTGCTTCAAATCAAAGTCGGGGCCCGAGCCTAGCGTAACTCTTCTTGCTTGACCTGATCCCACATCTGATCGAGCTCATTTAAACTAAAGTCGGTCAACTGTTTACCGTGTGACGCCACTATAGCCTCAACACCGCGAAAACGTCTGGCAAACTTCAGGTTCGCTTTTGCCAAAGCCACTTCCGGATCTTTACCCAGATGTCGGGAAAGATTTACCGTCGCAAACAACAAGTCACCCAATTCGAGCTCAATTTTACTCTCATTAGGGGAGACCTGAAGCGCTTCTTCCATCACTTCTTCAATCTCTTCTTGTACTTTGCCGACCACAGGCCCTAATGAATCCCAGTCAAAACCATATTTCGCACACTTTCTCTGAATTTTTGTAGCACGCGAAAGCGCCGGTAATGAGTTTGGTATTGAGTCTAGAATACTTTCTTCAGCTTTGCCTGTTTGTGCTTTCTCTTTGGCTTTTTCTGCTTCCCAGTTAGCGCTGATCTCTTCTTCTGAATCGAATTCAACTTCAGAAAAAACATGTGGATGGCGGCGGGTCAACTTTTCGTTGACGGTTTCCACCACATCAGAGAAATCGAACAGCCCCTGCTCTTTTGCCATCTGGCTGTAGAAGATCACTTGGAACAACAAGTCACCCAGTTCTTCTTTCAGGTTTGGCCAGTCACGGTTTTGTATCGCATCCACCACTTCATAAGTTTCTTCAATCGTGTGTGGCACGATGGTGTCAAACGTCTGCTTGAGATCCCAGGGACAACCCTGTTTAGGATCTCGCAATTGAGTCATGATCTGTTCTAACTGTTCAATGGGATGGCTCATTTCTCTTATCCTCTAAATAAAAAGGTGAGCAGCCCACAGCGCTCACCTTTCTTGAATAACCCCGCATGATTGCGTCAAGTTTGCCGATGTTCCTTAGCCAAGGCGTTTCACCGACATCACATCTTTGATCTGTTCGACGCGCGCCGTGATCCGGTTAAGTACCTCGATATTGGTCACTTCCAGATCAAAATCCATGATCGAAAGTTGCTTACGGTAATCCATCCGGCTCTTCATGCTGGTCACCTTGATTTTTTCATTGGCGAACAGGGTGGTGATGTCTTTTAGCAAGCCGCCCCGCTCCATGGCTTCAACACGGACCGTCAAAATATACGAACCAACAAAACCACTGCCCCATACAGTATCAATGATCCGCTCCGGTGCGTGAAGGCGCAGCTCCTCAAGCTGTTCACAATCGCTACGGTGCACGGAAATACCGCGCCCCTGAGTAATGTAGCCACAGATATCATCACCGGGGATCGGTTGACAACAACGCGCCAGGTGAGTCATCAGATTATCGACCCCTTCGACCACCACCGCATCTTTCTTCGGCCGGTTTTGTGCAGGGGCTTTTAACCCGGCGCCTTGCAGTTTTTCCAGTGCTTGCTGGTCTTCTTCTTCGGCGGTCGGTTTGTTGACCAGGGCATTAATGTGGTTGATGATTTGGTTAATGCGTAAATCACCACTGCCCACCCCAACATACAGCTCATCCGGCGTGTTGACGTTGAAGCGTTTTAACGCGTACTGCTCGGCATCTTTCAGTGTCGCGCCAATCTTCGCCAGTTCATGCTCAAGGATTTCCCGGCCGGCTTCTAAGTTTTTCTCGCGGCTTTGCTTACGGAACCATGCATTAATCTTGGCGCGCGCCCGGCCAGAATGGACAAAGCCCAATGAAGGATTGAGCCAGTCCCGTGACGGGTTAGGTTCTTTGGCTGTGATGATCTCGACCTGATCGCCCATCTGGAGCTTATGGGTGAACGGCACTATGCGACCCGCCACTTTGGCCCCGATACAGCGATGACCCACTTCAGAGTGAATGTGGTAAGCAAAATCGAGCGGTGTCGCGCCCATCGGCAGATCAACCACATCACCACGCGGGGTAAAGGCATACACTCGGTCATCAAACACCTGGCTGCGCAGCTCATCCAGCATTTCACCGGAGTCAGACATTTCTTCCTGCCAATCCAGTAGTTTACGCAACCAGGTAATTTTCTCATCGTAACCACTGCGGCTGCTGGCACCTTCTTTATATTTCCAGTGCGCTGCAACCCCCAGCTCCGACTCTTCATGCATTTGCTTGGTGCGGATCTGGATTTCGATCGTTTTGCCTTCCGGGCCTAAAATCACCGTATGGATCGACTGGTAACCGTTTGGTTTTGGGTTGGCCACATAATCATCAAACTCACTTGGCAAGTGCTTATATTTGGTGTGCACCACACCAAGCGCGGCGTAACAGTCCTGCAGTTTATCCGCAATGATACGCACCGCACGCACATCAAACAGCTCATCAAAAGCCAGGCTCTTTTTCTGCATTTTGCGCCAGATACTGTAGATGTGCTTTGGTCGACCGCTCACTTCGGCATTGATGCCACAAACTTGCATCTCTTGAGTTAAGTCATCAACAAAGTCTTTGATGTACTGTTCACGAACAATACGACGCTCAGCCAGTTGCTTGGCGATTTGCTTGTAGGTTTCTGGTTGCTGATAACGAAATGCGTAATCTTCGATTTCCCATTTCAACTGACCAATACCAAGACGGTTAGCCAGTGGCGCATAGATATTCGCACACTCTTTTGCTGCAGCACGACGAACGTCGTCCGGCGCTTTTTTAACTTCAATCAGGTTGCAGATACGTTCCGCCAGCTTAATGACCACGCAGCGGAAATCATCCACCATCGCCAGCAACATACGACGAACGTTATCCACCTGAGACGACGCCGCGCCGCCTTCCATGGTAACGTTAAGTTGCCCGATAGCCGCCATTTCCTCGACGCCATCAATCAACTTAATGATCTCTTTGCTGTATTTTTCTTCAAGCACTTCTCTATCAAAAGCACCGCTTGAGACCAGAGGAAACAGTTGCGCCGCCACTAACGTCGCTTTGTCCATCGACAAGGTGATCAAGATTTCGATCATCTCCCGTCCACGCCACAACAAAAGCTCTGCCTGCTCGTGATCCGCCAAAATCGATTGGCAATCACGATACACTTCGGTTAAGCGTTTCGCTGTGTTCTTCTCTTGTTCCAGGCTAGCCACCCAGCTTTCGAGTTCAAACTGTTCATTTTGGTTTAAATGCGCGCTTCTTACCGCAACCATCTCATCATCCTAATTATTATATCTGAGTGATTTGACTAACGACTTCCCGGTTAGTTCTTGGGCCAACTGCAACTGCTGGCTTTGTGACCATTATTTCAACCTGATCACCGATACCTTGCTTCAAGCTCAGGACTTTTCAAATAGTGCCATCGATTCCAGATGGCTGGTATGGGGGAACATATCCAGCATACCGAGTTTGGTTAACTGATACCCCTGCTCCAGCAGGCTTTGACTATCCCTTGCAAGGGTAGCAGGATTACAGGAAACATAAACCACTCGCTGCGCTCCCAGTGCTGAAACCTGATCGATGATCCCACTTGCGCCAGCGCGGGCCGGATCCAACAGCACTTTATCAAACGATTTTGCTGCCCAAACCTGGCCCGCAAAATCTTGTTCAAGGTTAGCGTGATAAAATTCCACGTTTTTGATTTGGTTCAACGATGCATTAGTTGCGGCTTTTTTGACCATCTCCGCCACCCCTTCGATACCCACCACCTGCTGGGCAAGTTTTGCCAGCGGCAGGCTGAAGTTGCCTAAACCACAGAACAAATCCAGAACACGCTCATCACTCTGCGGGTCTAACCAGGCCAGCGCTTGTGCGACCATTTTTTGATTCACATCCTGATTCACCTGGATAAAGTTATTCGGCGTAAACGGGATGGTCACTCCAACTTCCTGGTAATAAGGTTCTTCGCCAGATACCCGCACTAGCTGGTCACTGGCCGGCATCAGATACAATGTCGCCTGATGCTCCGACGCCAATGCCATCAGGGCTTGCTGCTCACTCTCACAGAGCTTACCGCTATAGCGCAGGGTGATGCACGGGCCGTTATCGCCCAACACCAACTCCACGTGGCCAAACCGCTCCGGCTTGCTGAAACTGCCTAGCAGCTGATAAATAGGTAACAGCAGTGCATTCAGTTGTGGTGCCAGCACCGGGCAATCTGTAACCCCGGTGACGTGCTTGCTCTGTTTTTTACGAAAACCAAACTGCAACTGACGGGTTTTCTTATCGACCTGCAAGCTAACCCGGGCCCGGCGTCGATAGCCACGTGCAGGCCCCACCACAGGTGGTTCCAGGTCCATCTCACGACCGGCAAATTTTTGCATCAACTGGCGTAAAGTCTGCTGCTTGTAAGTCAATTGTGCCGAGCTATCCAGATGTTGCAAATCACAACCGCCACACTGCTGATAATGGGGGCAAAATGGCTCGATACGCTCAGCGCTCGGTTTTAGAACTCTGATCAGTTGGCCTCGGGCAAATTTACTTTTTTCCTCAACCAACTGAGTCAGCACTTCCTCACCCGGTAATGCCCCATCGATAAACAACGGTTTTTTCTTCAGATAAGCAATACCCGCACCATGGTGGTCCAATCGCTCTACCTGCACCGCCTGATGACGGGTATTAAGTTGTGTTTTCTTTTTAGGTTGAAAAATACGTGCCATGCTGTTTGCCTGAGTTTTCTTTAATTGCGCTACGGCTTCACTATTCTTAAAGCCAGCCGTTGTATGAACCGAGTGACTTGATTATGCTTATCGTTTATTCGATGACGTCACTGCGTTACCCAAGCCGGCTCACACCGCTTGAGGAATATGACGTTATTTTCCCATATCCCGACTCCAATGTAATTAGATAACATGACCAGATATGGCTTACGAGCCCGTGTAATTACACTAACATTAGCCCCCACTCTGATTATTGGTTTATTGCTCAGCGGTTTTTTCTCATTTAACCGTTACCAAGATTTAGAGAACCAGGTCATTACCACCGGCAACAGCATTATTGAACCACTTGCCATTGCCAGTGAAACTCACCTTTTATCTGAAAGCCGTGAATCCGTGCGCCGGCTGATCAGCTATGCGCATCGCAAAAATTCTCAGTTGGTGCGCAGTATTGCCGTTTTTGATGCGCACCACGAGCTGTTCGTGACCTCCAACTTCCACCCTAACTTCGAAGCGCTGACCTTTGCCAAAGATCAACCCATTCCCAAGCTGGGTAACTCTGAAATCTTTGATAACTCATTAATCTTGCGCGTACCAATCCTGTCGGAGGGGCGTTACCTGTCAGAGTTAACGCATGAAAGCGAAGGCAGCAAAGCGATTGGCTACATCGCCGTGGAACTGGATCTTTCGTCATTACGGCTACAACAATATCAGGAAGTATTCTCGGCCTTCCTGGTACTGGTGCTCGGACTGGGACTGGCCAGCGTCTTTGCCTCACGCATGATGCATGAAGTCACTCAACCGATCACACACATGAAAAATGTCGTCGACCGCATTCGTCGTGGTCACTTAGACGTGCGTATCGAAGGCAAAATGCATGGCGAGCTGGATCAGTTAAAAAACGGCATCAATGCCATGGCGGTGTCCTTGTCTGAGTACCATGTTGAAATGCAGCACAGTATTGATCAGGCAACTTCCGACTTACGTGAAACATTGGAACAGCTCGAGATCCAGAACGTAGAACTAGACATTGCGAAAAAGCGTGCTCAGGAAGCCGCGCGGGTGAAATCCGAATTTTTGGCCAATATGTCTCATGAGCTGCGCACCCCACTCAATGGCGTGATTGGCTTTACCCGCCAGATGCTCAAAACGCAACTGAGCAATAGCCAGACCGATTACCTGCAAACCATTGAGAAGTCAGCAAACAACCTGCTGAACATCATTAATGACATTCTTGACTTCTCCAAACTGGAAGCCGGCAAGCTGGCCCTGGAAAACATTCCGTTTGATTTCCGCGAGAATCTGGAAGAGGTGATCAATCTGCAAGCCACCAGCGCTCACGAAAAAGGGCTGGAAATCACGCTCAAAATTGATCCTAAAATACCGGCCGGGCTGGTCGGTGACCCGCTACGCATCCAGCAGGTGCTAACCAACCTGGTCGGCAACTCAATCAAGTTCACCGAACGCGGCAATATTGATGTCAGCGTTGAGATGCGCTCGCAGTCGGGCGACGCCGTTGAACTGCAATTTATGGTACGTGACACCGGTATCGGCATTTCAGAACGCCAGCAAGCCCAGCTTTTCCAGGCGTTCAGCCAAGCCGATGCCAGTATTTCCCGTCGTTATGGCGGGACCGGGTTAGGTCTGGTGATTACCCAGAAACTGGTCAGCCAGATGGGCGGCGAAATCAGCTTAACCAGCCGTCTGCACCAAGGCTCGACCTTCTGGTTCACCCTGCGCCTTAATGCCACGGACATGCCAATGAGCGATCTGATTGATGCCGGGCTGCTGACGGGCAAACAACTGTTACTGGTTGAACCTAACATGCAGGCGGCCTCCGTAACGCAGCAAATCCTGACTCAGGAAGGCATCATCGTCACTTACCGTGCTGCATTGCCTGATAATCAAGAACATTACGATTATGTGTTACTTAGCCTAGCGGCGAACCAGAGCTACGATGAAACCAGCGTCGCTGAATGGCTGACCCGGGCAGCAACATTAGCGCCAAGTGTCATTTTAGGTACTCCGAGTACCGAGCTGGCGTTAGCCGACTGGGTAATGAACCACTATCAGGTTCAGTGTCTGACCAAGCCATTTTCACGCAGAAAACTGTTACAAAGCCTGGTAACCGATCAGCTTGAGCTGCCATCCCCGGGCTACCTCCCGCCAGCGAACAGCATCGATGAACGTTTACCCTTAACAGTACTGACCGTGGATGATAACCCGGCGAACCTTAAACTGATCTCCGCACTGTTAAAAGAAAGAGTCGAAACCGTCACCTCATGCAGTAATGGCCAACAGGCGGTCAACCTGGCAATGGAGAAGAAATACGATCTGATCTTTATGGATATTCAGATGCCGCAAATGGATGGTGTGACCGCTTGCCAGCATATCAAGGCCCTTGAGCTGAACAGGGATACACCGGTGATCGCCGTCACTGCCCATGCCATGGCCGGAGAACGTGACCGTTTACTTGCTGCCGGGATGGACGATTACCTGACTAAACCAATCGAAGAACACGTTTTGCAGCAGGTACTGGTGCACTGGGACCCGCACACCAGTAACGAGCAGGTCGATAAAATCGCACCAAGTTATGTCGAGCAAGACGACGACGCCCCGACAGCCACACCCTCACCGGCGATCCAAGATGTGATCATTGACTGGCAGGCCGCCCTGAAACAGTCGGCCAATAAAGAAGATCTGGCCAAAGATATGCTCCGGATGCTGATCGATTTTATTCCTGAAGTGGACGCTGTGGTGGAGCAAGCCCTTGAGCAGAGTGATTTTTCCCGGGAAGATCTGATCCATGTGATTCATAAACTGCACGGCAGCAGTTCCTATTGCGGTGTGCCGCGGCTGAAGTCGCTGTGTGCCACCATTGAGCAGAGTCTTCGCTCTGAGATAGCATTGGAAGAGATCGAGCCGGAAATGTTTGAACTGCAAGACGAGATGAATAAGGTAACCACCACCGCCAAGTTGTATCTCCAGTAACCGTGTGGCACCCCAACTAAAAAAGCCAGAGCATCTGCTCTGGCTTTTTGCTTGGTCAGGATTATGACTCGAATATCACCGTCGCCACCGCATAATGGCGCTCGTCCGAAATCGTCACATGGGTATGTAGTACACCGCTTGCCTGCGCAAGCTGCCGCGCTTTACCAGACAGGCTCAGCAATGGCTTGCCGTTGGCATCGTTCGCCACGCTAAAATCATGGAATGTCACTCCTTTAGCAATGCCGGTGCCAAGGGCTTTCGCCGCAGCTTCTTTTACCGCAAACCGCTTGGCCAAGTAACGTGCCTGTTGGGTTAACCCGCTAAACACCAGCATCTCATCATCCGACAGTATACGCCGGGCAAAGGCTTCACCAGTGCGGCTCAACGCCTTTTCAATCCGCTCAATTTCAGCGATGTCCGTTCCGAGACCTACAATTGCCATTCAGTACGCCTGTTTATGCGTTATTGCGCGCCGCTGTCATGACGGCTTTCATGTCCGCCACGGCTTTTTCCAGCCCGTCAAACACCGCGCGGCCAATGATCGAATGGCCAATGTTCAGCTCATAGATTTCCGGCAGCGCCGCAATCGGAGCCACATTATGGTAAGTCAGGCCGTGTCCGGCATTAACCGTGATACCAAGATCATGCGCATAGCTGGCACCCGCGGCAATCTTTTTAAGTTCAGACTGTTGTTCAGCTTCACTGGTGGCATCCGCGTAATGACCGGTATGTAATTCAATAAATGGTGCTCCACACGCTTTGGCTGCATCGATCTGCTGACGGTCGGCATCAATAAACAGCGACACTTTGATCCCGGCTTGAGTGAGTGTTTCTGTCGCCGCTTTGATCTTGTCCAGTTGACCGACTACGTCCAGGCCACCTTCGGTAGTAAGCTCTTCGCGCTTCTCCGGAACCAGACACACATACTCAGGCTGAGTCTTGAGTGCAATGTCTACCATTTCATCAGTGACCGCCATTTCAAGGTTCATGCGAGTCTGGATGGTTTCACGCAAAATACGCACATCACGATCGACAATATGGCGGCGATCTTCACGCAGGTGAATCGTAATACCATCTGCGCCTGCACGCTCGGCCACTTCAGCCGCATGGACCGGATCCGGGTATTTGGTTCCACGTGCGTTTCGCAGAGTCGCGATATGATCAATATTAACGCCTAAGTAGATTGAGCTCATTTTTCATTACTCCGTGCTCTGGGAATCTGTGTCTGAATGAATAATTCACGACTTTTTAAAGGTTTACCGCCAAGATACGGCTTTAAGGCTATACGTGTAAAGCGTTTTGCCGCTTTTAACTGTGCTTTAGTGACAAAGCGCCGCTCACTGATGGCAATCAGTTCGTCACCGAAAAAGGTCAGGTTGTCTCGCCGCACGGAGGCAATAAAACCTTTTTGCTCTCGATAACGGTAAGTCATCCCAGGCTCCACCGGCTCCCCGGTTCCCGCGCAATGGAGAAAATCCACCCCGTAACCCAACGCTGCCAACAATGCCAGTTCAAACCGGCGCAGGGCCGGCTCCGGGTTGTCACACTGGGCAAGCTCTGTCAAAGCCTGCAAGTAGTCATGAAACAAGGCCGGCATCGCCACTTCAGCCGCAAGTACCCGGGCGACGAGCTCGTTTACGTACATCGCCGAATAGAGATTGATTCCTGTCAGTGGCAAACCGAGGCTGATCGGCTCAGCCTGGCGCAAGGTTTTCATGGCCGCATTGCCAGACCACTTTAGGAGCAGCGGCGTAAACGGCTGCAGTGCACCTTTCAGGCTCGAACGCTTGCTGCGAGCCCCCTTTGCCATCAACGTGATACGGCCATATTCCTCGCTGAACACATCAAGGATCAAGCTCGACTCACTGTACGGCCGGCGATGCAGGACAAAGCAGCGTTGTAAACCTTCTGAAGACAGATTGCTCATTTCAATCAGTGTGCCTAAGGAACATAAAATAAAAAAATAAGGAGCCAAACGGCTCCTTATATGTGTCAATGCTGGAGCGAAGTGACTTCGCGGCCAAAATTACAGATCGTCAATGTAACCCAGTGAGCGCAGTGCACGTTCGTCATCTGCCCAACCTGATTTCACTTTCACCCAGGTCTCCAGGTAGACCTTGCGGCCAAACAACTCTTCCATATCCAGGCGGGCTTCACGGCCGATGGTCTTGATCTTCTCACCACCTTTACCGATCACCATTTTTTTCTGGCCGTTACGCTCAACCAGGATCAGGGCATTAATGTGGAAGCCGTCCGTTTCCGGGTTGTAATCAAAACGTTCAATCTCCACCGTGACCGAATATGGCAGTTCATCACCGGTAAAACGCATCAGTTTTTCACGGACGATTTCCGACGCCATAAAACGCTGTGAACGGTCCGTAACGTACTCTTCCGGGAAGTGGTGCGTCGCTTTAGGTAAGTGATCACGCACGTGCTTACGCAGTACTTCAATGTTCTTACCGTGTTTTGCCGAGATAGGCACAACATCGACAAAGTCCATCTTTTTCGACATGTCCATCATGTGCAGCATCACGTCGTTACGATCTTGTACGTTGTCGACTTTGTTGACACACAGTACCACCGGGAAGTTCGACTTCTGCAGTTTAGTCAGCACCATTTCGTCGTCGTCAGTCCAGTGCGTTCCGTCAACCAGAAAGAACACCAGATTGACATCGCTCAGTGACGAGTTCGCCGCGCGGTTCATCAAACGGTTAATCGCGCGCTTTTCTTCAATATGCAGTCCCGGCGTATCAACGTAAATCGCCTGATAATCCCCGTCGGTGTCTACGCCCATAATACGGTGGCGCGTAGTTTGTGGCTTACGAGAAGTGATGGAGATCTTCTGCCCCAACAACTTATTCAGCAGTGTCGATTTGCCCACATTCGGGCGACCAACAATGGCAATAAAGCCACAGTGTTGGTTTTCTGGTGAACTCACTTCACCATGGGGGGATGCGAAAAATGCATCAATATCGAATTCGTTATCAACCATTTGTTAATTGCCCAAGTGCTGTTTCCGCGGCCGCCTGTTCTGCCTTGCGACGGCTGGTGCCTTTACCGACAACAGGTTTATCCATACCTGCCACTTCACACTCAACCGTAAACTCCTGGTTGTGTGCTTCACCTTTAATATTAGTCACTGTATACACTGGCAACGGTTTTCTTCTGCCCTGCAAAAATTCTTGCAGGCGGGTCTTGGGATCTTTTTGCGATACGCCAGGCTTGATTGCCTCCAAGCGTGACTGGTACCAGCTCAGAACAATAACGCGCACTTGTTCCAGATCACTATCAAGGTAAATCGCACCGATGATGGCTTCAACCGCATCAGCTAAAATGGAGTCACGACGGAAACCTCCACTTTTCAATTCACCTGGACCTAATTTTAAGTAATCTCCTAGCCCGAACTCTCGGCCCAGCTCCGCCAACGTATGACCACGCACTAATGTGGCGCGCATACGACTCATATCCCCTTCATTCACCTTGGGAAAGCGGTGATACAAATCATCTGCGATAACAAAACTTAAAATTGAATCGCCCAGAAATTCAAGACGTTCATTGTGTTTACCATGGGCGCTGCGGTGTGTCAGCGCCAAATTGATCAGCCCGGCATCCTGAAACTGGTAGCCGAGCATTCGCTCTAGTTTCTCAATTGGAGAAGTCATACTCTCTCGATACAAATTGGTTAGTGAATGCCACCGATGCGGTTAAAACGCACACCAGTTGGGATCCATGATGGCAGAACGCTATCTGCGTTACGCTCAAACTCAAAGCTGATCCAAATCGCAACAGCTTTACCTACTAAGTTGGCTTCAGGGACAAATCCCCAGTAACGGCTGTCAGCACTGTTGTCACGGTTATCCCCCATCACAAAGTACTGGCCTTTCGGCACAACCCACTCGTTCACTCCCGGGCGTGGCTGATAATTTTGCACACGATCACGAGTTAGCGGGTTAACCAGGACGTGGTGTTCCACCTCGCCCAGTTTTTCCTCCATCTGGATAAGAGGAATCCCGTTTTGAATAAACTGGCTCTCTTGTACGTTGCTCAGTTTGACGGGCTTACAAACCGACTCACCCCGGGCTTTGACACACAGTTCTTTACGGCCAGAGTAACGTACCGTGTCTCCCGGCAGGCCTACGACACGCTTAATGTAGTCAACACTTGGTTGTGGCGGGTATTTAAATACCACAATATCGCCGCGCTCCGGCTGACCGGTCTCGACCAGTTGTTTACGCCATACCGGATCTTTCAATCCATAGGCGTATTTTTCCACCAGGATAAAATCGCCGACCAACAGCGTCGGCATCATCGAGCCCGATGGAATCTGGAACGGCTCATAAATAAAAGATCGCAACACCAGTACAAAGGCAATCACGGGAAAGATGGAGACACTGTTCTCAACCCACCAAGGCTGACGCTCCACCTGCTGTAACGTTGCTGAATCCAGGCCGTTAACCGTTTGAGCTTGAACCTCTGCCACTTTGGCACGGCGCTGCTTTGCAAACACCAGCTTTTCCAGCAGCCAGACAATCCCAGTAACTAACGTCACAAGGACCAGGATCAGTGAGAATGTATTCGCCATCAAATTCCCTTATCTAAAAATACGAAAGTGAAAGGGTAGCAACCCTTTCACTTAAATAATCATTCTTGTTTGTACCTACATACAACCCGATGCTCTGGTTATGACACCGTAACCATCACCGAGTTCAACTTCTGCCAGAGGCTGGCACCGGTGCACAACCTCTGCGAATGGTATTTCAGCGATGTTTGACCTTAGGCCAGAACCAGTTGCTCTTTAGTCTTTGCCGACATGAAGAATGGCCAGGAACGCTTCTTGAGGCAGCTCGACGTTACCGATCTGCTTCATGCGCTTTTTACCTTCTTTCTGTTTCTTCAGCAGTTTTTTCTTACGGCTGACGTCACCACCATAACACTTGGCGATTACGTTCTTGCGCAACTGCTTCACGGTAGAACGGGCAATAATATGGTTACCAATCGCGGCCTGAATCGCAATATCGAACATTTGACGAGGAATGAACTCTTTCATTTTCTCGACCAACTGACGGCCACGGGTCTGAGACTGGTCTTTATGGGTAATCATCGCCAATGCATCGACCGTATCACCGTTAAGCAATACATCCACACGCACCATGTTCGACGCTTCAAAACGCTGGAAGTTGTAGTCCAGAGATGCGTAACCACGCGAGGTTGATTTCAGGCGGTCAAAGAAATCCAGCACCACTTCGGCCATTGGAATATCGTAGGTCACCGCCACCTGGTTACCGTGGTACACCATATCGACCTGAACACCACGCTTCTCAACACACAGAGTAATCACGTTGCCAAGGTAGTCAGCTGGTACCAAAATATTACAGCGGGCAATCGGCTCGCGGATCTCGTTGATATCGTTAACCGCTGGCAGTTTTGCCGGGCTATCAACATACAGGAGGGTACCGTCGGTCTGCTCCACTTCATACACTACCGTTGGTGCAGTGGTGATCAGATCCAGATCGTATTCACGCTCCAGACGCTCCTGAATGATCTCCATGTGCAGCATACCAAGGAAACCACAACGGAAACCAAAGCCCAGTGCCGCCGAGTTCTCTGGCTCGTAGAACAATGACGCATCGTTCAGGCTCAGTTTACCCAGCGCGTCACGGAAACTTTCGTAATCATCAGACGATACCGGGAACAGGCCCGCGTATACCTGAGGTTTTACTTTCTTAAAGCCCGGTAGCGGTTGTTCACAACCGTATTTGGCCAGTGTCAGCGTATCACCCACTGGTGCGCCCAGGATGTCTTTAATCCCACACACTACCCAACCTACTTCGCCAGTGCTCAGAACATCAGTATCCACTTGCTTAGGTGTAAAGATACCCAGACGGTCTACCCCCCACACCTGACCGGTACTCATGACTTTGATCTTGTCGTTCTTCTTCAGGACACCGTTTTTAATCCGTACCAGAGAAACTACGCCAAGGTAGTTGTCGAACCAGGAATCGATGATCAACGCCTGCAGCGGTGCTTCAGGATCGCCTTCCGGCGCAGGAATCGCAGAAACGATATTTTCCAGAACGTCTTCAACCCCAAGGCCGGTCTTTGCCGAACAGCGGGTTGCTTCCATTGCATCAATACCAACGATTTCTTCAATTTCTTCTGCAACACGCTCAGGATCGGCCGCTGGCAAATCAATCTTGTTCAGGATTGGAACGACTTCCAAATCCATTTCGATCGCGGTGTAACAGTTGGCAAGTGTCTGCGCTTCTACGCCCTGGCCGGCGTCAACAACCAATAATGCGCCTTCACACGCTGCCAGAGAGCGAGATACCTCGTACGCAAAGTCAACATGTCCGGGAGTATCGATAAAGTTAAGTTGGTAAGTTTCACCATCTTTAGCGGTGTAGTTCAGTGTCACACTCTGAGATTTGATGGTGATGCCACGCTCACGCTCCAGATCCATAGAGTCCAGAACCTGAGCTTCCATTTCACGGTCGCTTAAGCCACCACAAACTTGGATTAAACGGTCAGATAGGGTCGACTTACCATGGTCGATGTGGGCGATAATCGAAAAGTTACGAATGTGCTTCATGATTTGGTGTGACTAAGCTCTTTTAAACTGGGACATAAGAAAGCCATTTAACGATGGCATTTCATTCAAGTTGGCAGATTCTACCCAATTTCGTTCACGGACGCACCTTATTTAAAGTGATGAACGATTCATGCTCAACGGATAGCGGCGCCAAGCACCCGAATCAGGGTGACCTGACGCCGGGATGCGTCTTCAAGCGGACGGGAAACTCGTTTGGCAATACCGACACCAAGGGCGGCAAACACTACCGAAGTCAGGATAATACCCCCCTCGCCAGCCGAGAGCACGGGAGCCAACACAAAGTGGCCAAGCAGTGCGCCGAAAATGAGGCCGAACATAGGGAGAAGATAAACAGCCATCGCTGATTTAATCAGGCTGGATTCAGGAAGGCCTATCTCGACCATCTGGCCGACTTGTACCGGCTCACACGTGTCGAGCTGCCAGTGCAGCGTTTTGTTACCAATCGCTTTGGTCACCACTCCGGTACCACAGCTTTTTTGCGACGAACAACTGCTGCAACTGGTTTGTTGCTCACAGCTTAATGTTACTTGATATTTGCCACTGTGACGGACAACCTCTGTCACGGTGGCGAGTGCGGTCATCATTGTTCGTTACTCTTGGTTACATTAAATGTGACCGACTGAGCAATCCGCTGCGCTGTCGCCGGTGGAATATCCCCGACAACGGAAATTTCATACTCCCCGCGCACAAAACTGTGCAGCGTCCTGCGCCCCTGACGGACCAGTTGCCCTTTGAGCGAATGCTGATCTTTGTTGGCTACATACACAGAAAAATCAAACAGACCGTCTGAATAAAGCTGGCTCTCAACCATTTGGTCTGTAACAGCCATGCGGTAACGGTTAAGTTCGTTCGGCTCAAAACCTTCCGGTATCCAACCAACACGCCAGTTGCTCTTGCTCAGCTCACCTTTGGGCATGGTTAACACCGCTGGCAACTGCACATTCTGCAAACCGCTCATCAGTTCAGCAATTTTGGGGTTTACGGTATAAGAGATAGCGCGGTACTGCTCAAGCATTTCACCATCACGATCCAGTAAATCGGCCCGCAACGGTAACTTGCTTTGCTCATCGATCCACAACACGTAGGAATAGCGTAACCCGTCTTTCGGCACAATACGCAACACTTGCGTCGCTACACCGGCTTCGCGCGCGCGCCCGACCTGAACGTAATCATAATACAGGTTAAGTTCATCAATATTGGTGTTAAGCATCGGCATGATCGGCGCAACCATCTTGCCCGATTCAATGGTAAACGGCTCCGCTCCGGTTTCAATGTAGCTGATTTCGCGTCCTCGGCGAATCACTTCCCGGACTGGACCACTGAGGTACACCAAATGCGCATATTGCTCCTCATCATGCGTAGCATGGCGATACAGCAAAGGTTCAATGCTGTTGGTCTTAATAAGGATATACGAGATTTCGTAACTTAAATTTTGGCTGGCCTCGCTCATTTGATGCAACAAAGCCTCCGCCGGCTTTTCGACAGCAAAGGCTTGAGGAGACATCATACTGAACAGAGCGCAAGCGCTGATCAGGAATTTTTTCATTCACTATCCGGTGTCAGAGGAGCATCTTGCATCGATGCTTCACTGTTAATTCTTAGCTGCAGTTCATAATCGCGTAGCATAGCATGAACGCGCTTACGTTGCTCCTGCATATTGGCTTCACCCACCGAGCGCTCAACGGATTCCCGCGTCAGGCTGACAGGCTCAGCACTGCCGGCAAACGGCACAGTTTCCAGCACAGGTAGCTGATCAAACTGAGATTGTACGTCATCACCACCGCCGTATTGCTGAACACCAAAAATCACCACCAGCGAGACACTCGCGGCTACCGCGACCTGGCCAAACTGAGATAACCAAGCCGGTAACTGGCGTTTTGCCTTTAGCGGCTCGGGTTGTGACTCCCGCGGCACCTCTGTGATTGAAGTGACGTTGGCACTGTACTTATCGATGGCACGGTGTGCAGGCTCATCTTCCAACGCTAACGCAACGCTTTCAGCGATATTCCACTCAGGTTTCTCCGGCGCTTCACCCCGCATCACATCACCAATCAAGTGATAATTCTGCCAAGCTTCTAGGCTCTCTTGGTCTTGCTCTAACGTTTGAATCAGAGCTTTATCGACCAGTTCTCCATCCATGAGAGCTGAAAGTTTTTCTTTGTCAGCCATTATTTTCACCATAGTTATTACTTGTACTAGCGCTGCAAAAGAGGCTTAATTTTCTTTTCCACCGCTTCACGAGCACGGAAGATACGAGAGCGTACCGTTCCCACCGGGCAATCCATTACAACAGCAATCTCTTCGTAGCTTAAGCCGTCAAGCTCACGCAACGTCATTGCTGTCTTTAAATCTTCAGGTAACGCTTCGATTGCACTGAACACAACCCGCTGCAATTCTTTGGACAACGTTAAGTTCTCAGGGTTCGATATTTCTTTCAGTGCATTACCTGTTTCATAAAATTCAGCTTCTTCAGCATCAACATCGGTCGCCGGAGGCCTTCTCCCTTGGGCTACGATGTGATTTTTCGCAGTATTCACCGCTATTCGATACAGCCACGTGTAGAACGCACTCTCCCCACGAAAAGTGGGAATCGCTCGATAAGCCTTGATAAATGCTTCTTGTGCTACATCCGGTACATCGCCGGGATTACTTACGTATCGGGAAATAAGATTACACACCTTGTTCTGGTATTTCGTCACTAACAGGTTGAATGCTTGCTTATCCCCATTCTGAACTCGCTCAATCAGTACTTGATCGGTCAGCTGCTCGTTCATTCGAGCGGATACTCCTATTTGTTATGCCCTAATCTTCTCAGATATGGGTACTTATTATGCAAAACGCAATATTGACACCACTGCTTACTTGAGCACCATTGTGAGACTCCGACATAGGCGAGAAAGTTCCGTCGCTTGTCTTAAAATTTGTCATTATTTGGTCATGGTGTGATGCCGATACCCCTTTCACGGCTCAATGCTGACTGTCAGTATATTGTGACAGGCGAGCATCTTGGCTTGATTTGGGTATAATGAATGATCTCTGTCTCAGATTGTGCTGGGTAGGGATAAGAAAAGCAATGGCATTGACAAACTATTACTTTTCGTTTGCTCGGCTTTTGGCTGTCTGAATAACGCAATGTCACTTTAAGAACTCAGTAAGCATCACGCCCCATTGCTCATGCATGAGGTGGTAAACCATCAGAGTGGCTTAAGTCACCAGAGTAAAGGACATTCCGTTAAGTTTCCCAACTTAGCCCAGAGCGGCGGATGTCGCGTCAATGGAACGCACACGATGTGCAACAATCATTTACTAGGTGACCAAGGTTACCTTAGCTTGGGATTATAAAAGTTATATGAACGCAAACCGTGAACATGAATGTGATGTGTTAGTGGTAGGGAGCGGTGCAGCAGGCTTGTCGTTAGCCTTGCGGGTTGCCAACCATTGTAAAGTAATGGTACTGAGTAAAGGCCCACGTAGTGAAGGGGCAACGTTTTACGCCCAAGGCGGAATTGCCGCGGTCTTTGATGAATCCGACACCATTGAATCCCATGTCGAAGATACCCAGATCGCCGGAGCCGGGCTCTGCGATAAAGAAACGGTACAATTCATTGCCGAGCACTCCAAAGAGTGTGTCCAGTGGCTGATCGATGGCGGCGTGCCATTTGATCGCGAAGACAATGATTCCGATGACGAACCGCGCTACCACCTGACACGCGAAGGTGGCCACAGCCGCCGTCGCATTCTCCATGCCGCCGATGCAACCGGTATGGCAATGCAGACCTCATTGCAGGACAACGCCCATAACCACCCCAACATTCAAGTACTGGAACGTTATAATGCGCTGGATCTGATCACCGAAGACCGAGTTGGCGGTGATAAACAGCGCGTCATCGGCGCGTACATCTGGAACCGCAACGCCGAGCAGGTTGAAACCGTCCGGGCCAAGTTTGTGGTCCTTGCCACCGGCGGCGCCTCTAAAGTCTACCAGTACACCTCCAACCCGGATGTCTCGTCCGGAGATGGAATCGCCATCGCCTGGCGTGCGGGCTGCCGGGTGGCGAACATGGAGTTCAACCAGTTCCATCCGACCTGCCTGTATCACCCGGAAGCACGCAACTTCCTCCTGACTGAAGCACTGCGCGGTGAAGGCGCCTACCTGCGCCGCCCTGATGGTTCACGCTTTATGCCAGACTTTGACAAACGAGAAGAACTTGCCCCACGCGACGTAGTGGCACGCGCCATTGACTTTGAAATGAAGCGCCTGGGTGCGGATTGTATGTTCCTCGACATCAGCCATAAACCGGCCGAGTTTATCACCAAGCACTTCCCAACCATCTATGCTCGCCTGCTGGATCTGGGCATTGACATGACCAGCGAGCCAATCCCGATTGTTCCGGCCGCACACTACACCTGTGGCGGCGTCATGGTGGACAGAAACGGCTGCACCGATCTGACAAACTTGTATGCAATTGGAGAAGTCAGTTATACCGGTCTGCACGGCGCCAACCGAATGGCCTCCAACTCCCTGCTCGAATGTGTCGTCTATGCCTGGTCAGCGGCCAAACACATTCTCAGACATGTAAAAGCGGTAGACTTACCCCCATCCCTGCCATGCTGGGATGACAGCCAGGTAAGTAACAGTGATGAAGAAGTGGTTATTCAGCACAACTGGCATGAGCTGCGGCTGTTTATGTGGGATTACATGGGTATTGTGCGTACCGATAAACGGCTTGAACGCGCGCTGCGCCGGATCCAATTGCTGCAGCAAGAAACGCACGAGTATTACAGCCATTTCCGCGTATCCAACAACCTGCTTGAACTGCGCAACTTATTACAGGTGGCTGAGCTGATGGTGCGTTGTGCAATGCAGCGCAAAGAAAGCCGGGGCCTGCACTACACCCTAGATTACCCAGAGCAGTTAGAGCACAGCGGGCCGACCATTCTGACCCCCAATGACTAGTGTGACGCTATTCATCCTCACTAAATGGGAGCTCAGGCTCCCATTTGCTTATCTTGCCATTGGCGCAGCAACAGCACTAAGCGGCGGTAATCCGTTTCCGGGCAACTGTCACGCCAGATAGTGATCAACTCCTGGTTGTGCAAATGCAACGATAACTTGCAGGCCACAACTGAGAGATCTGCCCGCTTCAGCTTGAGGCTCCGGCAACCGTTGATGATCTCGCCTCCCAGAGAAATTTGCCAGTGGCCCAAAGCCGGAGTTCTGACCAAACCGGTCAATCTATTATGCCGCAACAAAGTTAATAACAGATAAATCGATAACACCAGTGGGACAGCAGAGAGGATCACCGCCCAAGTTAAACTCCCGAGAATAAGGAGATTGACGACCTGGGCGTATAACGAAGGGGTCAGGGTAAGATTAACGTACCTTACTGAGGTTATGAGCGACAATTTTGTCTACCATCGCAGCATGGCCGAGGTTTTCGCTACGGCCGTGACCCATGATCCAAGTAAACAAGTCTGGGTCATCACACTCCAGTAACGAGACAAAATCACGTTGCTCCTGCTCAGTGAGTGATTCAAAACACTCTTCAAAAAACGGCATAATCACCACGTCCAGCTCAAGCATACCACGACGACATGCCCACTTGATGCGCGCTTTTTCTTCCGCAGTGTACATTCAGTTTTCCTTAATCGATATCTTATTACTGAGCGGAGTGTAACAAGGCTTGTAAGGTGCAACTAGTGTGCGGGTCACAATCTTGTAACCTATGCCGGTGAAAACCAAAAGCCTCAGAGTCTCGCTTGGCCCCGATGTTTTACCCTACCAAATACAAGGACATGCCCCTGCCCACACCATATGACTAGCAACGTCCCGAGATGGGAGGCTGACAAATTGCCGTTCGCGGATTAACATAACGGAAAAATATCTTCAAAAGGCTTGATTATCATGGAATGGCAAAACCGCTTTGCACCCCTTAATTTAACTGCTCATAATCCACTTCCAGATCTGTCTGTTTCTCTACTAGACAACTTTGGCATGATCACTGTGGTGGGAGATGATAAAAAATCATATCTACAAGGGCAGCTCACCTGTGATGTCGTATCACTGGAGCAACAGCAATCAACCTTGGGTGCTCACTGCGACGCAAAAGGCAAAGTCTGGAGCACTTTCCGCCTGTTCCACCACCGGGATGGCTATGCAATGCTGCAAGCGAAATCAGCCATCGACGTCGAGCTGCATGAAATCAAAAAATACGCGGTGTTCTCGAAAGTCACCATCGAGGAATCAAACGACGTAATTCTCGGTGTCGCTGGCATCAGTGCCGATACATTCGTTACCACGCTGAGCGAAGAAAGCGGGGATGTACGTAAAATCAACGGTGGCACGGCAGTAAAAGTAGCATCAAACCGCTGGCTGATCGCGGTAACAGAAGAAGCGGCACAGGCACTGATTGAAAACCATCAGGCAACCCTGACATCTCGTGAGCTATGGACCCGGTTCGACATCGAAGCCGGGCTGCCCGTACTGCCTGCAGCGGCACAAAATGAACATATTCCGCAAGCGCTCAACCTGCAGGTTTTGGGCGGCATCAGTTTCACCAAAGGCTGCTACACCGGCCAGGAAACTGTGGCACGTGCTAAATACCGCGGCATCAATAAGCGCGCGATGTATATTGTTCAAGGCACAACTCAGGAGCCACTGGGTCAAGCACAGGTTGAACTCGAGCGCAGTATCGGAGAAAACTGGCGTTCGGTCGGCACCCTGCTGGCACACTACCAGTTCAGTGACAATCAAGCGATTGGGTTGATTGTGCTACCGAATAACCTCGAGGCAGATACCCGCCTGCGTATCGTCGGCCAGCCAGAATCAAACTGGGTAATCGCCCCTTTACCTTATAGCCTCAATGATGAGTAAGCCGCTCCACACACCACTGATGCAATTTTTGACCGAAAGACGGATCCCCTTCCGTCTTTTGCCGCATCAGACGCCGGCAACCTCGATCGACGATGCGGCACGTCAGCGTGGTATCCGGCCGTCACAGATGGTTAAGGCGATGCTGTTACGCGATATGGACAACGACTATGCGCTGGCCTGCGCGCCCGGCAACCGCAGTGTGGATCCGAAAAAGGTACGCGCCCTGCTTCAATGCAGGCGTATGACCTGTGTCGACCAAACCGATGTCGAAATCATCACCGGCTACCCGGTTGGCACGGTCACACCGCTACTGCTTAAAACACCCATGCCGATCATCTTTGATCCGAGTTTATTACTGGAACGTGAAGTCACCATCAGCAGCGGTGACCGCATGGCGGGACTGGCGTTATCTATTAAGGATCTGCTGCGCTTATGCCAGCCAACGCTGGCTGAGATTTGTCGCCCATAACCAAGTTTACTGCAACTATCATTCTGCGTTGCATGCGCTTTGTGACTAGAGCCATGTCTTTCATACAACATTAAAGGAATTTTTAGTCACATTTAAAACATAAATAGTCACAGGGGTAAAATTCAGATATGCTGCTTTTGTTGGTCTGCTTTACTTTACGAAGCTGGCTGACTGAAAGTGATTTGGCTGATTTGTGCGACCAGGTCTATCAAGTGAGTCAGACACTTTTGTGTAATGCATCTGTGACTATTCGCCCGCTATCGCGGGCTTTTTTTTGTCCATCAGCCCGTAAGAGCCGATCTAAAGTAAAACGAAGCTACAGCAATACCGGCTAACCTGTTAAACGCCATTACTCAAACGGACTCATAAGCACAGCCTTTAGCACAACACTTAGCAAACAAAAAATTTTCACCTATTCTTTAACATGTAACAAAACCATGGCTAACTACATCTCGTACTAACAACTAAGTGGGTCGTCCGGTTCCGACGATAAGTATTTTTTGGGGTAATCCTCACGTTAATTGAGATATGACGCTACAAAACTGTCTATAGCAACACAAATATCTAACGCAAGTCATCCACACTTTATTTAACACTATTTCGGTCACACTATTTTTGCCGTCCTGAACGTAGAATATCAGGGCTAAGTAAGAGAAAAGGAAAGGTAAATATGAGACTGTTTAAGCGCTATACACCAGGTATGATTGCTAAACACATTAGTCGTCTTTTCAAGGGAAGAATTTATATTTACGGCGTCGGCAGATTTGAATTTGATAACGGCAAATTGATATTGCCAGAGAAGGCGGAGAAGCGTCACTTTCAGGCAGTCAAGGAGATCAACCAAGAAGTCATGAAACTCCGCTGTGCATACGCTTAGCGAATACATCAGACAAAAAAGGCTGGAGAACCAGCCTTTTTTTATGTCCATTTTTATACCCACGCAGACTTATTGGCGCGCCAGATCCGGGAGATCACCTTTCAATCCCAGAGCTCGCTTCATGATCTCGTCTTTGGCCCCTGGCAACGAACCAGCAAGGCTCAGCCCCAGGCCGCGCACCAGTTTCTTCGCTGGGTGAGCGCCGGCAAACAAATCACGAAACCCCTGCATCGCGACGATCATTTTCATCGCTTCCGCTTTACGCCAGCGTTCATAACTGCGTAAGGTTCGTTTACGGCCGATATCTTGCCCTTGTTTCCAGAGCTGCAGTACCTCTTGCGCCAGGCTGGCAGCGTCTAACAGGCCAAGATTCACCCCCTGCCCCGCTAATGGGTGAATTGTGTGGGCCGCATCGCCCACCAGCGCCACCCGCTCCAGAACAAAGTCCCGTGCATAGCGCATCTTGAGCGGAAACGCCGCCCGCTCTCCAACCACAGCACACATACCAAGGCGAGCATCAAATTCACTCGTCAGAGCCTTGTTAAAGTCCTCCTCTGACATAGCGAGCAACTGTTCAGCTCGTTGTGGTTCGGTAGACCATACGATTGAGCACATGTCCGGCTGCGACATCGGCAAAAAAGCCAAAGGACCCTGAGGCGTAAAAACCTGCCGGGCGACTCCTGCATGCGGCTCTGCCGTTTTGACATTGGCCACGATCGCGCTGTGGCCATAATCCCAATGGGTTAATGGTATATCCATCTGATCCCGCAGCCAGGAATTTGCACCGTCCGCCCCGACCACCAGTTTCGCGGTCATAGCCTGCCCATTGTCCAAAGTCAGCCAGCATTCCTGCTCACCAAGCGCAAGAGTGGCACAACGGGCAGGCATAAACAGGGTTGCATTGTCTTGTTTCTCCACCAGTTCCAGTAACGCCAATTGGATCACACGATTCTCGACGATATGGCCCAAATCCGGCTGCGCTAAACTGTCGGCATCAAAACCAATCTTACCAAAGCTGTCTTGCTCCCACACTTCCATCGCCTGATAAGGCGAAGCCCGGCGCTGCTCGATGCCTTGCCAGGCACCTAATTTTTTCAGCATGGTTTCACTTGAGCGGCTAAGTGCGGAGACTCGCACATCCGGTAGTTCACCTAAACGGCGGTCCGGAACACTTCCTTCAATCACCGCCACCCGCATATCACTGTCTTTGAATGCGGCCGCAAGTGCCAGGCCAACCATCCCTCCGCCGATAATGGCGATATCTACACTTTGCATCATAGCTTGTTGGTATCCAGTTCGTGCGGCCGTCTATCGCTTCACTAGGCCGAGCGTGCGGCGCAGTAACGGCTGCTTAAAAATAGAAAGATTGTCCATTGCGGCCAACGCGATATTGCGGCCGACTTGCATCGCTGGTAAGTCATTAGAGAATACATGCACCAATGCGCTGGTTAACCAAATCGTCTCATTGCGATCTTGTTCCCGACGCTGGCTGAATTGTCGCAACCCCCGATAACGACCGGCATCATCGCTTTGTCTGACCACCTCTTCGGCTAAGGTCGCCACATCGCGGATCCCGAGGTTGAAGCCTTGTCCCGCGATCGGGTGCAAGGTTTGCGCCGCATTTCCGACTATCGCAAAGCGGTGGGCAATGTTCTGCCGACGATGACGCAGTAAAAGTGGATAGCTGGCTCGTTGGCCGACCTTTTCCATTCCCCCCAGGCGCCAGCCAAAATCCTGCTGTAAGCGGGTAAGAAATTCTTGTTCTGAGAGTGCCATGACCATTTGAGCCTCATCGGGACGCAGACACCAAACCAAAGACATACGGTTATCGCTCATTGGCAGTAGGGCAAGCGGTCCATTCTCGGTAAAGCGTTCAAACGCTCGCCCTTGATGCGGAGCTTGAGTAACTATATTGGCAATCACCGCCACTTGCTCAAAATCGTGCTCGGCCAACGCCAGGCCGATTTGCTGGCAGCATCGCGATACCGCGCCATCAGCCGCAACCAGCAATTTGGCCTCAATACTCTGACCACTGCCTAACTCCACCGAGACGTGATCCACATCGCGGGAAATATGCGCCACCGAATCGGGGCAGTAGAGGGAGATAGCCGGACTGCTTTGCAAGCGCTTGTGGTAAACCTGTCCGACATCAGCCAGTTCAACCACATAGCCGAGCGCTTCAAGTCCAACTTCCTCGTGGGTAATCTCGGTCATTCCGGCATGTGAACGGTCGGAAGCATGAATATGCCGGATTGGCGTGGCAAAGGGTTCGATGGCCGCCCAAAGGTTAAAGTAACGCAAGATATTGACGGTGCCGTAAGACAGCGCGATGGAGCGCGAATCAAACCCGGGGTGGTCACCGGCGTGCGCCTTAAACGGTTCCACCACCGCGATACGTAATGCCCCCTGAGACAAACGGTCGATCGCCAGTGCCAGTGTTGCCCCAGCCATCGCTCCGCCCGCAATGACTACATCATATTGCGCCATGTTAACCTCTGCTCAGTCCTCAGTTAATGCAGCGTTGGCTTACTGCTTTCGTTGCTGGGACGAACGCCAAATTCAGCGTGGATCGTCAATACGCACGCTTTAACATGCTCAATAACCTGTTCAAGCAGCTGGGCTTGCTCTTCAAGATCATCGTCTTCATCAATGCCCAGCTTGGCGATCTCCTCCAGATCCGCCAGCGCTTCTTTGGTCTCTTCGCTCGCTTTGGTTAACGACACGCCTGATAAGCCAAAGCCTGAGAGAAAGTGATTAACAAAATCAGAGACACTGTCAGCCAACGCAAACAACGCTTCTTCGCCGCCCTCTTCCGGCAACAACAATGACAGCTCCATTGAGGTTCCTGTCAGCTCATTAGCTGTTACGGAAAAAACCGCCTGCGCTAACGCCAGCACGGTTGTCGGCCATCCCATCCCTTCATTGGTATAATCAAACAGGATCGGCTGCCAGCTCTGATCGTTTGTCGCCAAACCGCCACTCAGCATTCCGGTAAGCAGGCCATGTAACTCGGCAGGAGTCACCGCCAGGCTTGTTGATGTCAGCTCCGCAGCGATGGTCTGATAATCTGGAAGGGTGATTTCACTCATAACTGGACTCATATTGTCGAATAAACCTCTATCCTACCATCAAGCCAGGATGTCGGGAACGACTAACAATTTCAATTTTGGCCAGGAAATATCCAATTTGTCCAAATCCTGTCTGATCACTTCAACATTTCTCTTTCTGTGATGGGAAATGCTTGAATCTTAATAGCGCTTTTCCTATAGTTTCCCCCTCGGTAGTTGTGGATAGCAATACCTTAGATAGCGCGATATAGAGTTTATTCATCATGAGCAATCAAGCGGTCGACGTTGAAATTCTTGGCAAAGTGACACGGGTAAATTGTCCAGCAGGGCAAGAGGACTCCCTTATTGCTGCGGCAAAAGATCTTGATCGCCGATTGAAAGAAATGAGCGAACGTACTAAGGTAACCAATGAGGTCCAGCTACTGACATTTGCCGCCTTAAACATCTGCTATGAATTGCGCAGTAAAGCGCATGAGTCAGACGGGCATCAGCAACAGATAGCTGAGCGAATGGAAAAGCTCACCGTGTCATTGGAACACGCGTTAAGCAAAGTAAAGCAAGGACAGCAGTAGACAAAATTTACCCTGGGGTGTGCGTCAGCAGGATGTAAGTCCCTGAGCCGATAAGCAATACCTAAGGGTTAGTAATTGGTAGCTATTGAGCAAGCTTGGCATGTACCGAGAAGCCTACGGTTATCATTGCTGATCCGCCTTGAACCAGCTGGTTCAAGGGTCACAATCCTCAACGGCACTCTGGGGTACCTTCTATGTCACAAGCGTCACGACAAGATTTCCGCAAACTGATCCGCGAAAAACGTAACGCGTTGTGCAGTGACACCCAATACCAGGCCGGACTCGATCTGGTCCAGCAATTTACTCAACTCCCAGAAATTCACTCAGCCCAGCATATCGCGCTGTATTTATCCGCCGATGGTGAACTCGACACCAAACCGCTGATCCAGTGGTTGTGGCAAGAGAAAAAATCCATATACCTGCCGGCTATCCACCCCTTTGCCAAAGGCCACCTGTTGTTTCTTAATTACTTAAATGATGATCAACTGGTCTACAACAAGTACGGCATCTTAGAGCCCAAACTCGATATCCGCCACCTGATCCCACAAGGTGAACTGGATCTTATCCTGACCCCACTGGTCGGCTTTGACAGTATCGGCCACCGCCTCGGCATGGGCGGCGGTTACTATGACCGCACCTTGGCTCACTGGTTTGCCACCGGAAAAGGGGCCAAACCTATCGGCATTGCCCATGACTGCCAGCATGTTGACCGACTTCCCATCGCCAGCTGGGATGTGCCTTTACCTAAGATCGTGACGCCAAGCAAAATTTGGAGCTGGGAAACCACCGCATAAAATGGGCAATTTTAATTCAAATCGCTATAATCACGCCGCAAACATTAATGAACATCTATGCAGGAGATTGGCATGACCCAAGATGAAATGAAAAAAGCGGCTGGTTGGGCAGCACTTAAGTATGTTGAGAAAGGCAGCATTGTCGGTGTTGGCACCGGATCGACCGTAAATCACTTCATCGATGCCTTAGGCAGCATCAAAGACGACATCAAGGGTGCCGTATCGAGCTCTATTGCTTCGACCGAGCGCCTCCAGGAGCTGGGAATTGAAGTCTACGAATGTAATGACGTCGCGAAACTGGACGTGTATGTCGATGGTGCGGATGAAATTAACCCTACGCGTGAAATGATCAAAGGTGGTGGCGCAGCGCTGACACGTGAGAAAATTGTTGCCGCGATCTCTGATAAGTTCGTGTGTATCATTGACGATACCAAATTAGTTGATGTATTGGGCCAATATCCACTGCCAGTAGAAGTGATCCCAATGGCACGCTCCTACGTGGCGCGTGAACTGGTTAAACTAGGCGGCGATCCGGCCTACCGTGAAGGGGTGATCACCGATAATGGCAACGTGATCTTAGATGTGCATAACCTGCGTATTACCAATCCAAAAGAGCTGGAAGACAAGATCAATGGCATTACCGGCGTTGTGACCGTCGGCTTGTTCGCCCACCGTGGTGCAGACGTGGTGATCACCGGCACACCGGAAGGGGCGGTCATCGAAGAATAATCACCCCAAACAGAGATTCGCCAGACTTTATCGCTGAAAGTTCGTGAATTTCTGTCATTTCATTACAAGCGGTGCCTCAAGGCACCGTTTTTTGTTTCTTATTTTAAGAAAAGTATGCCTTATTCCGTAATTTTCTTACCCAAAGCAAAAATTTTTTGATACTTTAATGGTCAGAAGACGCACAAGGAAGCGTTTGTCTTCCTACAAAACTGTTAATTATCCCCTTTTTAATAGTTTTGCCCGATGTGCGCCACATTAGCCCACCTTTCCATTTTAAGGACGAGAAAAATGGCCAAAGTTTCACTGGAAAAAGAAAAGATTAAAATCCTTTTACTTGAAGGATTACACCCTTCTTCAGTTGAAGTTCTTCAAGCAGCTGGTTATAGCAACATTGAATACCATAAAGGCTCTCTTTCAGAAGACGAGCTGATCGAGGCGGTGAAAGATGTCCACTTTATTGGTATCCGCTCCCGAACCAACCTATCGGAAGAGGTCATCAATGCGGCAAACAAACTGGTTGCGATTGGCTGTTTTTGTATCGGCACCAACCAGGTGAACCTGAAAGCGGCAGCCAAGCGCGGTATTCCAGTGTTCAACGCCCCGTTCTCGAATACCCGCAGTGTGGCGGAGCTGGTTCTCGGTCAAATCCTGCTGCTGTTGCGTGGTATTCCGGAAAAAAATGCCTTGGCTCACCGCGGCATCTGGAAAAAAAGCGCTGACAATTCCTATGAGGCTCGTGGCAAACGCTTAGGTATTATTGGTTACGGCCACATCGGTACCCAACTAGGTATCATTGCTGAAAACCTCGGTATGCGCGTCTATTTCTACGATATCGAAAACAAACTGTCTCTGGGTAACGCCACTCAGGTTCAAACCATGAGTGAACTGCTCAATAAGTGTGACGTCATTTCACTGCATGTTCCGGAAACCCCTGAAACCAAGAACATGATGGGTGAAGAAGAGTTTGCCCGCATGAAGCCAGGCGCAATTTTGATTAATGCTGCGCGTGGTACTGTGGTAGACATCCCGGCGCTGTGTCACAGCCTGGAGTCTGGTCATCTAGCCGGTGCCGCCGTCGACGTGTTCCCGGTTGAACCTAAAACCAATGCCGATCCGTTTGAATCACCATTAGCCAAGTTTGATAACGTGATCCTGACGCCACACGTGGGCGGTTCAACCCAAGAAGCCCAGGAAAACATCGGCGTAGAAGTCGCAGGTAAGTTAGCCAAATACTCTGACAACGGCTCAACGTTATCGAGCGTTAACTTCCCAGAAGTATCACTACCGCAACACCGTGAGTGCTCTCGCTTGTTACACATTCACCAAAACCGCCCAGGTATAATGACCCAAATCAATACCATCTTTGCCGAAGATGGGATTAACATTGCAGGTCAATACCTGCAAACCGCGGCCGATATCGGTTATGTAGTGATCGATGTAGAAAACGGACGCTCAGAAGAAGCGCTGCGCAAACTAAAATGCATCGAAGGCACGATTCGCGCGCGTATCCTGCACTAAAGCTAAGCTTAAGGCGATACTGTCACAGGTATCGCACAGACAAAACAGGGGGCCTAGCCCCCTGTTTTTTTTAACTTTCACGCTTATTTGATCTTATAAACCACATCAACCTGATCGCGGATCACCAGAGTAGAGTCCTGATAACTGCTTGCGCTCTGTTTGGCATCCATCGCCATGCTGCGCATCAAAACGGGTTCGACGTACATCTGGCTGTAGTTGATCTGCCAGATATCACCCAGTGTCTTGCCAAACCCTTGCACCAGTGAGGTGGCTTTTTCCTGAGCATCTTTGATCGCGGCTAGTCTTGCTTTCTGTTGATACTCTGCCTCGTTACTGACTTTCAGTTGAATCCGGTCAACTTGGTTAATCCCCACATCGAGCGCCATATCCAGATACTGGTTGAGATTTGCCAAGTCATTCACCGTCACATCAATACTGCGCGATGCCCGATAACCAACCAGTTCAGCTTTACCGGATTTAGGGTAATGGTACTGGGGAGCCAAATATAAGTTCGAGCTCGAGATGTTATCTTTCGGTAACCCGGCTTCAGTGAGATTGTGTAAAAACGCTTCGACGGTTTTATCGACAGATTGCTTAGCTTGTTCTGCGGTCATCGTCGTATCAACCACCTTAACGGAAAACGTAGCCATGTCTGGTGTCGCGACAACCTCACCAAACCCCTTGGTAGTCAAGTGAGCAAACTCTGGCGCATTGGCTACAGCCGGCACACTCATCATACTGACCGATGATGCCAGTAAAAACGATAACACTCTCATTATACAAATCCATCCATACTAGTTTCGCTTCATCATAGGAGATTTTGTCGAATATCCAAGCTAGCCAGCCTATTTCTAACACAAGTTTGACTCAAGAATTCCCCATAGCTAAGCAACCGACTCCAAGCCAGACACGGTTACTGAGGCAAATTGGCGCTCGCATAGCCGACAATGGCTTCTGAGATCTCTCTGAGCACACCGGTCTCTAGTTGCCAGTGGTGCCAGTAGATCCGGTAAGACATTAAGAAGCCGGGGGTAATATCAATCAAAGTACCATTGTCTAATTCATTACTGATCTGTATGCGCGGAATAAGGCAATAGGCCACACCAGCCAGCGCCATCTTTAAAAACGCCTCTGAGCTGCTGATGTTATGCTGGATGACACTATCAGGATGAACATTAAAGTGTTGCGACAGAAACGATTTATGCAGGTCATCATACTGATCGTAAGACACGGCCGGGGCCCGGCTAAGGGTCTGGCTGTTGACGCCCTGGGAGAAGTAGCGCTGGTAGAACTCCGGGCTCGCCACACATATATAATCAATTCGTCCCAGATAGTCAGCCCGACAACCAGGCATGGCGTGTGACTCCAGACTAATGGCCCCCGCCACCTCACCACTTTTTAATTTTTCAATGCTGCGTGATTCACCATAAATGGTCAGCTTTAACTCAACCTGACGTGTTTTCATCACATGCTGCAACGCTGGCAATAACCACGTCGCCAGACTATCGGCGTTGGTCGCCAGCGACAACTGTACAGGACGGTCGCTGGCCTCATTGTTCAATTCAGGAACAATTTCGTGTTCAAGCAGGCGAACACGGCGATACAGACCCAATAACTTCTTGCCAATTGGGGTCGGCTGTGGCGGCTGAGCCCGGACCAACACCGGCTGAGCCACAAACTTTTCCAGTTGTTTGATCCTTTGGGATATCGCGGATTGAGAGATAAACAGATGCTCAGCTGCCCGTTCAAAACTTCCCTGGTGGACCACTGCGTCCAACGCTTCTACCCATTTATAATCCAGTCCACGCATAACGTCTTTCCTGTTACTGCACACCCCACATAAGCACAACTTATATATGATTAAAATCATTAATTATACTTATTTTAGCGAAAACGTTATCTTCCCACCTCAAAATAATTTCTATTTTTATGCTGAGGTGGTTTGTGAGTATTTGGGTTGTATTACAAGGATTTGGCTTAGGCGCATCGATGATTATACCTATCGGCGCCCAAAATGCTTATGTACTCAATCAGGGCATCAAACGCCACCATCACCTCACCACCGCAACTATCTGTAGCATTCTGGATATGGTATTCATTTCTCTCGGGATTTTTGGTGGTGGTGCCATTCTGGCGCAAAATGAAATCCTGCTAACCTCGGTCACGCTGGGCGGCATTGTGTTCCTTAGTGTGTACGGTTTGCTGTCGCTGAAAAGCGCATTCAAACCCACCCACGCATCCGAATCGAAAGGCGACGTCACCGCCCGAGGTCGCCGTACCGTGATTTTAGGCGCATTGGCAGTCACCGTATTAAACCCACATTTGTACTTAGATACCGTGGTGATCCTTGGTTCCATTGGTGGCCAGTTTGAAGGTAACGATCGTATCGCCTTTGCCATCGGCACCATCATGGCGTCGTTTGTCTGGTTCTATTCCTTATCACTTGGCGCAGCCAGACTGGGCCCTACGCTATCGAAACCAAAGGTAAAAAGAGGCATTGATATTGCGGTCGCTGCAATGATGTTTACCATTTCGCTTGTACTGGCAAACGAGTTAATCACTAAATACTGCTAAAGCAATAAACTGGAACGAAAGGCGACATGGAGTCACTTAAGCAAATACATCAAATCAATCGAGAGCGACTTAACTCACTCTCCATTCCCTTTCGAGAATGGCAGCATGAAGCCATTCTCGACTTCGAAACCGACATAAATGTGGCCGCCAAGCTTGGCTGGAGTGGCATACATACCAAGAGCTTATTTCTTAAACTCAAAGGCCAGGGCTACGCCGTTTACCTGACCGACAAAGATTCACGGCTTGATGCTAAGCGAATCAAAGTCATCACCGGTAAACGTCCATCGATTTGCAGTGACGATGAAATGGTCGCGCAACTGGGCTGCCTGCCTGGGGCCGTCTGCCCGATTGGTTTGCCTGAGCATGTTTCCATCATTGTCGACTCTCGCCTCTATCAACATCAGGAACTGCTCTACACCCCCGGCTTACCTGAATTCACCTTTGGCTTTGCAGGCCAAGCACTCAAGCGCCTGCTACTGGCAGGTAACAATACCCTTTACGAGCTATAAAAAAAGCGAGGCCGGTGCCTCGCTTTTCATGTTCTCTATGGATTAAGCATCGACTTTGTTCAGATGCACATCCATTTGCGGGAATGGAATTTCAATGCCGTTGGCATCCAGAGCTTCTTTGATCGCTTGCATCGAATCAAAGTACACCGCCCAGTAATCAGCCGTGTTCACCCACGGGCGTACGACAAAATTAACCGATGAATCCGCCAGCTCCAGGACACCAATTGTCATGTCCGGATCTTTTAAAACTCGGCTGTCTTTTTCCAGCGTTTCACGGATCACCTGCTTAGTCTTCTGTAAGTCGGCTTGGTAAGAGACGCCAATCACCAAATCAATACGACGGGTAGCATGACGTGAGTAGTTGGTGATCGGGCCACCAATCACGCCGGAGTTGGGTACCACCACCATTTTGTTGTCCGGTGTTTTCAACACGGTCTGAAAGATCTGAATCGCTTCAACACTACCGGCAACCCCGCCAACTTCGACATAATCCCCGGATTTAAATGGACGGAAGGCAACGATCAACACACCCGCCGCAAAGTTAGATAGTGAGCCTTGTAACGCAAGACCAACCGCTAAACCGGCCGCACCGATAACCGCAACGATAGAAGCAGTCTGTACGCCAACCCGGCCTAGTGCAGCGATGAGTACAATCACGAACAACAAGTAACGAACCAGGCCATGGATAAACTCCACCACCGCTTTGTCCATGTTCTTCTTATCCAGTACCTTAGCAACACTGCCTGCGACCGCTTTGACAATTATGTTACCAATAAAAAGGATAAGCAGCGCCGAGACAATATTCACTCCGTACTGGATAATTAGATCCGAGTTACTGGTTAGCCACTTTTCCGCTTCCGTCAGCCCATTCACTAATGGAGCCTCAACGCCCAATGATTCACCTGCCATATTTTGCATCCTCAAATTACAACTTATATAAATCCTATTGCCGTTTGTTTATGAGCCAAATTTATCAAGGCCACAACAACAACATCGTCAGCGGCCCACTGAAGAGCGCCGGAATTTTGGCACAATAGCCTAAACCATACTTTTTGCAAAGTGATTAATAACAAAGCCTAATAAGACAAAATCTTATCAGTTTATTCTGATATCAATATGTTACAGAGTACGCAAAAGCTTTACATTTCGCCACCATTTTATCTGCCAGATCGGCAACTGTTATCGCAAAAGGCATAATGGCTCACTAATAGGCGTCCTCCTCTGATATGCAATGACCAGAGAAGTAACTAGTCTACTAACTGAATAACAATTACAGATACAAAAAAGCCCGCTTTAACAGCGGGCTTTAGCATCATTCAACGAGAACGAATTATAGTACGTCTACTGCGTTTAGGTCAGCAAATGCTTTCTCTAGGCGAGCAACCATTGAAGCTTGACCAGCACGTAGCCATACGCGTGGATCGTAGTACTTCTTGTTAGGCGCAGATTCACCAGTTGGGTTACCGATTTGACCTTGTAGGAAATCACGGTTTTCAGCTTCGTAAGTACGGATACCATCCCAAGTTGCCCACTGTGTATCAGTGTCGATGTTCATTTTGATAACACCGTAGCTGATTGACTCTTTGATTTCTGCTTCAGTTGAACCAGAACCACCGTGGAATACGAAGTTTAGAGCGTTTGGTGCGATACCAAATTTCTCTGCACAGTATGCTTGAGAATCACGTAGGATAGTTGGAGTAAGTACAACGTTACCAGCTTGGTAAACACCGTGTACGTTACCGAAAGATGCTGCGATAGTGAAACGGTGGCTGATTGGGCTTAGTTTCTCGTATGCGTATGCAACGTCTTCTGGAGAAGTGTACAGCTCAGACTGATCCATATCAGTGTTGTCTACGCCGTCTTCTTCACCACCAGTACAACCTAGTTCAAACTCTAGTGTCATACCCATTTTTTCCATACGCGCTAGGTACTTAGCACATATTTCGATGTTCTCTTCTAGAGACTCTTCAGAAAGGTCGATCATGTGAGAAGAGAATAGTGGCTTACCAGTTTGAGCGAAGAACTCTTCACCTGCGTCTAGTAGACCGTCGATCCATGGAAGAAGTTTCTTAGCAGCGTGGTCAGTGTGTAGGATTACTGGCACACCGTAAGCTTCAGCAACTGCGTGTACGTATTTCGCACCAGCGATAGCACCAAGGATTTGTGCACCTTGACCTTCAAGTTTCACGCCTTTACCAGCGAAGAAAGCAGCACCGCCGTTAGAGAACTGAACAACAACTGGAGCTTTAACTTTAGCAGCAGCTTCAAGAACACCATTGATTGAGTCAGTGTTCACTACGTTTACTGCTGGAAGTGCGAAGTTGTTTTCTTTTGCAACTTCAAAAACTTTCTGTACGTCGTCGCCAGAGATAACACCTGGTTTTACGAAATCGAAGATCTTAGACATGGATTTAATCCTATTTATCTGTCGTTTTAAAAATAAAACTTGTTAAGTTTAAATTCTTGCAAACGTTTGCTCACAACTGGCGCTATTGTAGCAAAAAACTGTGATGTGCAGCAAACAAGAAAGCGGGAGAGTAACTCCCCCGCTTTCACTTAATTACTTAGCGCGCTCTTCTAGCATCGCAACTGCTGGTAGTACTTTACCTTCTACGAACTCAAGGAATGCACCGCCGCCAGTAGAGATGTAAGAAACGTCAGCTTTGATACCGAACTTGTCGATAGCCGCTAGCGTGTCACCACCACCTGCTACAGAGAAACCTGCAGACTGAGCGATTGCTTCAGAGATACCTTTAGTACCTGCTTCGAAGTTCTTGAATTCGAATACACCTACTGGGCCGTTCCATAGGATAGTTTTCGCGTTACCGATGATTTCAGCCAGAGCCGCCGTTGAATCTGGGCCAAGGTCGAAGATCATGTCGTCGTCAGCAACTTCAGAAACGTGCTTGATTTCAGCTTCTGCGTTTTCGTCGAATGCTTTCGCACATGCAACGTCAGTTGCAACTGGGATAGAACACTCTTTCATTAGCTTTTGAGCGGTTTCAACCAGGTCTGCTTCGTACAGAGACTTACCTACGTTGTGGCCAGCTGCAGCGATGAATGTGTTCGCGATACCGCCACCAACAACTAGTTGGTCAGCAACTTTAGATAGCGACTCAAGAACGGTTAGTTTAGTAGAAACTTTAGAACCACCAACGATAGCCACTAGTGGACGCTCTGGGTTATCCATTGCTTTACCTAGCGCTTCAAGTTCTGCAGCCAGTAGAGGACCAGCACATGCTACCGGTGCATTCATACCAACGCCGTGAGTAGACGCTTGTGCACGGTGAGCGGTACCGAATGCATCCATTACGAACACGTCACATAGTGCAGCGTATTTCTTAGATAGCTCTTCGTCGTTTTTCTTCTCGCCTTTGTTAAAGCGAACGTTTTCCAGAACAACTAGTTCACCAGCGTTTAGCTCTAGACCGTCTAGGTAGTCTTTCGCAAGTTTCACTTCGCAATCTAGTGCGTCGTTCAGGTAGTTAACAACAGGTTGTAGAGAGAACTCTTCAGCGTATTCACCTTCAGTTGGGCGACCCAGGTGAGATGTAACCATCACTTTCGCGCCTGCTTCTAGGCATAGTTTGATAGTTGGAAGAGATGCGATGATACGTGCATCAGAAGTTACTTTACCGTCTTTTACTGGCACGTTTAGGTCAGCACGGATGAATACACGTTTACCTGCTAGATCCAGGTCAGTCATCTTGATTACAGACATGATGTGTCCTCTCAAATATTTAATAATTAAAGTTTTTGAAAACTCGGCAATCCTGCCAAGCCTGTTAATTCTTCAAACTGGTTACTGATATGGAGATACCGGCATTTTATTTCAAGATCTGAAATAAAAAATCTCCATATTCTTGCTCACCTAATACTCCACCTGTGAACAAGCTTGCATTGCTAACGCCGTATCCAGCATACGGTTAGCAAAGCCCCATTCGTTATCGCACCAAACAAGCATTTTCACTAACTGCCCGTTACTCACTCGCGTCTGAGTTCCATCAACTATCGCACTATGGGGATCGTGGTTAAAGTCGATAGAAACGAGTGGCGATTCAGTATAGTCAACAATGTCGTGTAATGTACACTGAGATGCGTTAACAATGGTTTGATTTACGTCATTAACTTTCACATTTGTACGAATTGTGACACTTAAATCCATCGCGGTCACATTAACTGTCGGCACGCGCACGGATATCGCCTCAAATTTGTTAGAAAATTTCGGGAATACCCGTTCAATCCCTTTGTGCAACTTGGTGTCTACCGGAATAATCGACTGGCTCGCCGACCGTGTACGGCGTAAATCGGTATGGTAAGCATCAATGACCTGCTGGTCATTCATCGACGAATGGATGGTGGTGATGGTCCCCGATTCAATGCCAAACGCCTCATCCAGCACTTTAATCACCGGCACAATACAGTTGGTGGTACAAGAACCATTAGAGACGATTCGATGTTCGTCCTTCAAAGTGTGGTGGTTGACGCCATAGATAATGGTGTTGTCCATATCATTGGCTCCCGGGTGGGAAAACAGCACTTTTTTCGCGCCCGCTTCAATATGCGCTAATCCATCCGCTTGACAGCCATAAAAACCGGTACAATCGAGCACGATGTCCACTTCTAAATCGTGCCACGGCAGCAACTCGATTTCTGCCAGATGCAGGATTCGGATCGGGTCATACTCACCGCTATTGTGATGAATGTACAGGTGCTCCTGATCATGCGACACTTTTTTACCAAAGCGTCCATGACTGGTGTCATATTGCAGCAGGTGTGCCATCGCCTCAGGTTGAGCAAGCTCATTGACCGCGACTACCTTAATTTGCTGATCTTTGCCACTCTCATAAACAGCTCGCAGCACATTACGACCGATACGTCCAAATCCATTGATCGCAACCTTTAGCATTTTTCCTTCGCCTTACCTAAATTTTCGTGTCACAGATAGTACCTGATGCCAAGACGGAACGCATTAAGTAACTGTTCTCCGTCGCGGTAAAATATCTTTTCATTTCAGTGACTATTCATACTGGTAACATAGTGATCTTTTATGCAACACACTCCACAAATACTTTAGCTCATTGTTTGACCAGCAAAAGGAAATGCGTATGTCCGTTTTTCCCGCTATTCACTTTTGTCAGCGATGCAGCAGGGAAACACCGCACGGTGCAGTTCTGGTGCGCAAACCAAGCCGTTACGCCCCCCCTGCTTGGGTTCTCAAAGCTCTGGGATAACACCTTTATTAACGGCAGTGATTGCTACGCTATGGATCGCTATGTCACCGCTAAGGAGTGTGGACACAAAGAGAAGGATAACTGTGGGGAAACGGGTTTGAACAGGCACAAAAAAACCGAGCAGTAACGCTCGGTTTTTCTTTTACCTGCGTAAGCTTACGCGAGTAGTTCTTTTGCTGTGTTCACTACGTTTTCGACAGTGAAACCAAACATTTCGAACAGCTGATCAGCAGGTGCAGATTCACCGAAGGTGCTCATACCGATGATCTTGCCGCCAAAGCCAACGTACTTGTACCAGAAATCCGCGATGCCCGCTTCTACTGCGATACGTGCTGTTACGTCTGATGGCAGTACAGCTTCACGGTAAGCGGCATCTTGCTTGTCGAATGCATCGGTTGATGGCATTGAAACCACGCGTACTTGCTTACCTTCAGCGGTTAGTTGCTCAGCTGCTTTCACTGCCAGTTCAACTTCAGAACCAGTAGCGATCAGGATTAGCTCCGGCTTGCCAGCGCTGTCTTTCAGGATGTAAGCACCTTTGGCGATGTCCGCTAGCTGCTCAGCATCACGCTCTTGCTGGGCCAGGTTTTGACGAGAGAAGATAAGTGCTGATGGGCCATCTTTACGTTCAATCGCCAGTTTCCATGCTACGGCAGACTCAACCTGGTCACATGGACGCCATGTGCTCATGTTTGGAGTCAGACGCAGAGACGCCATTTGCTCAACTGGTTGGTGAGTTGGGCCGTCTTCGCCAAGACCGATAGAGTCGTGGGTGTAAACCTGGATGTTCTGAACTTTCATCAGCGCAGCCATACGCATTGCGTTACGAGCGTATTCCATGAACATCAGGAAGGTTGCGCCGTAAGGAACAAAACCACCGTGTAGCGCGATACCGTTCATGATCGCCGTCATACCGAATTCACGTACACCGTAGTGGATGTAGTTACCTGAGAAGTCGCTCGCTTCCAGAGACTTAGAACCAGACCACATAGTCAGGTTAGAAGGCGCCAGGTCAGCAGAGCCGCCCATGAATTCTGGCAGCATCTGACCAAACGCTTCCAGTGCGTTTTGCGATGCTTTACGTGATGCGATGTTGGCTGGGTTTGCTTGAAGGTCAGCAATGATTTGGCTTGCTTTCTCTTCCCACTCAGCTGGAAGTTCACCGTTTAGACGACGCTTTAGCTCTGCCGCTTCTGCCGGGTAAGCTGCTGCATACGCATCAAACTTCGCGTTCCAAGCGGCTTCTTTCTCAGCACCGGCTGCTTTAGCGTCCCACTCAGCGTATACGTCTGCTGGGATTTCAAATGCTGGGTGTTCCCAACCCAGGAATTCACGCGCTGCAGCGATTTCTTCCGCACCTAGTGGCGCGCCGTGACAGTCGTGTGAGCCAGATTTGTTTGGCGAACCAAAACCGATGATAGTTTTAGTACAAATCAGCGTAGGGCGAGGATCCGCTTTTGCCGCTTCGATTGCTGCGTTGATCGCTTCAGAATCGTGACCATCTACTGCCGGGATTACGTGCCAACCGTAAGCTTCAAAACGCTTAGGCGTATCGTCAGAGAACCAGCCTTCAACGTGACCATCGATAGAGATGCCGTTGTCATCCCAGAATGCGATCAGTTTGCCCAGACCTAGCGTACCAGCCAGAGAACATGCCTCGTGTGAGATACCTTCCATCAGACAGCCGTCGCCCATGAACACGTAAGTGAAGTGGTCAACGATGTCGTGGCCTTCTTTGTTGAACTGAGCCGCTAGCGCTTTCTCTGCCATTGCCATACCAACAGCGTTGGTGATGCCTTGGCCCAGAGGACCAGTCGTTGTTTCAATACCTGGTGCGTAGCCATACTCTGGGTGACCTGGAGTCTTAGAATGCAGCTGACGGAAGTTCTTAAGATCGTCGACAGACAGCTCGTAACCGCTCAGGTGTAGTAGAGAGTAAATCAGCATTGAGCCGTGGCCGTTTGATAGTACGAAACGGTCACGATCAGCCCACTCTGGGTTAGCTGGGTTGTGGTTTAGGTGAGAACGCCAAAGAACTTCAGCGATATCAGCCATACCCATAGGTGCGCCTGGGTGGCCAGAGTTAGCTTGTTGAACACCATCCATGCTAAGAGCGCGGATTGCATTTGCCAGATGTTTACGAGAAGACATGTCTGCTCCTGAGTGCATTAAGCGAATTAATAAGAAAATGTCGTAAGACGGGATTGCGCGCTATTGTCTCAAAGCCCCTGAGTTACTGCAAACGTTTTACTGAGCATTTTCTCTGTTTTTAGCCGTTCATTTCTGCCTTTGAGCCGCCGAGCCATACATCCGCGCCAATTAAAGCAAACGTTTAGTTGATAAGTAGTGTGAATTCCATAGCAAAAAGAACTTGTAATTCGGGCGTTGCAACATAAAATAGACGTCTAGATGTAGAAACAGCTACAAATCGTCTTATTACTTGGGCGGCGAGAGGTGACTCTGGCTGCCGTAACCCTTTTTAATTGGAGCTATCATGGCTAAGCACCTGTTTACTTCTGAGTCGGTTTCAGAAGGTCATCCAGATAAAATCGCAGATCAAATCTCTGATGCAGTTCTTGATGCAATTCTAGAGCAAGACCCAAAAGCACGTGTTGCTTGTGAAACGTACGTAAAAACCGGCATGGTAATGGTGGGTGGCGAAATCACCACATCTGCATGGGTCGACATCGAAGAGCTGACTCGTGAAACCGTGCGTGAAATTGGTTACGTTCACTCTGACATGGGCTTCGATGCCGATTCTTGTGCGGTACTGAACACCATTGGTAAACAGTCGCCAGACATCAACCAGGGCGTTGACAAAGCGGATCCAAAAGAACAGGGCGCGGGCGACCAGGGCATCATGTTTGGTTACGCTTGTAACGAAACTGAAGTGCTGATGCCGGCACCGATCACTTATGCACACCGTCTGATGCAGCGTCAGGCCAAAGTACGTAAAAACGGCACACTGCCGTGGTTGCGCCCGGATGCAAAATCTCAGGTGACTTTCCAGTACCACCAGGGCAAGATCGTAGGTATTGATGCTGTAGTTCTGTCGACTCAGCACTGTGATTCTATTTCAACCGAAGCACTACGCGAAGCGGTTATGGAAGAGATCATCAAACCGGTACTGCCTTCAGAGTGGCTGAACAAAGAAACTAAATACTTCATCAACCCAACCGGTCGTTTCGTGATCGGCGGCCCGATGGGTGACTGTGGCCTGACTGGCCGTAAAATCATCGTAGATACCTACGGCGGTGCAGCCCGTCACGGTGGCGGTGCTTTCTCTGGTAAAGATCCATCAAAAGTGGACCGCTCTGCCGCATATGCAGCGCGTTACGTAGCGAAAAACATTGTAGCAGCGGGTATGGCTGAGCGTTGTGAAATCCAGCTTTCTTACGCGATTGGTGTTGCTGATCCTACCTCTATCATGGTGGAAACGTTCGGTACTGAAAAAGTATCACACGACATCATCATTGAAGCGGTACGTCAGTTCTTCGACCTGCGTCCATACGGTCTGCAAGAGATGCTTAACCTGCTGCAGCCAATTTACAAGAAGACAGCGGCTTACGGCCACTTTGGTCGTGAAGAGTTCCCTTGGGAAGCTACCGACAAAGCTGCCCTGCTGCGTGAGTTTGCGGGCCTGTAATCCTCGCCAACCCGTACTAAATTCAGCCCTCGCCTCAGGCGGGGGCTTTTTTATCTCCGTTCGCTTTTTAAACCTGCCCGCAATCGATCAGCGTTTGCTCAATGCCAAACCTTATGGTCATACTCAACTACACTTTTTCACGCTGCCGTCCCCGTCTGGGCTGATCACCATTCAGACTAAACACCTCCGCTTAAGGTTGTACAAAAAAACAGCCAATAATTTGTAAATTTGCCTATCTGTGCCAATAGTTAAAATAATGTTAACTGCGGTAACTGGTCCAGTTAACCAACAGACATCAGATGCCAACCGCGGCAAAGTCAAGTGTAAAGCCAGGCATCAAGCAGGGCTCTGGTTTCGTGTCAGGTGCCACCAAGAGAATTTATCAAGGAGGAGTTATGCCTCGTACTGTCAACCCATCCGACTTCCGGAATAAACGAAAGGAAGTCCCAGATAATGAATACGCCAGAACCATTGCTTGTAATCAGATCAGTATTTCAGCGCCTTTCCACTGGCTCGCACTCGGCCTGCACGATTTTGTCCGCATGCCGTTAATCAGTGCGTTTTACGGCATCTGCTTTATGGCTGCCGCCATTGGTATTGTGTTACTGGTCCAGTGGCAAGGCACGCATTTGGTCGTAATGCCGAGTTTGGTGGTGTATATGCTGATCGGCCCATTCCTCGCGCTGGGATTGTATGACGCCAGTTGGGAAAGAGAAAAAGGCCACAAAGCCAGCTTACTCCACTCGATGAAAGCCATCGGCCGTAACTCCTCTTCCCAATGGGCGTTTGCCGTCCTGCTGGCGGTGTGTATGATTTTCTGGATGCGTATCGCCGCTCTGTTGCATGCACTTTATCCTTCCGTACAGGGTGCCCCGCTGACCGAGTTCCTGCCTTTCCTCGTCATTGGCTCATTAGTAGGGTTTGTGCTTGCTTGTGTGGTGTTCAGCATTTCCGCATTTTCTATTCCGTTAATGATGGAACGTCGCGTGGATATGATGACCGCGGTATTCACCAGCTTTAATGCGGTGCGCTCCAACCTCGGGGCGATGATCGTTTGGGCGGCCGTCATCTGTGGGGGTATTTTGATCGGCTTTGCTACCTACGGTATCGGGATGCTGTTTACCATGCCGATTCTCGGTTATGCCACCTGGCATGCTTACCATGCGATCATCAAGAAAAAACACACACCATAGATAACAGATGCTATGATCCGGCCCTCGCAATTGCGGGGGCTTTTTATTGCCACGTTAAGATTGAATGGAGAGAGCAGTGGACATAGAACTGAGCTATCAAGCCCAGCAGGTGATGGCAGATTGCGTTGCGCTCGCCGAACACGCCTTTGAACGCTCCTTCCCTTTCCCTTCGCTAACATACAGAGTGCGGGGTAAAGCCGCAGGTAAAGCCTACCTTCAACTCAATGAGATTCGCCTGAACCCTAAGCTCTTCCAAGAGAACCCGCAAGCTTTCTTGAGCGAGGTGATCCCGCACGAAGTCGCCCACTTGATCACCTTTCAAGTGTATGGCCGGGTTCGCCCGCACGGAAAAGAATGGCAGGGAGTGATGGAGGCCGTATTTAAGGTGCCAGCCAAAACTACCCACAGCTTTGATGTTGCCTCAGTGCAAGGCAAGACCTTCGAATACCGCTGCAGCTGCACCACCTACCCACTCTCGATTCGTCGTCATAACAAAGTGCTACGCAAACAGGCGGTCTACTCCTGCCAGAAATGCAGCCAGCCGCTGAGCTTTACCGGTGTGCAACTCTCTTAAACGCCACCAGGCACGGTAAACTCAGGCTTCCTTTCTACAATTATTATCGACTTACTCAGCAACATGAGCGAAAACTGCGTGGTAGAATAATTAACGTCATACTTTTTAAAGACTTTAATTATGAAATACTTGTTATCTGTGTTGCTGATAGTGCTCGCCGGCAGCACCATGGCTGCGCCGCCAACGTCATTTTCTGCCGCCAAACGCGAAGCGGTAAAAATCTATCGTGACCACCCCACCAGCTTCTACTGTGGTTGTGACATCCAGTGGCAAGGCAAAAAAGGAATACCAGACCTCAGCTCTTGTGGTTATCAAGTCCGTAAACAGGAACGGCGTGCCTCACGCATCGAGTGGGAACATGTCGTCCCGGCTTGGCAGTTCGGCCACCAGCGGAAGTGTTGGCAAACCGGCGGACGGAAAAACTGCTCACGCCATGACAAGGTGTTCCGCCAAATGGAAGCCGATTTGCACAACCTCACTCCCGCCATCGGAGAAGTCAATGGCGATCGCTCTAACTACAATTTCAGCCAGTGGAATGGCGTGGAGGGAGCCAGCTATGGCCGCTGTGAAATGCAGGTCAACTTTAAACGACGTAAAGTAATGCCACCCGATCGCGCCCGTGGTTCGATTGCCCGCACCTACCTGTATATGAGCCAAGAGTACGGTTTCAAACTGTCTAAGCAGCAGACTCAGTTGATGAATGCATGGAATAAAACCTACCCGGCCGACAAATGGGAATGTGAACGTGATAAGCGAATTGCCAAAGTTCAGGGCAAACATAACCCGTTTGTCGAGCAGGCCTGTCGGGCACAGTAGGACTATTTTTCGCTAGGGAGCGGTCATTATCTAGCATGGGGGGCTCTTGCCCCTTGTTTTTTCCCTTCAAAGCATCCATGTTAGTCTCTAACTACATGTGCATGCAGGAAACCCAAACACGATGCGTATCCCCCGAATTTATCACCCAGACACCATCCTACAGCTTGGCACGCTCGCTTTGAGTGACGATGCTGCCGGCCATATTGGCCGGGTGCTGCGGATGAAAGAGGGCCAGGAAGTATTGCTATTTGACGGCAGTGGTGCTGAGTTTCCCGCGGTGATCAGCGAAGTCAGCAAAAAGAACGTGATGGTCGAGGTCACCGAGCGGGTTGAGCGCAGCAGCGAATCCCCGTTGGATTTGCACCTCGGCCAGGTCATCTCTCGTGGTGAAAAAATGGAATTCACCATCCAAAAGTCGGTAGAGTTAGGGGTTAACACCATTACTCCACTGATTTCTGAGCGCTGTGGCGTCAAACTGGATCAAAAGCGCTTTGAGAAAAAACTCGCCCAGTGGCAAAAGATCGCCATCAGCGCTTGTGAGCAATCAGGCCGCAATATCGTGCCAGAGATCCGTCCAATCATGAGCTTAGATGAGTGGTGTCAGGAGCAGTATGACGGCCTCAAGCTCAATCTGCACCCCCGCGCCAAATACTCGATCAATACCCTGCCGACGCCGGTGGAAAAAGTGCGCCTGTTGATCGGACCTGAAGGTGGCCTGTCGGCCGAAGAGATCGAGATGACCCGCGATCACCAATTTGAAGAAACGCTATTGGGTCCACGCGTTCTACGCACCGAGACCGCCGCGCTTACCGCAATTACAGCCTTACAAGTTCGTTTCGGCGATCTTGGTTAACACGGAGAACAATAATGCTCAAACTCGGAATTGTAATGGATCCAATCTCGTCCATTAACATTAAGAAAGATTCTAGCTTTGCCATGCTGCTTGAAGCACAGCGCCGCGGCTACGAAATTCATTATATGGAGATGGGCGATCTTCATCTCGATCAAGGCGTAGCTATCGCAGACACTAAAATCGTTACACTTAAAGAAGATCCTGCTGGTTGGTATGAATTTGGCTCCGAGCAGAGCATTGAGCTGTCAGAACTAGATGCCGTCCTGATGCGTAAAGACCCGCCGTTTGATACCGAGTACATCTATGGCACCTACATCCTTGAGCGCGCTGAAGAGCAAGGCACTCTGATTGTCAACAAACCTCAGAGCCTTCGTGACTGCAACGAAAAACTCTTTACCGCCTGGTTCCCGGAACTGACGCCGACGACGATCGTGACACGCAAAGCGGATAGGATCAAAGCCTTCCGCGAACAGCATGGCGATGTGATCCTGAAACCGCTCGATGGTATGGGCGGCGCCTCTATCTTCCGGGTTAAAGACAATGATCCTAACGTATCGGTGATCATCGAAACCCTGACCAATAACGGCGAGTACTACGCAATGGCACAAGCCTTTGTGCCGGACATCAGCAATGGTGACAAACGTATTCTGGTAGTCGACGGTGAGCCCATGCCCTACTGCCTGGCGCGCATTCCGGCCGAAGGAGAAACCCGCGGTAACCTGGCGGCAGGCGGCACGGGAGAAGCGCGTCCTCTGAGTGAAACCGACAAACAAATCGCCCTGGCGGTAGCCCCGACCCTCAAAGAGAAAGGCCTGATTTTCGTTGGTCTGGATGTGATTGGCGACAAGCTGACCGAAATCAACGTGACCAGCCCGACCTGCATTCGCGAAATCGAATCTGCGTTTGATATCTCGATCACCGGTAAACTGATGGATGCGATTGAACGTCGAGTCCAGGGCGAATAATTCAAACTGTAGTAGAGTTAAAAGAGAGTCAGAGAAAAAATCGCTGACTCTTCAACCTGTCATGTTCACGCTACTTGGGTATAACGAGTCAGAAAGGTCGATATGCAAATGAACCTCACAAACCACTTCTTAGTGGCCATGCCGGGGATGAAAGATCCCTACTTCCAGCATCGCGTGATCTACGTGTGTGAACACAACGAAGAGGGCGCGATGGGGCTCATCATCAATGCGCCTGTGGACATCACCGTCGGCAATATGCTCAAGCAAGTTGATATCCAGCCCGTCCACCCGCGCCTGTTTACCGAAAGCCTGGAAAGACCGGTGTATAACGGTGGTCCGGTCTCCGAAGACCGCGGCTTTATTCTGCACAAACCCAAAGATTATTATGAATCCAGCATTCAGATGACCGACGAGCTTGCCGTCACCACTTCGCGCGATATTCTTACCGTACTGGGGACCGAAGCAGAGCCAAGCGATTATCTGGTCGCACTGGGTTACTCTGGCTGGAGTGCCGGGCAACTGGAATCCGAGCTGGCAGAAAACTCCTGGCTGACCATCAAAGCCACACCAGAGATCATTTTCGAAACCCCAATCAATGAACGCTGGAAAAAAGCGGTAGAAAAGCTCGGCATCGATCCAAGTCAGCTTTCAGCACAATCTGGCCACGCTTAGGCATAAATTAAAACTCAAACCAATTACATTCCGAGACACAGCATGTCACGTACAATTATGGCTTTTGACTTCGGCACCAAGAGTATTGGTAGCGCCATCGGTCAAGAAATCACAGGCACCGCCTCGCCTTTAAAAGCATTTAAAGCCAATGATGGGATTCCGAACTGGGATGACATCGAAAAACAGATCAAAGAATGGCAACCTGACTTGTTAATTGTCGGATTACCCACGGATCTGCACGGTAAAGATTTGGCCACCATTACCCCGAGAGCGAAAAAGTTTGCCAACCGGCTCCACGGCCGTTTTGGTTTACCGGTCGAACTGCATGATGAACGCCTCTCCACCGCCGAAGCGCGAGCAGAGCTGTTTGACATGGGCGGCTACAAAGCCTTATCAAAGGGTAATATCGACTGTCAGTCGGCGGTGGTAATTTTAGAAAGCTGGTTTGAAGCGCTCTGGAGCGAATAAAGCAAGAGTGACGACAAGCTGGTCTGCGAAATAACAGTAAAAAGGTTGGCGTAGCCAACCTTTTTACTATCATCAGTCCATGTCAATTTTGACATTGGTTAAGCTGCCCGATGCATACAATTCGCCACGCTGCGTTTTCAGCATCAAACGCAGATCATTGGCGGAATCGGCACTGTGCAAGGCATCTTCTTCGCTGATCTTACCCTGCATAACCAGTTTGTACAGTGACTGGTCAAAAGTCAGCATGCCAAACTCGTTCGAGCGCGCCATGGTCGCCTTAAGTTCATGCAGATCACCCCGCCGGATCAGATCAGACACTCGCGGGCTGTTGAGCAGAATCTCAAACACACCATGACGCCCCTGGCCATTTTTATCCCGGATCAACTGCTGGCCAATCACCCCCTTGAGGTTCATCGACAGATCAAACAAGAACTGCTGTTTTTGCTCATTAGGCACCAGATGCAGGATCCTTTCCAGGGCTTGGTTGGCATTATTGGCGTGCAGGGTCGCCATACACAAATGTCCGGTTTCTGCGAAGGTCATTGCATATTCCATGGTTTCCCGGCTGCGGATCTCACCAATCAAAATCATATCAGGCGCCTGACGCAGCGAGTTCTTTAATGCCACTTCATAACTCTCAGTATCGAGCCCGACTTCACGCTGGGTCACAATACAGCGCTTATGCTCGTGGACAAACTCAATCGGATCCTCAACGGTGAGGATATGTCCGGTTCGATGGCTATTGCGGTATCCGGTCATTGCCGCCATGGTGGTAGACTTACCCGAGCCGGTAGCGCCGACCACCAGCACCAGGCCACGTTTCGCTATCGCCAAATCCTGCAGCACCAACGGCAGTTTCAGCTGCTCAAAGGTCGGGATATTAGTTTCAATCCTGCGGATCACCGCACCCGGTAATTCACGCTGGAAAAAAGCACTGACACGAAAACGCCCACAATCTCTGACTATCGCAAAATTCGATTCACGACTATGACGAAACTCCTGACGACGTTCTGGCTCCATCGCACTATCAAGTAACAATGCCACGTCACGCTCAGAAAGTTTATCGCCCTGCGGCCGCAGTTCCCCATCGACCCGGAAAAGTATCGGCGCACCAACGGTGATATATAAATCCGACGCCTGCAGCGCCAACATGCCTTCGAGATATTTATTGAGTTCCATCATTCAATCCATTGTTACAAGAGTTGCTGAGTTTCCAACTCGATCTTTTTGTCGACCTCTTCCCGGGCGACTACTCCCTGGGCCGTTAGCTGACGGGCATTTTGTTCCATGGTCTGCATCCCATGCACCGCACCAGTTTGAATGATAGAGTACATCTGCGCGACTTTATCCTCGCGGATCAAATTACGAATTGCCGGTGTCGCCATCATGATCTCGTGGCAGGCAACACGACCGCCTCCGACACGTTTCAGCAGCTTCTGGGCGATGACTGAGGTCAGTGATTCAGAAAGCATGGAACGCACCATGTCTTTATCGCTGCCGGGAAACACATCGATGATCCGGTCAATGGTCTTTGCCGCCGAGCTGGTGTGCAGGGTACCAAAAACCAAATGCCCGGTTTCTGCTGCCGTAAGCGCTAAACTGATGGTTTCTTTATCACGCATCTCCCCGACCAGAATCACGTCCGGGTCTTCACGCAATGCACTGCGCAACGCATTCTGAAAGGTGTGCGTATCACGATGAACTTCACGCTGATTGATCAAACACTTGTTATTGGCATGAACAAATTCAATTGGATCTTCAATGGTGAGAATGTGCTTGTTGTGATTGCGGTTAATGTAGTCAACAATGGCAGCCAATGTGGTCGATTTACCCGAACCAGTCGGGCCGGTAACTAACACCAGCCCTTTTTCATTATTGGCAATTTTCCTGAAGATCTCTGGTGCATCGAGATCGTCTAAGGTTGGAATCCTGCCAGGGATGGTTCGGAACACCGCCGCACACCCACGAGACTGGTGAAAAACATTGACACGAAAGCGACCGACGTTATGCAATTCAAACGAAAAGTCGACTTCGAGTTTTTCTTCGAATTCACTGCGCTGGGCATCGTTCATGATTTCAAAGACCAAACGATGCACTTCTTGGTGAGTAAACGCAGGAATGCCTAACTTTCTTACATCGCCATCAATACGTACCATAGGTGGTACACCTGCAGAAAGATGTAGATCTGAGGCATTATGCTTTACACTAAAATCCAGTAACTCAGTGATATCCATTTAAAATCCTTAAACAAAAAGAACAGCTATGAGTAGTATTCAACAAAACATTGAACATATCACCTCTCAAATCCGCCGTGATGAAGAAAAATGTGGCCGATCTCCAGAGTCAGTGCAACTTTTAGCGGTCAGTAAAACTAAACCTGTCGAGGCAATTCTCGCAGCGCGTCAGGCTGGCCAGATGGCGTTTGGTGAAAACTATGTCCAGGAAGGCGTCAGCAAAGTCGAGCATTTTACCCAGCAGCATCCGGAGCTTGATATCGAATGGCACTTTATTGGCCCTATCCAATCTAACAAGTCACGCCCGGTAGCCGAGCATTTTGATTGGGTGCACACCATTGATCGCGCTAAAATCGCCCAGCGACTCAACGACCAACGCCCAACAGAACTCAAACCTCTGCAAGTTCTGATTCAGGTCAATACCAGTGGCGAAACCTCGAAGTCCGGCGCCAGCGATGAAGAGGTATTTGCACTGGCAGAGTTGATTTCTCAACTGCCAAACCTCACTTTAAGAGGACTGATGTCGATTCCGGCGAATGTCTCGGATTATGAATCACAGTTGCACGCATTTAAGCAGCTGGCCGATCTCAAACACCGATTGGCACAACGGTACCCAAACCTTGATACCCTGTCGATGGGCATGAGCGGTGACATGACCGCAGCCATCGAAGCAGGAAGCACCATGGTACGCATTGGTACCGCCATTTTTGGTGCCCGAGATTACAGTACCAACAAAAGCTGATCCCTGACTTCGCCATTCTTCAGGTATACACCGCAAGACTAACTGCTATACAGGCTCAGCCATTATACATACGGAAAGATAATATAATCACAAGATTTAACGATTTGGGAAACGAACACATGGAACACAAGAAGATCGTCTTTATCGGCGCTGGTAACATGGTAAGAGCCATCATCTCCGGCCTGATTGCCAACGGCTACCCGGCTCATCGCATCATGGCCACGGCACCATCAGAAACTCGCCGTTTGCCCCTGGAGCAGGAGTTTGGTATTAAAACCACCAGCGACAACCTGCAAGCCGCTGCGGCAGCGGATGTGATTGTGTTATCGGTTAAGCCCCAGATGATGGCTGAAGTGTGTAAACCACTCCAGGCCGTCGATCTGAGCCACAAGCTGGTCATTTCCATTGCTGCGGGTATCGGCTGCGAACGCCTGAACCAGATGCTGGCCAGCAAGCTGAATCTTGTTCGCGTCATGCCTAACACCCCTGCTCAACTCGGACAGGGGATGAGTGGTCTGTTTGCACCTGAACATGTTTCTGAGGCCGATAAGATGTTTGCCACTCAGCTGATGCAAGCGGTTGGTCAAGTGTGTTGGGTCGAGCAAGAATCCGGCATCAACAGCATCATTGCCGCCGCCGGCAGTGCGCCCGCTTATTTCTTCTTGTTTATGGAAGCAATGCAGGCAGAGGCCATGGCACAGGGCTTTGATAAACAGACCGCCCGCTTACTGGTACAGCAAGCGGCATTAGGCGCTGCGAGCATGGTTGTGGCCAACCCGGAGAGCGAGTTAGCAACACTGCGTGAGAACGTAACATCAAAGGGTGGCACCACAGCCGAAGCGTTGCGTACGTTCAACGAACACCAGTTGTCTGACATTGTAGCGAAAGCCATGCAGGCTGCTGTTACCCGTGCTGAAGAAATGGAAAAACTGTTTTAATCTCTGAGCCCAAGGCTCACTAATGTTAAGGGTACCTTATGAATTCAATGAGTTTCCTCATCTCAACCCTATTTGACCTCTACATCATGGTGGTGATTTTGAGGATCTGGTTGCAGGCTGCACGTGCAGATTTTTACAACCCGTTTTCGCAATTTATTGTTAAAGCGACTCAACCTGTTGTTGGGCCACTGCGGCGCTTTATCCCGTCGCTAGGCAGTATCGACCTGGCCACAGTGCTGTTTGCTTATGTGCTGTGTGTGCTTAAGTTTGTTGCACTGATCCTTATTGCCTCAAGCGGTTCGGTCTCTTTCAGCACCGACTTCCTGTTGCTGGGTGTGCTTTCTCTGCTGAAAGCGGCAGGCGGTTTGCTATTCTGGGTATTGCTGATCCGCGCTATCCTGAGCTGGGTCAGTCAGGGCCGCAGCCCAATTGAATATGTGTTCCACCAACTGACCGAACCGATGCTGGCCCCTATTCGCCGCATTATTCCTCCTATGGGTGGTTTTGATCTGAGCGTCTTGGTGCTGTTTGTCGCGCTGCAGTTTGCCAACTTCCTGATGGGAGATATGATCGGTCCCATCTGGTACCAGCTATAATGTCTGTAGCTGCATGGCATGATGGCGACGATATCGTTCTCCGGTTATACATTCAGCCCAAAGCCAGCCGGGATAAAATCGTTGGCTTACATGGCGATGAGCTGAAAATCGCTATCACAGCACCACCTGTTGACGGTAAAGCCAACGCTCATTTGAGCAAGTTTTTAGCCAAACAGTTCAGGGTTGCTAAAGGCTTGGTTGAGATAGAAAAAGGAGATCTGGGACGCCACAAACAAATCCGGATATCGTCCCCCGCTCAGATCCCTGAAGAAGTTAAAGCCATCTTGTGATGGCTTTTTATTTACATTATTCGCACGTTAAGGAAATCACGATGAGCAAATGGATCTCGGCACTTCTGATTGGCTTGATGGCCCTGCCGGTTTGGGCAGAGCAGTACAAGAGCATCAAAGATCTTGAGGTGCACTACGTCGCCTTTAATTCCACCTTCCTCACACCACAAATTGCCAGAAATTATCAGATCAAACGTAACGGGTATGTGGCGGTGGTCAATATCAGTGTTCTGGATGCCTCCTCACTGGGTAAGCCTACGCTGGAGGCCAAGATCCACGGTAAAGCAAGAAATTTAATCGGCCAGACGCAAACCTTAACCTTCCGCCAGGTTAAGGAAGGCGAGGCGATTTACTACCTGGCGGAGTTTCCGATCACTCATGAAGAAACTTTTAGCTTCGATATTGACGTTAAAGCTGGAAACAAAGGCTCAGGTAAGCTTAAATTCACCCAGAAGTTTTTTGTTGAAGAGTGATATGTCGAAGAGTAATTGGGTTGTGATGATCTAAATGCTTTTGGACACCCGTAGACCAAAAACTATTTATACCAATCTGGATAATTAACGGTTTAGCAAGTTTGCGTAGAATAAATTGCCCAGAGCGAGGCATAGATTGAAGTAACCCGTGGTTCTAACTCCCCAATCTATACCGCCGCTATCAGCGATTTTAGCCCGCATAACTGAACTGTGTGTTAGGTAAATTGGTATCTTGGGCAGAACAGCACGTTCTCCCCTTATCGCTACAGAAAGAGACGACCATGAAAAAAATAGTGCTAGCAACAGGTAACCAAGGCAAAGTTCGTGAGATGGCAGATCTGCTGTCAGATTTCGGTTTTGAAGTATTGGCGCAAAGTGAGTTCAACGTATCTGAAGTAGCGGAAACGGGCACCACGTTTATTGAGAACGCGATCATTAAAGCACGACACGCCGCGCATGAAACGGGCCTGCCAGCAATCGCTGACGACTCTGGCCTGGAAGTTGACTTCCTGAAAGGAGCTCCGGGCATCTACTCGGCACGTTATGCCGGTGAACAAGCATCAGACCAGGAGAACCTGGAAAAGCTGCTTCAAGCAATGGACGGGGTAGCTGAAGATCAGCGCACGGCACGCTTCCACTGTGTACTGGTATTGATGCGTCACGAGAACGATCCAACCCCGATCGTTTGTCACGGCAAATGGGAAGGCCGTATTCTTACCGCAGCCCAGGGTGAAAACGGCTTTGGCTATGATCCCATCTTCTTCGTGCCAGAAGACCACTGTGCATCAGCAGAGCTAGAACCAGCACGTAAGAAGCAGTTGTCTCACCGCGGCAAAGCGCTGAAATCGCTGTTCGCACAACTGTCTGAGCACGTTTCTCTGTAAAACCGAGCGAGTTTGACCATGTTAACGCCCCCAGCACTGAGCCTGTATGTCCACATCCCATGGTGTGTACAGAAGTGCCCGTATTGCGACTTTAACTCACACGCACTCAAAGCGGAGATCCCGGAAGAGGATTACATCCATGCTCTTCTGGAAGATCTGGATAGCGACATCGACAAATATCGCTTAAACGACGCACCGCGTCCGCTACATTCGATCTTTATCGGCGGTGGCACACCAAGCCTGATCTCAGCCGAAGGGATCGAACGCCTGCTCAAAGGCATCGAAGCACGTATTCCGTTTAAACCGGATATCGAGATCACCATGGAGGCCAATCCCGGCACCATTGAGGCAGAACGTTTCGCCGGCTATCGCCAAGCCGGTGTGACACGCATCTCGATTGGTGTGCAGAGCTTTGAGCAGCAAAAACTCGAGCACTTGGGGCGGATCCACGGCCAGGATGAAGCGATCAATGCCGCCAGGCTGGCCCACCAAATCGGCTTGAACAGCTTTAACCTCGACTTAATGCATGGCCTGCCAGACCAGAGTATCGAACAAGCATTGGCGGATCTGGACAAAGCAATAGAACTGGCTCCACCGCACCTCTCGTGGTATCAGCTCACCATCGAACCTAACACCATGTTCTACTACAAGCCACCGACGTTACCTGACGACGATGACTTGTGGGACATTTTCGAACAAGGGCATCAGAAACTCACCGCCGCCGGTTATGTGCAGTACGAGATTTCCGGCTACAGCAAGCCTGGCTATCAGTGCCGGCACAACCTTAACTACTGGCGTTTTGGTGACTACCTGGGGATCGGCTGTGGATCGCACGGTAAACTGAGTTTTGCTGATGGGCGCATCATCCGCACCACTAAGATCAAGCACCCGCGTGGTTATCTGGCAGCGTACCAGAACATGCTCAAACCATATCTGGACAGTGAGCAGTTGGTGGCCGATGAAGACCGCCCGTTTGAGTTCTTTATGAACCGCTTCCGTTTGATGGAAGCCTGCCCGAAACAAGATTATGTCAATACCACTGGCCTGCCATTAAGTTCGATTCAGGAAACCATCGAGTGGGCATTAGAGATGGGTTATCTCAGTGAAACCGACACCCATTGGCAGATCACCGAAAAAGGCAAACTGTTCCTTAACGATTTGCTGGAAGCGTTTATGGCGGAACAAGACGAAGACTAAGCCAAGCTGAAAACCGAAAGCCTCTCAACTGAGAGGCTTTTTGCGTTGCTAACGCTAGAAAATCGAACGGCCGATACGCTCAGATAACAGCTCAAGCGCTTTAGTACCAGCCAGCGAGTTACCCGACGCATCCAGCTCCGGCGACCATACCGCAATCGTCATTTCACCCGGCACCACGGCGATGATGCCACCACCAACACCTGACTTGCCCGGCATGCCGACCCGGTAAGCAAACTCACCCGCGCCATCATACAGGCCACAGGTAGCCAGTAAGGCATTCAGTTGCTTGGTCTGCACCGGCGATACTACCGGCTTGCCGGTTTGCACCGAAGTGCCTTTATTTGCCAGGTAGCTGAAGGTTTTCGCCAAATCAACGCAGCTCATCTTCAGCGCACAGGCATGGAAGTAATTTTGCAGTACCGGGATCACCTCATTTTCAAAGTTGCCAAACGAGCGCATCAGGTAAGCAATCGCAGCGTTGCGATCACCATGCATCATCTCCGAAGCTGCCACGACTTTGTCATAAACGATATGGGTATCACCAGACAGCTGGCGAGCAAAATCCAGTAAACGCTGCCGCGGCGCAGAAAGGCGGCTCTGTAACAGATCGGCCACCACAATAGCACCGGCATTGATAAATGGATTACGTGGAATCCCCTGCTCCATCTCAAGCTGGATCATCGAATTGAATGCCTGACCCGACGGCTCTTTACCAACCCGGGTCCAGATCTCTTCCTGCTTGTACAGGCACATCGCCAGGGTCAAACTCAGCGCTTTCGAGATCGACTGGATCGAAAACGGCTCTTCTGCATCGCCGGCTTTGATCACTTCACCTTGAGTCGTATAAACCGCAAGGCCTAACTTGTCGTTCGGCACTTTAGCCAGCGCCGGAATGTAATCGGCCACTTTTCCCTGGCCAATCAAAGGGCGAACCTCCGCCAGGATATCTGTCAAAATTTGTGCTGTAGGTTTCATTCTCTACCTTCACTCTCGCAGGGCTCAGAGGTAAAAAAAGCCAACGTTGAAGTTGGCTTTTCCATCAGACTCACTGTCATCAAATCAACTAGGGCTTCACCGCCACAATAATATTGCGGTTGATAGATTGATCAACCCGGTGAAGATAACCGATATACGGATCTTCGGAAAGCACCTGCCACCCTTGCTGTTCAAACAATGCCGCCACCTCTTTCCATTTCAGGGTGAACTCATTAAAAGACAGCACCACTGCACCATGCTTTTTCAGTACCACTTTCCATGCAGGCAGTGCTTGCTGCAAAAGCTCCAGTGGGCTGCGGTTTAACTTGCTGTCTTTAGCATTCTTGCTGCCGTGCTGCACACCATAAGGCAGGTCAGAAACCATCACATCTACGGAGTTCTTCTTCACCACCTGATCGGCAATCCGGGTATCAGCGGAATACAGCTTCATGGTTTGCACCTGGCCTTTATTGTACTCTGCCTTATCCGCAGCCGCCTCAATCAGGAAACCATCCGCGACTTTCTTACCAGCAGAAGTGCGCTTTTCTTTGCTCACCTTATGCTTGAAACGACCGTTTTTCATGAACTTAACGATGAATGTCTGGATCTCCTGAACCCATTTGGCATTGATCTCAACACCGACGACATTCAGACCGTGAATCAAACCTTCAAACAGGGTTGTACCTTTACCACACATCGGGTCCATCAGCGTTAGCGGTGTGCTGCCGGTTTTGGCCGCACTCACCCCCAGGTTCACCATCAAACGCGTAAACTGCTCGTTGGTTTTACCAGTGTAACGCAGGATCTGGCTCATGCTCTCAGGAAAAGTATTGAATGCAGGCGCCTGAATTGGACGCAACAGGCCATCTTCTCGTACTTCAAACAACGCATAGTAGATGGAAGACGCGGCAATTTTGCGAGTCTGTTCTGCGCTCAGAGCCTCTTCACAAGAGAACACTAATGCAGCAGGTAACCCCACATCTTTATTGCCAATTTCAGTTACTTCAACACCTTCGGCAGCCAGAATGGCTTTCAGCTCCGAACAAGCGATGGTCATTGCGCTATCAAAATAAATACGGTTGTGACCCGGATTCGCTAATATCGCATAGTGGTACATCGACTGACTCCTTAAGCCGTGCGCTTGTATTTGATATCCCACACACCATGCCCCAGACGGTGGCCGCGGGCTTCAAATTTAGTTAGTGGACGCTCTTCAGGACGAGGAACAAAGTCGCCCTCTTCCGCGATATTGGCGAAGCCAGGTGCCTGGTTCATGATTTCAATCATGTGTTCAGCGTAGTTTTCCCAGTCGGTAGCCATGTGGAAGATCCCCTCGTTAGGGATAAGCTTCTGACGGACCATTTCAGCGAAATCAAGCTGAACGATACGACGCTTATGGTGACGTTTCTTGTGCCATGGGTCAGGGAAGAACAGCTGCAGCGTGGTTAGGCTGTCATCTGGGATCATATGCTCAAACACTTCCACTGCATCGTGGCACATAACACGCAGGTTAGTCAGACCAGCTTCGCGAGCATCGGCCAGGCAAGCCCCGACGCCCGGGCTGTGCACTTCAATGCCAACGAAGTTTTTCTCTGGCGCATTCTTTGCCATTTCAACCAGTGAAGCACCCATACCAAAACCGATTTCAAGCACCACTGGATTGTCGTTACCAAAAACTTCTTTCCAGTCAAGAAGTTCCGCTTTGTAATCGATACCCATGGTTGGCCAGCACTCGTTCATCGCGTTTTCCTGGCCCTTAGTTAGACGACCTTCTCGGCGGACGAAACTGCGCACTTTACGGATCAGTTTGCCGTCTTCGTTATATTCGTTAGTGGTTACTTCACTCATTGATTTTGCCTGCACATTGATTAATCAAAGCGGGGATTATCCAAAGAATTTACTTAGGTGCAAGTATTTGTTGACCAGCCCTGCAGTAACGTGCCAACAACGACCTTACCTGGAGCTATATCCCTACAGTTTATCTGTTGTACTTACCCTGCATTCTGTGGTGCAATTTTGCACCTAATCAATCATACAATACAGAGCAAGTCGTGACACCTTTCGCAAGTGCCATATTAAAATGGTATGACGCATATGGAAGAAAAGATCTTCCGTGGCAACAAAATAAAACTGCCTACAGTGTCTGGTTGTCTGAAATCATGCTTCAGCAAACTCAGGTCACTACCGTCATTCCCTATTATCAACGTTTCTTGGAACGATTCCCGACCGTTATCGATCTGGCTAATGCTGAACAGGATGAAGTTCTGCATCTCTGGACCGGCCTGGGTTACTACGCACGTGCTCGTAACCTTCATAAAGCCGCTAAAGAGGTCGCCCATAAGTATCACGGTGAGTTTCCGCTTGATATTGAACAGCTGAATGCTTTGCCGGGAATTGGCCGTTCAACCGCTGCTGCCGTGCTTTCATCGGTTTATAAGCAACCGCACGCCATTCTGGACGGTAACGTCAAACGCACTTTATCGCGCTGTTTTGCGATTGCAGGATGGCCGGGACAAAAGAAAGTCGAAAACCAACTATGGGAAATTGCCCGAACACATACCCCGCAAGCCGATGTCGACAAGTATAACCAGGCGATGATGGACATGGGAGCGATGATCTGCACGCGCAGTAAGCCCAAATGCAGTCTGTGTCCGGTCAGCGATTTATGTGTGTCATACAAGCAGGGCAACATGCTCGACTATCCTGGCAAGAAACCAAAAAAAGACAAACCAGTGAAGCAAACACGTTTCGTGATGCTGCATTACCACAATAAGCAAGGCCACGAAGTGTGGCTGGAGCAGAGACCGCAAACCGGTATTTGGGGCGGACTGTTCTGCTTCCCGCAAACCGACCATGTTGATGAAGAAACAGATATCGGCCTGCTGCTGGAACAAAGGGGCATTGATGCGCATGACATCAAAGATCAGCAGACCCTGATCACTTTCCGCCATACGTTCAGCCATTACCATCTGGAGATCACACCGATTTTGATTGATCTGTCAAAGCAACCTGATGTGATAATGGAAGGTAGTAAAGGTCTTTGGTATAACTTATCTCAACCAGAAGAAGTGGGCTTAGCAGCACCAGTAAAACTATTGCTGGAAGCACTGCCTTACGAACTTCGTTAATTAAATACAAGGAGTCATTATGAGCCGCACTGTTTTTTGTGCTCGACTGAAGAAAGAAGGTGAAGGTCTCGACTTTCAACTTTACCCGGGAGAGCTGGGTAAACGCATTTTCGATAACATTTCAAAAGAAGCCTGGGCTCAGTGGCAGCATAAACAGACCATGTTGATCAACGAAAAGAAACTCAACATGATGGATCCAGAACACCGCAAACTGATCGAAACTGAGATGGTGAACTTCCTGTTTGAAGGCAAAGATGTTCACATCGAAGGCTACACACCACCGAGTGAATAACTCGAACTTGTTTTAAAACAATGACATCACAACAGCTTTTGTGATGTCATTTTTATTTTAACCTCCAGTTGTCATTACTTATGAAGAAAATTGCCGTTTTTATTTCCACAGCGCTGTTGTTGGCAGGTTGCAGTCGAGAGTTCGTAGAGAAGCTCTATGATGTCAATTACGAGCCCACCAACCGCTTTGCCAGGAACCTGGCCGAGCTTCCGGGTCAGTTTGAAAAAGATACTGCAGCACTGGACGCGTTGATCAACAGTTTTTCTGGCAATATCCAGAAACGCTGGGGAAAGCGTGAAATAAAATATGCGGGTAAAAGCAATTATGTTAAGTACATAGACAACTACATGAGTCGTGCCGAAGTCGACTTTAAAAAGGGCGTCATCACCATAGAAACCGTTTCCCCCACTGAACCACAAAAGCACCTAAAAAACGCGATAGTAACGACCCTGCTCACCCCTGACGACCCCGCCAACGTTGACCTTTTTTCCTCAAAGGAGATCAAGCTACAGGGACAGCCGTTTCTCTATAAACAGGTCATTGATCAGGACAAAAAACCAATCCAGTGGTCATGGCGCGCCAATCGATTTGCAGACTACCTGATCGCAAATAAAGTCAAAACCAAGGATGTGGATTTCAAAAAAGCTTATTACGTTGAGATCCCGATGGTGGAAGATCACTTCTCCCAGCGCAGTTATCAATATGCCGACATCGTACGCCGGGCATCAAAGCGCTATGACATCCCAGAGGATTTGATTTATGCCATCATCAAAACCGAGAGCAGCTTTAATCCGTATGCAGTAAGTTGGGCCAATGCTTATGGCCTGATGCAGGTAGTACCAAAAACAGCAGGTCGTGATGTCTTTAAACTGGTAAAGAACAAATCTGGTCAGCCGACTCCGGAGTACTTGTTCAATCCGGAAAACAATATCGATACCGGTACCGCCTATTTTTACATCCTGAAAAACCGCTACCTGAAAGATGTTCGTCACCCGACCTCTCTCGAATACAGTATGATCTCGGCCTACAATGGCGGAACCGGTGGTGTTCTCAACACATTCAGCCGGGATCGCAAACGCGCGATGCAGGATTTAAACTCACTGCAACCGAATCAGGTCTATTGGGCCCTTACCAAAAAGCATCCCAATGCCGAAGCCCGTCGCTACCTAGAAAAAGTTACAAATTTCAAAAAGGAATTTAACGCAGCGCAAACTTTGTAATGACAGTTGAATGAAAAGCAAACAAACAGACACTTTTTTGAAATTATTTAAAAAAAGTGGTTGACGCAAAGCAGGAAAATCCGTTTAATAGCGCTCCGTCGCCCGGATAGCTCAGTCGGTAGAGCAGAGGATTGAAAATCCTCGTGTCGGTGGTTCGATTCCGCCTCCGGGCACCACAATTTGTTTGTTGGTGTCTTAGACATCAATAAGTTATAAAGAATACAGTGTGCCGACTTAGCTCAGTAGGTAGAGCAACTGACTTGTAATCAGTAGGTCACCAGTTCGATTCCGGTAGTCGGCACCATTCTTTTGCCTCGATAGCTCAGTCGGTAGAGCAGAGGATTGAAAATCCTCGTGTCGGTGGTTCGATTCCGCCTCGAGGCACCATTATTTGGTGCTTCATCTCGAAAGAGATGACACAAATAATTCCCCCTTAGTTCAGTTGGTAGAACGGCGGACTGTTAATCCGTATGTCGCAGGTTCGAGTCCCGCAGGGGGAGCCACTTTCTAAGAGCTTCATTAAGAATGAGGTTCTGACAACGAAGAGCAAGTCTCTTCTACGAAAAAGAATACAGTGTGCCGACTTAGCTCAGTAGGTAGAGCAACTGACTTGTAATCAGTAGGTCACCAGTTCGATTCCGGTAGTCGGCACCATTCTTTTGCCTCGATAGCTCAGTCGGTAGAGCAGAGGATTGAAAATCCTCGTGTCGGTGGTTCGATTCCGCCTCGAGGCACCATTATTTGGTGCTTCATCTCGAAAGAGATGACACAAATAATTCCCCCTTAGTTCAGTTGGTAGAACGGCGGACTGTTAATCCGTATGTCGCAGGTTCGAGTCCCGCAGGGGGAGCCACTTTAAAAAAGCCGCATCACTTGATGCGGCTTTTTTGCATTCTAAACTCCTTTTTCCGTTTTGGCCTGATTGTTTACCATCCGCTTTCTGTTATTCCTACCTCCACCAATGGCACTCAGATCTTATTACGCGACCAAATTGCTTAGTAGCCCCGGCAGACTTTGAACGGAAGCTGAAAGATATCGCAAATATTTTGGATGGCAGACTGTTCTTGCCAAGCAAACTCACTGACTAGCACTAAACAATGCTACTGAAGCTACACGCAAAGCTAAGAAGGGCGTATTCTCGAATCGATAACTTTGCTGTTATGGTGGATGCAGGCCACAGCAAATCAACACCAAAGAGCTCTCTCATCTATTACTGGCTCGCACTGCGAAGCGTAACGACGCGAGCGGCAATCGGCTAGTTTGCGCCGTAACAGAGCATCAACACTAGCATCCTGAGAGTGGCGAGACAAACCAATTCCCGCCAAAGCACTCATTTAAGGTCAATTGTCTAATAAAATGCACATTTTCAGGTGTACTTTCTATTCATTTAACCAAACTAGCCGCTTTCAACATCTTAAAAAAAGCTCCTTCAGCTCTTTAATAGTGGCGTAACTTTAGCTAAAACGCGCAAAAACACCCCACTACGCACACAAAATCAGCAAACGATATTTTTTTTGTATTTTCCTGTTGACCTAAGAACGGAAAAACCGTTTAATACACCTCGTCGCCCGGATAGCTCAGTCGGTAGAGCAGAGGATTGAAAATCCTCGTGTCGGTGGTTCGATTCCGCCTCCGGGCACCACAATTTGCAATTGTTGGTGCATTAGCAACAGCAATATCAAGAATAATAAGTTTGGCCGACTTAGCTCAGTAGGTAGAGCAACTGACTTGTAATCAGTAGGTCACCAGTTCGATTCCGGTAGTCGGCACCATTATTCTTGTTGAAAAGATAATTCCCCCTTAGTTCAGTTGGTAGAACGGCGGACTGTTAATCCGTATGTCGCAGGTTCGAGTCCCGCAGGGGGAGCCACTTTCAAGTAATGAGCATTAGGCTTATTAACATTGAAATGTGCCGACTTAGCTCAGTAGGTAGAGCAACTGACTTGTAATCAGTAGGTCACCAGTTCGATTCCGGTAGTCGGCACCATCTTTTCCCCCTTAGTTCAGTTGGTAGAACGGCGGACTGTTAATCCGTATGTCGCAGGTTCGAGTCCCGCAGGGGGAGCCATTTTAAAAAAGGCCGCATCACTTGATGCGGCTTTTTTGCATCTTACTCTCCTGGTTTGTACCAAACCATGACCTCAAACCGAAGTGTCGCCATCAGCGTTGACTCGCGCAGTCCTGTCCCAAGACACGACCCTTCTGTATCTACCATTTAAATCCAGTTGCAAATCCACCGTTCACTGTGGTACCGGCGCCACGAATAACAAAGCCCAGTAATCGTACTGGGCTTTTTGAGCTTAAATTAATGAAACATAGTCGCTAACGTAAGAGTTCTGGAAGGCACGGCCTGCTACCCAGCCCTCTCCCTGGCTTGTAGAAGCCTTCTGAGCCAAAAGGTTAACCAAGCCCACCTAAACAGACATATTTCGTTTCCAGGTATTCATCTAAGCCTTGCTTAGCACCCTCGCGCCCAACGCCAGATTCTTTGATCCCACCAAACGGTGCCACTTCGGTAGAGATGATACCTTCATTCACACCGACCATGCCGTATTCCAGCTCTTCGCTGAAGCTCACTATACGCTTCAGGCTATCGGTATAAAAATAACAATCAAGACCATATTCCGTGTCATTTGCCATCGCCAGTACTTGCTCGTCATCTTCAAAAGTCAACACCGGCAATACGGGGCCAAACAACTCTTGCTGAACCATAGCCATACCTTGCTCTACGTTATCCAGAATGATTGGCTCCACAAAGCGACCTGTGAGCTTCTGACGACGAGTAGCGATCCTTGCTCCCTTCTTGCAGCGCTTGGTCGATAACCGCCTCCAGACGATGTTTAGAGGCCATTGTAATCACAGGCCCGACAGTCACACCAGAATCTAAACCGTTACCGACTTTTAGCGCAGCAAGTTTAGACAGAACTTTTTCCATAAATCGTTCTTTTATATCTTTATGAATATATAGACGGTTTGTACACACACACGTTTGCCCGGCATTACGGAATTTTGAGGCGATCAGCCCTTCTGCGGCTAATTCCAAGTCAGCATCATCAAATACAATAAACGGTGCATTGCCCCCCAGTTCCATAGATACGGCTTTAACAGTTTCACTGGCCTGCTTCATCAAAATTTTTCCGACACGTGTTGAGCCCGTAAACGAAATCTTCTTGATGCCAGGATCCGTCGACAATACCTGACCAAACTCTGCGGCTTGTTCCGAAATCACAACTGGCAGCAGAGGTTTAGGGATCCCAGCCTGATAAGCGAGCTCAACAACCGCAAGAGCAGTAAGTGGTGTCAGCTCGGAAGGTTTGATGATCATGCCACAGCCGGCAGCCAATGCTGGTGCGGCCTTGCGGGTGATCATCGCAATAGGAAAGTTCCAGGGGGTGATGGCCGCACAAACGCCGACAGGCTGCTTAATCGTCGTCAAGCGTTTGTCTGTTGTTGTTGCCGGTATCACTTCACCATAGGCTCGCTTCGCTTCTTCAGCAAACCACTCTACGAACGCTGCACCATAAGCCACCTCTCCCCGACTCTCTGTCAGTGGTTTCCCCTGTTCTAAGGTAATGATCGTCGCAATATCTTCTGCGTTTTCCCCCAACAACCCAAACCAGCGCTTCAAATATACTGAACGCTGTTTGGCGCTTAGTTGCGCCCATGCCTTTTGAGCTAGTGAGCACTGTTCAATGATCGACGCGAGTGCGCCTATTGCAGTTGGAGCTAGCCTAATGATTTCTTCTTCGGTAGCCGGGTTATAAACAGAAATTCCCGACGTCACGGAAAGATTTTCAAAAAGCTGATTTAATGTATTATTTTTTAAAAGCTGCATCAGTAATACTCGATTGGAACAGTGGCGACAGAGTAATACCCGTGCATCCTTAGAGTAAAGTAAACTTATCTTTCTTTTTATCCGTCCACGAATCTGTTGTGAAGCGCACCCTCCTCTTTTTCCTGCACAAAAACACCTGCTAAGTGACGGGCTTTTTCCGACGTCCGGAAACTTAATCAATCACGAACAACCAGAACAAGGGACTCACAATATTGTCTAACCAAGTTTCTGTATCAGTAATGCTGTTGGGCTCATTTAAGCGCCGTTAGCCCTTAACAAGGCACACAGAGCGCCAGAGGTGGTAAGCAAAATTCAAGCTAAATACTCGTCCTATATCCCGAGTACCAAAACCGAAAAAAACCTCACTATGGATCAGCAAGGCTTCTGAAAGGGAAATACCTGCCCACAGGGCTTTTTCGTAGGCATACGAAAAAGCCCCAGTCTTTCGACTGGGGCTTAAATAAGTGGCGGAGTGGACGGGACTCGAACCCGCGACCCCCGGCGTGACAGGCCGGTATTCTAACCAACTGAACTACCACTCCGCAGTGGCTTACCTGCTATTGGCAGGTGTCCAAAATTTAA
>NZ_JARHUF010000008.1 GCF_029223195.1 Vibrio sp. CAU 1672 | reverse complement strand
TAGAGAACACAAAAACAGCTTTCCGAATTAAAGAATTTGCTTGGCGACCATAGCGATTTGGACCCACCTGATTCCATGCCGAACTCAGAAGTGAAACGAATTAGCGCCGATGGTAGTGTGGGGCTTCCCCATGTGAGAGTAGGACATCGCCAGGCTTTAAATTTTGGACACCTGCCAATAGCAGGTAAGCCACTGCGGAGTGGTAGTTCAGTTGGTTAGAATACCGGCCTGTCACGCCGGGGGTCGCGGGTTCGAGTCCCGTCCACTCCGCCACTTATTCAGAAGCCTCGCTAGAAACGGCGAGGCTTTTTCTGTTTATACCGCCGAATAAAATACTATCCCCTAGTCATATCAGTCGGCATAAGTAGTTGATCATTTTTGCTGGCTAACATCGCTGATAACGGCGTTGTCGCTTTTGTTATTAGCGGCAATCCACGCCTTGTTTTAAGCGATGTTTCCTGCGCAATTATCTTATCCAGATTGCGATCAAGCCATACAGGCCACTTCCATTGTTAGTGTTATCCAATCGTACCTGCTGGATATCTAAAGAATATTCTTAGGTACCACTCGGTGAAGCTTTACTCCGATTTGCTTCGGCATGCTGACTTTATTATCTGGGTTAAAGTCTTTCGTGATTCGCCATGCATTTTCGGGTGCCATTTCAGTCAGCATTGAAGCCTTTACATGCCTGGTGATATCCGGTGAATGGATTATTGCGAAACTTTCAGTGTTAAGGTTTGCACTGCGGGGATCGAAATTGTAGGTTCCGACAACAGTGATGCCATCATCAATCGTCATTGTTTTCGCATGCAGGCCGAATATCGGCGTAGTCGGCAGTTTCTTGTACATATGCTCTGTCATCACGCGATGCCTGACCTGAGCATCGGGTTTGAACTCGTATACCTCAACGCCAGTATCGAGAAGCTGTTTTCTGTTTCTCTGATAACCACTGAATGCGGCTAAGTTATCATTGGAGGCAAGGCTATTGGTCAGGATCTTAATTGAAATGCCTTTATTGACCAGTTGGCGAAGAAATTGTCGATTTTTTTTGGTTGTGACGAGATAAGGGGTTTGGATGAGGATGCTCTTCTGAGCATTTTCGCTTAACTCAATCAACTTATCTCGTGTAATACCTCCGCCACCAAGGAACATTTCGTGACGGTTTTTTCCTGGTGTATCAGCAATATATTCCACACGATCGACCAACAGAAACTTGCCTTCTTCTGCGATTCGTGCAAAAGTCTGCGGGACTCGCTCGATTTCTTGCCGGATCTCCGGGTGGAAATGAGTTGGGTTGCAGGCGTAGGAGTGTAATCTAGAGAAATCGGGATTTCCGTGACTGGGGGCGGGAGCAAACAGCGCTTCTACAGAAACACTCAGTGTACTCTGCCAGTATTCTTCGAAGGAGCTTTGTACGTCATTTACGGCTTTACCGGCGAGAAAAACGTCTCGATCTCTAAAGTTGTATTCATGATCAAAGCCAAAGTATTCATCTGCAATGTTTCTTCCCCCGGTGATCGCGAGCTGTCCATCAACCAAGAAAACCTTGTTGTGCATTCTCTGGTTGATGCCATGGAAGTCGGTCAACAGTGTCGTTATTTTCTCTGCGATATTTTTACCAATATTGACATTTGGGTTATACACTTTGATTTCGAAGTTCTCATGGGCTGCAAGCATCAGTAACTCATCACCTTTTACTTCCAGCATGATGTCATCGACCAGTACTCGGACTTTGACACCGCGTTCTGCCGCCTTGACTAGATAGTCAGTGGCAATCAGGCCAATATTGTCGACGGAAAAGATAAAGTACTGTACATCAATGGTTTTTTCGGCGCGCTCGGTTAACCAGGCTCGTGACATCATTGCTTCCGCCCCTTGCTCCAGGACATAGACCCCTGTCTTTTGCTCCAGCTGGGACTGATAAGGCACAAGGTAACTGGACAGAGGTTTAACGGGTTTGATTGGCTGAGCCAGGCAATAGTCCTTTGCAGACAAAGGAACGCTATCGGGAGCGGAGCTGCATCCGATAATCAGTAAGGGGAGTGAAACCAGGGTAATCTTCTTAAGTGACGTCATTGAATTAAGCGCCTTAGCCAAATAACTGATGAAAATTGTACCGTTAAATCAGGTCAAGACACATCCTAACCATGTCTGTAGTTTGACTGGTGATCAGTGAACCGATTTAGGGCTGAATGTAGACCTTTTCCGCTACTTTCCAAAATGCAGCGAGTAATGGGTTTTCCAGATTTGAGCGCTTACACACCACTCCGAGTTTAAACGGCTTGATAGGCTCGAGTTTTAATCGTTGGATCTTATCTCTTACTGGGCTGTTCACGATAACCACTTCCGGTGCAATACCAACCCCGCACCCTAAGGCAACCATGCTGACAATAGCTTCATGTCCTGACACCTGGGCGTAGATATTGGGCTTGATGCGCATCTTTTTAAACCAGGCATTGGCTCTCTCCCGGGCGGTTCCGGCTTCGGGCAGAATAAAAGGGATGGCTGTCCAATCTGGTCTTTCTTTGTGTAACTCTTCTGCAAAGCTGCTGATGCTTGCCGGGGCTATTACTGAGAGAGGAACTTCACTAATTGGTTCAAAAGCGATTTTTGCCGGGAGTTGTTCTGGTTTCGCCGATATCGCAATATCGGCTTCATCACTCAAGATTTTTTCAATCGCCTGAGCTGGGTCACCGGTTGATAGTTTAAATTCGATATAGGGATGCTGGAGACGAAACTCAGAGATCAGTTCAGGAAGATGGCTGTAGCTGGCCGTGACCGAGCAGAACAGGCGGATTTCACCTTGTAGTTCATCTTCTGTGCCTTTGAGTTGGTTCTGGTACTGTTGCCAGTCGGACAAGATTTTGAGCGCCACAGGCACGAGTTTCTTGCCTTGGGTGGTGAGCTCAACGCTGCGGTTGTCGCGGACAAACAGGATCTGATTGGTGTCGTTTTCCAATTTCTGAATTTGGCGACTTAATGCTGAAGGGCTGATATGCATCGCTGAGGCGGTTTTGGAAAAGTTTTTACTATCACAGAGATGAATGAACAGCTGCAGACTTTTAATGTTCATGGAATGGTCACACCCTTGTTGCATTTATTGCAATAACTAATTGTGAATATATCACTTTAAGCAATTCAATGTCTGTTTTAGTATCAGGTTATTCGATAGTGAGATATCGACCGAATGGATAAATTCTTAAAGGAGAGCCCGATCATGGCTAACTATTTCAACACGTTAAACCTACGCCAGCAGTTGGACCAACTTGGCCGTTGTCGTTTTATGGACCGCAGCGAGTTTGCCTCTGAAGCTGATTACCTGAAAGGCAAAAAAGTGGTTATTGTTGGTTGTGGTGCACAAGGTCTCAACCAGGGTCTCAACATGCGTGATTCGGGGCTCAACGTTGCGTATGCGCTGCGTCAAGCTGCGATCGATGAGCAGCGTCAATCCTACAAGAACGCAAAAGAGAATGGTTTTGAAGTAGATAGTTACGAAAATCTGATCCCTGAGGCTGATCTGGTTATCAACTTAACGCCAGATAAGCAGCATACCAACGTTGTCGAGACCGTTATGCCGCTGATGAAAGAAGGCGCGGCGCTTGGTTATTCACACGGTTTCAACGTGGTTGAAGAGGGGATGCAGATCCGTAAAGACCTGACGGTCGTTATGGTGGCGCCTAAATGTCCGGGCACAGAGGTGCGTGAAGAGTATAAGCGCGGCTTTGGCGTACCAACGTTGATTGCGGTTCACCCAGAGAATGATCCAAAAGGTGAAGGCTGGGATATCGCTAAAGCATGGGCGGCGGGAACCGGTGGTCACCGCGCTGGCTGTCTGGAGTCTTCATTTGTTGCAGAAGTAAAATCTGATCTGATGGGTGAGCAAACCATCCTGTGTGGCATGCTCCAGGCTGGCTCGATCGTTTGTTATGAGAAGATGGTTGCTGACGGTATCGACCCTGGTTATGCCGGCAAACTGCTGCAGTATGGTTGGGAAACCATCACCGAAGCGCTTAAGTTTGGTGGCATTACCCATATGATGGATCGCTTATCGAACCCTGCCAAGATCAAGGCGTTTGAGCTGTCTGAAGAGCTAAAAGAGCTGATGCGTCCGCTTTATAACAAGCACATGGATGACATCATTTCAGGTGAGTTCTCAAGTACCATGATGGCCGACTGGGCCAATGACGATGCGAACCTGCTTGGCTGGCGTGCAGAAACTGGCGAAACCGCGTTTGAAAACTATCCGGATACTGATGTTGAGATCTCTGAGCAAGAGTACTTCGATAACGGTATTCTAATGGTTGCTATGGTTCGTGCAGGGGTTGAGCTGGCGTTTGAGGCGATGACTGCTTCCGGTATCATCGATGAGTCGGCTTACTATGAATCACTCCATGAGCTTCCACTGATTGCTAACACTATTGCACGTAAGCGCCTGTACGAAATGAACGTGGTTATTTCAGATACGGCGGAATACGGTAACTACCTGTTTGCTAACGTTGCCACTCCGCTACTGCGTGAGAAATTTATGCCATCCGTAGGCACGGACGTGATCGGCAAAGGTTTGGGTGAGACGTCTAACCAGGTCGATAACGCAACACTAATTACTGTCAATGATGCAGTCCGCAACCATCCAGTGGAATACATTGGTGAAGAGCTGCGTGGCTACATGACCGATATGAAGCGTATCGCAGTAGGCGGTTAGTGAGTTGTTTTAAGCTTTGTTGCGACGGCGAAGGCGCTTAATTTATCTGCATAAACGCAGCGCCTTTCCCTCGAACGGAAGCTTTAACCTGACTGAACGAACACGCTAACCAGCGGAAAATACTTTTAAGAACTCCAGACAGACTGGGGTCAATAAATACAAAATAACACGACATCTAATTAAAAGGCTTGGTCACTGACCAAGCCTTTTTTATCTCTGCTGATTAATTGGTTAGTCGTTTTTTTCGGCCAACTTCTGTTCCAGCTCGGTCAGCTTTTGTTCCATCTCGGTCAGCTTTTGACGTGTGCGCAGCAGCACCTGAGTCTGAACATCAAACTCTTCACGGCTGACCACGTCCAGCTTGTTGAGCTGACCTTGGATAACTTGACGAATTTTCTGATCGACATCGGCACCGAGTTCTTTCACCGGGGCTGGCATCGAGTCGTGAATTTGTTTAGCAATTTGCTCTAGTTTTTTGGGGTCAAACATGATGACTGAAACTCCTTTCGATTAATCCTCATTTTATGTAATTGGTACGGGAAAGTCGCTAGTTAGGTTGCAAAAATTCGAACCAGTCATTGGCAAATGACCGATATAAAAAAGGCCACCGGAGTGGCCTTTTGTGGTCAGAAACTATTAGCGGTTTTCGGCAAGCTCACGGTGTGCCGCTTTTGCTTCATCAACCCGCGCCAGCTTTGCCAGGTCTTTATCTTCGACAAAGACGGGTAGAGGCTTGTGCTTCTCCGCCAGATAGCTGTAGATCACCGGTAGGACAAACAAGGTAAAGATAGTACCAATTGCCAGGCCTGCCACGATAACAATACCAATACTAAAGCGCTGAGCGGCACCGGCACCGGTGGCGTACATGAGTGGGATAAGGCCGGCAATCATTGCTGCGGTTGTCATCAGGATCGGACGCAGACGGACCTTCGCCGCCTCCATCACCGCTTCCGTTTTACCGAGCTTGTTGTGCAGCTGTTCTTCTTTCGCCACCTCACAGATTAAGATACCGTGCTTAGTGATCAGACCCACCAGGGTGATCAGACCCACTTGCGAGTAGATGTTCATCGACGCTGCGCCCCAGGCCAGTGCGATCAAAGCACCACAGATCGCCAGCGGTACCGAGACCATAATCACCAGCGGATCTCTTACCGACTCAAACTGGATGGCCAGTACCAGGAAGATGATCGCCAGGGCCAGACCGAATGTTGCGTACAGGGCGCTACCTTCGGTCACGTACTGACGCGCTTCGCCCATGTAGTCATGGTTATAACCGCTTGGCAACTTGCTGACAGCGATGTCTTCAAACCAATTGATTGCATCGCCCATCGCGGTCCCCGGTGCGGGAACTGCGCCTATGGTGGCAGAGTTAAGCTGGTTGAAGTGAGGCAGTGAGCGAGGCTCGGCCACCACATCAATACTGATCAGGCTGCCAAGTGGAACGGCTTTACCATCAGCGGAGCGAACGTAGTAGTTGTTCATTGACTCCGGATTCAGGCGCCACTTACGCTCTACCTGAGGGATCACTTCGTACGAGCGACCGTTAAGGTCGATACGGTTTACGTAGCCATCAGCCATCATGGTACTCAATGTGATACCAATGTCTTGCATGGTCACGCCGTAAGCCCCCGCTTTGTCTTTGTCGATGTTGATTTTCATCGTCGCTGAATCGTAGTTCAGATCCAGATCAGAGTAGACAAACATCGGGCTCGACTTCACTTCAGTCAGCACCTCTGTGGCAATAGTGAATAAGCTTTCAAATGCATTGGGGGTGGTGATCACAAACTGAATCGGCAGGCCTCCCCCGGCCCCCGGCAGTTCTGGCATCTGGAAGGCAGTCACAGCCATGCCCGGTACGTTGGCAACCAGGCCACCTACGCGTTTTGCCACTTCAGACTGACTGGCTTCCCGCTCGCTCCAGGGCACCATAGAGGCGATACCAAACGCCTGGTTGGAGTTTGGCACCCCGGTAAATACCTGGGCAAACGCGACTTCTGGCTGATCAGACAGTATCTGGTTGACGTCATTCATGGTGTTTTGCATGAAGTCCAGGTTGGCATTGGATGGTGCGGTACCCATCAGCATCACCACGCCTTTGTCTTCCGCTGGTGCCAGTTCACTCGGAATGAACTTAAACAGCATCGGCAGGCTGGCAAAGACGATAAGAGCAAAACCAATCACCACCGGACGATGTTGCATGATTGCGCTAAGCATGGCGGCATAGCGGTTGGTCATGCTATCCAATACGTTGTGCACTTTCTGTTCAAACTTGCTCGGCTCTTCGTGTGCCTTAAGCATTTTTGAACACATCATCGGCGATAGTGTCAGCGCCACGATGCCCGATACGAATACCGAACCCGCCAGGGTTAAGGCAAACTCCTTAAACAGCGAGCCGGTGATCCCGCCCATCAGCGCGATCGGGGCGTATACCGCACCCAGCGTGAGCGTCATTGCAATTACCGGCACGGCAATTTCACGGGTACCGATGATCGCGGCCCGGAATGGTGATTCACCCAGTTTGATGTGGCGGTCGACGTTTTCCAGTACCACAATCGCATCGTCCACGACCAGGCCGATAGCCAGTACCATCGCCAGCAGGGTCATCAGGTTCCATGAGAAACCCATCGCCTGCATGACCATCGCCACCCCAATCAGTGAGAGCGGAATGGTGACGATCGGGATGATAACCGCACGGAATGATCCCAAGAACAGGGTGATCACCACCAATACGATCACTGCCGCTTCGACAATGGTCTTGATGACTTCGTTGATCGACTCGTTGATCGCAATCGTCGAGTCGTACATCACATTCATCTGAATATTGCTGGGCAGGTTGCGCTCAAGTTGAGGCAGCAGTTCCAGCACATCGGCCGCAATATTGATTGGGTTGGCACTTGGTGCCGCGTTAATGGCTGCGACAACCGCCTCTTGTCCATTGGCGCTGGCACGATAGACATCGTGGCTCTTCTCGAGAGTGACTTTAGCAATGTCGCTCAGGCGGGTAACATCACCTTCATCGGTGCTGATCACCAGATTCGACAGTTCTTCGACGTTGGAGACCTGAGTATCGGCGCTGCCGTTATACAGCACAAATTCACCGATAGCCTGGCCCGTTGCCGACTGGTAGTTGTTGGCGTTCAATACGCCCATCACGTCAGTGGCGGTCAGGCGCAGGGCTGCCATTTTGGCAGGGTCGAGCCAGATACGCAGGGCATATTTCATCCCGCCGTAGAGATCCACCTTCGAGACACCATTAACCGTAAACAGCTGCGGGTTGATCACCCGTTCCAGATAGTCGGTGATTTGGCTGGAAGAGAGCTCATCACTGGTGAAACCAATATACAGTACCGCAGTGGTTGAACCGGTCGACATGGTCACTGTCGGGTCTTCGGCTTCTTTCGGCAGCTGTGAGCGAACCGAGTTGGTTTTAGCCAGAATATCAGACAGGGCGGCATTGGGGTCGGTGTTCAACTTCATGGTGACAGTAATCGTAGACTTACCCAGCACCGAGGATGACGTCATGTAATCGATATTGTCTGCCTGTGCGACGGCCTGCTCCAATGGCTGGGTAATAAAGCCCTGGATAAGATCAGCACTGGCACCATAGTAACTCGTCGTCACGGTGACGACGGTGTTAGTCATTTCAGGGTATTCTCGAACCTGCATCTTGAACACTGCCTGCAAACCAAGCAGGGCGATCAAGAAGCTGATCGATACCGCTAAAACTGGACGTTTAATAAAAACATCAGTAAAGCGCATGAGGCCTCCAGTTACAGCATTGGGGTTTTAGCCGGTGGCGTAGTCGCATCGCTTTCTACCACCCGAACTTTTGCATCGTTACTCAGACGAACCTGGCCGGACGTTACAACGATATCGCCCGCATTGACACCGTCGAGGATGTGAGCGATATCCTTGGTGCGTTCACCTACTTTTACCACGTGCTGCTTAACGCGTTTCTCACCGTTTTCTTCTGTCACAATGTAGACATTGTCACCATACAGGGTAAAGGTGATGGCGGTTTGCGGCAGGGTTACCTGGTTTGCCAGCTTAGGCAGAATGATATTGGCGCGGGCAAACATGCCGCTGCGCAGCTGCCCATCACTGTTTGGAATATCAGCCTGCACCTGGATCAGGCCACTTTGGATGTTGACCGCCGGTTCGATGGCAGAGATGGAGCCTTTGAATGTACGCTCTGGGTAAGCATCAACAAAAATATCGACTTCCTGGTCGAGAGAAATGCGTGAAATATCGGTCTGTGGCACCGTAAAGCGCAGGCGCATCACGCTGGTGTCTTCCAGGCGAACGATATCGGTACCGGCTTGCAGGTACTGGCCCAGATAGACATTGCGGATACCGACCACGCCCGCAAATGGCGCTTTGATTTCCCGGCGGTCGATTGAGGCGTTTAAGCTCTCAATGTCGGCTTTGAGTGAGAAATAGTTTGCTTCAGCCTCATCGTAGGCTTCTTTCGAAATCGAGCCTTTTTTGTACAGCCCTTGGTAGCGTTTGTACTTGGCTTGCGCTGCCGGCAGTTTAGCTTGTGTACTCTTCAGATTGGCTTTTTCGACTTCGGAATCCAGTAGGACCAGAGGTTGGCCTTCTTCAACAGAGGTGCCTGAATCAAAAGCGATCTTGTCAATTACCCCGCTGGTTTCATTGGCAATCGTCACACCTTGGTTAGGCTCGATAAAGCCAATTGCTTCAATCACCGGTACCCAGTCAACCGCTTTTACTTCCGTGACGGTAACCGGAAACTCCGGCTCAGGACGATTCGCCATGTATTCAGCGATCTTTTGTTGTTTAAACAGGTTAAAACCTATCACGCTGCCAAACAGCAGTACCGCGATAAGTAACATAAAGAAAGTCCACTTTTTCATTCTATTAAGAACTCCAAATTAGTGTGTAATGATTGCATCCCAACTGGCTTCAATTGACGCTTCCAGCGCGATGTCATCCAGTTGATAAAATCCTAAAGCATGTTTTCGCGCCAGAGTGACACTCGCTTCCAGGCTCAACCCAAACAGAATTTCATTATCAAGGGATTTAAAAAGGCCCTCTTCTTTCCCTTGGGTAAAAAGACGATCCACTTGGGCAAACATTTTTCGCTCAAGTTCCCGAGTTTTTGCACTTTTGGTACAGGGTAGAGATTCATATTGGACCCGGTTGCTGATGGTTTCCATGTTGGATGCCGCCAGATTCCAGATATTGAGCCACATGGTGCGATAACGGGTTTTCAGCGACATCTCGTCCGTAACGTTGGCCTGAACAGCGCTGGCAATTCGTTTGGCGACCTGTAAGCGAACATCATCAAGGAGGTGCTCTTTATCTGTGAAGTAACGGTAGATGGTTCCGGCTGCAACCCCGGCTTCTTTGGCCAGTTTGTGCATGGATAAACCTTGAAACCCAGATTCCGCAATGAGTTTTTCAGCAGCGAATAAAATCTGCTCGCGTTTATCAGCAGCAGTAATATTGGACATTGATCAGATTGTTAGTGAATGAACGTTCATTCATTATAGCGCAATTAGTCGCCTATTATGCAACAAATACTTTTTATTGATGAGGAAAAAATTGCGTCGATTGAGCATGGCATTCGTGATGTTGCGCCTTTATTATAGGCGCCTCGATTGATTCCACAGAGAGCCACTATGAAGCTGAATCCCAGTCAAGACGAAGCCGTCAAATATGTATCAGGTCCTTGCCTGGTGCTGGCCGGCGCCGGTTCCGGTAAAACCCGTGTGATCACCAACAAGATCGCTTATCTGGTTCAGCAATGTGGCTACAAGGCACGCAATATTGCCGCTGTGACGTTTACCAATAAAGCCGCGCGCGAAATGAAAGAGCGGGTTGGTCAGACGCTGGGTAAAAATGAGTCTAAAGGCTTAATGGTCTCGACCTTTCATACGCTGGGCCTCAATATCATCAAACGCGAGTACAAAGCGCTGGGCCTCAAGGCGGGTTTTTCTCTGTTTGATGACCAGGATCAGCTGGCATTGCTGAAAGAGTTGACTGAAAAACAGTTGGATGGTGATAAGGATCTGTTGCGTCAGTTACTGAGTACGATTTCTAACTGGAAAAATGACATGCTCACCCCGGAGCAGGCGAAAGCACATGCCAAAGGCGAGCAGCAACAGTTGTTTGCTTTCTGTTTTGAGATGTATCAGAAACAGATGAAAGCCTACAATGCGCTTGATTTTGATGATCTGATCCTGCTGCCGGTGCTGTTACTGCGTACCAATGACGATGTGCGCCAGCGCTGGCAAAACCGTATTCGCTACCTGCTGGTCGACGAGTATCAGGATACCAACACCAGCCAGTATGAACTGGTCAGGCTGATCGTCGGTGAGCGCGGCCGCCTGACCGTGGTCGGTGATGATGACCAATCGATTTATTCCTGGCGTGGCGCCAAGCCGCAGAACTTGGTGTTATTGGGTGAAGATTACCCTAACCTGCGTTTGATTAAGCTGGAGCAGAACTACCGTTCCACCAGTCGGATTTTGCGCGCGGCCAATATCCTGATTGCCAATAACCCACACGTGTATGAAAAATCACTGTTTTCTGAGATCCCGGACGGTGAAAAGCTCAAAGTTTTGCTGGCGAAAAATGAAGAGCACGAAGCGGAGCGGGTGACCGGTGAGCTGATCGCGCATAAGTTCCTCAACCGAACCGATTACAAAGATTATGCAGTGTTATATCGCGGCAACCACCAGTCACGCCTGATAGAGAAGTCGTTGATGCAGAACCGGGTGCCGTACAAGCTCTCGGGCGGGACGTCATTTTTCGCCCGTGCCGAAATCAAAGACATCATGGCTTACCTGCGGGTGTTGGTGAACCCGGATGATGACAACGCTTTTTTGCGCATTGTGAATACACCGCGGCGTGAGATTGGCCCGGTGACGTTAGAAAAGCTGGGCAGTTACGCCAACATGCGCGGGAAAAGTTTGTTTGAGGCCAGTTTTGAAATGGGACTTGAACAACACCTGCATGGCCGGGGGCTGGATAATCTGCGCCGCTTTACTCAGTGGTTGGTGGCAATTGGCGATCAGGCTGAACGCGGCGATACGGTCACCGCCGTACGTTCGCTGGTGCGTGATATCAATTACGAAGACTGGCTATACGAGACCTCTTCCAGTCCGAAGGCGGCGGAAATGCGGATGAAAAACGTCTCGGATCTATACTCATGGATTGTGGCCGATCTGGAAGGTGATAATTACGATCAGGAAGAGAAAACCTTGAAAGAGGTGGTACAGCGTTTGACGTTGCGCGACATGATGGAGCGGGGAGAGGAAGAGGAAGACAGTGATGCCGTGCAGCTGATGACGCTGCATGCGTCAAAAGGGCTGGAGTTTCCTTATGTGTACCTGATCGGCTCAGAAGAGGGGATTTTGCCCCACCAAACCAGTATTGATGAAGAGAACGTCGAAGAAGAGCGTCGTTTGATGTACGTGGGGATCACCCGCGCCCAGCGTGAGTTAACCTTTACCATGTGTAAGGAGCGGCGGCAGTTCGGTGAGTTGATCAAGCCGACCCAGAGTCGTTTTTTGGATGAGCTGCCCTTTGATGATGTGGAGTGGGAAGTGAACAAGAAGCCGCTCAGCCAGGAAGAGCGTATGGTCAAGGGCCAGGCCCACATTGCCAATCTGAGGGCGATGTTCAATAAGTGATGCAAACAGAAAGGCTTGCCGGGTGGCAAGCCTTTTTATGTGCTAAGAGGGTTACATGCCTTCGAGCATGTGATCGATGGCGGCGATGATTTCATCGTCTGAACAGTCCATACAGGTGCCCCGAGCCGGCATGGCATTAAAGCCGTTGATTGCGTGATCGGTCAGTACATCTTTGCCCTGGGCGATGCGTGGAGCCCAGGCTCCTGCGTTTCCCTTAATTGGCGCGCCGGATGCGCCGGTCGTGTGGCACGCCATGCAGAATGTATTGTATACCGTTGCGCCGTCGCGAGGGCCTGAAGGCTCCGCTTTGACTGGTTCACTGCCAACCAGATAGACATCACCAACGGGTTTGATGCGTTCTGCAATCGCATCGTATTCCGTTTGGCTGATGTCAGAAGCCAGAGCTGCTGTTGAAAAAGTTAAAGCAGCGAACAAAACGCTAATCATTCGTTGAGACATATCCATTAACCCACTTCACATTCCCGAGGTAAGAACCTTACCTGTCTTATATAGTTAGAGTATTAAGGCCAACTCCTGAAAATTATGCTCTAGAAAATTCAACGGAGTGGCGTAATAATGATTAAACAGATACGACGCAGCTGTTAAATCAATGTAAATATTGGGTGATTATATCCTGTTAAGTTGTTGCAATAAACAACAACTTGTTCGTGACAGGGCGTGAATCACATCTAAAATCGACTTCAAAGCGGAATAACTGTCGAAAAAGAGACCAAACGGAAAAAAAAGTAAAAAAAGTACTAGACGGCATAGTGTGATATCCGTATTATTCCACTCCGCCGATAGGGCATGCGCCCGTAGCTCAGCTGGATAGAGCGTTGGCCTCCGGAGCCAAAGGTCGAAGGTTCGAATCCTTTCGGGCGCGCCATTTTCGCCTCGGGGGATGTTATCGGTTAAAAAAGTAGTGGTGGCTATAGCTCAGTTGGTAGAGCCCCGGATTGTGATTCCGGTTGTCGCGAGTTCAAGTCTCGTTAGCCACCCCATTATTCTGGTAGCTTTGCTTCCATTCTTGACCCAGGTCGAGATAAAACATAAGTCGGTGAATAGCGCAGTTTGGTAGCGCATCTGGTTTGGGACCAGAGGGTCGGGGGTTCGAATCCCTCTTCACCGACCACTTTCTATGTTCTGGCTGTCATGCGGGAACATAACGGCAAATGCCGGTTGATGCAAAATTTGATGGTGGCTATAGCTCAGTTGGTAGAGCCCCGGATTGTGATTCCGGTTGTCGCGAGTTCAAGTCTCGTTAGCCACCCCATTATTCTGGTAGCTTTGCTTCCATTCTTGGCCCAGGTCGAGATAAAACACAAGTCGGTGAATAGCGCAGCTTGGTAGCGCATCTGGTTTGGGACCAGAGGGTCGGGGGTTCGAATCCCTCTTCACCGACCATCATTTAAAAGCCTCGATAGAAATATCGAGGCTTTTTTGCATTCCGGGTATTAAAAATCGCCAAGCAGAAGGTCGGGCGCTGGAAGCCCAGCCGCGTCGAATCCCTCTTCACCGACCACTATTAAGAAACCTCACCAGAAATGATGGTTTTTTTCTATTTAAATAACTATGTTGGTGTGTGCGGGGCTGGAGCGCCAGTCCGATTGAACTCCTTTTCACCGACCATCATTTAAAAGCCTCGATAGCAATATCGGGGCTTTTTTTGTCTTCGCTGCTTAAGGAGCCAGGAACCTGAGGCCGGAGCGCATCTGGCTGAACAGGTGGCTCCGACCGCTGGTGGGCAGGTCTTTAGATTGCCGGCGCGTTTAGCGGTCAAGGGTTTTGAGGATTTCCAGCAGCTCGACGGTGTGGGTGATCTCGAAATCAGGCTGGATCTCGCTGTCATTGTCCTGCTGATCGTGGTTGACCCACACGCTGACAATACCCAGGTTATTGGCCCCGGCGATGTCTGCGGTCAAAGAGTCACCGATGTGTAGCGCTTGTTCCGGCTTGGTGTTGGTCAGAGCGAGAGCTTTCTGGAAAATGCTGGCGGCTGGCTTTTCTTCCGGCTCTTCGCCGCCGACAATAATATGGTCAACCCACTCACTCATATTGGTCGCCGCCAGCTTGGGGTGTTGGGAAAATACCGGGCCGTTGGTGATCACCACCAGTTGGTAATCGGGGCGCAGTGCCTCAAGCATCTCTTTTACCCCAGGCAGGAAGGTAAAAGCGCGCATGCGCGCAGCATCAAAAAAGTTCTGTGCTTGCCGCGCGGCTTCTTCGCTAACGGAGATACCTTGCTCGGCCAGGATGGTTTTGATCAGCCCACAACGAAAAGCATGCTCGTTGGGCAGCAACGCGACCAGCTGCGGGTATTCCGCGTTAAGTTTTTTGTATACACCAGCCAGGTAACGCTGTACGAACGCGTGTGCATCGGGCAACTGTGGGTAGGTGGTTTGGATCCAATCGGTGAACGTCTGCCCGGCGAGCTTGTCCGCATTTGACGTACCACACAGCGTTTCGTCCATATCAAAAAAAATCGCTTTAAGCACACAGGCTCCTTTTCTATTGGCGCTTTCACGCTCACTTACTTCGGTTTTGTGCCATATTAACATTGCTAACCTTATCGATGGACAAAAAGTGTGTTATATGCCGGCATTTGACTGAGCGGGGGAGTGCCTGAGGCAAAAAATGCGTAATTGACGCATAGCTGCGAGATGAGGTGTTTTGCTGTTGTGCTCACATTTTGAGCGATGTTTATCTGCGGCTATTTTGGCTTTTTGTTTTTGCATACTATTTTGTTAGTAACATTTTATGTCGAAAAAATACAGATTTACCGGAATATTGTTTGGTGTATGTTAATTGCACTCCGTGAATAATGTTGCTTTTGTCAATAATTCCAGTTGGTGTGTTTTTAGAGTATTTTGCTGTCTTTTTTGGTGCGAAGCGCACAAAAACGGGCAGTTGCAAGAGTGGTTAAATACTTGTTAATGCATTTTTATTCGCGTATTGTGCGTTCATTTTGGGTTTTTCCGGCGAAATATACTTTAATTGTTGCTTTTTTGTGTGTTTTTTGCCAAATTGGGGGCGCATTTAGATTTCAGAGTATTATTCTGGATTTGAACGGATTCATTTAGGTGGTGAATGGCACAGAGTGTGTGCGCTTTAAAACCACAGACAAGGCAGTAGAGGTCTGAAATGTCACTATTAGAGGTGAAAAACCTACGTATTGAATACCCATCACGTCATGGTGTGCATGCCGCCGTCAACTCACTCTCGTTTAATATTGAACGGGGTGAGATTGTCGGGGTGGTGGGTGAATCCGGGGCGGGGAAATCCACCGTCGGTAACGCGGTTATCGATTTGTTGAGCCCTCCGGGACGCATTGCCAGTGGTGATGTGTATTTAGATGGTGAAAAGGTGTCTGGCTTATCGCCAGAAGCGATGCGTAAGGTTCGCGGCTCTAAGATTGGTTTTATTTTCCAGGATCCGATGACCTCGCTGAATCCCTTATTTACGGTTGAGCAGCAACTCAAAGAAACCATTCATGCCAACATGAAGGTTTCGGATGAAGAAGCGTATCAGCGTGCTCTTTCTCTGATGCAGCAAGTGGGCATTCCTCAGCCGGAAAACCGCTTAAAGCAGTATCCGCACCAGTTTTCCGGTGGTATGCGTCAACGTGTGGTGATCGCGATTGCCCTGGCAGGAGAGCCGGATCTGATCATTGCTGACGAGCCGACCACCGCCTTAGACGTGTCGATCCAAGACCAGATTCTTAGCCTGATCCGTGAGCTGTGCATCAAGAACAATGTCGGTTGTATGCTGGTCACCCACGATATGGGGGTGGTGTCCAATGTTACCGATCGGGTTGCGGTGATGTACCGGGGCGATCTGGTTGAGTTCGGCCCGACCGCCAAGGTGTTGGGTGACCCGGACCATGCTTACACACGCAGCCTGATTTCTGCGGTACCGCGTTCTGACCGAAAACTCGATCGTTTCCCGTTGGTGAGCTACATCGAAGAAGCCAGCGAGCTGGAACCTTTGGATATCAAAAACCACTGGTTAGGCCAAAGCCAGGATCAGCGGGAGTACACCGGACCATTACTCAAGGTAGAAAACGTTAACCTGCGCTTTATTACTAAAGACTCGTTGTTTGAAAGTCGTCGTGAATACGTACAGGCATCCAACAACGTCAGTTTTGAAGTGCACGAAGGCGAAACCTTTGGTCTGGTAGGTGAGTCGGGTTCGGGTAAATCCACCATTGCCCGGGTGATTGCCGGCCTGTATGAGCCTAACTCTGGTAAAGTGACGTTTGAAGGCATCGATCTCACCGCTTTGAAATCAGAAAAAGAACGTCGTCCGATGCGTCGCCAGATGCAGATGGTGTTTCAGAATCCTTATACCTCGATGAACCCGCGAATGAAGGTTTGTGACATTATTGCCGAGCCGATTCGTTTCCATAAGCTGACCCGCAACGAAGCGGAAACCCGTCAGATCGTCAATGACCTGCTTGACCATGTCGGGCTGGGTAAAATGGCAGGGGTTAAATACCCGCATGAATTCTCCGGCGGCCAGCGTCAGCGTATTTCAATTGCGCGCGCACTGGCGACCCGGCCACGCCTTTTGATCTGTGATGAACCGACATCGGCGCTGGATGTGTCGGTTCAGGCTCAGATCCTGAATTTGCTGAAAGATCTGCAAAGTGAGCTGAACTTGACTATGTTGTTTATCAGTCATGACCTTCCGGTTATTCGTCAGATGTGTGACCGGGTGGGGGTAATGCAGATGGGTACCCTGTTGGAGGTGGCCCCCACAGAGCAGTTATTTAACCATCCTCAGCATGAGTACAGCAAAAAACTGATCTCGCTGATGCCAGAGTTCACTGGCTTAAGAGAAGACATCACAACGGCTTAAACCAAGTTTCTCGCTTGGCGATCTTTAGTCATAAAAAGACGCAAACACAACAACAAGGGACTCGGATTCCCGCATGAAGGAGTTATGCAAATGAAAACCATGAAAAGCAAATTAGCAGTGGCGCTGATGGCAGCAGGCCTGAGTTTTAATGCACTGGCTGCCGATATTAAAGTTGGCTACGCGGCTGATCCCGTATCGCTGGACCCGCATGAGCAACTGTCTGGTGGTACATTGCAGATGTCACACATGGTATTTGACCCACTGGTCCGCTTCACTCAACAAATGGACTTTGAACCTCGCCTGGCGGAAAGCTGGGAGCGTATTAACGAGACCACGGTGCGTTTCAAGCTGCGTGAGGGAGTGAAATTTCATTCAGGCAACCCACTGACCGCTGATGATGTCGTCTGGACATTCGAGCGTCTGCTGAGTTCACCTGACTTCAAGGCCATCTTTGACCCGTATGAGAAAATCGTCAAAGTGGATGATTACTCGTTTGACCTGGTGACGAAAGGCCCATACCCGCTGGTGCTGCAAACCGCGACGTACATCTTCCCGATGGACAGCAAGTTCTACAGCGGCACTACTGCAGACGGCAAAGACAAAGCGGAGCTGGTCAAGCACGGTAACTCCTTTGCATCGACCAACGTTTCCGGTACCGGCCCGTTTATTGTCACGGCGCGTGAACAGGGCGTGAAAGTCGAGTTTGAGCGCTTCAAAGATTACTGGGACAAAGCGTCGAAAGGGAACGTCGACAAGCTGACCCTGGTACCAATCAAAGAAGATGCCACGCGTGTTGCTGCGCTGCTTTCCGGCGGTGTGGATATGATCCACCCGGTGGCCCCTAATGACCACAAGCGGGTGAAAGAGGCCAAAGGTATTGATCTGGTAACACTACCGGGTACTCGTATCATCACCTTCCAAATGAACCAAAATAGCAACGAAGCGCTGAAAGATGTGCGCGTGCGTCAGGCGATCGTACACGCGATCAACAACGAAGGTATCGTGAAGAAAATCATGAAAGGCTTCGCCACAGCCGCAGGTCAACAGAGCCCGGCTGGTTACGTGGGCCATAACGAAGCGCTGGTTCCTCGCTACGATCTGAAAAAAGCCAAACAGCTGATGAAAGAAGCGGGATACGAGAAAGGCTTTACCCTGACCATGATGGCGCCAAATAACCGTTACGTGAACGATGCGAAAGTGGCCCAAGCGGCAGCCGCGATGCTGTCTAAGATCGGCATCAAGGTGGATCTGAAGACCATGCCGAAAGCGCAGTACTGGCCAGAGTTCGACAAATGTGCGGCTGACATGCTGATGATCGGCTGGCACTCGGATACGGAAGATTCGGCGAACTTCAACGAGTTCCTGACCATGACACGTAACGAAGAGACCGGTCGCGGCCAGTACAACTGTGGTTACTACTCAAACCCTGAGATGGACAAAGTGGTTGAAGCGGCGAACGTTGAAACCGATCCGGCGAAACGCGCCGAAATGCTCAAAGGGGTTGAAGCTACGTTGTATAACGACGCCGCGTTTGTGCCGCTACACTGGCAAAGTGAAGCCTGGGGCGCGAAGTCTAACGTGAAAGCGGCAGACATCGTCAACCCAATGGTGATGCCTTACTTTGGTGATCTGGTGGTTGAATAACCCCGGCATGTAGTCATCAGGAGGGAACAGGGTTCCCTCCTTCGTCAGTACTTGTTGATGGTACTCGATACTCGGCTCAATTTTATTTCAGTCGGATTGAGTTGGTTTGCAGACTGAGTTTTTCTCTGATTAGAGAACTATGGATAGTTAAGGGGCAAGGAATGTTTTCGTTTCTGGTCAAGCGCCTGTTTCAGGCACTGATAGTGATGTTTGTGATCAGTTTGGTGGCGTTTGCCATACAGGACAATCTGGGTGACCCGTTGCGTGAGCTTGTTGGTCAGTCGGTTTCGGAAGCAGAGCGGCAGGCACTGCGTGATGAATTGGGCCTGAATGATCCCTTTATCACAAAATATACGCGCTTTGTGGGCAACGCCCTGCAAGGTGACTTAGGGACATCTTACTTTTTCAAGCGACCAGCGGTGGAGGTGATCCTCGATAAGCTGGTGGCTACACTAGAGCTGGTGTTTGGTGCGACACTGATCATCATCGTCTTCTCGATACCACTGGGGGTGTATTCCGCCATTCACCCGAAGAGTGTCTTCACCAAGTTTGTCATGGCGATGAGCAGTGTCGGAATTTCAATCCCGGTCTTCCTCACCGCCATCATGCTGATGTATGTCTTCTCGATCGAGCTGGGCTGGCTGCCTTCCTATGGGCGGGGAGAAACGGCCAATGTACTTGGCTGGGAATCGGGCTTTTTCACCGTCGATGGCATTAAACACCTGATCCTGCCGTGTATTGCCCTGGCGTCGATCATGTTGCCGCTGTTTATCCGCCTGGTTCGTTCAGAGATGCTGGAAGTGCTGAGCTCGGAATACATTAAGTTTGCCAAAGCCAAGGGGCTGAACTTAAGAAAAATTTATTACCAACATGCCCTAAAAAATACCATGCTGCCGGTCCTGACGGTCGGTGGGGTGCAAATTGGTACCATGGTGGCGTACACCATTCTGACTGAAACGGTGTTTCAGTGGCCAGGGACTGGCTTCCTGTTCCTTGAGGCGATCAACCGGGTAGATACCCCGTTGATCACCGCTTACGTTATTTTTGTCGGTTTGATTTTTGTGGTTACCAATACCATCGTTGACCTGCTGTATGGCATTATCAACCCAACCGTCAACCTAACCGGAAAAGGAGCGTAATTATGACCCAGGCAACTGCAGCTCCTTCTCGTTGGGAGCGTTTTAAACAATCGGATTTTCTTTACTATTTTTTGCGCGATAAGGTGGCGATGGCTAGCTTCGCGGTGTTTATGATGTTTTTGGTGCTGGCGCTGGCCGCGCCAATCCTGGCACCGACCGATCCCTACGATCTGACTGCCATCGACATCATGGACTCAGAACTGCCGCCTTCCTGGATGGAGGACGGCGATCAGCGTTTTGTTCTCGGTACGGATGAACAGGGACGCGATATCCTCTCCACTATTTTGTACGGCTCGCGCCTGTCACTGACGATCGGCTTTCTTGCCGTTGGCTTACAGCTGTTTCTGGGCATTATCATTGGCCTGTCGGCCGGTTACTTTGGCGGCCGGATCGACAGCTTCCTGATGCGCTTTGCTGATGTGCAGTTATCTTTTTCGACCATGATGGTGGCGATCATCGTCTCGGCGATCTTCAAGGCGAGTTTTGGCAGTGATTTTTACAGCCAGTATGCGGTGGTGATGCTGGTGGTGATCATCGGTGTCGCTGAGTGGCCGCAGTATGCGCGAACCATTCGCGCTTCGGTCCTGGCCGAGAAGAAGAAAGAGTATGTTGAAGCGGCGCGCGTGATGGGCTTTAAGGCACCTCGGATCATGTTCCGTCATATTCTGCCTAACTGTTTGTCTCCGATCCTGGTGATCTCAACCGTGCAGGTGGCCAATGCCATCATGTCGGAAGCGGCACTGTCGTTCCTGGGGCTGGGCTTGCCGGTCGATCAGCCGTCATTGGGGGCGCTGATCAGTATCGGCTTTAACTACATCTTCTCCGGCGCGTGGTGGATCACCGCCTTCCCGGGCATCGTTCTGGTAACGCTGGTGTTGGTGATTAACCTGCTCGGTGACTGGCTGCGTGATGTGTTTAACCCGAAAATTTATAAAGGTTAACGCTCATTCGTTGTTGTAGCGCACAAATTATTTCTAAACTCAGAGCCGGATGATATTCCGGCTCTTTTTTTGCTAGTCACTTTTCGTTCACATTTTTTTTGGCGCTTTGCCGTCATAATGATCACCGCTAACTGTTTTAGAGTGAAACGTATGGAAATGAAGAAGGCACTGACATCAGCGCGAATCCTCCTACCTGGGCTGAGCCTCAGCATGCTACTGGCTGGCTCACTGTTCTCCACTTCTGTGGTTGCGAATGATTTTCTCTGTCAGGCCAGTCAGGCCAGTGATAAAGCCTTGCCGCAACTGGAACAAGCTTGCCCGATCGGTCAGGGATTATGGGGTAAAAAAGTGCCGCAGGCTGGCAACCACTTTTTTTGGATTCAGTGTGGGCTGCTCCCCAAACCAATGCCTTTACCACATGCTAAACCGTTATATAAGCAAATCACCACGGATGTGTGGATGAAGCCGGAACCCGATGGCTATCGCTGCTTGATTGGTCCATATACCGAGTTTGCTCAAGCCAAAACGGAATTAAACCAGGTCAAACGCCTGGCCCGGTACAAGGATGCGTTCATCCGGGTAGTGGATCAGGATCAGGCGGCGAGTGGACGTGCGCCTGCCGCCAAGAAGAAAACCGCTGCCACCCGTCCGGATACGGAAGCGTTTCAGCCTCAGGCTCCCAAGCCTGTGGTCCCCGCCGCCAAACCCACTCCGGTCGCAACGGCAAAAGTATCGCCCGACGCCAACATTGAGGTTCGTTTGCAGGCAGTGGTGCAGGGAAAAACTTACGTGGTGCCCTACCAGCTTGATGGTGGCAACCAGTTTTACATGGAGTATGGCAAGGCGTGGAACCGTTTCAATTACGCCGATTCGCAGGCCCTGTGCCGTCAGCTCAATATGTCGCTGGCCACCACTGATGAGTTTAAACTGCTGCGTGATTCCGGTGTCATGGAGAAACAGCACTGGCCATTGCAGTTGCCGTACTGGGGCCACGATCGTTGGGGGCTGTTTGCCGACCGCGAGCCTAACCGGTTAACCGGGGTATCACTGCTTAATGTGTTGTGTGTCAGGTGACCGCGCGAGAATAAAAAAAGCCCCGCAGTGCGGGGCTTGATATTTGGGGAGGCGGCGCTTATTCGTTGTCGCCTGTGCCGGTCCACTCCATATTGAACTTCACGGCTTCGACGTACTCAGCGTTTTCGGCTTTGGTTGTACCGATGAAGCTGTAAATGGTGCCTTCTGTCAGGCTGTTTACTTGTGATAGATCGAAGTAAATATTCGCATATTTAACGCCATCTTCTGCGTAAGTGTTGCAGCTCGAGATAGGGTACCAGTTTTGTTGGCCCTGAGGGGTGATGTCATCGCCGGTGAAAGTAAACCACTCGTAGAATTCATTGACGGTGTCACATGTGAAGTCTTTGCCTTCCACATCAAAATTGATGTAAGCCGAGTAGCCTCCTTGCGCTTTTTCAGTCAGAGCAAAGCTGACCATTCCCAGATCCCAGGTATTTTCCTGTTCGCCGGGTAGGTAGATGTAGCCAAAGCGCTGGTCGTAGCCATCATCGGATTTCACCTGAACGCGATTTTCGGCATCTGATTTATCAGCAAAGTAGGTGTAGCGTTCGGTTTCTGGCTCCTCAGCCTCGATGGCACGATGAACAATGGTTTTGGCACCTTGAGAAATTTTATCCGCGTCACCCGCCACTTCTACTGCAAATGTTTCCGTAAACTGCTTGCCATCTTCTTCGAAATGGAAGGTGGCAATCAGATGGCCATCGTTAATTTCGTAAGTGGCTTGTTCCATTTGCGTGTCAGCATCGCTGCAGTTGGTGCGGTTAGCCAGGTTGCGCTCGTTGCCATATACAATGCCATTTTCAAATTTGATGGATTCACACCAGACGCGGGAGTAGTTGAGTTCATCGTTGCTATTACCATCGTAAGAGCCGCTCTCCAGGTAGTACCAAGTTTTACCTTCCAGTGGATGGGCCGCTGGTGGTGGGGTTGCTCCTGCTTTTATTTCAGGCAGGCTGAACGCCATCTGAACAGCTGCGCCTTGGTCATCTTTGACGCTAATGGCGAAGGGTTGGCCGGCCTCGTGCGCGTCAGCTGGGGTGCCTTTAATGGTGATAATGGCATTGTCGTTTTCAGTGATCGCTAGGCCTTCGACCTCCACATAGTCTGCAGAGTAGTCGGTTATCTGACCATCTTCATCTTTAAATAGACCAGAAATATCGAGCGTTTGTTCGAATGCTTCACCCTGCTGCAGCTGCCAGCCGTCAATAATCGCTTGCAGACGCTGCTGCTCAGCCTCAATCACTACGGGGGCTTGGTTTGCGCTGTCGATCTCCAGTTTGAAAACGACGCTTACTGTGCTGAGCACTTTGCCGGCAGAGTCTTGATCTTCTGCGGTCAGGACAATCTCAAACTCACCCGCTTGGTCCACGGTTGCGGCAGGCGACAAGATGAGCTGGTTGCCGGTCAAGCTCACTTCGATACCGGTGTCTTTTAGGTTGTGAGTTAGCTTTGGCGTGACGAGATTTTGATCTTTGTCTTTAAACAGACCGTCGATGTTGAGTTCAACACCAGCAAAAGCAGCACCTTTGACGATTTCTGGCAAATTCTCTAGTTTGTCTTTCGCCGCATCCTCAACGCTTTCGTTCACAACCAGTTTGGTGTTGAATACTGGGACTGGTGACAATTCGTTGCTGTCTGGTGTCGCGTCTTCAATCACTGGCTTGTTATTTAAGTCAGCAACTTGCTCTGGTGTCATCTCACCGACGATCGCCTCGGCCTGCTGGGCAAACTCTGTCGCTTTCTTTTCGTAGTTTGCCGGGTTTTGGGCTTTAGATTCCGTTAGAATCTGAGCGGTTTTATGGAGTTCGGCACTTTTGTCGGCACCGGAAACGAAGTCGCTGTACAGATCGATTGGTGCATCTTCAGTACCACCGAGTGCCAGGTTTACTTTCGCTGCCGCTTGCTCTTCAGTGACAGATGGATCGTTGGCCATCTCGATCGCTACCAGATCCGTGAGTGGTGAAATGACATCTGATGACTTTGGTGCACGGAAAACCACTTCATGCGCCATGGCTTGGCTTGGGTGATCCATATCAACGGTGTAAGTACCCGCATGCTTTGGATCAAGTGCAATCAGTTGTTTTTGTTTGGCACCGTTTGGTGTGATCGTCTGCAGGGCCAGCGTAGTTGCCGGTTTCACATCAAGTTGAAGCTGACCTTTCTCATCGGTCAGGCCAAGGAATTTATCGCTGGAGTCCCATTGACCGTTGTTGTTCAAATCTTCAAATACGACCGCGTTTTTGAAGTAACCATCAAAACCCGTAATTACAATGCCATTGCTGCCACCGTTTGAACTACTATCTGAACCGCCACAGCCGGTTAGCGCAATAGCCACTGACGCTGCTAGTAAACTCAGCTTATTCATTGTTTCTTTTCCTTGTTCCGTTTCCGAATGAGAAAGTCGCTTCTTATTGTTGTTTTCTGATCTCACTTCGTGAGAACAGAAAAAGCAGCGCCTTTTTAACCTCAATTAAAGCAAGCGGCAAGACACGAAAAACTATAAAAAAACCGTAAAATTTCTTGGATTTTTGTTCAGTGTGGGTTTTGGCGGTAGCGTTCGGGAGGGCCGGACGTTACTCATAACCTAAATTTTCTTGATTTTTTTTATTCGACTTCCCTTTGGGCGGTGGTAAATCATGTTGAGTTTTAGTTCCTCTACCCGGTCAGCAAATTGAGGCAAAGGTCTGAGTATGTAGCTGTATGCTTCACCCTCTAAAAAAGTCTCGTGTGTTGGATACTCCAGGTTATAAAATGTGTAGGTGCGTTGCCAGTTTGGGTCATACCACTCACCACAGTGAAGAGGAACAGAGCTGTCGAATGGATCCACAGACGAAGAGATGATATCAGTGAACTCTCCGGGTCCGGCAACGACAGAGCTGTACCAGAAAGACTGAAAATCATTGCAGTACAGGTCCTGGTTTGGTGATTTCATATTGAGGTCAGAGTCCATCACGTCCATCTGGTTATCTGCCTGTACTGAACGGTCAAAGATATAATTACCAGCAACGCCAAGTACATAGCCTTTTCCTGGCATAGGGAAGAGATAATCAAACATGGTCATTTGATATTCGTATTCACCGGTGTGGACATTTAAGCGCTGTTCCATCGCTGGTTTACTCTTTTGCATGGTATAGCTTTCAAAGCGCTTGCCGGCATAGACTGTAATGAAGAGGTTTTCGGTGTCTTTTTGTACTTGTGACGGGTATACCTTTTTCGTGGTCCAGATTTGCCGAGTTCCGTTGGCTGCAATAATCACTGACTTATCACTGATCTGATACTCACCGATTTTTTCCAACTGAGTATCATTTGGGCATGTTCTCTGGTTGTTTGCCGCGGCGTAAAACACCTCGTTGTTACTAAACTGAAATGCTTCGCAATACACCACTTCATAGGCATATTTTTGCCCGCCGAGCAGGGTGGTGGTTTCAAGCCGGTAAATGGTGCCCCCTATGAGAGCATGTTCCGTATCGTGGTGTGCTTCATTAATCGTTGGCAGTTCAAATCGGGTGGTTACCCAGGCCTGCTCCTGATCACCGTGGTAGTCATCACGAGCCGCGACCACCACATACGAGGTGGTGTCGATTCTTTCAGGAGCACCCCGGACAACGATTTGTCCCTGGTTCAGAACAGTCAAACCGTTATCACTTTCCAGCCAGATCCTGGTCGTGAGCAGGTCACCATCCGGATCTTCAAACAGCTGGTCAACATTCAGGGAGTAGTTAACCGGCGTGTTCTGGGTCAGCTCCCAGGCGTAGAGGAGGGTTTGCAATTGCTGCTCAACAGCCAGGTTGATGATTGGCTTACCGTTCAGCGTGGTATCGTCTTGAGGTTTCGTTGTCTCAGCTGCAGTTTGCAGAAGGTGGGAGTGATTGGCCTGCGATGAGAGCAAAGGTTCTTGAGCCTGTTCGGTGAGCTTATTGGCTATTGGCTCTGCGACGTTTGTGCCGTCAGGGAAGGGGCTTATTTTCAGCTCGTCTGCAGTCATCAGCGTTTGTTTTAGCTCGATCACAGCGCCGGGCTCACCATGTGCAGATGCTGGGGGGGCCGCACGGTTTGCTGTTGGTGATGAGCCAGTCGCGGACGCCATAGAGCGGTCTCCCAACAGCCAGTAGGCGGCCAGCAAACCAACACTGAGTATAGCAATGGGCCAGAGTCTCTTGTTCATAAATTATGCGTGCGCCATGCGTGATTGCAGCCAACTGCGGGAGAATTTTAAATCCTTTTCGATCAAACTGGCACTGCACTTGAGCAGTTCGCTGATTTCCTGGTTTTTCATTCCCATCAGATATTTGAGTTTTAGTGCGTTGGACTGACGAGGGTAACGCAGACTAAAGCTGTCCAGGGCTTTATCCATGATGATCAGCTGCTCGAATCGGTCATCCTCGTCTTTTAGCATCGTCATGTGCTGACGTTTCTGGGCCTGATGGGCACGGGCATTGTCGATCAGGATCTGGCGCATCACTTTGGCGGCCATGAGGAAAAAATCCCGTTTGGTTTCAATGCCATTCATGTCAGCGTTAGACATCTTCAGGTAGGCATCATGGATTAGCGCTGTGGTGCTGTTGACACTGTCAGCAAAGACTTTGTTGTCGGTTCCGTATCTCTCGGCGTTGCGCTCGCGCTCCTGCTGGGCAATTTTACGCAACTGCAGGTAAGCGAACTGGTACAACTCGCTTTCCGCCAGCTTATTGCCGGCTTGCCATTGTTGAATGATATGGGACAGGGTTGAATGTGAAGCCATCGTCATACATCCTCGTTAACTTTGACAAATTCAGAGATGGTGTGGGTCTCAATCCGATCAGAGCCATCCCGGTTACGGCTGATGTGTTGCTGGTAGCGGTACAAAATACCCTGTTCCCAGGTTTTGCCAGCCGGAAGGTATTCCCAGGTAGTATAATTGATTTGTTCTGGAGTCGGTGACCAGCGCACCATCACGTTCATCTGCGCCAGTTCTGCTTTGGGGTGCTGATTGTTAATCCACCACATGTCGGCGTAGTCGGTGGTGACGTCCTGGGTATACAGGCTGGTGTCCGTTGGGCAGGTGCTGGTCTGGCCCGGCAGGCGCAGTACCCGCTGGTGATCCATCCACAGGCATGTCTGGGTCATCGACTGCTGGTGGTATCGGGTCTGCTGCCAAATGCCCTGATAGTCAATATCGGTGCTGGTGGAATCGGGATAGGTAAACCACAGCATTTCGGTGCGATTGCTGTGCCGGATGTGTTCATTTTGGCCAAGCCCCTGGACTTTCTCCATTAACAGTTGAGTGGTCGGGTCAAAATTCAGTGCGACTGAGCGGTACTTCCAGTCTCCCTCATCGTCATAATCCTCTAACGAGAAGCCGTTCAGATCGCTGCGGGTGCACCCGGTCAGAGAGCAGCCAATCAGGCTTTTCCATTCAGAGAATTTCTCGATCGGCTCGATGAACTCTTCGGTCACACGGTGTTTGGGTGACAGAAAGCAGCCCTGGAAGTAATCCCCGATGCCTGGGTGCTCGATCAGGGTATCATCGGTAATGGTGAAGTTTATTTCGCCAATCGGCGGACGGTAACGCGGATGGTGCTGATAACGGATGTCAAAGGCACACGCCCTGCCTTGCCAGTCCTTCTTCTTAATGATGATGTTTTTAAAGCGGATATTACGCGGCTGGAAGATCACCTCATCAGAGGCAAAGTTTTTCTCAATGTATTGCTGGCTTTCGTTGAGGTGCTTCAGTGCCTCGTCAACGGATACCCAGTCTAAGTTGAGGTGGTGTTTGGCATCATCCAGATAGTTCAGATCAAGACTTTTCAGCTGAGCCTGGAAACGAGGATCCGATAAGACTTTGTTGGCTAAGATGATTTCCTGACGGTTTTCCGGGGTGCTGTCGAGTGACAGTAACAGGCGCGTCATGTTGATGCTGCGGCTGGGTTTCGTGGTGGCCATGGTGGGCGTCAGTACTTCCTGGCTGGACAGCGTGGTGAGCAAATACCCCTGGTCATCGTTACCGAGGAAAAAGCTGATCACATCGCCAGGCTGATACTGAAAGGCGCCTTTTTGCGTGAAACCAGATAGGTTAGAACTGGTTTGGTAATACAAGCCCGTTACCGGGGAATCAATGAAATAGCCTTGCTTGATGGTCGATGTGGCCTCCGGGGTAATGGGGGCTGATATTGAGTCAGCCGCCCAGGTTGGGGCGGTTAATAAAGCGGCAAGGCCAATGGCAACGAGACGGGAATACATTTTGGTTATTAAGCCTTACGGTTTGATACGGTTATAGGGGGCACAATCAGGCTGACAACCGGAGGTTTGCCCCGGAGGGCTCTCTGGTACTGGCGTCATCATTGCGATAAGCATTTTTTGCTTAATGTGTTTGGGAATGTCGGGATTGGATAAAATCCTTCGCCGGGTCAGTTCCAGCATGGTGTTGACCGACATGTGTTCAGCATTCTCGCCTTTGGCATGAAACATCAGCCGGGTCACCTCATACATCATGTCTTCGGCAACCTTCTTCTCTTGGTGCAGTTGGGCATTTTTAACCACCAGGGTCTGGCCAAAAAGCAGGCCAGAGACCAGCAGGGTCAGGGTCAGTAGCGCCGGTAAAGGTCGCCGCTGTATTAAACGCAGCGCGCTGTAAAGCGGCCAGTGTTTTTTTTGCTCGACAGGCCGGCGCTCAAGCATACGTTGGATGTCGTTAGCGAACTCCTGGGCGCTGGTATAACGCTGCTGACTCGCCGGGCGGGTAGCACGGCGAATCACCCAGTACACGTCAGACCAAACGGGGGGACGTGGAAACATCAGTGCCAGAATCTTACCCAAGGAGTACACATCACTTTGTTCACTGAGGTGTTTTCCTGCCTGTTGCTCTGGGCTGGCGTAGTGTTGGCTGAAGGCAATTAAAGTGCCGGGCGAGTCTTCTTTGCCAGTCTGTGCTTTTTGGGTGAGGTTGAAGTCCAGCAGCTTAGGCCGGAGATTGCGGTCAATGAGAATATTCTCCGGTTTGAGATCCGCGTGCAGTACCTGATGGCGGTGGGCGTGTTCCACCGCCTGGCAAATCTGTTTGAACAACCGCAGCTTGTCATCATCTTTCACTGCGGTGGTTGTGAGGTAGTCGCCTAAGGTCTGGCCGAATACCCTTTCCATCACGATGTAAACCGAATCGCCATGCAGGCCACCATCAAACACTTTGGCGATGTATGGGTGGTTCAGGCGCGCCAGCAACTGAGCTTCATCAAACAGCGCCCGTTGGCCCAATACGTTACTTAAATCGCTCTGGATAAACTTGATCGCTAAATCTTGTTCAAAGGTTTTATCGGCTCGTTTGGCGGCATAGACGACTCCCATACCACCACGGCCCAGCTCATGCGTGAGGTGGTATTTGCTGACGACCTCACCACTAAGATCGATGTCGCGAATCATTGCGTGATGGGCGCCAAAGCCCAACAGTTGGCTGAAGGGCTCGTCTTCACTTTCACCAGCCAGCAGAGCGGCGACTTGGCGATATAGTTCAGGTTGACTCTGTTGCAAATGTTCAAGGCATTGCTGTTTTTGTGAGTCATCCAGATCAAGGAGGTGATAGTAAACCTGGGTTTTGCTGGTACCGAAATGCAATGTGTTTTATGTCTTGTTACCTCGGAGGGCGTCATTTTAAAAGAAATGACAGAGAAGTGTTAGGATTTTCCTAATTGTGAGACAACGATTTAAAAAAAGTGATATTGATCTTGCCGGGGCGTGTCCTGCCCGCGTGGGCGCATTACGACTCAGCTTGAGAATGTTTTCTAAGGCCGTCATAATGATCCACATAAGGAAACGGATGCTTATAGCATAATGGCATGGCAAAGTAAGCAACCCGCCTATCCATTCGAGAATGTTGCCGGGGACGTGTGCGTCATACTGGCAATGTTATCATGTTTAGTTCACCATCCAGATTCCGCTACAGAGCATATCCACCCTTTTTCATCATAAGGCAAGTAAGTTTATGGCCCATCAACTTGATGCATTGGATCTCAATTTAATGCGCTTATTAAAGGCCGTGGTAGAAAACCGCAGTATCAAGCTGGCGGCGCTGCAACTTGGCATTTCCCAGCCGAGTGCCAGCCGGGGGGTGATGAAGCTTAAAAACGTCTTTGATGATCCACTGTTTGTGCGCAAAGCTCATGGGGTTGAGCCATCACCGATGGCGCTGCGCCTGGCGGCTGAGTTTGATAACATGCTGCTGCCGCTTGAGAAAGTGGTGCAAGAATTTGAAGAGTTCGACCCACTTGAGTATCAAGGCCAAATCGCGATTGTGACCGACCCCTACCTGATGGACGAGCAAGGCCAGCGTCTTCTGAGCGGCTGCCACCAGGCTTTTCCCAACGCATCATTCTCTTTCTCAACCTGGAACAGTTACTCTCACGATGAGATGCTTGAAGGTGAACATGACTACTGCATTCTCGACCAGGAGACTGAGTTGTCGAAAGACATTTACATGCGCCCGCTGTTTATTGAAAAGCGCGTGATCCTGGCCCGCAAAGACCACCCGAGTTTGTCGCCAATGGGTAATGACTGGGATACGGTATCGCAATTGCCGCTAGTGTCCTTACCGGTCCCCGCCTCTTATCGGCCGCTGTGTACCGTTGAATCGGAATACCAGCGCATGGGTTACGAACCGGTCGTACTGCTTAAATCCTACAACCTGAGAGTGGCGTGCCAGATGCTGCTGGAAACCGATGCGATCATGTATGCCAGCCAAAGTACGGCTCACCTGATGCGTGAACTGGCATCCTATCCGATGCCGCCAGTCAACCGGGAGTTCAGTCAGTTTGTGGTTTCTGGTGGCTACTTACAGACCTACCGTAATCACCCCTTGCACCGACACTTACACCATGTGGTGCAAAAAACCTTAAATACCCCTTTGATCCCTGCCTGAATCCAGAGCGTTGTACGATTGCTGGTAAATGGCCGCCGTCGCTTTAAATTAAAGCCGTTGGTGCCAACTGGCCGCGGGTGGTGTGATGTTGACTTCAGCGCCGCTTGTGCATTGCTCTGGTAAATAGATGTAGCGTGATCTATTAGACAACTTGCTTATTGAGATATTCAAAAATGAATATCTCAATTACCTGTCTCTTTAGTTGGCGAAGGGCTATCCTGATCAGGAATAGTCAGGAGAAGTGGCTCTTTCTAATTTATTGTCTTGTTGAACATAGCTTATACCCGGTGAAATTCACCATTCTCCGTTATGCATTTTTTTAATTTCTGGTGGAGGATGAACCATGTTAATTGCACGTCTATTTTTATTACTCGCCATCGTTGCCGAAGTTGCTGGCACCAGTACCATGTCATTGCTCGGCCAAGGTAATGCCTGGTGGGGGTACCTGGTCATGTATGTCCTGATCGCGATTTCGTACTACTGCTTATCGATTGCCGCGAAGAAGATCGCAATTGGGGTGGCCTACGCAACATGGGAAGGACTGGGTATCGCACTGATCACCGTTATCTCTATTATTTTGTTTGATGCTGATTTGAGTACCCAGCAATTGTTGGGTTTGACCCTGGCGGTTGTGGGTATTGTATGCGTGACGTTAGGTGAATCACATGCTCTGCCCCAACAGGAAGAGCTATCAGATTCATCGAGGGTGAGGTGCTAATTATGGGCCAGTTTTTTACCTTGTCATTCGGTTTTGTGGTGGTGGCGGCTTTGGCTGATATCATGGCCAATATGGCACTGACTCGTTCGCAAGGGTTTAAGCATAAAGGCTGGGGTATTGTGGCGATAGTATTGGTGTTGACCGCATTTACCTTACTCGCGCAGGCGGTGAAAGAGATTGATTTAGCCATCGCTTATGCCTCTTGGGGAGCGATCGGGATTTTAGGTACCGCAACCGGAGGGGCATTGCTGTTCAAGCAAAAATTGCGACCAATCGGTTGGTTTGGTATTTTTTTGGTGATTTCAGCCGTTGTCGTGATGAAGACCGCCTAGCGGTGAACGTTACGCCAGGCGCAAATAACGGCCAGCCGCGACAGGCAAGGCATTAGCGGGCGGGTTCGTGTGCTGAAGTCTTGGGTGATAACCTGCGGGAATGACGGTCAAATTCCGCCGGAAACGGCAAAAATTAAGCCCAAAGGGTCATCAGTGAACTGATGACCCTTTGGGTTTCTACTCAGTCAATCCTGACTTAGAAGTGATGGCTGATAAAGGCTCTGATAAAGTGCATGAAATCTCCTTCAGCCAGTTTGGCACACTTGAGCGTTTGCTGGTGTGATAGCTCAACCTCGCCCAGGCCTTCTGCCAGGTTGGTGATGGCGCAGACTGCAAGCACCGGTAAACCACAATGTGCGGCGGAAATCACTTCCGGTACCACAGACATCCCCACCACATCGCCGCCAATGATCTGCATCATGCGAATTTCTGCGGCGGTCTCAAAGTTCGGCCCCGGATAGGAAACAAACACGCCCTGGTTGAGGTGGAGATGGTTGGCTTTACCGACTGCCAGCGCCTCGGCGCGCAAGTCTTTATCATAAGCATTGGCCAGGCTGAAGAAGCGCGGGCCGTACTCTTCGTCATTGGGGCCAATCATTGGTGATTCCGGCATGGTGTTGATGTGATCGTGAAACACCACCAGTGAGCCCACCTCAATGCGTTCCGGGCGCAGGGAGCCTGCTGCATTGGTGACGAGCAAAAACTCACAGCCCAGTTTTTTGAACGTTCTGACCGGGGTGGTCATGACCTTCATTGAACCGCGTTCGTAGTAGTGGCCGCGGCCTTTCATGCACACCACTTCCGTCCCGCCCATGTTGCCGAGTACCAGTTCACCGGAATGGCCTTCAACGGTGCTAAGCGGAAAGCCCTCCAGTTCTCGATAGGGGATCACGACTTTGTCTTGCAGCTCGTCAGCTAATACGCCTAACCCCGAGCCCAGAATAAATGCCGCCTTAGGCTTGAAGTTCGGTTTATGTTGGTAAATGGTTTTTAATGCGTGCTGGACAGGATCTGACGTCATACGGGTCACCTTGTGTTTGTGGCTTTTCTTTATTATGGCTGATGTTGCTGCAAGCCGGGGTGTATCCGTTGTGGATAAGCCAAGCGCCTGCCGGGTCAAACGGCAATAAAAAAGGCCTGCTTGTCAGGCAGGCCTTGGGTTTACCGGTTTATAGTGAGCTTATTCGAAGTCACTTGCTGATGGCAGGTGATCGAGCATCTCGTAGTATTTACCGGCTACGGTGCTGATATCACCACGCAGGTAGGCCTGGATAAGCTTGAGATCTTTCACCCACAGCTCTTTGTCTGCCGCGGTTGCCGCGGTGTAGCCGGCATATACGTGGTCAACCGAGAACATCATGCTGTCCCCGTAACCGTAGAAGATCAGCTCCATCGCATCTGAGTAGGCGGCGTACACTTTTGCAGCATCGTGCGCTTTGCCACCTTTGTAGCTCATGGTCGATGCCGCGCTGTCGAACACCAGATCACCCGAAGCGGTGTTGGCCGCCACAAAATTATCGAATGACTCACTAATGACCGCTACGTTCGCGGCAATGTCGGCATCAATGGTGGCCTTCATCGCATTCACCAGCGGTGCATCAAACAGCAAGACCGCATCATGGTAGGCTGGTTTGATATCGGTACGGAACGCACCCCAGGCCGTATCGATATTCGAGGCGATGGTGTTCAGTTCGGTCGAATCGTAGTTGTCCAGATGCGTTTTCAGATCGTAACCTTCTGAGGTCACCAGCTGATTGGCATAGTCATACGCCAGTTTGTTCGCCTTGGTCGCCACATACTTCTTACCGTCAATCACAAACTCGACTTTATCACCGGCAATAATGCCATAGCGATCTTGCTGCTTGGTGAAGGTATCAAACTGAGCTTTACCGCGTGATTTCACTTTGTAGTCATCAGACTGCATCTGACGAATGCCCATGTTGAGAATTACGTCACCAATCCGTTCACGGCTGCGGTGAGAAATGCCCAAGAAACCTGAGATCCCCCTTGGCATCGGCGGCAGCGATTCCATTTGCTCGGTAAGATGCAGGTTGACCGTGACACCATTGAGATTGGTGTAGGCCTTACCATCTTTATCCACCAGTGGTACCGGCGTATTCAGCGCTTTATTGGCCACGATGTTGTTGATGATGTCTTCGTACTCGGCCTGAACGCCAGGAAGATCGAGCAGCGATGCAAAGCTCACTTCGTCGGTGTAGCGTTGTGAGAAGCGGCGCGCCAGGAAGTAGCTTGCCAGCGCTTTATCTGGCCAGTTGCCTAGCACCGATACTGCATTTGACCATGGGTAGTCAGGGTCAAAGCTGCCAATCGAATTGAGGAAGCGGCCATTTTGGGTTTCTGCGACGGCTTTGTAGCCGCTCTCCGCATCTTCAATAAAGCCGGCGGTCAGGTCATCAAAACAGCTGGCCGTCAACAGGTCGTAGTCTGCTGGGATCAGGTGCGAATTGTTATCCAGTAACTGACCAAATGAGAGCACTTTTTGTCCGCCTGACGCGTTTTCAATTACACACTGGTGCTCTGGCGTACGCAGTACATCAAGGAAGAAGGCCGCTGCCTTCTGCGCACCGTAGGCGTAATCACAGAACCAAGAGTTATCAGCTTTGCCAATGCTGCAGTAATCCGGGTTAGACGCAATGCGCAGTAAGAAATCACCCGGCTTATCGGTGCTTGCAGTGTAACCTAAGTTAGCATACAGGTTGTCAATGCGTTCCAAGTCTTCCATCTTGTCACGGATAGAGCTCATTTCCATATAACGACGAACCAGGTAACTCGGGTAATCTGCGGAATAGAGTCCCGTCGTCCCGTAGAGCGCCAGGTTACGACGGTCGTAGCTGTCTAAGTAGTTTTGCCATTCGAACGAGACAATCCCTTCAAGATCGGTACCTTCATCAAAGCGGTTACAGTCACTGTTCAGTGACACATTGCCATCGGTACAGAAGTCGTAGTCTTTACGCTCTATCTCATTGACTTTGTCCAGATAGTACAGCACGCCGTAGCGTGTTTTGGCATTCTGCGTGGCATCATCTGACAACGCTGCAGCATCGAAGCGGCTAAAATCACAGTTGTAGAGTGACTTACCGTCTTGCTCGCCGGTCAGTTTTTTCACTTCAGAACAAACCATTAATGACTCATTGTCTGGATTGCTGCCAAACTTGTAAGCAAAGCTCTGTTCATACGCCTGCTTGTCAGCCAGATAGCTGGTGTAAGCCGCTTTTTGCTCCTCGGTGGCGTTATCTGCTGGTTTGGCAACCGCTGTCGGTACTGCGCCAGAAGAGTCCTGAATGGTTTCCACTTTACGGCCATAACCAAACTTGAACGCCGCAATATCATACAAGCCCCAGGTCGGGGTCTCATCAAACATGCTTGGCGCGTAGTCCATGGTTGAACTGTAAGCCGGGATGTTGTTCAGGCCTAACTGGTGGGCCTGCTCTAAGTTGTAGTAGTTGGCCTTGTCGTTTGAGCCTTTGAAGTTGTGGCGCAGACCCATGTTATGCCCAAGTTCGTGGACTAAGGTATTGCTGTAGGTGGCCACCGTAATCGCATCTGCCGTTTTAACCTGGAGATCTTTTGGCAGGTACTTCCAGCGTTTAAGCTGACGGGAGACTTCCTTACCGGCGTCATCCAGCTTGATATCAAAGTAACGTTCATCATCCAGTTTTAAGTTATCCAGCATGGCTTTGCTGGTTGACGATACCCATGAAGCCTCAACCGGATAAATGTTGTTCTCCGCCCAGAAAGACAGACGATTTTCTTCCGCTGCGACCACATCTTCAAAGTCCATGTCATCATTGACGTGTTCGAGCAATTGCGTTGGACCGTTCGTCACCGCGTGATCCGACACCAGTTCATCTTTGGCTAGCAGTGGCGCATGGATGTTTTCGTCGGCCTTAAGCTTCGCCATGGCGGCCATGGTCGACAGGGTCGCCATTCTTGAAGGCACTTCTGTGGTTGCCGCTTTGTTTTCTGCCGGCAATGGGTCTAGCCCGTCCATGTCCAGTTGATGGCGGTTGTAGAAGCGTGCCAGATTATCCCAGTAGAACGGCACCCCGGTTCTCGCCACACCCGCATATTGGTTGACATGGGCTTTAATGATCTCCCCAGTCATCGGGTTGGATACCGCAGGACCGTAACCCAGCAGGCCATTGGCCAGAGGTTCATCGAGCAAATTGATCACGTTGTAGCGCAGGTCGCCCGGGTGTACGCCGGCCGGCTGAGACTTATTGACGATCTCAATTTCAGGTTTGCCGGCGTCTGAACCAAACACATGCAAAGCGTGGTTCATCTTCTCAATGGACTGCAGGGTGGCATCCAAAAACAGCTTATTCTTCTCTTCAAAGAAGTTATCGGTTAAGTAGTACTTGATCGAATCCTGGTCAGGGTTAAAACGATTGAGGTAAACCACATCGCGGTCATATTTGTTGGTCACCGGGTTGAGCTGTTTGGTTGCCGTAGTGAAAAAGCCGATGTCATTTTCATCGCCGACCGGATACAGCACCGGCTGGTAACCTTCGCTTGCGACCTGGCTTTCATGAACCAGCGAGTAGTAAAAGCGAGATTTGAATGCCCCATCCACCAATGCCTCGTCGAGGCTCGCTTTGGTGGCAAAGTTGATGTAGTCAGAAATCTTATCCATATCAATACGGAAAGTGCGTTCCAGCTCAAAGTTAAGCACGCCTTTCTCTGGGTCAAATTCCCATGAAATGAGTCTTGGCGTACCTTGCTCAGAAACACCATCGGTGACGCCATACAGATCTTCCATATTAAATTCAGAGACTTCTAAGTCTTCTGGCCGGGGCGTAAAGTGGGTGTTCTGCTTGTAGCTCAGGCTGGCGTCATCGTTGATTTCTTCTTTGTTGGTGCAGTCACCGTAGGAATCTTCCTGACAACGATACGCCGCGAAGTCACCGGGAATCGTCAGTACCTGGGCAAAGTTGACCTCGTCATCACCGGCGACGAACTTCGCCTCACCACAATAATTGTTCGCGTCTTTGGTCAGATGCGCATCAGGGTAGTTTTTGTCATAGCTACGGACTTCCAGCCCCTGTTTGGTGAAACACAGCTCGACATAGCGGGGTGAGCCCTGCAAGAAAGGATACTGGTTGAGTGCAAAGCGCGGCGCAGCCCCCGTTGTCGGTACGTAGAACCAGCGACCATCTTTGAGGTCTTTTACGGCAACTTCTTTTGCATCTCTTTCAACATAGTCATAGGCCTGATCGTCCGCGCCACAGCCTGCCAGTGCAGCGGTGATCGCAGAGACCAGCGTTAATCTCTTAAACATTATTTTGATATCCTTGTTATTTTTGTATTTTCCTAAAAGGAATAGGTGACGGTTGCGCTATACGACGCTTTTTCCTGGTCGAGTAAATCAATATCGCCTAACGTGCCTCGCTCAGCGTCTTGATAGAACCCGGATGACGACGCTGCCAGCGACAGGGACCAGTTGTCATTCAAGCTGTAGGTGCCATATAACGTCCCGTCGTAGTTCCAGCTGCTTCTGCGGGTCCCCTGGTAGCTGATGGTGTTGCCACCTAATGCTGATAGCCCCAGTGCAAATGAATCCCACGACTTTTCCACTGCCATTAACAATGAATAGGTCCACTCCGTTAAAGAGCGCCCTCCCATGGTTTTGTACTTGTGAAAGTTTTTTCTCAGCCTGGGCGCAACAGAAAAATCCACATTCCATGCAGAAAAAGTTACCGGTACAGCGAAACGAAACGCGGTTTGTAACTCATCGTTACGAGAAGCTTCAGAGGTCGGTATGGTGAATTGCCCAGTGGCGCCAATTTTTCCGCTTTCACCAAAGCGGTAGAGGTTGGAATATTTCAGCCCCAAAACCGAGTCGGTCGCATAAGTACCGACTTCATCTTCAAGGGCCCGATAACCTCCAGCGGAAAAGTACGCTTTTGTGTTAGGTGATAGGGTGTAAGTTAAATCCCCACCCCAGGAGATATTACGAACAGAGCGATGGTCGTTCTTGTTGTAAATGTTGGTATCGTAAGACAGGTAAACCGACCCGCCGACGTTACAAACAAAACAGGACGCATCTTTTTTATGTTGTGCAGATTCTGTTTCACTGCTGCCGGCTACATTATTTTCATCCGCCAGAGAAGGCATGGAAAACAGTGCGCCCAATAATATGGCAAGCGGTGTCATCATCCACTTTGTTGTGTGCTGCATGCTTATAAACTTCCATGAGAATTAAGTTTATTAGAATAAACTTAAAAACGAACAGATTATTGAATTGCAATCCCCGCATCCCGAGAGATATATAAATCCAATAAGCCTATCAACCAGAAGATAATTCTTTTGGTTAAATCCTTTTTTTATTCTTAATAATATATTCGGCTTTATTGCTTAAATTCGCAGGGTAAGCCAAGCCCTTATAATGGGTTAAATTCCGTGTAACATGCCGAGTATCAGGTATACGAACCCAGAGCGTGTTGATTGCTTGTCACATGGCTCTGTCACACCTGTCTGGGTGCAATCTTTGCGTGGGCAAGATACAAGTACCCGCGCCAGCTTGAACACGGTGTGTAGCAAGCCTGGCCATACGCTCAGAGATGCTGAGCAAACCGGCTTCCTGAGTATCGTTATGCATTGCCTAGCGGCTGAAAAGTCGAGGTGTGTTGCGTTGATGCTGTTGCTTGATCTGGTTCCGTTCAGCGATGACGGCTTCATCTGTCTGTAGGGGCAACTCGCATTGGCCACGGCTTTAGAGCGTTGTTATACGGTTTTCAGGTGATGGTTTTGTTATGAGGCTCCGGGCTCAGCTGAGGTGATTGAATTTACCTGGCCGCTCGGATTGTTGTCGGCTGATATATTTCCTCGGTTGCGGAAAATAGCCGACAATAAAGGCATAGACTCATTAAAACCATCCGTTGTTAATAATGAATTTTGCATTTAAAACAAAAGATGGAAGTAATATCAAATTCGAAATGTCTAATATATTTGCTTCTAGCTTGTAATATTCTGAATAGATAGTCATCCATCGCACAAAGTATCTACATTTGGAATCATTCACCTGAGGAATGATTGCGTAACAATGCATTGGTAGCCAATAATATCACCAAACGCTAAAATGCATACAGATGCACTTCTAATGAATTTGTATATTTATTCATTAATGTGATCCATATCACATTAATGCTGAGTGTTGGTTTCATAAATATGACAAACCTCTCTATATAACAATAACTTATAGCACCATCTTTTATGAAAGAGCTGTCGTTATAAAGCGGTGTTCTCTTTGGCTGAGACTGGTCTTTGTTGATAGTTTTCTCACTTTGTCTGGTTTATTACTCGCATCTTTTTCACCCTTGTCATAAAAACACCGCACGTAACGAATCTTGTTCCGCTGTTGTATGAAGTTGTTGCTGCTAAGAAAGGAGGAGCGTTCAGGGCTGGAGCCAGTCGGGGGGTATCGTTGAATCGGTGGTTTCCGTCAAAAAAAAGACTGGCCATACTTCATTGTGTATAGCCAGCCCCGTTTACTGTGCTGCCAAACCACCAGGCTGGTTTGCTACGCCGGCGTTTTAGCGCATGGTAACAAACTCTTCGCTGCCGGTCGGGTGGATAGCGACGACTGAATCAAAGTCCGCTTTGGTCGCGCCCATCTTCATGGCCACCGCGAAACCCTGGATCATTTCGTCCACGGTGAAACCGATGCCGTGCAGGCCGACCACTTTCTCGTCCTCGCCGGCACAAACCAGCTTCATCTTACATGGCTGGCGGTGCTGGGTGACGGCGGTGTACATCGCGGTGAAGCCAGACTGGTACACTTTGATATTGTCCTGACCGTATTTGGCGATCGCTTCGGGTTCGCTCAGGCCGATGGTGCCGATTGGCGGGTGGCTGAAGACCACCGTTGGGACCAAATCGTAATCCATCTTTGCGTTAGGTTTGTTGTTGAACAGGCGCTCAGAAAGCTGGCGGCCGGCTTTGACCGCCACCGGTGTCAGTTCGATACCACCTTCCATGATATCGCCGACACAGTAGATGCCGGGTACGTTGGTTTGCTGGTACGGGTCGACTTTGATGTAGCCCTTGTCGTTGGTGGCCACCCCCGTAGCGCTCAGGTTGATCGTATCTGTCGCCGGGTGACGGCCGACGGCCCAGATCAGCTGGTCTACGTTTTGGCTCTCACCATTTTCCAGGTGCAGGGTCAGGCTGCCGTCGGCTTCTTTCACCACCTCTTTGGGTACAGAGTGGGTGTGTAGGGTCGGGCCTTCTGTATCCATCACTTCAACCAGAGTGTCGATGATCATCGGGTCGAAGCTGCGCAGTGGTGAGGCTTTACGCACAAACAGGTGTGTTTCTGTGCCGAGTGCGTGCAGCACGCCGGCGATTTCAACCGCGATGTAGCCGGCACCCACCACGGCGACCCGCTTTGGCTGCTCCGCCAGATCAAAGAAGCCGTTAGAATCGATGCCGTACTCGGCGCCCGGGATGTTTGGAATGGTCGGACGGCCACCAACGGCGATCAGGATGTGATCCGCGGTGTAGTGCTCACCGTTGACTTCGATGGTTTTTTCATCAACACCTTCCCCTGAAACAAAGCGCGCAAAGCCTTTGATCACGTTTACTTTGTTGTTGCCGAGTACGCGATCGTAAGACTGGTGGATACGGCCGATGTAGGCCTGACGACTCGCAACCAGTTTGCTCCAGTCGAAGCTTTTCACGTCGACGTCAAAACCATAATCTTCAGCGTAAAGGTTCATCGCTTCGGCGATTTGCGCGCCGTGCCACATGACTTTCTTCGGTACACAACCGACGTTGACACACGTACCACCAAGGTCTTTGGCTTCGATAAGCGCAACTTTTGCACCGTACATGGCTGCGCGGTTGGCTGAAGCGATCCCGCCGCTGCCACCACCGATACAGATATAGTCAAAATGAGTCGCCATTACTTTCTCCAGGAGCTGATTAATTTTTTTGGTTACTTAACGTACATTGGGGTGCTGTCCGGTGAACTCAATATCGCCGCAAGGTTTTGTTAAGAATTGTCTGCCACTATCATAAATCGAGTTTAGCCATTTGCTAAATGGGAAAAAGTGACGTGCATTATGACAAATAGCGATGAGAGGCAGAGAAAGCGGAATAAGACGCTGTTTGCCGGCTGAGTTTGCCGTGGTGTAAAAAACAAACAAGCGCAACGAAAGCCTCGTTGCGCTTGAAAGTCAGTGCATGGCGACCGGCTGGCGTTACTCGGGGACGATCCAGTCGACTTTCCAGTGGCCGGTCGCCGGCGCGATCGCGTCCTGCAGGAATGGCAGAATTGCTTTCATCTGGCTTTCCAGTTTCCACGGCGGGTTAATCACGATCATGCCCGAGGCCGTCATGCCGCGTTCGTTGGTGTCTGGTGACACGCCCAGCTCAATTTGCAGGATCTTGCGGATGCCGAGCCCTTGCAGGCCTTCAATCATGTCGTCAATATCATGGCGATTGACCACCGGGTACCAGATGGCATAAATGCCGGTCGCCCAGCGTTTGTGGCTCTGGTGAATCGCCTGCACCACATCGCGGTACTCTTTGGCCAGCTCGTAAGGCGGGTCGATCAGTACCAGGCCACGTCGCTCTTTGGGTGGCAGGCTGGCTTTGAGGCGTTTAAAGCCGTCTTCTTTGTAGATGCTCACCTGGCGATCACGATGGAACTCCTGCTCCAGCAGCGGGTGATCGGCAGGGTGCAGTTCGGTCAGTACCATACGGTCCTGTTGACGGATCTGTGCGCGCGCGACCCGTGGCGAGCCCGGGTAGTAACGCAGCTTATCGCCGTTATTCAGCGCTTTGATTGACTCAAGGTAGCTGTTGATTTCTTCCGGGATGTTTGGCTGGTCCCAGATACGGGCGATGCCTTGCTTGTACTCGCCCGTTTTTTCAGACCACTCGTGAGTCAGATCGTAACGGCCCACACCCGAGTGGGTATCGTGATAAACGAAGGGTTTATCTTTTTGTTTCAGCGCATCAAGAATAAGGCTTTGAACAATGTGTTTGACCACGTCGGCATGGTTGCCGGCATGGAAGCTGTGACGGTAACTTAACAAATTAAACTCTCGAAACACTCTTTGTCTGAGTGTGATCTGTGGTTGCGATACAATGCTGTGTGCGTATCGGGCCATTATATACCCAAGTGAGGTGAAGTGGCGAACGTCGTCGTACAATCAGTAATGGTGGTATTGTGCGCAATTTTGCGCCGTTTCCCGCCATTTGCTATTGAAATTTGTATCAGCCACCCATACTTAGTTAACGTATAACCATTCAAGGACAGAGTGAGTTCTCGTTGGCCCAAGCGGTCATTACAACATAGAGAAAGGGAATGGAAATCCCCCGTCGATGTTGTTGGCTTTCCTGTCGATTGAGTGCAGAACAACAAAGTCATTACACAAAAGGAATTCTTCATGTCTAATCCACTGCTGACGTTTACGGACCTGCCTCCGTTCTCGCAAATCAAACCAGAACATATTAAACCGGCGGTTGAGCAGGCGATCAACGATTGCCGTGCGAAAATTGATGAGGTGTTGCAAGGTAACCCCACCCCGACCTGGGACAATATCATTGCACCGATTGAAGAGGCGAACGACCGCTTAAACCGCATTTGGTCACCGGTAGGCCATATGAATGCGGTGGTCAACAGTGAGGCGCTGCGCGAGGCGTATGAAAGCTGCCTGCCGATTTTGTCTGAATACGGTACCTGGGTTGGCCAGCACAAAGGGTTGTACGACGCGTACAAAACCATTAAAGCCAGCGAGGCGTTTGCTACACTGACCCGTGCCGAGCAGAAAACCATTACCGATGCGCTGCGCGACTTTGAACTGTCCGGTATTGGCCTGCCGGCCGATGAGCAGCACCGCTATGGTGAGATCAGCAAGCGGATGTCGGAGCTGAGTTCCAAATTTTCTAACAATGTGCTGGATGCCACCATGGGCTGGACCAAGCACGTAACGGATGCGCAGGAGCTGGCCGGGATGCCGGAGTCGGCGTTGGCCGCTGCCAAAGCTGCCGCCGAGGCCAAACAGCTCGATGGCTACCTGCTCACACTGGATATCCCATCTTACCTGCCAGTGATGACCTATTGTGACAATCAGGCGCTGCGTAAAGAGCTTTACGAAGCGTACGTGACCCGGGCGTCGGATCGCGGGCCGAATGCCGGCAAATGGGATAACACTGAGATCATCACCGAACAGCTCAAGCTGCGTCATGAAATCGCACGTATGCTCGGATTCAATACCTTCAGTGAAAAATCGCTGGCGACCAAAATGGCGGAATCGCCGTCACAGGTACTGGGCTTCCTCAATGATCTGGCCAGTAAAGCCAAACCGCAGGGTGAGCGTGAAATTGAAGAGTTACGTCAGTTTGCCCAAAGTGAATTTGGTGTTGGCGAACTGAACTTGTGGGACATCGCCTATTACAGTGAAAAGCAAAAGCAGCACCTGTTCCAGATCTCGGATGAAGAGCTGCGTCCGTACTTCCCGGAAGCGAAAGCGGTCAGTGGCCTGTTTGAAGTGCTGCGCCGCGTGTTTGGTATGACGGTTGAAGAGCGCCATGGGGTGGATACCTGGCATGACTCGGTACGCTTTTTCGATATCTTCGATGCGCAAGGTCAGCTGCGCGGTAGCTTCTACCTCGATTTGTATGCCCGTGAGCATAAGCGCGGCGGCGCCTGGATGGACGAGTGCCGCGTACGCCGCATTAACGCCGCGGGTGAACTGCAAACCCCGGTGGCGTACCTGACATGCAACTTTAACCGTCCGGTGGGTGACAAGCCGGCCCTGTTTACCCACGATGAAGTGGTCACCCTGTTCCACGAATTTGGCCATGGTATTCACCATATGCTGACTCAGGTGGAGACCGGGGCGGTATCGGGCATCAACGGGGTGGCATGGGATGCGGTGGAGTTGCCAAGCCAGTTCCTGGAAAACTGGTGCTGGGAAGAGGAGGCGCTGGCCTTTATCTCCGGCCATTATGAAACCGGTGAGACGCTGCCCAAAGCCATGCTGGATAACATGCTGGCGGCGAAGAACTTCCAGTCTGCGATGGCGATCCTGCGCCAGTTAGAGTTTGGTTTGTTCGACTTCACCCTGCACACCGAATACGATCCCGATGTGGGTGCCCGCGTGCTGGAAACGCTGGCGGCGGTGAAAGAGAAAGTGGCCGTGGTGCCGGCGGTAGAATGGGCCCGTTTCTCGCACAGCTTTGCGCATATTTTTGCTGGTGGTTACTGTGCGGGTTACTACAGCTACCTGTGGGCTGAAGTGCTGTCAGCGGATGCATTCTCGCGTTTTGAGGAAGAGGGGATTTTCAACCCGGAGACCGGCCGCAGCTTCCTGAACCACATTCTGGAAATGGGTGGCAGTGAAGAGCCGATGGAGCTGTTTAAGCGCTTCCGTGGCCGCGAGCCTCAAATTGATGCCTTGCTGCGTCATTCGGGGATTGCCGTGTAATCACTCAGCCAAGCTAACAGGGCCAGCCGTGACGGCTGGCCTTTTTTGTTGGCTGGATCAGGGATTCACATTGCGGTTGATCGGGTTTTGCAGCGAAATCAGCGTTTCGGTCGACTGTACCTCATCAATGGCTTGCAGTTTGTCGATCAGGACAAATTGCAGCTCTTCAATCGATTTACACATCAGTTTGACGAAAATGTTGTACGCGCCGGTGGTGTAGTACGCTTCCACCACCTCGTCCAGGGCGTTGAGTTTTTCCAGTGCAGAATGGTAATCGCGCGCCGCGTTGAGGTTGATACCGATAAAGCAACACACGTCGTAGCCAAGCTTTTTGGTGTTGACGATCACCTCGGTGCCTTCAATGATGTCCGCGGCTTTCATCTTCTCGATCCGGACGTGAATGGTGGCCGGGCTGACATCAAACTGTTTGGCCATTTCGGCATAGGGGGTGCGGGCATCGGCCATCAAGGTTTTTAAGATCGCACGATCAAGATCATCAAGTTTGCTGAGGTTGGAATTCATAGGGCGCAGTTCCGTTGGCTAACAGGTCAGGGTTCATTTTATACCCATTGCCCTGCGGTTCAACTGCTTAACTCAGCCAACATGCAGAGTTACTGCAACCAGACCAACTCTGGGGTACACTTTGCGTCAGTGACGGCATTTTATTATTGGAGCCCTTTTTGCAACTGCAATTGATTTGTGAAGACCCGGATCTGCAACCTCGCCTGGATGAACTGGCTGCCCGCTGGCAGCTGTCACACTGTGAAAAGAGTGAGTTTGCGCTGGTATTAACCCGCGAGCGCCTGGAGCTGCGTAAAGTGGATGAGCCAAAACTGGGGGCGATTTATGTTGATTTAGTCGGCGGTGCCGTCGGCCACCGGCGTAAGTTCGGCGGCGGCAAAGGCCAGGCGATCGCCAAGGCGGCCGGGCTGAACAAGGGCGTAACCCCTACGGTACTGGACGGTACCGCCGGGCTGGGACGCGACGCATTTGTCCTGGCTTCGCTGGGCTGTAAAGTGCAGATGGTCGAGCGTAACCCGGTGGTGGCCGCGTTGCTCGATGACGGCTTGGTTCGCGCCAGACAAGATCCGGAAATCGGCAGTTGGGTCGCGGAGCGGATGTCACTGCTGCATGCCTCCAGCCATGACGCGCTGCAACAGTTAGCGCAAGATCCGGAGTTTGTTCAGCCGGATGTGGTGTATCTCGATCCGATGTACCCGCACCCGGAGAATAAAAAGAAAAGTGCGTTGGTTAAAAAAGAGATGCGGGTGTTCCAGTCGTTGGTCGGTGCCGATCTGGACGCCGATGGGCTGCTGGCCCCGGCGTTGGCCCTGGCAACCAAACGCGTGGTGGTCAAACGGCCGGATTATGCCGAGTGGCTTAACCAACAAAAACCGAGCATGGCGATTGAAACCAAAAAGAACCGTTTTGATGTCTATGTCAAAGCCTCGATGGGGTGATGATTCTGATCATCGCCACACCTCCATGCTTCAGTTCACAGCGCCTAAGTTCGGCGCTGTGTTCGTATCTGGCCTTCGTCATGTTTACTGACAGTTTTCGCTTGCTAAATTAGCACACTGACGGTATATCTAACTAAGAATTATTATTATTACCTTTACTATGATGCCGTCGCTAATTGGCAAGCTGGAGTCGCAACATGGCCAAACGTTTATGTAAGATGAATCGCAAACAGATCGCCAGCAGTTTGAGTGATATTCACCGCTTGGTGGTCGCACCTCGGTATGTCTGCCGCTCTTGTGCGCGAGCCTCAGTATCCAAAGGCAGTTTGTGTAAACCGGCGGCAATCCCCCCACAAACCTGCCAGGACAAGCCGTTGGCGGAGCAGCAAGCGTGTGCTTTGTTGGCAGAAGCGATTCCGGCCGGTTCGACAGTTGTGTCGCCAGAGCGAAGTGCCGAGAAAGCCGCTGTCGTGAAGCGCGTGGTGGCGCGAGTAAAAGAGAAGAAACGGGCTGCGGACGTTGCTTCGGTGTCTTCTTCGGTCAACAGCGAAACCCCGGCGATGTTTGATCTGGCGGACAAGAAGGCGTTGAAGAAGGCCAAGAAAGTGCTCAAGAAGCACTACAAGCAACAGAAAAAACTGCTGAAACTGGCTAAGAAGCAACACAAGCTGCTGAAGCGTCAACGTCAACTGGAAGCACGTCATGCCAGCTTGGAAGCGCTGCTGCCGACACCACCCACCGTTTCGGCGGGCGAAAGTCTGCAAGCCAAAGTACACTAGTTCACTTGATTGAAAAACGCTCTCCAGCTGGAGAGCGTTTTTTTGATATCGGGTTGGCGTGGCGGGCTATTTTTTCGCGTAACTGATTGCCACGCGCTTTTTTACCCACGTCTCGTTAATCCACAATGACAGCATAATGATCGCCCCACCAACCGTCAGACGAAGCAGATCCGCCTCGCGGTTCCAAATCACAATGTTGACGATCAGGCCTGCTGGTACCAGGGCGTTGTTCATTACCGCCAGGGCACCGGCATTGACCATGGTTGCCCCTTTGTTCCAGGCGAAATAACCGCAGCCAGACGCGATCAAGCCTAAATAGGTCAGAATGCCCCATTGAGTGGTGGTGGTCGGCAGTTTGTCGGGGTTGCCCAGCAGCGCAAACGCAATGGTCGCCACGCACAACGCGCCCAGGTAGAAATAGCCAAACACCGTATGTTGTGGTAACTCCAGCGGTTCAGATTCCATGATGTACTTGTAGCCCACCTGACCGATGGCGAAACAGAGGTTGGCGCCCTGAACGACCAGAAAGCCGAGCAGGAAGTTGTCATTGATACCGGCAAATTTAATCCATGCCGCACCAGTGACCGCGATGAGTGCGGTTACCAGATACCAGGGCGAGAAGCGGCCTTTGAGCAAGTCATAAATCAAGGTGACGTAGATTGGGGTAAACACGGTAAACAGCAGCACTTCCGGTACGGAAAGGAGCAGAAAGGACTGGTAATAAAAGCAGTACATCAGCCCGAGCTGAAATCCGCCGACGATCATCAGTTTAGCGATCAGCGACTTGCTGATACCTCGGAATTTCAAAAACGGTAGAAACACCACGCTGGCCAGCGCCACACGCATCAAAACGGAGAACCAGGAATCGACCTGACCGGCAAGGTAGACGCCGATCAGGCTAAAAGAAAATGCCCATAGTAGGGTTACTGCGGATAAATACGCCATAGTTGATAATTCGTATCAATGTTAGGAAATTGTTCGCAGTCTATCCAAGTTTGCCCGGTGAGCCAATGACCTTTAGTCTTTCAGCGGTACGACCAGCATGTCCACCGGTGAGCAGTTAATCAGCTGGCGGGTTGAGGACAGTATTTTGCTCCAGAAATCCTGGTGGTGGCCACATACCACTAAATCAATACTGTATTCTTTGATGGTGTCACACAATTCATTGCTTAAATCACCACTGCCGACCAGTGTGTGTGCGATCGGATAACCGGCGAACTCTTCAAAGTGAGCCAGTTGGGTACGCGATGCTTCGATGGCCTGATGCTGGGCTTCTGCCATGTTGATATCGATCAGGCCGGTGTACAGCTCGGCATAATTGACATCGATATGAATGAAAGAGACTTTCGCATTAAGCGGTTTTGCCAGTGACACGGCTTTGTTGATCAGTATTTTGCTGTCGTCTGACAGGTCGACTGCGACCAGTATGTGTTGGTAACTCATATGGCTATCTCCTTGATAAGGTCATATCTTCAGAGTAGCACTTAGGCCGGAATTTTTTTGCTGAAGTGATCCCATAACCTTACAGTGGGTATAACTGGAGGTTGAGTCAGATCGCATCGGGTGACCCGCAGTTCATGACAAATTTTCTCTGAGAAACAGCCGCTCAGCCGTTTTGATATCGCTCTGAAATCTGCTGGCCTCGGCGTCACCTGACGCCGGCTTTCATGTTATAGTGAAGTAAAATGCATGCAACAAAAATAGGAGTTAACATGCTGTCTCAAACTATGGTCGAACAGTTGAATGAGCAAATTAATCTAGAATTTTTCTCATCCAATCTATACTTACAAATGAGTGCTTGGTGTGAAGACAAAGGATTTGAAGGCGCTGCTGAGTTTTTACGTGCCCACGCGGTAGAAGAAATGGAGCACATGCAACGACTATTCACTTACGTTAGTGAAACGGGTGCGATGCCGATTCTGGGTACCATCGAGGCGCCGAAACATGACTTCGCAAGCCTGGGTGAGGTGTTCCGCGAAACTTATGAACACGAGCAGATGATCACGGAAAAAATCAATAAGCTGGCTCATGGCGCGTTCACCAGCCAAGATTACTCAACATTCAACTTTCTCCAGTGGTACGTTGCGGAACAGCACGAAGAAGAGAAATTGTTTAAAGGGATTTTAGATAAGATCGAACTGGTAGGTGAAGACGGCAAGGCACTGTTCTTTATCGACAAAGATCTGGCACAAATGGCGAAAGAAGATTCATCTTCAATTATGGGTGCTCCAGCAGCGTAAACGCGTTCCTTACGTGATGGGCTGCGGGTAAAGGCGAAACCGGATCGTCCTTTCTCTTGAGTACCATTGAAGGTGTAGGGAGGAAAGATGATCAGTGGAGATACAATCTTATTTGCGCTAATGGTGGTAACTGGGGTCAATATGGTCCGTTATCTCACCGCTCTTCGTTCTCTTATTTACATCATGCGTGAAGCACACCCGCTGCTTTATCAGCAGGTCGATGGCAACGGTTTTTTCACCACTCACGGTAATGTCACCAAACAGGTGCGTTTGTACCACTACCTGAAGAGCAAAGAGTACTACCACCATCACGATGAACTGTTCATCGGCAAGTGTGAACGGGTGCGGGAGCTCTTCATTCTCTGCTCAGCCTTAGTCGGTGTCACCCTGTTGGGGGCGTTCCTCCTGTGAGCGTAAAAGCAGTGCTTGGAAGTTAGACGCTTTTGCCGTTAAAATGGCGCCTGTCGTAATGAAAGGATGTGCTGCAGCACATCCTTTTTTGTTGGTGTGTATTGTCGGGCAAAAGAGCTACCCATGAGTAAGAAATTTGATGTTATTGTCATCGGCGCAGGCGCTGCTGGTTTGATGTGTGCGGCGGAGGCCGGTAAACGTGGTCGCCGTGTTTTGCTGCTGGATCATGCCAAAAAACCCGGGCGCAAAATTCTCATCTCTGGCGGTGGCCGCTGTAACTTTACCAATTATGATGTCTCGGCTGGTAACTACCTGTGCCAGAACCCCCATTTCGTCAAATCTGCGCTGTCACAATATACCAACTGGGATTTCATCTCGATGGTCAGTAAGTATGGCATTGAGTTTGAAGAGCGCGACCATGGGCAGTTGTTCTGTGTCAATGACTTTAGTGCCAAAGACATCGTCAAGATGTTGCTGAGTGAATGTGATCTGGCAAATATCCAGCAGCGTTACCAGTGTGACGTGCATTCTATTGAGCAACTGGAAATGGGCTTCCGCCTGCATGCCGGTACCGAAGTGGTGGAGTGTGAATCGTTGGTGGTGGCCACCGGCGGCCTGTCGATGCCAAAGCTGGGGGCAACGCCATTTGGTTATAAGATTGCTGAGCAGTTTGGTATTCCGGTGATCCCAACCACCGCCGGACTGGTGCCGTTTACTCTGCACAAGCAGGATAAACAAGATTTTGCTGAGCTGTCCGGGATTGCGATCCCGGCCGAGATCAGCGCCGAAGATGGTACGCTGTTCAAAGAAGCGCTGTTGTTTACCCATCGCGGTTTGTCCGGCCCTGCGGTGTTGCAGATCTCCTCGTTCTGGAAAGCCGGGCAGAAGGTGACGATTAACCTGGTGCCTAATGATGACATCCATACTTTACTTGAGCGCAGTCGCGAGAAGCATCCCAACCAGTCACTGAAAAACACCCTGGCCAAAGTGTTACCCAAGCGCTTGGTCGAAGTGTTGATTGAACGTAAAGAGCTGGCGGATAAACCGCTTAAGCAGTTTAACCCCAAAGAGCTGGCGGCGATTGTTGAGCATCTGGAAAACTGGACGGTGGCACCCAACGGTACTGAGGGCTATCGTACCGCTGAAGTCACCTTGGGCGGTGTCGATACCGATCAGCTGTCATCAAAAACCATGCAATGTAAACACATCAAGGGTTTGTATTTTATCGGTGAAGTGATGGATGTAACCGGCTGGCTGGGGGGCTACAACTTCCAGTGGTGCTGGTCGAGCGGGTACGTCGCCGGGCAGTGGGTGTAGCCGGATTCTGTTTGCCAGGTTGCGTACCCATAGTTCATCACCGGCGCATTAGGCAGGTACCCTGAGAATGGTTACTGGCCTGCGCTGCTGGTTTAGTTGCGCGGTTTGAGTGTGTGTCCGATTAACTCTTCTGCTCGCTGCGGCCTGCTGAAGCGATATCCTTGGCCATAGAGGCAGCCTTTTTCTTTCAGGTAATCGATCTGTTCATCGGTTTCGACCCCTTCCGCCACCACTTTTAGCGACAAGGTTTTGCCCATCGCAATGATCGCATTGACGATGGCATTACTGTCGCTGTTGCTCGGCACATCAGACACAAACGAGCGATCGACTTTCAGCTTGTTGATTGGTAGGCCCTTTAAGTACGACAATGATGAATAGCCGGTGCCAAAGTCGTCCAGTGAGATCTCGGCCCCCAACTCGCGCAGCTGGTTGAGCGATTCGATTGCCAGGCGGGGATCATTGAGCAAAAAGCTTTCGGTGATCTCCAAATCCAGATGCTTAGCCGGAAACTGAGTCTTGTCCAGGATCTGTTTCAGGCGGTCAATAAAGCCGACTTTTTGCAGTTGCAGGGCAGAAACGTTGATCGCAATCCGGCCAAACTCGATGCCCTGATCGAGCCATTGCTTGCCCTGGCGGCAGGCCTGTTCCATCACCCACGGGCCGATCACCTGGATCAGGCCGGTTTTTTCTGCCAGTGGGATGAAGTCCGCCGGCGAGACAGAGCCGAGTTCCGGGTTGTCCCAACGCAGCAACGCTTCCAAACCAATCAGACGATTGTCGTCCAGATGGTATTGTGGCTGGTAGACCAGATACAGTTCGTGTTTGTCGATCGCTTCATGCAATGCGGATTGCAGGCGGACGTGCGACACCGATTTATCGGTCAGATCCGGTGAGTAAAAGGCATAGCCGTTGCGACCGTTTTTCTTCGCCAGGTACATTGCGGTGTCGGCATTTTTCAGCAGGGTTTCGCTGTCCAGGCCGTCGCGTGGGTACAGAGAGATACCGATGCTGGTGGAAACGCGCAGTGACTCCTGGTTGTGGAGCTCAAAGGGTTGCTGAAACACACAGAGAATGTCATTCACTATGCTGAGTAAATGCTCATCATCGCGGATATCCGGCAGGATCACGACGAACTCGTCGCCGCCGATACGCGCGATATGGGCCGTCAGGTCGAGCTGGTGTTGCAGTCGCTGCGCCAGATCAGACAGTAGCTGATCGCCACAAAAGTGGCCCATGCTGTCATTGATGTGTTTGAAGTGGTCGATATCGAGAAACAGGGTGGCAAAGGTGCTCTGATGCTTGTGGCCACTCTCAATATGCTGCTCCAACAGGCTGATCAGGTGGGTGCGGTTGGGTAAGTTGGTCAACGGGTCATAAAACGCCATCCGTTGCAGCTTTTCTTCATGTGCTTTGCGCAGGGTAATGTCTTCGAACACACAAATATAGTTCACCAGTTGGCTCTTATCGTCCATTACCGCGCTGATGGTGGCCAGTTGCGGATAAATGCTGCCATCTTTTTTGCGGTTGATGAACTCGCCTTTCCATTGGCCGTTGCTTTCCAACTGATGCCACAGCTCTTGATAAAAGGCGTCATCATGGTGCCCGGAGCGTAAAATGCTGGGGTTCCGGCCGATCACCTCTGCGGCGGTATAGCCGGTGATGTGGGTAAAGGCACTATTTACATCAATGATTTTCGCACGGTGATTGGTGATCACCATCCCTTCCTGGGATTTGTTAAAGATGGTCGAAGCCAGCGACAACTGGGTTTCGACCATTTTGCGTCGCGTGACGTTGCGCGTCATACCTAAAATGCCGATCAGCTCTCCGCAGTGATTGCGGATCGGTGACTTGATGGTTTCCAGCCAGGTTGGGTTATTGTTGTCATCCATCACCGAGCATTCTTCGACGGTGTTCTGCGTGCCGGTGGCAATCACCCGTTGATCGGTGGCGATAAATTTTTCCGCGCGCTCTTGGCTGAACAGCTGGAAGTCATTTTTACCCACGATTTCACGGCTGGTCATTTGCCAGGCGTTTTCCACACTGCGGTTGGTCAGGGCATAGCGGCCATCCATACTTTTTATCCAGGTATGATCTTCCAGGCAGTCGATAAATTCTTGCAGGGTCGGTACTGATGCGGCAGATCCGGCGAGGGTATGGCCCGCTGGATCTGGTGTGTAGTCCTGGCTGAGGTCAAAGCTGAACCGCCCTGCCAGGGCGCTGAGCCAGGCGGAAATAGTGTCAGTTACTGCGTGGCTGTGCAGGATCGCCAGTGCGGCAAGCAGGCTGCCATCTGGCAGCCAGATCGGGCAACAGCTGAGTGTCTGTGTTTCGAGCGGGCTTTGCCGGACGGTTAATGAAGGCGCTTGCCAGGTTTCACGGGCAAGGCTGAGTTGCTCTAGGATCTCACCACGTTGTTCGTTTAAGGTCGCGACCTCGGTCAATTGCCACTGGCGGGCATAGCCGATGGCATAAAGCTGCCCTTGCGCCTGGTTAGCGGTACAAAACTGCTCGAGCGCCTCTTGCCAGTTGGTCAAAAGGCGGGAAGAAATAGCAAAGCGAAACATAATCTATAAGTATCCTGAACAGCCCGGTGATAGTGCCCAACCATATGCACCATGGTGAGTTCGTGTGGCTGGGCTGTGGCTATATCGTATCCAAACTTTGAATAATTCCAAGCCGGGAGAGATACTTTAGAGCAGAAAAATGCTGTTAAGCTCTCCTTTTTCTGCTTTTGTCAGTTATAGCCTGCCCGTTGTTGGCCAATTAGGTCGTATGTCTTGCCTGACTGGATTTGGTCTTTCGTTTGAGTTGCTGGATCATCAGGCCCGTGATGATCAGTACCAGGCCGATTAAGGTTGAAGGGTGGATTGCCTCGCCGATAATGGTGGCCAGTAGCATCAGTGAGATAAACGGGGAGGCAAAAATCAGGTTACTGATACGGGCAGTGTTTTCTGTCAGCTTGAGCGCGGTGAGCCACAACACGAAAGTGATGCCCATTTCAAACAAACCCACATAAATCACGGCCACCCAGCCTTTGGCGCTGATGTGGCCCCAGCCGGCGCCTTCAAACAGGCTCAGGCCAATCGCAAACGGGATGGCGATCAGAAAGCCTAACAGTACAGCGATGACTGGGTCGGCTGTGTTTTTAGTATTGAGAATCCAGTAACTGGCCCACAGCAAAGTTGACAGCAATGCCAGGCCGACACCCGTCGGGCTTTCAAATTGCATATTCAGTATGTTGCCCTGGGTAGCGATTACAATCACACCTAAATAGCTGAAGCTGCAAGCTATCCAGTCCTGGGCACGGATTTTCTGGCCGAGAAAAACGGCTGCCATTAAGGTGAGGGTGATGGCCCAGCTGTAGTTGATCGCCTGTGCCTGGGAGGCCGGCAGTAAATCGTAGGCTTTGAATAAGATCAGGTAGTATGCCAGCGGGTTGATCAGTCCGAGCAACAGGTAGTAGCCCGGATTGGCGCAAAATACCGTTCTGAGCTGGTTGAGTTTTCCCTGCGCATGGCATACGCCGATCAACGCCAGTGCCGAAACCATGCTGGCCATGGTCAGCATCTGGATCGGCGTAAATTCTGCCAGGGTCAACTTAAACGCGGTGGCGACGGTTGACCAAAGTAATACTGCTGATAGCCCAAACCCCAGGGCGCGACGCTCATTCATGATGCCTCTGTTAGTAATTTCTTGGCCGTGACTGCGGGTCAAGACGATGAGTGATGGGGAGACGTTTTTTGTTGTGCACGTTAGTGTATGCGAGGAATATTTATCCACAAACTGGACATTTATCCAGTACCTAAATACCATTAGCAGAGACACAAAAAACAGGCTAACTCGCTATATATGCAATGGATTCTTGATTATCAATCTCAGCTTCTTCTTTCTCTGTTTTCAGCGGCGCTCAGTGGGGTGTCTGTGGGCTGGTGGGTTAAGCTGCGCTTTGCCACCCGGATACAATTGCAGGAGCAGCAGTTGCAGTCGCAGAAACAGCTACATCAACAACAGCTTGGGCAGATGCAGCAGACCTTGGTGCAGGCACAGCAAGAACTGGATGAACTGGATGATGAGCGCGATAAAGCCGCGTTTGAGGTGAAACAGTCACACGGCAAGTTAATGGCAGCAATGGAAAAACTGCGTTATTTCGATGCGGTGAAACAAGAGCGCCAACAGTATTTTGATGAACTGAATCAGATGCGTGAGCAAAAATCGCGCCTGGAAACTCAGTTGCGCGAGCAGCAGGCGCGCCACGAGCAAGCCAGCCAGGCCAGCGCTGAGAAGCTGCAAATTCTTGAGCAGGCTGAAGAGCGCCTCAAGCAGCAGTTTGAACACCTCGCCAATCAGCTGTTTGAAGAGAAAAGCGCCAAAGTGGATGTCCAGAACCGACAGAGCCTGGAGGGGATACTCTCACCGCTCAGACAGCAGCTGGAAGGCTTTAAAAAGCAGGTCAATGACAGCTTTAGCCAGGAAGCCAAAGAGCGCCATACCCTGGTGCATGAACTGAAAAACCTGCAGCGGTTAAATGAGCAGATGACCCGTGAAGCCGTCAATCTGACCCAGGCGTTGAAAGGCGATAACAAGCAGCAGGGCAACTGGGGTGAGGTGGTGCTGGCACGTGTGTTGGCGGAATCGGGATTGCGTGAAGGGCATGAGTATCAAACCCAGGTTAACCTGCAAAATGAAGCCGGTAAGCGCTATCAGCCGGATGTGATTGTCCACCTGCCACAGGACAAGCAAGTGGTGATTGACTCGAAAATGGCTTTAGTTGCGTATGAACGTTACTTTAACGCCGACAGTGATGCCGAGCGGGAGCGTGCGCTGAGCGACCACCTGGCGGCGCTGCGCGGCCACATCAAAGGGTTGGGCAGTAAGGATTACCATCAGCTCAAAGGCATTCGCAGCCTCGACTATGTGCTGATGTTTATTCCGGTTGAACCCGCTTTCCAGGTCGCTATCCAAGCCGATCCGAGCCTGGTTAAGGAGGCCATGGAGCAGAACATTATTTTGGTCAGCCCGACCACTTTGCTGGTCGCGCTGCGCACCATCGACAATTTATGGCGCAATGAGCGGCAGAATGATAATGCCAAGTTGATCGCCGAACGGGCGGGCAAACTCTACGATAAGCTGCGTTTGTTTGTCGATGACATGGAAGGATTGGGGGGGGCTTTGGATAAAGCCAACCAGACCTATCAGGGGGCGATGAACAAACTTGCCAGCGGGCGGGGCAATGCGATCCGTCAGGCGGAAAGTTTTAAACAGCTGGGGGTGGAGATCAAACGGCCGATATCACCGCAGCTGGCCCAGCTGGCCCAGAGTGAATCATTTTCAGAAAATGCTCCTTTAGTAGAAAGACATCCGGCTGAGGATAAAGTAAACTAACCGCCCGCAACGTAGCGGGTGCTTTGATTGAATGAAACCCGACGGTTGAACCGCGTTGCCCAAGAGGAATTAGAATGACGGACATAAGTGTGCAAGCAAATAAATCGTTAGTGTCTCAAGAGACAACCCACTTTGGCTTTACCACGGTGGCAAAAGAAGAGAAAGTCACCAAAGTGGCTGAGGTTTTCCATTCAGTTGCGGCAAAATACGACATCATGAATGATCTGATGTCCGGTGGTATTCATCGACTTTGGAAGCGTTTCACTATCGATTGCAGTGGTGCACGTCCGGGCCAGCGAATCTTAGATCTTGGCGGCGGTACCGGCGATTTAACCGCAAAATTCTCACGAATTGTTGGTGAGCGGGGGCACGTTGTGCTGGCTGACATCAACAACTCTATGCTGAATGTCGGGCGCGACAAACTGCGTGATAACGGCATTGTCGGCAATGTGCATTATGTGCAAGCTAACGCGGAAGAGTTGCCGTTTCCTGATGACTACTTCGATGCGATCACCATCAGTTTCTGTCTGCGCAATGTCACCGATAAAGACAAAGCCCTGCGTTCCATGTTCCGGGTGCTGAAACCCGGCGGACGTTTGCTGGTGTTGGAATTCTCCAAGCCACGGTTTGCACCGCTATCAAAAATCTACGACGCCTATTCATTCCATCTGCTACCGAAAATGGGTGAGCTGGTGGCGAATGACAGCGAGAGTTACCGTTATCTGGCTGAGTCGATCCGTATGCACCCGGATCAGGATACGCTGGAAGGCATGATGAAAGAAGCCGGGTTTGAGAACACCCAATACTACAACCTGACCGGCGGGATCGTTGCATTGCACCGTGGTTTCAAATTTTAAGGATCAACTGCTATGCCATTTGAACCTCTGATAACTGCTGTACTCGAAACCTCGCTCAACACCCTGATCAAAGACGATCCGGAGTTAGGGCGTCGTTTGGCACGTCTGAAAGGCCAGGTGATCCAGATTCATCTTAAAGAAGTGGATAAAACCCTGACGTTTGTCTTCAGCCAGCAAATTGATGTCCTGGCCCAGTATGAAGGTCAGCCAGACTGCTACCTCTCGCTGCACTTAAGTGTGTTACCGGAGTTGCGCGATCAGGCCAACATTACGCGCTTGATTAAGCAGGATCAGTTGCAGTTGGATGGTGATATCCAGTTGGCGCAGAAGTTTTCCCAGTTAATGACCGACTGTAAGCCGGATATTGAAGAGTGGTTGTCACGGGTGACGGGCGATGTCGTGGCTCATACCCTGGTGCAGGGATCAAAAAACGTCGGCCGCTTTTTGGCCGCGCAGGCCGACAAGCACCAGCGTCATTTGGCGCAAGTGGTCACTGAAGAGTGGAAACTGGCCCCGGCCCCGCTTGAGGTGGCGTATTTTTGTGATCAGGTCGATGAAGTGTGCAGTCAGGCCGCTCGTGTGGAGGCGCGCTTGAATGCCTTGTCTGAGCAGTGCATGCCGCTCTCACGGGAGAATACATGACGCCTGCCGAGCTAAAGCGTTTATACCAGATCATCAAAGTACAGCTGGAATATGGCCTGGATGAGTTGTTGCCCGAGCATCAACTGACCAAGGCACCGCTGCTGATGCGCAAAAGCCTGTTCTGGATAAAGAATAAACATCCGGAAAAGCCGCTGGGTGAACGGCTGCGCCTGGCATTACAGTCACTGGGCCCGGTGTGGATCAAATTCGGCCAGATGATGTCGACACGCCGCGACCTGTTTCCGCCACACATTGCCGGTTCGTTAGCGCTGTTGCAAGATCAGGTCGCACCGTTTGATGGCGAGCTGGCCAAGGCACAAATGGAAAAGGCGCTGGGTGGGCCGCTGGAAACCTGGTTTAGCGATTTCGACATTACCCCGCTGGCATCGGCGTCGATTGCCCAAGTGCACACCGCACGGTTGAGAGACACCGGGCAAGAGGTGGTATTAAAGGTCATCCGGCCAGACATTCGTCCGGTGATTGATTCTGATCTAAAACTGATGCACCGCCTGGCCCGTATCGTGGCAGGTGCGCTGCCGGAAGCACGGCGTTTAAAACCGGTCGAAGTGGTGCGTGAATATGAGAAAACCCTGCTTGATGAACTGGATTTACGCCGCGAAGCGGCCAACGCGATTCAGTTGCGGCGCAACTTTGAAGGCAGTGAAGAACTCTACGTTCCGGAAGTTTTTCCCGACCACAGTAATGAAACTGTCATGGTTTCTGAGCGAATATATGGCATTCAGGTTTCTGATATTAATGGTTTGATCGCCAATGGCACCAATATGAAACTGCTGGCCGAGCGTGGGGTAAGTGTCTTTTTCACCCAGGTGTTCCGCGACAGCTTTTTTCATGCCGATATGCATCCGGGTAATGTATTTGTCAATCCCAAGCATCCGGATAATCCACAGTGGATTGGGCTGGATTGTGGTATTGTTGGTACACTCAATAGTGAAGACAAACGTTATCTGGCGGAAAACTTTCTGGCGTTCTTCAATCGAGACTACCGCCGGGTGGCGGAGTTGCACGTTGATTCGGGCTGGGTGCCGCCTGATACCAATATCGATGAGTTTGAGTTCGCCATCCGGATTGTCTGTGAACCTATTTTTGCGAAGCCATTGTGTGAGATTTCCTTTGGTCATGTGCTGCTAAACTTGTTCAACACGGCACGTCGATTTCATATGGAAGTTCAACCGCAGTTGGTGTTACTGCAAAAAACTCTGCTCTATGTGGAAGGCTTGGGCCGTCAACTCTATCCGCAATTGGATCTGTGGGAGACCGCGAAGCCTTTTTTGGAAGAGTGGATGATGAATCAGGTCGGCCCGAAAGCATTGCTGAATGCGGTCAAGGATCGGGCGCCATTCTGGGCAGAAAAACTGCCTGAGTTACCTGAGCTGCTGTATGACAGCCTCAAGCAAGGTAAAGCCATGAATCAGCGTATGGATCAGTTTTACCAAGGCTATCGTCAGACCAAGCGTCAGCAGGCAACAGGGAAATTTTTATTTGGCGTTGGTGCGACATTGGTCGTATGCTCGGCAATATTGGTGAATAACGCTTTGGAGCAGCTTTCTGTATACAGTGGCATTATCGGTGTCACCTTTTGGCTGCTCAGTTGGCGAGCTTACCGTCGCTAGACGGTAGGCTCTGGAATTAATTTTTGTTCAAAGACCCGAGGTAAAGAGAATGGGTGGTATCAGTGTTTGGCAACTTCTAATCATCGCGGTAATTGTTGTATTGCTGTTCGGAACGAAAAAGCTGCGCGGCATCGGTGGTGATCTGGGTGGTGCGGTAAAAGGTTTCAAGAAGGCCATGAGTGAGGATGAATCGTCTAGCAAAGAGAAAGACGCCGATTTCGAGCCAAAGAGCCTGGAGACACCGCAGCAGAAAGAAGCTGCATCTGAAACAAAAAAAGACAAAGAGCAGGCGTAAAACGTGTTTGATATCGGTTTTTGGGAACTGGTATTAATATCTGTTGTTGGTCTGGTCGTTCTTGGGCCGGAGCGTTTGCCGCATGCTATTCGCAGTGTGTCTCGGTTTATCCGCTCTGCAAAAAACATGGCAAACAGCGTCAAAGACGAACTGTCGCATGAGTTAAAAGTCCAAGAGCTGCAAGAAAACTTGCGTAAAGCCGAGCAAATGGGGATGAATGACCTCTCTCCGGAGCTTAAGTCTTCAGTGGACGAACTGAAGCAGGCGGCGCAGTCTGTCAATCGCCCTTATGCGGACTCAACTTCGAACACCGACCCGGCCAGTGATGTATCACGCCAGGCTGAGAAGGCGGTTGATGACGCCGCGAAGGCTGAAGTGACAACGGCAGATAAGAAAGCCGAATAGTCTCATTAGGAGGAGCTACTGATGTGCAGTGGCTCCTTTTTGATCCGTTTTACTGTAGAGGTTTGCCATGTCTACTGTCGAGCAGACACAACCTTTGATTAGCCATTTACTCGAACTTCGCAACCGCCTGCTGCGCTCCCTGTTGGCCGTGCTGGTGGTGTTTGTCGGGCTAATTTATTTTTCCAATGATATTTATGAGTTTGTTTCCGCACCGTTAGTCGAACGTTTGCCTGAAGGGGCGACGATGATCGCAACGGATGTGGCTTCGCCGTTCTTTACCCCGCTGAAGCTGACGTTGATCGTATCGGTATTTATCGCGGTACCGGTGATCCTCTATCAAATCTGGGCCTTTGTCGCTCCGGGTTTGTACAAGCACGAACGTCGTTTGATCATGCCACTGATGTTCTCCAGTTCATTGCTGTTTTATTGTGGTGTGGCCTTTGCGTACTTTGTGGTCTTCCCGCTGGTGTTTGGCTTTTTTACTGCCATCTCGTTGGGAGGGGTCGAGTTTGCTACGGATATCGCCAGTTACCTTGATTTCGTTCTGGCGCTGTTCCTTGCGTTTGGGATTGCATTTGAAGTCCCGGTGGCGATTATTTTGTTGTGTTGGACTGGCGCGACGGATCCGGAAAGCCTGAAAGCCAAACGGCCCTATATTGTGGTTGCTGCCTTTGTGGTCGGGATGTTATTGACCCCACCAGATATGATTTCACAAACCCTGCTGGCGATCCCTATGTGTTTATTGTTTGAGGTCGGGGTATTTTTTGCCCGGTTTTATACCCGCAAAGATGAACAGGCAACCGAGACAGAAACAGAAGAGTAACCAAAAAGCGGCCAATCGGCCGCTTTTTGGTTTATTTGGCTTGGGTATTTCAGCGGATTTTCAGGATGTAGCCGCATTTGCTACAGACGTACACCTCTTTTATCCCGAGTAGTTTATCCACCAAGCTACGGTGTTGGCGTTGTAAATAGATCCCATGGTTACACATCATCGCTGGCCGAAATTTATTATTCATATAACTAACATAGACAACATGTTGCTTATTGGCCAATGGCGATGGTAAATTTGCTTAGCGCGTCTTCTGCTTTGGCTGGTCGTTTGCCCGGTGCCTCTCAGCCGTTCAGGCGAAACAGGCTTAACGCATTGTCGCTGGTGAGCTGATCGATCGCGTTCACGTCCTGCTCGCGCAGCTGGGCGATTTTCTGTGCCACCAGCTGGGTGTAGGCTGGCTCGTTACGTTTGCCGCGGTGGGGCACGGGGGCTAAGTACGGGCAGTCGGTTTCTAAAATCACCCATTGCATATCCAGGTGAGGGATCACCTTATCCATGCCGCCGTTTTTAAACGTGGAGACCCCTCCCAAACCAAGATGAAAACCGAGCCCATTGATCGCTTGCGCTTCTGCCACGCTGCCACCAAAGCAGTGAAAGACCCCGCGCAGGCGACCGTCTTGTTCCTGGCGCAGTAAAGCCAGAGTTTCTTCAATCGAGTCACGGGTGTGGATCACTACAGGCAAATCCAGCTCTTTCGCCCAGTTGAGCTGGGTGACAAAGGCCATTTCCTGCTCTTGACGATAGGTTTGGTCCCAGTACAGGTCGATGCCTATCTCGCCGACGGCAATGAACGGGTGCCGGTCAAACCAGCCGCGCATCACTGCTAACGTGTGCTCTACATTGGCATCGACATAACAAGGATGCAGCCCCATCATCGAATGGCAGGTGCCCGGGTAAGCCGCCTCGGTTTCCAGCATCGGGGCGATGGAGTCCAAATCAATATTAGGCAGCAGGATTTTGCTGATACCTTGTGCCCGGGCGCGTTCGACCACGGCATCCCGATCGTTATCAAATTCGCTGGCGTAGATGTGAGCATGCGTATCGATCATTGTTTCTCTCAGTCGGTTTAGGGGATTTGTCCAGAGTATACTTGAGTGTGAGAGCAGGATCATTTCTGGTAATTTTTTACGGCTTTTTATTAATTGCCGCTCTTTTCGTGCATCAAGAGTGATATGATTTTGGCACCCGATGACAAGCTCATCACAACCGTCCAGACAAGGAGAAAATGGTGTCTGTATCAATTCAAGGTCCATTTCCGGCGCGCCGCATGCGTCGCATGCGCAAGCATGACTTTAGCCGTCGCCTGATGGCAGAAAATCAACTTTCTGTGAACGATTTGATTTACCCGATGTTTATCTTGATGGGGAAAGATCGCCGTGAAAGTGTTGAGTCTATGCCGGGTGTCGAACGTTTATCGATTGATTTAATGCTGGAAGAAGCCCAGTACCTCGCCAACCTGGGTGTGCCGGCCATCGCACTGTTCCCTGTCGTCAACCAGGATGCGAAAAGCCTGGGCGCCGAAGAAGCCTACAACCCGGAAGGGTTGGTGCAACGGGCTGTTCGGGCGTTGAAAGAGCACATCCCGCACATCGGGGTGATCACCGACGTAGCGCTGGATCCGTTCACCACGCACGGCCAGGATGGCATCATCGATGAGGACGGCTACGTGTTGAACGATGAAACTACCGAAGTGCTGGTGAAACAGGCGCTGTCTCACGCTGAAGCAGGTGCCGATGTGGTGGCTCCGTCGGACATGATGGATGGCCGTATCGGTAAGATACGTGAGGCGCTGGAAGCTGCGGGCCATATCCATACCCAAATTATGGCGTACTCGGCCAAATATGCGTCAAACTATTACGGACCATTCCGTGATGCGGTCGGCTCTGCCTCTAACCTCAAAGGCGGCAACAAGAAAAACTACCAGATGGATCCGGCCAATATTGATGAAGCGTTGCACGAAGTGGCACTAGACATTAATGAAGGTGCGGACATGGTGATGGTCAAACCAGGCATGCCTTACCTTGACGTCGTCCGCCGAGTGAAAAGCGAGTTGCAGGTGCCAACCTTTGCTTATCAGGTCTCAGGGGAGTACGCGATGCATAAAGCGGCGATTCTGAATGGGTGGCTGAAAGAGCGGGAAACGGTGATGGAATCGCTGTTGTGCTTTAAACGCGCCGGTGCGGATGGCATCTTGACCTACTTCGCCAAACAGGTTGCGGAGTGGTTAGCTGAAGAGAACGCGCAAGCCGCTCAACACCTGAGTTCAACTCAAGAAGTGATAGAAGAGTAATTATCGCTGATTGAGAAACACCGGACCGACAGGTGTTGTCGGTCTTACTATACCCAAGTAACCTCAAGGTGGAATACGTCCGGCTTGGATTTACTTGGGTATCTTTATTTCTGCGGGAGTAAAACAATGACGATACTGATTCGTGAAGGCACGCTGCAAGAGGCAAGCCAGGTAATGGCTCGTGTACCTGAGTTTACCCTTGGGGAGACGCCAGATGCGATGTTGCAGCGGCTTGGGGATAAAACCAGCTTAATCTTAGTGGCGGAGAAATCAGGCGTAATGCTCGGCTTTAAAGTCGGCTACGAGCTGGATGACGACACTTTTTACAGCTGGCTGGGGGGCGTGGTAGCAGAAGCACGAAATGAAGGCGTGGCACAGATGCTGTTAGAGGTACAGGAAGAGTGGGTGACAGAGCAAGGCTACAAAACGTTAAAAGTGAAATCGCGCAACCAGTTTCCTGCGATGTTGAGATTGTTACTGAGAAATGGATACCTGATTGAAAAAGTTGAAGAAAAGTCAAATTTAAGAGAGTCACGTATTCATTTTATTAAGGCGCTTTAAATTTAAATGATATTTTTTCTCATTTAGTGGTTGATTATTAAATGAGAATCATTATTATTAATTGCGTCTAAGGGAATCAGGCAGTTCGCTCTGGTATGTGTAACCGGCTCACATTACGGTGATAAGTGCAGCATTCCGGTCGGTGGACTGGCAAGCATTCTTTTTGACACGACATTGCTCACATTGCTTCCAGTGTAATTTATAGCTATTGGGTTCAGCTGTTATGTCAGTGCTCTCAGCTTTACCACTTCTGCTAAGCGGCCTCATGAGGCCGCTTTTTTCTTTTCTGCAAATTCTATTTGACGCCATTTGGCAGAACTTTTCCACACGGCATGATCATTTCAGGATCGTGGATCTTTTTGTAATAATAATATTTTTTATATATAAAACAAACGCTTAGTTAAACTTGTTTGCCGTTTTTATTTTGTTGAACAATCGGTGGATAACTTATATAAACAGACTTATCCACAGGTGGGCCGGGCTAGTGGCGGATAAATCACAACATTTCCGCGAAGTGGATCGAACGAACGAGATAGATTCAGTTGGGCAGTCGTGGCATCCTATCCCAATCTGAAAAACTTCTAATACGTACTGATTTGGATACAGACAATTATGGCAAGTATTCCTGAAAACCCGTTGATTCTTATCGACGGTTCTTCTTACCTCTATCGCGCTTTCCATGCCTATCCGGGCACCATGAGCAACGGTGAAATACCGACCAATGCCGTCTATGGCGTTGTGAATATGTTGCGCAGCATGATGCGCCAGTTTGCCTCTGAGCGTATGGCCGTGGTGTTTGATGCCAAAGGCAAAACATTTCGTGATGAACTGTATCCAGAATATAAGGCCCACCGACCTCCTATGCCGGATGATCTCCGCTGCCAGATCGAGCCATTACACGATGTGATCCGGGCAATGGGATTGCCTCTTATCTGTGTGCCGGGGGTGGAAGCGGATGATGTGATTGGTACTTTAGCCTATCAAGCCTCGCAACAAGGCATGCCTGTATTGATCAGTACGGGAGATAAAGATATGGCGCAGTTGGTGGATGATAATATTACCCTGATCAATACCATGACTAACGTGGTGATGGATCGTGAAGGAGTGGTGGAGAAGTTTGGTATTCCACCGGAACTGATCATCGACTATCTGGCATTAATGGGCGATAAAGTCGACAACATTCCGGGAGTGCCTGGCGTTGGTGATAAAACGGCGACAGCCCTGCTACAGGGTATTGGTGGCCTGAGCAAGTTATACGATAACCTGGATGACATTGCGTCCCTCGGCTTCCGTGGTTCCAAGACAATGGCCAAGAAGTTGGTTGATAACCAGGAAAACGCTTTTCTGTCTTACCAGCTGGCGACAATTAAACTGGATGTGGAACTGGACTGCACCCCCGAATCTCTTGTCAAAGCGGTGCCTGACACCGATGAGCTGATCAAACTGTATGGCCAGTTGACGTTTAAAAACTGGCTGAACGATTTGCTTTCCGGTGGTAATGGTGTGGTGGAAGCGGATGGAAAGTCTGCTGCTGTACGTGCTGCTGCGCCGGCGCAGGCTCCGCTGGATACGGCTGCTGTCACGATCGACCGCAGCCAGTACGTTACCATTCTCGATGAAGCCACGTTCCAAGAATGGCTTGAAAAACTCAAACAGGCGGAGTTGTTTGCGTTTGATACTGAAACGGACAGCCTTAACTATATGGTTGCCAATCTGGTGGGCGTATCGTTTGCCACTGAGGAAGGCGTTGCCGCTTATGTTCCGCTTGCCCACGACTACCTGGATGCACCGCAACAGTTGGATCGTGACTGGGTACTGGCCCAGTTAAAACCGCTGCTTGAGGATGACAGCCAGGCGAAAGTCGGTCAGAACCTTAAATATGATGCCTCAGTGCTGGCGCGTTACGGTATTGAGATGAAGGGCATCAAGCATGACACTATGCTGGCTTCTTACGTCTACAACAGCGTTGGCGGTAAGCACGATATGGACAGCCTGGCGTTGCGCTTCTTACAGCACAGTTGTATCTCCTTCGAGCAGATCGCGGGCAAAGGTAAGAATCAGTTAACCTTTAACCAGATTGAGCTGGATCAGGCCGCGCCTTATGCTGCCGAAGATGCGGACGTCACTTTGCGGTTGCATCAACGTATCTATGCCAACCTGGAGCAAGACGAAAAGCTCAAATCCGTCTATCACGATATTGAAATGCCGCTGGTGCCAGTGCTGTCGCGCATGGAGCGTACCGGGGTACTGATTGATGATATGAAGCTGGCAGCTCAGTCGCAGGAAATTGCTGCCAGACTGGAAGAGTTAGAACAACAAGCCTACGCCGTGGCAGAGCAGGAGTTCAATATGAACTCACCGAAGCAGTTACAGGCGATCTTGTTTGACAAAATGGGGCTGCCGGTCGTCAAAAAGACCCCGTCTGGTGCGCCATCGACCAACGAAGAGGTCCTGCAAGAGCTGGCACTGGATTACCCGTTACCTAAGCTGATCCTGGAATACCGTGGTCTGGCCAAACTCAAGTCCACTTACACCGACAAGCTGCCGAAGATGATCAATCCGGCGACCGGCCGGGTGCATACCTCTTACCATCAGGCTGTGACAGCAACCGGGCGTTTGTCTTCTACCGATCCTAACTTGCAGAACATCCCGGTCCGTAATGAAGAGGGCCGCCGGATCCGCCAGGCATTCATCGCGCCGAGCGGTTATAAAATCCTGGCCGTCGACTACTCACAGATTGAGTTACGCATCATGGCGCACCTGTCAGGGGACAAGGCTTTAGTAGATGCCTTCCAGCACGGTAAAGACATCCATGCTGCGACCGCGGCGGAAATCATGGGGGTAGATATTGAGCAGGTAACCAGCGAACAGCGTCGCCGGGCTAAAGCGGTTAACTTTGGCTTGATCTATGGTATGAGTGCATTTGGTCTGGCAAAACAGCTGGGCATTCCGCGTGGTGAAGCCCAGGCGTACATGGACCGGTATTTTGAACGCTACCCAGGTGTGATGCAGTACATGGAAGACACGCGCAGCACGGCCGCTGAGCTGGGTTATGTCGAAACCCTGTTTGGACGTCGTTTACATTTGCCGGAGATCAAATCGCGTAATGGCATGCGGCGTAAAGCGGCGGAACGTGCGGCAATCAATGCGCCGATGCAAGGCACCGCCGCCGATATTATTAAAAAAGCCATGCTGTTAGTCGATCAATGGCTTGAGCAACAGGGCCAGGGGCACGCCAAGCTGTTGATGCAAGTGCACGATGAACTGATCCTGGAAGTGGAAGAGTCATCTCTGTCCGAAATTGAAAGTAAAGTACAGGATTTGATGCAGTCTGCAGCTGAGCTGAAAGTCCCTTTGGTCGCCGATGCGGGTCATGGTGATAACTGGGATCAGGCCCACTAGACACTTTTAATTCAAAAATGGCATTTTTATATGAGCCAGCGCACATTCGCTGGCTTTTTTTTGCTTTTAAAAAAGAACAGGCCATTTGCTCTTTAATGTCATTTAACAAAAATGTCATGAAAAAAAACTACAAAAGTACTTTGCAATTCTGACCAATTGTTGTACATTAATCGACGTAGGGTACAGAGGTAAGATGTTCTATCTTTCAGACCTTTTGTTTCACGTTATTGGATTAGGCTGATTCAGCCGCCCCAGTCAGTTTTTGACTGGGGCGTTTTTTATTGGGCCTTATAAAAATCAATTCCAATCAGAAACTTAAACTATACCGCCGCCACTTTCGTACTTTTCCTGTCTTTTTGTACCCGGTTGGGATTCCATCTGCTGGTTCAGGTTGCATTTTGTTGGATGTAAATTTACGCCAGTCACATTCTGATTTCTTCTTCCCGAAAACTAAGTTACGCTTTTTTAGCGAGAGTTGGTTATTAACGTCTTGATTTATAGAAAAAATATGTTGAGTAGCCAAATATGGCCGGAAAAGATCGCGGGTTCAGGTGTCGGTTTAACGCTTGAAATATGCCCGCAGTTCAGTAATGCTGCGACCCATAACAATAATTACCAATTTTTCTCTCCCGTTATCCCTGCCAGGAAGGTGGGGATTTTTATTGCCTGAAGGAAATGGGCGCCGGGCAACAGCTTCTGCCGGATAGCAAAAGCCCCACCAGGGGGTGGCGGGGCTCAAAGGTCAGATGACGGAAACTTATTCGTCGGTTGCTGGCATATCGCCCTGCACCGTCGCGTCTTGCTCCTCCTCTTCAAGCAGGTGAGCAAAGGCCGGGGCAAACCAAGTGTCCAGTTTGGCGCGCAGTTGGTCGACGCCTAAGCCTTTTAAGGACGAGAACACGTCCACCGCCACATCACCGCCAAAGGTTTCGGCTTGTTTACGTACCTTTAACAATGCTTGCTTACGTGCACCACTTTTCAGCTTGTCTGCTTTGGTCAGTAACACCTGCACCGGAATGCGGCTGTCGATCGCCCAGAAAATCATCTGCTGGTCGAGGTCTTTCATTGGATGACGGATGTCCATCAATACCACCAACCCCTTCAGACACTGGCGTTTTTGCAGGTACTCACCCAACGCCTTTTGCCATTTGTTCTTCATTTCAAGCGGAACTTGGGCAAAACCGTAGCCCGGCAGGTCGACAATATGACAGCCTTCATCGACTTTAAACAGGTTGATCAACTGAGTACGGCCTGGTGTTTTAGAGGTTTTGGCCAGGCTCTTCTGGTTGGTCAGACGGTTAAGTGCACTCGATTTTCCAGCATTTGAGCGCCCGGCAAACGCGATTTCGACACCTTCGTCCTCCGGTAAATGACGAATATCGGGTGCACTGGTGATGAAATGCGTGTTTTGGTAATGAATTTTTACGCTCACTGTTAACTCCATCTCGACTTTGTGTAGTCGATTGATTACTTTTTTGTGAAAATGTGTAAAATAACCGTGCTCGGCATAAGGTCGCCTATTGTACCATGAGTGTACGCGGTATGTTCAATTCCGTGGTACCGGAAGCTTGATAATTATAATGGAATGTCATGAAGAAATTAGCGCTAATTGTGAGTCTTTTAGCCAGCTGCTCAGTATGGGCCCAAGGTAGTATTGAAGCTGGTAAAGCCAAATCCCAAACCTGTGTTGCCTGCCACGGTGCAGACGGCAACAGTGCAATCACTACGTACCCCAAGCTTGCGGGTCAGCATGCGAAGTATCTTGAGAAGCAGTTAAAGGATCTGAAACTTGGTATGGAAAGTGGCGGTAAGCAAGGCCGTTATGATCCAGTCATGAGTGGCATGGCCATGCCGTTGAACGATCAAGACATGGCTGATCTGGCTGCGTACTACGCATCGCTGCCTATTTCGGATAACTCTACGCCGGAAGATGTGGTGGCAAAAGGCAAAGTACTGTATACCGCCGGTGATGCAGAGCGTGGCCTCACCGCCTGTATTGCCTGCCACGGACCGCGGGGTAACGGTACCGAGCTGTCTGGGTTCCCGAAAATTTCCGGTCAGCATGCCGATTATATTCAAGCCCAGTTGCAGAAATTCCGCGCGGCTGACCGAGGCAATGATATGAATGCGATGATGCGTGATATCGCGAAGAAAATGACGGACGAAGATATTGAAATCCTGTCGAAATACGTTGGTGGCCTGCACTGATCTCCTGACTCTGTTCGAGCACAGTTACACAACAGTGCCCTGGTGAATTCTCCGGGGCATTTTTGTAGCCGATGGCGCTGGGGCGGGAGAGGGGGGGTGAACTTGCCCGTTGTGGTGTAAGATATTTGCCATACCTGGTGATGTGCTTTTCTGATAAATTTTTTTAAGACTATGATTTATAGAGAATAAAAACAATGAGCCTAATTATTGGCCTTTTTTTTGCCAGCGTTGGCTTGTGCGGTGAGCATGGTCGGGTAGAGTAGCAAGGGATGACAGGGCATGGTAGGAAACAGCCCGACAGGGATGGTCAACTCGTCTGATGGTTAAGACGACGGAAGGGATCAGGCACAGGATGTTGCCCGGAAGACAGGAAGCAAATGGATAGCCAAAACTCATCAGGATGATGACTAACAACACTTTGGCGCAGGGAAAGCTTGAAAAACAACAGGAATGTTGGTGCACCAAATGAGTGCAACACAGTTTCGCCATTCCGATGGCATTCAGAAAGCGACAGGATGACTGTCGCTTTTTTTATCTCCCTCGATTCAAGAACGTTTTTTTTAACAAATTGTGCTGAAAAAATGTTCAGTACCACTCCAATCTGAGTTCACTTTCTGGTATGTTGCGCATCCCTGTTTGAGGAAGTCAGTATGCATACGTGTCCTTTATGCCAGAGTCGTCACTCTCATCACTATTTTGAAGACCGGCGCCGTGAGTATCTTCAATGTGCGCAGTGTTGCTTAGTTTTTGTTAACCCTTTACAACGTTTGGATGCGGAAACTGAAAAAGCTCACTACGATCTGCATGAGAACAACCCGCAGGATATGGGCTATCGCCGCTTCCTGTCACGCATGGCTGACCCGATAACAGCAAGAATTCCGCCGCAATCGCAAGGACTGGATTTTGGTTGCGGCCCGGGCCCGACGCTTTCACTGATGTTAGAAGAAGCCGGGCACAATATGGCGTTATACGATCTCTACTACCACCCCGACAGGTCGGTGTTAGCAAAGCAGTATGACTTCATGACTGCCACCGAGGTGATTGAGCACCTTTATCAACCGAATGAAGTGTGGCAGCAATGGTTGAATTTAGTTAAACCTGGGGGCTGGATAGGCTTGATGACCAAATTGGTGATTGACGAGCAAGCCTTTAAAACGTGGCACTATAAAAATGATCCGACGCATGTGATTTTTTTTAGCCGTGAGACGTTTCAGTTCTTAGCTGAGCGGGATAAGCTCGAACTCGAATTTATTGGTAATGATGTAATTTTACTGAGGAAGACCCAGTAATGAGCCGTACAAAGAAATCTAGAAAACCGGGTGCAGCAGGCGCACCGGAATTTGTTGTCACCCGTAACCGCACTGAGTCGGATGTTGAAGGTCGTCTGCGTAAGCGGGCCAAAAAACGCAAAGGCCTGAAAACCGGTAACCGTAACTCTGAAGCCAATGAGCAGAAGAAGCAGGCAGCCGCGCAGCAACGAGACCCACGTTTGGGCAGTAAGAAGAAAATTCCACTGATCGTCGAGCCGGTGAAGAAGATGACGAAACAAGAACGTCGTCTCACCGCAGAGCAAGAACTGGAGATGCTGGAAAATGACGCGCAGTTGAATGTGTTGCTTGACCGTATTGAAGCCGGGGAGAACCTGGGTAAAGGCCTGCAGCAATACGTCGATGAGAAGTTGGACCGTATTGAGCAACTGATGGACCAGCTTGGCTTACTGGAGCCGGAACAAGAGCAGGATCAGGATTTCACACCAGCGAAAGGTTCACGTAATGAAGACGATCTTTTGGCTGATTTTGAAGACCTCAACCTAGACGACTACAAAGGATAATCGTCGATGAATGTAACCTTATTAATCATTGCCGGGGCGGTTATCATTGCTGCACTTGCGTCTTATGCAGGTTACCTTCTGTTGCAGTTGAAAAAGCAAAAGGAATTGCAGCTGAAGCATCAAAAACTGGCCATCGAGAAACGTAACGCCAATATTTTTGAGAACGTGCACACCTTATGTCAGGCTGGTATTCAGGGCCAGTGCGATCTGTCGGAAATCAGCATCCGGGTTTACTGCATCATGGACTATGTTCAGGGTGAAGACCGGCTTGAGTTCGAAACTACGTACCCGGCGACAGCGGAGTTGTACCATATCGTCAAGGATATGGCGCGGGGTGAAGAGCGTCAGCAACTGGCGAAGCGTGAGCGTATGCAGCAGACTCTGACCCGTCAAAAAGCGGAAAGTCGCCTGACGGATGCGATCATTGAAGAGCTCAAATTATTGCAAAAACGTGTCCAGCCTTTGAATAACCAAATCAATATTCAGCTGATCTAAGCGGTCCACGCCAGTGGTGAGGTTTTCGCCACTGGGGCAATCGTGATCACGCTAGCACTTCTTAGCTTTTATACTTAAAAAGCCAGGCAGTGTTGCCACGCACTTTGGTTGCGTGTGGCAAAATAGCGCGTCTGAATATCGGGCCGTCATCAGTTGATGGCCACAGCATTTAACGGAAAGTACCACCATGTCGAATCAGAACAGTGAATCGAACCAGCAAATCGTCTGGGATCAAGCCGTATTGGATAAGTACAACTATTCCGGTCCACGCTATACATCTTACCCTACCGCGTTGGAGTTTCATGAGGCATTCACCATCGCTGAATATGATATGGCATGCACACAGTACCCCGATCGTCCTTTGTCGCTGTACATTCATATCCCGTTCTGTCACAAGCTTTGTTACTACTGTGGCTGCAACAAGGTAATTACGCGTCATTCACACAAAGCTGACGAATACTTGGATGTGCTTGAGCACGAAATTCGTCAACGTGCTTCTCTGCTGGGCGGCCGAACGGTTACTCAGCTGCATTTTGGTGGTGGTACACCAACTTTCTTATCTGAAAAGCAGATCTCGCGGGTGATGAGCCTGTTGCGCCAGGAATTTTCTTTTAGTGCGGACGCTGAAATCAGCATTGAAGTTGACCCGCGTGAAATCGAATTGAGCATCCTGGATCATCTGCGTGGTGAAGGGTTTAACCGTTTGAGTATCGGCGTTCAGGACTTCAATAAAGAGGTCCAGCAGCTGGTTAACCGTGAGCAAGATGAAGAGTTCATCTTTGCTATGGTGGCGCGGGCGAAAGAGCTGGGCTTCCGTTCAACTAATCTGGATTTGATTTACGGTTTGCCAAAGCAAACCCAGGCCTCTTTTGCCCAAACGCTTGAGCAAGTGCTGGAGATGCAGCCGGGTCGCTTATCGGTGTTTAACTATGCCCATATGCCACAACTGTTTGCCGCGCAGCGTAAGATCAAAGATGAAGATTTGCCTAAAGCAGAAGAGAAAATGGCGATTTTGCAGGATACCATCGCCACGCTGACTGGCGCGGGTTACCAGTTTATCGGTATGGATCACTTCGCCAAGCCCGATGATGAGCTGGCGGTGGCCCAGCGTGAAGGTATTTTGCACCGCAATTTCCAAGGATACACAACCCAAGGTGAGTGTGACCTGGTCGGTTTTGGGGTGTCGGCGATTTCGATGATTGGTGATGCGTATGCGCAAAACCAGAAAGAGCTGAAGAAGTACTATGCCCAGGTCAATGAACTGCGTCATGCGCTGTGGAAAGGGGTCTCGCTGGATGCGGATGATCTGTTGCGCCGTGAAGTGATTAAGCAGCTGATTTGTAACTTCAAACTGGACAAGCAAGCGATTGAGTCTGAGTTTAAGGTAAACTTCGACCAGTACTTTAAAGAAGATTTGCAACTGCTGCAGACCTTTATCAATGATGAGCTGGTGGAAGTGGATGAGCGCGAGATCCGCGTGACACTGCGTGGCCGGCTGCTGATTCGTAATATCTGTATGTGTTTCGATAAGTACCTGCGGGCCAAGGCGCGTCAGCAGCAGTTCTCACGGGTTATCTAACCCGCGCAAACTGTCAGAGATAAAAAATGCCAGCATTTGCTGGCTTTTTTTGTCTCTTTTTCCCGCAATCAAACGCCATGTTTTATTGGTGTTGTTTCACTCCCATCGCATTGCCGGTGACAGGCGCTTGATTGATGTCCGGCACCGCTCACCCAGCATCAGTAGAGTTCTTTCAGTTTTCGCGTCAGGGTGTTGCGCCCCCAGCCCAGCACCTTGGCGGCGTCCTGTTTATGGCCCTTGGTGTGCTCCAGCGCCGCCTCAAGCAAGATGCGCTCGAACTCAGGCTGCGCAAAAGAGAGCAGTTCTTTATCCCCGGCTGCCAGCGCCCGCCGAGCCCAATCGCCGAGCTGCTCTTGCCAGCTGCCATGCGACGATTCGGAGCGGCTTTTTTTCTCTTCGAGCAACTCGCTGGGCAAGTCGCTTGGCAGTACTTCACTGCCGCTGGCCATGACGGTGAGCCAACGGCAAATGTTTTCCAGCTGACGTACGTTACCCGGCCAGTCTAAGCGGTTGAGAATATCCACCGTCGACGGATGCAGCGCTTTGGTTTCCACTCCCAGTTCGTCGGCGGCGCGGACCAGGAAATGCTGGGTGAGTTTTTCAATATCCTGCTTGCGTTCCCTCAGGGCCGGGATCTGGATGCGGATGACGTTCAGGCGGTGGAATAAATCTTCCCGAAAATCACCTTCATGCACCAGTTTCTCGAGGTTTTGGTGAGTGGCGGCGACAATACGGACATCGACGCGGATCGGCGAGTGACCGCCAACGCGATAGAACTGGCCGTCGGCTAAGACACGTAACAGGCGGGTTTGGATGTCGAGTGGCATATCGCCGATTTCATCCAGGAACAGCGTGCCGCCATTGGCCTGCTCAAACCGTCCCTGGCGGACACTGTTGGCCCCGGTGAAGGCGCCTTTCTCATGGCCAAACAGTTCGGATTCAATTAAGTCTTTCGGAATCGCCGCCATGTTGAGGGCAATAAAGGGTTTGTTGGCTCGCGGGCTGTGACGGTGCAGGGCATGGGCGACCAGTTCTTTACCGGTTCCGGATTCACCGTTGATCAGCACCGAAATGGACGAGCGGGAGAGCCGGCCGATGGCGCGAAAGACTTCCTGCATCGCGGGAGCCTCACCGATGATTTCCGGGGTTTCGGCGGGGAGGTCGTCGCCAGCCAGTTGCTCACGTTTATTTTCCTGGCTGTGGGCAATGGCGCGTTCAACCAGGGTTAAGGTTTCGTCAATATCAAACGGTTTTGGCAGGTATTCGAATGCGCCTTTCTGATACGCATTGACGGCAGCATCGAGATCTGAGTGGGCGGTCATGATGATCACCGGCAGATCCGGGTAACCTCGCTGGACCTGTTTGAGTAGTTCAAGGCCGTCAATACCCGGCATGCGAATGTCCGACACCAGCACATCCGGCACTTCACGCTCTAGTGCCATTAACACGCTCTCGCCATCAGCGTAGGTTTCGCATTTAATGTTGGCTGAGGAGAGGGTCTTCTCCATCACCCAGCGTATAGAACTGTCGTCATCGACGACCCAAACATATCCTTTACTCATGTCGTAAGTCCTTGCAGCAAAGCGCCGTTAAATGGATCGGCTCCGTTCCCGGTGCGATCAGATCGGCAAATAAATAGTAAATGTGGTATGGCCCGGCCAGCTTTCAACATCAATTTTCCCGTTATGCTGATCGATCAGGTTCTGTGAAATTGACAGTCCAAGCCCGGTTCCCCCTTCCCGGCCACTGACCATGGGATAGAACAAGGTGTCTTGTAGCTCGGGGGGGATCCCAGGGCCGTTGTCGGTGATCTCAATACGAGCTGCTAGTTTGCAACGCTGGCCATGGATGTTGGCCTGATGCACCGTTCTGGTGCGTATGGTAATTTTGCCATGTTCCTGATGGGTAAGAATTTGCGCCGCGTTGCTGACAATGTTGAGCATCGCCTGTTCGATTTGGTCTGCATCCATCAAGATTTCCGGCAGGCTCGGATCATAATCCCGCTCAATCACAATGGAGTGCTGGGACTCCAGCTCGACTAACTGGCGCACTTTCTCCAATATCTGGTGCAGGTTCTGCTGGGCTTTTTTGCCCGGCTTCTGTGGGCCAAGCAAGCGATCGACCAGTAGCCGTAAGCGATCGGCTTGCTCAATGATGATATGGGTATACTCGGTCAGGCCAGGATCCGGCAGCATTTTCTCCAGTAGCTGTGCGGCTCCGCGTAGTCCGCCGAGTGGGTTTTTAATCTCATGGGCCAGGCCGCGGACCAACAGTTTGGCGGCTTGCTGTTGTGCGTGCTGATTCAGCTCCTGGGTCAAGCGGCGCTGCTGGTCAATCTTGCGCATCTCCACCAACAGCATCAGCTGTTTCTGCCAGGTGAGTGGGCTGACGGTAACTTCCAGCATCAGCGGGCGGCCATCAATCACAAAGGTCACGTCACTGTCGGTTATGCTCTGCCCGCTTTGCAGTGGCTGGATCAGCAGTGCTAAGTCAAGCGAGGCATGTTGGATCAGTTGCGACAGCGTCTGCTCGACCATTCGTTTGGCACTTTGTGAGAACAGCTGTTCTGCCGCTGGGTTGGCGTAGCGAATCGCTAACCCATCATCGAGGATCAGGGTTGCGGTGACCATATTGTTGAGAATCGCGTTAGAAATACTGGTATCCACATGACGTCCTTGTGTGAGCAATGATAGTGCAGTGCACTAAAATGGTGCAGTGGAACGTAAGTATGGCGAATAAATCTTAATAAGACAAAGTTAAATCGTATTCCGAAAGCCTGACTTTTCGCTATTTATCTTGCTTGGGTTGGTTTTCCCCAGCTTTAATTTTCGCTCTGTGTAAATGCACCGTTATAGGGCTAGTAGATGCAATAACCTTGCCGCTTCGCTTAGCCTGTGCCGCCAGAGTGTGGCTACCACGGTCGATATTTTTCAGGTGCCATGCCGGCTGGGGTTGTGGTGCTCCGTATGGCTTACCATCAAGGAACAGTTGTAGCTGTTCTCCAACGCCTAACTTTCTGCTTACGTCGAGCTTAATCGTGATCAGTCCCAGGTTGCTGCGGAGGGTGGCGTTGTGTTGTGGCGTGATCATGGTGAGAGAAAGCGGTTGGGGTTGTTCGCTTTCGGGCGGTGGCGTTTTCGCCGGCGGCTGAGTGCTTGCGACGGGTTGTGCCGGAGTGTCTGTGCTTTGTACTTTAGGCGCCGGGGGCGTGGCTTCCAGATCAGGCAGAGTGATGGTGTTGGCTCCGGGAGTTGGCGTATCGCTGAAGTGAATTACGCCCTTTTCATCTTCCCAGGTGTAAGCCACCTGGGCACAGGGCGTTGACGCAACCAGCAGTGCGCTGAATGCGCACAGTGAGGGAAAAAGCGGAACTTGCATGGCCAGACCTCGTTTATGATCAATGGTTTCACATTCTTAGTCTCGGAACCTTGTTGGTCAGAGTCACCGAACGATTCTTTTAATTATCCCCTGATGTTAAATGGGCTAACCCGGCAGACGAATACAAAAAAGGCCCGCCTGCGAGGCGAGCCTGATATTTTGCCGCTTGGTTTACATGCGGTACATGCGAAGTGCTTATACCGAGTAGTAAAGCTCAAACTCAACTGGGTGAGTGGTCATGTTGACTTTCTCTACGTCCTGAGCCTTAAGAGCGATGTATGAATCGATAAAGTCGTCAGAGAATACGCCGCCAGCAGTCAGGAACTCACGGTCTGCATCCAGTTCTTCTAGTGCATCTTTCAGTGAGTATGCCACTGTTGGGATTTCTGCTGCTTCTTCCGCTGGCAGATCGTACAGGTCTTTATCCATCGCTTCGCCTGGGTGGATCTTGTTCTTGATACCGTCAAGACCAGCCATCAGCATTGCTGCAAACGCCAGGTATGGGTTGGCTGCCGGGTCACCGAAACGAACTTCGATACGACGCGCTTTCGGGCTTGGTACCACTGGGATACGGATAGAAGCAGAGCGGTTGCGTGCAGAGTATGCCAGCATTACAGGTGCTTCGAAGCCAGGTACAAGACGTTTGTACGAGTTGGTTGACGGGTTAGCAAACGCGTTGATAGCGCGAGCGTGTTTGATGATACCGCCGATGTAGTAAAGTGCCATTTCAGACAGGCCGCCGTACTTGTCGCCAGCGAACAGGTTCTGGCCATCTTTGCCCAGAGACATGTGCACGTGCATACCAGAGCCGTTATCACCAACCAGTGGTTTAGGCATAAAGGTTGCCGTTTTACCAAATGCGTGTGCAACGTTGTGTACCACGTACTTATAGATTTGGATTTCGTCCGCTTTCGTCGTTAGCGTGTTGAAGCGGGTTGCGATTTCGTTCTGACCTGCTGTCGCTACTTCGTGGTGGTGTGCTTCAACAACCAGGCCCATCTCTTCCATGATCAGACACATTGCAGAGCGGATGTCTTGAGAAGAATCAACCGGTGCAACCGGGAAGTAGCCACCTTTCACGCCTGGGCGGTGACCTTTGTTACCTTCTTCGTAGTCAGAGCCGGTATTCCAAGCTGCTTCCACGTCGTCGATCTTGAAGAATGAACCTGACATGTCAGTGGCAAACTTCACATCGTCAAACAGGAAGAACTCTGGCTCAGGACCAACAAGCACAGTATCTGCAACGCCAGTAGAACGCATGAAGTCTTCTGCACGTTTAGCGATAGAACGCGGGTCGCGGTCGTAACCTTGCATTGTCGCAGGTTCTAGGATGTCACAACGGATGTTCAGCGTGGCATCTTCCGTGAATGGGTCAAGTACAGCTGAAGATGCATCTGGCATCATCACCATGTCTGATTCGTTAATGCCTTTCCAGCCAGCAACTGATGAACCATCGAACATTTTACCTTCTTCGAAGAAGTCTGCGTCGATTTGGTGAGCAGGGACAGAGATGTGCTGCTCTTTACCTTTTGTATCAGTGAAGCGTAGGTCAACAAACTTAACTTCGTTTTCTTGGATCAGCGATAGAACGTTTTCTACTGACATCTTGGATAACCTCCGGTGTTTATAAAGCGGTAACAGCTCGATTTACGATTAGTTGGTGAAATCCAGCATCGATTAATTTGCTTACTATGGGTATTAATCTATGCTGAATTATACAAAGCCAAAACCGTGCCAAAAAAATTATTCCATTATTTTCAAGGAATTATGTTTTGTGAGCCTAAATTGGTGCAAAGCTTTGCACCAAAATGATCACTTAATGCACCATATTTGTGCATCGGCGTGTGTTTGCACCATTGTGAAACATACGCGTTACCTATTCAGCCTAGTTTTTCACCAGGAGTCAATCGGTAATCGGAACCGATGCGGGCTGGGTTGTTTTGCATCAATTTTCCCCTTAAGCGGAGTCGCTAAGGAGAAGTTTGCTTAGAATTAGTTGCGTCTGGATCACATATTTCTAGGCTTTTTGCTAAAATCTGGTACATTATGGCCGTTTTTTTAATCAGCAAATGTCGCCAGAGAACATCCGTTCTCGTCAGGGGGCATTTCATCTATTAAGTGAATCAATATCCATGGCTACTCCACAGATTGATAAATTAAGAAATATCGCGATTATCGCGCACGTTGACCACGGCAAAACAACGCTGGTTGACAAGCTGCTACAACAATCAGGCACGCTAGAGTCTCGCGGTGAAGCTGAAGAGCGAGTCATGGACTCGAACGACATTGAGAAAGAGCGTGGTATTACCATTCTTGCTAAAAACACAGCAATTAACTGGAATGATTACCGCATCAACATCGTAGATACTCCGGGACACGCGGACTTCGGTGGTGAAGTAGAACGTATCATGTCGATGGTAGATTCAGTACTACTTATCGTTGACGCCGTTGACGGCCCGATGCCACAAACGCGTTTTGTAACCCAAAAAGCATTTGCTCACGGCCTTAAGCCAATCGTGGTAATCAACAAGATTGACCGCCCAGGCGCTCGTCCTGATTGGGTTATGGACCAAGTATTCGACCTATTCGACAACCTGGGTGCCACTGACGAACAGCTAGACTTTAAAGTGGTTTACGCTTCAGCACTAAACGGTTGGGCTACTCTAGAAGAGGGCGAAACTGGCGAAAACATGGAACCACTATTCGAAACTATCGTTGAAGAAGTAGCGGCTCCAGAAGTTGACCTCGATGGTCCACTACAGATGCAAGTTTCTCAGCTAGACTACAGCTCTTACGTTGGTGTTATCGGTGTTGCTCGTGTCACGCGTGGTAGCGTGAAAGCAAACCAACAAGTCACCGTTATCGGTGCTGACGGTAAAACTCGCAACGGTAAAGTGGGCACAGTAATGGGCTACCTGGGTCTGGAGCGTCACGAAGTTGAGCAAGCTAACGCCGGTGATATCATCGCAATCACGGGCCTTGGTGAGCTAAAAATCTCTGACACTATCTGTGCACAAAACGCAGTAGAAGCGCTACCACCACTGTCTGTTGATGAACCAACCGTAACCATGACGTTCCAGGTAAACACGTCGCCATTCGCGGGTAAAGAAGGTAAGTTCGTAACTTCACGTAACATCCTTGAGCGTCTGGAGAAGGAACTGGTACACAACGTTGCACTACGCGTTGAGCAAACAGACGATCCAGATAAATTCCGCGTATCAGGCCGTGGTGAACTTCACCTATCTATCCTGATCGAAAACATGCGCCGTGAAGGCTTCGAGCTTGCTGTATCTCGTCCGGAAGTAATCATCAAAGAAGAAGATGGTCAGCTAATGGAACCGTTTGAGACGGTAACGATCGACGTGATGGAAGAGCACCAAGGTGGCATCATGGAGAACATCGGCCTGCGTAAAGGTGAGCTGAAAGATATGTCTCCAGATGGTAAAGGCCGTGTACGTATGGACTTCGAAATGCCATCTCGTGGTCTAATCGGTTTCCAAACAGAGTTCATGACACTGACTTCTGGTTCTGGTCTTCTATACCATACCTTCGATCGCTACGCGCCACACAAAGGCGGTAACATCGGTCAACGTGTGAACGGTGTACTAATCGCAAACGCGATGGGTAAAGCACTAACCAACGCACTGTTTAACCTTCAAGAGCGTGGTCGTCTATTCATCGGTCACGGTGTTGAAGTTTACGAAGGCATGGTTATCGGTATTCACAGCCGCGACAACGACCTGACAGTAAACGCACTGAAAGGTAAGCAGCTAACTAACGTTCGTGCATCTGGTACAGATGACGCACAGGTTCTTACTCCGCCAATCAAGATGACTCTTGAGCAAGCACTAGAATTCATCGATGATGACGAACTGGTAGAAGTAACTCCTGAAAGCATCCGTATCCGTAAGAAATTCCTGACGGAAAGCGATCGTAAGCGTGCTTCACGTTCAGCAAAATAATCTGCTGTAACGGATTCGATTAAGACAAGCCCCGGGTTATGCTCGGGGCTTTTTGTATTTGAGCGATGAGAGGATAAGAATATGAAGCCCATTGTGATCACGGGCGGACCCGGCGCGGGTAAAACCACCTTGTTAAATGCACTGGGAGCGTTAGGCTATGCGACTTTTGCGGAAGGCTCGCGCACTCTGATTGAACAGCAAAGCCAGTTGGAAAACGGCATTTTGCCGTGGACGAATCTGCCTGAGTTCGCCAGCTTATGCCTGGAGTTGATGGGCAAGCAAAAGCTAGCTGCGATGCGCCATGAGGTGGCTTTTGTTGATCGCGCGATCCCGGACATCGTCGCGTACCTGCAAGTCGGCGGTAGTGAGGTGGAGCAAGCGTTCCTGACGGAAAGCGCCGGCTACCATCGTCAGGTGCTGACATGCCGGCCTGAGGCGTCTGTTTATGTACAAGATGAGGTGCGCCCGCACAGTTTTGAAGAAGCGTTACACATTCATCAGACCCTGATCGATATCTACGCTGAGCTGGGTTACCAGGTGGTGGAAGTGCCATGGGGAACGGTACACGAAAGGGTTGAGTTTGTTCGACTGGTGACAGGCTTAACGGCCTGACCTGCAAACTAAAACCTCCTCACGAGGAGGAGGTATGGCATAGTTACTTTTGGTTGAGCTTTTGCAGGAACTTATCGGACTCGGCAATAGCCGCATTCATTTGCTTGATCGCGTATTGAATGTCTTTTTCTAAGTCAGAGAACTCACCTTGCAGAGAACCGATCGCACTGGCATTCAGGTTGTGCTTGAGGTACAGCGTATTGTCGCGCAGTGTGTTCAATACCGGGGTCATTTTTTGTTCAGCACGCTTCATCGCGCTGAGCATGGTTTTGTAAGACGCTTTGGTCTCACGCAGTTTTTGCTCGCTAGAGCGGCGTAGCTTCGCGCTGGTGTACAGCTTTAGCTCATCCTGCCACTCGGTAAACAGGGCATCAGACACATCTTCAATCGCCGCAATGCGGTCGCGCACCTCTTGCGCCGCTTTTTCGCTGTCTTCGTATTTGTCGTTGATGTTGTTGTAGACGCTTTCCAGCTCACCACCATCAAAATTGGTTAGCGCCGACAGGGCTTCTAATGCACTGGTGAATTCTTCTTGCGCGTCTTGTTGGGACTCTTTGGCATCTTCAACGCGATCGACCATGATGTCGCGTTTGTGGTAACCCACTTGCTCCATTGCGGAATAATATGCGGACTGACACCCGGTCAAAGTGAAAATTGATAGTACAATGGCTAATAAATAAGGCATTCTTATTTCCTGCACGCTAATTAATCATTCTATGGATGCACTATGAATCAGTTATCAAAGAGTTACAAGGCGAGATTCAGAAAACTGTTGCCCGCAGGTATGGCATATTTTCGTTATCTGTTTAAGCGAATGACCCATGACCGTGTCAATGTCAATGCGGGCTACCTGGCCTACATTACCCTGTTGTCCCTGGTGCCGATGCTGACGGTATTGCTGTCGATTTTGTCGAAGTTTGCGGTGTTTGCCGATGCCGGCGGAGTTTTGCAGGGCTACATTATTGACAACTTTGTGCCGGCGGCTGGCGAAGCAGTACATACGGCATTGCAGGAGTTTGTTGCCAATACCGGTAAGATGACCGCGGTTGGTGGTGGTTTTTTGTTTGTCGCCGCGCTGATGCTGATTTCCAATATTGATAAAAACCTCAATTACATCTGGCAAGTGAAAAAAAAGCGCCGCCCGGTGTTTTCTTTTTCGATGTACTGGATGGTGCTGACCTTAGGGCCGATTCTGGTTGGGGCGAGCATTGCAGCGACCTCTTATGTCACCTCATTAAAACTGATTGAACACGAGACGATAACTGGCATGTATAACCTGTTTTTGCGTTGGCTGCCGCTGTTGTTGTCGTTCTTTGCGTTCATGGGGCTGTATATGCTGGTGCCGAATAAAAAGGTCTATCTGGCTCACGCGGCAGTTGGTGCACTGGTGGCGGCGCTGCTGTTTGAACTGAGTAAAAAGGGCTTTGCGCTGTATATCACCCAGTTTCCGTCCTATCAGTTGATTTACGGCGCTCTGGCCGCCATTCCGATCCTGTTTGTCTGGGTCTACTTGTGCTGGTTGATTGTGTTGATCGGTGCTGAAGTGACCGCTGCATTAGGTGAGAGAGAGCACTGGAGTGATAACCTAGAAATGATACACTCAAGCGCTGAATCTCAATTAGCAAATGAAGGAAGCGAGAGTAGTGATAGCGCTAATCCAACGAGTCAGTGAAGCAGCGGTGCGCGTCGACGGTGAAGTGGTCGGTGAAATCGACCAGGGTCTACTTGTCCTGCTTGGGGTAGAGAAGGGTGATGATGAAGCCAAAGCCAAGCGTTTGATGGAGCGCGTAACCACCTACCGCGTGTTTGAAGATGGACAGGGTAAAATGAACCTCAACGTGCAGCAGGTGAACGGAAAGCTATTGGTGGTGTCTCAATTTACATTGCCGGCCGATACCAAGAAGGGCACGCGGGCTGGTTTTTCCCGCGGAGCACACCCAGCCGACGCCGAGCGCTTGTACGATCATTTCTCCGATTTGTGTCAGCAGGTGCTGCCGACCGAACGCGGTAGCTTTGCCGCTGATATGAAAGTGTCGCTGGTTAATGACGGTCCGGTGACCTTCTGGCTGCAGGTATAGCCTCCTTCGGTGGAGTCCGGTTGACCCCGGCCCCATCTGATTAGACTTGATGTGTACTCTCAAAGGATTGATATGTTCAAACTGATCACCCCGAAAACCGACAATCAGCTTAACAAGTACTATCATTTTCGTTGGCAGATGCTGCGGGAGCCATGGCGTATGCCGGTTGGCTCCGAGCGCGATGAATATGATTCGATGAGCCATCACCGGATGATCGTCGATGGCCGTGGCCGGCCGATAGCGATCGGGCGGCTGTACATTTCTCCGGATAATGAAGGCCAAATCCGCTATATGGCGGTGAAAAACAACCGGCGCAGCAAAGGGATGGGATCGCTGGTGATGGTGGCGCTGGAGTCACTGGCCCGCCAGGAAGGGGCTAAGCGGCTGGTGTGTAACGCGCGCGAAGATGCGATTGCCTTTTACGAAAAAAATGGTTTTGAGCGGCGTGGTGAGTTGACCGATGAGCGCGGTCCGATCCGCCATCAGCAAATGGTTAAACCGCTGGATCCGATGGCCAACGTCTTGCGCAAACCGGAGTGGTGTACGGAGCTGCAACAGCGCTGGGAAGATCAGATCCCGATCAGTGATAAGATGGGCATAAAAATCAACCAGTATACCGGTTATCAGTTTGAGTGTTGTGCACAGCTCAATCCGAATCTGAATCCTCATAACACTATGTTTGCCGGCTCGGCATTTACCCTGGCAACGCTGACCGGGTGGGGCATGAGCTGGTTGCTGCTCAAAGAACGTGGCTTGCATGGTGACATAGTGCTGGCCGACAGCTCTATTCGTTACCGTCATCCAGTGGAGCAAAATCCGGTCGCCAGTACCTCACTGGATGGTATCAGCGGTGATCTTGATCGCCTTGCCTCCGGCCGTAAAGCGCGGATCGTTATCCACGTGGTGATATACAGCGGTGAGGTGGCGGCGGTGGAGTTTGTCGGCACTTATATGTTGCTGCCGAATTACTCTAAGCTACTCAGCAGTGATTAACTTTTCGGTTACTGGGGTGTCGCCGATGGTTTCCTCTTCTTCGAGATAGACCGGCTCTGGCCACTCCTCTTCGATTACCTCTAAATCCAGATTCTGATACCGGGCCGGGGAAGTCTCCAGCTCGGTTTTTTTGTCCATACACCGGGGTGTTTGCACCTCGCCACTGAGCAGATCGCCCGCTAGCCGGCCACAGGAATAATCGAGCTGATACTGGATGCCGCTTCGCGGATCATTAGCCAGGTCGAACTGCCCGGTGATGCTGCCCCGCAGTGCCTTGCCGCGAATAGTCATTGGCTGGATAGCGATCTCACCGCGATTCGCCTGCAGACGCAGGGGCGAGAGGTTCACGGGCTGGAATGTCGCTTGGTCAGTTGAACGGAGTGAGGTATCGCGGAAATTTGCCTCTAACGTGCCGCTCAGGCTGTAGGCCAGCATACTTTGGTCTCCCGCCAGCCCCTGCAGTTGCAAACTTAGATCGGAATGGCCGGTGAATTGCAGTGCCGCCGGTAAATAAGGCCCTAACAGGCTAACGGGCAGACCATCGCCATCAAGGCGGAGTGACCAGGGTTGGCCGGTGGTATTTAAGTCAATCTGAGCGCTGCCTTCGAGGTAACCCTGCTCTAACGGCACAAACAGGCGGGTCAGCTGCCAAAACCCATCGTTGCTGGTCATGGCCAGTGCTGCGTGAGAGGTTAAGGTTTTCGCGTAGCTGGCATTGATGACACTGGCTTCCAGCTTGCCCTGCCACATGCCCCAGCGCTGGTGGTGTGATGTCAGCGACAGGGACTGGCCATCTAGGTTCAGTCCGGACAGTTGCCAGTAAGGCGTGCTGGCCAGTTGGATGATTTGGCTGTGCGTTACCTCCAGTTGGTCAATATGGATCTCCTGCACTTGCTCACCCAGTGCGTGCCACCAGGTACCAAGCTCCGGCGCTTCAATCGTCCATTTCAGGCCGCTGAGTCTGGCCCTGTTAAACGTCCATCGATGTGGTTCCAGTTGCCCCGACAACTGCAGAGCGCCTTGTTGCCACTCTAAGCTCAGTTCCGGCAGCTGAATGTGATCTGGCAGAAGTCTGGCTTGCAGGCGTGGCTCGATCGCAACCTGACTGTCGAACCGCACGCTGTCGGCCTGCAGTGATAAAGTGGCGCGGCTTTGCCACAGGGTCAGTGGCCACTCTGCATCCTCCAGCGACAGGTCGAGGTTCTGCCAGTGCCAAGGGCCATATTGAATTTCGGCATTGAGTAAATCCAAGCTGTTGATATGGTTGATCGATGACAGTAAGTCTGGCCAGGGTTTGCCTGCCAGCGAGGTAATTTGAGCCTGGTTGAGACGCAGCTTATCGAGCGTGACATTAACCAATGACCAGTGTTGGCCATACTGTTCTGCTTGTCCCGATATCTGACTGCCTCGCCACTCAAATGAAGCGCCGTATACTGTGCTGTCTTTAGGCTGGTAATTGAGATCAAGCAGTAATTGGTTGAACGCTTCACCTTGCCAGTACAACTGTTCAGCTGATACTTGTATTGCCCCAAACGGTACGGTTTGTTGGTCAGCCAGCCACTGCGGCTGCTGGATCTGCAGGTTAAGTCCTCGCAGGGCATAGGCGTCGTCAGCATAATCGATGTTTTTCAGTGCAATTTGGTGGAAGTAAACCTGTTTGCTGAGCGTCACTGGAGCCAATCCATCGGGTAAGTTTATTCCGTCGAGTAACAGGCTATCGACGATCCACCGGCCGTCACGGCGAAGATCAGGGTTGAGCCACAGGTCGGCGCGTTCAATATAACCCACTGCGGGGGTTGTGACGCCTTGCAGTTGCAGGTGGTAAGGGAACTCGTAGGTAACCTGTTCGGCCTGTACTGGCAGGTTGAGACGCTGAGTGATGGTGTTCCAGGTCTGGGTGGCGTAGGGGCTGGTAAGCAGTACCAGTAACATCACGGGTACTATCACCACTAACAGCAAAACCAAGAGCAGAATCCGCCGAACAGCCTTCATCCCTGAATGCACCTTAATTGAAATGTGAAATCACCAATGGGTCAGTCATACCATTTGGTCGTCGCTGTTGGTCAGCCTTGAGCTGTCGCTCGTGTTGCTGGCAATGTTTTGTCCGGAACGATATTTTCTGTGCCGTTTGCGACGTTCCTTGACTGGTATCAGGTGATAGCTTGGCGCAATCTGGTGAGGGATTCAACAAAAAGCCCCTCAAATGAGGGGCTTAAGTAGTATTATTGTAGCTGGGTCACTGTTCCGCTTAGTCGATCTGAGGGCCGGCACTGATCAGGGCTTTGCCTTCATCGTTGTCAGTGTACTTATCAAAGTTATTGATGAAGCGCTCTGCCAGATCTTTGGCTTTGCTTTCCCATTGTAGTGGGTCAACGTAGGTATCACGTGGGTCAAGGATGCTAGGATCCACGCCCGGTAGTGAAGTCGGTACTTCCAGGTTAAAGATCGGAATGTGCTTAGTTTTCGCTTCTTCAATTGAACCATCAAGGATGGCATCGATGATACCGCGTGTATCCTGGATAGAGATACGTTTGCCGCTGCCGTTCCAGCCAGTATTGACCAGGTAAGCTTCTGCACCTGCCGCTTCCATTCGTTTCACCAGTACTTCTGCGTACTTGGTTGGGTGCAGGGTCAGGAATGCCGCACCGAAACATGCCGAGAAGGTTGGGGTTGGTTCAGTGATGCCACGTTCTGTACCAGCCAGCTTCGCAGTAAAGCCAGACAGGAAGTGGTACTTGGTTTGCTCAGGCGTCAGTTTAGACACCGGAGGAAGCACGCCAAACGCGTCTGCCGAGAGGAAGATCACTTTGTTGGCGTGACCGCCTTTCGATACCGGCTTAACGATGTTGTCGATGTGATGCAGTGGGTAAGACACGCGAGTGTTCTCTGTCTTAGAGCCATCATCAAAGTCAATCGAACCATCATTGCGGACCGTGACGTTCTCTAGTAGCGCATCACGACGGATTGCGTTGTAGATGTCAGGTTCTGCCTCTTTCGATAGTTTGATGGTTTTCGCGTAACAGCCGCCTTCAAAGTTGAACACGCCGTCGTCGTCCCAACCGTGCTCATCATCACCGATCAGGGCACGTTTAGGGTCAGTTGACAGGGTAGTTTTGCCGGTACCGGACAGGCCGAAGAAGATTGCGACGTCGCCTTCTTCACCCATGTTGGCACTACAGTGCATTGATGCGATGTCTTTCAGCGGTAGGAAGTAGTTCATCATCGCGAACATGCCTTTCTTCATTTCACCGCCGTACCAGGTACCGCCGATCAACTGCATGCGCTCAGTCAGGTTAAATACGGTGAAGTTCTCTGAGTTCAGGCCATGTTCTTCCCATTTCTGGTTGGTGCATTTTGCACCGTTCATCACGACAAAATCAGGTTCAAACGTTGCCAGTTCTTCTTCGGTTGGACGGATGAACATGTTTTTCACGAAGTGAGCCTGCCATGCCACCTCAGTGATCACACGAATGCTCAAGCGTGTATCAGGGTTTGCACCACAATAACCGTCAATCACAAACAAACGTTTGCCAGAAAGCTGGCTGGTCACTAACTCTTTCAGGTCGTCCCATACTTCCTGGTTGATCGGCTTGTTGTCGTTTTTCACTGCATCTGAAGTCCACCACATGTGCTCTTCTGTGGTGGCATCTTTTACGATGTATTTATCTTTTGGTGAGCGGCCAGTAAAAATACCAGTGTCCACCGCAACCGCACCAAGCTCGGTGACGATACCGCGCTCATAGCCTTCCAAATCTGTACGGGTCTCTTCCTCGAACAACATTTCGTAGCTTGGGTTGCGAACAACCTCTTTTACGTTGTGAAGTCCGTGCTTGGTCAGATCAAGTGTTGCAGCCTTAGTATGTTCCATAACGGTCATAGGTGCTCCTTATAAGGATTTTGTAGGGATTTTGTAAGAATGTTTTAATTTTTGTCTGCTCACCATGCTAGCAACGGGACAGAGAGAAAACAGGGAGATAGTTCAAAAAACATCCATGATTTTCTTGGGGATTTAGGTGACCCGTCACATATTGGCTGGGTTAGTTTATCGTGCACGCAAAGCTTTGCGCTAGATCAAATTGATTATTAATTTATTAAAATTAAGAGGTTGGTTTATTACAGCTAAGTCTAGGGTTTACGGGGCTTTGATCACAAAAAGGCCAGCGGGGTGCTGGCCTTTTGAAGGGTAAATTACGTGCTTGTTAAATTATGAAAATTAATGCACCGTTTGGCTGTCAGAACCTGGCTGAGCAAACAGGTCGCTCACTTCGCTTTCATCAAAGGTGTATGTTGCGCCGCAGTAATCACAATGTAAAGAGAGCGAGCCGTGCTGGGCCAGAATGTCATAAATTTCAGTTTTCTCAACAGTGACGATAGCGGAAGCGCTGCGATCGCGCGAACAGCCACAATGAAACTCTACTGGCTGTGGGTCATAAAGGCGGACTTTTTCCTGGTTGTACAAGCGATACAGCAGCTCGTTGGCTTCCAGAGTAAACAGTTCTTCGTCTTTGACAGTGCTGGTTAACTGCTCTAAGTGTTCAAAATCGTCAGGTGAACCGGTGCCGTCAGGCATTACCTGGATTAGCATGCCTGCCGCATGGGCTTTGCCCTCATGCTCACCAGTGCGGATCCACAGGCAGGTTTTCAGCTGTTCAGAGTTGGCAAAGTAACCTTCGATGACATCCGCCAGTGTTTCCCCTTCCAGGCCGACCACGCCTTGGTAGCGTTCGCCTTTCTTCGGATCGATGGTGATCACCAGGTGACCTTTACCCATCATGTCATGCAGGCTGGCATCGTCGGCGATGTCGCCTTCCCAGCGCGCGACACCACGGATCTTCTGATCGTGGTCACCGTTAATCACCGCCAGTGACACCGGACCGTCGCCTTGCAATTGAATGGTGATCGAACCTTCAAACTTAAGGGTGGCGGTCAGCAGAGTGGTGGAAACGAGCAGCTCACCCAACAGTTTTTGCAGTGCTGCCGGATAGTCCTTGCTGGAGATAATATGCTGGTACGCGTCGTCCAATTGTACCAACTCGCCACGCACTGAAAGATCTTCGAACAGGTAGCGATTTAAAACATTAGTTGCCATGGAGTGCTTTCCTCGTTGGTGTTTCCGGCTTTTATTGATGCTTGAATTTGATTATATCCCGGCGCTGCTTTTTATCTGGGCGGCGTTCCGGGCTTGGGTTGTGGGCATTGAGCTTACGTTGTCGTGCATGCTCCTCACGTTTCGCTATACTTTCATTAGTTTCGCGGTATAGCGTTTGAGCGATAGGGGCGCCTTTGCGTTGATCAGAGATTTTCTCAATGATAACGACTTTCTCTTCATTACCTTGACGAAGACGAATCTCGGCGCCGACCTCGACGATTTTACTCGGTTTGCTTCGTTGGCCATTATAGTGGACTTTACCCCCATCGACCATATTCCGGGCAATCGAGCGGGTTTTGTAAAATCGGGCGGCCCAAAGCCATTTGTCTAGCCTTACGGCTTCATTCACGGAACTCATATTATTCTGCGCTATCTAATCACCGCGGAAATTCGTCAGTGATTGGTGGATTATTCACCTACAAATGGAGTCAGAGCATTTTTTTTTCAAGTGAGTTGGCAAAATCTGGATAAGAAAAGAGTAAAAAAGGCAGGTTGTGATATAGTTCACTGCTCTTTGTTGAGTAGTAATTTTATTGCATCTATGCAGTGTAGAGTCGCCTCTTGTTATGACTCTGGAGGACGATCGACGTGAGAATAAAGGAATCAATGCAGTGAAGCGTTTAGAGCTAAGTGCAGGATTATCAGGTAGCCCGCTACTGGCTCAGATCAAATCTAACCATCTGGCAATCCAAACTAAACTCAGTTTGATCTTGACCTGTCTGTTTATCGCGCTGACAGGCTGGTTGTTAGGTCAAGTGGTGTGGTTGGCAGTACCGCAATCGTCGGATCTCGCTAAATGGCAACCAACTAACACGACCAGTCTATCCGGCCGCCAAGAAGAAACCATCGATTTCACCGCTCTTCACAATGCCAATTTGTTTGGTAAGTATACCGAAAACAAACCCGTTGTTGTGAAGCAGCCGGTTGTTCAGGATGCGCCAAAAACTCGCCTTAATTTGACCCTGGTCGGTGCGGTGGCCAGTAGCCGGGCTGGTACCAGCCTGGCAGTGATCGCTAACCGCGGCAAGCAGAACACCTACGGTATCGGCGAAGAAATCGACGGTACACGCGCGAAATTGAAAGTAGTATTGATTGATCGGGTGATCATTGATAATCAGGGCCGCGATGAAACTTTGATGCTGCAAGGGCTGGAATATAAAAAATTGTCCGAAACTGAGCAGCGCTTGCCGCTTTCTTCGGAGTCGGAGCCGAATGCTGCTGTCAGTGATAAGCTTGAGCAAATCCGCGAAGAAATCACCCAGAATCCACAAAGCGTATTTAAGTACATCAATATATCACCAGTGAAAAAAGACGGTGACATTGTTGGTTACCGGGTTGCACCCGGGCGAGATTCAGCTCTGTTTAATGACGTCGGCCTTAAAGCCGGTGACATTGCAGTACAGCTAAACGGCATAGATTTAAGTGATCCGTCATCTTCAGTGCAAATCATGGAGGTGATGAGTGATCCGCAGGAATTGAACTTAACTGTTGAGCGAGACGGCCAGCAGTACGATATTTATATCCAATTATAATACTTAGGCAACCAGCGTAAGTTCAGGGAGACATACGTGAAACATTGGTTCAGCAAAAGCGCTTGGCTATTAGCGGGGAGTTTGCTCTGCACCACCGGTGCGATGGCAAACGAGTTCAGTGCCAGTTTTAAAGGCACGGATATTCAGGAGTTTATCAGCGTGGTTGGTCGTAACCTTGAGAAGACCATCATTGTTGATCCTTCCGTACGCGGCAAAATAGATGTACGCAGTTATGACGTACTTAACGAAGAGCAATACTACAGCTTCTTTTTGAATGTCCTGGAAGTGTACGGCTACGCCGTGGTTGAAATGGACAATGGGATACTGAAGGTCGTCAAGGCCAAAGACTCGAAAACCTCTGCGGTGCCGGTAGTCGGAGATGACAGCGCCAAGGGCGACAGCGTGATCACCCGGGTGGTGGCGGTGCGCAATGTCTCGGTACGAGAACTTTCGCCTTTATTGCGGCAGTTGATTGATAATGCCGGGGCGGGCAACGTGGTCCACTATGATCCGGCGAACATCATCCTGATCACCGGCCGTGCTGCGGTGGTCAACCGTCTGGCGGAAATCATCAAGCGGGTGGATCAGGCCGGCGACAAAGAAATTGAACTGGTCGAGTTAGAAAACGCTTCTGCTGCCGAGATGGTGCGAATTGTTGAGGCGCTGAATAAATCCACTAATCAGAAGAGCACGCCTGAGTTTCTGGAGCCGAAGATTGTCGCTGATGAGCGGACTAATTCGATCCTGATTTCCGGTGACCCGAAAGTGCGTGCCCGGCTTAAACGCCTGATTCGCCAACTGGATGTCGAAATGGCGACTAAAGGCAATAACCGCGTGCTGTACCTTAAGTATGCCAAGGCCGAAGATCTGGTGGATGTGCTTAAAGGCGTGTCTGATAACCTGCAGGCAGAGAAGGCATCAGGCCAGAAAGGTTCCGCTGCGTCTAAGCGCGGTGATGTGGTGATTGCCGCCCATCCGGAAACCAACGCGCTGGTATTGACGGCGCCGCCGGATATTATGCTGGCACTGCAGGATGTGATTGCCCAGCTGGATATTCGCCGCGCGCAGGTGCTGATTGAAGCGCTGATCGTGGAAATGTCGGAAGGTGACGGGATTAACCTCGGGGTGCAGTGGGGCTCGCTTGAGACTGGTGCGGTGATCCAGTATGGCAACACCGGTGCACCGATTGGCCAGGTGATGGTCGGTTTGGAAGAAGCCGAAGACGTGACCAAAACGGAAAGTTACTGGGATAGCGAGAACAATAAATGGCAGACGCGTGAATACACCGAAGAAGGTGACTACTCCACCCTAGCGGCGGCGTTAGGCGGCGTCAATGGGGCGGCGATGAGCATCGTGATGGGCGACTGGACCGCGCTGATCAGTGCCGTGGCGTCAGACTCCAACTCCAACATTCTTTCATCGCCGAGCATTACCGTGATGGACAATGGCGAGGCGTCATTTATTGTGGGTGAAGAGGTGCCGGTGATCACCGGATCGACCGCCGGCTCGAATAATGACAACCCGTTCCAGACCGTCGAACGTAAAGAGGTCGGCATCAAACTGAAAGTGGTGCCACAAATCAATGAAGGGGACTCGGTGCAGCTCAACATTGAGCAGGAAGTCTCTAACGTGCTCGGTGCCAGTGGTGCGGTGGATGTACGGTTTGCCAAGCGTCAGCTCAATACCTCGGTGATGATCCAGGATGGCCAGATGCTGGTACTGGGCGGCTTGGTCGATGAGCGCGCACTGGAAAGTGAATCCAAAGTGCCGCTGCTGGGGGATATTCCGGTATTGGGTCACCTGTTTAAGTCGACCAATACCCAGACCGAAAAACGTAATCTGATGGTGTTTATTAAGCCGACCATTATCCGTGATGGCATGACCGCCGATGGCATTACCCAGCGTAAGTACAACTACATGCGTGCCGAGCAGCTGTATAAAGCCGACCAGGGACTGAAACTGATGGCGGATGAAAAAGTCCCTGTCATGCCTGAGTTTGGCCAGGAGCGCCAGCATCCGGCAGAAATACAAGCCTTTTTAGATCAGATGGAAGGTAAGTGATGGTTGATTTGCTAGACACAGCGCCGAGTGTGCGACGTCTGCCGTTCAGCTTCGCCAATCGTTTTCAGCTGGTGCTGGAGACGGAGCATCCGGAGCGTCCACCCATACTGTATTATGTTGAGCCGCTTAACCCGGCGGCTCTGGTTGAAGTCCGTCGCGTCATCAAACAAACCTTCATCCCGCAGGCGATGGAGAAAGAGGCATTTGATAAAAAGCTCACCGAAGCGTATCAGCGTGATTCTTCTGAAGCGCGCCAGCTGATGGAAGACATTGGGGCCGACGATGACTTTTTCTCTCTGGCGGAAGAGTTGCCTCATGATGAGGATTTGCTTGAATCCGAAGACGACGCACCGATCATTAAACTGATCAACGCGATGCTCGGTGAGGCGATCAAAGAGAGCGCCTCTGATATTCACATTGAAACGTTTGAGAAAACCCTGTCGATCCGCTTCCGGGTAGATGGGGTGCTGCGTGAAGTGTTGACCCCAAGCCGCAAACTGGCACCGCTGCTGGTGTCGCGGGTTAAAGTCATGGCTAAATTAGATATTGCAGAGAAACGTGTGCCGCAGGATGGGCGTATCTCGCTGCGTATTGGTGGTCGGGCGGTTGATGTGCGTGTTTCCACCATGCCCTCATCCCATGGTGAGCGGGTGGTGATGCGTTTACTGGACAAGAACGCAACCCGGTTGGATTTGCACAGCCTGGGCATGACAGAGAGTTGCCATAACGGTTTCCGTCATCTGATTCAGCGTCCGCATGGCATTATCCTGGTCACCGGCCCGACCGGTTCAGGTAAGTCGACCACTCTGTACGCCGGCCTGCAAGAGATCAACAGCAATGAACGCAATATCCTGACGGTTGAAGACCCGATTGAGTTTGATATTGATGGTATCGGCCAGACTCAGGTTAACCCAAAAGTCGACATGACTTTTGCCCGTGGCTTGCGGGCGATCTTGCGCCAGGACCCGGATGTGGTGATGGTCGGTGAGATCCGTGATCTGGAAACCGCGCAAATAGCGGTTCAGGCTTCCTTAACCGGTCACCTGGTGATGTCAACACTGCACACCAACACCGCAGTGGGTGCGGTGACCCGTCTGCGTGATATGGGGATTGAACCGTTTCTGATCTCCTCCTCGCTGCTTGGTGTGCTGGCCCAGCGCCTGGTGCGTACTTTGTGCCATGAATGCAAAGCGCCGTATCCGGCGGATAAAGAGCAGAAGAAACTGTTTGGTCTGGGTGAGCACGATGCACTGACCCTGCACCGCGCTGTCGGTTGTGATGCGTGTAACCAAAAAGGCTATCGTGGCCGGACCGGTATTCATGAGTTGCTGATGGTGGATGAGAAAGTCCAGGAACTGATCCACAGTGAAGCGGGTGAACAGGAAATTGAGAAAGCGATCCGATCGCACACACCGAGTATCCGCAGTGATGGTTTGAGTAAAGTGCGCCGGGGTATTACCTCTCTTGAAGAAGTGATGCGGGTAACGAAGGAAGTGTAATGGCCGCATTTGAATATAAGGCGCTGGATGCCAAGGGCAAGCAGAAAAAAGGCACCATCGAAGGCGATAACGCCCGCCAGGTGCGACAACGCCTCAAAGAGCAGGGCTTGATCCCGGTAGAAGTAATAGAAGCAAAAGCCAAAGCGGCCAAATCGAGCGCGTCGGTTGGCTTTAAGCGTGGGATCAAAACCGCCGAACTGGCCTTGATCACCCGTCAGCTGTCAACCTTGGTGCAATCCGGCATGCCGCTTGAGGAGTGTTTAAAGGCGGTTTCGGAGCAAGCTGAGAAGCCGCGTATTCGTACCATGCTGGCCGCTGTGCGGGCGAAAGTCACCGAAGGCTATCCTTTGGCGGACAGCTTGGGCGACTACCCGTATGTATTTGATGAGTTGTTCCGCTCCATGGTTGCAGCCGGGGAAAAATCGGGCCATCTGGATACAGTATTAGAACGCTTGGCGGATTATGTCGAAAATCGCCAGCGGATGCGCAGCAAACTGCTGCAGGCAATGATTTATCCGGTGGTGCTGGTGGTATTTGCCGTGGGGATTGTCTCGTTTCTTTTGGCCACCGTGGTACCAAAAATCATTGAACCTATCATCCAGATGGGCCAGGAGTTGCCACAATCCACGCAAATATTGCTCGCTGCCAGTGAGTTTGTCCAGGCGTGGGGGCTGCTCATCTTTGGTGTGCTGGTTGTGCTGTTCTACGGGCTTAAACTGGCGTTGCAACAACCAAACTTCCGTTTGGCCTGGGACCGTAAGATCCTCAGCCTGCCGTTGCTGGGCAAAATATCCAAAGGCCTGAACACAGCGCGTTTTGCCCGTACGCTGTCAATTTGTACCTCCAGCGCCATCCCGATCCTGGAAGGGATGCGCGTGGCGGTGGATGTGATGTCAAACCGCTATGTGAAGCAACAGGTCCTGATGGCCGCAGACAACGTGCGCGAAGGGGCCAGTTTACGCAAGGCATTGGATCAAACCCGCCTGTTTCCGCCGATGATGCTGCACATGATCGCCAGTGGTGAGCAGAGTGGCGAGTTGGAGAGCATGCTGACGCGGGCGGCGGACAATCAGGATCAAAACTTTGAATCGACGGTAAATATCGCATTGGGGATTTTTACCCCCGCCTTGATTGCCCTGATGGCGGGTCTGGTTCTGTTTATCGTGATGGCGACCTTGATGCCAATGTTGGAAATGAATAATTTAATGAGCGGATAATTCAGGCTTAAGCGCTGTCTAGATAACACATCGCTTGAATCTAACTTTTTGGAGAAAACAATGAAATTTAACAGCAGTAAACAGCGCGGCTTCACCCTGTTAGAGGTGATGGTCGTTGTGGTTATTTTGGGTATTCTGGCTAGTTTTGTTGTCCCTAATCTACTGGGTAACAAAGAAAAAGCAGACCAACAGAAAGCCGTGACAGACATTGTGGCGCTGGAGAACGCTCTGGACATGTATAAGCTGGATAACAGCGTTTACCCAACCACGGACCAGGGGCTGGAGGCATTGGTGAGCAAGCCTTCTAATCCGGAGCCACGCAATTACCGTGATGGAGGCTACATTAAGCGTTTGCCAAAAGACCCATGGGGTTATGAGTACCAATACCTGAGCCCAGGTGACAACGGTACCATCGATATCTTCACCCTAGGTGCCGATGGCCAGGAAGGGGGTGAAGGCCCAAGCGCGGATATCGGTAACTGGAACATCCAGGATTTCCAATAACCCTTTATTGACGCCAGCACTAATGAATACAACGCCAAGACATCACGGCTTTACATTGATAGAAATTCTATTGGTGCTGGTTCTGCTATCCCTCACTGCGGTAGCAGTGGTAACCACGCTTCCCACCAACCAGAAAGATCTCACCAAACAATATGCGCAAAGCTTTTATCAGCGCCTGCAGTTGCTTAATGAAGAGGCCGTGCTGAGCGGTAAAGACTTTGGCGTTCGTATCGACGAGGTCAAGTCCCGTTATGTATTGCTAAGCCTGACGGAAGAAGGCTGGCAACCGCTCAAGCTTAAGCAGATCCCGGCAGAAACCAAGCTGGAGGACGATGTGGCGCTGCAACTGAAGCTAGGTGGTGGGGCGTGGGATAACGACGATCGCCTGTTTGAACCCGGCTCGTTGTTTGATGAGGAGATGTTTGCTGAGGAAGAGAAGCGAGAGCAGGTTAAGCCCCCCCAGGTGTTCGTTTTTTCCAGTGCTGAACTGACACCATTTACCTTGTCATTCTATCCGGAAGAGGGCGATACTTTGAATGATGGCTGGCGGGTGATCGGCAAAGAAACCGGCGAGATCCTGCTACTGGAACCCGGAGAAGAAATGGATGAAGCTGACAGTGCGCAGTTTTGATCATCACCACCACTCAGCCTCCCGGGCTGCCAGTCGCGGGATGACGTTACTGGAGGTGTTAGTGGCTCTGGCGATTTTTGCTACGGCTGCCATCAGTGTAATTCGCTCGGTGAGTCAGCACCTTAACACGGTGAGTTATTTGGAAGAGAAAATGTTTGCCGCTATGGTTGTGGATAATCAGATGGCCAATGTGATGATAAACCGCGGCGAACTGAAAGCGAAAAAAGGCAGCGAAGAACTCGCCGGCCGGACCTGGTTCTGGCAGGTGACCCCAATCGCAACCACGCAGCCATTGCTACAGGCATTTGATGTTAGTGTGGCCGCCAGCCAAGAGGCCAGCCCGATTGTGACGGTAAGAAGTTATGTGGCGAAGTAATCTGGCTGCAACCGCAGTGCGGCCTTTACGCCGGCAAAGCGGCTTCACTTTGATTGAAGTACTGGTGTCCATCGCGATTTTTGCCAGCTTGAGTGTCGCGGCCTATCAGGTGGTCAGCCAGGTACAGCGCAGCAACAGTTTGTCTTTGGAACGGACACAGCGGTTGAATGAACTGCAACGTGCAATGGTTATGATGGACAATGATTTTCGCCAAATGGCCGCGCGTCAAACCCGAACCAATGGCGAAGCGCCGGCATCACGCCTGATTTTCTGGTCAGATTACCTGCTTGATTCGGACGCCAAAGGTTTGATGTTTGCGCGTTTGGGCTGGCATAACCCACAGCAGCAGTTTCCGCGTGGTGAAGTGACCAAGGTGGGGTATCGGCTCAAAGAGAATACCCTGCAACGGATCTGGTGGCGCTATCCGGATACGCCGGTTGGTCAGGAAGCGCTGGTGACCCCGCTGCTGACCAAGCTCGACAGCTTCGAGGTGCAGTTTTATGACGGCAAACAGTGGAAAAAAGAGTGGAGCGAGGAGAAGCGCCTGCCCCAAGCGGTTTCCGTTATACTGACACTAAAAGACTACGGTGAAATTAAGCGCACCTATTTGACCCCGCAGGGCGAGCTTCAGGCGCAAGATGGACAGGATTCAGGGGGCAACGACAATGGCTAGACGTCAGCGTGGTGTTGCCCTGGTCATCGTACTGATGTTGCTGGCGATCATGGCAACGGTAGCGGCTTCGATGTCTGAACGGCTGTTTCTTCAGTTCCAGCGTGGTGCAAATCAGCTGCATTACCAGCAAGCTTATTGGTATAGCTTGGGTGTGGAAGCGTTAGCAGTGATCGGGATAGAGCAAAGTTATAAAGACAGCGATACCATCAACCTCAGCCAGCCGTGGGCGATTAAGGAGCAGGTGTATCCGCTGGATTACGGTCAGGCGTCCGGGCAAATCCGTGATATGCAGGCCTGCTTCAATCTTAATGCGCTGGCCCGGGTCCAGCCGACGGGCGAGCAAACGACGCGCCCTTATCTCGTCCAGGTTTGGTTGCACCTGCTGGAGGAGATGGATGTCGATCCCTACCAGGCAGAGGTGATCGCCGATTCAACCTGGGAATACATCGACACGGATGACTCGGTGCGCTCGACGAGTGGGGTGGAAGACAGTACCTATGAGGCGATGCAGCCAGCATATCTGGCTGCCAATGGCAGGATGGCCGACAGCAGTGAACTGCGTTCAGTGCATCAGGTCAGTGGTGAGGTGTATCAAAAAGTCGCACCACTGGTGTGCGCCATTCCCAGTGATGACTGGCGCCTGAATGTGAATACTCTCCTGCCAGAACAGGCACCGATATTAGTGGCGATGTTCTCGCCCCGCCTCGGCAGCAGTGAAGCCAGGCAACTGATTGAGAAGCGGCCATTTGACGGCTGGGACAGTGTGGACGAATTTTTAGCTGAGTCAGAGATAGCTGGCATCAGTGAAGATATAAAGAAAAAAGCCAAAGGTTACCTAGGGGTCGATAGTGCCTTTTTTGAACTGGATGCGCAGGTTTTGGTGGATGAGTCGAGAGTGCGTATCCGTAGCCTTTTACAAAGCACCAACAGAGAAACAATGACGGTCATACGCCGTCGTTTTGGAGGAATCAGTGAGCGAGTTTCTGACCGTTCGGCTGAGTAGCGAACAACAAAGTCCCATTCCTTGGCTGGTTTGGTCGACGCAACAGCAAGAAGTGATCGCCAGCGGTGAGCTGGCGGGCTGGGAGCATCTGGAAGATCTGGTGGCTTACGCCAACTCACGCCCGGTGATCGTTTTGCTGGCCAGCAGTGACGTGGTGCTGAGCGAGGTGAATATTCCACCGGGTGCGGCGCGTCAGTTCGACACTATGTTGCCGTATTTAGTTGAAGAAGAAGTAGCGCAGGATGTCGATAGCCTGCATTTTACCGTATTGCACAAACAAGCCGATAAAGCGCAGGTATGTGGGGTCGAGCGCGCGTTCCTGCAGAGTATTCTGCACCGTTTTGCCGCCCAGGGACTGATTGTCAAGCGCGTCCTGCCTGATGTACTGGCAATGCCGCAGAGTGATGACGCAAGCACCGCAGCACAACTGGGTGAGCACTGGTTACTGCGCCACGGTGAGTTTCTCGGGGTGGCAGTTGATAGTGCGTGGCTGGATTTATATCTGACCGCGTATCAGCAGAGCCATGATGATCTAAAGCTGGAAAGCTACAGTTCCCTGCCCGCCAGCCAGCATGAGGCCATCTGGCATGCACAACCGGCAGAAATGACCATGGCCCTGTTGGCTAAAGGGGTCGCAGACACCCCATGTAACTTACTCTCTGGTGAGTTCAAGCCTAAGTCCTCATGGGGCAAATACTGGAAAGTGTGGCAAAAGGCAACGATTGCCGCCGGCGTGTTACTCGTGGTTTTGGTCGGCCAGCAGTTGTTGCAGGTGCAGCAGGCCGAGGCACAGGCACAAGCGTACCGTGCTGAGAGTGAACGTATCTTCCGCCAGGTTTTTCCCGGTAAACGTAAGATCCCGACTGTGAGCTACCTCAAGCGTCAGATGACCGACGAAGAGCGCCGCTTGGCGGGAGGTGCGGGCGAGGAAACCATGCTCACTTGGTTGGGGGCATTGCCGGCTACATTAGGCCAGGTGAAAGATCTGGAGATCACCAGCTTTAAGTACGATGGTCAGCGCAAAGAGGTGCGTGTGCACGCCCGTAGCTCTAACTTCCAGCATTTTGAACAGGCACGCGTCAAGCTGGCGGAGAAGTTTGATGTGCAGCAGGGCCAGCTCAACCGCAACGGCGATGTGGTGATGGGCAGCTTTGTGTTAAAGCGTATGTGAGGTGACAATGAACAAGGTAATGACTCAGATTCAGAGTTGGTGGGATGGCATCTCACAGCGTGAGCAACGCTTACTGATGGGCTGCGGAGCCCTGGTCGTACTTGGCATGCTTTATTGGGGCCTTCTTCGGCCGCTCAGCCAGCGGGCAGAGCAGGCGCAGACACGTATCCAGAATGAAAAGCAGCTGCTTGCCTGGGTGAGCGACAAAGCTGACAGTATTGTCGCGTTAAGAAAAAGTACTGGTGCGACGTACTCTAACCAGCCGCTTAACCAGATCGTCTCATCATCAGCACGACGATATAAAGTCGAGTTGATCCGCATGCAGCCGCGCAATGACAGCGTGCAAGTGTGGATTAAGCCACTGGCATTCAGTCAGTTTGTCGACTGGCTGCGTTACCTGAAAGAACAACAGGGTATTGACGTGGAGTTTTTGGACATCGACCGGGCCGAGCAGATGGGTATGGTTGAAATTAACCGGTTGCAGTTCAAGCGAGGGTAAGGTGAAACGAGTCTTTCTGTATGTCTTGATTTTTATGGCTGGTTTTTCAATCAGCCTGATTATGGGACTTCCGGCCTCATGGGCATTACAACAAGCGCCGAGTGTGCGAGGTTTGGTGATTTCAGATCCACAGGGCTCAGTGTGGCAAGGCCAGGCCGGTGAGGTGAGCTGGCAAGGCCAGAGTTTGGGTCATGTTGCCTGGGATTTTCAGTGGGCATCCTTGCTCAGTGGTAACGCCGCTTATGCCATTCGTTTCGGCCGTGGCAGCGAGATGCAGATCCGCGGTCGCGGAGTGGTGGGTTATAGCCTGTCTGCCGGAGCTTATGCGGAGAACCTGGTTGCCTCTATGCCGGCGGCCAAAGCGGTCGAGCAGGCACGCCTTCCGGTTCCAATCGCGGTGGAAGGGCAACTTGAGTTAAATATTCACCATGCAGTGTATGCTTCGCCATGGTGTCAGAGTGGTGACGGTACCCTGGTGTGGAGCGCCAGTGGGATCCAAAGCCCGGTAGGGAGCCTGGCTCTGGGGCCGGTTATTGCAGAAGTGAACTGCCAGGACAGCATCCTTACCGCTTCGGGAGAGCAGCAAAGCAGCCAAGTGTCGTCAGCGTTTTCCGCTGAGGTGAAGCCCAATCAGCGTTATTCGGCCAAGGCGTGGTTTAAGCCGGGCGCGGAGTTTCCCTCCAGTATGAGTGAACAGCTCAAATGGTTGGGTAAGCCCAACACGCAGGGACAATATGAGTTTGATTATAAAGGGCGTTTTTAAGCGCTGATGAATAAAAAGAGCGGCGAGAGTGCCGCTCTTTTTTTGAATTGTAGCAAAAGACCTGAATCACTCCGTGATTTGGCAGTGCGGCCCCGCGGGGCTTTCTCTGGTTCTGACGGGTCAGTCTTTGATTTGCAAAATACAGTCCCAGGGTAACTCGTTATCCCCCAATACGATGAAGTTAGGGTTCTCCAGCGTCTCACGCTGGTTATAAGACAGTGGCTCGAGCTGGGTGCTGAGAATGCGTCCGCCCGCCTCTTCGACGATGCACTGAGTGGCGGCTGTGTCCCATTCACCTGTCGGGCCGAGGCGCAGATAGCAGTCGACAGCGCCCTCCGCCACTAAGCAGGCTTTCAGTGCGGCCGAGCCGAGTGGAACCAGATCATAATTCCAGGCACTGCTCATCCGGCTGGTGATACGGTTGATGTCTTGCCGGCGACTGATGGCGATGGCAATGCTCTGCCCGGGGTGTTCATGTTTGTGGGTACAGATTTTCACGCTGTCCGACATGTCCGGGATTTTCCATGCCCCTTTTCCCTGGTAGGCATAATAGGTGACTCCGGAAACCGGCGCATATACCACGCCCATGGTGGGCTGGTGGTGGTCGACCAGGGCGATGATGGTGGCAAAATCGCCACTGCGGGCAATAAATTCCTGCGTGCCGTCGAGCGGGTCAACCAGCCAGTAGCGTTGCCACTGGGCGCGTTGTTCCAGGCTGATGTCCGCATCTTCTTCCGAGAGCACCGGAATATCGGGGGTCAGTTCGCGCAGTCGCTGGGTGATCAGTTTATGTGCGGCGATGTCGGCGCTGGTGACCGGGGTTTCGTCACTTTTGGTAAACGCGTCATACTGCTTTTTTTCGTAGATATCCAGAATCAATTGCCCGGCGCTACGGGCGATTTCGATCACTTGGGGCAGTAGGTGAGAGAGATCTTTTGTCATTGTCATCGGTGATGGTCCTTACTCACATTGATGCTGTGACCTGATGGTCGTTATTGATTGTCGCTGTGAGTCGCATTATTTAAATGTCTCAGGGCAAGCATCAATGCGGTGATGCTTCTTGCTTCACAGAAATCGAGGTGGGTCAGCAGCTCTTCGGCCTGTGCGAGTGGCCAGCGCACGACTTCCAGCGGTTCAGGCTCATCCCCTTGCAGCGTTTCAGGGTACAGGGCCTGGCCTAAAAACAGCGTCATTTTGCTCGAGAAGTACGAAGGGGCCAAAACCACCCGTTTTAACGGAGTCAGAGAGCTGGCACCAAAACCGATTTCCTCTTTGAGTTCCCGATCCGCAGCTTGAGCGGCGGTTTCTCCGGGATCAATCAACCCTTTGGGAAAGCCTAGCTCATAACGCTCGGTGCCGGCCGCATATTCGCGAATCAGCAGTAAATCGCCCTGTTCAGTCACCGGTACCACCAATACCGCATCACGACCGCTGGGTTTCATGCGTTCATAGGTGCGGTGTTCCCCGTTAGAGAAGCGCAAGTCGAGGGCTTCCACAGAGAACAGTTTTGATTGTGCGACTGTCTTGCAGGCAAGAATCTCTGGCGGGGTCCTTTTTGGCATAACGCTGGCTCCTTAGTCTGGTTCGCCCGTTGAGGAGGATAAGATTTCCTAATATATGAGAAGAGCGGCTGAGTTTCTAGCATCGAAACGCGACTTCTATCAATTGATGTTCAGAATATAAAAAATGGGAGGCGAAAAGCGCCTCCCATTTTGCTTTTATCCTGTCATGCCTGCCATCAGTAGTAAGAGTGATCGCCCCGATCATGCTCAGTGGCATCGCGTACGGCCGTCAGTTCACCGGAGAACTGGTTAAGCAGTTCTTTCTCAATGCCTTCTTTCAGGGTGACATCAACCATGGAACAACCGTTACAGCCGCCACCAAAGGCCACGATTGCGACCCCTTGTTCGGTGATTTCGACTAAGTTGACATGTCCGCCGTGACCGGCAAGTTGCGGGTTAACCTGAGTTTGAATCACATACTCGACCCGTTCAACCAGCGGGGCATCGTCGGCAACTTTGCGCATTTTGGCGTTCGGTGCTTTCAGCGTCAGTTGAGAACCCATTTTGTCAGTGACGTAGTCAATTTCCGCATCTTCCAGGAATGGCAGGCTGAGCTCATCCACATAAGCCGAAAAGCCGTTGTACGGGATCTCCGTATCGGTTGCTTCTACGGCTTCTGGCGGGCAGTAAGAAACGCCACATTCTGCGTTAGGCGTACCTGGATTGACGACGAAAACTCGGATGTTGGTTCCTTCGGGCTGCTGGCCCAACAGGTTGGCAAAGTGGTTTTGCGCTGCTTCTGTAATAGTAATATTTGACACGACGAATACCTGAGTAATTTTGTAGGCTATTGCTGCTATTCTACCCCAGTTTACGCCATGGTCTAGTCTTTTTGCTATTAAGACATAACCCAATGCTTCAGTCAGCATTTGGCTCAGGAGTCCGGCAGATGCAGTAAATATCAATGCTTTCTACCCCGGCTTCAAGCAGTAAATGACATAATTGTCGGACGGTGCTGCCTGTGGTGACCACATCATCGACAATCGCAAGATGGCGCCCCCGGGGCTGATGCCGCAGGGAAAAGGCGTGGGCGAGGTTGTGCATCCGCTGGTTTTTGTCCTGCCCGCGCTGAGCGGTGGTGTGAAGGGAGCGCCGGAACAGCCGATGGTCATAAGTGCTGCCAAGCCGGCGGGCCAGATGCCTGGCGAGCAGGTCACTCTGGTTAAAACCGCGGGTTAAGTAGCGCCGCCAATGCAGCGGTACACAGGTGAGCAGCGGGGCGGGGGCGGGGATCCGGCTGGCCAGTAGCTGGGCCAATGCCGGTACATGCCACAGATGGCCGCTGTCTTTCAAACGTTGCACCTCATTGGCGAGGGGGAAGCGGTAATCACCCAGGGTATATAGCCTCTGCCAGGGCGGCGGGCTGGTCAGGCACCCACCACAACAGGTCTGGGGGCTTACTGTGCCGGGCAGGGCGATGCCGCAGCGTATGCAGCGCGGCTGAGGAGCGAGCAAGGCATAACAGCTGCGGCACCAGCGCAGCGGGTTGGATGGTGTGGCTTTGGCCGGCAACGGGAAGTGGCACAGGCCGCACTGACTGCTGAACAATTGGTGCATGATGTTTTGCCACTGATGAGATAACATACAGCCATTCCTGAGTGGAGGATTCGGTTAGACTACCCGGCAGGTAGCGAGAGCGGGCATAAAATAAGTGGGAGAAATTGAGAGCATGAGCACAAGTTTGCACTGGCAGTCGTTTGGCCAGGGACCGGATTTGGTGTTACTCCATGGCTGGGGGATGAATGGTGCGGTTTGGCAACAAACGGTGGATTCGTTGCAGGCTCAGTTTCGCCTGCATATTGTTGACTTGCCCGGTTATGGTTTCAGTGCGGAGCTTCATGGTGAAGATTTGGCTCATATTGCGGAACTGGTGCTGGAGGGCGCGCCGCAGCAAGCGGTGTGGCTTGGCTGGTCGCTGGGTGGCCTGGTTGCGACGCAGATCGCACTGCATGCTCCGCAGCGGGTCACCAAGCTGATCACCGTCGCCAGCTCGCCGAAATTCGCCGCTGAGCGCCCCTGGCGTGGTATCCAGCCTGATGTCCTGAACACCTTCACCGAACAGCTGATGGATGACTTTGCGCAGACAGTGGAGCGGTTTATGGCCCTGCAGGCAATGGGCAGTCCTTCGGCACGCCAGGATGTTAAGCAGCTTAAGCGAGCGGTATTGTCGCGGCCACAGCCCAACCCAGATTCGTTACTGGTGGGGTTGAAGATCCTGGCACAAGCGGATCTGCGCGCGCAACTGGCGGAGCTGAAAATGCCGATGCTGCGCCTGTATGGCCGCTTAGATGGGTTGGTTCCGCTCAAAGTTGCCCAAGATCTCGACAGCCTGTTGCCGGATACCGAGCAGTTTGTCTTTCCTCACTCTTCCCATGCCCCGTTTATGACGGAACATGAAGCGTTTTGCCAACAAGTCCGGCTGTTTGCCGCGTAATCGCCTTCCGGTGCATAAAGCACTAAAGTTGGTGAAAAATTGGCCGATATAAAGGCAGCTGAAGTCGACAGGTAGCATCACCGCCGGCCATTCAGCCATATTGACGAGTAGGGCGATTCTTTGAGGAGGATTCGCAATGATTGTGTCACCGACCAATGTGAGTGTGCCACTGATCGCCCCATCTGTGAATGTGCAAACGGAGCAGGCTGCGCGTGAAAACCGAGCGCGTGAGCCTGTTACACCTACTGTCGCACTGGCCAAAACCAATGCTGAACGAAAAGTCAAAAGTGATGAAAAACGGCGTCGCCAATCCTCTTGGGATCCATCCGACCACCCTGGTTACGAGATGGAGAGCGAACATGAGATTGACGCCCGCTATCACGAGGCACCCAAGGACACGCTGGCGCGTCTGTTTGGTTTGCTGGCTTTAGACTCTTACAGTGAAGCGCAGGGAAGAGGTTATGCGATCCGGTTTCGTTTACCTAAGCGCATTTTGGATGCTGTGGTCAAAGAGGGATTGATGGAAAAGCGCAGAATGGTCATTAAGTTTCACTATGGCCATTCGGTGGCTCCCCATACACCGTCAGAAGTGATAGCAGTATTATGACGAATCAATATCCTGCCTTAATAACAACGCGCCACTGAGCTTTGCTTGGTGGCGCGTTTTTATTTGCGTGGGTGACGGAGGTTATTTTTTGGCTTTGGCAAACGCCGCCGCAAATGCCCCGCCCATCGCACTGTTTTGTGGTGCTTCACGGCGACGCTGGCCTGCTTTCTGCTGCGGGGCCTGGCGCTGCTGAGAGCGAGGCGAGCCACTGCGCTGGCTGTGGTTATCCTGGCCCGGTTCATCGTTCAAGCGCATCGATAACGCGATGCGTTTACGTTGCACGTCCACTTCCATCACTTTGACTTTGACGATATCGCCTGCTTTGACCACCTCGCGCGGATCAGAGACAAAGCGATCGGTCAGGGCAGAAATATGCACCAGGCCGTCCTGGTGTACGCCGATATCGACAAATGCGCCAAAGTTGGCCACGTTTGATACCACGCCTTCCAGCACCATGCCCGGCTCCAGATCAGAAACCGAGTTTACCCCGTCAGCAAAGGTGGCCGTTTTGAATTCAGGTCGGGGGTCACGTCCTGGTTTATCGAGCTCTTTAATGATGTCCGTCACGGTCGGTACACCAAAGTTGTCGTCGGTGTAATCCAGGGCGTGCAGGCCTTTAAGGAAAGCCGAATCACCAATCAGCGCTTTGATGTCTTTGTGGTTTTTCTCCGAGATGGCTTTGACGACCGGGTACGCTTCCGGGTGTACCGCCGAAGCATCCAATGGGTTTTTTCCATCCATGATCCGCAGGAAGCCGGCACACTGCTCAAAGGCTTTTGGCCCTAAACGAGGCACTTTTTTCAGCGTGGTGCGCGCGTTAAAGCGGCCATTTTCATCGCGGTAGCTGACAATATTCTGTGCGATGGTGGTCGACAGGCCCGCCACCCGGGTCAGTAATGCCGCGGAGGCGGTGTTGACATCCACACCGACGGCGTTAACACAGTCCTCGACCACGGCGTCGAGCCGTTTGGCCAGCATCGGCTGGCTGACATCGTGCTGGTACTGGCCGACACCGATCGATTTGGGATCGATTTTAACCAGCTCGGCGAGGGGATCCTGCAGGCGGCGTGCAATCGACACCGCGCCACGCAGCGAGACATCCATATCGGGGAACTCTTTCGCGGCCAGCTCTGATGCCGAGTACACCGATGCCCCGGCTTCACTGACCATGATCTTCTGTACTTTCAGATTGCCACGTTTGATGACCTCGGCGACAAAACTGTCTGTTTCACGTGAAGCGGTGCCGTTACCAATGGCAATCAAGTCGACATGGTACTTGCGCACCAACTGGTCTACGACTTGCGCCGACTTATCGTACTGTTTCTGTGGTGGGTGCGGGTAAATGGTCTCGGTGGCCAGCACTTTGCCGGTAGAGTCCACGACGGCGATTTTCGAACCGGTACGCAAACCCGGATCCAGGCCGAGGGTGGCGCGAGGACCGGCCGGGGCGGCCATCAACAGATCTTTCAGGTTGGTGGCGAACACATCAATCGCTTCGATTTCTGCGCGCTCTTTCATGGCGCCCATCAGTTCGGTTTCCATATGCATCGAGACCTTGATCCGCCAGGCCCAGCTGATCACCTGTTTGCGCCACCCGTCTGCAGGGGCGTTGCTGAGCGTCACCCCGTAGTGGTCAGCGATAATGGTTTCACAGTAAGACTGGCGAACACCGGCTTCCTGCTCAGGATCGGCATTCATTGACAGGGTTAAAAAGCCTTCATTGCGTCCGCGCAGCATGGCCAGGGCACGGTGGGACGGCACTTTGCTTAATGGCTCATTATGGTCGAAGTAGTCTTTAAACTTCTCTCCGGCCTGTTCTTTGCCTTCGACAACCCGGGCGGATAACACCGCATGGCGGCTGAGGTGAGCACGGATTTTTTCCAGCAAATTGGCGTCTTCGGCAATGCGCTCCATGATGATCGCCCGGGCACCATCCAGCGCCGCTTTGACATCGGCCACCCCTTTATCACTATCGATATACTTGGCGGCTTCGTTGTCCGGTTCGGTCTCAGGCTGTTGCCACAGGGTGTCTGCCAGTGGCTCCAGGCCCGCCTCGATGGCGATCTGGCCTTTGGTGCGGCGTTTGGGCTTGTACGGCAGGTACAAATCTTCCAGACGTGTTTTGCTATCCGCCTGTTCAATGGCTTGTGCCAGTTCTGCGGTCAGTTTGCCTTGCTCCTGAATCGATTTGAGGATCGTTTGGCGGCGGTCATCCAGTTCTCGCAGGTAAGCCAGGCGGCTGTCCAGTGTGCGCAGTTGGGTATCGTCTAACCCTCCGGTGACTTCTTTCCGGTAACGGGCGATAAATGGCACTGTGTTACCATCATCAATCAGGGTGACAGCAGCGTTGACTTGCTCGGGGCGAACATTCAGTTCCTGAGCAATCAGTTGACAGATAGCTTGGCTCATCCGTGGGTTCTCTTCATTGGATCTTGATATGAGTGATGTATAGAACATTGGGGTTGTTGATGCCATTTGCAATGTTTTACCCAATGCGCCCGAAAAATTGCGCTTAAATTACCTTTGCCTGGTGGACATTGGTCAGATTTATGTCAAAACTGTAATTAAATTCGAAACTTATGTGTTTGAACGTTATCTAATTTTACTATCTCAGCTGACTCGGAATACTTAGTATGAAAAAACTCTCCTTGGCCTGGGCATTAGTCTGGGCCTTATTAGTCGTCCCGTCGGCGTGGTCGGTCCCGCTTTCTGCCACCACCCAGGCTCCCTTGTATCAGCTGGACAACAAACTGGTGCTGGGGCGTCTGGAAAGTGTTTATTACCATGGCATCCCAGCGCTGAAAGGCGTGCCTTTCCCGGGTAAGATCGATACCGGTGCCGATACCACATCGATGCACGCTGAAAACATCCACGTCAGCAGTGCTCATCCTGATTACCAACACCTGCAGGATGATAAATTGCTGTGGGCGATTGTCGATGATCTAGGCGGGACCAAGGCGAAGTGGGATGCAGACACGTTCAAGCCGTATCAGGTCAGCGTGCGTTTTACGCTTCCTCACCCATACAACGGCACGCCGGTTGAGATCACCGACCAACTGGAACGCATCAGTGCCATCCGCAGTCGCAGCAGCACCCAGCCGATTTTACGCCCGACGGTCAACCTGCCACTGACCATTGCCGGACGTACGGTCGATACCGACGTCAATCTGACCGAGCGCAGCCAGTTTTCCGCGCCGGTTCTGATCGGTAAAAGTTTTTTGGAAAATAACGCCTGGGTGCTGGCGGGTTATGATTATCTGCAACAGCAGCCAAGTGCGCAGCTGATCGGTAAAAAGGAGGCCGTTGACGTGGCGGGTATTCCCTATCAGGTCAGTATCTCGACCACCAGCCGCTATACCAACGTCCACGCCCTCGACATCCGGGTGGATGACGAGCAACAGCAAGTGGCGTTTATCCTCGAAGGGCAGGATGGTAAACGCCAGCCAATGAGATTGCCGCTGGTACGGATGCTAAGAACCAGTAAGGGTGAGCGCCCACTGGTGTATCTGCCGGTGACAGTCAGAGAGGGGGAAGTCCAGTACTGGCTGGTCTACCTGCGTGACCGCAGCCGCTTCAGCAGCCAGATCCGATTAGGCAAAGAGGTGGCCAGTCAGCATTTTGTCATCGATACCGGTAAAGAAAATCTGCTGGGCGGGGTCAAGCATTCGTATACTAAGGCGCTGAAACAGCAGCCCCTGGTGGTCTCGCCGCAGGAGTCGATCACCCTGGATGGGTATGTCCTGCCCGCATCCCCGAGCTTTACCGTCAGAACCCCGCTGTTGCGGGTGAATGGCTTTGAGGTAAGCGAGCAGGAGGATACGGAACAGGTAACCTTCTATCTGCTCAATCAGCAAGGACAGGAAGAAAAGCTGACCAAACCGCTACGCAGAAAGCTCAAGGTCGGCGATGTGATCCGGCCGGTGGTAGAAGGGGAGTTTACCTTTGGCAACCAGAACCGCAATATGGAGTTTGCCATCGATATGTTGCCAGAAGGGCAAGTTCAGCCCCGGTTTGTCATCGGCCAGGAGATGGCTTCGGGCGGGGTATTACTCAACACCCGCACCGAACACCTGTTAGCGCCTCGTCCGCTGTTTAAAGCCGGGCATATTGAACTGGCTGAGGTCGAGGGGATGGCGTTCCCGGTGAAACTCGATACCGGCGCGGATGTCAGCTCCATCAATGCGCAAAACATCAAAACCTTCACTCAGGATGGCAAGTCAATGGTGACCTTCACCTACCAAAATGATCTGGGAATGGAAAAAACCTTTACCCGTGAAGTGGTCGATACGATGCGCATTACAGCCAAGCAGGGTGAAAAAGCCAACTCGCGCCCTGTGGTGGAAATGCACGTCAAATTAGGTGAACTAGAGAAAAAAATCCGGGTTAACCTGCAAGATCGCGGGCATTTCCATTACAGCATGATTTTGGGTAAAAATTTTCTTAAATATGGTGCGCTGGTGGCCAGCGAAACCAACTATATCTTGACCGACAAACCGGATTACGAGCCGTAAGTGATAGCCATAAGCCACGCCAGCGCGTGGCTTATTTTTGCTTCTCAGGCGTCAGTTTGGTAGTCAATGCTGTTGACGAACCACTCTTTTTCGCCTTCCGGTGTCCTGACGGTAAACTCGTCATCTACTTGTTTTTTCAACAGGGCGCGCGCCATCGGGGAGTCAATCGAGATATAGCCTCTGGCATCTCCGTAGATCTCGTCCGGGCCGACAATGCGGAATTTTTTCACTTCACCGGCGTCGTTTTCGATTTCGACCCAGGCGCCGAAGAACACTTTGCCTTGCTGCTGCGGGGAGTAGTCAACCACTTTGACCTGCTCGAGACGTTTGCGCAAGTAGCGGACCCGCCGGTCGATCTCGCGTAAGCGCTTTTTGTTGTACTGGTAATCGGCGTTTTCGCTGCGATCGCCTAAGCTGGCCGCCCAGGCCACTTTTTTGGTCACTTCCGGGCGCTCTTCTTTCCACAGAAAGTCGAGTTCGGTTTTCAGACGGTTAAAACCTTCTCGGGTGATTAAATTGGTTTTCATGGTGACTGGCAAAATCGTTGTGGGTTCAGGTTTGGCAGTTTAGCGCTGAGCCGAAGGCGCTGTAAATCCTTTGTGGTGGGACAAACGTCACATCAAACTAAGACGAAGATAAAAAGAGTAACAATTTGCACAAGCACGTTGGCATAAACAGTGATACATTTTCGTTAACAGATGCTTATGAAGGGTGTTTCAATGCAGGAAAATCATAAAATTTTGGTGGTGGATGACGATGCTCGTTTGCGCGCGCTGTTGGAGCGTTACCTTTCTGAGCAGGGGTTTCAGGTGCGCAGTGTCGCTAACGGTGAACAGATGGATCGCTTGCTGACCCGTGAAACTTTCCATTTGATGGTGTTGGATTTGATGTTGCCGGGTGAAGATGGTCTTTCGATTTGCCGCCGGTTGCGCAATGCCAACAACATGCTGCCGATCTTAATGCTGACTGCCAAGGGTGATGAAGTCGATCGCATTGTCGGGCTGGAAGTCGGTGCTGACGATTACCTGCCCAAGCCGTTCAACCCTCGCGAGTTGCTGGCGCGGATCAAAGCGGTATTGCGCCGCCAGACGGTCGAGTTGCCCGGCGCGCCGAGCACCGAAGAAAAGGTGGTCGAGTTTGGCGAGTTTCGCCTTAACCTCGGTACGCGCGAGATGTTCCGTGGTGACGAGCCGATGCCGCTGACCTCCGGGGAATTTGCGGTCCTCAAAGCGCTGGTCACCAATGCACGTGAACCGATGTCGCGTGATAAGCTGATGAACATGGCACGCGGGCGCGAGTATTCGGCCATGGAGCGCTCGATTGATGTACAGATTTCGCGTCTGCGCCGGATGCTGGAAGAGGATCCGAGTAAGCCACGTTATATTCAGACGGTGTGGGGCTTGGGCTACGTCTTTGTTCCGGACGGTAAACAGGCCTAGTTTTCCCGGTTTTTTCGCCCGCATCCCCGCCAGGCAGATGGCCAGCGGGGGCGGGCAGGTGTGATCAGAGGCTTTGTATGCGAATCCGCAGTTCTTTAACCCAGTCCATTCTGCTATTCATCTCCCTTTTGTTAGCCAGCCAGGTTTTCTCTTACTACGCGGTGTTTAACTACGCACTGATGCCGAGCTTGCAGCAGTTCAACAAGATCCTGGCGCATGAACTCAATCTGGTCCTGGGCGATGACGGGTTACTGGAAGCTGATGCGCCGCTACGCCATCAGTTACTGGAGCGGCTCGGCGTGACGGTTCACAGCACCGGCAGTGAGATGATGGAAGAGTTCAACCATGCGATGAGCATCGACCTGATGTCGGAAGAGATGAGCCAGGAGCTTGGTTCTCCGACTGAAGTGCGTTTATTGCTCGGCAGAGAGAGTTACATCCTGTGGATGAAAATTGACCAGTTGCCAGATTCTATTATCCGTATTCCGCTGTCTGAACTTCAGGAAGAGGACTTTGCTCCGCTGTTTCGTAACAGTTTGTTGATGGCCGTGCTGATCATCATCGGTGGTTGGCTGTTTATCCGCTTGCAAAATCGCCCGCTGCTGGCTTTAGAGCGGGCGGCCAAAGGGGTAGGTCGGGGTGAGATCCCGCCGCCATTGGCGGAAAAAGGCGCCTCGGAAATCCGTTCGGTGACGCGGGCGTTTAACCAGATGGCGCAAGGTATTCAGGAACTGGAAGAAGATCGGGCGTTGTTGATGGCCGGGATCAGTCACGATTTACGCACCCCGCTGACGCGGATTCGCCTGGCGACGGAAATGATGTCGCCGGAAGACAGTTATCTGGCTGAGGGGATCATCAGTGATACCGAAGAGTGCAATGAAATCATCAGCCAGTTTATGGACTACCTTAAACCGGTCAATAAAGCGTCGTTTCAGGCGGTAGATGTCAATGCGATAGCCAGTGATGTGGTGACCTCGGAGGGAGGTTATGAAGTCAAAATTGACGCCGAGCTGCATCCGGATATCCCAGCCGCCTCTGGCAGCCCGATAGCCATCAAGCGTGCGGTCACCAACCTGGTGGTCAATGCCCTGCGTTATGGTAATGGCTGGGTTAAAGTCAGCACCGGGGTGACCGCTGACAATCAGTTAGTCTGGGTGTGTGTCGAAGATAACGGCCCTGGCATTGAGCCCTCCCAGATTGGCAAACTGTTTGAACCGTTTACCCGGGGAGATACCGCGCGTGGCAGTGAAGGCACCGGCCTCGGGCTGGCGATCGTCAAACGGATTGTCAGCCAGCACTCCGGATCCGTGGTGGTGTGCAACCGCAGCGCAGGCGGGCTTAAAGCACAGATCAGTTTTCCTACCCAATAATCCGCTCTGGAGTATCACCTATATAGCCCAACCATAAGGTTGGGCTTGGCGGTTTTCCGCGTCCGGCTTGGGTTAACCAGTGTTCAGCCGCAGAGGCAGGCGTGATTAAGAAGGTTCAACTTCCTGCTCTGGGAGCGTTGCTGCAGGCTCTGGCTGGGTTTCCGGCAGAAGTAGGTTGAGGAGAATCGCCGTGATGCCCCCAGCGGCTACGCCGGTGGAGAAGATGCTTTTGATAAATTCTGGCATAAACTGAAGAATTTCCGGTTTTTGTGCAATCCCCAGTCCCATTGAGAAAGACAGTGCCATGATCAGGATAGCACGGCGGTCGAGGTCAACGCGCGAAATGATCCGGATGCCAGCGGCCGCGATGGTGCCAAACATCACTAAGGTTGCACCGCCCAGGACCGGCTCAGGAATGAGTTGGACAAAGCCCGCCACACCCGGGAACAGGCCCAATAACACTAACATGGCGGCAATGAAGTAACCGACGTAGCGGCTGGCCACACCGGTCAGCATGATAATGCCGTTATTCTGGCTGAAGGTGGAGTTGGGGAAGCTGTTGAATACGGCGGCAATCGCTGAGTTGAGGCCGTCCGCCAACACACCACCTTTAATCCGCTGCATATACACCGGGCCTTTGACCGGCTCTCCGGAGACTTCCGATGTGGCGGTGATGTCACCAATCGCTTCCAGTGCGGTGATAAGGAAAATCAATACCAGCGGAATGAACAGTGACCAGTCGAAGCTCAGGCCGTACTGCATCGGGATCGGCAGGGCGACCAGAGCGGTATCATTCATTTGACTGGTGTCGACCATGCCGAGCAAATACGCCAGCACATAACCGACCAGCATGGCGATCACTATCGAGGCAACACGGATATAAGGGTTGTTCGAGCGGTTCAATACCACGATCAGGCCAAGCACAGTACCGGCCAGCGCCAGATTCTCCAGGCTGCCGAAGGTACCATTCCCCATCGCCGCGTAGCCGCCACCCATTGATACCAGCCCGACCTGGATCAGGGTTAAACCGATCAGGGTGACCACAATGCCTGATACCAGCGGGGTGATCACCCGGCGGGCATGTTCCAGCACGCGAGACAGCAGGATCTCGGCAAAAGACGCCACCAAAATGGTGCCGAAAATCGCCGCCATCATGCTGCTGATATCTGCCCCTCCGGCTTTGAGCGACAGGCCGGCACCGATGATCGGGCCAAGAAAGTTAAAGCTGGTGCCTTGAACTGAGAGCAAACCAGAGCCAACAGGGCCAAAAGTGCGAATCTGAATGAACGAAGACACCCCAGAGGCAAACAGTGACATACTGATAATGGTGTTGGTTTGATCCGCAGGCACGCCCAGAGACTGGCAGATGATCAGCGACGGGGTGATCACCGCAACAAACATCGCCAGTAAGTGCTGTACGGCGGCAAACAGGGTTTGGGGTAGGGGTGGACGATCGTGTAATTGATACACCAGTTCCGAAGTTCGGTTTGAAGTTGTCATGGTTTGTCTCGCTAGTCGCAATAGTAGTCGTCCCAGAACTCGCTGAATGGGAGGGCTGGGTGGAGCTGACGTCATCACCTGTGATTGCTGTTAATCAGTGTCAGCTCAGGTTGGTGAAGTGTGACAAGGGCCACACCATCAATTTTGTGCGGCATTATAGACAGTTTTTGTTAAAAAGCAAACGTTTGCTATTGGTGGCGGCGTCAGCCGAACAATTGCATGAACCGCCGTGTATTTACGCTTTGGAGTAAATATCCCGCTCTCCGAGCCAGCGGTCGATGATCGCGCTGGCGTTGGCCGGGTAGTTGTCGTGAACGTGACGGGCGATGCGCTGCACTTCGGGGATCAGGCGCTGATCGCGCACCAGATCGGCGATTTTGAAATCCGCCAGGCCGGTTTGCTTGGTGCCGAGTAATTCTCCCGGTCCGCGGATTTCGAGATCTTTCTGGGCGATCACAAACCCGTCGTTACTTTCGCGCAGCACCGCAAGGCGTTTTTGTGCGGTTTTGGACAGTGGCGAGTGGTACAGCAGCACACAGTGGCTGGCCACTGAGCCGCGGCCAACCCGGCCGCGCAACTGGTGGAGCTGGGCAAGACCGAGCCTTTCCGGGTTTTCAATGATCATTAAACTGGCGTTAGGCACATCCACCCCCACTTCAATGACGGTCGTTGCCACCAACAGGTGTAGCTTGTTGTCTTTGAAGTCCTGCATTACGGCTTGCTTTTCTGCTGGCTTCATCCGGCCATGTACCAGACCAATCTTGACCTTCGGCAGCTTGCGCTGTAGCTCCTCGGCGGTATCGGCGGCCGCTTGTGCCTCCAGCACTTCGGATTCATCAATCAGCGTACACACCCAGTAGGCCTGTTTGCCTTCATTCAGGCAGGCATGGCGTACCCGTTCGATAATGTCATTGCGTTTGGTGTCGGGAATCGCGACGGTTTGGATCGGGGTTCGCCCGGGTGGCAGTTCATCAATCACCGAGGTTTCCAGATCCGCGTACGCGGTCATTGCCAGCGTGCGCGGGATTGGGGTCGCCGTCATGATCAGTTGATGTGGATATGCACCTTGTCTGGCCCCTTTTTCACGCAGCTCTAACCGCTGGTGGACGCCAAAGCGGTGTTGTTCATCAATGATCACTAATGCCAGATGGTGAAAAGAGACGTGTTCCTGAAACAAGGCGTGAGTACCCACTACCATCTGTGCTTCACCGTTGGCGATGCGCGCGAGTTGAGCCTCTTTGGCTTTACCCTTTAATTTGCCAGCGAGCCAGCCGACCTGAATGCCCATGCTTTCAAACCAGTTAGCGAAGTTAATTGCGTGCTGCTCGGCCAGCAGTTCGGTTGGTGCCATCAGCGCCACCTGATAGCCATGTTCTATCGCTGTGACGGCGGCGAGTGCGGCAACCAGGGTTTTTCCTGAGCCGACGTCGCCCTGTACCAGGCGCATCATCGGGTGCGGATTTTTGAGATCTGTTTCAATTTCGCTTACCACGCGAGTTTGTGCGCCGGTGGGGGAAAAAGGCAACTGGGCCAGAAGTTGCTGTTTGAGCTTCACGCAGGGAGCTAATGGCAGGGCTGCATCTTGCTGGCTTTTACTGCGCACGGCCAGCATCGACAGGTTTTGTGCGAGCAACTCTTCGATGATCAGGCGGATTTGTGCCGGATGACGACCCTGATCAAACTCATCCAGATTGATGCTTGGCGGCGGGCGATGAATGGTATGCAGTGCCTGCGTCATTGTGATTTGGTGGTGATACAAACCAGACGGCAGCAGCTCCTGAACGGCGGCTTTATCCAGTAATCCCAGCGCTTGCTCGGTGAGGTTACGCAGGGTAATTTGGCGCAGGCCGTCAGTGGTCGGGTAAACCGGGGTTAGATTTTGTTCTACCGCGGGTTGTTGCTCACTGGTGTAAAATTTGTAGTCAGGATGGACGATTTCCAGCCCCATGTTGCCGCGCTTGATTTCCCCGTAAGCGTGTACTGACTTACCCTGGGCAAAATTGTTCTTCATTGCTGCGGTAAAATTGAAAAAACGCAGGGTAATGCTGCCGTTGCCGTCGCTGATCTTAACCGTCAGCATTTTACGTTTGCCAAAGATGGTGTCCACCGCCATGACTTTGCCTTGCACGGCGGCCCATAAACCGGCATGCAATTTGACGATCGGGTAAACGCGCGTGCGGTCTTCGTAACGCAGTGGTAAGTGGAACAGCAGATCTTGAACCGACAGTAAGCCGATTTTGGCGAGTTTCTCTGCGACTTTCGCCCCAACACCGGACAGGGAGGTTAAAGGGACAGCAGACAACAGTTGGGCAGACATAGCAGGCTCAAGAAAATGGTTAACATAGCAGTATGTTAACCATTGAGCTGTGTTTTTGTACAGGAAAAACTGAAGGCAAACAGGAGATAAGCGAGTCAGGTTGGACTAGGCTTTTTGCATCTCCTGCCACCATGCCTCGTCGGCGATGATCTGGCCTTCGTTATCGAGTTGTGGGTAAGCCAGCCCTTTGCGTTTGGCGACTTTGGCCAGCACCGGGTGGCCGCGCTCAAACAGAATGCGCTGGATAGTCTCTGCCGGCAGGGCACTTTCGGTGCGATCGTACATGCCTGCAGCCTCGCGCTGACGCTGCGCTTCATACAGGATCACTGCACTGGCGACCGATACGTTCAGCGACTGCACCATGCCTATCATCGGAATGATGATGTCCTGATCGGCCAGTTTTTTCGCCTGCTCAGAAGCGCCGGTTTTTTCGCTGCCGAGAATGATTGCAGTTGGCTTGGTGTAGTCGATTTGGCGAAAATCCACTGCGGTCTCTGACAAATTGGTTACCAGTACCTGCATGCCTTGCGCTTTCAGCTCACTAATTGCAGCGTCAATGGTCTCATGGGTTTCCACTTCTACCCAATTGCGTGCGCCAGCCGATGTATGGCCCAGGGTGCGCATTTTGTCAGGCCAGATGGCATGAATTCTATGCAGGCCGGTAGCGTCGGCGGTACGCACGACAGCAGAGACGTTATTTGGTTTATGTACTTCTTCGAGGCACAGGGTGAGATCGGGCTGGCGAGCTGCCAGGACGTGGTGAATACGGTGGTAGCGTTCTAGGTTCATAACAATTATCAAGCAAACAAAAAAATCGCCACCCAATGTGATTGGGTGGCGAGAGGCGGGTTAGTTCTTTCTGCGCCGGACTCGGATCGCATGCGGCATTGCTTTAATCTTACGCATGATGCCAGCAAGATGGACACGGTCTTTGGTGGTCAGCAACACGGTTACCGTGTACAAACGGCCATCACGTTCTTCGGTCGACAGGCCATGGATGTTTGACCCGGTTTTGGAAATTACGTTGGTCAGTTCTGCCAGCGCACCCTGGTGGTTGAGCATGTCGACTTTCAGCTCGGCGATAAACTCTTTGTCGTACTCATTTGACCAGGCGACCGCCATGTATCTCTCGGGTTCTCGCTGGTAACCGCGTACATTCGGGCAGGTTTCACGGTGTACGACCAGGCCACGCCCTGGAGATACATGGGCGATGATGTGATCATCCGGGATTGGATGGCAGCAATTGGCAAAGGTCAGCAGCAGGCCTTCCGACCCGCGGATCGGCAACTTCTTGCTTGAGTCGCTTGGGATTGAGCTGGTGGTGGTCAGCTCATCGGTATCACCCAGCAGACGGCGGGCGATCACGATACTCATCAGTTCACCCAGCCCGATCGCAGCCAGCAGGTCATCAACCGTGTCTAAACGCAGATCCGTCAGGACTTCCTGGATGTTTTCCGGGTAAATCGAATCAATGTTATGGCGGCCGAGCGCGTGATTGAGCAGGCGGCGACCTAAGGTGATCGACTCTTCACGACGCATGGTCTTCAGCACCTGACGGATTTTAGTCCGGGCACGCGAGGTGACGACATAGTTCAGCCAGGCGGCATTCGGCCGTGCCCCTGGTGCACTGATGATTTCGACCGTTTGACCGTTTTTCAGCGCTTTACTCAGTGGGTAAGGGTTGCGGTCAACGCGGGCGCCAACACAAGAGTTACCTACATCGGTGTGTACCGCATAGGCGAAGTCGACCGCCGTCGCGCCGAGCGGCAGTTCCACAATCCGCCCTTTTGGTGTGAAGACGTAAATCTCATCCGGGAACAGATCTGATTTGACGTTTTCAATGAATTCAAATGAGTTGCCCGCGCTTTGCTGCAACTCAAGCAGGCTTTGCATCCAGCGCTGTGCCTTGACCTGGGCGGTGGTACCGGAGGTATCGCCTCTGTCTTTATACGACCAGTGGGCGGCGACCCCTTTGTCGGCCATTTGGTCCATGTCTTCGGTTCGGATCTGAACTTCAACCGGAACGCCATGTGGGCCGACCATCGAGGTGTGCAGTGACTGATAACCGTTGGCTTTCGGTACCGCAATGTAATCTTTCATTCTGCTCGGCCGCGGCTTGTACAAACTGTGCACTTGCCCTAGTACGCGATAACAGCTGTCGGCGGTGTCGACCACCACGCGGAACGCGTAGATGTCCATGATGGTGTGAAAGCGCTGCTCTTTGGTTTTCATCTTGTTATAGATGGAGAACAGGTTTTTCTCCCGTCCGAGCACCCGGGCATTGAGGCCAAAGTCTTGCAATCGGCCTTCAATTTCACTGTGGATGCGCTGGATCATCTCTTTACGGTTGCCCCGCGCGGTACGGACCACTTCTTTCAGTACTCGGTAGCGGTTCGGGTAGAGGGCCTCAAAGCCAAGCTCTTCCAGTTCGGTTTTGATGTTATGAATACCAAGGCGGTGAGCGAGGGGAGAGTAGATTTCTAACGTTTCACGTGCAATACGGCGTTTCTTATCTGGACGCAACGCGCCAAGCGTACGCATGTTGTGCGTGCGGTCAGCCAGTTTGATCAGAATCACGCGAATGTCCTGCACCATGGCGAGAACCATTTTGCGAAAGTTCTCTGCTTGCGCTTCTTTGCGATCGCGGAACTTGAGCTTATCCAGCTTAGACACACCGTCCACCAGTTCAGCGACGGTGAGACCAAACTGGCCTTCAAGGTCTTCTTTGCTGACGTCGCAGTCTTCGATTACATCGTGCAGCAGCGCCGCTTGCAGCGTTTCGATATCCAGGCGCATTTCGGCCAGGATCCGGGCAACGGCAACGGGGTGGATGATATAAGGTTCACCGCTGGAGCGGGTTTGCCCGTCATGGGCATCGCGCGCGACAATATAAGATTGACGCAGAGCCTCAATTTGAGGCTCTGTTAGGTATTCTTGGACAACGTCTTTGAGGCTATCGAATAGATACAAATTATAGGCCCGGGAAGTTGTGGATGGCTAAAGTCGGAATTAACGGTTGTGAGCGATGCTGCTTACTGCCGCCAATTCTGCTGCTTCTTGCTCTTGCTGTTCCTGACGCTCGCGAGCATCCAGAACTTCTTTTGTGATCAAACCTTCTTCGATTTCGCGCAGAGCGATAACCGTCGGCTTATCGTTCTCTTCTGGCACTAGTGCATCTTTACCGCCAGTTTGCATTTGACGAGCGCGGCGAGCCGCAATCAGTACTAGGTCGAAACGGTTGCCAACTTTTTCAACAGCGTCTTGAACAGTTACGCGTGCCATGAGGACTCCAAATAGTTAACTAAATTTTTAATGACGAGAAAGTATACAGTCTCAGCGAGTTATTTACTAGCGATAAGACATGTAACCTATATAAGCAATATAAGCTTCCTTAGCGGAATAAAGAAGCGAAAATTTGTATCGAGGCCAAATAACTTCCAACTGCAGGGTTATTTCGGCCCCTATCCAGAACTAGTCTGCCAGCAGTGCGTCAAGCATACCTTTATATTTGGCAGCCTGTTTTTCTTCCTTCAATCTTTCCGCGCGCAGGATGGCTTTAAAGTCGACTAATGCTGTATCAAAATCATCATTGACGATCACGTAGTCGTACTCGTTATAGTGAGAGATTTCCGATTTGGCTTCGGCCATACGTTTGGCAATCACTTCATCACTATCCTGGCCGCGGGTATTCAGACGGCGCTCCAGTTCACCATTGGATGGTGGCAGGATGAAGATACTTTTGGCTTGTGGCATTTGCGTACGGATCTGGCGTGCACCCTGCCAGTCGATGTCCAGAAAGACATCGATGCCTTTTTCTAACGTTTCTTCAATCCAGGCCCGGGAGGTGCCGTAGTAGTTACCAAATACTTCAGCGTATTCCAGGAAGTCACCTTGTCCGATCAGAGCTTCAAACTCATGCTTGGCGACAAAATGGTAGTGGACTCCGTTCTCTTCACCCGGGCGTTTATCACGAGTGGTGTGTGATACTGACACTTTCATCGCATACGTCGGGTTACGTTCCAACATCGCTGAGATTAAGCTGGATTTACCTGCGCCGCTTGGTGCAGATACGATATAGAGAGTACCTTTGCCCATTGTACTGTTCCACTTTGGTTGGATTGGTGCATGTCGAAGGAGATGCCCGACATGGTGAATTACGTTCGAACTGGCCAGGACTACGCCCCGATGTGATCGGTTGGTTGGTGATTATCCCGCCAGAAAAATGGAGGCGAAGAGTATCACGATCTTTGCCGGGTTGCCAGATGATCTTCTGGCGCTTTTGCTGCCGGGGGCGTTTGCGTGGTCACGAAAAAAGGGGAAGCTTTCACTTCCCCAGGCGTGCGACTGACTCACACTTAAACCTTCCATCATCAAGCCAGCGGCTTAGTTAGTCAGGTTATCCTTGCGTCTCCAGGAAATTGATCCACGGTCTGACGACCGTTTTCATATTCGGAGACTGAGCGGCACTTCGCATGGCTTGCAGCGCTCTGTTCGGCTGTTTTAGCTCAAAGAAAGCCATACCACGAATGTACGCTAACTCTGCTTTTTGCTCTTTTGAGGCGTCGGGTGCCGAGGTACTGACAAACACCGTTGCATCAGAGTACTTTTTGGCTTGAATCATCAAACGTGCAATCTGAATTTGGGTTCCGGCTGTTGGTTTTAAGTCAAAGGCTTTTGTATAAGCCACAATAGACTCGTCAAGCTCTTTCGCTTGCTGCCAGAAACTGGCCAGCCTTTCGTAGTTCTCCTTCGTGGCTTCTATATTTCCGTTGGCAATTTCCAGTTGCAGTACTTTCGCGGCTTTATATGGAATGCCCTGATAGGCCAAAAAGTTCACGAAGCGAAGATACTCTTTTTCCCCTTCCAATTTGCCCATTTTGTAAACCACTTCCAGGGCCGCCAGAGAGTTACGTTCCTGGTTTAGCTCCATGTATACGCCGGAAAGCTGCATCCAGTAACGTTTTTTACTCGGGTATTTCGATGTCAATGTCTTTAATACGCTAGCGACACTTTTCAACTGACCTAATTCATAATGGGAAGCCATTAAAATTAAGTACCACGATTCACTTGGATTCTTACTCATTGCAATCGCCTTTTTGGTTGGCGGGATTGCTTTTCTGTAATCTTCCATTTGGACGTAGGCACTGGCCAGGGTGATGTAAGCGTGAGCTTGTGGTTTCTCGTCTGTTGTTTCAGCTATTTTGAACCACTTATTCATGGTATCAACGGATAACTGGAACTCCTCTTCCGCCAGGTAAAGCTGAGCCAGGCTGTAGCGCACTTGCTGCGCGACAGGAACCGGGAGCGCATCTTGCTTTAACGATTTTGCAAAGTACTGGGATGCCTTGGCGTAATTGTCTTGCAGAGAGTACAAAAAACCCATCTGCTGTAATAAGACCGCACGATCATATTTCTTTGACGTGGTACTTTCCAAGGCGCTGGTTAGCTTTTCGGCCGCTGCGGCGTACTTTTCTGTTGCAATCAGCTCCTGGACTTTATTGACGGTACGAAATGTGCGGTCTGATAGCTGAGGGGCTTCTTTCGCCATTGCAGGCGTGGCTAACGCCACACCTGCAAGGAGAATTAAAGAAGCCACTCTGTTTTTCCATAACTTTTTCATCGTGACTCCTTAGTTGATTGAAAATTCAATCTCTTGTGCTAGACGAGCACTGACGGGCTTCCCATCAACCAGCTTAGGTTTAAAGGTCCATTTTGAAACCGTTTTTTTGGCGGCTTTACCCAGTCCGAGGCGACGTGGATCTTCTTTGACGATTTTGATGTCTTCCACAGAACCCCGCTGATTAACGGTAAACTCAAGTAAGACAACGCCTTTTTCAATCCCTGCTTTAGCGGCTTTTCTTGGCATCTGCGGTTGGAAGGTTGCCAACGGTGTTGGACCTCCGTTACCGGCCAATTGTGCGCTTCCACCCTGAGAGTAGTGACCAAGCACGGAACCGCCGGTAACGTTGACAGGCAGATCCAAATCAGGCATGTCCATCGGAACTTGTTCCATTACCGGTTTGACCGTTGACGTCACCTTCATTTCCGGTGGCGGCGGCGGGCGTTTCGGCGGTGGCAGTTTTGGTAGTTCGCGTTTCTTTTCCTGTACTTTTTCGTCCGGTTTCACGCGAATGAAGTCCACCATACGTAGGTCTTCATTCGATGTGAGTTCGTGGCGCTCTTTGTTTACCAGCTTGTCCATCCCCCAGAACAATCCGAGAGAGACAACGAGCGCCAGTGCAAGTGAGGCCAGATACCGCATAGGCTTAATCCTTATTGGTAGCGGCAATGGAGATGCTTTGGACACCTGCCATTCGGATCTGGTCCATCACCTTGACGACGACACCGGCATTGGCTTCTTGATCGGCCTGGATAACCACAGCGCCATCCGGGCTTTCTGCCCGCAGGCGTTCGATGTTGGCGCGCACGGCATCCACTTCAATGCGGCGTTTATCTACCCATACGTCACCGGCTGCGCCGACCGCAACCATAATGTTGCCCTTTTTCACGGTCTGTGCGGTGCTGGCACTGGGGCGGTTTACATCAATACCGGCTTCTTTAACAAACGATGTTGTTACGATAAAGAAGATCAGCATGATAAATACGATGTCGAGCATCGGTGTCATGTCGATAGCGGTTTCGTCGTTGCTATCGCTGCTATAGCGTCTTTTCATGACCTATACCTCTAATTCCATTTACATCAGGCAATGTGCTTAAGCTTATCTTCCAGCTTTTGCGTGGTAACTTTGGCTAAATGATCAAGACGTGAGCTAAAAAACAGTCCTGATAATGATGCCACCATTCCCGCAAGCGTGGGGATTGTTGCCTTTGAGATCCCCGAGGCCATAGCTCGAGGGCTTCCTGTTCCGGTTACAGCCAAAATATCAAACACCTGGATCATACCGACCACCGTGCCGAGCAGGCCAAGGAGCGGGCAAAGTGCGATCAGTACTTTCACGATCGGCAACCCTTTTCGGTTTTCCATGTCCTGGCGAGAAACGATTTCTTGTCGGATCATTTTGGCATTCCAGCTTTGGTGTTCTGGTCGCTGCTGCCAGAGGCTCACGGCTTTTTTTCTTGCTTTGGGCGCAACGGCCACAAAGTAAAACCAGCGCTCTAACAATACGGCCCATAACATGAGGCTGAGGATAAAGATGGCGACGAGTACCTCGCCACCCATGCCCAAGAAGCGTCTAATCGATTCAAGTTCTCCAATTAACCACCACATAGCGCCTCCTTAACTTTCGGCTTTATGCAGTTTTTCCTGATAGCGAGCGATGAAACCTGCACTCTGTTCTTCAAGAGTTTGAACCAAACGGCGGCCTTTGCTGTGTACGAGGGTGTACAGGAACAGCAGAGGAATTGCGACAACCAGACCTAACATCGTCGTCACCAGAGCTTCCGAGATGCCGCCGGCCATCAGTTTCGGGTCACCGGTACCAAACAGGGTGATTGCCTGGAAGGTGCCGATCATCCCCATTACCGTACCAAGCAGGCCAAGTAGCGGCGCAACGGAGGCAAACAGTTTGATTGAACTAATGAAACGCTCAATGCTTGGGGCGTTACGCAGGATAATCTCATCCAGTTTCGCTTCCAGATCCTCCAGGTTGTCACCTTTGTGATCCTGATAAGCTTGGATCACTTCACCCAATGGGTTGCCAGGGATAACCGTATCGCTCTTGGCTTGTTTGCGCATCTTGCCACCGATCACCAGCAGGCGCAGGTAACAGAACAGGGCAACCAATGCACCGACGGCACCCATACTCAGGATCACGTAACCGACAATACCACCCTGATCAATCCGTTCCTGAACGGTCGGGCTTTGTACTAGCAGGGAAAGAATCACCCCGCGAGACGGGTCAAGGAACAGAGGCTCATAGGTGCCCGAGGCATTTTCGAATCCCGCAACGTGACGGGTAATGTTTTTTGATGGCTGGCGCGACAGTTCTTCAAACTTGGCGGTTTGAGGCACGTAAGTAACGTATTTGCCATCGGCAATGGCGTTGAACTCACCGATCAGGGTCACGTCAGTCACGGCTTCATTACCTTCACCATAGACAACCGTCGCCTGGGTGGTGCTGGTTTCACCTGAGGCCACCACTTGCTGTAGAATCGTATGCCAGAACGCTTCAAGCTCCTGGGTCGAAGGCAGTTCTTTACTCTCAGCCAGTTTGGTCAGCAGTGCATCGCGCTCGGGGAACTGAACCGCATTTTGCGATGCCGCGAATAGCCCTTTGAACTCGCTGGCGTACTGGCGAACCACACCAAACATTTCGCCCAGTGTGCCGGAGCGCACACGCAGGGTTTCGGTCAGCTCGGTCAGCTTTTTATCGTTGCCATCAAAGGTGGCCTTGAGCTGGTCACCAAGTTTTTGCTCGGCTGCCAATTCGGCGCGGGCTTGCTTAAGCAGCGCCGCTTGCTGATTGCGGTTTTGTCTGAACTCGGCCTCACGGGCTTTGTTTTCTTTTGATTCAATAATGCTTTCTGATTTGACGCTTTTCAGTAGTTCATTCAGCGATTGTGGTGTTTCGGCATGTGCGCCGGAAAGCATAAAGAGGCTGGCCAGCAGGCCAGCAGCTAGTGTTTTGAATCCTTTCATGTCTTATTTCTCCCCAGCAAATACAGGCAATTTGATCAGCGCTGGTGGCGCCTGTTTCTTAGCGATGCGAATGCCTTGCTGTACAGCGATACGGTAGCTTTCTGGTAGTGATTCCCATTGACGGGTTTGTTGGTTCCACATACCGGTTTCCTTGCCATCCGGAGATTGGAACAGCAGCGCGGAACGGCCAAGTCGCAGGAAGTCGTAGGTGACGATCTTACCATCGCGGTCGAGGCTGGCTTTGTAAGACTCGATCGAGCGCGAGAAGCCTTCTTCGATTTGATACGCTTCCATCACTTTGCGGAATTTTTCTGAAGTGGTAACGTCGGCGCGATCCATCAGGCGGCGCAGTTCAGCAACCCGCTTGTTACGCTCTTTAGTCTGAAACGGCAGATCCAGCATGACGAACTCATCCAGGGCATCGATCATCTTCAGCGTTAGCGGTACCACCTCAGTGGCCGTCTGATCGATTTGTGCGATCTGGTTATTTAATGAGTCCAGTTCACCCTGCTGAGATTGAACCATACGGTTGATTTGCTCATTGTAGACTTTCATGCTGTCGATTTGACGCAGTAAGCCTTTGTATTCAGCCAGCATGCCTTCGGTGCTTTCAGCGTAGTCATCAATTTTTAGCTGAGATGCTTCAGAAGACTTGTTTGCTTTTGCTTGCTTTGAGACAACAGTACCTGAGTCTGCCGCAATAGAAGCACTGCTGATAGAGAGCAATGCTGCGGCGATAGCACTAAGGCCAAATTCCTTGAATTTCATGTTGCATCCTTGTCAGTGTTTAAGTCAGTCGAAAAGGGCGCGGAAATTTCCGCGCCAAAGTTATTATTAGAAGTCGTATGCTGCTTCGATGTATACCTGGCGGCCGACTGGATCGTCGTACTCGTCAGCGTAGAATGGTGAAGTATCGTTAAGTGGATCTGCTGGTGGCGCTTTATCAAACAGGTTGATGGCACCAAGCGTTACACGACCACTTTCATTGAACTGGTAAGACGCGGTTAGGTTCCAAGTCGTCATGCTGGCGATTTCAGCGCGGTAACCTGCATCTTTGGCTTCTTGACAGTTGTCAAAGTAGTATTGGTTAGCGTAGCTAGAACACATGCGGTCACGGTATTTACCGAACAGGTTCAGAGATACGTCTTCGTATACCCAGCCCAGGTTTAGTGTTGCGGTGTATTCAGGCATGAAGTCTGTTTCGTCGATAACTGGTTCACGATCATTTTCTTGATATTCCGCAATTAGGACTTTGGTTACAGCCAGACGAGAGCTGAATGAACCCATCGAGTTGGTGTCGTATGCGTAACGTACAGCCAGGTCAATACCAGAACGTTTTTCAAACGATTGGTTTACCGGACCGTAAGAGACAGATTTAATCGTACCGTCTGCGTTACGTACCACTTCCGTACCTGGGTATTTACCTGGATCATTGATAACGTCTTGGTAGCTAGGTGCGGTTACCACGTCTTCCATCTTGATGTGGTACCAGTCAACCGTCACGCCAAGATCATCAACAGGCTCCCATGCAATACCTAAGTTGATGTTTTCACTTGTTTCTTCTTTCAGCTCTGAGTTAGGGCCGTTGACCGTGTCAAAGTATTGGGTATCACACTCTGGGTATTGATCCGCATCTTGTGGGCCACTACCGCCAGCTTGAGCACACAGTACCGGGTCGAAACCTGAGCCAAAGCCTCGTGTCTCTTGACCAAACAGACGCTTCAAGTCTGGGGCACGGAAGCCCAGGCCGTAACTACCACGCAGTAGTAAAGTATCGGTTGGACGGTAGGCTAGAGACACCTTCGGTGTAAATGCACCACCTGTGGCTGAGTCATCGAAGTAGTGGTCGTAACGGCCAGCGATTGTCATTTCTAGATCTTCGATGATCGGGATTAGCGCTTCCGCACCAAGACCAATCTGATCACGCTCACCACCACCAGAGGTGCCGCCCAGGCCAGAGAAACCGCCCGCCGCTGTGGTTGCATCAATGCTTTCGTTGTAATCCGTACGGTTCCACTCACCGTAAACCGCGAAGCCTGAAGTGCCGGCAGGAAGTTCAACAAGGTCACCAGCGATAGAGCCATTCAGTGAGTAAAGTTTAGAGTAAGCCTCTTTTTCAGATTTACCCGTATATTTATCAACGGTTTCTTGAGAAATTGGCCCCAGTAGATCTACATCACCATCTTGTACTGCCTGGTCTAGCGTGTTGTAGATAGCCGGATTATCCGTGTCAACATTTTGCTCTGAGTAGCTCGCATACAGATCCCAGTCGTAGGCATCAGCCAACAGGCCGTTCAAACCAACCGTCAGGCCAAATGAGTTTGCTTCAGTGTTGCTTTCTCGTGGGCCAAACTCCACCATACGACGTGTGTATTCACCCGCACCACGGAAATGGTTTTCATCTACTTCGACGTTGTACGGATTTGGTTCGAACTCTGACTCAGTTGATTTGTAGCCCAAACGTGCTTCTGCCATCGCCGTGAGATCGTCATTAACGTCCATTTCACCACGAAGCAATAAATCAAATTGTTTGTTTTCAGGTTTCAGCGTGCGGTATGCCGAGCGGTTGAACCCACATTTGCCATCAGCGCGGTCTACGCCGTGTTCACCCACGACCTCTTTACAGGAAGAGCCTTCATCCGCTGGGGTTAAATGCGATCCGTCTTGACCATAGAAGTTCGCACCGTAGCTAGAGTAACCGCTGATGTGTGAACGGTTTGAGTTGTCATTCCCCGCCCAGTCACGGTCGCTTTGCTTAAGCATTTCGTTGCCAGCGAACTGACCAACGAACAAAATGCGTTTGTCGTCGTAGTCTTTACCCGCAACGATGTCTAGTCGGCCATTTTTATAACCGCCATCGGTCGCATCACCGGCACGAACTTTAACAGACACGCCATCAAAGTCTTTTTTCAGGATGAAGTTAACGACACCACCGATTGCATCAGAACCGTAGATCGCAGAACCAGAGTCAGTCATCACTTCTACGCGCTCGATCGCCGCGACCGGAATCTGACCAATATCTTGGAAGTTAGACGTGCCACCTGCTGCCAGTGGGTATTGAGGAAGACGACGGCCATCAATCAAAATTAGGGTACGGGATGCACCCAGGCCACGGAGGTTGACCGATTGCGCCGCAGGAGTAAATGAGAAGGAGTTCGTTTGCGCCATTACACCACCGGTGTTCTGAGTCAAACTGTTTAAGATATCCTGCGCACTATTGAAACCTTTTGATTCAATATCTTTGCTGTTGATTACGGTAACAGGGGAAGGCCCTTCCATGTCCGTCGTTGAGATACGCGAACCGGTTACTTTCATCTTCTGGAGTTTTTCGACTTGTTGCTCTTCTGCCTGAGCTGCGAATGGTGCCACTGCTACCGTGCCCAATGCCAGGCTGATCGCAACAGATAAAGCGGTTGTGTTTTTATACATCCTTGTTGCTCCGATTATTATTATTTCCTATGCGCGGTCATTAATTGACCGTTTGTGACGTTAATATTTCGTTAACGCTGCGGCAATGTATACCTGAGAAGAAAAGAGGAAGTCAAACCAGTGGTAAACAGAGATAAAGAAATGTAAAAAAGATGTAAATGACCAAATGTGACCTGAATCATAGAATAATTTTCTGAAATCTATTGCTTAATCGAGATCAAATCTTAATAAAACACCGTATTTTGTGTTTGTTGTAAAGTTTAATGACTTATATTGTGTCTGCTTTCCAATGGGGGGGACGCCTCTGTAAAATAGGAAATTATTAGCATAAAGTTCTGAGGTGGTTTTTTTCATCCATGCAGCGCATGTTAACCCAGTTTTGTCTGTTGGTATCAGATATTGATACCCTTTGTGCTTAAAGGGCTCATTGGCGTTTTAGTGTCCAAATTGCCGACACTGGAGGTGTCTAAATATGTTGCCATATTGCATTTTTATTTAGGCCTTTGACTCTAATATGCCCAGATTGATCTGCTGTATGAATGGTTTTTGCGGGTTTTTATCTTTTTTTATAAAAGTTCCATTTTTTTTTATGTCGGAGGGAGTTTGTCATGTTTTGGCAGCAAATACTTGAAGCAAATCGAGTTTCGAGATAAATATGACGCTGAGATTATTGCGGTAGTAGAAAAAACTGCGTACTGAAGCGAAGGGAGCGCGTTTCAATAGCTTTGGTTACCGCTGTATAAGTATGCGCCATTTTAGGCCGGAAATTATCCTCTCAATCTGCCTGATAAATGGACAGTGGACATGGAGTAAGTTGTATATGCTGTCATATTTTTTACGCCGACTCGCGTTGGTCGTACCCACCTTCTTGGGGATTACCATCCTGATCTTCGCCATTACCCGTTTTGTACCCGGTGGCCCGGTTGAACGTATGCTGTCGCAAATGCAGTCGCAAGGCGATGGTGCGGCGGCCATGACGTCGGCGGGAGGGAACACGGCGCTGTCTGAAGACCAGATTGCCGAACTGAATGCGTTTTATGGTCTGGACAAGCCGGTGACCGAAGCGTACATCGACTGGCTAAGCCGCCTGGTGGTGCTCGATTTCGGTGAGTCGACCCGTTACTACGAGCCGGTCTCGGATATGATTGCCGAGCGATTACCGGTGTCGCTGTTTTATGGCGGCATGACTTTTTTCATCAGCTATTTTATCTCGATCCCGCTGGGGTATTACAAGGCGCTTAAACATGGCTCGGTGTTTGATTCGGCGTCCTCGATCCTGATTTTTGTCGGTTACGCCCTGCCAGGCTATGTGGTTGGGGTGTTGCTGATCACGTTGTTCAGCTATCACCTTGAGTGGTTCCCGATGGGGGGCTTTGTCGGGGATGACTTTGATGATTTTGAAACCCTGTTTGAGCAGGTGAAGGACATCATGTGGCATGCGGTATTGCCGTTGATCTGTTATCTGATCGGCGATTTCGCCACGCTGACGATGACGATGAAGAACAACCTGATGGAAAACCTGTCATCCGATTATATCCGCACCGCGATCGCCAAAGGCCTGCCGTTTAAAAAAGCGGTACGCAAGCACGCGTTGCGTAACAGCCTGATCCCGATTGCCAGCCACTTTGGTAACTCACTGCTGTTCTTTATGACCGGTGCGTTTCTGATTGAGGTGATTTTTAATATCGACGGGATAGGCCTGCTGGGCTATGAGTCGATTATGGAGCGGGATTATCCGGTGGTGATGGGCATTGTCGCAATCAATGCGATGTTGCTGCTGATAGGTAACATCATTTCTGACATCTGTGTCGCTTTAGTCGACCCACGAGTGAAGTTTGGAGCGTAACATGATCAAAGTCAGCCCGTTAACGCAAAAGAAATTCCGTCACTTCAAAGAGATCAAACGTGGTTACTGGTCGTTTATTATTCTGACCACCATGTTGGTGCTCTCTTTGTTCGCCGAGTTGCTGATCAACAGCAAAGCGCTGGTGGTGAAATACGAAGGCGAATATTTTTTCCCGGTAGTCAGTGACGTGCGTCTTGGCAGTGAGTTTGGTCAGGCGTCATCCAGTGAGGCAGATTACCGCCAGCTCCAGCAGGCATTTGCTGCCGAAGGCGGTGATAACTACGTGATCCTGCCCATCGTGCCGTGGAATCCGTATGAGCAGGATTTCAGCGGTGATTTTCCTCCGACCGCCCCGAGTGCCGAAAGTCAGCATTATCTGGGTACGGACGTGATTGGCCGCGACATTCTGGCGCGTCTGGTGTATGGCTTCCGTACCGCGATGGGCTTTGCCTTGATGACCATGGCGATTTCGTACGCCATCGGTACCGCGGTTGGCTGTGCGATGGGGTTCTGGGGGGGTAAGTTCGACCTGTTTGTCCAGCGCCTGATCGAAATCTGGTCGATGGTGCCGTTCTTGTACGTGATCATGATCCTGGTCTCAATCGTTCAGCCGACCTTCAGCCTGTTTGTTGCGATTAACGTGCTGTTTGGCTGGATGGGGATGACCTGGTATATGCGCACCATGACTTATAAAGAGTCCGCGCGTGAATACGTGATGGCGGCCCGTGCGCTGGGGGCATCCACTCCGCGCATTCTGTTTAACCATATTCTGCCCAATACCATGGTGATGATCGTCACCCTCGCGCCGTTTACCATCGCAGCCAACATTACCGCACTGACCGCCCTGGATTACCTGGGACTGGGCCTGATGCCGCCGACCCCTAGTTGGGGGGAATTGTTGCAACAGGGTAAGTCGAACCTCGACTCGCCGTGGATCGTGGCATCGGTGGTTTCTTCTATCGTGTTGGTCCTGGTGATGGTGACCTTTATCGGTGAAGCGATTCGGGCGGCATTCGACCCGAAAAAGTTCACGCGCTATGTTTAATACACAGTCACTGTGAGCGAACAATAAAAAGGGAATTTTATGAAAAGATTACTGTTGGCATCGACCCTAACGGCGATCAGTATGGGCGTTATGTCGGCAACTCTGCCGGCAGATCTGGAATGGCAGAGCAACTGGGATGCGCCGTTGTTTGCTTCGGAACAGGCTCAGTTTGGCGGGACCTACCGCACGTATTTGTCCAGCTTCCCGCAGACCCTACGCAGTGTCGGGCCCGATTCTAATTCCGGTTTGCGCTCGTGGTTTGCCGATGATGTACCGAACCTGGTCAGTATGCATCCCAACACGCTGGAATGGATCCCTGATCTGGCCAACGAGTGGGCATTTGGTGACGACAATAAAACCGTCTATTTCAAGCTTAATCCACAAGCAAAGTGGTCAGACGGCAAGCCGGTGACGGCCGATGATTTTGTCTTTATGCTCAAGTTTTACCGTTCGAAAGACATCGTCGCCCCCTGGTACAACGAGTATTACAGCAAGCAAGTTGCCGATGTGATCAAGTTTGATCAGCATACGCTGGCATTTGTGGCCGGGAGCGAAAAAAATAAAGATGATTTGCTTTATTCGCTGGGCGGGCTGACGCCTCGGCCAGCGCACTTCTATGCCAATCCTTCCAAGGATGAAAATGGCGACGGCATTGATGATAACTTTGTGCGCAAATACAATTTTAAGAGTGAGCCGACCACGTTCGCTTATTACCTGGATGACGTCAAAAAAGGCAAAAGTGTCACCTTTAAGCACGTGGGTGAGGACTGGTGGGGTTACAGTAACCGCTACTATCAGCATCGCTACAATGTGGAAAAAGTGCGCATGACCGTGATCCGCGATCACGACATCGCTATGAAGCATTTTGAGAAAGGCAAACTGGATTCGTTTGCTCTGGTGATGCCGAGTTTATGGCACGACAAGTCGAATAGCGAACCCTACCAGAAAGGCTATATCGCCAAGTTCTGGGGGTATAACCAGTACCCGCAAGGGGCTGGTGGCCTGTGGCTGAATACCGCCAATCCACTATTGAGTGATCTGAATGTGCGCAAAGGGGTCGCCCTGGCCACCGACTTTGACGGCATGATCGAAAAAATCACCCGCGGGGATTACGTGCGCCAGCCGAATGCGCTGGGTGTGGGGCATGGTGAGTATGATCTGAGTGATGCGGTGCCGCCGAAGTTCGATCCCGGGCAAGCGGCTGAATACTTTGCCAAGGCCGGGTTTGATAAGCTGGATGCAGAGGGTATCCGGGTCAACGACCAAGGCCAGCGCCTGAGCTTTGCCATCACCTACAGCTTTGCGGTGCATACACCGCGGATGTCCTTCCTGAAAGAGCAGGCCAAGCTGGCCGGACTGGAGTTTACCCTCAACCTGGTCGATGGCTCATCGGCATTCAAGTACATGCTGGAGAAAAAGCATGAAGTGGCGTTCCTGACCATGGGCACCTTTGAAGTGCCGCAGTACTGGGGCTATTTCCACTCCGTGAATGCCAATAAACCCCAAACCAATAACTTCACCAACTACAGCACCCCTGAGCTGGATAAGCTGATCATGGCGTTCAAGCACGAATTTGACCTTGATAAGAAACGCGCTATCTCCCGCCAGATCCAAACCATCGTCAATCAGGCTGCGGTGATTGTACCGGGTTACATGGTGCCTTATACCCGTGAGGGGCATTGGCGCTGGTTGAAATACCCGAAACAGGCGATGACCAAACGTTCGGCAGCGCTGTTTTCTTCCGTGGCTCCGGGGCTGGGCTTGTACTGGATTGATCCCGATGTGAAAAAAGAAACCCTAAAAGCGATGAAGTCAGGTAAGACGTTCGAGCCTGTCGTGGTTATCGACGACACCTATAAGTTGTAAGGCGGTGTTATGGAAAACGATGTAATTCTTAGTGTTAGAGATCTTGAGGTGGAGTTCACCACCGATGATGGCCCGGTAAAAGTCCTGCATGGCGTGAACTTCGATGTTCGTGCCGGGCGCACGCTTGGCCTGGTGGGCGAGTCGGGCAGTGGTAAAAGTGTCACCTCGATGTCGATCATGGGGCTGTTACCCAGACCGTACGGTAACATTGTTAATGGCCAGGTGCTGTATCGCGGTACCGATTTGGTGTCTCTGCCGGCCCGGGAAATGTATGCCATGCGCGGTAACCGTATTTCGATCATTTTCCAGGATCCGATGACGGCCTTGAACCCGGTGCACACTATTGGCCGTCAAATTAACGAGGTGCTTGAACTGCACCGACCGGATTTGGACAAGAAAGAGCGTGATGCCTATTCGATAGAGATGCTGGCGAAAGTCAAAATCCCGATGCCGGAAAAACGCCTTAATGAATACCCGCATAATTTGTCCGGCGGGATGCGCCAACGGGTGATGATCGCCATGGCCCTGGCGTGCAAACCGGATATTCTGATCTGTGACGAGCCAACCACTGCGCTTGATGTTACGGTACAAGCATCTATTCTTGAGCTTATGAATGAACTTCAGCAAGAAACCGGGATGGCGATGATTTTCATCACCCACGATCTCGGTGTCGTGGCAGAGGTGTGTGATGATGTTGCGGTGATGTACGGTGGGCGGATCGTAGAAAATGCAGAAATTTTTGAACTGTTTGATCATCCCAAACACCCTTATACCGAGCGTCTGATGGGCCTGATGCCAAGCTTAGACAATGAACCGAAGCAGATGATCGACATTAAGCCGATTGATGCCAGCATGTTTGCCAACTAACCATGGCAAAGTGAACGCGTCATAAAAGAGGATGTTATGGCAAAAGAAGTATTAAGAATTGAAAATCTTAAGCAGCACTTTGTGTCAGGGAAGGGGCTGTTTAAGAAAGGCTATACCATTAAAGCGGTCGATGGGGTGTCTTTATCGGTCGGTGAAGGGGAAACCCTTGGCCTGGTTGGTGAGTCCGGCTGTGGTAAAAGTACCCTGGGGCGGACGATTTTAAAGCTTTATGAGCCGACCGAAGGGCAGATTTTCTTTGAGGGTAAGGATATTACCGATTATTCGGTCAAAGAGATGCGCGCGCTGCGTAAAGAGATGCAGATCGTGTTTCAGGATCCGATGGAATCGCTCAACCAGCGCCATACCATCGGCATGATCCTGGAAGAGCCGTTCGTGATCCATAAAGTCGGTACGCCGGCAGAGCGTAAGCAGTGGGTCAAGGAACTGCTGGTTAAAGTCGGCCTGCCTGAAACGGCGGTGAACCGTTACCCACACGAGTTCTCTGGTGGTCAGCGCCAGCGTATTGGTATTGCCCGCGCGATAGCCCTTAAGCCCAAGCTGCTGATTTGTGATGAATCGGTTTCGGCACTTGATGTGTCGGTGCAGGCGCAAATCCTCAACTTGTTGCTGCAACTGCAGCAGGAAATGAATCTGGCGATCATCTTTATTTCCCACGACTTGTCGGTGGTGAAACACGTGTCGGATAAAGTGGCCGTGATGTACTTTGGTAAGGTGGTCGAGGCGGGCAGCGCGAAAGAGATCTACGCTAACCCGCAGAACGACTACACCAAGAAACTGCTGTCGGCGATCCCGATCACCCACCCTAAATATCGCAAGAAGAAAAGACAGGCTGAAAAAAAGCGACAGGTGGCGTAGCTGCGCCGAAGGCTTAATCGTGTTACAGCGCTCCTCACCTTGAGGGGCGTTTTTTATCTGCATAATGCGATAACTCAATACTATATACTGGCTGAGCAAAGCACAGGCATTCCCTTCTTAGGTCGCCGAATGTGACTGACCTCATATGTTAAGTAGGTGGTTGAGTGGGAATGATGATAGAAATGATGATAGTAATTCACATAAAACTCAGGCAGCGTCACATTTTTACACACTTATATCGCAGCGGTTTAATTTGAATTATTACTCTAAAAGCATAATTGTGAGTGATGGGTCACAGAAGTTATATCTGCCATAGAAATTATCTATACCCCCTGTAATAAAGCCTATTTCCCTTAGAAATCGATAATTCATAAACTCTGCGCCAATATACCCAAGTGATCTCAAGATGAACCCTCAGGGGGTGATTTTTGTTGACATCAATGCTGCGTTATCGATTCTCAGTAACCAACTGTGCGTCTGTAAATTCGCGCATCGCCGGGATGTAAAAGGTCCCCGCCAGCATAAATATCTAGAGCTTACTTAGGTGTGTAGATGAAGCGTTTAGATGTTTATGGAGTATGCGCATGAAGTTTAAAGTTTCCAAGTTGGCATTGGTGACAATGCCGCTGGTGACTTTAATGTCTGGCTGTCACGACAACAGTAGCCAGACTGAAGGAACCAAACCACCACCACCTCAACAATCACTACAGGTTAAAGCCATTGACGGCTATCTGCGTAATGCGCAAGTCTGGCTGGACCTAAATCGTAACTACCTGAAAGATCCTGGTGAACCTTTTGCTATGTCTGGCGAGGGCGGTTTAGCTGTGCTGGACACCACCGGGCTTGATGGTGATCCAAGTTCTTATCCAGTTGTGGCCCAGGCCATCGCCGGTCAAACCATTGACGAGGATAACCCGGACGTGACGCTTAGCCGTGGTTACCTGATGTCTGCGCCCCCGGGGACGGACGTTGTTACCCCAGTGACCACGCTTATTAACATGAAAATGGATGAGGGTAAGGGGGAAGCGGATGCATTGACTGAGGTCAGTCAGTTGCTTGCTCAGCCGGATACCGACTTGGCCGGTGATTACCTTGAATCGGGGAATACACTGTTGGCTGAAAGCGCGCGCGCATTGGTAAAACTGTTGCCCGAGGAAGCCGATGAAGTGAGTGTGTCGGATGCCAGTCAGGTGCTCAATCAGGGGGCTGAACTGCTCGGGAATGAGGTTCGCCGGCAGGAGGCATCAGGACAGCCGGTCACGCTGGATAAGGTTGTGATTGTGACAACCGACGGCCAGGTTACTCTGACCCAGGACAGCGATGGTGATGGTGTTGCAGATGATCTGGATGCCTTCCCGGACGATAAAGCGGAAAGTATCGATACGGATGGCGACGGTATCGGTAATAACGCTGATAGCGATGATGATAACGACGGTTGGTCAGACAGCGACGAAGTGCGCCTGAACAGCGATCCGCTCAAGGCAGGTTCCAAGCCAGCCGATCTGGATGGCGACCACATCGCCGACAGTGAAGATGATGACCGTGACGGTGATGGTGTGGCGAACGATCGCGACGCTTTCCCGGATAACCAGGCGGAAAGCCTCGATACCGATGGTGACGGTATCGGTAACCACGCCGATACGGATGACGATAATGACGGCTGGTCAGACAGCGAAGAAAGCCGCCTCAAGACTGACCCGCTCAAGGCAGGCTCTAAGCCGACAGACTTAGACGGTGACCACATCGCCGACAGCGAAGATGACGACCGTGACGGCGATGGAGTGGCGAACGATCGCGACGCGTTCCCGGACAACCAGGCGGAAAGCATCGATACCGATGGTGACGGTATCGGTAACCACGTCGACCTGGATGACGATAATGACGGCTGGTCAGACAGCGATGAAACCCGCTTGAACAGCGATCCGCTCAAGGCAGCTTCTAAGCCGACAGACTTAGACGGTGACCACATCGCCGACAGCGAAGATGACGACCGTGACGGCGATGGAGTGGCGAACGATCGCGACGCGTTCCCGGACAACCAGGCGGAAAGCATCGATACCGATGGTGACGGTATCGGTAACCACGTCGACCTGGATGACGATAATGACGGCTGGTCAGACAGCGATGAAACCCGCCTCAAAACTGACCCGCTCAAGGCTGGCTCCACCCCGGCAGACCTGGATGGTGACCACATCGCTGACAGCGAAGATGATGATCGCGACGGTGACGGAGTGGCGAACAATCTCGATGCCTTCCCGGATAACCAGGCGGAAAGTACCGACACGGATGGTGACGGTATCGGTAACCACGCTGATAGCGATGACGATAATGACGGCTGGTCAGACAGCGATGAAACCCGCCTGAACAGCGATCCGCTCAAGGCAGGTTCCAAGCCAGCCGATCTGGATGGTGACCACATCGCTGACAGCGAAGATGATGATCGCGATGGTGATGGAGTGGCGAACGATCTCGATGCCTTCCCGGACAATCAGGCGGAAAGTACCGACACGGATGGTGATGGCATTGGTAACCACGCCGATAGCGATGATGATAACGACGGATGGTCAGAAAGCGACGAAGTGCGCCTGAACAGCGATCCGCTCAAGGCAGGCTCTAAGCCAGCCGATCTGGATGATGACCACATCGCTGACAGCGAAGATGATGACCGCGACGGTGACGGAGTGGCGAATGCTCGTGATGCGTTCCCGGACAATCAGGCGGAAAGCATCGATACCGATGGCGACGGTATCGGTAACCACGCCGATAGCGATGATGATAACGACGGCTGGTCAGACAGCGACGAAGTGCGCCTGAACAGCGATCCGCTCAAGGCAGGTTCCAAGCCAGCGGATCTGGATGGTGACCACATCGCTGACAGCGAAGATGATGATCGCGACGGTGACGGAGTGGCGAACGATCGCGATGCCTTCCCGGACAATCAGGCGGAAAGTACCGACACGGATGGTGATGGCATCGGTAACCACGCTGATAGCGATGATGATAACGACGGCTGGTCAGACAGTGATGAAGTGCGCCTGGGTACTGAACCTTTGAGTGCTACCTCGAAGCCAGCCGATCTGGATGGCGACCACATTGCTGACAGCGAAGATGATGATCGTGACGGCGACGGAGTGGCGAACGATCGCGATGCCTTCCCGGACAACCAGGCGGAAAGCGTCGATACCGATGGCGACGGTATCGGTAACCACGCCGATACGGATGACGATAATGACGGCTGGTCAGACAGTGATGAAGTGCGCCTGGGTACTGACCCTTTGAGTGCTACCTCGAAGCCAGCCGATCTGGATGGCGACCACATCGCCGACAGCGAAGACGATGACCGTGACGGCGATGGGGTGGCGAACGATCTCGATGCCTTTCCGGATGATAAATCTGAAAGCCTGGATACAGATGGTGACCAGATCCCAGATTCGAAGGATGCGGATGATGATAACGATGGCTGGAGCGATACGGACGAAATACGTTTAGGTTCCGACCCTAAAGCGGCGGCCAGCAAACCTGCGGATCAGGATGGTGACTTTGTCGCTGATAGTGAAGACGCATTCCCGCTGGATCGTTTTGAAAACCGCGACACTAACCAGGATGGTTGGGGCGATTTTGCCTCCAGTGATGATGACGGTGACGGCCAGCCGGATTCCGTTGACCTGACAGCAGCAGGCGCAAATGTCGCGGCACCACGTTATTCGGAGGCGCTGGTTTACTATAAGCGTGCTGACGGCAATTATGACGGCTGGGGGTTGCATCTGTGGAACAACGAAACCTGTGATGCAGTTGCGAGCGCGACAGAATGGAATGCGCCGTATAGCGTAACCGAAGATGCCGGAGAGAATGGGGTGCTGTTCCGTGTGCCGCTCAAGGGCGACCACAATGGCTGTATGAACTTTGTTGTGCATAAGGCCGATGAGCGAGCGCTTGGTGAAGACGATCTGCGTGTTGAGCTGCATAAGAGCAATACCGTTTATACCCTGGATAGTGATCCGACGGCCTATTACCGGGCGGTGATTGAAACTCCGGTGGAACTGAAAGAGGCTTCCGCGCACTGGCTGGCACTGGATCAGGTCGCCTGGAAGACCACAGAGGGAGCGGCCAGTTATCAGTTGTGGGGCGCTAGCGACAGTAATGCTGTATGGGTAAACCCGAACGGTAAAACACTGCTTGGCGATGCGCAGGCATTTACCCGTTATGAACTGACTCAGAGTGGATCGCTGAGTGACGGCCGCTATCCACACCTGAACGGCAGAACAACCTTTACGACCGATATCACCACGGAGCAGGCTAAAGCATTACTTAAACAGTATCCAATGGCAGTGGCTCTGGATGCGGGTGGTAAGCCTCTGGCTGTGTCCCGGGTTCAGTTCCCGTTTGTGGTGGATGCACTGTATACCGCAGGCAACAATGACGCGGATGAAGCGCAACTGGGATCCTGGATTGCTGACGGCCAGAGCGAGTTCCGCTTGTGGGCACCGACCGCCAAGCAGGTTGAACTCTACCTGTACGATGAGCAGAAAAAGCCGTTGGCACAGTCTCCGCTGGCGATGAGCGAAAATACTCAGACGGGTATCTGGTCCTATAGCGGCGATGCTGCCCTGAAAGGCAGCTTTTTCCGCTACCGGGTCCAGGTCTACCATCCAAAGACCAACCTGCTTGAGTGGGTGATGACCACCGATCCGTACTCGGTCTCATTGAGTACCGGCAGTCTTTATTCCCAGCTGGTGGATATGGCTGATGAGCAGACCAAGCCGCAGGGGTGGGATACACAGACGATCCCGCCGATAGGCAAGCCGGAAGACAATATCATCTATGAGATGCATGTCCGTGATTTCAGCGGTTCTGATCTTGATGGTACTCCGGCATACAACGGTAAGTACCTAGCCTTTACCGAGGCGCAGCGCGCAAGTGTTCAACATCTGCAAGCACTGCGTGATGCCGGCCTGAATACGGTTCACCTGCTGCCGAGCTTTGACATTTCTTCGGTAGAGGAAGACCAGTCGAAACGTGTCGATCTCTCTGATGACATCAGCAAGCTGTGTGATGCGGATACCGGCCTTCATCCTGATGCCAAAATCTGTGCTCAGGCAAGCAGCGGCACGATTGCCTCGGTGTTTGCCGGGCTGGATAGCAGCAGCGCTGAAGTACAGGATCTGATGGGAGATCTGCGTAGCCGTGACGGGTTTAACTGGGGCTATGATCCGCTCCACTATAACGCCCCGGAAGGCAGCTATGCACATGACAGCGATGGTATGCCACGGATCCGTGAATACCGTACGATGGTTAAAACCCTGCATGATATGGGCTTCCGCATCATTCAGGATGTGGTGTTCAACCACACCAGCGCATCGGGACTGTATAACACCTCAGTACTGGACAAGGTTGTGCCGGGTTATTACCACCGCTACAACCCGGACAGTGGTTATGTCGAAAGCTCGACCTGTTGTGACAACACCGCTTCTGAACACCGTATGTTTGAGAAGCTGGTGGCGGACAGCCTGGTCGGCTGGGCCAAAGATTACAAGATCGATGGCTTCCGTTTCGATCTGATGGGTCACCTGATGAAATCCAGCGTCGAAAAAGCGCTGGAGGAAGTGAAGAAAGTCGACACTGACACCTGGTTTTATGGCGAAGGCTGGGATTTTGGTGAGGTCTATCAGAATGCCCGGGGAGTGAACTCTTCTCAGTGGAACATGGCTGGTACCGGCATCGGTACCTATAACGACCGCCTGCGTGATGCCGTGCGCGGCGACCACTCCGACCCAATGAACGGCACTCCGGGATTCGCGAACGCCGGAGATCGTTTCGATGCCATGGGTGGCAAGCTGGATCTGATCCGTCTGGGTATGGCCGGTAACCTGCAGGAGTACCCAATCCCGACCACCTCCGGTGCGGTAGTGATGGGACGGGACTATCAGTTTGGCGGCCATGGTGCAGGCTACGCAGCCGATCCGCAGGAAGCGGTTAACTATGTCTCCAAACACGATAACCAAACGCTGTGGGACATTAACCAGTATAAAGCCAAAGGTGATGTCGAGCCGTTGGATCGCGCCCGCATGCAGATCCTCGGTCTGGCACCGGTCATGCTTGGTCAGGGCGTTCCCTTCCTGCATATGGGAACGGAACTGCTGCGTTCCAAATCGATGGAGCGCGATAGTTACGACTCCGGTGACTGGTACAACCGGCTTGACTTCAGCAAGCAAACCAACAACTGGAATGTTGGCCTGCCACGCGAGGACAAAGACGGCAAAAACTGGGACTGGATCAAAGGCATTGTTGCCAACCCGAAAACTCAGGTCACGTCTGCGGAGATCCAGTGGGCCGATGCCCGTTTTAAAGAGCTGCTGACGATTCGTTCACAAAGTGAACTGCTGCGTCTGGGCGAAAAAGATCAGATCCTAAAACGTCTGCGTTTCCATGCTCTGGGTGATAAAGCGCGTCCTGGCACGATAGTCATGAGTATCGACGATGGTGTCAGTGTAGGGGCGGATTTGGATCCGGCTTATCAGGCACTGGTGGTGGCGATTAACTCCAGTATCTGGGAGCAACGGGTGAGCGTTGCCGGTGCTGATGAGTTTGAACTGCATCCGGTACTGAAAGCCGGTAATGAAGAGCGTATCAAGTATGCCCGTGTGGAGAATGGTGAATTTGTTCTGCCAGGCCTGACGGCGGTGGTATTTGTTAAACCACAGGGTGACGAGCAAGGGGTGGGGATGGATGTCGGCCCCCTCGGTGAGAAGATTTTCCTGCGCGGCGACTTTTCAGAAACTGCTTGGGATACGTCACTTGAGATGGTCTACAAAGGTCAGGGGCTTTATGAGGTAGCCCTGGATCTGCCTGACAACAGTACCACTAAGTTTAAGATCGCCGCCAGCGACTGGGATCCGGGCTATACGGCATCCAACCTGAATCAGGGCGGAGGCTCTGTCAGTTGGAACAAACTCTATGATGAAGACAACAACCTGAGTGTAAACGTCATCACCGGCGGAACCTACACCTTTGCTCTTGATCTGAGTAATACCAGCAATGCCAGACTGACCATCATTGCGCCGGAAGGGGTTGAGGTTGTCACGGCACCACCATATGGCGATGAAGCGATCTATCTGCGCGGTACGCTGACCGACTGGGGCAGCGGCAGCCAGATGAGCTACGCCGGTGATAACAAATATCAGACTAAGGTACATCTGCAGCCGGGAGACTACGACTTCAAGATTGCTTCTGCTGACTGGACGACGGTCAAACTGCAGTATGGTGATTTGTCATCTACTGATGGCGGCCTGATCCTGGATGATTCCGGTAATGATGGTCAGATCCGGATTAAGGTGACGACACCGGGTCAGTATCTGTTTGAGCTGGATCCGGTCAGCAAAACCCTGGTGGTCAAGGTGATCGAATCTGCCGCCGTCAACGGTGTCATGATGCAGTATTTCCACTGGTATAACAGTACTGCGGATGAGTTGTGGACCAAGGTTGCAGATGACGCGCAGTCTCTGGCTGATAAGGGCATCACGGCACTTTGGTTGCCGCCGGCCTACAAAGAGATGAAGCGTGATGACGGTACCCTTGGTGTGGGTTATGCCACTTATGACTGGTACGATCTGGGTGAGTTTAACCAGCAGGGCACGGTGCGTACCCGTTATGGTGATAAGGACCAATACCTGGCTGCGATTGAGAGTGCCCATAACGCCGGTATCGCGATTTACGCGGATGTCGTACTGAACCACAAATTTGGTGCCGATGAGACCGAAGAAGTGGATGCAGTACGGGTGGATAAAGGTAACCGCAACCAGGAGCTGGATGAGAAGAAGATCAGTGCCTGGACGAAATTTGAGTTCCCGGGCCGGGGTGATACCTACTCTGACTTCAAATGGACCTGGTACCATTTTGATGGGGTGGATCTGGATCAGGCGAACAATGATTTCAGTATCTTTAAGTTCCGTGGCACAGGTAAGGCCTGGGATTCTCAGGTAAGCAGCGAGTTCGGTAACTATGACTTCCTGATGGGGGCTGATCTGGATATGGATCATCCGGATGTGGTGGCTGAACTGAAGAAATGGGGTGCATGGTATGTGAATTTTGCCAATCTGGACGGTTTCCGCCTGGATGCGATTAAACATATCAAACAGGGCTTCTTTAATGACTGGCTGGATGCCGTGCGCGCTGAAACCAATAAGAGCCTGTTTACCGTCGGCGAGTACTGGGATTACGACCTGGGTACCCTGCAGGGGTACCTGAAGGGAACCGGTTATCGTATGTCGCTGTTTGATGCGCCGCTGCACCTTAATTTCCATAAGGCCTCAAGCAGTAACGGTAATTTTGACATGGGCAGCCTGCTGAACGGTACGCTGATGCAGTCAAATCCGGCTCAGGCGGTAACGCTGGTGGAGAACCATGATACCCAGCCATTGCAGTCGCTGGAGTCTCCGGTTATGGACTGGTTTAAGCCGCTGGGTTATGCCTTTATCCTGTTGCGTGAAGAGGGCTACCCGAATATCTTCTATGCCGACTACTATGGGGCGAGCTACCGTGATAAAGGACGTGACGGGAACTATTATGATATCACCCTTAAGTCGCACAAAGAGGTTATCGATACCCTGCTGGATGTACGTAAGCAGTACGCCTACGGCACTCAGCACAGCTATCTGGATCACAGCGATGTGATCGGCTGGACCCGGGAAGGCGACAGCGCGCATCCGCAAGGTGTGGCGGTACTGATGACTGACAGAGATGGCGGCACTAAGTGGATGGATATGGGAGCCAGCAATGCCAGCGTCTGTTACTTCGATGTCATGGGCGGCTATGCTGCAGATGATACCGTCTGTACCAATAGCGAAGGCCGTGCCGAGTTTAAAGCGCAGGGAGGCAGTGTTTCTGTCTGGATCCGCAAGCCGTAATGCTCTGACGTTTCGGTGAGTTAACCGGAAATGACCAATCCCGCTAACGGTCCAGGTTAGCGGGATTTTTTATGCCAGGTGGCGGATAAAAAAACAGCCTCACTAGTGAGGCTGTTTTTGTACGGCAGGACAGGTCTGCCAGGCGGTAGTTATAGTTTAAATTTGTTCAGTTCACCGTGTAGCTCGGTTGCTTTGCCTGAGAGTTCACCACTGATCTCGACCGAAGAGGTCATGCTGTTCATCACATCCATGGCGGTATCGTTAATAATCACCACATTGCGGTTAATCTCTTCAGACACGGAGCTCTGCTCTTCCGCCGCGGAAGCAATTTGGTTGTTCATATCGTTAATCACTTCGATGGCCTGGCTGATTTCAGCCAGAGCAAGCTGCGCGGCTTTGGTCTCTTCTTTGGTACCGGCTGCCTGTTGCTGGCTCTGTTGCATCAGTTCGACGATCGCCTGGGTCTCGCGTTCCAGCCGCGCCAGCATGCCATGGATTTCTTCGGTTGACCCTTGCGTTCTGGTTGCCAGGTTACGTACTTCGTCGGCCACCACGGCAAACCCCCGGCCGGCTTCACCGGCACGTGCCGCTTCAATGGCTGCGTTCAGTGCCAGCAGGTTGGTTTGTTCTGCGATGCCACCAATTTCACTTAAAATACCCTGAATGGCGTTGCTCGATGCCGCGAGATTTTGTGTCTGTAACTGTGCGTCATTGACCTGGCCTGCGAGCGCATCGACGGCACTGGCGGCGTTATCCATGCAGGCCATTCCATGCTCTCGGTTACTTTGCACCTGATTGGCTGCTGTTGCCGCTTGTACCGCTGAATTGGCCACGTCGTGCGCGGTGGCACTCATCTGGTTGATCGCGGTAGCCAGTGAGTTGACTTCCCCCACTTGCTGGTTGAGCTGCGTTTTAGAGTCCTCGGCGCGCGCCTGGCCTTCGTTGGCACTCTGTTCAACCTGAACCGCGGTGGTCATCACCACGCCCAGCATCTCCTGCATGCGGGCGAGGAAGGTATTAAACCAGTGGGCCAGTTGTGCGGTTTCATCCTTTCCTTTTACCTCAATACGGTAGGTTAAATCCCCTTCTCCCTGAGCCGCATTTTTGAAGCGCTCGACCAGATTGGAAAGTGCCTTGCCGATTGAGTTGGCGATCAGCGTCATGACGGTGATACCGATAGCGGCCGCAATAATACCGGCCCAGACGCCCTGAGAAATCGCTTGTGAATTATGTTCCTGGCTCCAGTTTTCGTAGTCGGCGACACTTTTGGTCAGTTTGCTGGTTGGTACCGATACCATCACGATCCACGGTGCATCGCTGGTGTCGATAGAAGTGATGGCATATTCCTGATGGCCAATGGTCACAATACCAATATCACTCTGCTTCGACAGGGACTGGATGTTCGGCCATTGAGAAGCCAGCTCCAGCGGGACTTTTCGGCCGATAATGCCGGCGTTACTGCTGTTGGCCAGCACGGCCCCTTTCCATGAGGTGATGATGATGTTGCCTTCACCATCAAACAGGTCACGTGCCAGCCCGACACTTTGGCTCTGTAGTTCATTTAAGGCGAGATCAAAACCGAGTGAGCCAATGATTGTGCCATTCAGTTTGATCGGTTGGCTGATAGTTGTGATCAGCTCTTCCTTGCCCCGCACTGGGTACATGTAGGGTTCCATGACAAATGTCCGGCCGGTTTCAAACGGGATCAGATGCCAGTCATCCTTACGCTCACCGTTATTGTTGAGCTCAGTATTGCGGAAACTGTCCATCGCCACGGCGTCAAAGCTTTGTTGCGGCTTGGGTGAGAAGAAGGGAGCCAGAACCCCATTTTTATTGAATGCCTCGTGGGCGGCCGCTTCAGACTCCAGTGGCCAGGTTTTTTCTTCCCACACCATGTAGCCGGCAAACACCGCTTCATCTTGAGCTTCCAGCGCGGTAATAAACTGATCGACGATGGTTTTCGCCCCTGAATGGTTCTCGGCACTCAGTTCAATAATCGAACGTAACTGAGTCAGGGTGGCTAACACCGGATTGAGCTGATTAGAGATGGTCTGGCCCTGCTCTCGCGCGGTATTTTTCAGGTTTGTTATGGTTTCTTCAGTTAACTGCGCTTTAACTTTGGTCGTAATTTGTTGATTAATCTTGTTAAATGCATTGGTGGTCATGCCCATTGCAATCAGGAGGGTAAAGGCCATTGCTATCCCGGTGCTGACAGCAATTCTGGTCCGTACACTGTTAAACATGCGTACCTCTATACGTCGTTGCCTTACGGCTTTATTTTTGCAAATGAAAGAGCCTCCGGATTATATACAAGAACTATGAATGGAATAGGTCAGTAAATGAATGCTATGTAAATGGTTTGGTTTGATTTATGAATGTAATTAGCTGGCGCGTTTATGCCAGGCCGACAAGGCGTCGAGCCCGATGTGTGTAATGCCCTAAGTGAAGTGGTTTAAATGTTTGTTTTTATTGATTTTCTTATGGTTTGGTTTTTCGGCTAAACCTAAGCTGCGGCAGATTTTCCGGGCTGATGGTTTGGCCTGGAAAAGATTGTTTTTGTAAATAATTGTACATCATCTCACATGGATTACTCACGATATCAGTTTGCGGAAAAGCCACATCCAATAAGTGTAAGCTTGCATTGCAATTGCGTTGGCGTTTGATTATGTTGAGCGCGCTGTTTAATTGTTAAGCGGCTTGCAATCGATATGGAAAGGAATAATAACGATGAAAAAGAGTAGTGTTCTGTTCGCTTTTTTAGTGATGACATTTTCAGGCATGTCGTTGGCTGAGGAAGCTTCCCATGAAGCACCATTTTCGCCTTATGGGTATGCTGGTCTTGGGCTTCAGTTTGCCAGTACGAATGTCAATGCCGGTACCGCCGGGAACTACTCGTTCGACAACTCGCTGGCTGGTTTGATTCTGGGCTACCGGCCACACCAGAATTTTGGATTTGAATTTCGTGGTTATGGCAGTGTGACTGATGATGAAATACAGGGTGTAGCGGTTGAAACGAACCAGAATATTGCCCTGTTAACCCGGGGTGTGGCTCCTTTGGGGAATTATGTCGAGCTATATGGCCTGCTGGGGTTTGGTAATGTAGAGGCTTCTGCCGGGGGCCTGTCCTACAATGATCAGGGGCTGCAGTACGGAGTCGGTCTGGCATTCAGCAATGGCGGTGCCAAACACTGGGAACTGCAAGTCGAATGGATGAAACTCTATGATGACTCAGGCCTGGAAGTGAGCGGGGTTAACTTAAACGCGGTTTATAAGCTTTAGACGGATTATGCCAGAATGGCATCGGCGATGTGATCGCTTGCCATATGACGCAAGCGGCCTGAACAGTCCGGTATCTTCAGGCTGTGGTCTTTAAAAAAGCCCCTTAATACAGGGGCTTGGTGATATTTTGCTAAGCTTAACTAAACAGAAAAACCTTATTCGATATTCTGGATCTGCTCACGCATTTGTTCGATAAGCACTTTGAGTTCCACACCGGAGGCGGTGATATCGGTGCTGATTGATTTCGACGCCAGCGTGTTGGACTCACGGTTAAACTCCTGCATCATGAAATCCAGACGGCGACCGACGGCCCCGCCTTTCTTCAGGATGTTGGTGGTTTCTTTGACGTGTGAATCCAGGCGGTCCAGCTCTTCCGCAACATCGGATTTTTGTGCCAACAGGATCAGCTCCTGTTCCACGCGGGACGCGTCCAGTTCAATCTTGGCTTCTTCAAACTTACTCAGCAGTCGCTCACGTTGCCAGTCGAGGATTTCCGGCATACGGGCGCGTACTTTGGTCACCTGCTCTGAAATGGCGGCTAAGCGCTGCTCAATCAGTGCTTTCATGTTATCGCCTTCGCGGCCACGGGCTTCGATGAACTCGCTCAGCGCTTCATCAAAGGCAACCAGTAAATCTTGATTGACGCTGTCCATGTCCTGCTCTGGAGTTTCCATCACGCCCGGCCACTGCATCACCTGAAACGGATTGATGCGGCTGAGTTCTCCGGTCATGTGCATCACCTGTTCGGCCGCTTTGATCACCTGGTGGGCTAAGGTTTCATTGATGGTCAGCACACCTTTCGCTGCAGGGTTGGCTTCGAAGCGTAACGCGCACTCTACTTTCCCGCGTGCCAGGCGTTTACGAAAACGCTCACGCAGCACCGGTTCAAGGGCACGGAACTGTTCAGGCAGGCGGAAGTAGGTTTCCAGGTAGCGCTGATTGACGCTGCGAATCTCCCAAACGGCGCTGCCCCAGTCGCCTTTGACTTCTTTACGCGCGTAGGCTGTCATACTGTAGATCATTGAATTTTCCTGTCTTCATTTTTGCTGAAAATTACCTGGCTATAGTAGCACAGCCTGACTGCGCTGGCTGTGCTGATATCAAGCAGTTATGTCTTGGATAGCTTTATTTAAACGATTCCGCTATAATCTCCGCCCAATCCAAATCGTCTTCTCCTCAACTTAAGGTAGATGTCCATGCGTCCAAACGATCGCAAGGCGGATCAAGTTCGCCCAATTAAAATGACCCGTAACTACACCGCGTATGCTGAAGGCTCAGTACTGGTTGAGTTCGGCAACACCAAAGTATTGTGTAATGCGACCGTCGAAGAAAACGTACCTCGCTGGCTGAAAGGTCAGGGTAAAGGCTGGGTAACGGCCGAGTACGGCATGCTGCCTCGTGCGACCCACTCGCGTACCCGTCGCGAAGCCGCAAGCGGTAAACAGGGTGGCCGTACCATGGAAATTCAGCGCCTGATCGCCCGCAGCTTACGTGCGGTAGTGGATCTGGACGCCATGGGCGAAATGATGATCACCGTTGATTGTGATGTGATCCAGGCAGATGGCGGCACCCGTACGGCGTCTATCTCTGGTGCGAGCGTGGCAATGGCCGATGCTTTCCAGCACCTGGTCGCTAAAGGCAAACTCAAAGCCAACCCGATGAAAGGCCATGTTGCGGCGGTCTCGGTTGGTTTGTTGGGGGATGACGTTCTCTGTGACCTTGAATATGTTGAAGACTCGGCAGCCGACACCGATATGAATGTGGTAATGACCGAAGAAGGCAAGATGATTGAGATCCAGGGCACCGCAGAAGGTGAACCGTTCAGTCATGAACAGCTGATGGCGTTACTGGAGTCAGCGAAAGTCGGCATTAGCGAAATTGTCACGGCGCAGAAGGCGGCGTTAGCCGATTGATTTTAAGTAGCTCCCAATTTGGGGGCTATTTTTTTACCTCCATCTTTTTGGGAGGAGGCTCATTATTGTTTATGAACCGCCTGGGAAACTAGGCCCTTTATTTAGAGAGAAAGTAATGAAAGCATACCAGCGTGAATTTATTGAGTTTGCCCTAGAGAAAGAAGTACTGAAGTTTGGTGAGTTTACTTTGAAGTCTGGCCGTAAGAGCCCTTATTTCTTTAACGCTGGTCTTTTCAATACGGGTCGGGATCTGGCGCGTTTGGGCCGCTTTTACGCCGCAGCGCTGGCCGATTCTGGCATTGATTTCGATGTACTGTTTGGCCCGGCCTACAAGGGGATCCCAATCGCCACCACGACCGCCGTTGCTCTGGCGGATCACCATGATATCGACACGCCATACTGCTTTAACCGCAAAGAAGCTAAAGATCACGGTGAGGGTGGCAACCTGGTCGGCTCGGCGCTGGAAGGGCGTATCATGTTGGTGGATGATGTGATCACCGCGGGTACCGCTATCCGTGAATCGATGGAAATCATCAAGGCCAACGGTGCTGATCTGGCAGGGGTACTGGTCGCCATCGACCGCCAGGAAAAAGGCAAAGGCGAACTTTCTGCGATTCAGGAAGTGGAGCGCGATTTTGGCTGTGCGGTCATTTCGATTGTCAGCCTGGGTGACTTAATCACTTACCTGGAAGAGAAAGGTGATGCGACAGAGCACCTGGCAGCGGTGAAAGCGTACCGCGCGGAATACGGGATTTAACCGCCTTCCGTGTCTGATTAAAAAAGGTATCCGATTGGATACCTTTTCTTTTATCTGCTTATTGGTAGCGAATGCCTTTTGGTACCTGCTCATCTTGCATGGTCTTAAAGCGTTTGTGCAGCCACATCCATTGCGCCGGCGCGCGCAGAATGACCTCTTCGACATACTTGTTCATGTAAGCGGCTGCGCTTACTTCGTCTTTCTTAGGGTAACCGGCTTCAATACATTTATCGGCGATGATGTCATATTTGCCCTCATCATTGCGGAACCCCGAGCCCGGGATGATGGCACATTTGGAGGTGTAAGCCAGAATGCTGGTACCGGTGGTGGTACAGGCATCTTCTACCGCAAAGAAAGGCACGAACACCGATTTATTGCGCCCGTAGTCATGATCGGGCAGGTAGAACAGCCGCTCGCCCCGGCGGAGTACCCGGATCATTTTTTTTACGTCTTTGCGGTCAATCAGTTTGTTGCCGTTATGGGTGCGGCCCCAGTACTGGATAAAGTTATACGCTGGATTGTCGTGCGGGCGGAATGCGCCATATCCGGCAACGCCAAGCACGGCAAAGGCCCGCGCGGTGATTTCCAGGTTAAGCGCATGGACACAGCACAGCAGGACGCCTTTGCCCTCGTCAGCTTTATCACGCAGTGCCTGCAGGTCTTTTTCCACGATCAGGGTTTTAAAACGCCAGGTCGGCCAGAACCAGGTGATGCCGGTCTCGATCAACGCCAGGCCGGTATTTTTGAAGTTCTCTTCGACTAGCTGCTGGATCTCGGCGGCCGGTTTGTCGGGAAAAGCCAGCTCCAGGTTGCGTGTTGCCACGTGAACGCGCTTTTGGCCATAACGCATCCCGATCTGGCCGAGTTTTTGTCCCAATGCCAGCAAAATGCGGTAAGGCAGCAGGTTGACGACTACCGCCAGCAGGCCAAACACCAGCCACACCCCCCAGTTACGAGGGTGCAGGAGGGAAAAAGAAAACTCAGGTTTTGCGTATTTATCTGTACTCATAATGACTATTTAATTTGCGCGCTGAGCAGGGCCCAGTATTCTTCAAAGTTTGCCGTCGGCGGGTATTTGAAATCAGAACGCACAAAGCGGTTCAGGCTTCCTTCTACCTGACCGAGCATTTGCGCGGCCAGAATGCGTTCTTCAACCGGGAAAGATTTGCCTTCGCGTAGCTTACGCTCGCGCAAGATCTGGCGTAGCTGAGTTTCGATGCGCTCAAACAACTGGTTGATGCGTTCCCGCAGGCGCTCGTTTTCAAACATTAAAGCATGCCCGGACAGAATGCGTGTCAGGCCAGGGTTACGTTCAGAGAAAGCCAAAATCAGATGCATGACCAGGCGGATGCGTTCCAGGGTATCTTTTTCGTCATCCAGAATGCGGTTGATGCGGGTCATCAGGGCTTCTTCGATGAACACGATCAAACCTTCAAACATCCGGGCTTTGCTGGGAAAGTGGCGGTAAAGTGCCGCTTCAGAGACACCGACCTGCTTGGCCAGTTTTGCCGTAGTAATGCGTGAAGCACCTTCATTGGATTCAAGCATTTGTGCGAGGGCTTGCAAGATCTCTTCACGACGGTTGGATTTTTTACTGCCGGCCATTGGTTACTTCCTTTCAAAATACAAAGTTGAGCGGAGGGGATTATAAGACGCTATCGCCGATCAAACTAGATGGCTGAGGGTGGAATGGGAGCTTTACCACCCTCACTTGTCAGGTTTTTCCTAAAAGTGCGTTATTTTTTCATCAGCTGGTGCGCTTTTTCTAAAATCTTGAAACTGAGCGCTTCTTTGCTGTCCAGTGTGAGAGTCAGCTCGCCGCCATCCGGCCAGAACAGAGTGAGCGCGTTGTTGTTGCTGTTGAAGCCCTGCCCGGCAACGGAGACATCGTTGGCACAAATCATATCCAGATTTTTGTTCACCAGTTTTCCACGGGCATAGCTGGCCACATCGTGGGTTTCGGCGGCGAATCCTACCGTAAACGGCCGCTGGTCTTGCAAGGCGGCCACGGAGGCGACAATATCCGGGTTTTTGACCATCTGGATGGTCATTTGCTCATTGTCTGCGGTTTTCTTCAGTTTCTGCTCAGCCGCTTGCTCCGGGCGGTAGTCGGCGACCGCCGCACAGCTGATAAACGCATCGTGGCTTGTCGCGTGCGCCATCACGGCGTCATACATTGCCTGAGCGCTATCGACATCAATACGCTTTACGCCGAGTGGAGTTGCCAGGCTGACCGGGCCACTCACCAGAGTGACGTTTGCCCCGAGTTTCGCTGCGGCGCTGGCTAATGCATAGCCCATTTTACCTGAGCTGTGGTTAGAGATGTAGCGCACCGGGTCGATGGCTTCACGCGTGGGGCCTGCGCTAATTAACACTGACTTGCCGGCGAGTAATTTGGGCTGGAAAAACTGCTCACACATCTCGACCAGTTGCATCGGCTCCAGCATACGTCCCGGGCCCACATCGCCACAGGCTTGCTCGCCTGCTGCCGGTCCCCATATCTGCATGCCGCGGCGGTTTAGGGTGGCAATGTTCTCCTGCGTCGCGACATTACGATACATTTGCTGGTTCATGGCCGGTGATACTGCTACCGGAGAGTCTGTCGCCAGCACCAGTGTGGTCAGCAGATCGTTGCCCATTCCTGCCGCCATACGGGCGATCAGATCCGCAGTCGCAGGTGCCAACAACACCAGATCGGCCCATTTGGCCAGCTCGATGTGGCCCATTGAGGCTTCTGCCGCCGGATCCAACAGGCTGTCTGATACCGGGCGTCCGGAGACAGCCTGCATGGTCAGCGGTGTGATGAACTCTTTGGCGGCTTTGGTCATGACAACCTGCACCTGGGCGCCTCGTTCTATCAGGCGGCGGGTTAGCTCGGCACACTTATAGGCGGCGATACCACCACTGATGCCCAAGAGAATTTTCTTTCCTGCGAGTGTTTGCATGTGTGATCTCCAAATTTTCTGGCCAGGATTTTATCACATCTGCTGAGCCGCGCACGGGTGCAAAGCCGGGCAGAAATGAATATAAATCAAACTCCGGTTATTTTGCCGGTCAATGATATAAAAAAACCCCCGTATAGCTCACAGACAAATGGACTGAGCTCTGGATGATAGAGGGCAAAACAAGGATAATTTGGTGGGATATAGATGTTGTTTAAAAGTAAAACAAAGCTGTTGCTGGTGACTTTAATTCCGTTGGTGGTGATCACTGCCTTGATCTCGGCGGTGTATTACGCCAATGGCTCACAAAGTTTGGAGGAGGAGCTTGAGCGCTACCGCCATGAGCTGATTGAACAGCGTCAAAGTGAGCTCAAGGCTTACATGATGATGGGGGTCACGGCGATCAAACCGCTGTATGAGAGTGATGTGAATGGTGAAAACCGCGCGGCGGCCAAGCAAATTCTCAAAGCGATGCGTTTTGCCCAGGATGGCTACTTCTTTGCCTATGATTCACAAGGGGTGAACACCCTGCATGCGATTAAACCGTCACTGGAAGGCAAAAATCTCTACGGACTCAAAGATAAAAATGGAGTGGCGGTGATTGCCGGCTTGATTGATGCCTCGCAAAAAGGGGATGGCTTCCTGTCTTTTTCCTGGCATAAGCCGACGATAGATGCCCAGGCGCCGAAGTTGGGCTATGCCGAGTATCTGGCCAAGTGGGACTGGGTTCTGGGCACAGGGATCTACATTGACGATATCGATCAGCAAGTAGCGCTGTACCGTGAGGCCCGGACACAGCAGCTGCATCAGCATACTTTCTCAGCCTTGGTGATCAGTTTGGTTGGTTTGATCATTACTGGTGCATTGACCAGCGTGGTTGTATCGAAAGGCATCCGTCCACTGCAGCGTATCGCGGTGTCGCTGCAGGATGTGGCAGCCGAGGGCGGAGACCTGACCGCCCGTTTGCAGGTAGAAAGTCAGGATGAAGTGGGCGAGGTGGCCACGGCCTTTAACCAGTTTATGGACACCCTGCACCCGTTGATCACAGACATCCGCCATTCGGCAAATACGGTGCAAAGCGCCTCGGGAGCGTTGGATGAGCAAACCTCGCAAGCCAGCGGGCAGATGCAAAACCATTGCCTGGAGACAGAAAAAGTAGTCACGGCGGTGACGCAAATGAGCATGACGGCCCGAGAGGTCGCCAGCAACACGAGTGCCACTGCCCAGGCGATCGAGGACGCCAATCACCAGATCACCGAAGCACAGGCAGAGGTTAATGTGGCCATTAGCGGTATCAGCCAGCTGGTGGAGGAAGTGAACAGCTCCTCAGCGGCGATCTCAGAACTGAGTCAGCAGACAGACCAGATCACCAAAGTGCTGGATGTGATAGGGGAGATTGCAGAGCAAACCAACCTGCTGGCGCTGAATGCCGCGATTGAAGCGGCCCGGGCGGGTGAGCAAGGACGCGGCTTTGCCGTGGTGGCCGATGAAGTACGTTCACTTGCCAGCCGCACACAAAACAGCACCCATGAGATTGGCGACATGCTCAAGCAGCTGCAAAGCGGGGTGGCGCGCGCGGTAACTACGATGACGGTCAGCCAGGAGCGTGGCGCCAAGACGGCCGAGGAGTCATCGCACATTCAGCAATCCCTTGTTGGCGTGCATGAGGCCATCGGCAGTATACGCGATATGGGGGTGCAAACCGCCTCAGCAGCAGAAGAGCAAAGTGCAGTAGCGGAAGACATCAATCAGAACCTGGTTGAAATCCAACAGATCGTCAACCGCATTAATGACACGTTGCAACACGCCGGGGCGATCAGTCACCAACTGTCGCAATCGGGTGGTGAAATGCAGGATCTGGTGGGGCATTTTAAGCTCTGATGGATCGCTCAGTTACACCGGTTGTTTACTGACAGCCAAGAAAGCGAAAGTTGCCCTCGACTTTCGCTTTTTATTTTGTGGAATAGAGCCAATATCCATCTGCTAAAGCGACCAATTGATGAAACCTCTTCCACATGACTCTATGCCGCGCGAAAAACTGCTTCAGCGTGGACCTCAGGCGTTATCGGACGCCGAGCTGCTGGCGATTTTTCTCCGCACCGGTACCCAGGGCATGAACGTACTGGCGCTGGCCGATTTTTTGCTGCGCGACTTTGGCTCTTTGCGCCGCCTGTTTTCGGCTACAGAGCAGGAGTTTTGCCGCCATAAGGGGCTCGGACAGGCCAAATACGTGCAGTTGCAGGCGATCCTGGAGATGACCCAGCGCTATCTGGCTGAGACCCTGCAGCGTGGCGATGCGCTCACCAGTCCGGAACAGACTAAGTTGTACCTCTCTGCTCAGCTGCGTGATCGGCAAAGGGAGGTGTTTTACATCCTGTTTCTGGATAACCAGCACCGGGTAATTAAAGATGAAGTGCTGTTTGAAGGCACCCTAGATAGTGCGTCGGTGTATCCGCGCGAGGTAGTGAAACGGGCCTTACACCATAATGCAGCCGCGCTGATACTGGCACACAACCATCCCTCAGGGGTTGCTGAACCAAGTCAGGCCGACCGGCGGATTACCCGGCGCTTAATTGATGCCCTGGCTCTGGTTGATATCCGTATTCTGGACCATTTCGTGATTGGCGACGGGCAAAGCGTCTCTTTTGCTGAAAGAGGGTGGCTATAACTGAGCGTTTTTTAGGTTGTTAGTTGCTAAAAATCTGCTATCATCCACGCCACTAAATTTTTAACTGAATTCAGCTTGGACTGCTTGAAATCATCTGCTGGCGAAAAAAAGATCACGAAAACCTGTAAAAAGGATCTGTTCGGGTCTTGAGCAATGCACGTCAAGTTAGTATAATGCGCGACCTTTGATAGCCTTGTATGGATTTTCCATAGCGGTTTTTAACCTCTAACTTCTTTCCGAGGAATAGAGAGGTTCGGCCACCAAGGTTGATATCGAGCTGAAACGATTTTGGAGAAGACATTCATGTCACGAGTATGCCAAGTAACTGGTAAGCGTCCAGTAACGGGTAACAACCGTTCACACGCACGAAATGCTACTAAGCGTCGTTTTCTGCCGAACCTACAAACTCATCGTTTCTGGGTAGAGAGCGAAAAACGTTTTGTTAAACTACGCCTTACTGCAAAAGGTATGCGCATCATCGACAAGAAAGGCATCGACGCTGTTCTTGTTGACATCCGTGCACGTGGCGAAAACGTTTAAGAGGAAATAGGCAATGGCAAAGAAAGGCGTTCGTGAGAAAATCCGTCTAGTATCTTCTGCAGGTACTGGCCACTTCTACACAACTGATAAGAACAAGCGTAACATGCCAGGCAAATTTGAGATCAAGAAATTTGATCCAGTAGTACGCCAGCACGTTATGTACAAAGAAGCGAAAATCAAATAATTGATTTGATCTCTTTGATGAATTAAAAAACCCAGCTTTCGAGTTGGGTTTTTTGTTATCTGCCTTTTCTGTATTTTCCCCTCTACTTTCCCGATTGGCTGGCTGATGTCCTAGTCAACTTCTCCACTCTTTGCTAATTTGTGCTTAATTACCAGCGATTAGGAACGGTTATGCGTGTTAGTCCGGCTCGTCGCCGCCGATGGAACAACATTCTTATTTTGGGCATTATTGCTTTTATTGTGCTGTTAAATGCGCCCGCCTGGATCAAAATGTACTTGTTGCCAGACGACGCGGCTCCCTACCCAAGCTTACTGCGTTCGGATCATACGATCAGGGCAATTTACTTTCATGGCTGGGAACTGGCTCAGGAAAATGGTCAGTGGACCTCGAGTGTCAAAGCCGAGGTGCCGTTAGCGGAGCTGGTTCAGCGTTGGCAGTCGTTGCAAGGGACAGAGCTGTCTGCTGAGCAGTACCAGACCTTACGACCACGCCTGACCAGACCGGAGAGTATTGAAGTCTGGTATCAAGGGATGGAAGAGCCACAGCGGGTCACCTTCTATCGAATGGGAGAGTTTTGGTTGTTCAAAAACTGGCAAGACAAGTGGATTGCCATCTCCGTCGATGGCAGTTACCTGATGCCGGACTAAGCATAACGCCCTAGCTTTAGTCCGTGTTTACCCGTTTCTTTTTCGATTATGCTAGCGGTTCGGATGAGGTGCGATGTGATTGAGGAGGTACCATGCCAGAATTACCGGAAGTAGAAGTCAGCCGTATGGGCATTAGCCCGCACCTGATTGGCCAGCAAATTCAGTCATTGGTGTTTCGCACGGCCAAGTTGCGCTGGGCGATCCCCGCCGAGCTTAAGCAGCTGGAAGGGCAGACGATTCTGGCGATCACGCGGCGCGCCAAATATTTGCTGATAGAAACGGCTGGCGGTAGCGCCATTGTTCATCTCGGCATGTCAGGATCATTACGGATTCTGGATGCTGACTTTCCCCCGACTAAACACGATCACGTCGATCTTAAGTTAACCAATGGCAAAGTACTGCGCTACAACGATCCGCGCCGCTTTGGCGCCTGGTTGTGGTGTGCGCCAGGTGAGTCTCATGCGGTACTTAATCATATGGGGCCGGAACCTTTGACTGACGAGTTCAACGCCCAATACATGACGGAGAAAGCCCGGAGCAAACGAGTGGCAGTCAAACAGTTCATCATGGATAACAAGGTGGTGGTCGGCGTCGGTAACATTTATGCCAATGAGTCGCTGTTTAAAGCTCACCTGCATCCCACCCGGTCGGCGGGCAGCCTCACTAATAAAGAATGGCAAAGCCTGGTGAGCCATATTAAAGCCACATTGGCAGTGGCCATTGAGCAGGGTGGTACCACCTTAAAAGACTTTGCCCAGGCCGATGGTAAGCCCGGTTACTTTGCCCAGGAACTGCTGGTGTATGGTAAGGGCGGAGAGGCGTGCCCGGAATGTGGGACTATTTTGCAAGAGCTGAAAATCGGCCAGCGCAATAGTGTTTTTTGTGATCAGTGCCAGCAGTAAGAACGGCTATCCTCGCTGGTGACAATAGCTCTGAGCGTGTTGGGTACGGGCTTTTATTCTGTTTGACCGGTACCTAACGGATCTCGGGGTCTGCGGGGAAAACGCTACACCAGTTGAGTATGCTTGCTAATCAGAATATGGGTAGATACTATACTGGCTTGCACAAAAATAGCTGAGGGCCTTAAAGGTGGAAGCAAGTAATAACACGCAGTTGAAAGTGTTTGTGATTACGACTGGTGACGAAGAACGAGTTAATCGAGTTTCTGAATACCTGAAAGGAATTGACTTTGAATTTGTCCATTCTGACTCCTATCCAGACTTACAGGAGTTAGAAAAAAAATACGAGAGTTATTCTCATAAATTCAGACAAAAAGCGATCATGGCCGGTGAGATTGGCTGTTTTAAAACCCACTCGCAAGCATGGGACAAGGTGATTGAGTCTGGCCAGCCTGCCATTATCATTGAAGATAATATTGAATTTATCTGCAGCGCATCGAGATTGCTGGAAAATGACGTGCTGGAATATATCCGCCGTTGTGGCTTAGTCAATTTTACTAACTTTAACTACATCCTTGACCCGGATAAGCCGTTTAAAGTCTCTGATGTAAAAGAAAAAAAACCTTTCCCGACGGTGTGTTATGGCATTACACCTTTAAGAGCCAGAGATTTACGCAACGGCATGAAAAAAACCGCCTATGCCATGCCGATTGATAAATGGTTGTCGATTCCCAAGCTCAGCAATTGTTATGGCTACATCAGCCCAGTTGTGGTGGCTAAAAGACAGGATAACCTTTCCAGCATTGCGAATAAGCGCAAAGGCAAAAAAACCTTTAACCCTGCCAATATGGTGCAAAGAGTTATCAATAAAATTAAGTACAAGTACTAAATTTTATGCTTAAGAGGTTACCTGAAGATCAGGTAACCTTATGTGTTTTTGCGTTGGCAAAATATTTCTCTGCGACCAGTAGTGAAATGAGCCTTTCCCGCTTCGGGTGCTTAAACTGCTCTACCCATTCATGAGCATTCTGGATTATGGCTTCCGCTTCTTCCGGATGCGCCAGGTAGTAGTCCATCTTTTCATCTAAATCAGAAAAGTCATCTCTGACTTCGACAAAATGCACTCCTGCTTGCAGCTTACCCTCCATAAACCAGGTTTCATAACGCAGCTTCGGTGTGAAACACAGTGAGTTTGACGACATGATCCACTTAAGATTGGTCGCAACATCCATTCCTTCCAAACTGAGAATAAACTTGTAGTCCAGTTGTTCCTTTATGCTCATTGGTGGGGTGACATAGCTCAGTTGCTCGGGATCTTTATCTTGTGTATCGACACGTCCGACATTACAGCGCGGGTTATGAAAGTGAGCAGATAGTAGTGTCCTGCGGTTGGGCCTGAAGCCGGTACCGCGCCAAACAAGCATATCTTTCTTGTCACGATAGGGTTTATCGCTATCAATAAAATAATAGTGACGCACCGCATTTAGTTTCAGAAGCACTGAGTTGGTGTTGTTGCCTGCTATTGGGCGGCTTTTTAAAAAACTCGGCTCAGAAGGGACGTCGATGACATCACCATTGATGTATTTGAAGGCATGGCTTTTGGGGAAGCACTTAATCACTTTGAGCAAGTCATAGTAGTAAGCACTGCCACCCGTTTTCTTGAAATCCTGTATTCGGGTAAGCTCTTGTTGTGTCAGGCTGAAGCCGGAATCGAGCTGATTGTAATAGTTGACGCGTTGCTGCAAATACGTTTCATCATACTCGTGGGTGTTGCTCATCAGGTTTTTACCATAACAGCGAAACCAAGATGACGGCAGCGAAGCAAGCAGCACATTCTTAAGGTAATACTTGATCTTCTTCATGATTTTTTGAGTTTTGCCTGAATGGCTTGGTTAACGGGAGCAGGGACAAACTGGCTGATATCTCCGCCGTGAATAGCCACTTCACGCACGATGGTCGACGAGAGAAATGCATACTCTTCCGCCGGTGTGAGGAAGACACTTTCCAGTCCGGGTAACAGTTTACGGTACATATTGGTCAGGCCAAATTCATACTCAAAGTCGACAGTGGTCCGTAGCCCACGCACTAAAACATGCGCCTGTTCTTGTTTGGCAAAGTCGACCAGCAAGCCACTGAACCCGGAAGTTGAGACGTTTTTCAGGTGCGAGGTGGCCTGCTCGACCAATTGAACACGCTCTTCGAGGGTGAACATGGTGTTTTTTGACGGGCTGGCGGCCACACCGATCACGATTTCATCAAACATGGCGGCAGCGCGGTTAATGATATCCAGGTGCCCGTTAGTGATGGGGTCAAACGTGCCCGGGTAGATTACTTTTTTCATTGTATTATTTTCTGATAAACGTCAACATACAGTTGAGCTGTGTGGCTAATATCGAACAACTTCAGCTTCTCTTGCCCGTGTTGGATAAACCTGTGGCGAAGCGTTTCATCTTGGGCCACGGTTAAAATGGCGTCCGCCAAGGCCTGTGCATTCCCCGGTTCCACTAAGAGTCCGTTGTGGTTATGTTCGATGATGTCAGGGATACCACCAGCCCGGGTACCGATAACTGGCAAGCCAGCGGCCATGCCCTCCAGGATCACCGACCCGAGCCCTTCCGTGTAGGACGGATGGATTTGCAAGTCTGCGGCGGCAAACCAGTCACCCATGTTGCTCTGTTTGCCGGCAAAGGTCAGGTTGGTCAGCCCGGCGGCTTGTGTTTCCAAAGCCTGGCGTTCAGGCCCATCACCCAACAGGCAAATATGGATGTGCTCATCATGTTGTGCCAGTTTCTTCGCCGCCGCAATGGTGACATCAAAACCTTTATGTTTAAGCATATTGGCGGCATGTATCACCAAAAATTGGCCAGCAAAACGCTGTTTCAGAGCCTGCACTGCGTCAGCGTTGACTTGGTATGAGACCGGTGAGCTGGGAATTTTATACGTGGTCAGCGCCGGGTAGGCATCCTGTACGCGCTGAACGATTTCTGAGCTCAGCCCAACCACGGCTGACGCTTTGCTGTAGGCCAGGTTGGCTAACCATTTTTTCTTGAGTTTATTGTCAATGCGGCGTGTGACGATATAAGGCATGCCATACAGCAGGTGCTGGATGAGTGCCCAGTAAATCGCACGCCCTTCGTGGACATGGATCAGCGCGCAATCCTGGGTGACTGATTTGGCATGTCCCCGGGTAAAATGCGTGGCCAGTACCAGTTTTACCGGAAGGTTTCGAACGGCATCAGCAAACGGGCTCTTGGGATTCGCGACGACGGTCAGGTCATACCCCAGTTTCACTTGCTGTTTGATCAGTTGCAGGGTCTGGTTTTCCCCCCCATGATAGCCAGAGGCCAAATTGACATGACAGATCTTCATACTTAGTCCTCCTGCTGGTGGCGTTTTACATAATCGCGTAGCCAAAGGTCGGCATAACGGGTAAACGTGGTGTTGGCACTGAGTATTGCCAGCAGCAGGCCGTGCCGGCCATCCATAAAGCCACGCTTTAAGATATACATTTTAAAGAAACGGAAAAAACCGTGAGCAATGGCGCCAGAGAGGGAAGCGCGTTTTTTCCCCTCGCGCTGATCGGCCCACGCCTGCATGTATAGTTGAGTTTTACGCGTGTATTCGCCCAGCTTCTCATAGGTAAAGTGTTTTAGCCGCCCTTTGAGCGACACGACGTTAAAACCGGCCGGAATAACCACGCTTTCATGCACTAAGGCATCGTTGTAACGGGTGTCTCTGGTACGGTACAGGCGCACTACCCAATCCGGAGACCAGCCAGAGTGGCGGATTTCTTTGGCAAAGGCGGTGGTGAGGCGATTGATCCGGTAAACCTGGTTAGGCTGGTGCTTTTCAATCGCAGCTAATATCTCGTTTTTGAGTTCCGGTGTTACTCGCTCGTCGGCGTCCAGCCACAAGACAAACTCTGATTCTACATAGGTTTGTGCCAGTTGACGCTGCTTACCAAAGCCCGGCCAGTCGAGGTTGGTGAAGAACTTGTCGGTATATTCCAACGCGATCGCTTGAGTGTCATCGTTACTGCCTGAGTCGAGGATGACAATCTCGTCTACCCATCCGTGTACCGTTTCCAGGCAGGCACGCAGGTGCTTGGCTTCATTTTTGACGATTAAGGCAACCGCTAAAGTCGGTTTTGACAAGGTGACGTTTCCTTATTGATGATCAGTATTTCTCTGAGTTTACTGGTATTGCGGGTACAAATCTTCCACAACATGATCAAACATTGTGATCACACGCTCACTGGTAATGCGGCTCATGGCGGTTTTATCTTTCGCCCGGGTGCGCCAGCTTAGTTCCTGGCTGGTTTTTCCGGTTTCCGCCAGGATGGCTTCCGCATAAACAGAGACCGCATATTGTAGGTAACGGTAAGGCCCGACACGCTCCGGATTGTGGTGGGCATACAGGCCAATGATCGGCGTGTTCATCGCGCTGGCCATATGTGCAGGGCCAGTATCGGGTGCGATCACCATGTCGACGTTATCGATCAACGCCAGCATTTGTAAAATGCTACTCTGCCCGACCAGATTCAGGCAAGGTTCTGACAGTAACGCTTGGATATCCTGGGCGAGATCGACTTCGACCTGGGCGGGGCTGCCGGCAAGGATGACGTTCCAGCCTTTGGCCCGGGCATGGTTAATCACATCCACATAGCCTCTGGCATGCCAGTTTTTGTAGGCTTTGCTGGCACCGGGAACCAGCAATAAATTCGGCTGGTCAGTGCTGGTATTGGCCTTGGCCCACGTTCTATCGGCCTCGGAGTAGGAGAGAGACCAGTTTAGCTCGGTTTCCGGTACTCCGATTTGCCGGGCAAATGCCATCAGCCCATCGGCGACATGCAGTGACGTTGGCGACGGGACTTTGACATTGGTAAACCAGGTCTGGAAGTCCTGGCTTCGGTCGGCAGAGAAGCCCAGTTTGTATCTGGCGTTAATCCCCAGCGTTGCCACGCTCGCCCGGATGGCATACTGCATGTGCAGCAGGGCATCAAACCTTCGCCCCTTAAGCTGTGACCACAACGCTTTATAACCCTCAAAGCCGGCGCTCTTATCAAATACGATCACTTCGATACCATCTACTGCGGCCAGAAGCTGCGCTTCCAGTTTTCCGGTGATCCAAGTGATATGAGTCTCTGGCCAGTGTTGCTGGATGGCTTGAACAGTGGCAATGGTATTGCACACATCGCCAATCGCAGACAGGCGCAGTATACAGATTGAAGCAGGAGCAGAAGTGAACATAGTTTTCATCAGGTGTAAGAATTTGAGGCGGTTAAATTATGCAGACATCCCCAATAAATGTAAAATGGGCGCCTTTAACAGTGAGACCAACGAAAGTAAATTCTATGACACAAGGAAAACACGACCAACCTTCGGAGTGTGGTAAGCCGGGTACAACCGGTTTAAAGCGCATTTTCAACGCTACGGGTTACTCAATACAGGGCCTCAAAGCAGCGTTTAGACATGAAGCGGCCATTCGTCAGGAATTGTGTTTGTTGATCCTGGCTGCTGTTCTGGTGTGGCTGTTTGATATCACCATGGTGGAACGTATCGTTATGTTGGGAGTGGTGGTACTCGTGTTTATTGTGGAACTGCTTAATTCTGCGATTGAAGCTGTGGTTGACCGGGTGGGGTTAGAGCGGCATGAGCTCAGTGGCCGGGCGAAAGATATTGGTTCGGCGGCGGTACTGGTCTCGTTATTGTTTGCCGGTTTTACCTGGCTGGCTATTTTGGCCGAACACTACCTTGGCTAGTATTGAACGAAAGAGGCAAAACGGATGATCCAGCGTTATCATGATGGCAATTGCACCATTTGGTTTGATGACACGTTTATTAGCGATCCTTCGCTGCCACTGTTTGAGCCTGATTACTGGCAACAACAAGGCAAGGTGGTTGGCAGCGCGACAGGGCGCGGCACCACCTGGTTTGTACAACTGGCGTCGATGCAGGCCGCACTGCGCCATTATCGTCGCGGCGGGTTATTTGGCAAACTGGTCAAGGACCATTACTGGTTTAGCGGCTGGGAACAGACCCGCAGTGCCGAAGAATTTCATTTGCTGTTACATTTGCGAGAAGCGGGGGTCAACGTGCCCCGGCCGGTAGCAGCGCGGGCGGTAAAATCCGGCTTGAGCTATCAGGCGGATTTGCTCAGTGAGCGGATCCCCAATGCGCAGGACTTGGTAAGTATTTTGCAGGAAAATGCGTTACCGGAAGCAATGTATCAAAAAATTGGTCAACAAATTGCCAAAATGCATAATGCTGGCATTAATCACACCGATCTTAATATCCACAATATTTTGCTGGATGATCAACAAAGGGTGTGGATCATTGATTTTGATAAGTGCCGCCAGCAATCGGCAGGTGAGTGGCAACAGCAGAACCTAGACAGGTTGCTGCGCTCATTTAGCAAAGAGTTGCATAATCGGCAAATCAACTGGAGTGAGTCCGACTTTGTGCATTTGCATGAGAGTTATATCCACGGTTGTGAAAAGTGAAATTTACATCTGTTACTAAAGAGCTGACATGCGTGTTTTGATTGCAGCGCAATGTTTTGTCCAGATGATAAAATACAATTAAACAAAATATTCATATGCTTCCATGGTGGAGCTCAATTTAAAGTAGGTAATATTCGTCATGAAAATACTAGTAACAGGCGGAGCTGGGTTTATTGGCTCTGCTGTAGTGCGACATATCATCCGTGATACCCAAGATACCGTCATTAACCTGGATAAATTGACTTATGCAGGGAACCTTGAGTCGTTGGTTGATGTGGCAGACAGCGACCGTTACTACTTTGAACAGGTCGATATTTGTGACCGAGCGGAGTTAGACCGCGTATTTGTTGAACACCAACCAGACTTGGTGATGCACCTTGCTGCGGAATCACATGTGGATCGTTCGATTGACGGACCGGCGGCGTTCATTGAAACTAACGTCATGGGCACTTATCACCTGCTGGAGGCGGCACGCCAGTACTGGTCTGCGCTTGAAGACGAGCGTAAAGCGGCTTTCCGCTTCCATCATATTTCTACCGACGAAGTCTATGGAGATCTAGAGGGGACAGATGATCTGTTTACTGAGACCACCCCATATTCGCCGAGCAGTCCTTATTCGGCTTCCAAAGCATCCAGCGACCATTTAGTACGCGCCTGGCAGCGCACTTATGGTTTGCCAACCATCGTTACCAACTGTTCAAACAATTATGGCCCGTATCACTTCCCGGAGAAGCTGATCCCACTAATGATTTTGAATGCCCTGGATGGTAAACCACTGCCGGTTTACGGAGACGGTCTGCAAATCCGCGATTGGTTGTACGTCGAAGATCATGCGCGAGCACTATACAAAGTGGTGACGGAAGGCGAGATTGGTGAAACTTACAATATCGGTGGACACAATGAAAAAGCCAATATTGAAGTGGTGAAAACCATTTGTACTTTGCTTGAAGAACTGCGCCCAGAAAAACCGGTTGGTGTAGAAACTTACGAGTCACTGATCACTTACGTTAAAGATCGCCCGGGGCATGACGTTCGCTACGCGATTGATGCGACTAAGATCGCTCAGGAGCTGGGTTGGGTACCGCAAGAAACCTTTGAAAGTGGTATCCGCAAAACGGTGGAATGGTACCTGAACAACCAGAAATGGTGGCAGCGCGTTTTAGATGGTTCGTATAGTTTAGAGCGACTGGGCTCAGGTGACTAGCGGATAGGCATAGTCTTGGCGATTCCGGCATCTCAGAGCAGCAGTAGTCGTATACAATAAGCTTATGATTTGTTGACTGTTATCGGCAATTATGCCGGCAGGTATTGTTGGCCTTCTGATCATACACTTATCTGAAGGCCAAGATAGCTTCCATTCTCTGCTTGAGGTGATTAGCGGTTACTCCCAGCAGAAGCGGCCAAACTTAGCGAGTTCAAGGCTAAAAAACGACTACATTCAGTATCTAAAAGGCCTGTTAGGAAGCTATATAAATTGATATTTAATAATGGTGATTAATGTAATGAGTCTTAAGAAGCATGGGGTGGTATTGACCCCGCTGGATGCCTCACACTTAGAAATGTTACGTAACTGGCGAAACAGTGAGTTTGTTCGTGGTTTTATGATTTATCAAGATGATATATCTGAAGATGCTCAAATAAAATGGTTCTCCAAGCTTAAAGATGCTCAAAAGTACTATTTCATAATATCAGATGAAGACGGAGAGTATGGTTGTTGTAACTTAAATCTTGAAGTTGATGATGAAGGACGATTGTGTGCAGAAGGTGGTGTTTTTGCCGCAGAAGAGAGCCGCTTGAACAGCCTAACTCCGATTAAGGCTGTTTGTACTATGTATGAATGGGCTTTTGCGCACCAAGGCGTGAACTATATAAAAGCGCAAATCCGTTCAGATAATAGACGAGCGATTAGATTTAATGCTGGCTTAGGCTTCATCGTGGACAGAGTGGCTGAAGGAATCACTTATGCAACTTTAACACACGAATCGTTTAATAATCGATACGAGAAAATAAAAAAAATTCTAGGTTAAGTAAGGGTTACAAATGACAACCTCAAGCTTTAAAAAAGCAAAAATTACAGGTGTTACCACAGCCGTACCACCTATGGTCAAATCTATCGATGATGAAGTTGAGTTGTATGGCGGTAACGAGAAACAAATCGCTCGTATAAAAAAGGCTATAGGTTTAAATAAGCGCCATGTAGTCACAGGTGGGTTGACCAGTTTAGACTTATGCTTATTTGCTACTTTGAAGCTATTCAATGATTTGAATATTGACAAGGGAGCTATCGACGGGCTGATATTTGTAACGCAAACACCAGATCATTTTCAACCTTCAAACGCCGCTATTTTACATGGCAAATTAGGCTTAGAACCTTCAGTTGCCTCATTTGACGTGTCTTTGGGATGTTCAGGATATGTATATGGTTTGTGGTTGGCTCACATGATGATAGAAGCAGGCGCTTGTAAAAACGTTCTTTTACTGGCTGGTGACACGTTGAGTCAATGTGTTAATCCGAGAGATCGCTCTACCGCTCCCTTGTTTGGAGATGCTGGGTCTGCAACCTTAGTTCAAGGTGTCTCAGGGTCAAGCGACAGTTATTTTAGTCTGCATACCGACGGGAGTGGAAGTGGGCACATTGTCCAACCTGCGGGTGCTTTTAGAAAACCAATGTCTGAAGAGACTCAAAAAGAATCTGTTGATGATGATGGTAATTATCGGAGTGATAATGATCTGTACATGAATGGTGCAGAAGTTTTCAATTTTGCTATCAAAACAGAGCCTCAAGCGATTAAAGATATATTGGAGTTTAGTGGTAAGTCTCCAGATGACATTGACTATATATTCTTCCATCAAGCCAATCAGTATATTATTTCAAATATTATCAGACGGTTAAAAGTGTCAAAAAGCAAAGCACCAAGTGATATTGTGGGTTTATATGGTAATCAAAGCAGCGCATCCATTCCGTGCACTATTTGTCATACCCTTGGAGGTAAGGACATGCCCGTCGATGATGTAGTACTATCAGGTTTTGGTGTTGGTTTATCTTGGGCAAGCGCGGTATTGTCTTTGAAGAACACACATGTTTCAGAAGTTTTCGTCCTAGAAAAGTGAGTATCTAAGTATGAATAAAGAGCAGTTTTTAGAAGAACTAACAGAAATTCTTCAGTTAGAAAATTTGGTCGATGAGCAAACCGTCTTGAGCGACTTAGAAGAATGGGACTCTATGGCTCACTTAGGGGTGATCTCTTTCTTTGATATGGAGTTTTCTAAGAGCATCACTAATACGGATCTCAAGCAGGTGGGTACAGTATCAGAGCTGATAGTTTTAGCTGGACTGTAAGGAGCTGGTGTGTCTGAGCTATATTTGGTCACCGGTGCGAGTTCAGGGATTGGCTTAGCGGTTTGTCAAAGCTTACTCTCCGCTGGCCATAGAGTTATAGGTGTTGCCCGAACAGAAAAATCTGATGTTCCAAGGCTTTGTTCTGAGTATCCTGACTCTTTTTATTTTTATCCTAAAGATTTGTCTTCAGATATTAATTGCTTATCTAGATGGGTCCTTATGTTAGCTCAAAAGCACGGTAAATTATCGGGTTTTGTGCATGCGGCAGGTCTTTTATGCATATTGCCAAATCGCTTTAATCTGCATGAAAAAATGTTGGAGACTTTTAATCTAAATCTTTTCAGTGCCTTGGCACTGGCAAAAGGGGTCTCAGATAAAAGAGTTTGCCATCAAGCTGGAGCTTCGATCGTATTTATTGCATCCATCGCTGCGAATGTTGGTGCGAATGGTACGGTTAACTACGGTGCATCCAAGGCAAGCTTGATCGGCGCTACCAAATCTTTGGCAAGAGAGTTAGCAAAGCAGAATGTGCGAGTGAATACAGTTTCTCCCGGATTGATTCAAACTGATCTAACAAAGAGCAACCATGATGCAGATTTTTTTGCCCGCCTTGATAAAGCTTACCCTTTAGGGTTGGGTAAACCTGAATATATTGCAGATGCAGTGACATTTTTACTATCAGAAAAAGCTAAGTGGATTACAGGCACTGATTTGGTAGTTGATGGTGGAGTGACACTGGGAACGAATGAATAGAGATTGAAATAGTGGATAAATATATTGATTTAGTATTGTCAACCCTAATTGAAATGGGCGAAGACGATGATAATGCTGCTTTAATTGAAGCGAATGCGAAAACTAAGCTATTTGGAACCAATGGTGTTTTAGACAGTGTCGGTATTGTGTTTTTAATTACAGAACTGGAAGAAAAAATCAGTGATGAGTTTGACGTTGATGTGACATTGGCTGACGAAAAAGCCATGAGCCAGGTAACTTCGCCATTCCGTAATGTTGAAACACTAGCCAAATACATTGCGCAGTTAGTTGAAGGGTAAAACAGTCCTATGCCGTTGAATATTGTGATTACAGGAACCCGCAAAGGGTTGGGTAAAGCCTTAGCTGAGCATTATCTCGCCCTTGGTCATACGGTTGTCGGCTGTAGCCGACAGTCGGGCTCCATTGAGCATGAGAACTATCATCACTTTGAATTAGATGTGACAGATGAAAAGGCTGTCGTATCTATGGTACGCAGCATCCGCAAGACTTTGGGCAAGGTTGATGTACTGGTAAATAATGCAGGTATGGCTGCAATGAACCATTTTTTAACTACGCCGTTGAGTAGTGCGGAAAAGGTAATGGCTACCAATGTGTTTGGTACATTTCTCTTTTCAAGAGAGGTTGCTAAGTTGATGATGAAGCAGAAACATGGCTCAATTGTTAACTATTCAACGGTTGCGGTACCGCTGGATTTAGAAGGTGAAGCAATATACGCAGCAAGTAAAGCTGCGGTGGAGTCTTTAACCCGGATTTCAGCAAAAGAATTGTCTCCTTACGGTATTCGCGTGAATGCCGTAGGGCCAACCCCAGTACCGACTGACTTAATTAAGGCCATACCTAAAAATAAAATTGATGAACTTATCTCAAGTCAAGCTATAAAGAGACTGGGGAAAGAAGAGGATGTAATTAATGTTATTGACTTCTTTATATCACCCAAAAGTGACTTTATAACTGGCCAGGTTATTTACTTGGGAGGGGTTTTTAAGTGATTGAGTACTTGAATAAAATATCACAATTTTCTGATGAGACGGCTTTGTGTTTTGAAAAATCGCAATTTAGCTATCAGCAATTAAATGAGAAGATTAATCACTTTTATACCAACCTTGATGACGTCAAATCAGGTCAGGTGGTTTGTATTATCAGTGATTATTCTTTTGATGCGATAGCATTATTTTTTGCACTGGTGAAAAAGAAGTGCGTCATCGTTCCTATTGTGAGTGAAAATCAGGAAGAAATTGATAAACGTCTGGCGGTTGTATCTCCTGATGCGGTGATTAATTTAAGAAACAACAGCAGCCAAGAAGTGAAACTTTCCGAGTCTTGCTCTACTGACAGGCATGAGTTGATCGCCAATATTGTCAAGAATGGTCATTCTGGCCTTATTCTGTTTAGTAGCGGAAGTACAGGTGAGCCTAAGGCGATGATCCACAATTTGGATAACTTGCTAAGTACTTACGTAGACAAGCGAGCCAAGTCGTTATCCATAATGGTTTTTTTAATGTTTGACCATATTGGTGGTTTGAACACGCTACTTAATTCTCTGGCAATGGGAGCCAAAATTGTGATCCCAAGTAAAAGAGAACCAGAGCATGTCGCAATGCTCATTGAGCGTGAGCGGGTGAACTTGCTGCCTGCTTCACCGACCTTTTTGAACATGATGTTGATTGCTAATACGCACCAACAATATAACCTCAAATCATTAAGAATGATCACGTATGGTACTGAGGCTATGCCTGAAAGCCTGCTCCATCGCTTAAAATCTGCGATGCCACGAGTCAAACTATTACAGACGTTTGGCACCAGTGAAACGGGCATTGCACAAACTTCTAGCCGCTCATCAAGCAGCCTCGAGATCAGAATCGATGATCCTAACCAAGAGTATAAAATTGTAAACAATGAACTGTGGTTGCGGAGTAAGACTCAAATATTGGGGTATTTGAATCACGATATGAGCAGTTTTTCTGATGATGGTTGGTTCCAGACTGGTGATCTTGTCGAGCAGTCTGGGGATGGTTATCTGAAAATTATTGGCAGGGCGAAAGAGGTAATCAATGTCGGAGGCGAAAAAGTATTACCTAGTGAGGTTGAGTCTGTTTTGCTGGAAGTCGAGGGCGTAGAAGACTGTGTAGTTTATGCTGCGGCTAATGCGATTACTGGCCAAACCGTGGTGGCGAATGTAACAGCTTCAGGTGACAGCGATCTCAAAGTACTGAAAAAACAAATCAGGAAATACTGCAGAAACCAGCTTGATGCTTATAAAGTGCCGACCAAAATCAATTTCAGTACAGATACAGGTATTAACGAGCGATTCAAAAAAGTCAGAGTCAGCAAATATAGTCATTAATGTTTTTGTAAGGTAATCGCGTAATGATCCCTTTTAATAAACCTCCTGTTGTTGGTAGTGAAGTTGAGTTCATGAGACAAGCGATTAATAGCGGGAAGTTGAGTGGTGATGGTGAGTTTGGGCAAAGATGCCAGAAATGGTTTGAAGCTCAAACCGGCTGTATCAAGTCTTTACTCACTCCTTCTTGTACCCATGCGCTTGAGCTGGCGGCGTTGCTGATAGATATTCAGCCGGGCGATGAAGTTATCATGCCAAGCTACACGTTTGTCAGTACTGCTAATGCATTTGCCTTGCGTGGTGCAAAGGTAATTTTTGTTGATGTTCGTCCGGACACAATGAATATTGATGAGTCGAAGATAGAAGCTGCCATCACGGCTAGAACAAAAGCTATTGTTCCTGTGCACTATGCGGGTGTGGCATGTGAAATGGACATTATCATGCAGCTTGCCGATCAGTATGGGCTGTGGGTAATAGAAGACGCGGCGCAGGCGGTAATGTCCTCGTACAAGGGGCGTCCTTTGGGAGCCATTGGCCACTTAGCCGCTTACAGTTTTCACGAGACCAAGAACTACACCTCCGGTGGTGAAGGTGGTTTACTACTTATTAATGATCAACGCTTTGTCGAGCGTGCGGAAATCGTTCGTGAAAAAGGCACCAATCGCAGCCAGTTTTTTCGAGGTATGGTCGACAAATACACCTGGGTTGATCTGGGGAGCAGCTTGCTGCCTAGTGAAATACAAGCCGCTTATTTGTGGGCGCAGCTAGAGAATGCCGAACAAATAAATCAAAAGAGATTACAAGACTGGCAGAGATATTATGATGCGTTGATGCCGTATTCGCGTACTCATGGTGTTGAACTACCATCATTATCTGCAGGCTGCCAACATAATGCCCATATGTTTTATCTAAAACTGCGAGATATCAACCAGCGAAGCTATTTTATTAAGCAGTTAAAAGAGAGGGAGGTTTTGTCTGTATTTCATTATGTCCCATTGCACAGTTCACCGGCCGGACGACAGTTTGGTGAGTTTTCGGGTGAAGATCGCTTCACAACCAAAGAAAGTGAGCGTTTAGTGCGACTACCTATGTTTTTTAATCTGACCGAAGATGAGCAAGTTCAGATTATTGAGGTGGTAAAACTCGTGCTAGATGAAATGGAATAGTGGCTATGCAACAGAATGAATTCAGACATGTGTTTTTGGTGTCCAGCAGCGACTATTTTTCTCCCTTGTTTCTTGATGCGCTTATCTGCAAAGCAGGCGTGAATGCTCAGTCATTGTGTGTGGTGGTTTTTGGTATCAATGGTGCTGACGAGACCTTCACTAAGACGGTGGACGGTGTCACTTATTTGGCGTATCAGATAGTCGACAAATCTATTTTTATCAACGCGTTAAGTGTGACTTATTTTTCGTTAAGTGCGCTAAACTCAAAACCGGTTCGCCAGGTACTTGAGCTTAGTCCGACGATGAAGGATAAGGCCTACATGTTTATCACTGATGATGAGGTGGATAGATGGCTGGCGTGCCAGAAAAAACATGGAAATCTGGTTCCCGATCCCCACTTTAATCTCACCCAAGATGATGTTTGGGTATTAAGCCAGCAGTGCCGATTTATTGCGCTTAAAAGTGCTTTTCAAGATAAGCTTGCTCGCGTATTGGGTCATCAAGACTTTTGTGCTGTCGATGCCAGTGTGATCTTTGATACGCTGCCGACCAAGGCTGCTGAAGCTCTGGCGATATCGGTGGCAACGGAATCTTCTAACCGAAAACCAACGATACTGTTAGGGACTAAGCCCAGTGCGTTTAAGTTCCGAGATGTGAAAGCGTTGCTGAATGCGTTTATTGATCGGGGGCTACACACTCGATACAAGTTCATTGTCATGTGGCCGTATAAGCAATGGAAGAAAAGAGTGTTGCTGGAACTGCACCTGTTGTATCTGTGTAAGGTGAAAAAGCAAATACTCGATCTGTCCATCATCACTTCTTTACCGCCACTTGCTTATACAGCGATGATCATGTCTTGTACTCATCTCATTCTTCAATCCAGAGGTGGAGCCAGTAGCGCTCGCCAACTAATGAAGTGGGGGCAGGGGAAAGTCTGCGTTGCTAAGAACAGCCACAATGAGCTGTTTTTTAAAGATGCCCAGGCCATCGACTTGCTGAGCTTTGTAACGTTTGAAGAGCTGGCAGATAACATTGATAAACATATTGATGTCGAGGGCAACGCGGTTAAAATTAATCAGGAAGAACAGCGTTCACTTACCGTCCTGGCTGCGTTGTACAGTTAATCTGAATTCCGAAATTATCTAAGGCTTTGTTATGAGCAACATACTCTCTCTCATCGGTCGTACCGATCCCCTGTTTACCCAAGATATTTCCACGCATGAAGCGGAGTTATCACGAATCGTTTCGGAATCTCGCTTTCTTGTTTTGGGCGGGGCGGGCTCTATTGGCCAGGCCGTCACCAAAGAAATCTTTAAACGTAATCCTAAAAAACTGCATGTTGTTGATATTAGTGAAAACAACATGGTTGAGCTGGTGCGCGATATCCGCAGCTCTTTTGGCTATATTGACGGGGATTTTCAAACCTTTGCTTTAGACATCGGCTCTTTGGAGTACGACGCTTTTATTAAAGCGGATGGTCAGTTTGACTACGTGTTAAACCTGTCGGCCTTAAAACATGTCCGCAGTGAAAAAGACCCGTTTACCTTGATGCGCATGATCGATGTTAACGTGTTTAATACCGATAAAACGATTCAGCAGTCTATTGATGCCGGAGCGAAGAAGTACTTCTGTGTTTCCACCGATAAAGCCGCCAACCCGGTCAATATGATGGGTGCCTCAAAGCGCATTATGGAAATGTTCTTAATGCGTAAGAGTGAGCAGATTGCGATTTCAACCGCACGCTTCGCCAATGTCGCTTTCTCTGATGGTTCGCTACTGCATGGCTTTAACCAGCGCATTCAAAAGCGTCAGCCTATCGTGGCACCGAATGACATCAAACGCTATTTCGTCACACCGCAAGAATCCGGTGAACTGTGCCTGATGTCGTGTATTTTTGGTGAAAACCGCGATATTTTCTTCCCGAAACTGAGTGAAGCGCTGCACCTTATTTCGTTTGCCGACATCGCCGTGAAATACCTGGCCCAACTGGGTTATGAGCCACATTTATGCAGCAGCGAAGATGAAGCCCGTGAGCTGGCAAAAACTTTGCCTCAACAGGGTAAGTGGCCATGCCTGTTTACCGAGAGTGATACCACCGGGGAAAAAGACTTTGAAGAGTTCTTTACCGACAAAGAAACGCTGGATATGGCGCGCTTTGATAACCTGGGTATCATCAAAAATGATCCTTTGTACGAGCAGAAGTTGCTGGAGCTGTTTGAACAACAGATTACCGGGATGAAGACGCAGCGAGCCTGGACTAAAGCGCAGCTGGTTGAGCTGTTTTTCACCATGATTCCTGATTTCGGCCATAAAGAAACGGGTAAATATCTTGATAGCAAGATGTAAGGGAATACGATGAAACCTGAAACCATTGTGGAGTTTGTCCGCGATACCTATCAAAGCCAAGATTTCATTCCTTTACACGCACCGACGTTCACTGGTAATGAAAAAGCCTATGTGAACGAGACGATTGACAGCACCTTCGTTTCCAGTGTGGGTAAGTTCGTCGATGACTTTGAGCACAAAATTGAAGCCTTTACCGGGACTGCCAAGGCGGTAGCCACCGTTAACGGTACGGCTGCATTGCACGCGGCACTTTATATGGCCGGCGTCACGCGTGGTGACCTGGTTATTACTCAGGCCCTAACGTTTGTTGCGACATGTAATGCGCTTTACCATATGGGGGCAGAACCAGTGTTTGTCGATGTCTCGCCGGTCAGCCTCGGTTTGTGTCCGCAGGCGGTCGAGGCCTATCTTGCCGAGCACGCACAAGTGACAGAACAAGGGTGTGTGCATAAAGTTACCGGTCAGCGGATTAAAGCGGTGGTGCCAATGCATACCTTTGGTCACCCGGTTGACCTCGATGAACTCGTGGCCGTTTGCCTCAAATGGCATCTGGTTTTGGTTGAGGATGCCGCTGAAAGCCTGGGTTCCTTCTATAAAGGACAGCACACCGGGACCATTGGCGATTTTGGTGCGGTGAGCTTCAACGGCAACAAAATCATCACCACGGGTGGTGGTGGTATGGTGCTGTGCAAAACGCAGCAGCTAGGCCAGCGCACCAAGCACGTGACCACTACGGCTAAAGTGCCTCACCCTTACGAGTTTTATCATGATGAGGCGGGCTTTAATTACCGTATGCCTAATCTCAACGCTGCATTAGGCTGTGCCCAGATGGAAGTCCTGCCACTATATCTGCAACAAAAAAGAGCGCTGGCGGCTCGTTATCAGGCGTTGTTTGCCGGCAGCGATTTTCAGTTTGTGGTTGAACCGGAGTATGCACAGTCGAACTACTGGTTAAATGCCGTGATCTGTCCGTCTGTGGCTGCTCGTGATGAGTTGTTGAAAAAAACCAATGATGCTGGTGTGATGACCCGGCCAATCTGGCAACTGATGCACCGCTTGCCGATGTTCGCACATGCGTTGCGTGGGGACCTGAGTTGTTCTGAGCGTATTGAGGCACATTTGGTCAACCTACCCAGCACTCCTATCGACCTGAATGGTTAAAGCAGGAACAGATATCATGACGCAGACCCTTAAAAAAGTCGCGGTGTTCACCGGTACAAGGGCAGAATATGGACTGCTCTACTGGCTGCTAAAAGACATCCAAACTGATCCTGATTTGCAGCTGCAGTTGCTCGTGTCCGGTATGCACTTGTCTCCAGAGTTTGGCGAAACCTATCAGCAGATTGAGCGCGATGGCTTTGTCATCGACGAGAAAATTGAGATTTTACTCTCTTCGGATTCGGCCGTTGGTACCGCAAAAAGCATGGGGCTGGGCGTACTTGGCTTTGCCGATGCGTTAGCTCGTTTACAGCCTGACGTGCTGGTGATTTTAGGGGATCGTTTTGAAGCGCTAGCTGCAGCGCAGACCGCTATGATTTTACGTATCCCGATCCTCCATTTACATGGCGGAGAGATCACGGAAGGCGCTTATGATGATGCGATTCGTCATGCGATTACCAAGCTTAGCTATTTACACGGCACTTCAACCGAGCAGTATCGCCAGCGTGTAATCCAGTTAGGCGAAGCTCCTGAGCGGGTGAAAAATGTCGGGGCGATTGGCTTAGATCATTTAAAACGAGCAACCTTCATGAGTGTGGATGAGTTGGCTCAATCTTTGGATTTTAAGCTTGAAAAGCCTTTCTTTGTCGTCACTTACCACCCTGTGACGCTGGGTGAAGAGCAGCCGGAAGCCAGTTTTCAGGCATTATTGGCAGCGCTGGATGAGTTTCCGGATCATCAGGTGATCCTGACCTATCCTAATGCGGATGATGGCGGGCGGCGGATTATTCCGTTGCTGGAGCAGTATGCACAGGATAACCCGCAACGTGTACTGGCGATCCCTTCGCTCGGACAAGTACGTTATTTAAGTGCTGTTAAGCATGCCAGCGCGGTGATCGGTAATTCCTCAAGCGGGGTTATCGAGGTGCCCGCTTTTGACGTGCCGACAGTCAACATCGGAGCCCGGCAAAAAGGCCGTTTGGCGGCAAAAAGTGTCTTAAACTGCCAGCCAAACCGGAGAGATATTGCTCAGGCGATAAGCGCAGCGGTTAACCGTACTTACCAACAGGATAACGAAACCATTCATAACCCATACGGTCAGGGGGATACGAGCGGTCAAGTTATTGAGATGATCAAATCCCTGCGCTTTGAGCGCTGCAAAGCCTTTTTTGACTTGAATGTCGATGATATATAATGACCGTTATACAGACCAATTGACGATAGAAAGAGACCCTATGACGTTAATAATTGCTGAAGCTGGCGTAAACCACAATGGTGATGAACATTTGGCTTTTGAACTGGTTAATGCCGCGCACAGAGCTGGGGCTGACATCGTTAAATTCCAAACCTTTAAAGCCAAAAATCTGGTCACCGCTGAGGCTGAGCAGGCTGAATATCAAGTCGCCAATACTCAGAAACAAGAGTCTCAGTTAGCGATGCTCAGTCGGTTGGAGCTCTCCTATGATGTGCATCATCAGCTGGTCGAGCACTGCCAGTCTCTGGGGATAGAATTTTTGTCGACGGCATTTGATTCGGAAAGCCTGGACTTTCTAGTCCATGATCTCGGTTTAACCCGCCTGAAAATCCCATCCGGTGAAATCACCAATGCACCTTTGGTTCTTGAACATGCCCGGACCGGCTGTGATTTGATTGTATCAACCGGCATGGCGACACTGTCTGAAATTGAATCGGTACTTGGGGTGATTGCCTTTGGTTACACTGCGGATGAAAATGCTTTGCCAAGCGAAGTGGCGTTTCAGGAAGCCTACGCATCTGAGGTCGGGCAAAAAGCCCTTAAGCAAAAAGTGACCATCTTGCATTGTACCACCGAGTATCCGGCCCCGATGGCTGAGATTAACCTCAAGGCGATGGATACGTTAGCCAGAGCATTCGAACTGCCGGCGGGGTACTCGGATCATAGTGAAGGGATCACCATTCCCGTTGCTGCGGTTGCGCGTGGCGCGGTCCTGATTGAAAAACACTTCACTCTGGATAAAAACATGGAAGGCCCGGATCATAAAGCCTCACTGGAGCCGCATGAGCTGGCAGCGATGGTCAGCGCGATCCGCCAGGTTGAAGTCGCGCTGGGGAGCGGGGTCAAAAGCCCGACGGTTTCAGAGGTTAAAAATAAAGCAGTCGCCCGTAAGAGTCTGGTTGCCGCCAGGTCAATCCAGGCCGGTGAAGTGTTCACGGAGGATAACCTGACTATCAAGCGTCCGGGCACGGGGATGTCACCCTACCGTTTTTGGGATTTGCTTGATAAGCCCGCAAGTCGAGTTTATCAGCTTGGAGACCTTATCGTTGAGTAACTCCAACTTGAAGCCGCTGGTGGTGCTTGGTGGTGGTGGTCACGCCAGTGTGCTGGTGGATCTGTTGCGCGCCCAGCAGCGAGAAATACGCGCAGTTATCTGCCCTGATGACTTAGGCGCCCGGGCGGCGTTTGCCGGGCTGACTCATTTTACCGACGATGATGATGTTTTTCAGTTTTCACCTGAAGAGGTGTTGCTGGTCAATGGGATTGGGGCGCTTCCGCAGTCAACCCTGAGACAAAAGCTCAGCGAGTATTTTATCGCGCATGGTTATCGATTCGAAACGGTGGTTGCGCTGAGCGCACAGGTCTCTCCGTATGCAAAACTGGAAGCAGGCGTGCAGGTTTTCCCCAACGCAGTCATCCAGGCTGGTGTTATGATTGGCAGTCATAGCATTATTAACACCGGCGCGATCGTGGAACACGATTGTGTGATTGGTCCGTTCAACCATCTCGCACCACGGGCGACGTTATGTGGCCAGGTCCAAACCGCCGGCAATGTTTATATTGGCGCGGGTGCCACGGTTATTCAAAATATCAATCTAGCGGAAAATGTCGTGGTTGGTGCTGGCGCGGTGATTAACCAGAACGTGTTGCCAAGCCAGGTTTGCTACCCGGGTCGCGTGACATTCAAAAGCTCTAAATAATTACACAAGATATAGGTTTACCATGAGTCATTGTTGGAAAAACGTATTAATTAAACCAACCAGTACACTACGTGATGCATTGGAAATCATTAACAATGAGGCACTGCGTGTCGTATTGGTGGTGGATGATGACGGTGCGTTATTGGGCGTCGTGACTGATGGGGATATCCGTCGTGGTTTGCTCAAGAACCTGCCGTTAACCGCCGATGTCGCGCAAGTGATGAACACCAGCCCACTGACGGCAGACGTGAACACGCCGCGTGAAGATTTGATCGAGGCGATGGAAAACAGAAGTGTTTTATCTATTCCGCTGATAGATAAAGGCAAAGTAGTGGGTTTGGAAACCCTACATGGTGTGCTTCGTCAGCCGACCTATCAAAACCCAGTGTTCCTGATGGCTGGTGGGTTTGGTACTCGTCTGCGTCCTTTAACTGATACCTGCCCCAAACCGATGCTGAAAATCGGCAATAAACCGATTCTGGAAACGGTGATCCACAGCTTCATTAAAGCGGGGTTTGTTAACTTTTATATCTCAACCCACTACATGCCAGAGCAGATCGAAGCGCACTTTGGGGATGGCTCCGAACTGGGGGTCAGCATCCAGTATGTTCATGAGGAATCACCACTTGGTACTGGCGGTGCTTTGGGTTTGTTGCCAAAAGATCTGCCGCAAGACCTGCCGTTAATCATGATGAATGGTGATGTATTAACTAAAGTGGATTTCCGGCGTTTACTTGAATTTCATACAGAAAACCAAGCGGATGCGACCATGTGTGTGCGAGAGTATGACTACCAGATCCCTTATGGTGTGATCAACGGCGAAGGCAACAAAATCACCAGCATGGTCGAAAAGCCGGTTCAGCGCTTTTTTGTCAATGCTGGTATTTACGTCGTATCTCCTCGAGTCGTTCAGTCGGTACCGAAGAACCATCGTATTGATATGCCAACCTTGCTTGAGCAACACATGATTGAACGTGAAAAAGTGTTAATGTTCCCGATTCATGAGTACTGGCTTGATATCGGCCGTATGGACGATTTTAACCGGGCACAAGCGGATATTCATACCTTGGGGATGCTGTAGTGATCGACGGTAAAAAAGTACTTGCCCTGATACCTGCCAGAGGCGGCAGCAAACGCTTACCGAGAAAGAATGTGTTACCACTGCATGGTAAACCACTCATTGGCTGGTCAATTGATGCCGCTTCAAACAGTCGATATGTCGATCAGGTGCTGGTGAGTACCGATGATCAGGAGATTGCCGATGTGGCGGTCGGGCTCGGGGCAGAGGTGCCGGAACTCAGGCCAGCTCATCTGGCTTCAGATACGGCAAAGACGGAAGATGTTCTGGTTTACTCTTTAGAAACGTTGGCCAGTGATGCCGATATTTTGGTTTTACTCCAGCCAACATCACCTTTGCGAACGGCGCAGCATATTGATGAAGCATTAGAGCTCTTTATTGAAAAGCAGGCCGATTCGGTGGTGTCGGTTACCCCTTGTGAGCATTCACCACTGTGGGCCAACACCTTGCCATCAGATGCTTCTATGGGGAGTTTCCTGAAGCCTGAAGCGTTGAATCGCTCGCAGGATCTCGGTGAATTTTACCGTCTTAATGGGGCGGTGTATGTCTTTGATGCTCAAATACTGAAAACGCAAAAACAGATTTGCTACAGTAATCAAACGTTCGCTTACCTCATGGAAAATCGATACTCTTTCGATATCGATACCCAATTGGATTTTGAGTTGGCGGAATTTTTTATGCACAAAAATACCAGTGCTAGCGAATAAGTGAACGGGCCAGAGCCTTCCGATTGGGAAGGCTCTGGCTTATTTTAGTGGGCAGAACAGCGCTTACTTATGATTTCTCGCTTGCCATTGAGATAAGTAGTTGTGTAAGTCTGGCGCCAGCAATTCAATATGAAGGTTATTGTTCACTTCTTTTAGGTTTAAGACCGACGTTGAGCTTAATGTGTAGAGGTTGATATTCTGATCATCCGGCGCGATTAACGCTTCAGCCGGGATGAATTTATCCAGCACCTCACAGGAAAAATGTGCTGCATAGTCGGTGGTTTCTCTTGGGTGGGGTTTGATTACGCTGATCTGGTACTCATCAACGATTTGCTGGTATAGCTTGATTTTCCCTTCTTCTGTGATCAGATCGCTGATAGGCTGGGTGAATAAAATATTCTGGTTGCTCAGAGACTGATGATCATGGGTGAGTACTTTTTTCAGGCTGTGGTTGCGCGTGTAGTCTAAGAGATCCACCACACTGAACGCCGCGACTTTCTTTTGCAGTCTGCGGTCAGCTTGCTCTGGCTTGGAGAGGTAAACGGTTTTGACCTGTTTGCCATAGCCGAGCGGGGACACCACTCTTCCTTTTAACGCCCGCCTGATTCTCTTTTTCAAGGCAATTGGGCCGCCGTAATTACCGGTACCATCTTCCAGTACGGACGCGTTATCGAAATCAAAAAGAAACGCAAAGGTTAGATGGTCATGACCAAAGAACAACTTGCCTTGAATAAACTCCGTCAGGTCATATTTTAGCAAGCCAAACTTATGCAGTAGTGAATCCCAGTTTCTGTTTCTCTTGGTATCAACAATAATGACATTGTCTAAACGGCTTTCTTTCAGCAAGCCTTCAAAGTCTACATGGCTGACAAACAATGTGTTTTTATCCCCTTTATTAATATACAAATAAAGGAACAGAGCAAAAATAGAGTTTACGTAACAAACGTTATTGTAATCAGAAGTGACTCTTTTATACGTAATGATGTTTTTCATTTTATTTCTCTAAGATCATCTTGGCCACATTATTGGCGACGTTGGTATACTTGGACATGAACTCGGCATTTTTTTTCTGCGTGGATTGTGGAGCCGGCTCTTCCGCCAGGTGCTGGCATAGTTTGGCCTGGAGCTCATCCGGGTTTTCCGCGACTTCGCATAGCGAGTGTTGTACCAATAGCTCAACAATCGCCTCAAAATTGAAGTAACTTGGCCCGGTGATCACCGGTACGCCCAGCGCCGCCGGTTCCAGTACATTATGCCCACCAACCTTGTTGCCAATCAGGCTGCCGCCCATAAAGCAGATGTCTGCGGCACCTAACAGTACCAGCATCTCACCCATGGTATCGCCAAGGTACACCTGGACTTCCGGCGTAACCAGCTGCGCGGAGGTGCGTCGGGCTGTGGCAAACCCTTGCTGTTGGCACAATTCAAATACTGAATCAAAGCGCTCAGGATGACGTGGCACCAAGATCAGTAATGCATCAGGGTGGGAGGTTAAAACTTGTTTGTGGGCATTGAGGACTTGCTCGTCTTCGCCTTTGTGGGTGCTGGCTGCGATCCAGACCGGGCGCTCATTTCCCAGCGTGCCACGCAGCGTTTGGCTTTGTGTTTTGACGTCATCTGATATCTGGATATCAAACTTTATTGAGCCGGTGACCTGCAGTTTGTCGCTTGCGACGCCTAAGCGGGCAAAGCGTTCGGCATCGGCATCGGTTTGACACAGCAATTGGGTCAAATTGGGATGCAGCAGATCAAACAGCGGTTGCACTCTGGCGTAGTTGCGGCAGGATTTCTCTGAAAGGCGGGCATTGACCACAGTGATCGGAATGCCAGCCTGGTTGACCGTATGCAGGGTGTTTGGCCACAGTTCGGTTTCAATGATCAGCATCTGTTTCGGCTTGACCGCACGAAGAAACCCTTTTACCGCAAAGCTGAAATCGATCGGCATATAACGGTGCTCGACTAAATCACCTAATTTCGCAATCTGTTCAGCGCCGGTACTGGTCGTAGTGGTGACCAAAATTGGTTGTTCTGGGTTTTGCTTTTTTAGAGCCTTGATCAGGGGCGTTGCTGCAATGCTTTCACCGACGGAAACCGCATGAATCCAGATGGGGCGCTCGCGGGCTTCTGATTTTGGTGTAATCCCGAAGTGCTCTTTCCAGCGCCGACCAAATCTGGGCTTATTCGGCTTACGTTTGTATAAGCCGAATAACAGCAGCGGTGCGGCTAAGGTTAGCAGCAGGGTGTAACAGGCACGGATCAGCATGCGTCTACCGCGATGGCTTCCAGTTTTTGGATACTGGCCAGAACCTGAGAGGGAGCCAGTTCCGTCAGACACTTCAAATGCTGGTATTGGCATTCGCGCTTAAAGCACGGGCGACACTCAATATCGGTATGGACGATTGCCACTTTTTCTGCCAGCGGTGGGGTGTATTTCGGCGATGTTGAGCCGTAGACCGCCACTACATTACAACCGACGGCTGCCGCTACGTGCATCAGGCCGGAATCATTGGCCACCACCGTTTGACATGCCGCCAATAAGTCGACCGCTTCAATCAAGCTGGTTTGCCCGGCTAGTACGTGAATGCGCTGGTGTAAGTTTTCAGGCACCTGCGCTTTAATATTGTTACAGGTCTCAAGATCCTTTTGTGAGCCGAACAGCCAGATGTGGTGACCAGACTGGCTCATCTTGGTTGCGACTTCCGCGTAATGGTGCTCAGGCCATTTTTTTGCCGGGCCAAACTCAGCGCCGGGGCAAAGGCCAAGCACTGGCTCGTCGGTCGATAAAGTAAATTTGTGCAGTGTTTTTTGCTGTGCATCGGGCACAATCGTCAGGCTTGGGCGGGGCAGGGTATCTAATCCACCCAGTGAGGTTGAATCAATCATCTCAGCCTGAGGGTAGGCCAGCGCAACGTAGCGCTCAACCATATATTGGAACGATTTCATGTTCGGGCGCAGATCATTCAGCAGGCCATAGCGCATTTCACCTTTCCAGCCGGTGCGAACAGGAATGTTAGCAAACCAGGGGATTAGGGCAGACTTCGCTGATTTCGGCAATATATAGGCCTGATCGTAGTGCTTTTCTCGCAGTGACTTACCGATTTCACGCCGGCCTAACAGATTGAATTCGCCGTGGCCGATGGGCATGTCAATCGCTTGGTTGACCTCCGGCATCCGTTCCAGAATGGGTTTGCACCACCCTGGCGCAATGACATCAATGATGCAATCCGGATGCTGTTGTTTCAAAGTGGTGTAAAGTGATTGTGACATCACCATATCACCGACCCATGCAGGGCCAATTACAAGGATTTTTTTCATTTTTCAATTCGCCAGTCGGTGTTGTATCGGGGCTTAAACAGGTTGTAGTAGTTGTTACCGTCTTCCTGGGAGTGAAGCAGTTGCAGTACCCACATGTACTGCTCAGGCTGTGCCCCGACGAAGTGTTCAATCGTTCGGTTGCAGGTGCGGGCATCTTGTTCTTCGCCCTGGCCTACTTCGAGGGCCGGTAATATTTCAATCTCGAAGTCGCCATTGTCTGGATTGAGCGCGACAAACAGTGGCAAAACGGTAGATTTGGTCAGTTTTGCGAGCTTGCCTAAACCGGGCAGGGTGGCTTTTCGCGTTGCAAAAAAGTCTACAAAAACACTGCCTTCCGGTCCGTGATCCTGATCGGGAAGATAATAGCCAATGTAGCCCTCTCGGATAGCTTTCAGGTAGGGTTTGATGCCCACCGAGCGCTCATAGATGCGTCCGCCATACTGAATGCGTTGGCGGTGCATCAGCCAGTCGGCTACTTCGTTTTTCTGTTTTTTGGCAAATCCAGTGACCGGCATTCCCATGGACGCCAGCAAAATGGCCGGCACGTCAATCGCCCAGGTGTGAGGGGTCAGGAGGATCACATTTTCATGTTTGTCGACATACTGCTGCAATATCTCCATGCCTTTAATTTTGCAGCGTTTACGTAACCACTGAGAAGATCGCAGGCTTAACAGGCCAAAGCGGAGGAAAAACAACGTGGCGGTGAACAGGGTTTTTTCGATCAGCTTTTCACGCTCAGCAAAGCTCTTTTCAGGGAAGCAGAGTTCAAAGTTCACCCGAGAACGGTGGGCCGGTCCTGTATGCGACTTGGCCATTTTGGCGGCGATGAGTTGGGCTAACCATTTTTGTAGCTTCAGAGGTAGCAGGGTCACGGGTAAAAACAGTATGACACCCAGCCAGGTTCCCCAATGCTTGGGAGCGAGAAACTCGCGTTTAAACTTTGGCTGATAGGCTTTCGGATCGTAGTCGTCGCGTTGAGTGGTCATGAAAAATTTAAATTACCTTACTGGGCGATAAGATCGAGTGCACGATAAATTCAGACGATATTTTGAGGGACAGGATTTTAGGCTACACCGAGGAGAGCCTAAAATCCGTCAGCTAACACTGGATTTACGCGTTGTGGATCGCCATATACTCAGCGACGCCTTCGGCGACAGTCTGGAACTCAACATCACAACCGGTCGCACGCAGCTTGGCCAGATCTGCTTGGGTGAATTCCTGGTACGCGCCTTTTAAGTGCTCAGGGAAAGGAATATATTCGATCTCCCCTTTGCCATGATGGGCGATGACAGCCTTGGCCACTTCATCAAAAGCTTCTGCGCGGCCGGTACCGCAGTTAAAGATGCCGGAAACACCGTGTTGCATAAACCACAGATTGACTTTACATACGTCGCCAACGTAAACGAAATCACGCTTGAACTGGCCGCTGCCTTCAAACAGTTTTGGATTTTCACCGGCCAGGATCTGGTTGTTAAGGTGGAAGGCAACCGATGCCATGCTGCCTTTGTGATCTTCACGCGGGCCGTAGACGTTGAAGTAACGGAAGCCGGTTATTTGAGACAGCTTCTCGCCGTGTTCTTCCGCATCTTGCCACAGGCGGCGCACATAATTGTCGAACTGCTGCTTGGAGTAGCCATAGACGTTTAATGCTCCTTCATGCTCACGCTCTTCGACAAACCTTTCGGTATCCCCATAGGTGGCCGCCGAAGAGGCGTACAGGAATGGGATCTCACGATCCAGGCAGTAGTGCAGCAACTCTTTGGAATACTCATAGTTGTTGAGCATCATGTACTTGCCATCCCATTCAGTGGTTGCAGAGCAGGCACCCTGATGGAAAACCGCTTCAATCGGGCCAAAGTCATCACCGGCCATGATTTGGGTCAGGAAGTCATCGCGATCCATGTAGTCGGTGATGTCCAGATCGACCAAGTTCTTAAACTTTTTACCGTTCTTCAGGTTGTCGACAACCAGAATATCGTTAATACCAATTGCATTGAGTGACTTAACAATGTTGCTGCCGATCATGCCAGCACCACCAGTTACGATGATCATAGAACTTCCACCATAGGTTAAAATTATCCCCGGAATTTTAGCAAGAAACGCATTACGGTGCTATCGGGTGGCAGGAAAAGATAGCGATTGGTGATTCAGAGTTTGCCTGCCAATATTGCGGGGCTAGTGGCGTAAACCAGAATTCTTTACACTTACTGATATCAGTTACCTACGTTTTTCAATAGTAAAAAGGGAGCCTAAGCTCCCTGTATTAATTGCATTGCTACTTCAAGACAGCAATGCATGGTTACTTCAGGTCAGAACGGTTTGGCCTTTGATACCAAGGGTTACGTTGATCGGTCAATTCAATCAGGTTGTATTTCCGTCCCAGCTTTTGCCCCCCATCACGGGTAAGAGGCTGCCAGCTAAAGTTAGCCCGGTTGTTGCTCGGTTTCACCGTCATGATGTCATAAGGGATCGAAATGTAGAACCCCTTGGTGAAGCTGCCTTCGCCAAACTCATCGGCTGACAAATCCGTAAACGAGGCAAAGGCGCCGGCAATCACACCACTCTTGAACTGTTTAGATACATTCACCTGAGTGCCCACATCACCTGCCAGGAACTGTCCTACATCAACCTGAATCATCAAATCTGACAGAAAGCTCCACTGCGGGTAGTAGTAGCCGGAAACAAAGCCGGTGAAACCCTTGTCGATAACTTGGAAAGGCGCACCGTACTCGGGTACATACTGCCATTGTTCATCGTATACCCCGAAATAGCTTTGTGGGTCGCGTTGCGACACCAAGTTTACATCGGCACCGATAGCCCAGTTCGCTCCTTGAGGACGGTACAAGAACTCCGTACCGATACCGGCAAACATGCTTTCCAGATAACCCGCGTAGAATTGCTGATCCATGCTGTTGGAGTAGTTTTGCATCCAGGTTAGCTGCAAATTAGACATGGTCACGTTATGCTCATTCTGATAAGCCCGGAACATAGTGCGCACACGGGGAACGCTGGTGCCGTCTGGTGGAGTTACGTAAATAAACTTGTCGTAATTGTTATACCAGTCCCAGTACAGCGAACCACCCAGTTCCAAATTATCGGTTAACCAGTATGACGCACTGCCACTTAAGCCAAGACTGAATAAATAGAAGTCTTCTGCACTACCCAAAGTTTGTGCCAGCTTAGGTGCAAAGCCCCAGTCAAAACGTTTGAAGCCATCGTATACCGGAGTGCCACCCGGAATGTGGGTTGATTGCAATAGTGCATCCTGAATACTTGGGTTGATGTAGTTCACCTGAGCCACATCAGCATACTTCTCAGCAGAAATCGTGGTTGGCGCTGTCCCCAGGCCTTTATTGCGTTCGCTAATGGAGTACGAGTTGATGCTTTCGGGCAGTTGGTTATACAGCACCGCTGCCGCTTTCTCGTATGCCTCATCCCGATCCCTGTATTTTTTCTGTTCACCTACTACAGCGACCAGGTTATCATCGACAAAAATCTGGTTTGCCTCAATACCGGCGATTTTATCCAGTTCATCACTGACACGTTGCCAGTCGACATCAGAAATATCTTCAGGGTGTTGGTCGGTTACTTCTGGCGTTGGCGTGTCACGCCAGAAAGAGGGCATGCGGTTGAAGTTGGTATACAGGCTCAGCCCGGCAACCAGGGTATCACCGCGCTCATAACTGATGCGCAGGTCGGCCATATCTCCGAGGCGGTATAGAAAACCGATGTTCCACGGTGTATGCGGGGTCATATCAACATTGCCGTCAACCACTGGGAAATCTTCGCTGTAGTTATTGCTGTCATACTCGAGCTTAAAGCGCAGCGGTTCATGTAGGGTCTGATATTCAATACCGCCAAAAAGTGCTGCCGGACCTTTAAAGGCGCGGTCAAAGTTTGTGGTGCCCCCTGTGGATAAAAAATCAGCAGGTCTGGAGCAATATTTATCGGAGAGTTTGCACATGGGGTTAGAAATGTTATTTCGGGTTCCCAAGTATCCCCAGCCCATGCCTAAGGTGATATCAAGAGTACCCAGATGGCGCATGCTATAACGTTTAGTTGCGGCGACAAACTCAGCATCAAACAGCCCTGTGCCAGCGAAATCACGCACACCGACAGAAAGCTCAGGTAGATAGCGTGATTCCTCTAGCAAGCGAATCTTAAAATCTATGCCCTTGTCAGTGTACTCGTTATCAACAGGAAATGATGGATGATAGAGCAGGTCGTGTACTTTTGTGTACCGGATAGTTGTCTCTAACCAAGGCAAAACTTGCAGAGTTACATTATAGAATGAGTATTCGTTGTTGCTGTTGACAGCAAAGTTAAATTCACCTTCGGGAGCCATCCGTCCGGTCGGCATTTGCATAAGGCCGACACCGCCAAAGTCCATTTGTGATGGTTGCAGCGGCGGTGCTTCAAAGGGGATATCCTGTGCCCAAACTAATGTTGGAGTCATCAACGCGAGAGATACACTGTTTTTAATAAGTTTCATGGGTATTTATCTCTGGGTTAGTTTGAGCTGAGCCAGTAGGCTGACAATGTTTTGATCCAGTTCGGATTCGGTATAACGCTCAAAAGGTAGGTACACCATGGTAAGGGGGGGTAAATAGTACTGAGTGGTTAACCATGCCCCGTCGTGTGGCAATACCACTTGACCGTTGGGATAAATAATGACTGGTGATTGGGCTACCCTACCGATAACCGGCTCCAGATTATCGAGCTGTTGGTAAAGTGATACTCCTTGCTGTGACTTTATTTTATGAACAGTGTTGGTGTTACCTAAATAGAACACATATTGGTTCCGTTCTGGTGAGGCCAGCGATAGTGTGCCATGCAATAGCGGGTTATTAAACTTATCTAGGCGTACCTTGTCCAGATCCAGCTCAGACATCAGTCGCGGAGCAAACTGCTGCTGTTTAATGAACTTGTATAATGGGTGTGATACCAAGTTGTGTTGCATCATCTGATTCAACACCGCGTTTTTAAGAGTCTCACTTTGTTGTTTGGCTGTTTTAGATTCATCAAAGAGTGTTGTCGCGATAGGGTAAGACAGCGACAGCCCATTTCCTTGACTGGCTTGCATTATATCTGCTAGGCGAGCTGGAGCATCAAATTGTAATTGCTTGCCAGTGCCAATTAAATTAACGCGCAGCGGGGGCTCGTTTGCCCAAATAGGATAGCTGTTTGTCAGCGTGAGCCAAAACACGCTCAGCAAAAATAGGACTCGATTTTTCATGACTTGCTGTACCCTTTCAGAATCGTTAACTCTATCGGAGTCATGTTTGGCCCCAAAAATTGCACAGTTTTAACTACTTTATTGTTGTCATCGACCCAGTAGGTATTCTCTATATCGGCAGATAGGGTTGGGAAGGAGATGTGCTCACGATAAACGCGCGTCTCTGTTGACGATATTGGTGTAATCACCGTTTCTGCCCCTACGAGTTTTCGGGTTACATTGGCCGGAAAACCGTAGCGATATTGTTGTGGCCAGTCATAGGAGAGTGAAAATGGAGTGTTTAACTCTGAGTACTCCGGTACATCACCATAAACACCAGCTAAATTCTCTTTTTGCAGTCCCAGTGTTTTTACAATCCGGCCATTTTCGGTCACGATCATAGCTTTGTCGGCGCTAACCCATTTTAGCTGAGTGTGGCCCGTTTTTGGATTGGGCTCAGCAAAAGCGAGAACAACAAAAACCTGTTTTTGAGTGCCAATTTTCAAGTAGGCGCTGGCATACGGAACCGCTTCAATTTCTTGCTCTGTTAGTTCGATATCGACATAGTTACTGTAAGCTTCCTGAACCGTTGCAGAAACATCATTAAACTTTTGAGTACAACCTGCGATAAGGCAAAAAACTGGAAGGGCTAACCCAAAGTGCACCAACCTATTGATTCGAGTGCGATCCATTATTTCCTCGTACAAATAAAATCGCCCTGAATAAATCAGGGCGAAATATAAGCAATCTACTGGAGTTCTTACTTAGCTACTGAAGTAGAAGTAGAAGTAGAAGTAGAAGTAGAAGTAGAGTCGCTGTCTGACGCTGCCACCGCTACTACAGTTACCGCTGCTACTGTACCTACAGCCACTGCTGTAGTACCTGTTGCACTTGCTGCAGCAGTACCAGTAGTACCAGCTTCAGATGCTGCGAATGCAGTAGATGCGCTTAGAGCCATAAGAATAGCTAGAGCTGTGTTTTTCATTATTGATCCTTGAATATTCATTTTTCTAACATCGATGTTAGATGCGTCTATGAGACACATCTAGCCATATTTTAGATAAAAAACAGCCTGCATGTAAATAGTTTCGTATTTGTTTGATCTCTATAGTTAAGGGGAATGAAAGCTGACAGGGCGATTTTCCTCCTTGCCGTTTAAACCCAATCCATGCATAATTTGCGAGCTTTTGTACCAGAGAAATTATCTGCAATTATCGGCATTAACACCTCAAAAGTACTGCTTAAAGCAAACGGATTTATAAATAAAATAGGTTGTCGAGATACACAGTTGAACATCTTGCGAACAGTGGCTAACGCGCAATGCCGCAGGGCGGTAGCTTGGCAGAGTACAGGAGAGTACAGGAGAGTACAGGTATGCGTGCCAGCACAATCGTATCGCAAATTTGGATGACTTAATTACGGTTTCAATGAAGCTTTTCTAAGGAACATTTACGTGACAAAACAACGGTTATGGCTAAAAAGGCTTGGTTTGCTAGGTCTTAGTTTATACTCTGTTTCTGCGTCGGCTGATTTTTATGCCGGTGTATTAACGAGTTATTCCAATGCAGAGTACCAAGACACCACCTCATCATCTTTCTCAGAAGGTAATCCTTTCCTGTTACAGGCACAGGCAGGTTATTTCATTAATGACTATGTTGCCGTGGAAGCCCGCTATGGGACCTCAGTAGAACGCTCTGGTGGTTTGGCGGTCGATAGCCTCGCGAGCGGTTTTATCAAGTTCAATATGCCTGTGACCGAGCGTGTTGCCTTGTATGGGCTGACCGGATATTCCAGCCTGACCATCGACAAGCAACAGGCTGGCTCAGGAAAAGACCAAGGCTTTAGCTTTGGTATCGGAATGCACTACGCACTTGATCAAAACAATGCTGTGGTATTCGAATTTGTGGACAGCGTTTCAGAAACGCGAGCTCGCCTTAATGCCATATCACTTGGCTTTCAACATAAATTTTAATTCCGTAGTTTCGTTTGCTGCAATTTGAGCTGCGAAAACTCTCACCTGCACCCTCTCATTCTTATTTTGATAGCGAAATACCATGCTTAAAGCTTACTTCTCCCTTGCCGCTTGTATGCTGGCAAGCGCATTGATGCCAACGGCTGCTTTGGCACAAACTCCGACACCAGAACAAATCCAAATGTTTCAAAGCTTACCAGCCAGCCAACAGCAAGCGCTGGCGAGTAAGTATGGCATTACCCTGCCAAGTTCGTCATCCAAATCTGCGGGTTATGATAATCCGCAGGTCGTTGCGCCTCGCTCTGAGAAGCTTGCTGGTATAGTTGATGAAAATCAGGATGCAACAGGACAGGAGGCCGGTAAAGAGCTAAAACGTTTTGGTCTGGAGCTGTTTGCCGGCTCACCAACCACTTTCGCCCCGATCAGTGATGTCCCTGTCCCGGCTGACTATACCGTAGGAGCAGGGGATGAAATTGTTATTCAGCTGTTTGGTAAAGAGAATACCACCCATCGTCTACGCGTGAACCGCGAGGGAGTGATTAACTTTCCTTCGCTCGGTCCGGTGCAAGTCGCGGGTATGACGTTCTCAGAAGTGCGTGAGTCACTCAGCCAGCGAGTCAAAGAGCAAATGATCGGTGTTCGCAGTGATATTTCACTAGGCGAGCTGCGAACCATGCAAGTGTTTGTTATGGGTGATGCATATAAGCCAGGTGCGTATACGGTGAGTGCCCTGACCACGATTTCACAAGCCATTTACTACAGTGGCGGCTTTGGCGAGGGCGGTGCACTGCGTAATGTTCAACTGAAACGTAACGGTAAGCTTATTCGTCAGTTGGACATGTATGATCTGTTGCTGAAGGGAGATACAAGCAACGATGTGCGTCTTATGTCCGGGGATGTGGTCTTTATCGGCTCGTTGGGGAGTTCCATCTCTATCGGCGGTGAAGTCAACCGACCAGGGATCTATGAAGTTAAGCCGGGTCAGAGTTACCAGCAAGCGATTCAAATGGCCGGAGGGTTCTCTGCCAACGCCTACACTAGTCAGGTTGAAGTTAAACGCTATGCGGTAAAAGGGCACCGTGAAGCGTTGACGCTGAATTTCAGCCAGGCTGGCGATCAGAAGCTTAAGGTTAAGGATGGCGACGTAGTTAATGTGCTGAAGAAGAGCGAAGAGCTGACACGATACGTGCATATTGAAGGTGATGTTCGTCATCCGGGATATGTTGAGTGGCGAGCTGGGCTTAAAGTTGCTGATTTGTTTAAGTCGGTTGATACCGCATTCAAATCGACTGCAGACGTAAACTACGCGGTGGTGGTGCGGGAGATCAACCCGCAGCGCGACATTGAGGTTCAGCAAATCAACCTGGCGAAGGCTATTTTGGAGCCCGCTAGTGAAGATAATCTGGAGCTAAAATCTCGCGACCGACTACTGGTGTTTAACCGTTTCAATAATGAAGATCTGGATGCGGTTGCAGAGCAAGAGGTGGTAACTAAAGCGAAAACGCTGGAGCAAGCCCAAGCCCAAGCCCAAGAAGAGCAGCAAAAACAAGAGCGAGTTCTTGAAAAATCGGTCACGACTAGTTCTGCGCAGTTTGATAAGCAAGGCCGTGCTGCAAAAGATATCTTAGTTTTCCGAGGTAAAGAGTTGACTCGTGAAGAGTTTGAACTTATGAAACAGAGCACACGTCGCTCTTTACTGGCACCAGTATTGTTGCAGTTGCAACAGCAGTCTCGCTTAGGGTTAGCACCACAAATTGCGGAAGTCTTTGGTGAAGTTAAGCATCCCGGTCGTTACCCTATTACAGCGGATATGACGGTATCGACGTTGATAGCCGCCGCCGGTGGTTTGACTTACAACGCCTTTACCATTAATGCCGAATTAGCCCGTACGGCGATCAGCAATCTTGATCAGCGAGCTTACGTCGAAGTGGAACGGATAGACCTGCGTAAAGCGATACGTGGTGATGCAGATGCTATTGCCATTGTGGGGCGTGACCGTTTGAACATTCTGGAAAAGCCCAATGTGAAACTGCAAAGTACGGTAACTCTGCAGGGAGAAGTACGTTTTCCGGGTACCTATACCGTGCGCCAAGGTGAAACCCTGAATGAACTGTTGAAACGAGCCGGCGGCCTGACAGAATTTGCGCACCCGCAAGGAGCGATCTTCACGCGTGAGGCACTGCGCCTGCAAGAGCAGAAGCTGCTAAATCAATACGCAGCAGACATGCGTAAAGAAACAGCGAAGAAAACCTTCCGCGCAGACAGCAATTTAGGATCAGTCATATCTGACCCAGACAAGACATTAGCATTTGTCCAAGAAGCAAGCCGCAGTAAAGCATTAGGCCGAATGGTAGTGCAGCTTAACCGCATCTTACAAGAAGAGCGTTCTGCTGATTTTATGCTCGAGGATGGCGATTTCCTGTTTGTCCCAACCTTCCGCAACACGGTATCCATCATGGGTGAAGTTCAGGTACCAATTACTTACCTGTTAGACAACAAACTCGGTGTGGATGATTACCTCAATAAAGCGGGTGGTGCGAAGAAGCAGGCAGACGAAGATCGTATTTTTGTGGTACGAGCTGATGGTTCGGTTTACAAACCGGCTTCGGGTTACTGGTTTGGCAACAACAAGGAAGAGCTTAAAGCTGGTGATACGATCGTTGTACCAATCGACACAGATTACCGTGATGCTCTGAGTACCTGGACTGCCGCTACACAGATACTTTACCAGACTGGTGTAGCGATTAATGCGTTGAAGTAAGCATACGAAAGCCCTAGAACTCAGAAGATACAGAAGATTAAAATGGAAGAGTAAACATTGCAGAGTGCTTTGTTTACGGAGGAGTTAGCTTAATTCCGACATTACATCGCAAGCCGAGGGGAGGAGAGGAATGTACTTACAACCCGATTGCTGGATGATATTACTCTTCAATTATTAACTGCTGTACAAACGTATTATCAAATTTCACAAATCTCCGAATTTAGAGCTTTGGTACTAAGTTCGGAGCTTAGGATCTAAAACGTATGGAATTACAAAAAGAGCCACATCAACATTACATATCGCCCCCCTCGCAACAACAAACTCATTTTACAGATGGCGAAATTAATCTCCGTGAACTGTTTAAAGCACTCTGGAGAGGGAAATGGGTCATAATTGTCACCACAATTGTTTTTATTGTAGCTTCAGTTGTTTATGCATTGAACTTACCAAATATTTACAAAGCAGATACACTACTTGCTCCAGCGGAAAGCTCAAACGGTGGTGGTTTGGCCAAAATGGCAAGTCAACTGGGTGGGTTAGCTGCGCTTGCTGGTGTAAATATTGGTGGAGGTGAAACATCTCAAACTGATCTTGCGGTACAAGTAATGAAGTCTCGTCAATTTGTTGAAGCTTTTATTAATAAACATGATTTGCTCGTGCCACTTATGGCAGTGAAAGGGTGGGATCTTGCGAATAATAAACTTATTTTGGATGATGAGATTTATGATTCAAACAAAGATATATGGTTACGTGAGCCAAAAGGCTTGCGCGGTGCAAAACCAACTGCCCAGGAAGCATCTGAAGTATTCAATAAAGAGGTGTTGAGTATAAGCCAAGATAAAGAGAGTGGTTTATACACTGTGTCGATAAAACATTACTCACCATACATTGCCCAGCTATGGGTGAATTGGCTGGTTGAAGATATAAATAAAGTGATGCGTGAGCGGACGATTGCAGAAACTTCACAAAACCTTGCTTATTTGAACGCTCAGCTACAAAAAACAGCCGTTGCTGATATGCAAAGCACCTTTTATAAGTTAATTGAAGAGCAAACGAAAAGCTTGATGTTGGCAGAGGTGCAAGAAGAGTTTATTTTCAAAGTTGTAGACCCAGCTGTAGTGCCTGAAATTAAAGATGGTCCTAAGCGTGCACTAATTTGTGTTTTAGGTACGCTACTGGGCGGTGTGTCTGGGATTGCGATTGTGTTAGTCCTATTTGCGTTTCGAAAAGAGGATGATACAGAAACTGTAGTTCTCGAGGCTAAGGCTTAGGTTTTGAATCAGCCTTCTTAGAGTGTATTTGGGGTGATTTGAAAAATTAGAAGAAACGTACAACCACAGAGGGATAGGTAAATTAAGCTGTCTCAAAACAGGGCAAGATCATGAAAAACTCTTGTGGAATAAGGCCTAAGTGAGAGCCTACTTTTACTCATTTCTACAGTGATGTCATAAAAAATGCAATGACTTATGGATCGATTTGACGATCAGTATTA
>NZ_JARHUF010000074.1 GCF_029223195.1 Vibrio sp. CAU 1672 | reverse complement strand
TACGGCGGTGAAGCGAAAGACTTCGCATCTATCGATAACGCTCCAGAAGAGCGTGAGCGCGGTATCACAATCGCTACTTCTCACGTAGAGTACGACACTCCAACTCGCCACTACGCGCACGTTGACTGTCCAGGACACGCGGACTACGTTAAGAACATGATCACTGGTGCTGCACAGATGGACGGTGGTATTCTTGTAGTTGCTGCAACTGATGGTCCAATGCCACAAACTCGTGAGCACATCCTACTAGGCCGTCAGGTTGGTATCCCATACATCATCGTATTCATGAACAAATGTGACATGGTTGATGATGAAGAGCTACTAGAACTAGTAGAAATGGAAGTTCGTGAACTTCTTTCTGAGTACGACTTCCCAGGTGATGACCTACCAGTTATCCAAGGTTCTGCACTAGGCGCACTAAACGGCGAGAAGCAGTGGGAAGACAAGATTGTTGAACTAGCAGAAGCGCTAGACAACTACATCCCAGAGCCAGAGCGTGCAGTAGACATGCCGTTCCTAATGCCAATCGAAGACGTATTCTCAATCCAAGGTCGTGGTACAGTAGTAACTGGCCGTATCGAGCGCGGTATCCTAAACGTAGGTGACGAAGTTGCTATCGTAGGTATCAAAGAGACTACAACTACAACATGTACAGGTGTTGAGATGTTCCGTAAGCTGCTAGACGAAGGTCGTGCAGGTGAGAACGTTGGTGCACTTCTACGTGGTACTAAGCGTGACGAAGTTGAACGTGGTCAAGTACTAGCGGCTCCAGGTTCAATCACTCCACACACTAAGTTTGAGTCTGAAGTATACGTACTGTCTAAAGACGAAGGCGGCCGTCATACTCCGTTCTTCAAAGGCTACCGTCCACAGTTCTACTTCCGTACAACTGACGTAACTGGTAACATCGAGCTACCAGAAGGCGTAGAAATGGTAATGCCTGGCGATAACATCAAGATGACTGTTGAGCTAATCGCACCAATCGCAATGGACGAAGGTCTACGTTTCGCGATCCGTGAAGGTGGCCGTACAGTAGGTGCTGGTGTTGTTGCTAAGATCTTCGAATAATTCTTAA
>NZ_JARHUF010000073.1 GCF_029223195.1 Vibrio sp. CAU 1672 | reverse complement strand
AATACTGATCGTCAAATCGATCCATAAGTCATTGCATTTTTTATGACATCACTGTAGAAATGAGTAAAAGTAGGCTCTCACTTAGGCCTTATTCCACAAGAGTTTTTCATGATCTTGCCCTGCCGGAATACGCACATAAATCCACCCAAAGCAGCAAGAATACTTGTTAACAAACCAATTACTATTAGTTGCTTTCTGTACCAGTTAAGCTCTTTTAGCAATACTTTGCCTCTGTTGTGTTTGATACGAACTTTTAAAATGTCGCTTTGCTCAGGACTTTCTTGGCGCTCAAGAAATGAAATTTCAGCCTCTCGCTCCTCAATATCAGCTTCGAGTTCAAAAGCCTTTGATTTAGTCAATGTATAGAAACGAGCATACGAATATAAAGAGAATGCCAAAATAAACACTCCCGAAAGAGCTAGAAACTTATAGAGGCTATCCGTTGGTAACGAAGGTACATCAATCATATATTTCTCATAGTTGCTTTAAAAAGTTGACTTTGTGTTGGCTTATAACGCCCTGTTAAGGTGTGAGCAGCGCAATACCGAAGTCCCCGCATACCACCTTAAACACTAAAACCAACGCATAGTAAAAATGCCACGCGTTGCGAATCACTCTTAAACAGTTTGTTAGGCAGACTTATCACGTAAGTTAACTAGCCTAAATAGGAAAATAAGTGCCCCCCACATACTGTATAAAGCAGTTAAACCACCAATTTGAATTAATGTATATCCATGGGCAGATCCTTTAACACTCGAGAAGTACTGTAGAGGAGCTTGAATTCCAAGCCAAGCTATCCAGCTACCCATTGCTGCCAAGATAATTGTAAAAAGCAAGAAACCAATTAGCTGAAAAAGCGTTTGTTGTTGGAGGTTATCCGTATCTTTATATGTTTTACTAAAAGGAAACCTATAATATTTCATACAATAAATTAGCAAACATGTGATAGGCAGCACCAGGGCAAGATCATGAAAAACTCTTGTGGAATAAGGCCTAAGTGAGAGCCTACTTTTACTCATTTCTACAGTGATGTCATAAAAAATGCAATGACTTATGGATCGATTTGACGATCAGTAT
>NZ_JARHUF010000071.1 GCF_029223195.1 Vibrio sp. CAU 1672 | reverse complement strand
CATAGAGGTTGATTATAATCGGACGAGAAGGCACAGTGCTCTTGGGTATCTAAGCCCAGTTAACTTTGAACAACAAAATGTCACTTAATGAAGTGTCCAGTCTGGCTGGAGCAGATCACTTTTAAGCAATTTGTTAGTACATGCGCTACCTCTATTTATGCGCTCCAAGATATTGAAAAGTGGCATGATATGAAAGGCTTTGAACACTGAAGTGAGACGGGCAGCTACAAAACTTTACACCGATTAAGAGAGGAAAGTTTGCTAGAAGAAAAACGCACTGAACTGCCCAACTTTCACTAGCTTCAAATTAGAAAAGGATTCTTTCCTCGTACTTCAACAGCCACACCAAAAGTAACCAAGGTTCTCTCAAAAGCCACCACGAAAATGAAGAAGCGCCAAAGAAATAGGCTAAGAGTTAGAAGCCGTAAACGGTGAAATCAAAGCGAACACTCCGCATATAGTGCCACCGGAAAGAACGTGAAAGGCACTAACTGAAAGGTGTAAATACGAGCGCCAAAACAGATAAACACCAAAACTTATGACCTTTGATGTCAAACCCGTACTAACGCCCGCTTAAGTGGTGAGCAACGCAATGCGATATCTCTGCAAACCACCTAAATCACTAAATTTGCCGCAAGCCACAAATGCCACGCGTTGCGAATCCGTCTTGAAGCGCTTGTTATACGAACGTACTGATAGATAACTAAAACCTAGTTTCAAACTCGACTTCAACTTTTCCGTTCGGATGCCAAATAACTTTTACATTTTTTATGTAACCCGCAGCAAACCCACCGATGAACGCGCCTACTAAAGAGCCAACTAATGCACCTTGCGCACCACCTAGTTTAGCACCCACCCAAGCCCCAACAGCAGCACCACCTAAGATTAAAAGAGCACTGCTCACTGTTACTTCTTTTTTTTCGTTTAAATCATTTCCTACAGTGCCCAGAGTTTTTGTACTTGCCATATATTTCCTATTGTTTTTCTGGTTGCTGAACTTTGTCAGTTCGTATAACGCCGCGTTAAGTAGTGAGCAACGCTGCCACTGAACCTAACCTATTGTGCCGTAAACACTAAAGCTGACTCAAACCAAAAATGCCGAGCGTTGCGAATCTGTCTTAAACGCCTTGTTAT
>NZ_JARHUF010000070.1 GCF_029223195.1 Vibrio sp. CAU 1672 | reverse complement strand
AGTTTCTAGCCATCGTAATGCAGCACGAAATAGATCATTTATCGGGTAACTTGTTTATCGACTATCTTTCGCCACTTAAGCGTCAAATGGCTATGAAAAAGGTTAAAAAGTACGTCAAAGCGCACTCTTAACCACGCTCATAACAAACTGTTCAAGAGGGATTCGCAACGCGTGGCATTTTCACTATGCGTTGGTTTAAGTGATTAAGGTGGTATGCGGCGGCATCGGTATTGCGTTGCTCACCCCTTAACAGGGCGTTAGCTTTTAAAGGAGTATAAATGGAAGACAGTGCACTAAAATCATTTTCCAGTTGGGAAATACTATATTTCGTATCAACCTACATATTGGCACTAGTTGCTGTTATTGGTTTTTGGTCGTCTCAAAAATCATCAGAAAATGTCTCTAAAGCCCTCAAGGTGATTCAAAGAGGTTTATCAAGTTTGTCTGAGCCTTTATTAAAGTTTAGAGATTATCAATGGGTCGTTGGCAAAAATGGGACAAATGTCATTTCTGTTGATAATCCACCTCAAGGGATAATGTTTTCATATGCTAATGTGTCAAATGTCCCTATTCAAATTGTCGATTCAGAGTTCAAGGTTTACTACGGTGACAAACTACTTGATGAGCCAACAACTCCAATGGGTACGGAAACCAAAGAGACTTTCATATTGGCTCCTAATGAACATGTTACAAGTGGGACTACTCAAGCAGATGTTTTCGAAAAATATTTAGGAAAACCAAAAGATAGAAGTTTGCCACCACATATCAACGTAAAGTTAGATGTCAGTTTCAAAACCATGGACGGAGAGTTGTTTAGTTACAAAGTGCATAGAGAAATGCACTTTGATATACGACAGCCCGGCTTACAAACAAGTAAAACTCTCATGGAGTCAATCGAAAGAAAAAGCTAACAAACTGTTTAAGAGGGATTCGCAACGCGTGGCATTTTTACTATGCGTTGGTTTAAGTGATTAAGGTGGTTTGCGGCGGCTTTTGTATTGCGTTGCTCACCCCTTAACAGGGCGTTATGTTTTCGAGGAAATATGTCACATATCGATAGTAGTAACTTGTATGAAGAGCTTGCTCAATTTGAACAATTGCCTGGGCTAATTGACAAGGTTTCGGTCGAGTCTTTTCAATCTGT
>NZ_JARHUF010000007.1 GCF_029223195.1 Vibrio sp. CAU 1672 | reverse complement strand
AAACGAACAGGGCGGGCCTCAATAAAAGTGTTATGGGAAGGATGGTTCAAATTACAAACCATCCTTGAGGGCTACGAGTTAGCAATGTCTCTTGATTAGCAAAACTTGTGATCAAGAGACAGGGCTAACGCCAACCCTTAAGCTTCTGGAATCTGTCAGTCAAATGGATTAATTAAACAAATTCTTCAGCAACCCATCTACGGCCTTTTTGGTTTTTTCATCTTTGATCTTGTCAGTCAGCTTTTCGACGCCGCGATCGATCTCTTTCTGTGCCTTTTGCTTAAGCACGTCATCAAAAACCAGTTTGAATTTTGGGTCTGCCCATTGACCGGAGACATTGATAGGAATCGTGACATCTCTGAGCTCATCGATATCTTTACCGCCCTGTCCCTCTAACGAGCCAACAATGGAAGTACTGATGGTGAAATCAACCGTCTCATTGAGATAGTTCGCTTTCCCTTTACCACGCACACGCAGCAATGGTGACTGGGCATGCAAATTGTCCGTCGATACCACCCCTTTGTTAAGCTTCATTGTGGCGGTCATAGCACTGAAATCGGTCTTCTTCACCTGCTCAGCGGCTTCTAACTGCTGGCCTTTAAATTTGGCGTAATTCTCACGGATCAGCTGGGCGATATTAATCCCATTAACCGCACCATCGGCAAAGTTGATCACCACGCTACCGGTCAGATTCTTTTTCATGCCCGTTGGCGTCAGGCTGCTTCCTCGCACATCAATATCGATGTTACCCGTGCCTTCCAGCTTATCATTATTTGCCACGTCAACCAACAATGGTTGAACCTGTACACCACGGATGGTCTTCTTGGCACGATACGTTGCCGGTGACTTGCGTGCATCCAGCTGTGCAGTCGCACTGATGTTACCGTTATACAATTGCGAGGAGAAAGCGGTCAAATCAAAGACGCCGCGGTTGATGGCAAAACTGGCTTTCACAGCTTGCATTTTGGCGTTTGCCGCTTTGAATTTATCAATGGTGATGTCACCTTTGACATCCAGAGTTTTCAGCGCTGACAGATCCGGTTCTACTTCCTCCGCTTTGGGACGGCTTTCACCTTCAGATGCCGTAGCACTGTCACCGGCTGGCTGATTTAAGCCAAGGAAATCATCGAGATCGATGTTCGGACTGTGCAGCGCAAAGCGAATTTTGGGGATATCAGCCAAAGTGACATCCGCTTTACCATCCAGTGCAATGGCGTTTGCTGTCAGCTGCTCGAGCACAAAACTCAGGTGATTTTTGCTAAGATCAAACGTCAGGTCTGACGCCATATCAACCCGCATGGGGGACTGTGGCAAGGCTTTCCCTTCAAAACGTGCCGCTAATGTCAGCGCATTGAGTTCGATGGTACTAACGGCACTGTCAACGCTTAACGCGCCGCCACCCTGCATGTCAAGAGCCATGCCACCAGCAACACCGTTAAGTGCATAGCTGAGGTTGTTCACCTTGTCGAACTCAAACGTGTCCAGGCCAATAGTTGCGGAGTCAATCTGATTGGTTGGATCGGTATAAGTCGCATCAAACTGGATAGCTTTGAGCCCATAACTGGCTAAACCCTTTGCCAGTTTGAAATCCGCTTTACCTTGCGCAGTGAATTTTTGCTCATCCATTTCCCCCTTGATACCGAAGTCCACACTCGTCCAGCTATCAAACGCAAACTGAGAAAGGTTCAGTGCGATGTCGTACAACCGAAGCGCACTTCCGGTTTGCTGGTTCTGTATAACCAGTGAACCGTTAGACACGGTTATGCCAGCCAGGTTGATGGTCCAGTCTGAGACAGCAGCGGTGGACTCTGCTGGCTGGACCGGCACTTGTTCAGTAGGCGTTTGGGTTTGCTCTGTCTGGGCCTGGGTAAGGGCATCAATGTTTTTACTGCCATCCGTTAAGGTTTCAAGATAGAACTTCGCCCCATCTAACGTAACATTACCGATGTTCAGTTGTTGGCTCAATAGTGGCATTACCGACACATCAACCCCTACCGTGTCAACGGTAAACAGGTTGGGCTGGCTAAAGCCTTGCGGGTTTCTCAACTCGGTACGGCCCAACTCCAAACCAATCGAGGGGAAAAATTGCCAGCTGATGTCACCATCGATGACCAGTTCAAGGCCGGTTTGAGCCTGAGTTTGTTCGACAATCAGGGGCTTAAACTGATTCGGGTTAACAAAAATCATCAGTGCCACAATCAGTACAAAGAGTGCCGCTAGCGGTATAGCGAGGATCAAGAGCAGTTTTTTCATTGAGTTTTCCTTGCCCAGGGTTTTCAAATAATAATAGCCAAGACTGCGCCTGGCCGGACAATTATATAAAAGCCTTTCCCTCTAGCGCATTCTTTATTAACTAACTAATTTGAAAACAAAAAAAGAAGTGGCACCTAAAGTGCCACTTCTTCAATCAAAAATAAAGGTTTAAGCGTAGATTCGACGTTATGCTTTCAAAAGTTTTGCAATATGGGCTTTCAATACATCGATCGCGATCCGGTTTTTACCACCACGCGGAACGATGATGTCTGCATATTGTTTAGAAGGTTCAATAAACTGCATAAACATTGGTCGAACCGTTTGCTGGTACTGCTTCAGTACCGATTCCATAGTACGGCCGCGCTCTTCAACATCACGCTTAACCCGGCGTAGCAGGCAGATATCCAATGGCGTATCCATAAACACCGTCGCATGCATCAATTCGCGCAGGCGCGGATCTGTCAGCAACAAAATGCCTTCCAGAATAATGACCTTTTTCGGTGTCATTGTTGTGGTGTTGTCGGTACGCGTATGTTCTGTATAGCTGTACTCGGGCACTTCAACTGCTTCACCGCGACCCAGTTTTTCCAGATGGTCACAAAGCAAATCGTGATCCAACGCGTTCGGGTGGTCGTAGTTCGTCTTGACACGCTCTTCCATACTTAAGTGACTTTGGTCGTTGTAGTAGCAATCTTCCGTAATTACACCAATTTGATGATCGCCCACTTTTTCGCGTAGCTCGTTATAGATCGTGCTCGCGATCAGACTTTTTCCAGAAGCAGAAGCGCCAGCAATACCGACGATGACGCATTGATTATTATCAGACATTAGTTTGCACCCGATGATGATTTTATAGTCACATAAAAAGATAAACTGCCTGATTATAGGGAGTTCACCCTTGAGATACTAGCTGGAATTTAGCGTTTGCTTGTAACTTTCTCCACAAACAAAGCATTAAACTCCAGGCAAACGTTTACCTGCACAATAATCGACCAAAGGATGCCCACCAATCAGTCGAGCATCTTAAAATTAATCACGTCTGGCTTAGTTTTGCCTTGCCAATACATGGTACTGCACACTTGGTCTGCCAAGCTGGTGTAATACCCGGCATGCTCACTGCCGGGCCTTCTTATTACGGTAGGAGTTCCGGCATCAATATCTTCACGCATCGCGATATGTAACGGAATTTGCCCCAACAGGGCTAAACCATACTCTTCCGCCATGGATGCCGCGCCGCCCGCACCAAAGATGTGTTCTTTTGCCCCGCAGTGACTACAAATGTGATAACTCATGTTTTCCACCACACCAATCACCGGAACCTGTACCTTCTGGAACATCGCGGCCCCTTTACGTGCATCGGCCAATGCTAAGTCTTGCGGCGTTGTGACGATAACCGCACCGGTCACCGGTATTTGTTGCGATAGTGTCAGTTGTATATCACCTGTGCCGGGGGGCATATCCATCACCAAGTAGTCCAGCTCCGGCCAGTCGGTTTCAGTAAGTAATTGGATTAGTGCTTTCGATGCCATCGGGCCGCGCCAGATCGCCGCCTCGGATTTATCCACTAAATAACCAATCGAGTGCGTATAGATACCGTGCGCTTTAATCGGCGTCATCCATTTGCCGTCACGCACTTCGGGCTTCGCCTCTTCCTGACCAAGCATGATCGGGACCGACGGGCCATAGATATCCGCATCGAGCAGCCCGACTCTTGCACCGGAACTGGCTATGGCCAACGCCAGATTCACCGCTGTCGTCGATTTACCGACTCCCCCTTTGGCTGAACTCACCGCAATGATGTTCTTCACCCCTTTGACCCGGCCTGAAACAGGGGTATCCAGCGCTTTGATTCTCTGTTCGATATGCAGCGGAAAAGCCGCAACCTGACCAGAGGATTGCTGATGCGCCACCCACTCACTCAGTGTATTGCGCAGTTCACTGCTGGCGAACGGCAAGGTAATTTTCACCCCACCTTCGGCAGGAATCGACACAATGCCCGGAAGATCAGCCCAGTTTTCCACCAACTGTGGGTGCTGAAACTGGTTAAACCAATGACAAAAATCTTGTTTTGAAGTGAATGGATGCATAACTCCTCCTTAATACCTCTCATCCTAGCACTGCGTGGCACAAGGAAGAACCCCAAAAAAACTAAGGCAATCCATGGTTTGATGCCTTGGAGTTAATGAGCTCATGGGGTAGTATTATCCATCAAAATTTTTTTATACCTATCAAGAAAAGCGAATATTAAGTATGGCAAACGATCCAAGACACCTTCCTTCAAGGAAACTGCTGGTAACTTGTGCCCTTCCGTACGCTAACGGTTCGATCCACCTTGGCCATATGCTTGAGCATATCCAAGCGGACATTTGGGTTCGTTACCAACGCCTACGTGGCAACACTGTAAACTTCATCTGTGCTGACGATGCTCACGGCACGCCAATCATGCTTAAAGCGCAACAGATGGGTATTACTCCTGAAGAGATGATTGCCGCAGTCAGTGAAGAACACCAGAAAGACTTCGCTGGCTTTGATATCAGCTTTGATAACTACCACAGCACACACTCAGAAGAGAACCGTGAACTGGCTTCACACATCTATCTGGAGCTGAAGAAAAACGGCTTCATTTCCAGCCGTACGATTTCTCAGCTGTTTGATCCTGAAAAAGAGATGTTCCTGCCGGACCGTTTCGTAAAAGGTACCTGCCCTAAGTGTAAGTCTGAAGACCAATACGGTGACAACTGTGACAACTGTGGTGAAACTTACAGCCCGACAGAGCTGATCAGTCCGAAGTCTGCAGTCTCTGGTGCAACTCCGGTAATGAAAGACTCAGAACACTTCTTCTTCGACCTGCCACAGTTTGAAAGCATGCTAAAGGAGTGGACTCGCTCTGGCTCACTACAAACTGAAACAGCGAACAAGATGCAGGAATGGTTCGAATCTGGCCTGCAACAATGGGATATCTCACGCGATGCGCCATACTTTGGCTTTGAGATCCCCGGTGAAAAAAACAAGTTCTTCTATGTATGGCTGGATGCGCCTATCGGCTACATGGGCTCTTTCAAAAACCTGTGTGACAAACGCGACGATCTAGACTTCGACGAGTACTGGAAGAAAGACAGCTCAGCAGAGCTTTACCACTTCATCGGTAAAGATATCGTGTACTTCCACAGCTTGTTCTGGCCTGCAATGCTGGACGGTTCTGGTTTCCGCAAGCCAAACAACGTCTTCGTCCACGGCTACGTAACCGTCAACGGGGCGAAAATGTCGAAGTCTAAAGGCACGTTTGTCAAAGCAAGCACTTACCTGCAGCACCTAGATCCAGAGTGTCTGCGTTACTACTACGCAGCGAAACTCAACAGCCGTATCGATGACCTGGATCTTAACCTTGAAGACTTCACTCAACGTGTTAACGCTGACGTAGTAAACAAGATTGTTAACCTGGCATCTCGTAATGCAGGCTTCATCGCTAAACGTTTCGAAGGCAAACTGTCTGAAAACTTCGCAGAGCCTGAACTGTACAACGAGTTCGTTGCAGCAGCAGACCGCATCGCAGAGCTATTTGAGACTCGCGAGTTCGGCCGTGCAATCCGTGAGATCACGGCATTGGCAGACAAAGCCAACCAATACGTTGATGAAAAAGCCCCTTGGGTTGTCGCAAAACAAGAAGGCAAAGATCAGGAACTACAAGAAATCTGTTCTGTCGGTATCAACCTGTTCCGCGTTCTGATGACTTACCTGAAACCAGTAATGCCTGCTCTGGCTGCACGCACAGAAGCATTCCTAAATGAAGAACTGACGTGGGAAGGTATCGCTACGCCGCTAACTGGTCACGAGATCACTAAGTTCAAAGCGCTGTTCAACCGTATCGACCCTAAAAACGTCGAAGCGATGATTGAAGCATCAAAAGAAGATGCAGCGGCAGAAATGGCAGCGAAAGAGAAAGCCGAAGCGGCCAAGACTGAAACTGAGCTTAGCAAAGACCCGATCGCAGATGAGATCGAGTTTGATACGTTTGCTCAGGTAGATATGCGTATTGCTCGTATCATCTCGTGTGAAGAAGTACCAAAAGCCAACAAACTGCTGAAATTCCAACTCGACATCGGCGGTGAAACCCGTCAGGTGTTCTCTGGCATCAAGTCAGCGTACAAACCTGAAGACCTGGAAGGTAAGCTAACGGTAATGGTAGCCAACCTGAAACCGCGTAAGATGAAGTTTGGTATGTCTGAAGGCATGATCCTGGCCGCCGGCCCTGGTGGCAGTGACCTATGGATCCTTGAGCCACACGAAGGCGCTCAACCTGGTATGCGCGTAATGTAATTCACTTTACATCGCGACCTGATTCAGCAAGATCCCCGCCCTTTCGGCGGGGATTTTTTTATCCTACTCACACATTTGGTGACTTTATGCACCAAAACAAAGCAACTAGTTGAACACTCAATACACAAGCCATTGTTTAATATAGATTAATTAGTTGGCATTAAACCTGCTCCTGACTTAAGGCTAGGTTAAAAACACTAACAAGGAGTTGGTTATGTTTGTTTTAATCTCAACACTGGTATCTGTTGCAATACTGGCAGCAATTTATCATTTCGCTTCCAAACGCGAGCAAGAGCACGAACGCCAATATCAGTTGTTAACGCTATTGCGTGATGTCGCCCATCTTTGTCGGCGCCACCGTGCCGTAAGCCACTATTCGTTAAAGTACCAGCAAAATCACGATAAAGAACTGGAACAGCTACGCCAGGCACTGACCAATAAACTGCATCTGTTGGTTGAAACATCCAAGTTAGAAAACCGCACCATGTATCGTGTACTACAGCTAAAAATCAAAAAGCTACTGGAAAAGTGGAGCAATAACAGTGTTGCACGAAATCAGATGGAACACGGCAAACTGATCCGTCATACCCTGTATCTGATGGATGAAGTCACACTGGCCTGGCTGGCAATGGCGCAACGCGACGAACTGCACGACGAATATCATATCAACTGGCAAACGGTGATCGACAGTCTCGAGACACTAACCCAACTACGCATTGGTATACCTAACCGGCACGATCATACCGGCAAGGAGCGCATGCAGCATTACGCTTCTGTGATGCTGCATAGGTTGAATCAGCTTGCGGTGATCAGCCCGCTTAGCATCGCATCGCCAATGTGTAGTCACTCCATCCAAGCCTTAAGTGAGTACGTGGAAAATGAGGCTGAACTGGGGGAGGAGGAGTTATATGACATTACCTCAGACATTTCTCTGGCGATTTTCAATACTTATGACCACTTATTATCGGACATCATTGAAAGCCTGTATATTCCCTTACCCAGGCTATCTATCGCCTGATAACTGAAAATAAAAAACCGCAGGCAAGCCTGCGGTTTTGTACTTTTACGCCAATTCGCGGTTAACTGTCATCTTCAGTAAAATTGGTTGGCAGCTGTTTCTTCATCTCATTCCAGATCAACGCACTTTCCATACCGTAGTGACGGATGACGATCGGCAACTGATCACGCTGCCCAGTCTGACAAGTGTCTAGCAACTGGCGATAGAACTTCATTGCCAGCTCCCGTGAAGCTGGATTCGAGAAGTAGTAGCTACCCACTCGATCATACAGTTTCTTCAAACCATTAAAGATCAAACCATAAATCTGGTTACCAGAATGGAATGCTAAACGTTGGAACAACATGTAATCATAGAAGTTAAACGTTTTAGCAATCAGGATTTCCTGACGCTTAGCTTCGTCTTTTTCGTTATCTTCTTTGACACTCTGTAAAATCTTATCCGCATATGGAGAAGCAGCAATAAACTCATCCCATGATTCAGCGCTAATCAACGCTTCACACGACTCAATCACGTTACTGATCGTGCGCTCTGAGTTCTCTTTGTTGGCTTTAAATGCATAGCGCATAAAAATAGGGCTAATATTGGTACGCGCAGCCAACAAATCTTCAACAATGTTACTGGCGTTATCGACGTCTAACGTCATTAAGGTGTCCAAGATATGCAGCCCGGATGTCTCCATAAATTGATTCACTTTAGTTGGTTTACCGTGTTGAATTGTCAACCAACCATCGCGAGCAAGACGCTGCAGCACTTCACGCAATGTCGTTCTTGTCACACCAATCAGCTCTGACAGCTCGCGCTCGGCCGGCAGAATTGAACCTGGCGGAAAACGACCATTCCAAATGCTTTCGATAATGTACTTTTCTGCGAAACCCGCAGGGCTTTTAGCCTTTATGACCATTCTGTTATTTATCCAATACTGATTTCTTTAGGGTCGATGTGACTCATCATACCACTACTTCGTGAATTGCGAAAATTTACGTTCACGAAAATGAAACGAATTCTCAATATAGAGTTAATACTCTATATTGCATACAAGCTTTTATAAAGTCTCAATTTGGAACTAAATCCACAAAACTCGTACTTTGCTTCTATTTAACCGCTCACAAAGTCACAAAAAATAAAGCCTGATGCGTCACATTTTTGAAATTATAATATGCAAAATAAATTTGTATTCTAATCTCAAAAAACTTTGTTAATGTGTATTTTTTCCTGACTGACGTGTAATTAAGATCCTAGATGACATTTTTTATGCTTTTCGTGGTATAGTAGCCGCGAATTGATCGCATCATGGCATAAAAATTAGCAACGTGTCAGGACTATCACGTACAGTTGTTGACTATTAAGTGTCTCCGTGTAGAGTTGCGATCGAAAATGAGCGGTGCTTAAGTTTCAGGGGAAGTAACTTGGCAAAACTACAACAAATGCAAAGGATTGTTGTTTTTCTAAGTTATTGTTTTAAAAGACTAGAGAATAAGTCTAAACAAGCAGAAGCTTAAGTACTAAATTCTAGTGTCTATTCATAATTTAGTTATAAAGAGATTTACCATGCCGATATCGCTCGGAAACGCTTTTATTAAGAACTTTCTTGGTAAAGCGCCTGATTGGTACAAAGTTGCCATTATTTCTTTCCTTATTGTAAACCCAATCGTATTTTTTCTAGTTGACCCCTTCATTGCCGGCTGGTTGCTTGTCGCGGAATTTATCTTCACGCTGGCGATGGCATTAAAATGTTACCCACTTCAACCCGGTGGCTTATTGGCTATCGAGGCGATAGCGATTGGGATGACAAGTCCAGGTCAGGTGAAACATGAGTTGGTGGCTAATATTGAAGTACTGTTACTGCTGATCTTCATGGTGGCAGGTATTTACTTCATGAAACACCTGCTGTTGTTCATCTTCACCAAGATTCTGTTGGGTATCCGCTCGAAATCAATGTTGTCTTTGGCGTTCTGTTTCGCGGCAGCATTTCTTTCTGCCTTCTTAGACGCACTGACCGTTATTGCTGTTGTAATTAGCGTTGCCGTTGGCTTCTATGCGATTTACCACAAAGTGGCTTCTGGTAACCCCATTGGCGATCACGATCACACCAAAGACGATTCGATCACCGAACTGACCCGTGACGATTTAGAAAACTACCGTGCATTCTTACGCTCGCTGCTAATGCATGCCGGTGTTGGTACGGCGTTGGGTGGCGTGACAACCATGGTGGGTGAACCACAAAACCTGATCATTGCCGACCAGGCCAGCTGGCTGTTTGGTGAGTTCCTGATCCGCATGTCTCCGGTGACACTCCCGGTATTTTTCTGCGGTTTGCTAACTTGTGTGTTGGTTGAAAAGCTGAAAATTTTCGGCTACGGCGTAAGACTCCCTAACAACGTACGCCAAATTCTGGTCGACTTTGACCGGGAAGAACGTAAAACACGTACCAACCAGGATGTCGCCAAACTATGGATTCAGGGCATCATTGCCGTTTGGCTGATTGTCGGCCTGGCGCTGCACGTCGCTGCGGTTGGCCTGATTGGTCTGTCGGTGATCATTTTGGCGACTGCTTTCACTGGCATCATTGAAGAGCACCAATTGGGTAAAGCCTTTGAAGAAGCACTGCCATTTACCGCACTTCTTGCGGTGTTTTTCTCGATTGTCGCTGTGATCATCGATCAAGAGTTGTTTAAACCGGTCATCGATGCGGTACTGGCAGTCGAAGATAAAGGTACACAGCTGGCCATGTTCTACGTTGCCAATGGATTACTGTCAATGGTATCGGACAACGTGTTTGTTGGTACGGTTTACATCAACGAAGTCAAAACCGCACTGATGGAAGGGCTGATCACACGTGACCAGTTTGATATGCTGGCAGTAGCGATCAATACCGGTACTAACCTGCCTTCGGTTGCAACTCCGAACGGACAAGCTGCATTCCTGTTCCTGTTGACCTCGACACTGGCCCCGTTAATCCGTCTCTCTTACGGAAGAATGGTACTGATGGCCCTGCCATACACTGTGGTACTGGCGCTGGTAGGTCTGTTTGGCATTGTCTACTTACTTGAGCCGATGACCGCCTCGTTTTACGATGCAGGTTGGATTTCTCATCATGTTGGCACAGCTACACAGGCAGTATCCGGCGGACACTAAGTTTAGTGTTGCGAAATGAACCAATACGCGATAAAAAGCTCTGAGTATTCAGAGCTTTTTATTTTCATACAGGACATGAGCCGTGACCATTTTTTCCTCTCTCAAGCAATTTTCGACAGGACGTCTATCTTGGCTGCTGTTGCTTCTCTTTATCATTTTCTTTGAAGCCTGCGCCCTCTTTTTCCAGCACGTAATGATGTTAGCCCCATGCGTAATGTGTATTTATGAACGCGTGGCAATGCTTGGTATCGGCGCGGCAGCCATGATTGGCCTAATTGCCCCCGCCAACCCCTTTTTCCGCTGGCTTGGTTTGGCAGTGTGGGGAGCGAGCGCCTATAAAGGGCTGGCACTCTCGATGCAACATGTTGATTACCAGTTCAACCCGTCACCTTTTGCCACTTGTGATCTGTTTGTGACGTTTCCAAGCTGGGCTCCTCTCAACCAATGGGCACCGTGGATGTTTGAGGCATATGGCGATTGCAGTAAAATCGTTTGGCAGTTTTTGACCCTGTCTATGCCGCAATGGTTAGTGGTAATTTTTGCCGGTAACCTGATTGCGCTTACCTTTATCGTCATCGCCCAGTTTTTCCGCACTCGGCCGCGTAACCCGATTCGCTAAACCTCGATCAAAAATGCCGACTTTAAGTCGGCATTTTTCTCACAAGTGGGCAGGCGACTATTGGCCGCAACACTGCTTAAATTTTTTGCCACTACCACACGGGCAGGCATCATTGCGCCCGACGCCTTTGAACGGGTTAAGGCTTTGCGACTTGTTCCCCACCATCAGTTCGTCCGCGCCTAACGCCACTTCATTGATCATCAGATCCAACTGTTCGGCTAGATCAACCAACGACGGCGGATTGTCAATACCGGCATCACGCATCTGCTGCTGGGTCTGCGGTTCGTCGATCGCTAACATCATTGTGGTCAGCAACGCCTGAAGCATGCGCTGCAGGCCGTCATTAAGTTCTGCATCTTGCCACTGCTCTTCAAGCATCGGCCAAACCGACATAAATCCTTCCGCGAAATCAGCCAGCCGCTCGGCCTCATTCCGGGTCAGCGACAATGCCGTGTATTCACCGCGCAAGATGGCATTGTGTTGTTTGTGAATCTGCGCTTCAACCTCAGGCTGGATCGCTGCATAGCCCTCGCCCAATAATGGCTCGAGCCAGGATTCCGGCGCAAGTGGTTTAGTGGTCAGATTCGCGGCTAGTACCGCGCCTTCGATAAACAGTGGTGACTCATCAAGTTGAACATCACCTTTTTCAATCAGTGTATATTGCATGAAACCGGGTTCCGCTTAAATTTGCCAGCATTATATACCCAAGTAGCGACAAGGTGCAGCCTTGTTCGCCCCCAAAGCTCCTGACTCTTTTAATGACAAACACCGACGACCTCGCTACAATCGCCATCCCTTAATATCACCCAGGAAAATAGGCGAGTTATGCGAGTTGTATTAGGCCCGATGGAAGGCGTGTTAGACCATTTAATGCGTCAGATCCTGACCGAAATAAACGACTATGATCTGTGTGTCACCGAGTTTGTCCGGGTTATCGACCAGCTTTTACCTGATCATGTTTTTCATCGCCTATGCCCGGAACTCCTGCATGGTTCGCAAACCAAGCCAGGTGTACCGGTACATGTTCAACTGCTCGGGCAGGATCCTGACTGGATGGCCGAAAATGCGGTAAAAGCCGCAGAACTGGGAGCACAGGGCATTGACCTGAACTTTGGCTGCCCGGCTAAACTGGTCAACAAAAGTAAAGGCGGCGCAGCACTGTTACAGCACCCAGAGCTGATCCACCGGGTGGTTAAAGCCTGCCGGGAAGCGGTACCGGACAATATCCCGGTCAGTGCGAAAATCCGTCTCGGCTGGGAAAACCCGCAAGACTGCTTCGAGATTGTCGACGCGATAGAATCAGCCCGCGCCGATGAGCTGACCGTCCATGCCCGCACCAAGCAAGGTGGCTATAAGGCATCTGAAATCAAATGGGACTACATCCGCCAGATCAGAGAGCGTTTCACTATTCCGCTGATTGCCAACGGCGAGATCTGGAACTATGAAGATGGCCAACGCTGTATCGCAACCACCGGGGTGGACTCCCTTATGGTCTGCCGCGGCGCGTTTAACATCCCTAACTTGGGCAATATGGTCAAATACAACCATCAGCCGATGGCGTGGCCGGAAGTGGTGGAACTGTTGATTTATTACTCGGAGTTCGAAATGAAAGGTGATAAAGGCTTGTATTACCCTAACCGGGTCAAGCAGTGGTTCGCCTACCTGCGCCAGGCCTACCCGCAAGCCGCCGAGCTATTCCGCGAGATCCGGACCTTTAATAAAGCCGCTCCGATTGTTGAGCATATCCAGCGCTATCGCGACCAGATTCAACTCAATACCACAGAAGTCGCCTAGCCGGACTGGCTGATATGTGACAGGGAAAACCATCACCCTGTCACAACCTGCTTCCCCTGCTCACTGCAGATGACGTCTTACTCTGTCAGTCACATTACAACGCACAGCCAGTCTTATCCGGCCCATCCTCACTCTATCCGCCAAAGCGCAACTTTCATCGGCGCCATCCCGACATTAAGCGTACGTTCAACCCGTAAATCCACCCCTTCCTCATCCAAGCGGTGCATCCAGCCTGAACTCACGCCTAACTGCCACAGCGGCAGCTCAACATCGGTATCCCGGTTGCTGAAATTCAGCACCACCACGACCGTCTGATCGCCAAGTTGCCTTGCATAGGCGCAATAGTGATCACTACAGGACAACCACTGAAAACTGCCCGATTGCAGCGCCGGGTGTTGCTTGCGGATGGCAATCCACTGCTTGTAAATTTCCAGCCAGCCGGACGTGGCAACCTTCTCCCACGGAAAACAACGACGATTATCCGGATCCAGGCCACCTTCGAGTCCCACTTCACTGCCATAATAAATACACGGCGTACCGACGTAAGTCATCAACAGTGCCAGCGCCAGTTGTACTTTCGCCTTATCGCCGCCCACAAGCGTCAGGAAACGGGCGGTATCATGACTGTCTAGTTGATTGAGCTGTGACAGCTGATTCACAAACGGAATTTTCGCTCTGGCTTCATCAAGCCAAGTTTTAAACTCGGTGACGGTGATATCGATAGGGTCATAGATGATATCCTGCTTGGCAAGCAGCGCACGTACCGGATGGGCAAAACCATAGTAGTTCATCGCCCCATCCTCCTGGCCGCCCTGAAGCCATTGCGATGCTTCAAAAAAGTGCTCACCTAACACATACGCCTCAGAATTGACGGATTTGGTCGCCTGGCGGAAGGCTTGCACATAATGGGCATTGTTCTTCGCCCCTTCGCCTTCCCCCAGCATGTGAATCACATCGAAACGCCAGCCATCAATCAAATAGGGCGGTCTAAGCCAGTGTTTAATCACCGCATTGTCACCCTGATAAATGTAATCCCGGACTTGCTGATTTTTGAAGTTCAGGACTGGCAGATTGCCTATGCCTTTCCAGCCAATATAGCGATTACTGTCACCGTCAAAGAAATAGTAATCACGGTATTCAGATTGCGGATTACCGTAAGCTCCCTGCACTTTCTGGTCAATATCAAACCAAGGGTGATGGGCAGAGGTGTGGTTAAACACCGCATCGAGTACAATTCTCATTCCTCGGCCACGGATTGCGTCACACAAGCGGGCAAACTGCTGGTTATCACCTAGCATAGGGTCAATCGTAAAATAGTCAGTGGTGTCATACTTGTGGTTGCTGGGTGACTGGAACAGCGGATTAAAGTAAAGCGCAGTTACCCCTAGCTCGGCCAGATAGCCAAGCTTGCTCTCAATTCCAACCAGATCCCCGCCAAAAAACTCACGCGCCCCGGTGTCACTGTGGCTGCCAACTGCCTCTCCCCACGCTTTGACTAATGCGTGCTTATCGTAGCTGGCGTAGCGGTGTTTAATTTGGGTCGTGGTTTGGCTGGCACAAAAACGATCGGGGAAAATCTGATAAAAAACCTGATGCTGTACCCACTCAGGAGGCTGCTGTTCGCTATTGAGCTTAAAATGATATTCTTTGGCAGGCATGCGCTTTTGCACTCCCCGGCCATCTAACCAATACTGTTGTCCACCGTAAAGTAACTTAAACACATAGTGGGTAATGTCCCTATCGTGGTTCGCTTTGAAGGTGGCTCTCCAGAGACTAAGCTCCCCGCTATTACCACAGCACTCCATCGGAATAAGGTACTCTTCATTGTCGGGTTCACAACGGACATAAACCTCATCAAAAGCGATGGCTTCGGTTTTTAAGACAACCGTAATTTGATCAACATCGACACTCAGGCCATCTTGAGTCTGGCTATGAAAAATAAATGGAAGGGACATGGCAAAGGCTCTTGGTTGGGTAATATGCAACTATATTAACCGAGAGCCACGTAAGGCAAATCCTCCCCACGAAATTAGTTGGGTTTAAAATTCCGCGAGGAGAATCACGCTTGGTAGGCGTAGCAATCAAACCCGGCGACTAGTTAAGCAGAAGACTGTCATCCGTAAGCGCTTCACCACGTACTTTTGAGAACATTTCCAATAAATCAGAAACTTGCATACTTTCCCTTTGCTCACCAGCAACATCCAATACGATTTCGCCCTGATGTAGCATTACCGTACGGTCACCACACGCAAGTGCGTCCTTCATCGAATGGGTCACCATCATTACGGTTAAATTAAACTCTTTGACAATGCGTTTGGTCAGCTCAATGATGAACGCGGCCATGCGCGGATCGAGGGCTGCAGTGTGCTCATCCAGCAGCAACAACTTACTCTCTGATAACGTCGCCATCACCAAACTGACCGCCTGACGCTGGCCACCAGAAAGCAAGCCAATATTGTCACCAAGCCGGTCTTCTAAACCCAGGCCAAGAATACTGATGCGTTCCTGAAATAACTTACGTCGCTGTGATGACAGTGCTAATCGCCAGCCTCTGCGCTTGCCGCGCATATATGCCAGTGCCATATTCTCTTCAATGGTTAAGTCACCACAAGTTCCGGCCAACGGATCCTGAAACACCCGAGCACATTGCGACGCACGCTGGGCTACCGTCTGGCGGGTTACATCCTGCCCTGCAATAATCACACTACCACCAACCATCGATGTTTCTCCGGTCACGGCACCGAGTAAGGTTGATTTGCCCGCCCCATTCGAACCGATGACCGTCAGAAACTGATGCTGCGGTACTTCGAGTGAAACACCAGTCAGCGCTTTATTCTCTAATACCGTACCCGGATTAAACGTAACCTGAATATCATTAAGTTGGATCATAACGCCGCCCCCGAGTCACTATTTTTGCCAGTCTGCGCCGCCGCAGACAGGCGTTGCTTAGCGAGCAAACGCTTTTTCAGCTTCGGCGCAATCAAAGCAACCGCGACTAATAGCGCAGTAACCAGATTTAAGTCTGATGCTTGTAAACCAAACATGCCCGAACTTAGCGCAAACGCCACTGCCAGACGGTACAACACCGACCCAACAATCACGGCCAACACCGCGACCCATATTTTACGCCCGGGGATCAGGGTTTGACCCAAAATCACCGCGGCTAACCCGACCACTATGGTTCCAACGCCGGAGGTTACATCAGCAAAACTGTTGGTCTGGGCAAACAAGGCACCCGCAAAGCCGACAAAGCCGTTTGACAGCGCCAGCCCAAAATAAGTGTAAAAGGCCGTTTCAGCCCCCTGCGCGGAAACCATGCGCGCATTCACCCCGGTCGCACGCAGACCTAAACCAAAATCACTGTTAAGCAAACGCACCACCAACAGCGCAGACAGCAGCACTATCCCCCCTACCACCAGCGGACGTATCAACATCGGCTCACCCAGGGACTCAAACGGGGTCAGCAAGGTCTCTTCACCCAACAAGGCGATATTTGGTTTACCCATAATCCGAATGTTGATCGAAAACGCGGCGATCATGGTCAGGATCGAGGCCAGTAAATGCAAAATACCGCACCGAACCGCAAGAAATGCGGTAACCCAGCCAGTCATGGCACCGGCGATGATTGCCATCCCGGTTGCCAGCCAGGGGTTAATTCCGGCGACAATCGCCGTTGCAGCGACCGCTGCGCCCATCGGAAAGCTACCGTCAACGCTTAAGTCAGGAAAATCCAGCACCCGGAAAGTCAGGTATACCCCTAACGCAACCAACCCATAAAGCAAACCAATTTCCAGCGCACCAAAAAAAGCAAATGCAGACATAACGACTCCTTTCTGCATAAATCGGGACGGCGCAGCCGCCCCGGATGAGATTTACTTCACGCTCGTGGCGCGCTGTACCACAGAATCTGGCAGGCTAATACCCAGCTTACTCGCAGCTTCCTGGTTAATCACCAGATCAGAACCAGTGGCGACTTTGACATCCAGTTTTCCCGGGGCCTGACCTTCAAGAATGGCCGCCACATAGTCTGCGGTTTGCACCCCGACCTGATAGTAGTCAAAACCAAGACTGGCAATCGCCCCTTTCTCCACATAAGAGGTGGCGCCACCAAAGACCGGCGTTTTCGCCTGGTTAGCAGCAACAATCATTCCTTCGATGGCACTGGCCACAGTATTATCGGTTGGTGCATAGATCACATCAGATTTTGCCGAAATCGCCTGAGTCGCCGATTGCACATCCGCACTCTTTAGTGCCGTTGCTTCAAGCACATTAATGCCTTTTGCGGCAGCACTCTGTTTAAGCAGCGCCACCAAGGTTACGGCGTTCGCTTCTCCCGGATTAAACACCACACCGATATTTTTTACCCCCGGGATGATTTCTTGAATCAAATCCACATGCTGAGCAACCGGAGAAAGATCGGACAAACCCGTGACATTACTCCCCGGCTGAGTCATCGATTTCACCAGTTTCGCCCCAACCGGATCAGTAACCGCCGTAAACACCACGGGAATTGAGCGTGTTGCCGAAACCAGCGCTTGCGCAGACGGTGTCGCGATCCCCACCAGAACATCCGGATTTTCACCAACAAACTGGCGTGCGATCTGAACGGCTATCGCTGGGTTACCCTGAGCGGTCTTATAATCAAACTCAAGATTTTTTCCTTGCTCATAGCCCTTACTTGCCAGGCCATCAAGCAAGCCCTGCCTGGTTGCATCCAACGCCGGGTGCTCAACAATCTGTGAAACGGAAACTGTCACGGTTTTGGCGAAAACGGCGCTGGAAGTAAATAGAGTTGACACGCCCAATACGGCGGTCGTAACTACGCTTTTTATGTTCATCATAGCTCCTTGATGTATCGTCGTCCTTGGCCCCGGTCACTGAGATCATTGCAGAACTTCAGCTGTGGGGAGAGGCGGATGGATGTCGTGTTTGTCCTGTGCACTTTTTGTGCATCTGTTGCTCATTATTACCTGTAAATTACAGTAATGAAAAGAGAGATTTAACAACAAGACAACATTTGTGGTCGCAGATTGCTTTGCTGCCAGCCAGACATCACCACTACCTAACGCCCGAAGGGCCGTTCACCAAGTGGTGGCACAGCATATGAGAAGACTGCATATCAGAACAATAAGGTAACAGGAGCACCTCAGCGCACAGGCTCCTATCGGGGGAAGGGGTTGGAATAGTGTAAGTTCGTCGTCCGGCGATATACCAGCTTGCCTAAAACCAGCGTTCCAATGCGCTTTTGTCCAGCTGACGAAACGCACGGTTCAAAATGACTGCCAATTCTTTATAACGGGGTCTTGCCTTAGCCGGCTCGAGCGCGAAGCCAGTTTCGGTGATCTTTTGATGTAACTCGTGATACCAGGAGGCCAGTGCCGGTGGCAGCTTGGTGTTGGAACGGTTGCCGAGCCACCAAAATCCCTGCAAGGGCAGGCTGATAGCAAACAACGCAATAACGATCGCCTGGGGCAGTGCCTGATAGTTATTGAACGCCATTTGGGTCAGCACGCTAATTGCGGCAACAGCCGGCATCAGCTTCACCGCAAAACGTGTCGCTTTAATAATACGCTGCTCAGGAAATATGGCATTCAGCTCTTTACGGATCGGCCATATCTCCATGTAATGCTGGCCGTCTTTCAGGCTATGGATCAATCCGACTTTATTACTCATACCGCTCTCTCACTAAAAAATAGTTGAACATTTCAACTTTAGACGCAAAAAATTGATGAAAGTTAATATTCTTTCAAAATATTTTTGTTATCATTGGCCATTATCGCTATCCTTTGCAGGCCCTCAATCTCATTGTTGCCGTTATTTACAATTTAAGCAACTTTGAGAACCCTATCTGCACGGATTGCGCCATAGTGGTGAATGGGTTCATCACTATTGTTTATACGGAATTAAAGCATTTTTTTGACCAGGATTAGTACGCAGTCTTTACGCCTTCGGCTATTCTTGTGATTAATTTTCATCCTTAACTGATTTTTTTATCAGACGAATAACAGGTAGTCATACATGTCTAAGCTAGTTTTAGTTTTAAACTGCGGTAGTTCTTCTCTTAAATTTGCTGTTGTTGATGCCGAGAACGGCGACGAGCATCTATCAGGTCTTGCTGAGTGTCTTCACCTTCCTGAAGCACGTATCAAGTGGAAACTTGACGGCAAACACGAAGCCCAATTAGGTAACGGTGCAGCACACGAAGAAGCACTAGCGTTCATGGTAGAAACTATTCTTGCTTCCAAGCCAGAGCTTTCTGAGAACCTAGGTGCAATCGGTCACCGCGTGGTACACGGCGGCGAGCAGTTCACTCAGTCTGCACTTATCACTGACGATGTGCTAAAAGGTATCGAAGACGCTGCTACTTTCGCTCCGCTTCACAACCCAGCACACATCATTGGTATCAAAGCAGCGAAAAAATCTTTCCCGGCACTAAAAAATGTTGCTGTGTTTGATACTGCTTTCCACCAAACCATGCCTGAAGAAGCATACCTGTACGCTCTTCCATACAACCTATACAAAGAGCACGGCATCCGTCGCTACGGTGCTCACGGCACTTCTCACCTGTTCATTACTCGCGAAGTTGCAAGTCTCCTTAACAAGCCAGTTGAAGAAGTAAACATCATCAACTGTCACCTGGGTAACGGCGCATCGGTATGTGCAATCAAGAACGGTAAATCTGTAGACACTTCTATGGGTCTGACTCCTCTTGAAGGCCTGGTAATGGGCACACGTTGTGGTGACCTGGATCCTGCAGTTATGTTCCACCTACACGACAAGTTAGGCATGAGCGTTGATGAAATCAACACTATGTTCACTAAAGAGTCTGGCCTGCTAGGTCTGACCGGCGTTACTTCTGACTGCCGTTTCGTTGAAGACAACTACGGCGAAAAAGAAGAAGCAACTCGAGCAATGGACGTATTCTGCCACCGTCTGGCTAAATACGTTGCAGGTTACACTGCAACACTAGAAGGTCGTCTGGATGCTATCGTCTTCACTGGCGGTATCGGCGAGAACTCTGGCCCGATCCGTGAAATGGTTCTAAACCGTCTGGGTATCTTCGGTATTGAAGTTGATAACGAAGCTAACCTTAAAGCTCGTTTCGGCGGTGAAGGCGTTATCACGACTGAAAACAGCCGTATCCCTGCAATGGTTATCTCTACTAACGAAGAGCTAGTAATTGCTGAAGACACTGCACGCCTGACAGGTCTTTAATTAATCTAACCGGCTGGCGAAGCTTGTCCCAAGTCCCCGTCAGCCGGTGTTCTCTCCCAGGGGCTTAACTCCTATTCTTAGTTTCGCTAGGAATACGCAGTTAAGCTTTTATCCAAATAGCTAAAGGTACTCCACGAATGTCTCGTACTATTATGCTTATCCCTGCAAGTGCTGGTGTTGGTCTGACCAGTGTAAGCATGGGTGTGCTTCGCGCTATGGAGCGCAAAGGCGTTAAGGTTTCTTTCTACAAGCCAATTTGTCAGCCGCGCAGCGGCGGTGATCAGCCTGATCTGACTTCAACCATCGTTGGCGCAAACAGCGATATGAAGATCGGTGAGCCGATGACAATGTCGATTGCAGAAAGCTTGATCGGTAACGACAACATGGATGAGTTGCTGGAAACGGTCGTAGAGCGTTTCAACCAAATCAACCAAGACGCAGACGTTACCCTTATCGAAGGTCTGGTTCCGACCCGTAAACACCCATTTGCCAACCAGGTGAATGCGGAAGTTGCCGCGACACTAGGCGCAGAAATTGTCTTAGTTGCCACACCAGGTACAGACAATCCTGCACAGCTGAAAGAGCGTATCGAAGTTGCATGTTCTAACTTCGGCGGTACCAAGAACAAAAACATCTCCGGCGTTATTATCAACAAACTGAACGCTCCGGTTGATGAAGCAGGCCGTACTCGCCCTGACCTTTCTGACATCTTTGACGATGCAGACAGCGCTCAGCAAAGCGAAATGAAAGTAATGGAGATCTTCAACACCTCTCCGATTCGTGTACTTGGCTGCGTACCGTGGAACATCGACCTGATCGCGACACGTGCCAACGATATGGCAGAACACCTTAACGCTGAGATCATCAACCAAGGTGATATTAACACTCGCCGTATCAAGAGCATCACTTTCTGTGCGCGTTCTCTGCCGCACATGATTGAGCACTTCAAGCCTGGCTCTCTGCTGGTGACGTCTGCTGATCGTCCTGACGTTATCGTAGCGGCATCTCTGGCAGCAATGAACGGCGTAGAGATCGGTGCAGTTCTGCTAACCGGTGGCTACGATCTGCCTAGCGAGATCGCAAACCTGTGTAAACCAGCCTTTGAAACCGGCCTGCCTATCTTTAAAGCACAAGGTAACACCTGGCAGACATCTCTGAACCTGCAGAGCTTTAGCCTGGAAGTACCGGCAGACGACAAAGAGCGTATCGAGTTCATCAATGACCACGTTGCCGGCCACATCGACGGTAACTGGATTGAATCCATGACCGAAGGTTCAGAGCGTTCACGTCGCCTGAGCCCACCAGCATTCCGTTACCAGCTAACTGAGTTCGCTCGCAAAGCTGGCAAGCGCATCGTTCTTCCTGAAGGCGATGAGCCACGTACCGTGAAAGCAGCGGCTATCTGTGCTGAGCGTGGCATTGCAGAATGTGTGCTTCTGGGTAACCCTGAAGAAATCCGTCGCGTTGCTGCACAACAAGGTGTTGAGCTAGGTGCCGGTGTCCAAATCATTGATGCAGATGCTATCCGTGAAAACTACATTGCTCGTCTGGTTGAGCTACGTGGCGCGAAAGGTATGACTGAAGTTGTAGCACGTGAGAAGCTGCAAGATTCAGTATTCCTGGGCACTATGATGCTTGAAAACGATGAAGTAGACGGCCTGGTTTCTGGTGCGGTTCACACGACAGCGAACACTATTGTTCCTCCGTTCCAAATCATCAAAACAGCACCTAACGCATCTATCGTATCTTCAGTATTCTTCATGCTTCTGCCTGATCAAGTACTGGTTTACGGTGACTGTGCAATCAACCCGGATCCAACAGCTGAACAGCTGGCTGAAATCGCTATTCAATCTGCTGATTCAGCAGCAGCATTCGGTATCGATCCACGCGTTGCAATGATCTCTTACTCTACTGGTGAATCTGGTAAGGGTGCAGACGTTGATAAAGTACGTGAAGCAACCAAACTCGCTCAAGAGAAACGTCCGGATCTAGTAATCGACGGCCCGCTGCAGTACGACGCAGCTATCATGGAAAACGTTGCCGCTTCGAAAGCGCCAAACTCTCCAGTAGCAGGTAAGGCAACAGTATTCGTATTCCCAGACCTAAACACTGGTAACACGACTTACAAAGCGGTACAACGCAGTGCAGACCTGGTATCTATCGGTCCAATGCTGCAAGGTATGCGCAAGCCAGTAAACGACCTGTCTCGCGGCGCACTAGTCGACGACATCGTGTACACCATCGCACTAACAGCTATCCAGGCAGACCAGGAAGCAAAATAATCGCTTCGCTAATTTGATTGGAAAATTCAAAGCCCTCGATTCGTCGAGGGCTTTTTGGTATCTGCCACCCGACTCAATACATGAATAAAAACAGCACACCACCGACCAATACACAGCCAATCATCACCGGCGCCACTCGATGCCATAGTTTTTTTTCGCCAATGGCCAGTACCATGCCCATCTTCACCAGCGTATTAACCGAAGCAGCAATAATGATCCCGAGAGCGGCAGTGGTCACACTCAGGGTCAGGGTACTCTGGCGCCCAAGTGTCAGCGAAATAGCATCAACGTCGGTAATGCCCGACAAGGCCGACAGCATCAGTACCCCGGCACTACCAAACCATTCAGACAAGGCGTGAGACAGCAACATGATCACCGCCAGCACAATGCCGAAGAACAGTGCCGATTGAAGCGCCAGCGGATTGGTTTGCTTATCGAGCTGTTCTACTTGTTCGACTCTACTCCTACGCCAAATCCACCAGGCAGGTAAATATAACGCCGCCATCATGGCCATCACGATGGGCCAAAGCAATTTAACCAACTGAGGATTGATCACCGACAAGATGATCAGTAACCGCGGAAACATTGTTCCGCAACTGAGTAAAATACCACTGGCCAGTAACGGGCTAATATGCGGCTGTTCGCGCGACAAATGGGAAAACTGCAAGGTTAACGCGGTTGAAGAACTCAAACCGGCGAACACCGAAGTAAATAAAATGCCCCGCTTGGCACCGCCAATTTTGATCGCAAAATAACCAACGAAGGAAATACTGGCGATCAGCACCACCATCCACCAGATCTCATACGGGTTGAGTGCTTGCCACGGTCCGTACCCCCGATCAGGCAGCAGAGGCAATACCACGATAGAAATCATCAATAAACTGAGCGCTGCATCCAGCTCATACTCTTGTAGCCGTTGCAATGCCTGGTGCAGTTCCTTTTTGTTGTCCAGCACTATCGCAGTGATCACCGCGGCGGCAGCCGCCACCGCCATTTCTCCAGATACCGCCAGGCTGCCCGCGACAAATGTCACCAGCAAACTCACCACCCCGGTGATACTGATATCTTTACTGCCACGGAGACGGATAACAAATGAGATGCAGGCCAGCGCCACCAGCGCCAGAAGCGCAAAGCCCAATAGCAATGGTGAGTATATCCGGGCCAGGATCGCGACCAGTCCGCCCAGAAGAGCGACCAGTGAGTAGGTACGAATTCCGGCCGTTCGGCTGCCTTCAACCCGATTGCGCAGCACCCAGCCCCTTTGCGTACCGACAATCGCGCCAAGCAACAAGGCAATAAACAAATCCCAGATCAGGTTCCCACCACTGACCATTTGCTCAATGTTCATACTCCCCCTAGCCCAATTATTAACGCCTTATCATAAGTTTAGGCGTTAAAAGAAAAGTTTCTGAGATAGAGGGAAAATTTGCTTGATGGGGATACACTGCCAGGTGCTCTCCACCTGGCGAGTTTTGCACCTTACCAGCTAAAGGGCCTGACGGCCGTGCGGTGAATCCAGATCCAGCTCAGGGCCTTTCGGCACCACCTGAGAGGGATTAATAGAAGTATGGCTGAAGTAGTAATGGCGCTTAATATGATAAAAATCCGTCGTTTCGGCGATACCTTCAATCTGGTAAAGCTCTTTCAGATAACCGTGCAAATGCGGATAATCAACGATGCGCTGTTTATTACATTTAAAATGCCCGACGTAGACAGCATCAAAGCGGATCAGGGTAGTAAACAAGCGCCAGTCGGCCTCGGTGATCCGGTTACCTGCGAGGTAGCGCTGCGTAGCCAGATGGGCATCCAGTCGGTCCAGAGCGGCAAACAGCGAATCATAAGCTTCTTCATACGCCTCCTGGGTAGTGGCGAACCCGCAGCGATACACACCATTATTCACATTCGGGTAAATGAAGTCGTTCCATTCATCAATCGTACGCTGTAATGACTGAGGATAGTAATCATCATGATTGCCCGTCAAATCGTTAAACGCAAAATTGAACATGCGGATGATTTCCGAAGACTCATTGGAAACAATCGTGTCGGTTTTCTTATCCCACAGCAGTGGCACCGTAACCCGACCGGTATAATCCGGCTTAGCCTGGGTATACATCTGGTGCAGGCGGGTATGGCCGAAAAGAGGTTCAGGCAGTCCCATCTGCCAGCCCTCACTGAGCATATCCGGGCAGACAACGGTCACATCGATATGCTTTTCCAACCCCTTAATCTTGCGAAAGATCAGCGTACGGTGGGCCCAGGGACAAGCGAGGGAGACATACAGGTGATAACGTCCGGATTCGGGCTGGTAAGTAGCATCTGGCTGATCCACGATCCAATTACGGAAGCCGGCATCTTCCCGTACAAATTTCCCGCCACTGCTTTTGGTGTCGTACCACACGTCGTGCCATACACCATCGATCAGTTTGCCCATACCTTAGCTCCTCATCTGTTGTTTTGTTCATACTAAAAGGAATGGGGCAAGAAAACAGCGTACTGCTTAGGTCATGTTATTCAGAAAATTTGAATAAACAGACTAACCATGATCAGTACTGCAAACATAAAAAAAGCGCGACCCTACTAAGGAGCCGCGCTTAAGCCCGTCACAGGCTGAATAGATTATACTGACACGTGCAGACAGGACACCGAGTGCAAGTCTGAGCCCTGTATCACTGGCTTGGTTTTCGCACACTCTTCTGTTGCCTGAGGGCAACGGGTGCGGAACACACAGCCAGAAGGCGGACTGATCGGCGACGGCAGATCGCCTTCCAACATCTGGATGACTTTCTCACGCTCAATTTTCGGATCCGGGATTGGCACCGCTGACATCAGGGCACGGGTGTAAGGGTGTTTCGGATCCGCAAACAGCGCTTCGGCTTCACCCAGTTCAACCGCATTGCCTAAATACATCACCAAAACACGATCAGAAATGTGTTTTACCACTGACAAGTCATGGGCAATAAAAACCAGTGACAGGCCGAGCTCTTTTTGCAGTTCTTTAAGCAGGTTGACCACCTGAGCCTGAATCGATACATCCAGTGCTGATACCGGCTCGTCACAGATGATCATTTTCGGTTTGAGGATCAGCGCACGGGCAATACCGATACGCTGACACTGACCACCGGAAAACTCGTGCGGGTAACGGTTGATCACGTTCGGTAACAGGCCCACTTTAGCCATCATTTCTTTAACGCGATCTTTAACCTCTTGCTTTGACAGCTCAGGATAAAAGGTTTCCAGTGGCTCAGCGATAATATCACCCACCGTCATACGCGGGTTAAGTGACGCCAGCGGATCCTGGAAAATCATCTGGATTTCTTTACGCGTTTCGCGGCGCTGGACGTCCTTCATCTTAGTCAGATCGCGTCCCATCCATACGACCTCGCCATCGGTCGCTTCTACCAGGCCGATAATGGCGCGGGCAAAGGTGGATTTACCACAGCCCGACTCCCCTACCACACCCAGGGTTTCGCCTTCATAAAGACGGACGTTCACCCCGTCAACCGCTTTAAGGTTGGATGGTTTGCTCCATGGCCAGGCGGACTTAGATGCAATACTAAAATGCACTTTCAGGTTTTTAACATCCAGAATTATTTTTTTATCGGCACTCATTTTTTCCAAGCCTCCCAATCAGAAAAACATGCTCGCTGACGGCCTTGGGCAAAGGCTGTCAGGCTTGGCGCTTCACGCTTACAACGATCCATCACACGGTGACAGCGCTCTTGATAAGGGCAGCCCGGTGGCAGACGCAGTAAGTTAGGCGGGTTGCCAGGAATGGTTGGCAGGATTTCGCCTTCGGTATCCAAACGCGGGATGGCTTTCAGCAAACCTTCTGCGTATGGGTGGCTTGGATTGTAAAAGATTTCATCAACCGTACCGTACTCCATGGTACGGCCGGCATACATCACCAGCACTTTGTCACAAGAGCCGGCAACCACCCCCAGATCGTGGGTGATCATAATAATTGCCGTATTAAACTCACTTTTCAGCTCATTCAGCAGATCCATGATCTGCGCCTGAACAGTTACGTCCAACGCGGTAGTCGGTTCATCAGCAATCAGCAACTTCGGACGACACAACAGTGCCATCGCGATCATTACGCGCTGGCGCATACCGCCGGAAAACTCATGCGGATACATAGTAATACGCTTACGCGCTTCAGGGATCTTCACCGCTTCCAGCATACGTACTGACTCTTCGAACGCTTCGGCCTTGCCCATACCCTTATGCAGCATCAACACTTCCATCAGTTGATCACTGACTTTCATATAAGGGTTGAGTGAGGTCATTGGATCCTGAAAGATCATCGCGATCTGCTCAGCACGGACCTTGTTCAGTTCTTTTTCCGGCAAGTTAAGAATTTCTTTGCCTTCAAATTTCGCACTGCCGGAGATAATACCGTTTTTCGCCAGCAGCCCCATGATAGAGAATACCGTCTGTGATTTACCGGAACCGGATTCACCAACAATACCCAACGTCTCTCCTTGTTCCAGAGAGAAGTTCAAATCGTTTACTGCAGTGACGATACCATCTTGAGTGGTAAATTCGACGCGCAGATCTTTGACATCTAATAAACTCATGATTACTTCCTCAATCTTTCTAATTCTATTTATCTGTCTTTCGGATCCAGCGCATCGCGCAGACCATCACCAACGTAGTTAAAGCAGAATAGAGTCACAACCATGAATGCCGCAGGGAATGCGAGCTGCCAGATTGCCACTTCCATGGTTTGCGAACCTTCTTGCAGAAGTGCGCCCCAGCTTGTCATTGGCTCCTGAACACCCAGACCAAGGAATGAAAGGAAAGATTCTGTCAGAATCATACTTGGGATAAGCAGTGTCGAGTAAACAGCCACAATCCCCAAGACGTTTGGTACGATGTGGCGGGTAATGATCTTCCAGTTGCTCACACCACATACGTGGGCGGCTTCGATAAACTCTTTACTGCGCAGGCTTAACGTCTGGCCACGTACGATACGCGCCATATCCAGCCATGCGATCGCGCCGATCGCGACAAAAATCAACACAATATTACGCCCAAAGAAGGTAACCAGTACGATAACCAGGAACATAAACGGTACTGCGTAAAGAATTTCAAGAATACGCATCATGATCCGGTCTACCTTGCCGCCAATAAAGCCGGAAGCCGCGCCGTAAAGCGTACCAATCAATACCGCAACGAATGCGCCCATCACACCGACCATCAGCGAGATACGGCCACCGATCAAGGTACGTACATATAAGTCTCGACCAAGGCTGTCAGTGCCGAACCAGTGTTCAGCATTCGGCCCGACGTGCATGGCATACCAGTCGGTATCGTCAAAGGCATATGGGGCAACCATTGGCAGGAAGATCACTGCCATTGTCATGATAAAGAGGATGAACAGGCTCACCATCGCCGCTTTGTTACGCATAAAACGGATACGGGCGTCTTGCCATAGACTGCGACCTTCAATCTCTAAGTTCTCAGAGAATTTCTCAATCGCTTCTAGGTTTTCTTTTTTCGTCAACATAACCAAACTTCCCTGTTAGTAGCGAATTTTCGGGTCAATCATTGCAAGTAAAATATCTACAATCGCATTAAATAAAATAAAGAGGAAACCAATCAGAATGGTCACACCCATTACAAGCGAGTAGTCGCGGTTAAATGCTGCGTTAACGAACAATTTACCAATCCCTGGCAGGCCAAAGATGGTTTCAATAACTACAGAACCGGTGATGATACCTACGAACGCCGGGCCCATGTAAGACACAACAGGCAATAGTGCTGGTTTCAGTGCGTGCTTGATGATGATATAGCGGTAGCTCAACCCTTTAGCCCGGGCAGTACGGATAAAGTTACTGTTAAGCGTTTCAATCATTGAACCGCGGGTAATACGGGCAAACGTGGCAACGTACAACAGGGACATACCGATCACGGGAAGAACTAAGTATTGCCAACTGCCATCAAACCATCCCCCGGCCGGGAACAAGTTCCAGTGCAGTGAGAACAGATAGATCAGCGCCGGTGCCAAAACGAATGATGGCATTACCACGCCCAGCATGGCGGTAGACATAATGGTGTAGTCAACCCAGGTATTATGCTTCAAGGCGGCAATCGTCCCGACACTCACCCCAAGAATGACCGTAAAGATAAACGCGATGAAACCGACTTTCGCCGAGACTGGCAATGCGACGGCAATCAACTCATTTACTGTATAATCTAAGTATTTGAATGATGGACCAAAGTCACCTTGAATGACGTTGGTCAGGTAAGTGGTATATTGCTCAAAAACGGGCTTATCCAGACCGTATTTTGCTTCAATATTCGCCATAACTTCTGGCGGTAGTGGACGCTCACTCGAGAATGGGTTACCCGGTGCGAAACGCATGAGAAAGAAAGATACGGTGATCAATACCAACATTGTTGGGATCGCCTCAAATATCCTTTTCGCGATGAATTTAAACATAAACTCACTCTTTCAGTCTGTGACAGTTAATTTAAATGAACTAGACGCTGCATGCGACAATTCGCATGCAGTGCCTTATTTTTTTATAGTCTTTAAGCTAATTTTTTAGTTAGCTTTGATGTAAAGATCTTTGGTGTAGATCTTCTCTTCCGCGTTATTGGATGGGAAACCACCAACGTGCGGATTAAGTAGACGTGAACGAACATACTGGTAAATAGGTGCAATTGGCATTTCTTTTGCCATCAGCTTTTCTGCGTCCATGTAGATTTGAGTACGTTCAGCTTCTGAAGTCGACTTAAGTGCTTTGTCGATCAGTGCATCGTACTCTTTACTGCCCCAGTGCTGACCACCAGTGGTGTTCGAGCTAACCATCAGGGTTAGGAATGAAGAGGCTTCGTTGTAGTCACCACACCAGCCAGCGCGTGCTACTTCAAAGTCACCTTGGTCTTTAGAAGATAGGTAAGTTTTCCACTCTTGGTTTTCTAACGTAACGTTCAGACCCAGAGTCTTCTTCCACATTGAACCCAGCGCAACCGCCAGCTTTTTGTGGTTTTCGTTAGTGTTGTATAGAAGGTTGAATTTTAGTGGATTATTTTTGCCGTAACCCGCTTCTTCAAGCAGACGTGCCGCTTCAGCATTGCGCTCTTTTTGCGTCATCTTGCCGTAAACAGGCAGCTCTGGGTCAAAGTGTGCGGTGATCTCCGGCGTTAGGAAATAAGCCGGTTTCTGACCTTGACCAAGAATGGCGTTAGCAACAATGTTACGGTCGATCGCGTAAGAAATTGCTTTACGTACACGTACATCATTGAACGGCTCTTTCTTAGTGTTAAAAGAGTAGTAGTAAGTACACAGGCTGCCTTCCACCGATACTGACTCTGGGTGCTCTTTCTTAAGACGTTTGAAGTGCTCAGTTGGCAACGTTGAGGTAAAGTCGATTTCACCCGATAGGAAACGGTTCATTTCCGCAACAGCGTTTTCAATTGGCAGGAAGGTTACCTTGTTAATAACGGTTTTCGCGTTATCCCAGTAATTGGTGTTACGCACCAGTTCCATACGCTCGTTAACTACCCAGTTATTTACCACGTAAGCGCCGTTACCGACAAAGTGTTCAGGTTTGGTCCAGTGATCACCAAACTTTTCAACAGTTGCCTGGTGCACTGGTTTCATGGTTGTGTGACCAGTCATCATCACAAAATATGGAACGGCTGTGTCAAGCTCAACCACAAGCGTGTGCTCATCAAGTGCTTTCACACCCAGCTCACTCTTATCTTTTTTACCCGCGACAATCCCTTTCGCGTTTTTCATCTTGGTGTATTCCATATACCAAGAGTATGGTGACGCCGTCGCAGGATCGACAGCACGCTGCCAGCTGTAAACAAAGTCCTGTGCCGTTACCGGATCACCGTTAGACCATTTGGCATCTTTACGTAGGTGGAAAGTAAACGTCTTGTTATCTTCAGTTTCCCAACTTTCCGCCACACCAGGAATCGTATTACCGTCAGCATCCTGGTTCACCAAGCCTTCAAGTAAGTCACGAATTACGTGTGACTCTGGTACACCTTGAGATTTGTGTGGGTCGATGGTCGCAACTTCTGTCCCGTTACCACGAACAATTTCTTGTTTATCGGCAAGTTTAGTACCTGCTGGGACGTCAGCAGCAAGTGCGGAAGTAGAAGTGGCAGCAACGGCCAGACCAGCGCCTAGAAGAAGGGCTTGGGTGATTTTATTCTTGTACATGCATAAACTCCGAGTTTTTCATTAGCATCCATGACTTCTCTGCACGGGACTGGAACGGTCAGCATTTTAGAGTTTTTTAGAGCACTTTTTGAGCACAAAACCCTAAAATCATGCAAAGATTGCAGCACACATTAGCAATCATTGAAGTAATTTGCCATAAAAATGTAGCAAAAAAACTAATAATATTACTAATAAGGTACATATTCAGTATGAAACACTGGCTTCAGAGCAGTACCTAGAGAATTAAAAACCAATACACTTCCGTGGCAGTAAAAACTTTCAATTAATCTAAAATTACACTTTTTCCTAGCATCTTATACTGGATATATCGCGTTTACTTAACATTTTAGATAAACAAAGTCGAATTATTTGTTGCAGATGTTTTGTCGAAAGGTGTTTGTTGCGAAGAGAATCACCACCGTGCCAGGCAGTGAAAAAACAAACAATAAAAACAGAGGGAATGACAGCAGGTTTTGGTATTCAAGCGGCTGATAGCAAGCATATGACAGTAGATAAGACTGACAATTAATAATGAGTCAGCCTTATCTTGTTTCAGGCGTTTTTACTCGGAGCGTTACTTCACCCAGCGCTGCGCCGCTTGATGATCTGAATCTCGTGAATCGATCCAACGACTTTCCTGAGTAGTGCGCTCTTTTTTCCAGAATGGCGCTTTGGTCTTAAGATAATCCATAATGAACTCGCAGGCTTCAAATGCAGCACCACGATGCGCACTGGAGACACCCACAAACACAATCTGGTCACCGCTAGCCATATCACCCACCCTGTGAATAACACGCACACCAAGTAGCGGCCATCGAGCTTCGGCCTGGTTACAAATATCACTTAAGCTCTTCTCGGTCATACCCGGATAATGCTCTAGATGCAAACCGACAACATTTTCGCCAAGGTTCATATCTCGAACTTTACCGATGAAGGTTACTACCGCGCCAGCAGCCGTCCCTTCCGACAAGCGTTGATATTCTTGATCAACAGAAAAGTCTTCAACTTGGACAGAAACACGAGGATCCATCTTAGCCTCCCGTAACCGGTGGGAAAAACGCCACTTCATCGCCCGCTTTTACTTCACTGTCCAGCGGTACGATTGACTGGTTAACGGCTGCAAGCAGTTTACCCGGCTCCAGGGCAAGCTCCCACTTGCCAGTTTTATCCGTCGCGGTATTCACAAGATGCGCACGAACCGCTTCAACCGTATCGAATTGACCGTCAAGCTCCAAGCCATCTAACCCAACCAGCTCACGGGTTTGAGCAAAAAAAAGTACTTTAATCATCATTCCGCCTTAAAGTGACCTGATTTACCGCCGACCTTTTCCAGCAGACGAACCTGACCAATCACCATGTCTTTTTGTACCGCTTTACACATGTCGTAAATCGTCAACGCTGCCACAGAGGCTGCGGTTAGTGCCTCCATCTCCACGCCGGTTTTACCCGCAAGCTTGCAAACTGACTCTATACGTACTTTGTTCTCGGACGTAATCGCTTCCAGCTGCACTTCCACTTTGGATAGTAACAGCGGATGGCAAAGCGGGATCAGATCCCAGGTTTTTTTTGCCGCTTGAATACCGGCAATCCGCGCGGTCGCAAACACGTCACCTTTGTGGTGCTGTCCGGAGACAATCAGCTCAAGCGTTTCCGCAGACATGTGCACTAATGCTTCGGCACGCGCTTCACGAACCGTATCAGCTTTGGCTGACACGTCGACCATATTCGCTTCGCCTGAGGCGTTAATGTGGGTTAGTTGGGTCATGGTTTTTCCTTCGCGTTGCAGCAAGGTTACACTGAGAGGTGCGGCATGAAGTTACACGGACGGTGGCTGGCATCTAACTGCTGCTTAATGATCTTGGTCCATCCGGTACGGCAGGCACCGGTCGATCCCGGCATGGCAAAAATCACGGTGTGATTAGCAAAACCGGCAATCGCGCGCGACTGAATGGTCGAAGTACCAATCTCTTCGTAAGACACCATACGGAACAGCTCACCAAAGCCTTCCACTTCTTTATCAAACAGTGGCTTGAGAGCCTCTGGAGTACTATCACGCGAAGTGAAACCCGTTCCTCCGGTGATCATCACCGCCTGTACGTTTTCATCTGCGATCCATTGTGAAACAATCGCGCGGATTTTGTACATGTCGTCAATAACAATTTGCTTGTCAACTACGTTGTGACCCGCTTCTTTCGCGTGTTCAACAAGGTAACCGCCGGAGGTGTCGTTTTCTTCCGTGCGAGTGTCAGATACCGTCAGCACGGCAATGTTTGCAGGTTGGAATTTACTTTCAGCGTGACCCATTTATTCACCTTTTTATTCGCTGTGATACGCCAGGGTATCGATTCTGGATAAAGTCAACGGGAGCGCTGTGTGCCCCCAGTATGAAATCTAATTGGAATTAACCACCAATGGACGCCAGATGCGGAGTCATTCCGCTGTTGCCATCATGCAAAAAGTGGCTTGCCGATTTGGTTTGCAGCTGAGCCTGGATACGTTCGATCAATTGCTCCTCTTGCTCATCATGCTCGAGTAAGTCACGCAGTTCCGCCCCATGCTCACCAAACAAACACAAATGCAACTTACCGGTCGCCGATACACGCAAGCGGTTACAGCTCTCACAAAAGTCCTTTTCATACGGCATGATAAGACCGATCTCGCCCTGGTAGTCCGGATGGACAAACACCTGTGCCGGGCCATCATTGTGCGAGCGAACTTTTAGTAACCAGCCGTTGGCAATCAATTGATTACGAATTGCCACTCCGGAAACATGGTGCTTGTTGAACAAATCGTCCATCTCACCAGTCTGCATTAATTCAATAAACCGCAGTTGGATAGGCCGGTTCTTAATCCAGTTAAGAAATGCTGGCAGTTCATGATGGTTTAAGTCTTTCATCAACACCACATTGACTTTGACCTGTTCGAAACCAGCGTCAAACGCACGCTCAATACCGTCCATCACCTGGCTAAACTTATTTTCACCCGTGATTTGATGAAACATGCGCGGATCAAGACTATCAACGCTGACATTAATTTGGGTCAACCCGGCGTCACGCCATTTATGCACCTGCTTCGCCATCCGGTAGCCGTTGGTGGTCGTGGCCACCTTTTCAATACCCGGCGTTTGAGCAACAGTATGAATAATCTCTGAAAAATCTTTACGCAGGCTAGGCTCACCACCAGTGATGCGCACTTTAGAGGTACCACAGTCGGCGAATGCCCTTACCACCCGTTTGATTTCAGGAAGAGACAAAAAAGATGAGTTTTTATTACCCGCAGGCTGATAACCATCAGGCAGGCAATAGGTACACTTGAAATTACAGACATCCGTCACAGACAGACGTAAATAATAAAACTTACGATGAAATTTATCTTCGAATTGTTGCGCCACGGAACACCTTTCCAAACACGGGAGGCATAATCATTTCCAATTATGCCCTTGTGACCTAATGTCACTGGCTTAACAGGCGTATCTTAAGACTTAGCACTGTAAGCTCGGAGTTATGGCAACTGCAGATCGCTATACCTGCAGTAGCTTTGCCGTGTAAAATACTGAATATTTAGAGTGGAATCCAGACCCAAAAGATAAAAATCTTCAAGGAAACACAAATTCCACCTAATGAGTATCACAATGTTTATCATTAAGATAAATTGTAGTCGTTTATGAAAAAAATATAAGAAGAACTTAATGAATATCTACACCGATAAAAAAGTTGTCGCAGTTGGTGGCGGTCATGGCTTAGGCCGTATGCTGGCGGCATTAAAGGAGTTTGGTGGCAATGCAACCGGGATCGTCGCGACCACTGACAACGGCGGCTCAACCGGGCGGATCCGCGATTGCCAGGGAGGCATAGCCTGGGGCGATACCCGCAACTGTATTAACCAGTTGATCACCGAACCTTCCATCAGTTCAATGATGTTTGAATATCGCTTTAAAGGTGCGGGGGAACTTAACGGGCATAACTTGGGTAACTTGATGCTTACCGCGTTAGATAACCTGTCGGTCCGTCCGTTGGATGCGATCAACCTGATCCGTAATATGCTTAAGGTCGATGTCCATATTGTACCGATGTCGGAACATCCATCAGATTTAACCGCTTTAGCGGTCGACGGTCAGGTTGTCACCGGTGAAACCAGCGTCGACGAAATGGAAAAAGACTTACGTCGCCTGGATCTCTCACCAGAAGTGCCGGCAACCAAAGAAGCTGTACTCGCGTTAGCTGAAGCTGACGCAATAATCCTTGGTCCGGGTAGTTTTTTAACCAGTATTATGCCGCCATTGTTGTTACCGGAGCTGGGAAAGGCGATTGCTGAGAACACGCGAGCCAAGTTGATTTTTGTCGCCAACCTGAGCCCGGAGTTCGGGCCTGCGGGCAGGATGTCACTGGAGAGCAAACTGGAATGGTGTGAACGCGCCTGCCAAGGACGCCGGATAGATGTGGTGTTAGCCGAGGAAGCCGAAGATGAAGTGCTTGCACGCTGGAACGTAGTCACCCATTCGCTTGCTTCCGCTAACCGTGACTGGCGCCATGATCGGGAAAAACTCAAGCACGCGATCGAACAACAGCTAAAAAGCTAAAAAGCTAAAAAGCTAAAAAGCCTTCATCATGATGAAGGCTTTTTCAATCCTGGGCTACTTTAGCTTAGCGGTTAAGTACTTTGGCTCAGCGATTAAGGCTGCCAACTACGGTAGCGCTCTCTGGTTGTCTCCAACACTAACTGCATCTGAGCCGCATAGTCACTAACTGTCGTCAGTTGCCCCGCTTTTACCTGCTTATCAATAGTGAGTGCCAAATCACACAAGCAATCAGCACCAAAACTCGCGGCACTGCTCTTCAGGGCGTGGCTGATCTCTTTCAGGTAGGCTTCCTGTCTTTCAACCGGCAACTCGGCCAAGGTATCGATATACGTATCCATTTCGCCGAGAAAAATCCCCAGTAAAACCGGAACATTATCCACGCCGATTTCCTCCGCCAGCTCAGTTATTTTACTCTCATTCAGCACATCCATGGCTAGGCTCCCTGCTCTTCTTTTCTACTGTTCCACGTCTGCAATTTGCGGTATATCGTCGATGGGCTGACATCCAGATAACCTGCCGCCCTTGGTACATTACCATCACACGCCTTAATCGCCTGTTCTATCGCTCTTTTCTCAGTTAACCACAACGGGATGATGTCAGAGACCGACAATGTTTCATTGACCAGCGCTGGAACTTCAGCCGGATGTTTAGCCGGCTGGTTTAATGGCGGCGGCAACATCTCCAAGGTAATTTCTTTGCCGGTGTTAAGAACCACAATATTCCTCAACACATTCTGCAACTGACGTACATTACCCGGCCACGCATAACGATTAAAACACTCGATCACTTCAGGTGAAAAACGCACAAAACTTTTGCCTTCTTCATGCGACATATAGCCAAGCAGTGAATAGGCGATTTCAATCACATCTTCACCCCGTTCACGCAATGGCGGCAAATGCAGCGGAATTACATACAAACGGTAATACAGATCTTCACGGAAACGGCCTTCTTGGACCTCTTTCCAAGGATCACGGTTAGTCGCACACACAAAGCGTACATCGACACTCTTCATCTTGGAGGAGCCGACTTTCTGGAAAGTACCGGTCTGGATAAAACGCAGCAATTTGGTCTGTAGATCCAGATCCATTTCACACAGCTCATCAAGGAACAGAGTGCCCCCATCTGCCAGTTCAGCCGCCCCCTGACGATCATTGGCCGCACCAGTAAAGGCCCCTTTCACATGGCCAAACAGCTCACTTTCAATCAGATCTTTCGGGATAGCGGCACAGTTGATGGCAATAAAAGGTTTATCACCGCGTTTGCTGGCGGCGTGAATAGCCTCGGCGCACACCTCTTTACCCGTTCCGCTTTCACCGGTAATAAAAATACTCGCTTTACTACCCGCGGCCGAGTCAATGGTACGATAGACCTGCTGCATGGTCTGACTGCTGCCGATAAAACCCTGGTAACTCTGATTGCCCGGATTATCCGCTTCATTTTTGAGTTTGGTCGCTTTGCGAATCGCATTATTGACGGTGACACGTAAACGGTCTGCCTCGCAGGGTTTGATCAGAAAGTCCTGTGAACCATGACGCATCGCCTCTACGGCCGTGTCGATAGAACCATGTGCCGTCATAAAAATGATCGGCACGTCCGGATGGGAGTTCTTCACGGCATGGAGAACATCCATTCCGGTCATGTCCGGCAAACGCAGATCAAGCAGGATTAAATCAGGGATACGATGCTTGAGGCTGTCGATAGCATCCCGCCCGGTACCGACAATATTAATATCAATGCCCAATGGGGTGAGATAGGAACGATACAGCGCCGCAACAGAAGCGGTATCCTCAACCATCAATAAGTAACGGGATTTTTGCCCCTCTGTCTTTGATTGCATAACCTAGCCGATTTTTCGTTGTGTTTTAAACAATAATCGCATTACGCTTTGCAATTTGCAAAATTTTATTTATTCCAAAATCGACTTGGAGTACAAATGGAACGGAATATCAATAGCATAAAGGGTGGCATAATCTGTGCTTCAACTAGCCTGACCCCTCGGGTCACCTAGCCAACTGACGTTGTTAGTGAACGAAGACATGTTCACAAAACGAGCCAATAGACCTGCGTGCCTATTGGCTTTTTTTTACCTGTTGAGCTTCAGCTGTTGGCGATAAACTGGGCCCGGAGTTTCTCAATCTGATCCCGCTTCTCCGCCGCTAACTCAAATTCCAGATCCTGTGCATGCCGGTACATGGCAGCTTCCAGCTTACTGATCTCTTTCTCCAGTTGTTGCGGCGACAAAACTTCATAACCCTGTGACGGCTCGGCCACTTTGCTAAGGGGAACCGCCGTCGTGCTACGCTGCCTTTTCGATTTAGTGATATCTCCCAACTCCATGATATCTTTAACGTTACGTTTCAGCGCTTGTGGTTCGATGCCCATTTTTTCATTATAGGCGTGCTGTTTTTCCCGGCGACGGTTGGTTTCATCCATCGCTTTTTTCATCGACTTGGTGATGGTGTCAGCGTACAGGATCGCTTTACCATGCAGGTTACGCGCAGCACGACCAATAGTCTGGATCAGTGAACGTTCCGAACGTAAAAAGCCCTCTTTGTCAGCATCTAATATTGCCACTAAAGAGACCTCCGGCATGTCCAGGCCTTCGCGCAATAAGTTAATCCCCACCAGCACATCAAACTCACCTAAACGCAGATCACGAATGATCTCCACCCGCTCTACAGTATCGATATCAGAGTGCAGGTAACGCACCTTTACCCCGTGCTCGTGCAGGTACTCCGTTAAATCCTCCGCCATCCGTTTGGTCAGGGTTGTGACCAACACCCGCTCATCCTTCCCGGCACGAATGCGAATTTCAGACAACAAATCGTCGACTTGTGTCGCCACCGGGCGCACTTCCAGGATCGGATCCAGCAAACCGGTCGGACGGACGACTTGATCGGCGACTTCGCCAGCCGACTTCTCCAGCTCATAATTACCCGGCGTTGCAGACACAAATATCGTCTGTGGTGCCAGCGACTCGAACTCTTCAAACTTAAGTGGCCGGTTGTCCAAAGCGGATGGCAGGCGAAAACCATACTCAACCAAAGTTTCTTTACGCGAGCGATCCCCTTTATACATGGCACCAATTTGCGGCACGGTTACGTGTGATTCATCAATCACCAGCAAGCCATCATGGGGCAGATAGTCAAATAAGGTCGGCGGCGGCTCGCCTTCAGAACGGCCGCTGAGGTAGCGTGAGTAGTTTTCGATCCCCGAGCAAAAACCCAGTTCGTTCATCATCTCAATATCAAACTGAGTGCGCTGAGTGATACGCTGCTCTTCCAGCAGCTTGTTGTTGTCGAGCAAATACTTTTGACGAGTACGCAACTCCTCCTTGATCTGTTCTATCGCTTCCAGCACGCGATCCCGGGGCGTAACATAGTGAGTTTTGGGATAGATAGTGTAGCGAGGCAGATCACGCTGCTTAACCACACCGGTAAGCGGGTCAAACACGCTGATACAGTCGATTTCATCGTCAAACATCTCAATACGGACTGCATCTTGATCAGATTCCGCAGGAAACACATCGATCACTTCCCCACGAACCCGAAACTGCCCACGCTCAAAAGCCACATCGTTACGCGAATACTGCAGTTCAGCCAGACGTCGTAATATATCGCGTTGATCGATGACATCCCCCCGACGCAAATGCAACATCATCTGCAGGTAGGATTCCGGATCGCCCAAACCATAAATCGCCGAAACTGAGGCGACAATAATAGCGTCTTTTCTTTCAAGAAGAGCTTTGGTGGCCGAGAGGCGCATCTGCTCGATATGGGCATTCACAGACGCATCTTTTTCAATAAACGTATCTGTGGTTGGCACATAGGCTTCCGGCTGGTAGTAATCGTAGTAAGAGACAAAATACTCTACGGCGTTGTTGGGAAAGAAGGCTTTCATTTCACCGTACAGTTGCGCCGCCAGAGTTTTATTCGGAGCAAGTAAGATGGCTGGCCGTTGCGATTGGGCAATCACATTAGCCAAAGTAAAAGTCTTACCCGAGCCGGTCACGCCTAATAGCGTCTGATGAGCTAAACCGGCATCTAACCCTTCCAGTAATTGCTTAATTGCTTCTGGTTGATCACCCGACGGCTTATAATCAGAGGCTAACTCGTACACCTTACTCATACTATTCCTCAAACGGTTCTCTGCTCGTTACCAACTGTATATATATACACCTTTAACCATGAAATCTACGGCATTTTTACTATTATTGCCGAATAAAATCATTTTTCGTCTAGTTGTTGCTTTTATCCTAGTATTCTAAAAGCAACTCTGGTATATTGCTCCGCCCGAGTTGGCCATGTCAGCGCCAAAATCTAGTAGCTTATTTCCACAACTTTTCCCCAAAAAATCGAATAATCTCCTATTTTTTCTTATTGAACATTTTTTACCCCCAAATCGAGCCAAACCCACAATTCCCATAAATTACTGTTTTACAGGCCTATTTTTAACCAAACCACCGCTATTTGCAGCGAAATGTGCAAACTAGGTGCATATCAACCAAAGTTGCTCAGATTTCATTAACACACTTATCCACAGTTTTGGTGGATAAGTAATGCCAGGCCTTGAGCGGCAAAGAGTACAAAAAAGTAAAGACTCTAGAGGCAAATATTTTTTATTTTTTTCTGTCATTTGGGTGTTGACTCTTTGAAAGTAGCTCGGTAACATTCCTCCCGCTTTCACGCAAAGCTATTCCCCCTTAGTTCAGTTGGTAGAACGGCGGACTGTTAATCCGTATGTCGCAGGTTCGAGTCCCGCAGGGGGAGCCAAATTTCAGAGGCCCAGTCGTAAGACTGGGCCTTTTTCGTTTCTAGCTGCGACCGGCTTGTGCCAAGCCAATGTCTCAGAGCTGGCCGCCCGCGTTGACTCCCGCAGGGGGAGCCATAGCAACGCAGTCAGACCGGGCCTGATTCCTACCCGCCTGCAACTGAATTTCTCCTGGCTGAAGTAACTTCTCTGGTTTGGCCGTTTTAGATCACCCAGTTCCCACCCATCCAGCTCAATAATCATCCCTTAAGCCTTTCGTTTGGCTAGGATTTCACCTTTCTTCCTCACTTTGGCGTACAAATATGCATCATGCATATAAAACCACATAGTTCACTGGTTGTTATTAAGTTCACAAAACACGATAATATTGGGATCGGATTTTAAGAACGTAATAACTATGACCGAATATATTTTGTTGTTAATCGGCACCGTGCTGGTAAACAACTTTGTCCTGGTAAAATTTTTAGGCTTATGCCCGTTTATGGGGGTGTCTAAAAAACTGGAAACTGCAATTGGCATGGGGTTAGCGACAACATTCGTACTGACCCTGGCATCGGTATGCTCGTATCTGGTAGAGAGTTATATTCTTAGCCCGCTTGGAATAGAGTATCTACGTACCATGAGCTTCATTCTGGTAATCGCTGTGGTAGTACAGTTTACAGAAATGGTGGTGCATAAAACCAGCCCTACTCTGTATCGCCTGCTGGGCATCTTCCTGCCGTTGATCACCACAAACTGTGCCGTGCTGGGCGTTGCTCTGCTCAATATCAACGAAAACCATAACTTTATTGAATCCATTATTTATGGTTTTGGTGCTGCGGTTGGTTTTTCAATGGTACTGATCCTGTTTGCGTCGATGCGTGAACGCCTCGCTGCCGCAGATGTACCGATGCCATTTAAAGGCGCCTCAATTGCGATGATCACCGCAGGCTTAATGTCGCTGGCCTTTATGGGCTTTACAGGTTTGGTGAAATAGACAATGAGTACGATATTAATTGCTATCATCGCATTGGTTGCCCTAGCTGCTGTATTTGGCGCAATTTTGGGGTTCGCCTCGGTACGATTCAAAGTTGAAGCCGATCCAATCGTCGATCAAATTGATGCTATCTTGCCGCAAACCCAGTGTGGCCAATGTGGTTACCCGGGCTGTCGTCCCTATGCCGAAGCCATTGCAAACGGTGACAGCATCAATAAATGCCCGCCGGGAGGCCAGGCCACGATTGAAAAGCTGGCCGATTTAATGGGGGTTGAGCCCGAAGAGTCAGCGCATGACTTGGAAAATGCGCTGCCAACGGTGGCCTTTATTCATGAAGACATGTGTATTGGGTGTACAAAGTGCATTCAGGCCTGTCCGGTTGATGCCATCGTCGGCGGAACCAAAGCCCTGCATACTGTGATTAAAGACGAGTGCACCGGTTGCGATCTGTGTGTTGCTCCATGTCCGACCGACTGTATTGAGATGATCCCGTTGGAAACCACCACTGATAACTGGAAGTGGCAACTCAATACCATTCCTGTCGTCAATATCACCGATGCTGCCGACGCAGCTAAAGTTACTGTTTCAAAGAATTAAGGTCGCACATGTTGTCTTTGATTGAACAAATTCGTACTGGCTCATTATGGGACTTCCCTGGTGGTGTGCATCCGGCAGAGAATAAAAAACAGTCCAACAAAATCGAACTGGCCCATGCGGCTATTCCGCAAGAGATCATCCTGCCCCTCAAACAACACATCGGCAAAGCCGGTAACCTGTTGATTGAAGCTGGCGAACATGTGTTGAAAGGCCAGCCTTTAACCTCTTCTGACAGTGGTTTTATCTTACCGGTTCACGCACCGACTTCAGGCAGAGTTGTGGCCATCGAACCGAGAACCGTGGCCCATCCTTCCGGTTTAAGTGAGCCATGCTTGGTGATGATTCCCGATGGTAAAGATGAGTGGGCTGAGAAGAAACCAGTCACCGATTATACCGAAGAAAACGCAGAAGCCTTAATCGACGTGATCCGCCTGGCCGGCATTTCCGGAATGGGCGGCGCCGGTTTCCCCAGCGCGAAGAAAATTCAATCCGGCTTAGCCCGCACGGAAATCTTCATCGTCAACGCGGCCGAGTGTGAACCTTACATCACCGCAGATGACAAATTGATGCAAGAGTATGCTCACGAGATCATTCAGGGTATCGAGGTCGTGGAGCATATCCTTAAGCCTAAGCTGACTGTTATTGGTATCGAGGACAATAAGCCGGAAGCAGTCAAAGCTCTTGAGCAGGCCGCATTAAACAAAGACATTGTGATCCGAGTAATCCCAACCAAGTACCCATCAGGTGGTGAAAAACAGCTGATCAAAATCCTGACGAACAAAGAGGTTCCGAGCGGAGGCATTCCAGCTGATATTGGTATTCTGGTGCAGAATGTCGGCTCGCTCTACGCCATCAAACGCGCTGTGGTGGACGGTGAGCCAATGATTAACCGCGTAGTAACGTTAACCGGGAAAGCGTTCAAGAAGCCCCGTAACGTATGGGCGCTACTCGGGACCCCGGTTCAGGCACTGCTTGACGAATTTGGCTACAAAGCTGACAAAAAACTACCACGCTTGATCATGGGTGGTCCGATGATGGGCTTTACCCTACCTCACGCACAAGTTCCAATCACCAAAACGGCCAACTGCATTCTTGCTCCTACCCGCCACGAAATCTCCGCTCACCAGCATGAAATGGAGTGTATTCGCTGTGGTGCCTGTGCAGAAGCCTGTCCGGCCTCACTGCTGCCTCAGCAGTTGCAATGGCATGCGAAAGCAGAGGAATATGACAAGTTAACCGAACTCAACATCAAAGATTGTATCGAGTGCGGAGCCTGTGCGTTTGTCTGCCCGAGCGAAATCCCGCTGGTACAATACTACCGACAGGCAAAAGCAGAAATCCGTACTCGCGAACAAGAGGCGGAAGCCGCTGAACGTGCCAAACAACGCTTCGAAGAAAAGAAAGCGCGTATCGAGCGTGAAAAAGAAGAGCGGGAAAACCGCTTTAAGAAAGCAGCAGAAGACCGCAGGAAACAGATGAAGTCTTCCGGGGGCGATGATGCCATTGCTGCGGCAATCGCCCGGGTGCAATCGCAAAAGGCCAATGCAGAAACAAAACAGGAGCCGGCCGTGAAACCGGCTGTCGCAGCAGCCATCGCCAAGGCCAAAGCCAAACAAGCGGCCGCAATGCAATCTGGTTCTGAACAACCAGACAATAGCGAGATGGCCAAGTTGCGTGAAGAGCGCAAACGCCTGGCCAGAGAACGTAAAGCCGAAAGAGCGTCCACAGACATGTCATCGCCTGACAGTACCGATGACAAAAAGTCTGCCGTTGCGGCAGCGATTGCCCGCGCCAAAGCACGTAAAACACAGCAGGCTGACATATCACCGGTATCGAAAACACCGGCCCCGGAACAACCACAAGACGATGCGAAGAAAGCTGCCGTTGCTGCCGCAATCGCGCGTGCCAAAGCACGTAAAGCGCAGCATGCTGACGAGCCTTCGGTAACAGAAGCCCTTGCTGATGAACAGCCGCAGGACGATGCGAAAAAAGCCGCCGTTGCCGCCGCAATCGCGCGTGCCAAAGTGCGTAAGGCCGAACAGCAAACACACAAACAAGAAGTGGCTGAAGCCCCGGCTGATGAACAGCCGCAGGATGATCCAAAAAAAGCCGCCGTTGCCGCCGCAATCGCGCGTGCCAAAGCACGTAAAGCTGCACAACAAGCGCACAGCCAGGAAGTGGCGGAAGCCCCTGCTGATGAGCAGCCGCAGGACGATCCAAAAAAGGCCGCCGTTGCCGCCGCGATTGCCCGTGCCAAAGCGCGCAAGGCCGAACAGCAAACGTACAAGCAAGAAATGGCGGAAGCCCCGGCTGATGAACAGCCGCAGGACGATCCCAAAAAGGCTGCGGTCGCCGCCGCAATCGCGCGTGCCAAAGCGCGTAAGGCCAAACAGCAAGCGCACAACCAGGAAGTAGCGGAAACCGCTGCTGATGAGCAGCCGCAGGACGATCCAAAAAAGGCCGCCGTTGCCGCCGCGATTGCGCGTGCCAAAGCACGTAAAGCCGCACAGCAAGCGCACAAGCAAGAAATGGTGGAAGCCCCTGCTGATGAGAAGCCGCAGGACGATCCAAAAAAGGCCGCCGTCGCCGCCGCGATTGCGCGTGCCAAAGCGCGTAAGGCCGAACAACAAGCAAACAAAAACAATTCCGAGGAGAACGAGTAATGTCGTTGTTTATTGCCAGTTCACCCCATACTCGAAGCCGTCGTAGTACTCCGGATCTGATGAAATGGGTCACGATATGTGCGGTACCAGGCTTACTGGCACAAACTTACTTTTTCGGTTGGGGCACCATCATTCAACTTGTGCTTGCAATCGGCCTGGCATTGTCACTCGAAGCCTTGGTCATGGTATTGCGCAAACGCGCTGCCAAAAGTGCTTTACGCGATAACAGTGCACTGGTTACTGCCTGGTTATTGGCGGTGGCAATCCCGCCATGGTCACCTTGGTGGATCCTGCTGATCGGATTGGTGTTTGCAATTGTCATAGCCAAGCACCTGTATGGTGGCATCGGACAAAACTTATTTAATCCGGCCATGGTTGCCTACGTAGTACTTCTGATTTCATTTCCGGTACAAATGACCAGCTGGAGTGCACCCGAGCCTCTTTTGGCCAATCCAGTCAGCTTTGTTGATAGCTTTTCACTGATTTTTACCGGCTTTAGCAGCGAGGGTTTGTCACTACAACAAGTTCGCTCCGGTATCGATGGAATCACTATGGCAACGCCGTTAGATGCGTTTAAAACCGGTATTCACAGTGGTGCAACACCAAGTGAAGTGCTGGCGCAACCTATCTTTGATGGCCTGGCAGGTATCGGCTGGCAATGGGTAAACATTGCCTACTTTATCGGTGGCTTGATCATGCTCAAACAGCGCATCATTCAATGGCATATTCCGGCAGGTTTCCTCGGCAGCTTAATTCTGTTTAGTCTGATTTTCAGTGTTATTACTCCGGGACAAACCGCTTCACCGATATTGCACCTGTTCTCAGGTGCAACCATGCTGGGAGCCTTTTTTATTGCCACAGATCCCGTGTCAGCATCAACGACAGTCAAAGGGCGAGTAATCTTCGGTGCTCTGATTGGAGCACTGGTATTTGTTATCCGTAGCTGGGGTGGATTCCCAGACGGCGTCGCATTTGCCGTCTTGTTGGCCAATATGTGCGTCCCCCTGATCGACTATTACACTAAACCACGAACCTACGGTCACTGAGGCAATCATGATAACTGCTATTCGTAAAAATGGGCTGACACTGGCGATGTTCGCCTGCGCAACAACAGGCCTGGTGGCACTGACTCAGTATTTAACCAAAGATCAGATCCAGCGCCAGGAGCAGGCACAGCTTCTGTCTGTATTGAATCAGGTGATCCCTGAAAATATGCATGACAATGCGCTGTTTAACGCTTGTACTTTAGTAACGGCGCCAGAACTTGGTACAAACCAGGCCATGCCTGCGTATCTGGCCAGTCTTAACGGCCAACCCACCGCGATCGCCATTGAATCAATCGCGCCGGATGGTTACAACGGAGAGATCAAACTCATTACTGCCGTCGATAACCGCGGTCACATCCTTGGCACCCGGGTTCTGACCCATCAGGAAACACCGGGGTTAGGTGACAAAATCGATCTGCGGGTCACCGACTGGATCCTGAGCTTCAGCGGCAAACAGGTGACGGAACAGAATGAGCACAACTGGAAAGTACGTAAAGATGGCGGTGACTTTGATCAGTTCACCGGAGCCACCATTACCCCTCGGGCCGTTGTCAAAGCGGTGAAAAACACCGTAAGCTATGTAAATACAGCCCGCGAACAGATCCTCAACCAACCATTGAACTGCGCCGGAGGTGAGCATGAGTGAAAACCGCCAATTGATGAAAAACGGGATGTGGCATAACAACCCGGCTCTGGTTCAGTTATTGGGCTTGTGTCCGCTATTGGCCGTCTCGTCTACCATCACCAATGCACTTGGCTTAGGTATCGCGACGCTGTTGGTATTAGTCGGCTCCAACGTCACCGTTTCATTAATTCGTGATTACGTTCCGAAAGAGATCCGTATTCCGGTGTTTGTAATGATCATTGCCTCGCTGGTTACCTGCGTCCAGCTATTGATGAATGCCTATGCCTATGGCCTCTACCTTTCGCTAGGGATTTTTATCCCACTGATCGTAACTAACTGCATCATCATCGGCCGTGCAGAAGCCTACGCATCCAAAAATGCTGTGATTCCAGCGGCACTGGATGGCCTGTGGATGGGACTGGGCATGACATCAGTACTGGTAGTCCTTGGCGCTATGCGCGAACTAATCGGCAACGGCACGCTGTTTGATGGTGCCGACCTGCTGCTGGGAGACTGGGCTGCCGCGTTGCGTATTCAAGTATTCCACTTCGACAGCAGCTTCCTATTGGCATTGTTACCACCAGGTGCCTTCATTGGCGTGGGTCTATTGATTGCGCTGAAAAATGTTATCGACAGCTCAATTCAAGCGCGTCAGCCAAAAGAAGAAAAACCTGCCATTGAACGTGCTCGCGTAACTAACGCATAATATTAAAATTCTAAAATCAAGGCTCTACCATTTGTAGGGCCTTTTTCATAAACCGCACAGACGGGTTTGGAAGTCAGCAATGAACAAAACCAAAAGAATTGAAATTCTCAAGCGATTACGAGAAAACAATCCCAATCCTCAAACAGAGCTCAACTGGAACACGCCGTTTGAACTGCTAATTGCCGTACTGCTTTCAGCACAGGCAACGGACGTAAGCGTAAACAAAGCAACAGACAAACTCTACCCGGTTGCAAATACCCCCCAAGGCATTCTTGATTTGGGCGTGGAGGGGTTAAAGCAATACATCAAAACCATTGGTCTGTTTAACTCTAAAGCAGAAAACACCATCAAGACCTGTAAGATCCTGCTGGAAAAACACAACGGTGAAGTCCCTGAAGATCGCGCGGCACTGGAAGCCCTGCCGGGCGTAGGTCGCAAAACCGCCAACGTGGTGTTGAATACCGCATTTGGCTGGCCAACGATCGCCGTAGATACACACATTTATCGCGTCTCGAACCGTACAAAGTTTGCGATGGGTAAAACCGTCGATGACGTAGAAAAAAAACTGCTTAAAGTGGTGCCAAAAGAGTTTAAGCTTGATGTACACCATTGGCTGATCCTTCATGGCCGCTACACTTGTGTGGCAAGAAAGCCCCGCTGTGGAAGCTGCATCATCGAAGATCTGTGTGAATTTAAAGAGAAAGTATATCCAGATAGCTAAGCCTGTCTGAAACAATCGCTAGGAGCAAAAAATGTCAAACGGTCGAATTCTTCACACCATGCTACGCGTGGGTGATCTAGACAAATCTATCAAGTTCTACACTGAAGTAATGGGCATGCAACTGCTTCGTACCAATGAAAATAAAGAGTACGAATACACGCTAGCTTTCCTTGGCTACGGTGACGAATCGCAAGGTGCCGTTATTGAGTTGACTTACAACTGGGGGACAACCGAGTACGACTTAGGCACTGCGTTCGGTCATATCGCTATCGGCGTTGATGACATTTACACTACTTGCGATGCAATCAAAGCAGCAGGCGGCAATGTCACGCGAGAACCCGGCCCGGTAAAAGGTGGTACCACCCATATTGCCTTCGTAAAAGATCCTGATGGCTACATGATTGAACTTATCCAGAACAAACAAGCGTCAGCTGGTTTGGCAGGTTAACCCGGCATCATTCCTATCTGGATCAGACAACTTACAGATAGTTGTGCAGATAACCACTGAGCACATCTAATGTTGGAAATAGTTATCTGAAAACTGAGACAATCGACATTGATTTTAGGCAGGTCTGCGACCTGCCTTTTTTATTTCTCCACTGATATTCACGATTGCCTTTACATAATAATGATTATCACTTAGATTTGACTCACCTTTACGTTTATAGGACAGAGATAATGATCAGTGACTGGGAAAAACACACCCTTCTGGCGGATACCGCGCTGCAACTTGATGATCCAATCCGCAGCATTCTCCATTACCAGCAAGCACTCAATCTGAGTGAAGAGATCGGCACCAGCATCGATATCTCTGCGGATGAAAAGCTGCTGATTTCAGTTATCTCATGCCATAATCTGGCGCGATTCTGGCGTTGGGTCGGTGATGCAGAGTATGAACTTAAATATCTGCAACTTGCATCAGAAAAAGTGTTAATGCTGATCCCACAATGCCCCCATCGGCAATGTGCCAGTTTCATCGACTCGATTGGTTGTTGCACCAAGGCTTTGGTCGATTACATGAAACGTCACCCGAACCCATTGATTGCCAAGCAAGTTGAAAAAATAAACTCAGCAACCAATTGCGAAATTATCGCCAAGTTTCGGCTGAACTAGTTCCACTCAGCCATCGGCAGCTCAATTAGCCCTATCACACCACTGTTATCCGGTTCACCCGATACTGATGTGCGCTACACCTGGGTCCGACCTAGCGAAATCACCACACGGCGGTTTTTGTCTTTCCCAATTGGGGTGCTGTTATCTGCGATAGGCCGTCGCTTACCATAACCTTGTACCTGAATGCGATCCTCAGGAAAACCAATTGACTTGAAGTAGGCTCTTAAGGAATCAGCGCGTCGCTCAGATAAGTTTTGGCTAATACTTTTCCCTTCAGTGGAATCGGTATAGGTCGCCACCAGCACAAGGTCAATGTCCTGGTTATAGCGCACGTAATCTGCAATTTGAGTTAAACGCTTTTTCGATGCTTTGGTTAACTGATCACCCTGACGTTCATAATGCAGAATGGTGAAGGCAATATCTTCAAAGCTGTATTTCAGCAAACTAGCTACACAATCACTGAAGATATTGTATTTTTGCTGGAACAACACCGAAGATAACACCACCTCAATCCGCTGATCACGGCTCTGCCAATCCTGATAACTGAATGTCGGGTAGCGACCTTTCTCTAACTCAGACAAAATCCCCCAGGCAGTCTGACCACCGACATAACCATCAAATTGTTTGAAAAACCTAAGACTGGTGATGCGATCGGCGTTTTCACCCGGACGCCACGGAGGTGGCATGGAGATCAAACTGACGTCACGGGTCTCACCCATCGGGCGACGCATCTTAAGTTCAAAGTCCAGGTTGATTTTTTTACTCGCACGTGATGAAAACACCGCGTCACCAAAGCTGGGGATCGGGTGCACTAACTGGCATTCAAGTGGGGTATTAACCACCATTTCCCATTGTGATTGTTGCGGAGTGGCCACATAACGCTTGTTCAGCGCTGATGCGTAACTTGCATTCAGCGACAAACAGAGTACACCACTGGTTATTAGCCATTTCTTCATTACGGATTGTCTCTTAAACGGCAGCGCTTTGCCGCTATCGCTGCCAACAATTGATATCAGACTTTTAATGCAAAATTCCCGCCAAGATTGAAGCAATACTTTTCTGTTTTTGTCTCAATTTGCTGTTTTGCTCACCCTGAGAATCTGCAATAATGCTGCCTTCATCACACAACTATAAGCCCATATGACAGTAGAAAATGAAGCTCTAACCCTGAAAAAGCGATTTCGTGGTTATTTTCCGGTTGTTGTGGATGTTGAAACCGCTGGATTCAACGCTCACACCGATGCACTTTTGGAAATTTGTGCGGTAACGTTACGCATGAATGACAGCGGCGAACTGGAGCCGGCTTCAACAATTCATTTTCATATCGAACCCTTTGAGGGGGCCAACTTAGAAAAAGAAGCACTTGAGTTCAATGGTATTCATGATCCGTTCAGCCCGTTGCGCGGTGCCGTTTCCGAACAGGAAGCGCTGAAAGAGATCTACAAGCTGATCCGAAAAGAGCAGAAAACCGCCGAATGTTCACGTGCTATCATGGTCGCCCATAACGCGGCTTTCGATCTCGGTTTTGTCAATGCAGCTAATGAACGCTGTAAACTGAAAAGAGTCCCTTTCCATCCTTTTGCCACTTTTGATACCGCTACGCTAAGTGGACTTGCTTATGGTCAAACTGTTCTCGCCAAAGCATGCAAAACTGCTGGGATGGAATTCGACAATCGTGAAGCGCATTCCGCTCTTTACGATACCCAAAAAACTGCAGAGCTGTTCTGCGGAATCGTCAACAAATGGAAGGCCCTCGGCGGTTGGCCGCTTGCTGACGAACAATAATGAACTACAACTATCATAAGTAAACACAACATATTGGAAATAGTATGAATCCTGTCGTTATCTCAGTTTGCGTCATGCTCGTGTTAGCATTGATGCGGGTAAACGTGGTGGTTGCCCTCACGTTTAGTGCCATTGTCGGTGGCCTTGTTTCAGGAATGAGCCTGGGAGATGCTGTTGCGGCATTTGAAAGTGGCTTGGGTGGTGGCGCAACCATCGCCTTAAGTTATGCCATGCTCGGCACCTTTGCGGTTGCCATCTCGAAATCAGGCATCACTGACCTGTTAGCCAAAAGCGTAATAAAGCGCCTCAATGGTCACGAAAATGACACCGCCACCACCGGTTTCAAATACGCGGTATTGGTCGCGTTGATCCTGGTAACCATGTCATCACAGAACGTGATCCCGGTACACATCGCCTTTATTCCAATTTTAATTCCACCTCTTTTGGGCGTATTCGCAAAGTTAAGACTCGATCGTCGACTGATCGCCTGTGTCCTGACTTTCGGCCTGATCACACCATACATGGTGTTGCCAATCGGCTTTGGCGGTATCTTCTTAAACAACATCTTGCTTAAGAACTTACACGATAACGGATTAGAAGGCGTGGTTGCCAGCCAGGTACCGACCGCAATGCTATTGCCTGGCGCGGGCATGGTATTTGGCCTGTTAATCGCAATCTTTTTCAGCTACCGTAAACCACGCATCTACGAAGAAACTGAACTGACAGTGATGCACGAATCCGGTCATGAACTAAACAAGCAACACATTCTAGTTGCTGCAGTGGGGATCGTCGCAGCACTGGGAGTACAGCTGTACACAGGCTCAATGATCATCGGCGCCCTGGCTGGCTTTATGGTCTTCACCTTTGGCGGCGTGATCGCCTGGAAAGAAACCCATGATGTATTTACCAAAGGTGTCCACATGATGGCTATGATCGGTTTTATTATGATTGCCGCAGCCGGTTTTGCAGCAGTCATGAAACAAACCGGTGGCGTTGAGACCTTGGTAGAATCGCTATCCACCAGCATTGGTGACAACAAGCCACTTGCAGCCTTGCTGATGTTAGTTGTGGGCCTGTTAGTAACAATGGGTATCGGTTCTTCGTTCTCCACCATCCCAATCATTGCAACGATTTACGTACCGTTAGCGCTGGCGTTTGGCTTCTCACCAATGGCTACCATTGCTTTGGTAGGTACGGCCGCGGCATTGGGTGATGCGGGCTCACCGGCCTCAGACTCAACATTAGGTCCAACCTCTGGCCTGAATGCGGACGGTCAGCATGAGCATATTTGGGAAACCGTTGTCCCAACCTTTATCCACTATAACATTCCGTTGATCATCTTCGGTTGGATTGCCGCGATGGTGCTGTAATGCCATCACTATAGTAAAAAAATAAAAAAGTAAAAAAGCCGCTCGATGAGCGGCTTTTTTTAGCGTTTTCTTAACCTGCGGCATAACTTACTGCGTAGGCATATTATCGACAATGCGTTCACGAATACGTTTCAACGTTGACTCAGTCGATAAATAATCCACCTCAATCGGAAAATACGCCTCACCAATCTGCAACACTAAACTCGGGTAAGAATCCACTCCCAGGCTTTTTGCCAGACTAAGTTGATCTTGAAAAATCCCTTCAAGGAAGCTGCCGTGGACATCATTTTCAAACTGGACGACATCCAGGCCTAACTCTTGCGCCAGCTGACGATGCGTCGCTTCATCATGAGGTGACATCGCTCTCAAATAATACGCGTGCTGGATGGCTTCCAACATCGGTTCATAGGCATCTTGAAAACCTGCAGCTATCACCGCCCGGCAAGCCTGATAAGTACTACGAACCGGTGTACAACGCGACCAGAACTCATAGTTAAACTTGGTTCCCAGTTGTCGTTCAATCTGATGCCAAATTTCCTCGAGCTTTTGTTGCATCTCGGGCGGCATCGGCAGATTAGTATCGGGTGCAAGTCCGCCGACCACATACTCAAACTGAATCACTCCAGGAAGTTGCTGTTTCAATTTTTCAATGGTTGGCTTATACCCCCAGCACCAGCTGCACATTGGGTCATGCACGTAGTAAAGCTTTATGTTCATTCAACTAACCTAAAAAAGAAAAAGGAGCCAATCCGGCTCCTTGGTATTCTATCGCCAAATGCGGGCATTTACGACTTACTCAGCACCATCCGCTGCACGTTCTGCCGCTTCTTTAACCAATGGCTGCAGTTCTCCTTTCTGGAACATTTCCAGAATAATGTCACAACCACCGATCAATTCACCTTCAATCCACAATTGCGGGAAGGTTGGCCACTGAGCGTATTTCGGTAGCTCAGCGCGAATATCCGGGTTTTGCAGGATATCTACATAAGCAAACTTCTCGCCACATGCCATCAGGGCTTGTGCTGCTTGCGAAGAGAAACCACAGCTTGGTAGTTTCGGGGAGCCTTTCATGTACAGCAAAATTGAGTTTTCAGCAATTTGCTGTTTGATTTTATCGATAGTTTCCATCGCTTCCTCTTCTTCCTGGATGTGAACTGTATTTTGTTTTGCCCCATTCTACTTAATAACAGCAGAATAAAAAGCACATAATATTTATGGTCTTTTTGACACCAAGTTCTCAAAATATTTTCATACCGGGGTTTTAATAAAGTAAAAACTTGCTAAAATGGATTGCAAGTCAGTCATTTTGACTATCCTAACTATAAACATTGGAAGCTAACGAAAGGGTAACCCTTTCATATCTATGGAGAACCGAGCAATGGCATTCGAACTACCAGCTCTTCCTTACGCGAAAGACGCGCTAGAACCACATATCTCAGCAGAAACTCTTGACTACCACCACGGTAAGCACCACAGCACTTACGTTGTCAAACTCAACGGCCTGATCCCGGGTACTGAGTTTGAAGGCAAAACACTTGAAGAAATCATCAAAACATCAACCGGCGGTGTATTCAACAATGCCGCTCAAATCTGGAACCACACCTTCTACTGGCACTGCCTGGCACCTAACGCCGGCGGCGAACCAACCGGTGCGGTAGCAGAAGCGATTAATGCTGCCTTCGGTTCTTTCGAAGAATTCAAAGCAAAATTCACCGATGCAGCGATCAACAACTTCGGCTCTTCCTGGACCTGGCTGGTGAAAAAAGCAGACGGCTCACTGGACATCGTTAACACTTCTAACGCGGGTACTCCAATCACTGAAGAAGGTGTAACACCGCTTCTGACGGTTGACCTGTGGGAACATGCTTACTACATCGATTACCGCAACGTTCGCCCTGATTACATGAACGGTTTCTGGGCGCTGGTAAACTGGGACTTCGTCGCAGAGAATCTAGCCAAGTAACCCCGTAGTTCAATTTAGTCACGAACAATCAAAAGTCCGCTACATGCGGGCTTTTTTGTAAATAACTTCCGAAAATAACTAAAGTTTCTGCCCGCTTCGTCGCTATATAAACATCAAACGGGGAGCAGCATGCAAGTACATACTTTAGATAAAGCCACCATCATCAACGAACTTCACCTCGGTAAGGGTATTAACCATGCCGTACATGAAGGCCGTCGTGCTGATTTCGCTTTGATCTTATCCATGTTCTCCAACGACGTTCGTGATGCGATCCCATTAGAACAAGTGACATCAACGCAGGCAACCGACACCCTGCTTCGTCAACAGTTCGGCGTCTCCCAGCCACAACTACTGCGTTCCGACAGCAGCTGCTACGACCTGGCAGCAGAGCAGGCCAAACAGTTCCATAGCGCTGGCCTTTCTTCCGCTAAATTTGCTCATTACCTCAAACCGGACGCACTTGCTTACTTAGCCGAAGATACGTTTGATCTGCCGGAAGAGGTATACCACAACCTTTCAGGCCACGAACGCCGCTTGCTGGGTGAGCGTGATAAAACCCTGCTTTCTGATCCCGGCCTGTATAACCAGCTAATCACGGCCCAGCGCCAACATCAAATTCAGATCCAGGCGTGATCATTCATTGCTTTCCTGTGCCTTACATTTCTTCACTGCAGAAATGTGACTACCGACAAATTCCAACACAATAATTGCCGTCAATCCCCTGTAGTTTGAGTCTTTTCACACTGAGTTCAGGCTTTTTCCGCCATGCTGAATCTCAAACCACCAAACATTTTGGTGATGACATTTCAGCAACAGTGGAAGTGCTATGGATATAAAAGAGTCAATGATACTGGTCACATCTGCTGGCTCAATTCTCGGCAGAACCTGCTCTAGCCACTTTGCGCATCTGGGGGCGACAACAATTCTTTGCGATAGTAACCCAAGCGCACTTAAAGCCAGTTACGACCAAATCAAAACATTTACCGACAACGTCTACGCGATCAATGTGTGCGGCGAGACGACCACCTCTATCAACTTACTATTTGACCAAATCGAATCTCAGCTGAACGCCACGCCTGATGTGATCGTTAATTGCTGGACCAGTTCGCCGATGCCCAGCCTGATGGCAGCAGAACCGATGAGCAGTTATATTGATCATCTCTCTACCGCTGCACGTGTCCTGTATACCTACGGGCAAGTCGGTGCCGAACGGTTTCGCCGGAAAGGCGTAAAAGGGGTGATAGTCAATGTCATCTCACATGACGATCATCAGGATCTGACCGGTATTGAAAGCATTGCCGCTTTGGTATCAGGCTTCACCCACAGCTGGGCCAAAGAACTTACACCATATAACATTCGTGTTGGTGGGGTGATACCCGCAGTAAGCAACGCCCGTGAAGATGTCGATGCGCTCCATTGGGCGGAAATACAAGATGAACTGGTACGCAACACCGCTTATATCATTGCCAACGAGTACTTTAGCGGCAGGGTTGTCTCCACCGAGGTTTGACACGATTCTCGGCCGCACGCTATTCCTCTGTACTCCAATATTCTCAAGTCAAAAAAAAACCCCAGTCTGATGACTGGGGTTTTAACCTTTTCCCGATGTTAAGGTTTCGTGCTAGCGAAAACCTTACTCAAAGCGAATCTTAATTACGCGTCTGCTTTTTCTTTCTTAGCTTTAGGCGCTGATTTAGCTGCTTCTTGGTCTGCTTTCTTCTTGATTACAGTAGTACCTTCGAAAGTTTCACCTTCAACGAAAGCTTTACCGTAGTAAGAAGCCAGTAGAACTTCTTTCAGCTCGCTGATTAGAGGGTAGCGTGGGTTCGCACCAGTACATTGGTCATCGAACGCATCTACAGACAGCTCATCAACTTGTGCTAGGAAGTCAGACTCAGCAACACCTGCCGCTTGGATAGACATTGGGATGTCTAGGTTCACTTTTAGTTCATCCAACCATGCTAGTAGACGTTCAATCTTCTGAGCAGTGCGGTCACCAGCTTGGCTTAGGCCTAGGTGGTCAGCAACTTCAGCGTAACGACGACGTGCTTGTGGACGGTCGTACTGAGAGAACGCAGTTTGTTTAGTTGGGTTGTCGTTCGCGTTGTAACGTACAACGTTAGAGATTAGTAGTGCGTTCGCCAAACCGTGTGGTAGGTGGAAAGCATTACCAATTTTGTGAGCCATTGAGTGGCAAACACCTAGGAATGCGTTCGCAAACGCGATACCAGCGATAGTTGCTGCGTTGTGTACTTTCTCACGAGCGATTGGGTCGTTTGCACCGTTCGCGTAGCTTGATGGTAGGTACTCTTTTAGCATCTTAAGTGCTTGTAGAGCCTGACCGTCAGAGTATTCGTTCGCTAGAACAGATACGTAAGCTTCCAGAGCGTGAGTTACGGCATCGTAACCACCGAATGCTGTTAGAGACTTAGGCATGTTCATTACTAGGTTAGCATCAATGATAGCCATGTTTGGCGTTAGTTCATAGTCTGCTAGTGGGTACTTAGCACCAGTCTTGTCGTCAGTAACAACCGCGAATGGAGTAACTTCTGAACCAGTACCTGAAGTAGTAGTGATACATACAAGCTCAGCTTTTTGACCCATTTTAGGGAACTTGTAGATACGTTTACGGATGTCCATAAAGCGCATTGCTAGTTCTTCAAATGTTGTTTCTGGGTGCTCGTACATTACCCACATGATTTTCGCAGCATCCATTGGTGAACCACCACCTAGAGCCAGGATTACGTCAGGCTGGAAGCTTTCCATTGCTGCTGCACCTTTCTCAACTACAGACAGCGTTGGATCCGCCTCTACGTCGAAGAAAGTTTGTACTTCCATGCCTTGCGCTTTAAGCAGGCTAACTACTTCGTCAGCGTAACCGTTGTTGAATAGGAAACGGTCAGTTACTAGGAACGCACGTTTCTTGCCTTCCAGGTCGCCCAGTGCAACTGGTAGGCTGCCACGACGGAAGTAGATAGACTTAGGTAGTTTGTGCCACAACATGTTTTCAGCTCGCTTCGCTACAGTTTTCTTGTTGATTAGGTGCTTAGGACCTACGTTCTCAGAGATAGAGTTACCACCCCAAGAACCACAACCTAGAGTTAGAGAAGGTGCTACGTTGAAGTTGTAAAGGTCACCGATACCACCGTGAGTAGTCGGGATGTTTACAAGGATACGTGCAGTCTTCATCTTGTCACCGAAGTAACGGATGCGGTCTGCGTTAACGTCTTGGTTAGTGTAAAGACCAGATGTGTGACCGATACCACCGATTTCAACCATTGTTACCGCTTGAGCAACTGCATCTTCGAAGTCGTCAGCACGGAACAGACCTAGAGTTGGAGATAGTTTCTCGTGAGCGAACTCATCATCGTAAGAAACTTTACCCAGACCTTCACCTACAAGAACTTTAGTGTCAGCAGGAACTTTAACACCAGCCATTTCAGCGATCGCCGGAGCAGGTTGACCTACGATTTTCGCGTTTAGCGCGCCGTCGATAAGCAGTACTTTACGTACTTTATCAGCGTCAGCTTTAGATAAAACGTGAGCTTTGTGAGAAGCGAAACGCTCTTTTACTTCGTCGTATACTTCGCTAACTACGATTGCAGCCTGCTCAGAAGCACATACTACGCCGTTATCGAAAGTTTTAGACATTAGGATAGAAGCTACAGCACGTTTAACGTCAGCTGTTTCGTCGATAACAACTGGAACGTTACCTGCACCTACACCGATAGCTGGCTTACCAGAAGAGTATGCTGCTTTAACCATGCCTGGGCCACCAGTCGCAAGGATAAGAGCGATACCTTCGTGCTTCATCAGGCCGTTAGATAGCTCAACAGATGGCTGGTCGATCCAACCGATGATGTCTTTTGGAGCACCAGCTGCTACTGCTGCGTCTAGAACCAGTTTAGCTGCATCGTTAGTAGAGTTCTTCGCACGTGGGTGTGGCGAGAAGATGATACCGTTACGAGTCTTCAAAGAGATTAGAGATTTGAAGATTGCTGTAGAAGTCGGGTTAGTGGTTGGTACGATACCGCAGATGATACCTACAGGCTCAGCAATAGTCATGGTGCCCATGCTATCGTCTTCTTCAAGGATGCCACAAGTCTGCTCATCTTTGTACTTGTTGTAAATGTACTCAGAAGCGAAGTGGTTCTTGATTACCTTATCTTCTACGATACCCATGCCAGATTCTTCAACCGCTTGCTGCGCTAGAGGAATACGAGCTTGGTTAGCGGCAAGAGATGCTGCACGGAAGATTTTGTCTACTTGCTCTTGAGAGAAAGTAGCGAACTCTTCTTGCGCTTTCTTAACGCGAGCAACCAATGCATCTAGTTCAGCCATATTAGTAACAGGCATAGGGATTCTCCTAAAATTAACAAATATTAAAAACTTTTTATTAAGGCGATTGCCGTCAGTTTTTGCAGCTTATCAACCACTTGCCAAACAAACATCTTAGTAAATTGTTTTCAGCGCTGAGTATAATATTTCAGAGTATGAAAAAAATTGACTTGGATCAGTTCTCACCCTCGAAATACCCCCAACGTTGTGGTTAACCACAATTAATCAACGTAAACACATGATTTAAAAACACTTTAAAGCAACACTTCATTTGAACAAAAATACAGCAAACAAACCTAAAACAAGCAGGAACAGCAATAATATGTAAAAAAGTTTCATTTTTAGCCAACAAAATTACATGTAGGCTCCTTTTTTTGTGCTACTGAGAGTATATCCAACTCGCATTATCTCTCTACTAGCTGTCTTTCTTTTTGTTAAAAGTGTGCGAATGTTAACGTTTGTGTAAATCGCAACGCTCAGATTTTAGCCTTATTGGTAACAAACCATTACCACTATAGCTACATTTCGTTTAAAGATTAGTTTTTCTCACAAATTGTATGGGTAATACGTTAGTTTTTTTCATTTCTTCCCTCTTTCATTTTGCCTTACATTACCGCCTGAGATCCCCCCTACGCTTTCAGTTATGTGAAATTTATGAGTGCAGACTATGCAGACTTTTGAGTTAGCAATTTTCCTTCAGTTTTTCTTAGGCTTGGTCGCTGCCGTCAACCCGGTGGGCATCATGCCGGTGTTTGTTTCCTTAACCGGCCACATGACTCCTGAAGAAAAGAATAGAACAGCTACCACGGCAAATGTAGCCGTTGCGGTTATTTTGATCATTTCCCTGCTGGCCGGTCAGCTCCTACTCGACATGTTCAGTATTTCGTTAGACTCTTTCCGGGTTGCGGGTGGCCTGCTTCTATTAAGCATTGCTTTCTCAATGATGAGCGGTAAGTTGGGCGAAGATAAGCAAAACAAACAGGAGAAGTCCGAGTACGTAAGCCGTGAACAAATAGGTGTCGTACCACTGGCAATGCCGTTGATGGCTGGCCCGGGGGCGATCAGTTCAACGATTGTTTACGGTGCCCGTTACCCAGGCGTGTTTGACACATTAGGGATTGCAATTACGGTTGCGACGTTTTGCTTTTGCTCCTGGTTACTGTTCCGCTCCGCCCCTCTGATTGTGCGCTTTCTGGGCCAGACCGGCATCAACGTGATAACCCGGATTATGGGGCTTATTCTTGGCGCATTAGGCATAGAGTTTATTGCCAACGGGCTGCGGAACCTCTTCCCTGGATTAGCCTGATTGGTCTAATGCTTGTATGATAAAGCGATTCATTGATGGATCGCTTTGCTATGACGGATCATTCTCTTAAACACACACTCTACGTTACTATATTTGGCACTCACACCAAGGCCGGCCGCACTTTCGATATTGCACTAATTATCGCAATTGTCAGTTCATTGGTTGTGCTGGTGCTCGACTCCATTCCCGCCATAAGTGCCGAGTGGGCCCGAGAGCTAAAGATTTTGGAGTATACCTTTACCGCTCTTTTCACCATTGAATACCTGGTGCGCCTGTATTGCTCCCCCAAGCCGCTGGCTTATGCGAAAAGCTTTTACGGCATAGTGGATCTACTGGCCATTCTGCCAACTTATCTGGTACTCATTTTTCCTTCAGCGACGTTTATGGGCGTTATCAGAGCGCTACGGGTCATGCGGATCTTCCGGATTCTTAAACTAGTCCGATACCTGCAGGAGTCTAATGTCCTGCTGCGTTCGCTGCTGATGTCTCGCCGCAAAATCATCATTTTCTTTAGTACTGTTGCGATTCTGGTCACCATTTTTGGCTCGCTGATTTTCGTGATTGAAGGGCCAGACAATGGTTTCACCAGTATTCCGAAGAGCATTTACTGGGCGATTGTTACCATCACCACGGTCGGTTACGGCGATCTTGTGCCACAAACAAATTTAGGCAAGGCCATTGCGGCATTAACCATGTTACTTGGTTACTCGATTATCGCAGTGCCAACCGGGATCTTCACCGCCGAGCTACACCAGGAGATGCAATCGCATAAAGTACTGGTCAAATGTCCGAACTGCTCGCGAAGCGGGCATGATTCCGATGCCATTTACTGTAAACATTGTGGCAGTGAGCTGGCCGATCCCGACAAACGAGTCACTGCACCTGATAAAAAATGACATGAGTTGGCACGCTGCCCGGTAACCGGGCATAAAAAAAGCGCCAACAAGGCGCTTTTTATCGTTCAGATGATTACTTTTCTTGCAGAAGAATACGTAACGTACGGCGCAACGGCTCTGCCGCGCCCCACAATAGCTGGTCACCTACAGTAAAGGCGTTGAGGAAGTCATCGCCCATCGCCATTTTACGCAAACGGCCAACCGGAATCGATAATGTGCCAGTCACTTTTGCCGGAGTAAGCTCTTGAGCAGTAATGTCGCGCTCGTTAGGGATAACTTTTACCCACTCATTGTGCGTTGCGATCATCTCTTCGATCTCATCCATTGGCACATTTTGTTTTAGCTTAATGGTCAACGCTTGTGAGTGACAACGCATCGCGCCAATACGGACACAGGTACCATCAATTGGTACAGGAGACGCCTGGAAGCCAAGGATCTTGTTCGCTTCAACCGCCGCTTTCCACTCTTCTTTACTTTGGCCATTGTCACGCTTGACATCAATCCACGGGATCAACGAACCCGCCAGCGGCACACCGAACTGATCAGTAGGGAATGAAGAACCACGCATGGTATCAGCCACTTTCTTGTCGATGTCCAAAATCGAACTGGCCGGGTTCGCCAGCTCGGAACTGACCGCATCGTTGATCACACCCATCTGTGAAATCAGCTCGCGCATATTCTTAGCACCTGCGCCCGATGCTGCCTGATAAGTCATGGCACTTGTCCACTCAACCAAGCCCTTTTCAAACAGACCACCAAGTCCCATCAACATTAAGCTAACGGTACAGTTACCACCGACAAAAGTAGTGGTACCACCATGAATACCCTGTTGAATCTGTGTCAGGTTGACCGGATCCAAAGTGATAATTGAATCTTCAGCCATGCGCAGTGTCGAAGCAGCATCAATCCAGTATCCCTTCCAGCCAGCCTGGCGCAACGCCGGATACACTTTTTCGGTATAGCTGCCACCTTGGCAAGTAATAACTGCATCAAGCTGTTTCAAACTGTCGATATCGAATGCGTCTTGCAACAAACCAGCATCTTTGCCCAGATTAGGGGCAGGAATACCAACCTGAGATGTGCTGTAAAAAACCGGTTCAATTAAGTCAAAGTCTCTTTCTTCAACCATGCGCTGCATAAGAACAGAACCAACCATGCCACGCCAACCAACTAAACCTACTCTCATTGCATTAACTCTCCATGTAAATTTCAAAACTTTCCCATATTTCATTTTTCAACACAAAATCTCAAGTCTTAATTTGCAATTTGCCAAAACTTTTTTTCTTCTAACGTTGAGAGCATCACTTTATGCAGATACCACCTGTGTTATCAATTAAAACCCGGTAAATACTCCTCTCTCAATAACGCCAACTTGGCCAATGGTCTAACCAGTAGCCTCCAGACGCAACATCTGAAGCACACCTTCATTACACTACAGAACATTTTACCCCAATTAAAGCAAAGTTAATTGGCATAACATTTTACATGCAAACGTTTTTTCCGATTAATATCAAGTTAAAGTCGTAAAAATTCGAAATATAGTTTGGCTTAATGTATGTTGTGCGCCGATTTAAACAAGGAGCGTCCCCCTTCTATTGCTCCCGCTATGACAGAGGCACATATGAAGCAAGTTACCCCTCGCTTACCTAGCCTGATACAGGTATTTATCTCGCTGGGTCTGTTCTTACTCTTGGCTTTTTCCTTTACCGCCAAGCTTGATCTCCCTATTCAGCTCGCCCTATACATTGGCTGGTTTATCATCATGCTACTGGGCTTGAAACTGGGTCATCAGTATAAAGATCTGGAAAAATCCGCACTGGATGGTATCTCCAACGGTTTAGGGGCCGTACTGATCCTTCTCGCGGTTGGTGCACTGGTAGGTACCTGGATTTCAGGTGGTATTGTTCCAACCATCATCTACTATGGCCTGAAAGCCATCCACCCTTCGATCTTTTTGCTGGCAACGATGATCATCTGTTCATTGACAGCATTGGCAACCGGCACATCCTGGGGTGCGGCTGGTACAGCAGGTATCGCCATGATGGGTATCGGTCAGGGCCTTGGTGTTCCAGCCCCGATTACTGCAGGTGCAGTTCTTTCTGGCTGTTATTTCGGTGACAAAATGTCTCCTCTGTCTGACTCGGTAATTCTGGCCTCTTCCATGTCAAATGTTGAAGTCGTTGAGCACATCAAAGGGATGCTGCCGATTGCGTTGATCAGCTACATCATCACCGGTGTGATGTTTACCGCGTTTGGCTTCCACTTTGCCGGTAAAGTTGACATGAGCCAGGTGGAATCCGTGATCCAGGCTATGGAACAACAATTCTTTATCACCCCTTACTCTTTTGTACCGGTGATCATCGTACTTGGCCTGCTGGCGTTGCGCATGCCGTCCTTCCCGGTGATCAGTTTTGGTTCACTGCTAGGTATTATCTGGGCAGTGATGATTCAGGAAGTGAACTTCTTAACCGCATTTAACACCGCTTGGGCGCCATATGCGATTTCATCCGGGGTTGATTTTATCGACTCAATCCTCAACCGCGGTGGCATGTCTTCTATGCTGGGCTCGGTTGCTGTGATCGTATTTGGCCTCGGTTTTGGTGGCCTGCTGGATAAAGTTGGTGTACTGGAAACTATTGCCAAACTATTTGAAAAGCGAGTGCAAAATGCCGGTTCACTTGCGACCAGCACCATCGGTACCGCATTTATGGGTAACGTCTTTGGTTCGGCTATGTATGTATCGCTGATCCTGACGCCAAAAATCTGCGCGAAAAACTACGACCGACTGGGCTACCAGCGTAAGAACCTGTCCCGAAATGCGGAGTTTGGCGGCACCCTGACATCAGGGATGGTTCCTTGGAGTGATAACGGCATCTACATGGCCAGCATTCTGGGCGTCGCCACCCTTTCTTATGCGCCGTTCATGTGGTTAAGCTTTGTTTGTATCATTGTCACTATCGTCAGCTCTTACATGGGCTGGTTTGTAGACAAATGCGAACCCACCACTGCGGTTGCAGCCGATGCCGAGCATGAACTGAAGCAACAAACAGCCTAATCCATCAAAGAGCGCGTAATGCGCTCTTTTTTTACCTGTTAACAATTCATTCAGCAAGCACCAGATGGTGCGCAAGCTTGTCTGCCACCAAGACCACCACCTTATGGCGACGCTGGCACATCAGTGAACGAGTAACTGCTTACTCCTGAGAACATCGGCAGCGTACTGCGTCGTTTGTTGCAAAATATCCCTCAGCTCGCCCAATTTTTGCGGTGAAATGTCTTTACCGTGCTTGAGCAACGACTCAACCTCAGCAGCCACGTTGTGGAGTGGCATTGCACTCAGGCTACCGGATACCCCTTTTAGGCTATGCACCAGCCGCTGGGCGTGCTCACGATCTTCGCTGAGCAAACGCTGTAACTCTGCAACATCACCAGCATGATCGTCAATAAACAATTCCAACAGCATCCGTACCGAATCATGATCATCGGATAAAGAATCCAGCATTTGCCTGATGTCGATAAAAACAGCATCTGTGGCTATTTCTGCCATCCCGGCACCCGCTGGGTTTGGCTGGGTTTTATTATCCTTTTGCTCACCTTGTCGAGGCTCGGTTTCTGGTGATGAACCTTCTGGCTGCAGCGCTTCAACTGGCTTGGCCGCCGTGACCGGCGCATTCTCGGCGGTGCGTTTTTTTACGTATAACCACCACCCTAAAACCAACCAGACCAACACACCACAGGTAGTAAGCAGCAGCATCAGTACAAAGAGGTTACGCTGCAAGTTCGACTTGACCTGCATAAGTTGATGAGGCAAATCAGGGTTTAACAGGCGTTCGGCCAAGTTGCCGCTCTGGGCACGTCCGGAAAGAACCGTGGAAGTATTTGCCAGTAGCTTCTGAAACTCAGCTTGTTCCGGCTGCGGTAAGAGCAGGGATTGGGTAAACAAGTCATCCATGCCACGATAGACATCGGCGATACTCGCCGCGTCACTGAACATGGCCTCCAATACCAGTGCGCCAAGACGATAGTGCATGTCGACAAGTTCATGCTGCATTTCAGCAAATACCCGTCGCCGCTGATGAATCAGGTTTGCCAGCGATACCAGTTCACTATCATTGCCAATAAACGTATGGGCATCTTCCAGAAAACGATCCGTAGTAAACAGCAACTGCGTGATGTCCGGAGCAAACCACCCGCCGTTGCTCTCCGTTTCAAGCTGCAATCGAACCGCGTAAACCAACTGTAATTTCAGAGACACCTGATCGAGGTGTCGAATGCGAAGCGGTAAGTTAAAACGCAGCCCGCTGCGCACTTCATCCACTTCACTGCTTAATGCTTCAACGGTATGCATGATCTGAAAGGTATGTCGCGCCTGCTGCCATAACCCGGCCACAGCCAGCAGCCAAAGCGTTAAGAAAACCCCGAATGCACGGGTGAAACCACCTTGTCCCTGTTTCAATCCATGTTCCCCTCAACTGACACTCCAGCACCAGCATATAACATCCCTTGCCTGATAACAGTGTTCACTTCACATAAAAAAGAGAGCTCATGGCTCTCTCTAAGGTTAATTTCGGTTTAGCTGATCTTTTAAATTTGGCGGCGTCCCTTTGATGGTTAAAGTGTCCGTTTCTGGATCATAAAAAATCCGCTCACCCAATAATAAACTGTCAAAGCTGATGTTAAGCCCGCCGCCTGCACCAACAAATTTGGTCAGCTTACGCACGGTAGCACGATCGCCGGGGAAAGACTCTTCCAGCTCATAGCCCTGCTCCCGGGTAAAGTCCATAAAACTGGAGCCGTCCTGGCTCGCAGGCAGCTCTCCGGAAAGCTCTGAGATCTGCACTTCTTCACCGGCTTTGATCTGCTCATTGCAGTAATTATACACTTGCTTTTTGTACTCGTTGGCTTCCGGCTTTTCCAGCTTCGAATCGGCACAAAAATCATCGACTGCCTGCATCAATACCAGGTTCTGCTGCTTAGTATCCAGACCAATCTCCGCCTGCAAAAAATCCAGGAAAAAATCGGCCACTTTACGCCCGACCCGGCCTTTAATGTACGACAAGTAGCGGTTTGAATCTTTGTCTGTTTCATAGCTGGACAAATCTATTCGGGCTGCAATATCCATCTTACTGATATCGAGATAATCGGTAGCACTGATATCCAACCCCTCTGTGACCTTAAGACTTTGATTCATTGGCAAAATGCCGATAAACAGGTAGTCAGTCGCCAGGCTTTGGTACTCTGCGAACACCAAAATACCTTCATCTGCAAACGGATATTTGATCAGTTCGCCTTTCAGGCGGTTTGCACAAATTTGTGAGAAATCATAAAAATCTCTCTCTCCTTTACGCATTTCTTGAAGCCAAAACTGAAATTCGCTGTCTGACTGAAAAGACCCAAATCCTTTACCTGCTTTTGCATGAAAAACACGGTGCAATTCGGCAACGAGGTTTTCCGTCGAAGCATCGTTTTCCAGCGATGCCGGACGGAAATTTACCACCAGTTCGTCCTGATCGTTTTTACGCAACTGGTGTAGTATGACATTTGAGAGATGAAGGCTCATAGTGATTTAATCTTGCTACAAGGTTTAAGTTGTTGGGCATTGTAGGTTATCATAAGCCGCTTTTACTATCATTATTAGAGTCTTTATGCCGATTACATCTAAATACACTGACGAACAAGTAGAAAAAATCCTGACTGAAGTGGGCGCCGTGCTAGACAAGCATGCAGCCACACCAGAACTGACACTTATGATCGCAGGAAATATCGCTACCAATGTCTTAAATCAACGCGTTCCGGCTTCACAACGCCAGGCGATTGCTGAAAAATTTGCTCAGGCATTGATGTCTTCTCTTGAAGCTCCTCGAAAACACTAATCACGGATAATAGAACAAATACATGGTAGACAGCGGAAACTCATACGGCGAACGTGTATCACGACTGGTTGGTTGGGGACACTGGTTTGCATTTTTCAACATCGTCGCTTCGATGCTGATTGGCACACGCTATATTGTCCAGTCTCCTTGGCCAGAAACATTACTGGGGCAGTTTTACCTTGCTGCATCCTGGGTCGGCCACTTTGGGTTCCTGGTTTTCGCTCTCTACCTGCTGATTTTGTTTCCGCTGACGTTCGTTCTGCCATCCCGGAAACTGTTCCGCCTGGTGGCCGTAGTTTTTGCTACGCTGGGCCAAACCGTACTGCTTATTGATACTCAGGCCTATCAATCGATCAACCTGCACTTAACCCCGGTCGTCTGGGAGCTGTTGTTTAGTGACGACAAGAGCGCGCTCAGTGCCGACTTGCAGCACTTATTTGTAGTGATGCCGTTAATATTCCTGATCCAGCTTGGTCTCTCGGAATGGGTATGGCGTAAACAGCGCAAGCTGTCACACAAACATGTCGGCCGCCCACTGGCTGCGATATTTTTCCTCTGCTTTATCAGCAGTCACGTGATTTACATTTGGGCCGATGCCTATTTCTATAACCCGATCACCAGCCAACGAGCTAACTTCCCGCTGTCGTACCCGATGACAGCCAAGAGTTTTATGGAGAAGCACGGGTTATTGGATCGCGAAGAATACTTAAAACGACTGGAAGAAAATCAAGACAATGTCGATTTGGTGCATTACCCGCTCGAAGATCTGAAGTTCAACCGTCGTGGCAACAAGCTGAATGTGCTAATGGTCAGTGTCAATAATCTGCGTACCGACGCGCTAAACGACACGCAAATGCCCAACACCTATCAGTTTGCCCGGGATAATCAAAATTTTGTCAATCATTACAGCTCAAGTAATGATACCTATGGTACGTTCGGCTTGTTTTACGGTTTACCAAGCAGTTACGCCAGCAGCATTAAAGCGCAAGGCACGGCACCGGTATTACTTGCAGCACTGAAAAAACAAGGCTACCAGTTTGGTTTGTTTAGTGGCAATGGTTTCAGCGACAGTCTCTACCCGGAGATGGTCTTCCGCAGCTTGAACCTGGCCAAGCAACTGGATGGTTCCCAGCCACAAACTGACCAAGAGTCACTGGCGGCATGGAACACCTGGCTGGCGGAACAAGCCAAATCACCTTGGTTTAGCTTTATCGAAGTAACAACGGTGGATAACTACGAGTCCCAGCCATCCGAGGGTAATCAAGCTGAGGCCACGGCCAGTGAACAGTTCAAACAGGCTTACAGCGAAGCGGTGACGGCAGCGGACCACAACGTGGCTGAAATCATCGCGTCACTTGAAGCGAACCAACTGTTAGACAGTACCATAGTGATCATTACCTCCAATCACGGCAGTGAGCTGAATGACACCGGGACCAATAGCTGGGGGGCGAACAGCAACTATAGCCGTTATCAGTTACAGGTACCTATGGTCATTCATTGGCCCGGCATGCTACCAGCCCGCTTTGAGCACAGTACCAGCCATTTGGATCTGTCGGTTACCCTGTTACAAGACATGTTGGGGGTATCATCCAAACCAAGTGACTACAGCAGCGGACGCAACTTATTTGATGAAACTCGCCGCCGCTGGATACTGGCGGGTGACACACGTGAAATCGCTCTCATTACCGAGTCACACACCACAGTGATCGATAAGTTTGGTAACTATAAGTTGTATGACGAGAACTACAAACGTCTGCGCGACACCAATCCGAAATTGCCGACCCTGATGCAAGGATTAACCGAGCTGCAGCGTTTTTACGCCAAAAACGACTAACGGTGCCCAGTTTGCTTATGTTCCGAGTAAGCTGTTGTGGATTTGTGTGACAGCAAGTCACGCAGAGGTGTACATATTTTATCCAAACAGTTTAATAAGGGCTTTACAACGAATTCAAAGCCTTATATTATGCGCCCCACAACGGAGAGATGGCTGAGTGGTTGAAAGCACCGGTCTTGAAAACCGGCATACGTTAATAGCGTATCTAGGGTTCAAATCCCTATCTCTCCGCCACATTTAAAAAGCCCGCTAAGTTATTAGCGGGCTTTTTGCTATTTGCGTTCACAGGACAGGTTTGTGGCAACAGCCTGAAAAATACTCTCTAATGAGTATCAGTATCTATCTCCGCACCGCTTTTCCATTGCCAGCACAGACAAATCTCCTATTAAAAAGGATTGACTCCAGCGGCTAAACCAACCGCAATATATCAACCTGCACCCCACTTCTGGCATATAACCCGAACCATTTACAGTTTGTTACTTATTATCGATATCTTGATAAGACAAGTTGTCTTGTCATAGTTTCGTTCATTATCACCCACAGCCTTACGCTCCGCTTAGCCCCTTTACCTCTTTGAGCTTATCACACCAGTAGAGATGTACGGGATCTCCTTCCAAATGTGATTTCGTCGTTTAGCTCTTTTTTGTAAATATCTGGCCGAACTGAAATCAACCTCTTGATCTCTACGAAGAAAGGAAGCCGAGTAGTGAATCAAGCGCAATTAAGAGAACCCAAAATGAAAAAATTATTAACTACGGCTTCTATGCTTGCCGCTATTTCGGCTCCGGTAATGGCCGAGGAAAGCCAAGTAATCGACCCTTCTGACTTAACGCGTGTTTATACTCAGGCGGCATTCTTTGTGACCTCTGACGCAGACATCCGCGTTTCATCAATGCTGACCGGTTCGTGGACTGAAAACATCCAGTTTGGTGGTTTCATCGAAGGTAACTTCGGCGACAATAAAGCGGAACCGGGCAAAGATACCATGGGCCTCAATTACTTAGGCTCTCGCGCTCAATACTTCCAGGTGTCCCCGATCGACAGTAAGCTTTTTCCTCGCGTGGGCTTCATGACCGACCTGATTCACGAAAAAACCACCGGACTGGATGACACAACCTTACTTTCGGTAGGTGCTATCGGTATGATCAACCCCGCTTACACTGGCGGTGTAATGCTGTTCCCGAATGTAAACTACACCGTGGGTGAAGTATTTGGTAAGAGCGCCGATGGTTACATGCTAAACATGTTTTTGACCAAAAACATCGGGGATTCTGGTGCATTTATTCAGGCATGGCCTGAGTACTACAAAGCTTCAGGCGATGTGGTAGAAATCGAATCAACCGCTTTCAACATGATGTTTAACGCACCGATCAAAAGTGACCGTACGCAGTGGCTAATGACAAAACTGCAGTATGCTGCCAGCGATGTGGTGCTGCCAAACGGTCACTCCATTGAAAACGACTATGAGCTAAAAGCTGAAATTGGTGTGAAGTGGTTCTTCTAACCATCGGTTAACTCTGCTGTGTCCCTGCACCCTGTCTCTCATGGTCGGGGATCTTAGCCCTGGCCCCGGTCCTCAGCCGGGGGCCAAGGTTCAGTTTACGTGGCCAGCCCATTTATAACTGTTTCAAATAGCCAACATCTCAACACCCCCACCGGTTAGTACTTTATGCCAGCCAGTGCACCTTCTCCCTTCGGTGTCACCAGGGTAGGTTTATCCCTCTCATTGCTTTTCTCTATCCACCCGCTGTGTGGAGCTAATTTCCTGTCCGATAAGATGAAATTCATCATCCTTTACACATTATCATTGGCAAACCCCGCCGACAGGGTCAACACTGAAAGTACAAGGAGGCGGGTATGAAAAAATTCAAAAATATCTTGTTCACCACACAAGGCCTAACCGACGACAATGAGTCTTTAACCCAGGCGATCAGCTTGTCAGCCAACAATCAGGCGCAATTGCAGGCGCTCGTAGTGTGCCCGGCGTTGCCCGACAATATGGTTCAATATCAGGAAACTTATGAGAACTCGCTGTATGAGTCTCTTTATACGACGATTCGCGCCATACAAGAGCAACAACAGTTCACTGAGCACGAGGTTTCCTTTCCGGTTCGTGTCGTCAGTGGCGAAAAACCGGCAGTACGGATCATTCAGCATATTCAGCATCACTCACATGATCTGCTGATCAAAAGCGCGGAGCCTCTGGAAGAAGATGACGACGGATTTAAAGCCATCGACATGACCTTGCTGCGAAAATGCCCCTGTCCGGTATGGTTGAATCGCCCGATAGCCAAACCGCACCATCACCGCCGTGTCGCGGTAGCCATTGATCCGGTGGTCACTGCGCCTGAAACCAAAGCACTCTGTTTGCGTTTACTCGAGTTGGCCCGCTCAATTGCAGACACCTGTGACAGCCGTCTGCATATCATTTCCTGCTGGGAGTATCAGCTTGAGCACTATCTGCAGGATAATGTGTGGATTAAGGTTCCGGAAGAAGAGCTCAATGCAGAGATTGAGTCAGCAAAAGTGAAACACCGCGAAGCCCTGCAAGCATTAATTGATGAATCCGGACTGTCTGGTGAGTTTCTGATCCACCATTTACACGGCACAGCGGATACAGAGATCCCCGACTGCGTTGAGCGCGAGGAAATCGATGTATTAGTGATGGGAACACTGGCACGCTCAGGCATTCCCGGCTTTGTGATCGGCAATACCGCTGAAAATATCCTGCAGTCAGTCAATTGTTCTCTGGTAGCACTCAAACCACAAGGGTTTGTTTCACCAATCAGCTAAGCCTTCACTAAACAGCACAAGTGAACGGCGTAAAAATACTGGGCCAAAGTCGCGTACTTTGGCTCACACGGAGCCGCTATCACTTTTTCTTTTGCGCCACATTTTATATCCGCGACGCAACATCGTTTTGCCCAGTAAATGCGCCGCCACCGGTGCGGTAAGAAAAATAAATAATACCGTCCCTACCACGCGTGACCACACGCTAATATCTTGCAATGACAAAGCAACGGCCAACAGAATAAATACCAGACCAATCGTACCGGCTTTGGTTGCCGCATGCATACGTGTGTAAAGATCTGGTAAGCGGACAATGCCGAGGCTGGCAATCACCATAAACAACGTACCAATCAACAGCAATAACCCGACCAATAACGCCATCACTTCACCTTTTTGGTCTTTTGTGCTGCGATGAAGCGCGCGAAGGCGATGGTACCTAAAAAGGCCACCAGCCCGAGGGTGATCGCGATATCCAGCAAGGATTTTTGCCCACTGTCCAGGGTATAGACGGCAATAAAACCAATGGTGAGGAAAGCAATTAAATCCAGGGCGACTACTCTGTCTGCCAGTGTCGGTCCGCGCGTCAAGCGGACAAACGACAGCACAAAGCTGACCAACAGTCCCAGATAGGCCAGGCTGATACTCAACGATAAGAACTCATTCACGAGTCACCTCCAAAAGCTTGCGCTCCAGTCCCTGCTTGATCTCCCTGATCACCACCTCATGATCAGGGGCAAACATCACATGTACACTGAGGTATTTTTTATCCGGGGTAACATCCAGGCTTAAACTGCCCGGCGTCAGTGAAATCATATTGGCCAGCAAGGTGATCTCTAAATCACTCGATGCATCCAGCGGCACATAAACGATATCAGGCTCACTCAGATGCTGTGGCGTAACCACATCCCACACCACTCGCAGCGCCGAGGCCAGCATCTGATAGCTAAAGTAAATTAATAAAGTAAACGCAGATTTAAAACGTCGGAAATATCGGCTGTGCCAGCCAAAGGGCTGACCCAACTTCAAGGCAATCAATCCGACCAAAAAACCGGTCGCGAAATCCATACTGGAATACTGACCGTTCAGCAGCATCCAGGCAAAGGCAAGAAAAAGATTGAGTAAAAAGTAGTTCATGGTCTCCCTCCCAACACCGCCTCAAGGTACCTCTCGGGATTAAGTAACTGCTCAGCCGCTTGCTCAGCAACGTCATAAAAAGGCTCTGCGGCCAACCCGATGCAGATGGTGATCGAGGTTAATGTGAGCATGGGAACGTAGTACAGCCAACGTGTTCCCGGTGACAGTGGCGTCAGCTGCAGTTTTTGCGGCGGCGCTTTCCAAAACGCCTCACTCCAAATCTTGGTCATTGAAAAAACCGTGAGCAATCCCACCACCAACGCAACAGCGGCAAGCAGATAATGCTGCGTGACAAACCCGGCTTTGATGACCAGGAACTTACCCCAAAAACCTGACAAAGGCGGAAAGCCAGCCAACGAGAAAGCGGGGATAATAAAAAGAAACGCCAGACCCGGCATCGCCTGGTACGCTCCCCCGAGTTGGCGTAGCTGATCAGTACCACATCGTCGTTGCAATACGCCACCGATCAAAAACAGATTGGCTTTAACAATAATATGATGGATGAGATAAAACACCGCTCCGGCGATCGCCAGCGGAGTATAGAGCGCTAAGCCTAAAACCATATAACCGATCTGGCTAATGATATGGAATGACAAGATCCGTTTCACGCTGTACTGGCTGGCTGCGCCTAACACGCCGGTTAACATCGTCAGCCCCGCTACCCACAGCAGCATCTCTTGCCAGCCGCTTTGATCCAAAGGAAAGACAAGGGTGAAGAGCCTGAACAACGCATAAACTCCAACCTTGGTGAGTAACGCGGCAAACAATGCCACGACAGCACTGGGCAACGTATGGTAAGAGGCCGGCAACCACGCAAAGAGTGGAAACAGCGCGGATTTGAGGGCAAAAGCAAACATAAACAGCACCGCCAGCAATGCAGATGTCTCAAACGGCAGCGTAGCAACTTTATGATGCAGATCAGCCAGGTTGAGCGTCCCGGTAACACCATACAAAACACCAATCGCCAGCAGCAGCGTCATGGTCGAAATGAGGTTTAGCGTGACATACTTGATCGCCCCGTCAATTTGCCTGCGCTGAGCATCCAGCACCATCAGGCCAAACGAAGCGATCAACATCACTTCAAACCAGACGTAAAGATTGAACATATCCCCGGTAAGGAAAGCGCCATACACCCCGGCTAACAACACATGAAAAAGCACGTGGTAGAGCCCATACGAAGGTCGGCTGGATATATCCGCTATGGCATAAATCACAATCACCATCCCGATGATGGCACTGACAAACACCATAACGGCACTAAACGAATCGGCGACAAACACAATGCCAAATGGTGCTATCCAGCGGCCAAAGGCAACGGCTTGAGGCCCGTTTGCAAGCACCTCCTGCAACAGACACACCGTGATCAGCAACACTAGTAAGGCACTGAAGCCGCTCAGTAACGACAGGCCACGCACGTAACTACGCAGAAAATACCCAACCACGCTGGTCAGCACAGGAATGATGATCGGTAATGTCAGCCATAATGACGCCATCAATCCTCCTGCTCCGAGTCCTGCATTGCATCCACATCTGCAGTACCAGATTCACAATAAGCCCTGTAAAACAGCAACAACGCAAATACCGTCAGACCAAACCCAATCACGATAGCCGTGAGAATTAGAGCCTGAGGTAGCGAGTTGGCAGCCCCTTCAGGCGGGAGTAAAGCGTCTTTGTGAATCAAAGGCGGGCTGCCTGCCGTCATACGGCCAGCAGTAAAAATCGCCAGATTGACGGCATTACTGAGCAAAATCAAACCAAACAGAATACGTAACACATGTCGCTCCAGCAGCAGATAGACCCCCACAGCGACAAAAATACCCACCACCACACTCCATACCGCTTCCATTAGCCCAGCTCCTCATTCACCCGTAGTAATACCGTCATCACCGCCCCGACCACGGCAAAATAAATACCGATATCAAACAGTAACGGTGTGCCAAGTTTCACCCCCTCCAGCCACCACAGCCCCGTCAGGAAGGGGAGCCCTTGCAGCAGGCTTACCCCACCAGAGAACAACGCCAGCAGGATCCCAAACAGGGCGACGTTCAGTGGTGGATAACGCAACCTCTGTTTCACGTAACGAGTCGATTCCGAAAACATAAGCAGGGACAGGCCAATCACAGCAATCAATGCGCCAATGAACCCGCCGCCTGGTGCGTTGTGGCCACGTAATAACAGGTAAAAGGAAAACACCATCATAATCACCGCCACGATATGGGCGGTGGTACTGAAGATTAATGACTGAACCTTATCGGCTTTTTGTGCTAATCCCTTGACGAGCCCTGCAGCTGACATCGCCGCGATCACCACCACCAGCGCTTCGCCCAGGGTGTCCAGGGCCCGGAAATCGACCAAAATAACATTCACAATATTCCGCCCATGACCACTGGGTACACTGTTGTGGGCAAAATAGTCCGGCAAACGCATATCTAATGGTGATGCGGTTATCGACATCAATAACAAAGTAACCGATACACCGATAGCAATGGCAATCAAGGCATTAAACAGCCGCCGCCCGCGTGAATGAGGTATTACCGAACCCAGAGTGGGCAGGTGGCGCAGTAACAAGGCCAGAAAAACCACGATTAATGTTTCGACCAGTAACAAGGTCTTGGCAACATCCGGCGCACTGTACAGCATAAAAACTAACGTGGTCATAAAACCGATCCCTCCCAGAGCTGAGACAGACAACAGACGACGCGAGGAAACCACGCAAAGAAGTGCTCCTGAAATAAGGATCAAGGCGATACCGACTTCGTAAAAATGCACTTCGCGTAACGAGTCGGCCAGCGTGAGGTCGAGCCCCGGCAGGCGACTGAGCAGCAATACAGTTAAGACGGCGAAGCAAACCAGTACATACACACTAAGTCGTTTGGCTTGCAGCAACCTCGTTTGCCAGCCTGCGAGCTGAATTAACCGGTCCACGGCCTTTTGATACAACGAGCTGGCGCTGGGCAACAGTGCCATCCACCGATTCAACCACTGGCTAAAATGAGGTAGCCAGTGGTAAAGCAACCCAGCCACCAGTACTGTAACCCCACTTAACAGCAAAGGAAGATTAAAACCATGCCAGAGCTTCACAACCATTGGTTGGGCCTGAGGGCTGACAGCAATCAGGCCGGGGGAAATCAGGTTCAGCTGCAACCAGCTCAAACCTATCAGCGGAACCGCCACACTCGCCAGTGCCAGCAGCATGGGAGGCAGCCAAAAACCGATGTCCGACTCAATACGCTTGACCTCACCACAGGTTGCAGGCTTATCATTCCCGGTAAAAAACGGACCCAGTACCAGCCGCAATGCCAAAGCGCCCATCAGCCCGTTGACCACCAGTAATGTCACCACACCAGTTATTGTCGTCTCCAACCCGGCTTTATACATGTATTCCTTACTCAGGAATCCGAGTAGCGGGGGCAGCCCGGCTTTGGATAACGCGGCAATGGCAGCAGCGACAAAACTGAACACCAGCCAGGCTCTCAGCCCCGATAATGCCGCAATTTCCCGCGTACCGGTGGCTTTGTCGATGTTGCCAACCACCATAAACAATGCAGCTTTATAAAACGCATGGGCAAGGATAAAAAGCAGTGCGGCAGTAATGGCCGTTTCTGTACCCAACGCCAGGAGCAGGGTTAGTTTACCCAGAGCAGAGTTGGTGCTGTAGGCCAGCATCAGTTTAAGATCGGTCTGCCGGACTGCCAGTAATGCCGCCCATACGGCAGTAGCGCCACCGGTGATCCCCAGGGCATAGCTCCATACCTCACTGTCAGCATATATCGGCGACATCCGGGCAAGCAGATAAATCCCGGCTTTGACCATAGTTGCCGAGTGCAAATAGGCGCTGACCGGGGTCGGCGCTGCCATGGCGCTCGGTAACCAGAAGTGAAACGGGAACTGCGCCGATTTGGTAAACGCCCCGGCAAGGAGCAGAATGAGTGAAGGTAAGTACAGCGGGTGCTGCTTGATAGCGGAAGCCTGAGCAAAGATAACGCTTAACTCGTAACTGCCAGCGATGCTGCCAAGCATGATTAGCCCCGCCAGCAATGCCAGCCCTCCCGCACCGGTGACCAGCATAGCCTGAAGGGCACTTTGGCGTGATTTTTCAGCTTGATGTTGATACCCGATCAGCAGATAGGAAGTCAGGGTGGTCAATTCCCAAAATACAAACAGCAGAATGATATTGTCGCTCAGCACCAGCCCAAGCATGGCGAGCATAAACAGGCTGAGATAGAGATGAAAGACGACCTGGTTGTGTGTATCACGCATATAGGACATGGCATAAAACTGCACCATGGCCCCGATAGCACAGATCAACCCGGCAAACAGCATCGACAAACCATCGAGCCTGATACTGAAATCCACCCCCATCGAGGGCACCCACGCAATGCTCGACAGATACGGCGCACCAGTCTGATAAACATCAAGCAGTACCGTCAGTAAAATAACCGGGATAGCCACAAAAACCAGTAACGCGTAGTGTTGTAGCCGCTGCCTGGATTTGGGCTGAGCATGCGAGTTCAAGGCCATATGCGTAACGTTTGGTCTCACCGTTTTGCCACAGAGTTACGTTTAAGCCTAATCCACGCCGGCTGGTTACGTGGATAAATTTCATAAATTTTATTAGTTAATAACGGATTGATACATGTTCTGCTTTTGTTCTGCTTTAAGCCTGGTTATTGCTCAAGCACATCGCCAGACGAACGTGGGGTAACCAGGCCTGGGTGCAATCAGAACAGGGCATGCTAGGGGGAAAAACGACCGTTAAGAAAAGGGCACTTCAGCCTAGCCCTCTTCTTCATCTGTGAGCGTTAGTAAGTCACATCTACCGCGCAGTCATCAACCTGCGTGGCTTTGTATTGCTCCCATTTTAACATTCCTTTTCTCTTGTTGCGTGGCGATACTTCTCTGTCAGACGGGTGTAAAGCAACCACCAGGCCATCCGGTACAAAAGTCCGTTCAGTTTTGTGGCTCCGCTTTACTGGCCTGCTCAAAAACAAATGAAAAATCGGAGTGATAATCAAGCGCCTTAGCATCAGTGGTTTTAGCGATCTTTGCATGCAGATGGCAGCTAACGCAGTTATCGTCCTGCACATAGGTTTCCATGGAGGTGTTGGCCAGCCTGCCACCGTTGGTCGAGCGGAAATCACTTTCCTGATTGGCCCGGGCGCTATTGGTCCACAATACGTCCACCAACTCGTAGTTACGCATTACACTGTCCGCACCAAACACGGCCTGAACCGATCGGTTAAGAGCATCAATGCTGTCGGGAATGGGGTTTAAACGCACAACTTGAGTGGGGGTCATGCCTGTAATGCTGGTAGGTGAAGTGTTGGGCAGACCACACTTATCCGGCTCACAGCCCTTGCGGTACAAGCTGTACCAAGGCTTGTCATCATTGATGCTGCTGCCCTCGCCCTTGCTGGGCGCATTATTCTGATGCTCAAACGAGCTCCAGATAAACTGGTTTTTGAGCGGGTCTTTATGAATAATATGCAGCCCGATAAGCCCGACCACCTGTGACGAGCACTTGGGCAGAGCTTCACTGTCCGGCTCCGCTGGCTCGACGATATAGGCGGTACTGGTAATGAACGAACGAGCGTGTCGCGCCAGCTCTGGCTGGGTCAGGATTCGCCACGACGCTTTAATTTCTGTCGCGCCGGTGTTTTGCCCAAGAGGTCCTTGTTCAGCGAGCTTACCTTGCGGAAGTTGGATACAGGTACCGGGCCCTGGCACCGCACTTTTCCCTGAGCACTTATTCTGCACAAATGCTTGTTGCCCGGTGACCGTTTGCAGATCATTTTCGATGAAATAATTGTACTCTGCGACGTTTACCAGCTGCTGGTAATAGATAGGGTTACCGTTAACATCGCGCAGCACCGCAACATGTCCCCGCGATGCGCCACCGGCACTGGCCTGAAGATAATCCGTCAATACCATAGCCGGGGCCAGCTGTTTGTCATCGACACAAAACTCAGGAATGCTGGCCGGCTCTCCCCAATCAGGCACCTCGCTCCCGGGGCGACCGATAAAGCGACTGACATCCATATAGGTTTGCCACAAGCGCGGGTGATTGAGCAGAGCGGTGTTGGGTTCCGGAATGCCGATCTAGCGGACAGAAACCCCCGTAAGGGGTTGCTGCTGACTCGCAGGCCAGTTGAGCGCAGCAAATGTCTGCCACATAAAGCAGTTCATTACCTCCTGATCCGGCAGTAGTAAGTCGTCCGAGTTAGACAAAAAACCGCTCGCGTTTGGTTCCATCGCAGCAATGCTCGCTTGACAAGAGCGTTTGTCAGCAGCGGCAGGAGCACCCAAGCTGCTCACAAGCAGGAGCAACAGCAGACAGCCTCTGTTGAGCTTAATCATAATTATTCTCCTTGGTCGTTGACTCAAACGGCATAAGACTCCCTTCACCCTATACCGTTTAAGTTTTCCGTTTTATTCCAGCACAATCGCCATGCCATGAGCCCACAGAAGAGGCTGAGTGCATTGAGCTGCGGACAAGGCCAGTTTTACCAAGCCAACCGGGGCCTGGACAGAGGTTGTAACCGTCAGGTAAACCACGTCTATCGACTCGAGTTCGGTCCCCCCGGATAGTATCCTCTCAACCTTGCGAATATCATCGACAACAGCTTCAATACCCTCAACATCAAACCGCACTGAAATATCAGAGGCTTGGATTCCCTCCTCCAGATCACTTACCGTCAGCGCATAGCAATTGGTTTGTCCGCGGATCAGGCTGCACGGCAAATCGGAAACCGACTCGGCTTCAAATAACGTGAATGGTTGCAGTAGATCCGGTTTTGCTTGTGGATCGGGGCGGCTGACGACACATCGGTAGGCCTCGTCCTGGCGCGCCGAAGAATTAAACATCGGCTGGAGATAAAGCCCGACCGACAGGTAGCGCGCTATAACACTGGCATGGGTGATCCGGTCTTGATTAATGCGGCAATCTTCAATGCCAAAACCCGCCGACGCCGGGATCTCAAAACTGGCTTGCAGGATATAGCTTCGCTCTGACGTCACCAACCCGCGCTCTACCACCCAGTACTCACAGAGATCTTCCCCGTTCGGGCCTTTCCAGTCATCTAAACTCGGCTGTTGCAAGTACAAGCCCACCGGGTTGGCCAGGGTGGCAACGTTAGCAGCACCACCGGAAAGGCTGGGAAGATATTGGGTAATGGTATTAACCGCTTGCCCGATATGCGGATCCGAGTTGCGGTACGGCTGACCGAACTGGCCGCAACAGAGCAGGGTTTCTTCATCCGTATTGCCGCATTGGCGCAAAGTAGTTGCCGCAGCACCGAGCTCTATCTCGGCACTCAGGGTATTGGGTGGTGACTTCAGGTGCATTGCACCGCCGCATTGTCCCGCAACATGCATTGTCCCCGAGTTCCATTTATTGGTCGGATTATAAGCGGGCCGGCCGGTGGTAGGATCAACCACAACACGTTGACCATCTTTAGAGCGTAAATACAGATCTTCCAGTTTCACGGCCGGATCGACATAACACTGATACAGTTTAAGTACTGCTTCGGGACTCACCTGCCACAAAGTAAAATAATAGGCCGGGTTTTCACAGGTAAAAACAATGCGCTTCATCTTGCCCTGTTTGTCGTAGGTAATCGACCACTCACAATATTCATCCAACCAGCCGCGTGCTCCCTGAGGGGCGTATGGCTGGCTTTGGGGCTGCCCGCTGCACAGTGACTTACTGCTCGGCGCGGTCAGGATTTGTTTTTCATCAATCCCACCGTCTTTGTACAAGTAATAAGTCTGCTGCGTGCCCGGCTCAGTAATGCAGCCCCGGTCCGCCAACTCATTAAGTTGCTCTTCACTCAAAGGCTAGCTTAACTGGCTGTTAAAACCAGATATATGCCCCTCGCCATAAAACTTGCTCAGCCGGTTAGGAAATGCATGCCGGGTAAACAGGACGATCAAATACCGGCCCCAGTTCTTTACCTAACGGGTTCTGGTAATTACTGCGATCACTGTTGTTTTCATCACTCCAGGGATTACCCTGAATCGCCGACTGGGTCCAGCCGTCAACATAAGCACTCCAAAGCTTATCCAGTTTCGACGCCAGCTCGGGCATGCCGACAGCCTCCAAATCCTTTTTCCCCTGCCAGGCTGGCGTGTCAAAAGCAGTGAGTAGGTGGGTCTCTTTCATATTGTCTCCTAGCAAACGCGACGTTGTTGGTTAGTTGAGTGAACGGCACAGACCGTTCGTATTTACCTTTGCTATTATATGAATGTATTTGAATAATAATTTTGCGTATTTGATAGTGAATATCGACAATTATTCAACGGCTAGGTTAAGCAGAGAAAAACATGGATGGATTTGATTTAAGCATACTCAAAGCGCTGCAAAAGGATGGCACCGCCAGCCTCGAACAGATTGGCAATAAGATTGGACTGTCACCACCAGCCTGCCACCGCAGGATCAAACGCCTGGAGGAACAAGGCATCATCACCGGGCGAGGCGTTTTAATCGATAAGCGCAAAGTCGGCATCGAGATCACGGCTTTTTTCTCTGTTGAGTTACATGATGACTCTGCCGACATTGACAGTGTGATGGAGCGCTTTGTGCGGGAAAACCCGGAAGTGGTGGGCTGTTACCTGGTGTCAGGCAATATGGACTTCCTGCTGATCACCAAGTTTAAAAGTGCGATTGAATACACCGACTACATTTATCATTTTTTGGATTACTACCACGACATTCCGATCAAAACCTACCGCTCAACATTAGTGGTACGAACCCTGAAACAAACCCACGAGCTGCCGATTTAACCGGTTTGCAAACACAGCAAAACCCCTCACCACCGAATCAACGCCGGTTATCGACAGTAGGGGGTTGGGGGGAATTAAGGTGAAAAAGCGTCAGGCCTGTACACGCGCACAGGCCAGTGAGGGAAAAGTTATTTCAACTCTTGAGTCAGGCTGAGCTCATCCTGGGGAGTGGTAGTAACGCTGGCCGTCTGCATTTGGTGATCCAGATAACCATCGTAAGAACACTCTCCGATATCGTTCCTCGGGCAAACAGCTATGCGATTTCTATCGACCATTTCAGTTCTGCAAATCGGGCAATATCTTTCCATAATAACCTCCCTTCACGTTGGCGTACCCGCCGGAGTATCCGGCGGGCGTTAATCCTAACTGTAGTACCCTTTAAACCACACGGTGTATTTTCTTTATTAGAGCTTACTTCTGTTTACAATCTATTACACTGTCTGCCGAAACGGTTTATGCCTGACTGGCCGCAGCAAGTTATTCACCTCTCTGTACGCTTCGCATCTCCTCTAAGCCGCCGGCATTGTGGACTTGGGTATAACCTTGCGAAATCAGGTAATCAAACGCCTTGCCTGATCGGTTACCACTGCGGCAATACACCACTATCGGTTGTGACTTATCAATCAAAGCCACATGAGAAACAAACTCAGACAACGGGTAATTACGCGCATGCTCCAGATGGCCGGCCGCAAATTCCTGCGGCGTCCTGACATCAATCAGCAAAGCCCCCTGCTCGACCAGCCGCCAGCCCTGTTCAGCACGTTCAGAGGCATGAGCGCTCACACTAGTAAGTGTAAAGCTGAACATGACCAGTACCATCGAGATAAGCATTTTCATTCCTAATTATCCTTTTAACTGTTTATCGTTTCACTGACGAAAACCATTATCGTCATAATGACCTTACTCCTTGTGGCCAAACACATCGAGGGCAGCAAGAATAAGCTCAAGGTGTATTGGCACCAGATCAGCATGATTGGTGCGATAGCCACCACCGACCACCGCCGCAATCGGGGTGCCCCGCTCTTTCATTAACCGGAGTAAAAACCGGTCACGCTGAGCTATCGCTTCAGTAGAGACGTTGAAATACCCCAGTTCATCCTCCGCGTGGATGTCGACCCCGGCGTCATAAATGACGAAATCCGGTCGATGCAAGTGCATCGCCATCGACACCACTTCACGAAAGGCATCGAGAAAGTCCTCATCACCGGTCCCGCACGGCAGAGGTACATCCAGATCCGAGTCTGGCTTTCTGGCCGGGAAATTTTTTTCACAATGAAACGATAATGTGATGATATCCGGCTCTTCCTGGCACAATGTCGCGGTACCATCCCCGTGATGCACATCACTGTCAATGATCAGCACCTTGTCGATCTGCTCATGCTCCAACGCACGGTGTGCTGCCACCACCAGATCGTTAAACAGACAGAAACCACTGCCGAAATTATGGTGGGCGTGATGGTAACCACCGCTAAGGTGGATCGCGATACCGGACTCAAGCGCTTTTTCCACAGCTAACACCGTACCGGCGGCAGATGTTAATGTCCGCTCAATTAATTTTTCACTCCAGGGAAAGCCAATCCGGCGCATCTTCGCGGCGGGCAAGGTGCCGCTGACCAGCTGCTCAACGTACTCTTGGCAATGAATGGCTTTGAGCACATCAAGGCTCAGTGGCGAGGGCTGAAAGAACTGGATCTGATCACCATCTAACATCTGATCACAGATATGCCGGTTAACCGCCTCATACAGGTACTGGTATTTCATGATCGGGTAACGATGCCCGTCAGGCAATGGCAGCTGTGAATAGATAGGGTGATAGATCAAAGGCAGCATAACGAAACCGTTGGTGGCTCATGCTGGGATAATAGCAAGATTAAACTGGGATTCAATTGCAACGGCTCGGCTGGCGCCAGCGCACACGCATCGCTAACGGGCTGTACTCCCTCAAGTGTTCCGGGATAGCCAGTTGATTTTATTTAAATCCAATCCCACAATGAGGCATCGTATGTTTTGCTGATTCATGGAGTGACTATGGTGGTCTTTATTACCGGTGCCAACCGAGGCATTGGCCTGAGCTTAACCAAACATTACCTCAAACACGGCTATCAGGTACATGCCACTTTCCGGGAGATAAGCCGCGCCGGTGAACTGCAACAACTCGGGGAGCAGTTTGACGCCTTAACCCTGCACCAGGTAGACATCACCGATTATGCTGCTTTTGACGATCTGGCCCGCGAACTTCCGGCGATCGACATTTTGATCAACAATGCGGGTTACTACGGGCCTAAAGGGTACGGGTTTGGCCACACCGACGTCGACCAGTGGCGCAAGGTGTTTGAAATTAATACCATTGCCCCCCTCAAACTGGTTGAAGCGCTGTTTCCGTTGCTTGAGCAAGGCACACTGAAGAAGATCGCCTGCGTCTCTTCCAAAGTCGGCAGCATGACAGAGAACACCTCAGGTGGTGGCTATATCTATCGCTCGTCGAAGGCTGCCCTAAACTCCGTCGTTAAAAGTTTAAGTAACGATTTGACGCCACACGGCTTTACGGTCGCCGCGCTGCATCCGGGCTGGGTAAAAACCGAAATGGGCGGGCCAAATGCACTAATATCTACTGCCGAATCAGCCCGGGGCCTGACAAACGTCATTGACAACCTTACCCCGGAGCAAAGTGGCGGTTTTTATAACTATGATGGCAGCGTGATCCCGTGGTGATCACCGAGCCAGCCTGAGCTCGGGTGGTGTACCAGGCTCGATGAGCGCCGCTGCTTAAACGCTACACGGTTTGAGGCACAGTCTTGCTGCCTTTCACCGCCAATGCCTGATAGACAAGTACCAATACCAGGCAAATCGCCAGCGCGATACGCGAACTCAGCAACACGCCTTGCCACCCCCACTGCTGAAAAGGCGGCTCAAAGAAGAACACCCCGACGCTTGCCCCGGTATAATAAAATAGACTATACAGAGCCTGTGCACTGCCTTTTGCCTTGTTGACGCTACGGCCAACCAAAGCACTTGCCTGGGCATGACAGAAAAAGAACCCCACCGCCATGAGTACCATTCCAACAACCAGCATCGCTAAGTGGCCATTACCAAGCACAAAGCTGGCGAATAACATCACCCCGATACCAATTGCCACTCCGGTAGCTTGCGAGTACTTTTTAGAAAACTTGCCTGCCAGAGAAGAGCTGGTGGTGCCGCCCAGCAGGGTCAGAAACAACAAACTGCGCACATCACTTGGCAGTGCATAAGGTGCCTGCTCCAGCACGATCATTAAATAATTGGACAAGTTAACAAAACAGCCAAACGCCAAACCAATGATCAGGTAGATAACCACCAGTTGAGGCCGTTTAAGGTGCGAGGCAAAGGCCTGTAAACTTGGCATTAACGCAAACCTGGTTGGTTTAAAGCGGCGCTGCTGCGGCAAAATGAGATATACAACCAAGAACAGTACCGCACTGATTGCCGCGATCACGTGACCGGCCGCTTGCCATCCCCCCAGATACTCAGAGCTGATCCCGCCAAGCAGACGGCAGCTGATCCCGCCGATGGTATTGGAAGCGATATAAAAACCCACCGCCGCCGGTAGCCAGCTCTTTCTTAGTTCATCACCCAGCAGCGGAATGGCAACCGCCGGGCACGTCGCCAGAAAGCTCCCCTGAACAAAACGCAAGGCAAGAAACAGCGAGTAATCCTCTACCAGTGGTAACACAAAAGAGATGCAAAGCCCGACGGCGGTTCCGACGATTAAAATCGTACAGCGGCCAACCGCATCAGACCAGCTGGCGTAGACCAATAAACCCAGCCCCATGCCGAATAAAGGCGCTGACATCGCCAGATTAGCGGACATTGAGCTGACACCAAAGCTCTGCTGTAACAACGGCAATAACGGCTGAAGCCAGTAAATATTGGAAAACGTCACAATCGAGCAAAGACAAACAGTCAGCGTCAAGCGGCTGTAATGGGTCATTTTTTTCACTGATACGATACCCTGAGAGATGAATAGGGCTAGGATAAAGAGAGCTTGACAATAAATAAAATATGCTGTTCTTATTAGATCCATAAAAATTATTTATACCCGTAAAAGCAGATATTGACGGCCTGCCGTTAACGCTGGTTTGGCATGGTCAGGGAAAAGCATGGAACTAAAACAGTTATTACATTTTGCAACAGTGGTTGAAACCGGAACCATTTCAGCGGCGGCCCGACGGCTCAATCTGGCTCAGCCCGCCATCAGTACCAGTATCAAAAAGTTAGAGGCGGAACTCAAAACCCAGTTATTCCACCGACGGGATAAAGGCGTCAGCCTGACCGAGGCCGGCCAGCAGTTTCTCCAGCACGCCCGGCAGATCCTGCAACAAACCAATGATGCCAAACTGGCGATGCAGGCGATAGAAGGGCTGGATCAGGGTGAAGTCCAGATTGGCTTGCCCAGCATGATGGGGTCCTACTTCTTTCCGCCGATCCTGATGGCCTTCCGCCACCAGTACCCGGGGCTGTCATTAGATATCATCGATGCGGGGACACGCAGTATTCGCCAGCAGTTGCTCGATGGAGAGCTGGAACTGGGAGTGGTTGCCGATAAAGATCTCGTGCCTGAGCTCAGCAGTGAGGAACTCATCCAGGAAGAAATGGTGGTGTGTATGGCCTCGGATCATCCGCTCGCGGAAAAACCACTGATTGAGTACCGGGACTTTCTCGCCCATGATCTGGTGCTGTTCCAAAAAGGTTACTATTTCCATACCTTAATTGAGAAGATCAGCCGTGAAGAGCAGATGCGCCCGAACGTGGCCTTCAGCAGTAACCTGCTGCCACTGATCAAGTCGGTCATTCGTCAGGGGTTTGCGATTTCACCTATGTGGAAAGTGGCGATTCAGGATAACGATGGCATCGTAACCCGTCCGTTTGCAGAACCATTTTGCATCGACCTAAGCCTGGCATGGCGACGCGACAGTTACCTATCAAGGGCAAATCAGGTCTTTCGCGATTTTGTTCTAGAGCATGTCAAAAGGCAGCAGGGACGCCTGTAGCGTCCCTGCCATTCACCCAGTGTTATCAGTCAGGCCATTAATCAGCACATGGTAAGCGCTTATCACTTAGCCGAGGTACGCTTCCTCGTCGCACCTGCTTTGCTATAACCGCGCTTTTTACGTTTGAATGCCGGTCGTTCTACTTTGGGTAAATCGCGCAGCGATTCCGGTACTGGCCCGGCTTTGACTTCGGCCATCAAACTGTCGATACGCTGTTCAAGAGCCTGCATAAAAGGCTGGTATGCCTGATTACGCTCCGCCATCCCCTGCAACTGGTGTTCCCAGTGCGCGGTCATATCCGGATAGGTCGCGTCCTCAGGCAACGCGTGGATCAAGCCCCGCCCGGCCTGGGAACTGAGGATCGATTTGCCCTTCCGGGTCAGAAGCTGCCTCTTGAACAAGGTATCAAGGATCCCGGCACGTGTCGCTTCAGTGCCTAATCCGTCCGTATCACGGAGAATTTTTTTCAATTCTTTATCTGCCACATAACGGGCGATCCCCGTCATGGCCTGCAATAGTGTCGCTTCAGTGAAATGTTTGGGAGGCTCAGTTTTACGGTCTTTAATTTCACCTTCACGACAGGTCAGCACCGTTCCTTTGGCTAACGGTGGCACCGCGTCAATCCCTTCCTCCGGGCTGTCAGTTTTGCCGATTAAGGCTTTCCAACCCGGAGAGACCAGTTGCCGCCCTTTCGCAACGAAGGTTCCCCCGGCAATGCCGAACATCAGTTTAGCTTCCGCGTACACTGCAGCCGGATAAAACTGCATTAAGTACTGGCGTGCGATAAGTTGATACACTTTCATCTCATTGGCGGAAAGCGCATTAACCTTCGCCTGCTTTGGCGTCGGAATGATCGCGTGGTGAGCATCGACCTTTTGGTCGTTCCACGCCTTCGACTTGAGGGCCAGATCAGCACCCTGCACCGCTCCATTCAGTTCGTTGGCATTATTTGCCACCGCCGCTGTCACCGCGTCCGCCTGCGCCAAATGCTCCATCGGCAGGTAACGACAATCAGAACGCGGATAGGTGATCAACTTGTGCTTTTCATACAGAGCCTGACAGGTATCCAGAACCTGCTGAGCACTCATCCCAAAACGTTTCGCCGCATCAATCTGCAGCGTCGATAACGAGTACGGCAACGGTGGTGCCTGTTTGGTCTGCTTCTGCTCCGATTCCGTCACCGTTGCGGGCTGATTGGCTATCCGGCTGGCTACGTTCTCTACCAGTTTGCGGCTGAGTACCCGACCCTCCTCATCCTGCCACGGCTTACAGGCGTCACTGGGCTTCCAGCGGGCACAAATATCAAACGCGCCCTGGCCATCCTGATACGGGATCAGGGCATGCAGGGTGTAGTAATCTTTCGGCACAAAGTTTTCGATTTCTTCGTCGCGCCTTACCACCAGGCCCAACACCGGAGTTTGCACCCGCCCCACCGATAACACCCCCTGATAACCGGCTTTTTGCCCCAGCAGCGTGTAAGCACGGGACATGTTCATGCCATACAGCCAGTCTGCGCGCGAACGAGCCAGTGCAGAAACGGATAAGGGAATGAAATCGCGATTACTGCGCATATTACCGATCGCCCGCTTGACGGCCGGTAAGTTCAGATCGGAAATCAGCAGCCGCTGAGTCGCGGCTTTTTTCGCTTTGGCCAGCTTACAATAATCCAGCACCTCATCGACCAGTAACTGTCCTTCCCGGTCCGGATCTCCGGCGTGAATCACTTCCGCGGCATCTTTGAGCAACTTACGAATCACCGTCAGCTGTTTGCTGGCGGTTTTCCGTGGCCGCAACTGCCACTGCTGCGGCACAATCGGCAGATCAGCCAGGTTCCACTTCTTATAACGTTCATCATAAGCGTCCGGCTCGACCTGTTCTAATAAATGGCCGATACACCAGGTCACCACATCGCCGTTACCACAACGGATAAAACCTTGTTCTTTCTTTTGAGGGTTAGGTAGTGCCGCCGCAATAGCGCGGCCGAGACTGGGTTTTTCAGCGATAAACAGACGAGACATAAGATTCTGGACATTATTAAAATCAGGGCGACATTATCTAATCTCACCCGGACAAATCAAGAAAAACTGTATATATAGACAGTTATAAGTATTCAACAAACTTGGTGAGATCACGCTCCGGCACTTTCATGGGGCTGCAACCCGGGGTGCCGAGGTAAAGGAAACCAACGATCTGATCTTCACCTTCCAGTCCAAACGCCTGACGCACTTCAGGGTGGAACATCCACTTGCCCGAACGCCAGAAACCCTGGAATCCCTGGGCAACGGCAGCCATCTGCATCGCCTGTATAGCGCAACCGGCAGAAAGGTGTTGCTCTAACGCCGGGACTTTCTCATGCTCTGTGACCTTGGCGATCACAGTGATCACCATTGGCGCGCGAAATGGTGCACTCTTTACTTTTTCGATCACTGAGGCATCGCTGTTTTCCACGTGGGCCGCAGCGGCGAGAATGGCCGAGAGCTTTTTCAAACCATCTCCCTGGGCAATCACAAAACGCCACGGGGTCAATCCGGCGTGATCAGGCGCCCGCAAGCCAGCGCGAATGATGTTTTCCAGCACTTGGCCTTCTGGTGCTGGCGCAGATAGTTTGGCGATAGAACGGCGGTTGAGCAGAAGATCTAAAGCATCCATGAGCTAGTCCTTATTAAACTGAAGACATTATTATTCTGCAGCTAATGTAACATATTCTAAACCATGGAATAACACTCGGTTTGGTGTGGATTCTCGACGCAGAACAATCGAGTAGGAGGAGGCTTCACGGCCTCCGTCCTCTCACACCATCGTACAAGCGTGGGTCGCATACGGCGGTTCCGAATATATTTTCAGTGACTCATATCCATCTATCAATGAGTACATGCCCATCTCCTTGAACCGTTTCGTTGACATGGCCTGATTGAGCTGCGGCGATAAAGCCAGATGCCACCATCCTTTCTCTGACATCGCTAGCTTCCAAGCATTGCGCTCGTTTACGCCTTCTTGGCGTAACCATGTCGCTATACTGTGTCTGCGTTTTCGCTGCTTGAGTCGGTAGCACCGTAAGCGCCGTCTTATCCATTCATCCAAGCGCTGCATCGCGCTTTTCCGTATGGCGAGCTTGAAGTAGTGTTGCCAACCTCTTAGATATTGAGTTAGTTCGACTATTACTGTCTTCAACTCTCGTCCCCGATTCCGCTTCGTTATTTGACGCACTCGCTTCTTCATGTGAGTTTGTGCTGTCTTCGAGATATGGATACTTCCATCTCGTTGGAAGCGATGGCCTAGGTAAGTCCGCTCTATCACTCTTGTTGCCGCACTCTTCTCCCGGTTGACCGTGAGTTTCAGTTTCTGCTCCAAGAACTCCGTTATCGAGGCTTTTACTCGATTTGCGGCTTCCTCACTGCGCACGTAGATTTGGCAGTCGTCTGCATATCGGCAGAACTTATGCCCTCTTCGTTCAAGCTCTTTATCCAGCTCATCTAATACGATATTTGATAGCAGCGGAGATAATGGGCCACCCTGTGGTGTCCCTCGTTGCCTCTGCTCGACTAACCCGTTTCGCATTATGCCAGCCTGTAGGTATGACCTGACCAGCTTCAGTACCCGTTTATCTGTGATGTCTTTCGATAGCCTGTGCATCAGTCTATCGTGATTCACGGTATCAAAGTATTTCGCTAGGTCAACATCGACTACATAACACCGCCCCTCTCTGATGTAGTGACTTGCTGCTGCCAGAGCATGGTGGGCACTACGGTTGGGCCTGAACCCGTAACTGCTGTTGGAGAACTTTGGTTCGTAGATATCTGTCAGGACTGATGTGACGGCCTGTTGGACGATCCTATCAAGTACCGTTGGGATACCTAGCTGCCTCATTCCCCCGCTAGGTTTAGGGATTTCTACACCCAAAACGGGTTAGGGTTGATAGCTACCGTCCAGAAGGCTCTGGCGGAGTGCTTGCCCATTGGAAGACTGCCGAAGCATCGAGATAGTGGCTGTTATGTCGAGTTTATCAACGCCAGCACATCCTTTGTTCTTCTTCACTCTTCTCAGGGCTTGGTTCAGATTCGTTGATGAACAGATCTGCTCCATCAACTGAGTTGAGGTCACCAAGACTCGTCCTCCTGTCTACGCCAAACATGCTTGTCATTCTTCGTGGCCATGAGCGTCACTTGCGGTGTTGCCCATTGGTACGTAGAGATATTGTTCATCTTGCTATGACTCCACATGGTTGAGTGTCTAGTGACTGCTTCTTGATATATTCAGTTCCGGCCTTCCCTTAGGTTGTACTTCCCCAAGGTACTATGCCTTCTGCTGACTTCTTATTAACCATCACACAGCATCACTGCTGCATTAGTCTCGTCCGAGACAGCTAATAAGATCTCCCGAGGTAAGACGTTATTCTTTCCCTTGGTTGTGCCTGATTTACCCGTACACACTTCCCGTCGAGGCATTGGGCTATTCTATATATGGCTAGGTTACCCAAGTTGTACTGGCCTACTATCAGATTTCTGTTCGTCACAACCAAGTTTTGCCGTTTGCTTCCTTCAGATCCCACCTCACGGCGGGCACCCTTGCATAGGCTAACGGTTCTCGCTCGACTGAGCCCGTAGAGGACTTTCACCTCCTAGAACAACGCCATGCTCGGCGCACCATACGAAAAAGCCACGCGAGTTTGCGTGGCTTTGGGAAAAACGATGACAAATGCTTTATAGCTTCAAGGCGAGCTTTACCCCCTGACGGATAGCGCGTACCGCATCCAGCTCACCGGCATGGTCCGCCCCGCCGATCACATGCAGCTTGCCTTCAAGTTCATGCCATTTGTCTTCAAATGGCCTTACTGACTCCTGGCCGGCACAGATCACCACTTTGTCTGCATTCAAAACCTGCGCTTTCCCACCAACATGAATGTGTAAACCCTGCTCGTCGATCTTGTCATAACTGACGCCCCCGATTAAATGTACGCCGCGCTTTTCCAGAGTCCGCTTATGGATCCAGCCGGTGGTTTTACCCGGCCCTTTACCGACCCGGCCTTTGCGGCGCTGGAGTACCCATACTTCTTTGTCGCTGACCGCATCCGGGTAGGGGAAAAGTCCGCCCGGATGCGCCATTTCCTTGTCGATGCCCCACTCATGTAACCAGTCATCCAGACTGTGTCCTGCGGGTTCAGTCAACATGGTTGCCACATCTACTCCAATCCCGCCAGCGCCAACAATCGCCACCCGTTCACCTACCGGAGTTTTGTCGCGGATCAGAGCCTGATAATCGACCACTTTGTCAGCGTTGTCGATGCCTTCAATCTTCACCTGGCGCGGCTCGACCCCGGAGGCCATCACGATCTCATCATACTCGGTCAGCAAATCAAGATTAGCTTCGGTCGACAGATGCAGGTTGACCCCGGTTTCATCTATCCGGTTAGCGAAGTAACGGATCGTTTCGCGAAACTCTTCTTTGCCCGGGATTTGCATCGCCAGACGGAACTGGCCGCCAATCCGGTCATTTTTTTCAAACAAGTCAACCTTATGCCCCCGCTCGGCCAGAGTTGTCGCACACGCCAACCCAGCCGGTCCGGCCCCGACGACAGCAATGTTCTTCTTCTCAAACGCCGGCTCAACCACCAGCTCGGTTTCATAACAGGCCAGTGGATTAACCAGACAGCTGGCGCGCTTGCCCCGGAACACATTATCCAGACAGGCCTGGTTGCAGCCGATACAGGTATTGATCAGATGAGACTTCTCTTCTGCCGCTTTAGCGACAAACTGTGGGTCAGCCAAAAATGGCCGGGCCATCGACACCATATCGGCCTGACCGGAAGCCAGAATCCGCTCAGCGTCCTCTGGGGTATTAATCCGGTTACAGGTGACAATCGGTACCGACACATGGGGTTTAACCTTTTCCGTTACCCAAGTGAAGGCTCCGCGGGGTACCTGAGTTGCAATAGTCGGGATCCGTGCTTCATGCCAGCCGATGCCGGTATTGATAATGGTCACCCCTGCACCTTCCAGCGCTTTAGCCAGCTCGATCACATCCTCAAAAGTGCTGCCCTGTTCAACCAAATCGAGCATCGACAAACGGAAAATAATGATGAACTTGTCGCCCACGGCTTTGCGCACCGCTTTAACGATTTCAACCGGGAAACGCATGCGCTTTTTGTAGCTGCCGCCCCACTCGTCGTAACGCATGTTGGTACGTTTACACAAGAACTGGTTGATCAGGTAACCCTCCGATCCCATCAACTCTACCCCATCGTACCCGGCCAGTTGCGCCAGTCCGGCGCTGTTGGCAAACGCGTCAATGGTTTTCTTTATTTGGCGCAGGCTCATTTCACTGGGGGCAAATTTGGCAATCGGCGCTTTGATACCCGACGCACTCTGGGCAAACGGGTGCATCGCGTAGCGACCGGCGTGCAGAATTTGCAACGCAATTTTACCACCGTGTTTGTGTACCGCTTCGGTAACCACCTGATGCGCCTTGGCATGTTTGGGCTTGCTGAACTCAGCACTCAGTGGATGCAGTCGTCCGCGCAGATTCGGGGAAAACCCGCCGGTCACAATCAGGCCGACGCCGCCTTTAGCCCGCTCTTCATAAAAAGCAGCAAGTTTTTGCAGCCCTTCTTTATGCTCTTCAAGACCAGTGTGCATTGATCCCATCAGCACGCGATTTCGTAGTTGGGTAAAACCCAGATCTAACGGTTTTAACAGGTTCGGGTACATGGCAGACATCACTTAACATCCATTTTTATTATCGTGGTCTGACCACAGTACGCTTGAGAACTCAAAAAATCAAACAGTCGTTTACATATTTGCAACAACGATCAATCTGACCTGATACTATGCCATTTGTTGCCTGAGCATGATAAGCTAAAAAATTGTTATCTTTTGAGATCTTAGAGATATGAAGCCATACTTCGTATGATTGTTAAGGACTGACTATCTCACCATGAGGACAAGATGAAAAAACTCTTCAAATTTATCGGTCTGATATTTAAAGGGATATGGAAAACCATTACCTTTATCAGACTCGCTTTATCTAATTTGATCTTCCTGCTGATGATCGCCATTCTCTACTTTATCTTCACCTATCAGGGGGAGGGCCTGCCGAGCGTCGAAAAAAAATCCGCGCTAGTCGTAAACCTTTCCGGCCCGATCGTCGAACAGCGTCGTTACGTCAACCCAATGGACTCGTTTGCCGGTTCACTACTGGGTAACGAACTACCCAAAGAAAATGTGTTGTTTGACGTAGTAGACACCATCCGCTATGCCAAAGACGACCCTAAAGTCTCTGGTATCGTGTTGGCACTGCGAGACTTGCCAGAAACCAACCTCACCAAACTGCGTTACATTGCCAAAGCGCTGAACGAGTTCAAAGCCTCCGGCAAACCTGTTTATGCGGTTGGAGACTTTTATAATCAGAGCCAGTACTACTTAGCCAGCTACGCCGACAAAATTTATTTGGCCCCGGACGGTGGTGTACTGATCAAAGGCTATAGCTCGTACTCGATGTACTACAAGAGCCTGCTGGAAAAGCTGGACGTCACCACCCACGTATTCCGTGTTGGTACTTACAAGTCAGCGATCGAGCCCTTAGTGCGTGACGATATGTCAACCGAAGCTAAGCAATCCGCGACCCGCTGGGTGACACAGCTCTGGAGTGCCTATGTCGATGATGTCGCCACCAACCGCAGTATTGATGCCAAAGTACTCAACCCGAGTATGGATGAGTTACTGGCACACATGCGCTCCGTTGATGGCGATATTGCGCAGTTAGCGGTAAAACTGGGCTTAGTGGATGAACTGGCTACCCGTCAGACGATCCGTTCGCTATTCGCCAAAGAATTTGGCAGCGATGGCAAAGACAGCTATAACGCGATCAGTTATTACGACTACCTTGCGACAATGCGACCCAATCTCGAACTGGCACAAAATGACATCGCCGTAGTGATGGCGAATGGCGCGATTATGGATGGCCAGCAACCTCGCGGTACTGTCGGTGGTGACACCGTTGCCGGTCTGCTGCGTGAAGCGCGCAACGATGACAAAGTTAAAGCGGTAGTATTGCGCGTCAACAGCCCTGGTGGCAGCGCGTTTGCTTCCGAAGTCATCCGCAATGAAATTGAAGCCCTGAAAGCCGCCAATAAACCGGTAGTGGTATCGATGTCCAGCCTTGCCGCTTCAGGCGGGTACTGGATCTCAATGAGCGCCGATAAGATCATTGCCCAACCAACCACCCTGACCGGTTCTATCGGTATCTTTAGTGTGATCACCACCTTTGAAAAAGGCTTTAATAAACTTGGTATTCACACCGACGGCGTCGGCACTTCACCATTTTCTGGTGAAGGTTTCACTACCGGGCTGTCAAAAGGCACATCAGAGGCATTCCAGCTCGGAATCGAGCATGGCTACAAGCGCTTTATTACCCTGGTAGGACAAAACCGCGACATGTCTCTGGAGGAAGTAGACAAGATAGCACAAGGTCGGGTGTGGACCGGCCAGGATGCGCTACAGTTCGGGCTGGTAGACCAAATGGGCGATTTTGACGACGCGATCAAGTTGGCAGCCCAGCTAGCCGAACTGACCGAATACAATATCTTCTGGGTAGAAGAACCGTTGTCGCCTGCCGAGCAGTTCATCCAGGAATTTATGAACCAGGTAAGAGTGTCTTTAGGTATCGACGCGACCAGCCTGTTGCCGAAAAGCTTACAGCCGGTTGCACAGCAGATCGAACAGGATGCCAACCTGCTGCAGAACTTCAACGACCCACGGGGGCAGTACGCATTTTGCCTCAACTGCCAGGTCCAATAAATTAACCACTGCTCTGACAAGGGGCTTCTCTGTGTGAGATGCCCCTTTTTATTGTCTTGTATTCCGCTATAATCGCCGCCACTGTTCCCCTTCATGAAAGTACAAATAGAACGATGACGAGAAAACACATCTACATCGCCTACACCGGTGGCACCATCGGTATGCAGAAATCCGATCACGGCTATGTTCCGGTAGCAGGTTTTATGGAAAAACAGTTGGCGAGCATGCCCGAGTTCCATCGTCCGGAAATGCCTGACTATACCATCCATGAATATGAGCCATTGATTGACTCGTCAGACATGACCCCTGCCGACTGGCAACAAATCGCCGACGACATCCGTGATAATTACGATAAATACGATGGCTTTGTTATCCTGCACGGCACCGACACCATGGCTTACACGGCATCGGCCCTGTCTTTTATGTTGGAAAACCTCGACAAACCCGTGATTGTCACCGGTTCACAGATCCCGTTAGCTGAACTTCGTTCAGATGGTCAGGCGAACCTGTTGAACGCCCTGCATATTGCGGCCAACTACCCGATCAATGAAGTAACCCTGTTCTTCAATAACCAGCTGATGCGTGGTAACCGCAGTACCAAATCACACGCTGACGGCTTCAATGCGTTTACCTCACCGAATCTGCCCCCGCTGCTGGAAGCCGGGATCAACATCCAAATCAGCAACAATGTCACCGTTGGTGCTCAGCCGGAAGGAGAGTTCAAAGTGCACAACATCACACCGCAACCTATCGGTGTGATCACTATGTACCCCGGCATCTCCCACGAGGTGATCCGCAATACGCTGCTTCAGCCGGTAAATGCCATGATCCTGCTGACCTTTGGTGTCGGCAATGCGCCGCAAAACCCGGAGCTACTGGGACACCTAAAAGAGGCCTCAGAACGTGGCGTGATCGTGGTGAACCTGACTCAGTGTCTGGCGGGCAAAGTCAACATGGGTGGCTATGCAACCGGTTGTGCACTTGCGGATGCCGGCGTGATCAGCGGCTATGATATGACACCAGAAGCGGCACTGGCAAAACTCCATTACCTGCTCAGTCAGAGTCTTTCCTACGAAGAAGTGAAAGAAAAAATGCAACAAGTGCTGCGCGGCGAAATGAGTCTGTAATACCTTCGAGGAAAACCCATTTAGCGGTCGGCCGGTTAAGACAAGAGCCCAATTGGTATCCAGTTGGGCTTTTTGCTACAGGGAAAAAACAAAGATTAAGTGTGGTTCGGGTTCACGCGTACGATATCGTCTTCATCCTGACTAAACTGCTTTTTTAGTTCTTGCTTGGACTTAAAGCTGATTTCGCCACCTGCGGCCACTGTCATATGTTGCGCTTCAGAATTATGTTTTGATTGATACAACATCACAGCTTGCATACACGAATCTCGCTGCTGTTGAGAAAGTGGTGTACCCTCAGGCCATCTACCCGTTTCAGCGGCATAAACCAAACGATCGTAAACTTCCGGGGTGATCGCTTTTAATAACTGTTCTGCGTCCATAGCGTACCTTCTAATTACATTCTGTTTACAGAACATAACGCGCTACCCCACAGAGTCAAGGTCGCAGAAACGAATTGGTGTAACGGATCACAAGCAAATCATGAATTATAAATACGGGCTACTGGCCGCTTTCGTCTCCATCACATTAACCGGCTGTTTTGATAGAAATCTCACTACCGAACAGTTGTGTGAAAAGAACCCCGGACTACGCTGTGACAAATTAAACATTGATGACGGCCAGTGCCGGATTCCACGGACCAACTTAATTTGGCACCGGTTTGAAGTACTACAAGATCCCTCTGAATCAAACCAGGTGATCGAGTACCAGAAAGTGGCAGAGTACCGCAAATGTCTTGAACTGGCTTCTCAAATTACCCCGATTGATCAAAGTGCGCTTAAACGCCAGCGTTTCAATGCCTTAGTACACAGTATCGACGAGTTAGATCGCATCACTAATGAGTTGCAACATTCCAACGACCCTGCCACTTTATACTTCCTCTGGTCCCAGACCGGGGACACTCAGGCACGCCGTCGCTTTTTACAGATGGAGGGCTCAGGCAAACTAAATAGCGCTGAGTTACAGTATGCGTTAGCCACATTTTATGCTAACCGTGATGCTAAAAAAACCTTAACCCTGCTCAATAATGCCCTGGCTCTTACCCAGCCTGGGCAACTGAATCCGGAGATCCTCAAGTCGCTGGCCAGCATTAACCAGAGCTTAGGTAACACAAAATCTGCTTATCTGTGGGCGATGGTCGCACAGCATTTCGATATACCGTTAGCTTCGGAGCGCGATCTAAAGTTACTGTTTAACTTTGCAGAACCAAGCACATATACACAGTTAGAAGAACTGGCACAACAGATAGCCACCGCCGTCGAAAAGGGCACCTACTCCGCCAGTTTAATTCCGGCGGCCTTGTAAACACACGCGCAAAAAGCATCCACACCCAGTACATAAAACGCCCAACTCCAGCGGGCGTTTTATGTTGCAAGTAAGTCTTCACTTACTGTTTATCTCCAAAAAAATGAAAAGATAAAACATTCTCAGCGAACGAATTGCGCTTATTGATCTGATTTGTTGAAAATTAACGACACTGAATTTACACAAAAACGCTCACCTGTCGTCTTTGGTCCATCGTCAAAAACGTGGCCTAAATGGCTGTCACACACCGCACAACGGATTTCAGTGCGTACCATTCCGTGACTCAGATCTTGTAAATAACGAATCGCATCAGCATTTACCGGCGCATCAAAACTTGGCCAGCCACAACCGGAGTCGTACTTGTTTTCCGAGACAAACAGTGGCGAGCCGCAGCAAGTGCAGGTGTATACTCCGGTGTCATGGTTGTGTAACAGCTTACCGCTGTATGGCGGCTCGGTACCTTGCTCCCGGCATACCCGGTACTCTTCAGCCGAAAGCTGCTCACGCCACTGTCTATCGGACTTCACGACACGTTTATCATCTTGTTTCACTGTTATTTATTCCTTTTTATCTTTTTTTGGCTGTGACTTTTTTTGTAAAAAACTTGCGTCTCCCGTCACTTGTAGCACATACTTTCTCACCAGGACATCATATGTAATAAATTTGCTTAGAGTTCTAGGCTCTAAAGTTATATTACGCCAACTGGCTTGTAGATAAACCAGTAAAAAGTTTAAAAAACGAGCATTTGCAAAGGATTGTTAAAAAAAGCGTCGCTTTTTTTTGACTTTAAACAAGTTAAGTCGGATTATCTGTTGCAGATGTTTACTGGATTTTGTAATTTTACTACCAGTTATCTTTAATCAGAAATTAAGTTGTGGAGCAACTATAATGACTATCAAAGTAGGTATTAACGGTTTTGGCCGTATCGGTCGTTTCGTATTCCGTGCTTCTGTTGAGCGCGCAGACATCGAAGTTGTAGGTATTAACGACCTTATCGACGTAGAATACATGGCATACATGCTGAAGTACGACTCAACTCACGGCCGTTTCAACGGTACTGTTGAAGTTGAAGGCGGTAACCTAATCGTTAACGGCAAAACTGTACGTGTAACTGCAGAGCGCAACCCAGCTGACCTTAAATGGGACGAAATCGGTGTTGACGTTGTAGCTGAAGCAACTGGTATCTTCCTAACTGACGAAACTGCTCGTCAGCACATCACTGCAGGTGCTAAGAAAGTTGTTCTAACTGGTCCTTCTAAAGACGCAACTCCAATGTTCGTTATGGGTGTTAACCAAGACACTTACGCTGGTCAAGACATCGTTTCTAACGCTTCTTGTACTACTAACTGTCTAGCGCCTATCGCTAAAGTTCTTAACGACAAGTGGGGCATCGAGTCTGGCCTGATGACTACAGTTCACGCAACTACTGCGACTCAAAAAACTGTAGACGGTCCTTCTGCTAAAGACTGGCGCGGTGGCCGTGGTGCTTCTCAGAACATCATCCCATCTTCAACTGGTGCTGCTAAAGCTGTAGGCGTTGTTCTTCCAGAACTAAACGGCAAACTAACTGGTATGGCTTTCCGCGTACCAACTGCTAACGTTTCTGTAGTTGACCTAACAGTTAACCTTAAAGAAGCTGCTTCTTACGAAGCTATCTGTGCAGCAATGAAAGAAGCTTCTGAAGGCGAAATGGCTGGCGTTCTTGGTTACACTGAAGACGCAGTAGTTTCTCAAGACTTCATCGGCGAAGTAAACACTTCAGTATTCGATGCTAAAGCTGGTGTTGCTCTAACTGACAAATTCGTTAAAGTTGTATCTTGGTACGACAACGAAATCGGTTACTCAAACAAAGTTCTAGACCTAATCGCTCACATCTCTAAGTAATTACTACTTAGTTTAAAAGATTCAGCAATTAGCTAAGCTTGTGTTTGAAACATAAGATTTAAACAAAAGGCGACTCTAGAGTCGCCTTTTTTGTATCTGGAATTTGAGAGAAAATTTCCGCGTTTTTGCTTCATCTTTGTGAAGTGCGTCGAGAGACTTACTCTCCCCCAGTTATAGGAAAACAGCATATGGATTTAACAACTCTCCCTGCCCTAACGGTTCTGTCCGATAACGTCACTATCGTAGAAATTGATCAGGTCAAAGTAGTACGCGTTATTCATGAGAAAGCGACAGCGGGCATTGCTCTGCACGGTGGTCATGTCGTGTCATTTACACCAGCAGGTCAAAAAGACCTGATTTGGATGAGCGAGCAAGCAATCTTTGATGGCAAAGCAGCACTTCGCGGCGGCATCCCGGTTTGCTGGCCTTGGTTTGGCCGTATCGCCGCACCAGCTCACGGTTTTGCACGTACTGCCGAATGGGAACTGGTTGAACACCGTGAAAATGACAACGGCGTGATCGTTGAGCTGGCTCTGTTCCCAACCGAAGAAATTCACGATATCTGGCCGCACATGTTTGACGCGCGTCTGTTTGTGGAAGTAACTGATGAGTTAAAAGTGACACTAAAAGTCACCAACATCGACGACCAAGCGTGGACCTTCTCCGGTGCGCTGCACACTTACCTAAATCTGGGTGATATCAGACAAGCGCAAACCACAGGCATGGGTCCAGAGTACATTGATAGCTTGAACGCAGGCGAAATCTGCCAAGGCGGCGATGTACTGCAGCTAACTGATACAATTGACCGTGTTTACACCCAGCCAGAAGCACAAATATTGGTCAAAGACCCAGTATTACAACGCACACTAAGCGTTGAAAACCAAGGCCACAATTCAGCGGTATTGTGGAACCCGTGGGCAGAAGGCGCGCAAGGCATGGGTGACATGGCAGACAATGGTTACGAAACCATGCTGTGTGTTGAGTCCAGCGTTCATGCACCAAGCATTGAGCAAGGCAAAACCCTTGAGCCAGGTGAGAGTCACGAACTTATCACTGTGATTTCAGCACAGTAATCTTTTGTTAAGGCCGGCTTATCCGGCCTTTATTATAATGATTTCCCGCCGCTCCTGATAGTTAGCTAATCAACCAGTTAACTCGCCTCTTTTTTAACTGTTTAATTAATAAGAATCAAAAAACGCAGATTAATAACTAGGTAGCATACCAACCATTTTCATATAAATGTGATTAATATCAGGAACGCTATTTCATGATCGAGAAGTACAAAAACCTCAGTGTAGGATTCCAGTTACGTCTGGTTATTACACTCTGTTTACTGGTCGCCTTTACCAGTATCGCCTCGCTTGTTTACCGCAATGCTTCAGAAGTTCTGTTAGAAAGCACTCTCAAGGAACACCAGTCAAAAGTTGAGTCGATGGCAAAAACCATTGCCGGCCAGTTCGACGCTTACCTGCACACCGCTGAGGTACTCAGCTCAACGTTACAACACGCCTACTTAGCGGATGTTTCCGTTGCACAAAAAACCGTCACTTTCATGGGACGCCAGGTGCAGGACATTACTCTGCACGGCAATAGCCTGATTAATGATACCAAACTGGTTGATGGTTTTACCCGTGATACCGGTGCAATCGTGACGCTTTTTGCCCCGGTGGGTAATGACTTTATCCGCGTCAGTACATCATTGCAAAACCCGCAAGGCCAACGCGTGGTAGGCACCATGCTGGGTCAAAACCATCCGGGTTACCAAAAACTGGTTAGCGGCCAACCATACTTTGCCCAAATCAAACTTTACGACCAGCGTTACATTGCCTACTACTCACCTGTCACTGATGACCAAGGCACAATTAAAGGGGTTACCTTTATCGGCCTCCCGGTTGAGCAAGCAACACAAACACTGTTTGCTGCCCTAAACCATGTGACCTGGGGGGATACGGGGTATACCATTCTCGTTGATAATGAGAAAGATAATCTCGGTCGTTACCTGTTGCACCCTACGCGTAAAGAAACGGATTCCTCGATTATTGAAGTGGCTGACTACAACGGTAACAAACCTTTCTACCAGATATTCGAGCAACACAGCGGTTTGATTCGCTACCCATATGAATACCAAAACGTTGTCGGCGAGAAATATCTGGTCTTTACCGAGGTGCCAGGCTGGAACTGGAAGCTATTAGGCGGCACGTTTATCAGCGAAGTAACCAAAGGCAGTCAGGACTTACTAAAACTGATTGCGGTCATTTCCATCGTGGTCGGCTGTGCTGCATTTGTCGCATTGACTCTGGTGCTTAACCGTACACTTAAACCACTGACGGTACTTAACGGTTATATGAACCGCTTAGCGAAAGGTGAAGTAAGCATTAATATTCCGGCCAGCGGGCATGCCTCCAATAATGAAATCGTCAACCTGAACAACGGTGTGGCAAATATGGCCGGCCAACTGAATAAGTTAGTAGGGGGCATCCGCGCGACCAGCGATCAAGTGGAGAGCAGTTCCACCAGCGTAATGCAGGATGCAAACCACAACCTGACCCAGTCGGATCACCAACAAGAGCAAGTAGAGCAAGTGGTCACCGCAATTGAAGAAATGGCCTCTTCTGCCCAGTCTGTCGCCCAGCAAGTCGAAAATATTGCCGAGAATGTCCGCTCAGCAAACACTGACAGCCAGTCAGGGCTGGAAGTTGTGGAAGGCGTGTGCACCGATGTGGCGCAACTGAATGATCAGCTAGACCAGTCAGCTGCCGCGATTGAACAGGTGAACCATGACAGCGAGAGCATTCAGACCGTCACCCGAATGATCGACGAAATTGCTGAGCAAACCAACCTGCTGGCGCTGAACGCCGCCATCGAAGCCGCGCGCGCCGGTGAGCAAGGCCGCGGTTTTGCCGTGGTGGCGGATGAAGTGCGTACTCTGGCACACCGAACTCAAACTTCGGTGCAAGATGTCGTAGAGATCATCGAGAAGCTAAAAGGTTCCACCAGCAACGCAGTAAGCATGATGAAGCAGAGCCAGCAAAATGCCAATAAGGTTCTTGATAAAGCGCAGGAAGCAGGCACCGCTTTAGAAGCAATTGCCGGACAAGTAGGATCTATCGCTTCACAGGCAGAGGCGATTGCAGCAACGTCAGAAGAACAAGCCCATGTTTCGCAGGAGATTGCCGCCAACGCCCACTCAATCAATGAACTGAACCGCGAAAGCCGTGATACCAGCGCCAAAACCTCACAAAGTGCGACCGAATTGCAACAACAAGCACAAAGCCTGAAACAGCAAGTCGCCTTCTTCCACTGATCCACAAAGAGCCGGGCATCCCGGCTCTTTTTCAACTCACTTAACCCGGTCCTTTCTGATCCAATCAGCCCTCTTTCCGCCAGAAAAAACCACATACTGCCCAACAACAGCTCGGTACAGAGAAAGGCTTAACATGGCGATTGCGGCCTTTTTGTCCCTCTGTCGCTGCACTTTCTCTTGCCACGCCTGCCCCAGTTTGTTCTCTTGCTCCCAAAAATTGACATTTCAGTCAATTAATCCAAAAAAGAGGTCATGGAAATAGTTAACATGCCGATATGAGACCTATAAATTACACAAATATCAGGAAGAAAATTTATGTTTGAAAAATATAAAAACACCGGCGTGGGGTTTCAGCTGAAACTCGTCATCACGTTGTGCTTGCTGGTGGCTTTTACCAGTATTGCGGCACTGGTGTACCGCAATGCCTCCGACGTGCTGTTAGAAAGCACATTGCGCGAGCATCAATCGAAAGTGGAATCGATGGCAAAAACCATTGCCGGCCAGTTTGACGCATACCTGCATACCGCCAAAGCGCTTGAATCGACGTTCCGCAAGAGCTATTTAGCCGGTGCATCGGTCGAAACAGACACGGTGGAGTTCATGGGCCGCCAGGTGCCGGATATTACTCTGCACGGTGAAAGCCTGATCAATGATACTAAGTTAGTCGATAACTTCACTCGTGACACCGGTGCAATTGCAACGATTTTTGCCCCTTTGGGTAATGACTTCATCCGTATCGCCACTTCGATAAAAGATCCTCAAGGCCAACGCGTAGTGGGCACCATGCTGGGTCAAAACCACCCCGGTTATCAGAAGCTCGCTAGCGGCCAATCCTACTTTGCCCAAATTAAACTTTACGGCCAGCGCTATATTACCTATTACTCACCTGTCATTGATACGGTAGGCAAAGTCATCGGGGTTACCGTGGTTGGCCTTCCGGTTGAACGCGCAACACAAGAGCTATTCACATCACTCAAGACGGTTAATTGGGGCGATACGGGTTACACCATTCTCGTTGATAATGAGAAAGGTAATCTCGGTCATTACCTGCTGCACCCCAAGCATAAAGAATCCGATGCATCGATTATTGACGTGGCGGATTACAATGGCAACAAACCGTTTTACCAAATATTCGAGCAAGAGAGCGGGTTGATTCGCTACCCGTATGAATACCAGAACATCATTGGTGAGAAGTACCTGGTCTTTACCGAAGTACCAGGCTGGAACTGGAAACTGCTGGGCGGGACGTTTATCAGCGAAGTGACCAAAGGCAGCCAGGACTTACTTAAACTGATTGCGGTCATTTCCATCGTTGTGGGTTGTGCTGCATTTATTGCATTGACTCTGGTACTTAACCGTACACTCAAGCCACTGACGGTGCTTAACGGTTACATGAGCCGCCTGGCCAAAGGCGAGGTGAGCCTTAACATTCCGACCAGCGGGCAGACCTCCAACAACGAAATCATCAACCTGAACAACGGCGTCGCGAATATGGCCGCCCAACTGAACAAACTGGTTGATAACATCCGCTCAACCAGTGATCAAGTCGAGAGTAATTCGGCCAGTGTTACAAACGACGCGAACCGCAACCTGATCCAATCCGATCGCCAGCAAGAACAAGTTGAGCAAGTAGTTACCGCAATTGAAGAAATGGCTTCCTCAGCACAGTCTGTCGCTCAGCAGGTGGAAAATATCGCTGAGAATGTGCGCTCGGCCAACTCCGACAGCCAGTCAGGCCTGAGCGTGGTTGAAGGCGTTTGTATCGATGTCGCACAATTGAATGATCAACTGGATCATTCAGCGGCAGCGATTGAACAGGTGAACCGTGACAGCGAGAGCATTCAGACCGTCACCCGAATGATCGATGAAATTGCTGAACAAACCAACCTGCTGGCACTGAATGCCGCCATCGAAGCCGCACGTGCCGGTGAACAGGGCCGCGGTTTCGCCGTAGTGGCTGATGAGGTACGTACCCTGGCGCACCGGACCCAGACCTCGGTTAAAGATGTCGTTGAAATCATCGAGAAGCTCAAAGGCTCCACCAGCAACGCGGTCAGCATGATGACGCAAAGCCAGCAAAACGCCAATAAGGTTCTCGACAAAGCCCAGGAAGCAGGCACCGCATTAGAAGCGATTGCCGGACAAGTAGGATCTATCGCTTCACAGGCAGACGCGATCGCTGCAACGTCAGAAGAGCAGGCCCAGGTTTCTCAGGAAATTGCCGCCAACGCCCACTCAATCAGTGAGCTGAACCGCGAAAGCCGTGACACCAGCGCCAAGACCTCACAAAGTGCGACCGAACTACAACAACAGGCACAAAGCCTGAAACAACAGGTAGATTTCTTCCACTAATCCAAAAAGAGCCGGGTATCCCGGCTCTTTTTTGTTTCACTTAACACAATGCTTTTTGATAGAATTTGCCGCCCTACTATCTGCCCAGAGATCGTCATGAACTATCAATGCCCGCTTTGTCACCAACCTCTTACGCTAAGTGCCAAGACGTTTAAGTGTGAAAACAACCATCAATTCGATCTGGCCAAAGAAGGCTATGTCAATCTGATGCCAGCACACCACAAGCGCTCAAAAGATCCGGGTGACAACAAGGAAATGATGCAGGCGCGGCGTCGCTTCCTGGAAGCGAACCATTACGATCCAATGCGTCAGGAAGTCGCACGATTGTGCGCCGAATACACTCAGGGTACAACGCATCAACTGCTGGATATCGGCTGTGGCGAAGGTTACTACACCGATCAGGTACAGCAGGCGCTGTATGCACAAGATACACAGGCAGCAACCTTTGGTTTGGATATCTCAAAAGTTGCGATTCGTTACGCGTCCAAACGCTATCCAAACTGCCATTTCAGTGTCGCTTCCAGCCATCGCCTGCCATTTGCCGATCAGTCAATAGACGCCGTACTGCGTATTTACGCCCCTTGCAAAGCCGAAGAACTGCAACGGGTAATCAAAGACCATGGCGTGGTGATCACGGTGACTCCGGCCGGCCGACATTTATACCAGTTCCGCGAACGCATTTATCAGGAAGTACGCCTCCACAACGAAGAGCCGGAGCGTATCGAAGGCTTCGAACTGGTACATCAACAAAAGCTGAACTACACCATGGATTTACAAGATGGTGTCGCGTTCGATCTTCTGCAAATGACCCCTTTTGCATGGAAAGCGACTGACGAACTTCGCCAACAGCTAAAGTCCGCTACACTGTTCCAGTGTGAGGCTGACTTTATGCTGCGTGTTTATCGCAAAAAGGCAATTGAGTCGGATAATAATCAATAAAACATAACGCTAATTATTCTCATTAGCATTGATTCCTTTATCGGCCTCCATTAATATCGTTCGGACATTTTTGGAGGTTTTTCAATGCGTTTTTCTATTTTAGCTCTTACATTTACCGGCTTGCTTGCCGGTTGTGTGTCTACCACACCACACTCTTCCGCCATTACCAGCTTCTACGATTATCAACTGCATACCCCTTCTGGTGATGCCATTGCCGTTGCAAACCTGACAAACGAGCTGCAACATGCTGATGTTATCCTGGTTGGTGAGTGGCACACTCATGCTGGTATCCACCGTTTTCAGACGGACTTATTGCAGCAGCTGTCAGCCCAACCCCGCCCGCTGGCCCTGTCGATGGAGCAGATCGCCCGTGATAAGCAAACCGTCGTCGATGCCTACCTAAAGGGTAAAATTGGTGAACAGTTTTTCATGCAGCAAAGTGATGCATGGCCTAATTATGCCAGTGATTACCGCCCACTAATTGAATTTGCCAAACAGGCACAAATCCCGGTGATTGCCGCCAATGCACCAAAAAACATCGTACGCTGTATAGGTCGACAGGGAGTGAGTTATCTGGACAAACTGACCGAACAAGAGCGGCACTCTGTTGCCAGCAGCATTGATACCTCTGCCAGCCCGTACAAGAAAAAATTTATGGCCTCCCTTCACCATGGCACCCCCGAACAGACCGAAAAGCAGTTTGCTGCTCAGGTAACTTGGGATGAAACCATGGCAGACTCCATCGTAGAGTACTTAGACCGGCACCCGGGGACCCAAGTCATGCATATTGCCGGTAAATTTCATACCGAAGAAGGACTGGGGACCGCTCAGTCGATTTTAAACCGCAACCCGGCCCTCAAGATCGCCATCATCACCCCAACCACAAACGTAACCTCCGACAGCCACGACTACCAGCTACAGGTACTTGAGCCACCACAGCGCTACGTCCAGCAAAGCAACCGCCTCAAAGCCTATCAGCACTTAGCCAAACGTAATGACGAACTGACTTGTCGTTAAAGCCAGCTCGAAGCGATTAAAAACGGCCTGACTTTTGCAGGACTTAAGCATCTGAGCACAAATGCGGCAATTAAAGATGCTTTTTTGTACTGAACACCTAAAGACCCCGCATAGATTGTCGATATATAAGTAATGCCATCATCTCACCGGGTTACCCTCCGTAACTCAGTGAGATGTAACAAGGAAGAGACCATGAATCCTGTAGCAAATCATCCGGTCACGGCCTATCGTCCGCCACAGCCGGACAGTGCAACAAAGTCAGCACACACTGAACATTCCCAGTCAGTGGGCCCGCTGAAAGCCGAGCAAAATACCGTTACCTTGTCTGCTGAGGGGAAAGCCTTACTGACAGCACTGCAAGAGATTGATCAGCAGGGCCAACAGTCAGAAAAGGAAAACAAAACCGTCGGTGATAAGGTTGAGTCTTTCGCCCATGGCGCGCTGGGTATGGATCATCCGGATAAAATCAAGCAAGAGGAAGACAGTTCCTATTCTGCGGGGCAGTACTTATCCGCTGCCGCCACCATTGGCGGAATTATCCTGGCTCTGGCGTAACTCCATGTAGTGCAAGAATCATCTTTCGTTACGACAGCCATCCACATTTGAACCCTTTATTTACCGCCGTCCATAATGCACATCTGATTAGGTATGGACGATGACTTGTGCAAAACGCATTATTTCTCATCGACAAACCCACCTTTTTGGCCATTTCAATCATGCTGGTGATTTATGCTCTACGCGCCACGACATTGGATATTGGCCATCAATAAGATCACCTTGCAGCAACAATCCGGTAAAATGAAATCCTGATGAAACTTTTATGACCAACACAAAACTGTCATAAATCATTGTTTTAATTCCTGCGCTTTTTATTAATCAGGAACAGGCAATGAAGCACTTAATCTCTCCACTAGTCACGGCCCTGGCGGCCTCTACCTTCTCTTTAAACGCACTCTCAACAGAAGTAAAAAATGTCATCTTAATGATTGGTGACGGTATGGGCCCCCAACAAGTTGGCCTGCTTGAAACTTACGCCAACCAAGCGCCAAATTCGATTTATCAGGGTGAAAAAACCGCGCTCTACAAGCTGGCTCAAGAAGGGGTGATTGGCTCATCGTTGACCCATCCAGAAGACGCGATCGTTGTTGATTCCGCTTGTTCCGCCACCATGCTGGCGACTGGTATCCCAACCGGCTCTGAAGTCATCGGCATTGATGCACAAGGCCACCATGTGGAAACCGTACTGGAAAAAGCCAAACGCATGGGCAAAGCCACCGGCCTGGTATCAGACACGCGCCTCACCCACGCAACACCGGCCGCTTTTGCTGCCCACCAACCGCACCGTTCACTGGAAAATGCGATTGCCGAAAACATGCTGGAAACCGGAGTGGATGTGATGCTGTCGGGAGGCCTGCGCCATTGGATTCCTAAGTCTACCAACGATAAAGGCGAAACATATCAGCAGCTTGAAAAACTGACCCAAGGTAACGTTTACCTAAAATCGAAACGTAAAGATGATCGTAACCTGCTGACTGAAGCGCAGCAGGATGGCTACCAACTTGCGTTTAACAAGCAAATGTTAGAAGCCGCTCAGGGCGATAAACTGCTGGGTCTGTTTGCTTATTCCGGTATGCTTGATGGCGTTGCCTACAGCAATAGCAAAAATGATCCTAAACGCACCCAACCAACCCTGAAAGAGATGACAGTAAAGGCATTAGACGTACTGTCAAAAGACAAAGACGGATTCTTCCTGATGGTTGAAGGCGGGCAGATTGACTGGGCCGGCCACAGTAACGATGCCGGAACCATGTTGCATGAAATGATCAAGTTTGATGAAGCTGTGCAATCGGTTTACGACTGGGCACAGGGCCGTGATGACACCATCATCATTGTCACTGCCGACCACGAAACCGGCTCATTCGGCTTCAGTTACTCGTCTGACAAATTACCGAAACCGCAATCACGTCCCGGCAAAGCATTTGAGAAACGTGACTACGCGCCTAACTTTAACTTCGGTAAATACGACATTCTTGACGGCTTATACAACCAGAAGAAAAGCTATTACGGCATGATCAGTGAGTTCGAAAAGCTCGATAAATCTGAGCAGTCGGCCGCAAAACTGGCTGAAATCGTAAATAACAACAGCGACTTCCCGATTACCGCCGAGCAAGCCGCAAATGTACTGAAAAGTAAGCCAAATCCTTACCGCCTGGCAGGCCATTCATACCTGTCCGTCGACGAGGTTCCGGCGATCAACGACTTTGATGCATTCTTCCCGTACAACGACCGTGGCAACCTGCTCGCTCGTGAACACGCGACCGGGCAAAATACGGTCTGGGGAACCGGAACCCACACCCATACCCCGGTGAACGTTTTTGCCTGGGGCCCGGCAAAAACCATCCTCCCGGTATCTAAGATCATGCACCACTCCGAACTTGGTGAGTTCATCAAAAGCCAGGTGAAATAGACTGGCAACATCCTGAGCACTACTTTAGCGCCCTTAAGGGCGCTTTTTTGCATCACTCACCATTGACGGCCTCAGCAACAGCCACCAAAATTGGGCCGTACCAAACCAAACCAACGATAAGTATGTGCGAAATATTTGCTAAACAGCCTCAGGAAAACTACCAGTTTATTACCCGCTCAATCCGGATAAACGGACACGCCACCAGTGTGAAGCTGGAATCCAGCTTTTGGGCCATTTTGGAACAAATTGCCGACGCACAGGCCATGAGCGTACCGAAGTTTATCAGTACCGTCTATCAAGAAGCCCTGCAACATAATGGTGAAGTGACTAACTTTGCCTCACTGCTCCGCTGCGCCTGCCTTACCTACGCACGCCAACCGCACGCAACCATCCGGCATGCCCTTGCCGAAAACAACCCGCCAGCCAGCTGACATGTCGTACCCGGGTACTACCAGGGCCGTAGCATAACCCGTTAAGCTGGCGGCACGATTAAGGAGTACTCATGACAAAAATGATCCATACCATGATCCGTGTAAGCGATCTGGACCGTTCTGTGCAGTTTTATCGCGATGCACTGGAGTTAGAAATCAAAGACCAGTACCTGTTTGACGGTTTTTCTCTGACTTACCTAGCCAACCAGGAAACCGGCTTTGAACTAGAACTCACTCACAACCATGATCAGAGTGAGCCTTATAGCCACGGTTCAGGCTACGGCCACCTTGCGGTCAGCGTAGAAGATATTGAAGTTGCGCGTCAGCGCATTAGTTCACTTGGTATCGAAGCCAGTGATATTAAAGCGATTGATCACCAACAAACACATTTAGCAACGTTCTTCTTTATTACCGATCCAGATGGCTACAAGATTGAATTTTTACAACGCCAGGGCCGTTACCTGTAACGTCTCGGCATTCAATGATAAGAGCGCCATCAGGCGCTCTTTCGCTCAGGCGTCTTGATGGCCACCTTTCACCATATGCAGATGCACATCCTGCTGTGGGAAAGGAATCGAGATCCCTTCACGATCAAAGCGCAGCTTGACCTCTTTGGTCACGTCCCAGTAGACATCCCAATAATCATCCGTTTTTACCCAGGGGCGAACCACAAAATCGACCGAAGAGGTATTGAGCGTATGGACTTTGATCACCGGCTCCGGGCTTTGTAGCACAGAAGGATGAGAAACGATAATATCCGTCAGGACAGACTCGGCTTTCAGCAAATCATCGCTGTAACCGATGCCAAATACCATATCCACCCGGCGGATGCGTTCGTGAGTGACGTTTTTGATCACATCACCCCAGATTTTGCTGTTCGGCACAATAATGATCTGGTTATCGAAAGTACGAATAGTGGTATTAACCAGGCTCATATGGCTGACCTTGCCATCCACCCCGCCGGCATAGACAAAATCGCCGACATCAAACGGACGATAGATCAGTAGCATCATCCCGGCAGCAAAATTGGATAAGGTATCTTGCAACGCAAAACCGATGATCACCCCGGCGATACCGAAACCGGTCAGTATCGGCGCCAGATTGAGGCCAATCTGCGACAGACCGACCATGATCCCAATCACCCATACGACTTTGCCGGACATGGAGATAAAGAAGTCTTGCATCAAATGGGACAGTTTCAGGTTCTTTGAGCCGACAGCCTTGCCGACCACTTTGCGCGCCAGCTTGGCAAAAGCATTGGCAATCAGCAGAATAAGCGCAAATACCAGCAACTGGAATACGTGCTGCAAAGCGTTCTCAGCCAGCCAGTCTAATGCCCGCTCTGACCAATGGCTGAGGATCGACAGCATGACTTTGGAGTCGAGTAAATCCTGGGTAATACTGCCGGTCACTTCGAATATCTGCCGCTTGTACTCTGAGGTTTCCAGGCCCATTTTATCTGCAATCGCGGTAAATGTACGTAAGCTGTCAGTCGCAATTGCCAGGCGCTGTTTGACTATCATTTGACTGAGCTGCAATGCGGCCTTTTCGGACTCTGGTCTGGATGCCAGCTGGCTGCTGACCAGATTATTTTGTTGCTTAAGGTAGTCGACAGATGCCGACAGCAAGCGCATGCGTTTATCAACCTGTTCACTCAACGCCTGTTCCGCTTTGCTATTGGAAATGCCCAGCTCTTGCATCCAGGACAGGTTCTGCCAGCTGGCGTTATACGCATTATCTAAATATTGCTGCAGTTCCCGGTAATCATTCAGCAGATCAAGTTTCTCTTCATCTTTGGCCTCGTTTAACTGGCTGATCAATGCTTTCACTTTCTCTTCCAGGTACTTCTTCGCATGGTTCGAATAATTAGCTTGAGTAGCAACCAGCTCAATCAAAGTTTCGCGCGGGATTGACTGGCTTCTGATCGCTGAAGCGATCTGTCCTCGCAACTCCTCATTTTTCTGGAAAAGTTGTAATTGCAGCGCATCATGTTCATCGCCATGCGCCAACGCTAAAGAGCCGGATAGCTCGCGAATATCGGTATTAATCTGCTCAATGATGCGCTCGCCCGGAGAAAGCTCGGCAGAACGCTCTTCCTCATTGGCATGAACAGGCAAAAAACATAGCGCGAACAGCATAACAAAGAGCCATACACCGGCAGGCACGCGACGTTCGTTAAGAGCGAAGAGAGACGTCATTACTACCTCACAAGCGATTAAGCTCACCTGCCGACGGTTGGATAAGGCCGACGGTGAGTTCTGGGTCATAGTTAACTCTAATTCTACAACACCATGGTGATTTGCAAGGGCGAAAGCTCGCTCCGGTGAGCAAAGCTGGGACACAAGGCACTGATTTAACGCAAATACTAACAGCATATCAGCCGACACTCACAGAGTCGGCAATGAATCGTTCAGTTATGACTCACCAAAACGCAAATACTCAAAACGGTTAAGCAACCGATGTACCGCATAGGTGACCAACAGGGTGGCCACTATAGCGAAGAGAATGCTGCTAACCCGATACAATGCACTAAAAATTACGTCATTATCCGGTGCCAGATACTGACCAAACAGGATCCCGAGGGTGGTCAAACCACCAAAGCCGGCCCCGGATCCGCTCGACTCTTTGACATGCAGGTAACCAAACAGCATCGCGCCAATCCACATCAGCGGGATAATAAGCACCAGCGAACCGGACCAGTCATAAAGTAGCAGTTGGACACCAATACCAAATGTGACCCCTAGCATGGTCCCCATCGCCCGCTTACGGGCATAACTGAGCGCCCCATTCCAGTGCATCGGAAACAACAGCAGGATCGTAGTCGCCTGGGCAGACAACGAATCGAGCAAATTGGCACTTTGAAACACCACAAAAGAAAACGTCGCGATCGTCGCCCCCATTAACGCTTCATGACGCATCCGGTGCTTTTGCTTCGGTGCCGGGGGCTTAAACGGTAGCTGACGGGGAGCGACATCGGGAATCATCCAGCCAACCAGATAAGCAATCAGGACTGACAGCAGGTTGGCCTGGAAGTTGGTCGCTATCAAATCGTTCAGATCCGTGGTCGGATAACTGGCAAAATGGAGCATAATGCTTAAGCTCAGCACACTATTGGCCCCGAACAAAAACAGACTGCCTTTTGACATACAGGCAAATTTATAAAGAAACAAACCAAATACCAGTATTGTCATGAGGGAAGGGAAATCGCCAAACACCCCACCAATCAGGCCGACTTCCGCCCCGCAGATCACGGCAGAAAACACCAGTTGACGCGCGGCGTGCAGGCTCATCACCGGAATCATGCCAAGCAACAACATCGGCGTAACCGTGAAAAACACCCCGTAGCCCCAACCAAACAGTTTGCACAGCATAAAACCAACCGTGGCGCCTGTCGCAATCCGCAGGCATTGCCTCAAATCATTGTCCGACATGGGGTGATCCCAAAGCTTCATACCCCCTCCCGATCAATAGATGTAATGCAGTGAACTGAGCAACCGGATCTGCAAATGGGCAAACCAAAGTGCCACAGGAGCATCTGGCAGCAGCTGTACGGTAGCCCTGGCACCGGCTGGCAAATTATGCTCGGCCACCTGCTCGACCGCCAGATGGAGCCTCATCCGCTGCGCGTCTCGTACCCAGCGGTTTGAACTGCTCGGGGTTGCCAGTTGCCCGTTTGCGTCAAACTGGCCAGAACTCACCCCGGCATCCAGGCTGGTGATTTGCGCCTCAAACACCTCCCCTGGCCGGCTGTCGAAAGCCACCAGTGCTTTGCTGTCACGCTCAAAATGACGCAGGCTTTTCTCACGGAAATCTGCGATCACATCCACTTGTTCGGACACCAGTGCAATCAACGGGGTTCCGGCGGCAGCATAAGCACCCGGTTTTAACTGCACATTCGTAACCACGCCATCCTGCTCCGCCAGCACCTGGGTATAGGAGAGGTTTAACAGTGCCTGTTGCAACTGGTTTTTCGCCACCCGTATTGCTACATTCTCATCGACATTTTCACCGCGGCTCACCTCTAACTCTTTAACCCGCGCCTGTGCGGCCAGCCAGTTTGCTTTGGCGGCAGTGGCAGCACTTTCCGCATCATCACGGTGCTGTTGAGAGATACCATGACGATGAAACAGAGTGTTCAGACGCAATGCTTCACGCTCACGCTGCTCCAGTACCACTTTACTGGCTTTCAGGTTGGCTTGTGCCGCGGCAATAGTGGCATCAAGTTTCTGGTTATCCTGGCTGACACGCTCTAAGTTAAGCTGAGCTTGTTCTACCGCTAAACGATACGGCTCGGGATCAATCTCAAACAATGGCGCTCCTTTATGAATAAGCTGATTGTTCGCAACATAAAGCTGGGTGATGGGTCCGCTGACCCGCGGTGCGACTTTGGTTACCACCCGGGTAACCATCGCCTGGGGCGTCAACGGCATCACCAAATCCGCAATAAGAAAGTAAGCAAAGACAATGGCAAACCCGCAGCAGGAGTACTTGATCCAGCGGGCAAATTTCTGATCTGGCGTCATAATTATTGATTTCTCTGAAAAAGTGGGGAAATTAATCGTTAAGGGCATCCAGGGCGTTATGGGCCATCTGCCCCAAAGCCGTGCGAATTACCTCCAATTGTGATTCATCAATATCGGCAAGTAAGGTCCGACGCACCTGCAAAATTTTATCTTCCATCTGCTCAAGCAGCGCGTTGCCCGCCGGAGTTAAGCTTACGATTCGAACCCGCTTATCCTCCTCACAACCTTTTCGGGTAATGAGCGACTGCTCTTCAAGCTGTTTCAGAGTGCGCATCAGCGAAGCCAGCTCAATTTCCAGCGCCTCGGCCAGCGTTTTCTGGCTGACGTGATCGCCCAAACGTTGCAGCTTCCACAATGCTGTCCAGCGCGGATGAGTCAGGCCAAGCGGTGCCAGTTCCCGGTCCGCAACCATTTTCCACAAACGGGCAACCCGGGCTAATTGTTCTGCCAGCGAGAGTTCCCTTAACATATCGACACTCTGAATCATTGCTCACTCCTATTACTTAGCGTACTAACCAATTTAAATTAGTTAGCACGCTAAGTAAAGTGTTTTGTGACTAACCTCACTAAATGGAGCACTCAAGCCACGGCCATAAGCACCCAGAGCCTCCCGGCCTGAAGTGGAAATGGATCGGGAATAAAAAAACATCAGGCTTAGGCAAAGCCTTGTTTGTGCTGGCGGAAGGTAAGTGTGCAAAGAATCGCTTGCACTTTGCGCGCTTCATATATATAACGTTGCCTCTTTGGTACACTCGAAAAACTGGGTAGGCATTATGATTCCATTCTGGGAACAAAAAACACTTGAAGAAATGAACGACGAAGAGTGGGAATCTCTTTGCGACCAGTGTGGTAAGTGTTGTTTGCACAAGCTGATGGATGAAGACACTGACGAAATTTACTACACCAACGTTGCCTGCAGCTGGTTAAACAGCAAAACCTGCAGCTGCAAAGATTATCCAAACCGTTTTACCTCCGGTGAAGAGTGCACCAAACTGACTCGTGAAGACATTGAAGACTTTGAATGGCTGCCACACACCTGTGCTTATCGCCTGTTAGCCAACCGTCAACCGCTTCCCGAGTGGCACCCGCTATTGACCGGCTCTAAATCTGCAATGCACGCCGCAGGGGAAAGTGTGCGCAATAAAGTGGTTTACGAAATTGATGTGGTGAACTGGGAAGACCACATTTTAAATCATCCCGATCGTGAACAAGTAGAAATCGCTCGCGACGATCAAAGCCCACAGGAGCGCTGAAGCGCCCTGAACAACTCTACCTTCTCATCATCCCAGTGGTAAAACACTGGGATTTTTATACAGCATTTCCAGTAACGCATTTCCCCCTGATTTCGACACATTCCGATCTAAGGCAACAAGATTAAATACCAGAAACAAACCGCCATGGCTTGAGCAACAGTCACGTTTACCGCAAGCAACTATCGCTGAAGGGTCTATGCTTAAGTGTAATCAAAACTCCGGATAACAAAGTGTAAGGTGCACACATGGGTATTCTTTCCTGGATCATTCTTGGTCTGATTGCGGGCGCACTAGCCAAATGGCTGATGCCCGGCCGCGACGGCGGAGGGTGGATTGCGACGATGCTGCTCGGTATTGTCGGTGCGTTTGTCGGCGGGTTTATCGGCAGCTTTCTTGGCCTCGGCAGTGCTACCGGCATCAATATTGGCAGCATTTTGATTGCCACATTCGGCGCTTTCGTGCTGCTGTTTATCTACAACCGGTTCCTCAGAGGTTAATCAAGCGACTGACTGAAGCAAGCGGCGCTCGCTAACGGAAATAGTTTTTTCTCGGCTTACCCTTCCAATTTGCGGCAAAACATCGATAATGGCCCACTTCTTTTTTTGAGGTTATTGTGATGGATTGTCGTTTAGGCTGTGGTGCATGTTGTATTGCCCCGAGTATCTCCTCTCCTATACCAGGCATGCCGAAAGGCAAACCGGCAGGTGTGCGCTGCGTACAACTCAACGACGATAATTTGTGCCAGTTATTCGGCAAACCAGAAAGACCGAAAGTATGCCATGACTTCAAACCTTGTCCGGTTGTATGCGGCCAAACCAACCAACAGGCGCTGAAGAACATTACCGAACTGGAACAACTGACCTGATCAGGTAAACACTGGCCAAACCCAAAATTAAAAAAAGCCGCTCAACCGAGCGGCTTTTAAATCAGATTTTTTGTCGGCCTAACAAAGAATGTGACAGCGTAGTCCCGTCCACCAACTCTAGTTCACCACCAACCGGCACACCATGAGCGATACGACTGGCTGCTACCTCATGTTGGTGGCATAACTCAGCAATATAATGTGCCGTGGCCTCCCCCTCTACGGTAGGGTTGGTTGCGAGGATAACCTCGGTAACATCACCCTGCCGCAAACGGTAATCGAGCACATCCAAACCGATATCGCTCGGGCCAATACCATCTAAAGGGGATAAATGCCCCATCAACACGAAATATCGGCCGGAATATTGGCCGGTGGCCTCAACGGCAGCAATGTCTGCCGGGCTTTCTACCACACAAATCTGCCCGTTTTCCTGACGCTTCGGATTAGTACAGATATGGCAGATCTCTTCTTCAGTAAAAGTTCGGCACTCGCGACAATGGCCAATTTCGGTCATGGCCTGGCTCAGCGCATCAGCAAGCTGCAGGCCACCTTTTCTATCGCGCTGTAACAAATGAAAGGCCATACGTTGTGCCGACTTGGGACCAACCCCAGGCAGACATCGTAAGGCCTCCATTAACTGTTCCAGCATATGACTGGTTCGCATTGATTATCCGCTATGTTATAAAAATCGACGGATTAGAATGGCATTTTCATGCCTGGTGGTAGTTGCATACCGCCAGTTACAGAAGCCATTTTCTCTTTTTGAGTTTCTTCAACGCGACGAGCTGCATCGTTGAATGCGGCCGCAATCAAATCTTCCAGCATCTCTTTGTCGTCTTCCATCAAGCTTTCATCGATCTCAACACGACGCACGCTATGACTGCCGGTGATCGTCACTTTGACCAGACCCGCGCCTGACTCGCCAGTCACTTCCATATTCGCAATTTCTTCTTGAAGCTTTTGCATACGCTCTTGCATTTGCTGGGCTTGCTTCATTAGATTGCCCATACCGCCTTTACCAAACATGCTTATCTCTCTGGTTTCGTTGGGTGTTGCATCAGTAAATGGGGTTACAGGATAAACTTATCAACCCCATTCGCTTGTTTTTTTAGATAGGGCGAACGCTATCCCTGTCCAGCGTCGCCGCAAAGCGACGCTCGATAAATTGCACCGTTGGGTCGCTTTCGAGGCTGTGCAACGCTTGCTGTAATTTTTCCTGATAGAGCCTGTCTCTTAACTCTAGCGGGGTTTCTCCGCTGTCTCCAATTTCAACACTAAGATGGCACTCCTCACCCAGCACTTCATTCAGTGCTTTATGCAGCTCACTCTGCGCTCTGTCCGTGTTGAGGTGTGCCTGATGAGGACGGAGATGTAAGGACACTGATGTGCCTTGTTTTTGATACGCCGAGTTAAGCGCCAACTGCTCGACCAGCTTAGGCATGGCCATTTGACTAATCAGCAGGGCCCACTCGTTTAGCTCCAGCGACTCTTTCACCAGTTTCTGTACCATTTCTGGTGTCTTCTCATGCTCAAGAGCCTGCTTAAGTTGGGTCGGGGTCAACTCAGTGGTGGCGACTTCTTCAACTTGCTTGCTCGGCCGCCAACGATACGCCTCGTCCTCATCCACACTCACCGGGTCTGGCTGTGAAGTAAACTTCGGCGGCACCTGGTTTGCACTTCCATGCAGCTGCGCAAGGCGATCAATGACCGACTCTTTCTGTTCAGATGCCGCTTTAGGCTTTTTTACACCACCATTGCCTTGTGCGGACTGTTGCTGAAGCCCGCGGCGCTGTGAACGTAGCTGATGACGCAATCCACTTACTCCGCCCTGCGGCGCTGCTTCTTGCGCAGGCAAAGTTTCGGCGGTAGCAGATAGTGACTCGTTCACGGGTGGTTGCGGCGGTCGTTGCGCCGCATCGTTACGATTCGGTGAATGCCCGGCCTGTGAAGGTGAGTCGTTGCCAACGGGCGCCGGACGCACAGGCGCAGAGTTCGGCGAAGGTTGTGAAGTCGCGACGGTGTTTGCTGGCGGTACATTCTGTGACTGCGGTGCCCGCTGAGGTTGGACAACACTCGGCTGATTTGCCGGTGTGGCTGCCGAAATAGTGTTTGCCTGACCAACCGATACCGGACGAAATGCCATCATTCGTAAGACAATCATCTCCATACCGACGCGGCCATTGGGCGACAATGCTAAATCCTCTCGCCCTTTTAATGCGATTTGGTAATAGAGCTGCACCTCTTGCGGTGCTAGGGCTTTCGCCAGCAGCTCAATACGCTCGGCATCCGGCTGAGCCAGATCCAAGCTGGAAGGCAGTGCCTGATACATGGCAATTCGATGCAGTTGACTAGCCAATTGTTGTAACAGGCCATCCCATTCAACACCATTTGCTGCGATTTGCTGTAATTTTTCCATCGCCTGCTGTACTTGCTGACTGCTGATGGACTCCAGAAGATGGATAGCCTGAGCGGTATCAATCGTACCTAGCATATGGCTAACGATATCTGCCTGGACACGCCCATTACCCAGTGCAATCGCTTGGTCGGTTAAGCTCAGGGCATCGCGCATACTGCCATCCGCCGCATGGGCGATCATCCCCAACGCACGCGCTTCAGCCTCCACTTGTTCTTCGGCCAGGATATGATCAAGCTGGCCGTGAATGTCATCGATGCTGATCGGCTTGAGATGAAACTGCAGACAACGTGAAAGAATAGTTACCGGAAGTTTCTGTGGGTCCGTGGTCGCCAACAGAAACTTGACATATTCTGGCGGCTCTTCCAGCGTTTTCAATAAGGCATTAAACGAATGACGAGAAAGCATGTGTACCTCATCAATGAGGTACACTTTAAACCGGCCACGGGCTGGCTTATATTGAACGTTATCTAATAACTCCCGAGTGTCTTCCACTTTAGTGCGAGAGGCGGCGTCAATCTCGAGCAGGTCGACAAAGCGGCCCTCATCGATTTCACGACAGGTACTGCACTCCCCACACGGGGTAGCAGTAATGCCGGTTTCACAGTTAAGGCCTTTAGCAAACAGGCGGCCAATACTCGTTTTTCCCACACCGCGGGTTCCGCTGAACAAATACGCATGGTGGAGGCGGTTTTGCGCCAACGCATTTTCCAGCGCGGTCAGTACATGACGCTGCCCAACCACTTGATTGAATTGGTTAGGACGCCATTTTCGCGCTAAAGCTAAATAACTCATTGAATGTATTAGTGTCCTTCAAACTCACAAACGGTGTATACGTTGAGGCCCAAACCTTCCAGGCGCTTGTCACCACCGATTTCCGGCAGGTTAATTACAAATGCAGCATGTTCTACGATGCCACCCAGTTGACGAATCAACTTTGTGGTTGCTTCAATAGTACCACCGGTAGCCAGCAGATCATCGACAACCAGCACCTTATCGCCTTCCACGATGGCATCGGTGTGGATTTCCAGAGTATCCATACCATATTCAAGCTCGTAAGACTGCGCCAAAGTAGGGCGAGGCAACTTACCCGGTTTGCGTACCGGGACAAAACCGACACCCAGCTCAAGAGCCAAAGGAGCACCAAACAGGAAACCGCGGGCTTCAGTGCCCACTACTTTGGTAAAGCCCATGTCTTTATAACGTTCAACCAGCAGGTTAATCGTCGCTTGATAAGCAGTTGCATCTTCCAGCAAGCTAGTGACATCACGGAAAAGGATGCCTGGTTTTGGGTAGTCTTGGATGCTTTTAATGCTGGATTTGATCAGTGAAATTGTTTCTGTAGTCATAATACCGGTTTACTTAGATTGGCTCACCACCCCCTGTGGTTATCACGCTATTATGAGGGCAACGAACTAAAGGTTCTCAGTGCTTTCCAACTGATGCTAAAAGTCTTGAGCGCTGAAAATACAAACGCCCACTCGAAGAGTGGGCACACTATTCCCTACAATCTTAGTGATTTTCTTCTCTGTCAGCAACCAACTCAGTCACAGGTAAGCGCACAAACCAGCCGAGCAAGCCGATTAGCATAATGAACAGGCCAATTTTCAGCCAATCATGCGGCACAATGGCGATAGAAAAAACAAAACTCAATACGATAAAAATACTGCCGCGCAGCTTGACGGCTCGGGTCACAGCGCGGTGTTGCTGCCAGTTATTCAGGATGGGACCAAACCACTGATGCTGGTGCAGCCAGCGGTGAAAACCGGGGCTACTGCGCATAAAGCAGGCACTGGAAAGAAGTAAAAACGGCGTGGTGGGTAACAAAGGCAATAGTATGCCAATGATACCGAGGATTAAACTGAGTCCACCAACAATATATAAGATCAGGCATTTAATACTGATGGCGAACTCCGCACTGTTCTCAGGTTTAAAGACCCGCGTAACTGTTCATCACACGTAACCAGGTTAACGTTGCAGGTAATGTTGGAACCAAAAGTACCGCAACAAACCCCAAAAAATAAAAAATATTATAAGGCTCTTTAAAATCTTTGTCTGCCATTGTGTCTCTTCTCGCTAGTTGACTTTACTAACCCGAACCGCACCTAAGTTAGATAAAGGTTGCGCAAATGGGTTATTTTTGTTTTTTCGCGCTGACTATACCTTAAACAGCACTATCGAAACACCAACAAAAAGTAAGGGTATAATTCCATCAATAAGCAAAATCCGGCCAGACATAAAAACAAAGCAGCGTAATTTACGCTGCTTTCTCATATACAGGCATCGGCTTAAATCAAACGATCTTTTCGCACGATACTCAGGTTAAAGCTGGATGATCCCAGGCACCCCACCGATAACTCGCCAGTGCTGCTGATTGCCAGTTCCCGGGTGATAAAATTTCTCAGGCTGTTATCCCCTAAGCGATTTCCCGCCGGGATGTGCTGGCTCGAACTGCCATTTGACCAGCGACTCTCGAGACCTGCCGGCAAAATGGACACCGTTGCCGACGCCAAATCAGCAATGCCAAACATCGCCTCCACCGGTCCGGCGCACTCTGAGCATTGAATGCCTTTTTCTACAATCTCTACCATGTCTTTCAGATCAGCACTAAAACTTTTTAAGTTCCGCAGATAGTCGTCAAACAACGCTCTGACCAGCAACGTGGTTGCCACGCCGCCTTCTTCAAGCGAAGCTGAGTCGATCAGATAGAAGGCAAACTGGCCATTCATCAACCACCGGTAATCAAACACCAATGGCATTACGTCTGTGGATTGCAGTAACCGGTACGAGCAGCGCCAATCACCCTGACTGGTATCCTTTTCAGGCAGCAAAGCGTGCAGTAAGTCTCTTGCCGCATTTGGATTCTGTTGCAAATATTGTAAGTGCCAGTGCAATTCCTGATCATCAGGCAATTCTCCGCCATCATCGACCCGAAACCATTGGCTGGAAAAATCACGCTGGTCAGCGAAGTGGCTGTCGGTGTCTTCAAGGGTATTATCTATCGCCTGATAGAGATGATCATAATTTCCTATCGGTTTAGGAAGGAAATCTTTAATCCCAAAGCGCAACGCCTTTGCCACATCCGACATTTCATCGGTCGCAGACACGACAATCAAGGGCAGCGCGGGGTATTCCAGGCTTACCTCTTCAACAAATTCGATGCCATTAAGTACCGGCATCGACAAATCACACAATACTAAGTCTGGCTCAGACTCTCTCAATTTTTGCAGCGCTTGTAAGCCATTTTCGGCTTCGAGTACCCTAAAACCCTGGTTTTGCAAATACGCCCCAGTGATTCTGCGGAAAATCGGGTCATCATCAACTAGCATGATCAGTTTTTGATTTACCATCTCCTGCGCCGAGGCCGCTGCCATATGACTGTGAGTTTTCAACATAGCTTTCTACCTCACAAAGCTCACTCAAAAAAAACTTAATCATTATTATCGTTATATCTCGCGCCTTACAGACGAGGTGCAGCAAGACTTAAGGCCTTATCGCCTTTAATAAAACGTAGCCTCTAAAAGGCATTTATACAACCATGGTCCGCTGTGTAAGTATTTGCTCGGCGACCGCTGCTGTGTTCAAATGATGCAACATATTGACTTAAAGCAAACTTTGATTGCAAAGTTAATTATAAATTAGCCACAAACGGTATTTTAATGTGTCAGGAAATATGAAATTAGATGATCTTAACCTTTTTCGATTGGTTGTCGAAAATGGGAGCTATACCGCAACCTCGCGAAAAACCATGATCCCGGTAGCAACCATCACCCGACGCATTCAAGCGCTAGAGGACGCGGTTAATCTTCGGCTACTCAACCGCCATGCGCGTAAACTATCACTGACCGAAGCCGGAGAACGTTTTTATCATGAATGCTCTCCTCTTCTGCAACGACTCACGTCTACTGCCGAAGAAATTACCGATGAGTGCCGTGGAGCATCAGGAAAAATCAAGATCTCCGCTCCCTACAACCTGACCAAGCGCATGATGATGCCGATGTTTAATGGTTTTATGAGCCAGTATCCGGACATCAATATTGAACTGAATACCGAAAGCAACGCCGATCAACTTGATCCGACCGAGTGGGATGTCATTTTCCGCGTTGGCCCACAAAGAGATTCAAGCTTAATCGCGCGTAAAATTGGTGAAGTGAAAGACATTCTGGTCGCCAGTCCGGCGTACTTAGCTGCCAACCCGGCTCCCACTCATGCCGAAGAGCTGGGCAACCACTCTTTACTAAAGGGCCACCCATTATTGAAGTGGACCCTGATCAACAGTAATGGTGAATCGGTGGTTAATATCGAACGCGGACGTTTTCAGGCCAATGCACTCAACGTGGTACGCAGTGCCTGCTCCGAGGGGCTAGGCATTACGTTAATGCCCGATGCGATGATTAACGAGTTTATTGAGAGCGGTAGCCTGGTGCGTGTACTGCCGGATTGGAGCGCCAACCCTCGTGATATTTATATGCTCTACAACCACAAAGACCACTTACCGGAAAAAGTGCGGTTATTTATCGACTATATCATTGCCTATAACATTCATTGATTGCATCTGCTGCAAGACAAAAAAACCAGAGCCATGCTCTGGTTTTTTTTGTTCTTTTCATTGGCTCAACAAAAGCTTATGCGCCTTCGTTATACAACTCTAAACTGGCTAAGTCCTGCTGGATTTCCGCCTCAGTTTTCGCGTCATCATTACGCAGCTGGTCAAGAAAATCCAGATACTGCTGATCAATATCGCCGGTGACGTATTCGCCGTTAAATACTGAGGTATCGAACTGAACGATATCCTGGTTGCCCAGGCCAACGGCCTCAACCAGATCTTCCAGCCGCTGGTAAATCAGCGCATCCGCACCAATCTGCTGACAAATCGAATCATTGTCCCGGCCATGGGCGATCAACTCATTGGCGCTTGGCATGTCAATACCGTATACGTTCGGGAAACGGACCTCTGGTGCCGCAGATACCATAAACACTTTACTCGCCCCGGAGTCTCGTGCCATTTCAATGATCTGCTCAGAGGTTGTACCGCGGACAATGGAATCATCAACCAGCAACACATTTTTATCTTTGAATTCAGAACGAATGGCATTGAGCTTACGACGTACTGATTTCTTACGTTGCTGCTGACCCGGCATAATGAAGGTTCGGCCTACATAGCGGTTTTTAACGAATCCTTGGCGGTAAGGTTTATCAATAGCCTGAGCGATTTGCAGTGCGATATCACACGAAGTTTCAGGGATCGGGATCACCACGTCGATATCCAGATCGGCGTAATCTTCCCGGATACGTTCACCAAGCTTTTTACCCATCTCTACGCGTGCACTGTAGACGGAGATCTTATCGATAAACGAGTCTGGACGAGCGAAATAAACAAACTCGAAAATACAAGGGTTGAGTTTAGGATTATCAGCACACTGTTTAGTAAACAGTTGACCATCAAAAGTCGCGTAAATCGCTTCGCCAGGCGCGACATCACGGACAAAATCAAAGCCAACCGCATCCAGTGCAACAGATTCCGATGCCACCATATACTCGGTTTTACCATTTTCTTCACGCTTACCCAGACAAAGCGGACGAATACCGTGCGGGTCACGGAACGCAATCATACCATGGCCGATGATCATGGCTGCTACTGCGTAGGCACCGCGGATAGTGCGGTGAACGTTGGTCACGGCCCGGAACACATCTTCTGTGGTGACGTTACCTTTTACCGTGTCAATTTCATGGGCCAGGACATTAAGCAACACTTCAGAGTCTGAAGTGGTATTGATATGACGACGGTCTTTTTCGAACAACTTCTGACGAACTTCGGTCGCATTGGTCAGGTTACCGTTGTGAGCAAGTGTAATACCAAATGGAGAGTTTACATAGAAAGGTTGAGCCTCTGAGGCACTGGAACTACCCGCGGTTGGGTAACGAACATGCCCTATTCCGACTGTCCCCTGCAGGCGTTGCATGTGTCTGGCCTCAAACACATCTTTGACTAAACCGTTCGCTTTGCGCAGACGAAAACGATTGCTTTCTATGGTACAAATACCAGCGGCATCTTGGCCACGATGCTGTAACACCGTTAACGCGTCATAAATAGACTGATTTACAGGCGTTGTGCCCACGATTCCAACAATACCACACATGTCCTAATCCTCGATTTTCGACAGTAGCTGGCACTACTAGGTAGTGCCAGACAGAAAACTTGATGTTGCTTGTAAATGCTCGAAAAACGGAGAGATTATACGGCTGAATTCAGGAACCAGCTGTGATTCTTTCCACCATTCCGAGCTTGGGAATGCGGTAAACGCATCCATAAAAAACAGTACCGCGGACACAATGAGCACTCCACGTAAACCACCAAATACCACACCGAGAATACGATCGGTACCTGACAGTCCTGTTTTTTGTACCAGTTGAGCAATGACATAATTCACCACTGCGCCAACCACTAATGTCGCGACAAACAGTGCCGCAATAGCCGCACCGTTACGAAACATGTCGTCTTTAATGTTGGTAAAGTACACCGCTAATTTCGCGTAGTAATTACTGGCGATAAAAAACGCCCCAAACCAAATCACCAACGACAACGCTTCTTTAACAAAGCCACGAACTAAACTGATCAGAGCTGAAAATCCGATCACACCCAAAATGACAAAATCTAACCAATTCATGTTTTCTTCATCTTAAGTTCGCGCGCATTTTAACAGAAAAAACACCGACGCAAACGTTTTCCTACGGATTTAATGGCTTAAATTTAAGCAACTGGCCTTTTGACCCTGTAATTTTTTGTAATTCCTTGATCTGTCGTTCAAGTTTCGTTTTCGACACATCCGGACCAACAATTACCCGAGTAAAGCCATTTTCTTGCTTGGTATGGGCCTGGTAGCCACGATTCTGCAAATCGGCTACCAGCCTCTCTGCGTTCTCATGGTTTCGCAATGCCATCAGTTGAATAATCCAGGCTGAATCTTCATACTGATTTTTCTCTTTCACTTGTTGTGTCGCCACTTGAACTGAGTCGGTGGCAGCATGAGTTGCCGAAGGTTCGGATGGCTTCTCCTCCGGTTCAGACGGTGTTTGAACCATTTCAACCACCGGTGAGTCAGGCAAGGAAATGTCGTTTTCCACCGGCTCTAAGATCTCAAAATTCTCCACATCGCTATCCAGCTCGGGTTTGATCGGGATGCTGGCGAACTCTTCTTTGTAATGCAGTTTCTTGCCATCAAGAACATCGGGGAGCACGATCACCCCCACCGCAACTAAAATGATGGTGCCGACCAGTCGGCTTTGGAACCTACTTGCCATCGTATAGTTACCTTTTGCTTAGGTGTTTTTTGACTGCCAATGCTCCAATACTTCCCCAACCGTATGGAACGAACCCACGACGAGGATAACATCAGTTGCATCAGCGTTATGCAGGGCGCTTTCAAACGCTTCCTCGGGATTTGTGTACATGGCTTGCCCTTCAGGAAGGTACTGGCATAACTCAGCCGCGGAAGCCGCACGAGGGCCTGTTAATGATGCCGGGTACCATGTTGTCGCGATAGGAGTAAGTGTTGCAAGCGTTGCCTTAACGTCTTTGTCATGCAACATCGCCACCACCACATGAATCACCTGTTCAGGGTAACTTGCCGCCACCTTCTCAACCAGATACTGTGCCGAATGTGGATTGTGGGCCACATCCAGCAACACCACCGGATTCGATTGCAGCAGTTGCATCCGTCCCGCCAGTTTGGCATTACTCAGACCATTGACGATATTGATGTCAGTAATTTGCACTTCTGCCGCGCCCAATGCCATTAACGCTGTTGCCGCGTTGGGTAACGGCAAGGCCGGGATCGGCAGGTCGTCAAGATCAAACGCACCGCTACTCCACTTCCAGCCGTTATCGGTCAGCTGATAGTCGAACTGAATGCCAACCTGGAAAAATTCCGCGCCAATATCGTCAGCATGCGCCGCAACGGTTGCAGGCGGGGTTGGCTGACCACAAATCGCTGGCTTACCTGAGCGGTAGATGCCGGCTTTTTCAAAGCCAATGACGTTAATGTCATCACCTAACCAGTCAACATGGTCAATCGCCAGGCTGGTGATCACTGAGACATCATGGTCCACCACATTGGTGGCATCCAGCCGGCCGCCCAGGCCCACTTCAAGCAGCACCACATCGACCTTTTCCGTCTGGAAAATTCTCAGAGCTGCCAGGGTACCGAATTCAAACAGGCTCAGGCTGATATTGCCACGCTGTTTCTCAACATAGTCGAAAGCTTCACAGTGTTTGCTGTCTTCGACATCAACACCATTGATACGTACCCGCTCGTTGTAGCGAATCAGGTGCGGAGAGCTGTAAACGCCGACAGAATAACCGGCATCAAGTAAAATAGCTTCCATGAGCGCACAGGTCGAGCCTTTGCCATTGGTGCCGGCAACGGTAATCACGGTAGGAGCGGGTTTGGTCAGGTTGGCTTGCTTGGCGACCGCTTGAACACGGTCTAAGCCCAGATCGATTGCAGAGGTGTGAATATTTGATAAATAATCAAGCCACATCGCGAGTGAAGATGTGGCTTGAGGAATTGCGTGTTGGGTCATCTAACTTTAACCATTAATTACTTTGGTTTTATGTTAGTAATACTTTACCCTTTTTCGTCCGCTTCTGGTACAGAATATGGTTCTTCATTGGGAGATTCGTTAACCGAAACCACCAATGGCGACTTGTGGTTAGTCAGCTTAGCGATCAAACCACCCACGCGATGGCGCATTTCACGGCGATCCACGATCATGTCAATCGCACCATGCTCAAGTAAGAACTCACTACGCTGGAATCCCTCTGGAAGGTCTTCACGTACTGTCTGCTCAATCACGCGACGTCCGGCAAAACCGATAAGTGCCTTAGGCTCACCAATATTGATATCACCCAACATCGCCAAGCTTGCCGAAACACCACCCATGGTAGGGTCAGTTAATACCGAAATGAACGGCAGGCCTTTTTCCGATAAGCGTTCTAACGCGGCGCTGGTCTTAGCCATCTGCATCAGAGACATTAGCGCCTCTTGCATACGTGCGCCACCACTTGCTGAGAAGCAAACCAGTGCACAGTTGTTTTCCATTGCCGCTTCCACCGCTTTAACAAAACGGGCACCGACAACTGACCCCATCGATCCTCCCATAAAGGAGAATTCAAACGCACATGCTACAAGCGGCATTCCCAGCAGTTCGCCCTGGATAACAACCAGCGCATCTTTCTCACCGCTGCCCTTCTGTGCAGCCGAGAGACGCTCTCTGTAACGTTTAGAGTCTTTAAACTTCAGTTTATCTTGTGGCTCAAGCTCTGTGCCTAATTCAACACGGTTATTCTCATCCAGGAACGTTTCCAGACGACGACGCGCTTTCATGCGCATGTGATGATTACACTTAGGGCATACTTCCAGGTTACGCTCTAACTCAGCGTGATACAGTACCTGCTCACAAGAGGTACATTTGGTCCACACACCCTCAGGAATGGAAGCTTTGCGTGAACTAACAAGATTGCTTTTCTCTAAAATCTTTTCAAGCCAACTCATGGAGGACCTTTTCTCTCAATTCTTCCGCCTGATTGCGAAAGATAAAAAATTCGAATTTACGCGGAAGGATTAAACCATATCTGACCGCAACTGTAGATAAAAAACTGGTTGTACCTATTTCTGCTATCGTTAATAGCGCACAGTTGCCATCAATTTCTAGTCTAACCCACCGAAATTTTGAAACAAGTTCGCAAATTTAGTTCAAATTATCCGGCAAAAATAGCGGACCGATCGGTTCACGGGGTAAATCAAATTCATGCGGATAATCAACATCAACTAAATATAACCCATCAGCTTTCGCTGTGGCACCGGCTAATTTGCGATCTTTTACTTCCAGCAACCATTGAATCCACTCCGGCTTTTCTTCTCCCCGGCCAACTTTAATTAAGCTGCCGGTAATGTTACGCACCATATGGTGGACGAATGCGTTGGCTTTAATATCGATCACCACATAGTGACCATGGCGGGTCACATTCAGGTGCATAACGTTGCGATACGGACTGCGTGATTGGCAATGGACCGCCCGGAATGAAGTGAAATCGTTTTCACCCAACAGATACTGGCCGGCTTCATGCATTTTCTTCTCGTCAAGTTCACCATGGTAGTGGCTCACTCCTGAACTCAGGATGCCGGGACGCAGGGCGTTATTAAAAATGATGTAGCGATAACGGCGAGCCGTTGCAGTAAATCGTGCGTGAAACTCATCAGGTACTTCTTTTGCCCAGCGGACAGCGATATCACCCGGCATGTTAGCGTTGACCCCCATAGTCCAGGCCACCATTTTCCGCTTCACATTGGTATCAAAGTGGACGACCTGTCCGGTGCCGTGGACACCGGCGTCAGTACGCCCGGCACACTGCACCTCCACCGGGTGGTTAGCGACAACCGACAACGCTTTTTCAAGCGCTTCTTGTACACTTTTTACGTCTCTTTGGCGCTGCCAGCCATAGTAGTTTGTACCATTGTACTCGATACCTAATGCGATTCTCATTTTGACCTTCGAACTCTAAAATGGGGCGGGAAGTATATACTTAAGTCTGGATAGATACAAAAAGGGCAGCCTGTGCTGCCCTTTATATTTAGCCTAACGGCCGTTTATCTCATCAATAAGCGCTTTAGCCTCGCGGCGAATGTCATCATCGCCATCAACAATGGCCTCTTCAAGCAGTTTTACTGCCCCAGAATTATCATTCATTTCCAGGTAAATCTTAGCCAAATCCAGCTTACCGGCCGCTTCTGCATTGTTATCAACATCAACGTCGCCGTTGTCGCCGATCACGTCTGGAAACTCATTCAATCCAACATCGAGCATCAAAGCCTGTTCTTCAAACTCACCACCATCACGATCAACTTGCGCCATCAGTTCATCAATGGTCATAAACTGGCTTTTCTTGGGATCAAAATCCTCCAGCTCTTGTTGATCCGCCCAGTCTTCTGCCGAAATATCCGGCTGAGTCAGCGCTTCCGACGAGCTCCATACTTCTCGCTGATCTTCTGGCACCTCTGCTGAGATCTGTGCCGCCTGCTCCGGCTGGAGTTTAAAGCCATTCCAGTCTTCACCGACATCAAGCATGGCATCAAAATCCAGGCCAGCACTGTCGCTTGCCTCACTGTCTGGTTTCTCATTGATAATATCATTGCCCGTTTCCTCAGACAGCAATGACGCCATGGTCGCTTCATCAATGCCATCCAGCGCCGGTTCAGCAGCGGTTTGAGGCTCTGCCCCTACCTGAAACTCACCTTGCTGGGCAAACATATCAAATAGTGCGTCTTGCTCCGGGTCGGCATGTGGCTCAACCCCTTGTTTGCTGGCCGGCTCTTGAGCGGTGATAGTATCACTATCGGTTTCTCGCCCATCAAAGTCTAAACCTTCCGGAGTTGGTTCGCCGGCCATCGCAGCCGCTGCATCCTGTTCGCCGAACTCCGGCAGTTCCAGCTCGTCGAAACTCAACTCGCTGTCATCGGCTGCCACAGGCTCCGGTGTGATGTCTGCCAGTGCCGGTTCGTCTGCCATCGCAGCCGCCGCATCCTGTTCGCCGAACTCGGGCAGTTCCAGCTCATCGAAACTCAACTCGCTGTCATCTGCTGCCACAGGCGCCGCTGTGATTTCTGCCAGGGCCGGTTCGCCTGCCATCGCAGCCGCCGCATCCTGTTCGCCAAATTCAGGCAGTTCCAGCTCGTCGAAACTCAACTCGCTTGCGTCTGCTGCCACGGGCTCCGGATTAGTGTCCGCCAGTACCGGTTCGTCCGCCATCGCAGCCACCGCATCCTGTTCGCCGAACTCGGGCAGTTCCAGCTCGTCGAAACTCAACTCGCTTGCGTCTGCTGCCACGGGCTCCGGATTAGTGTCCGCCAATGCCGGTTCGCCTGCCATCGCAGCCGCCGCATCCTGTTCGCCGAACTCGGGCAGTTCCAGCTCATCAAAACTCAACTCGCTTGCGTCTGCTGCCACGGGCTCCGGATTAGTGTCCGCCAGTGCCGGTTCGTCCGCCATCGCAGCCGCTGCATCCTGCTCCCCGAACTCGGGCAGTTCCAGCTCATCAAAACTCAACTCGCTGTCATCGGCTGCCACGGGCTCCGGATTAGTGTCCGCCAATGCCGGTTCGTCCGCCATTACAGCCGCTGCATCCTGTTCCCCGAACTCGGGCAGTTCCAGCTCATCAAAACTCAACTCGCTGTCATCGGCTGCCACAGGCTCCAGATCAACCTCCACCTCTGCCAGTGTCAGGTCGTCTGCCACTATGTCCTGATCATCGCCATCCAACAACCAATCTTCTTCCTGAGGCACACCAAACTCATTTGCCAGCGTATTGGGGGTCGGAGTTGCCTTTGGTTGTGGCGTATTCTCTGGTTCAGGGCTTACCTCATCGGGGCTGATGTCCGGAACCTCATCTTGCGTTGATGACAGCTCCTGCCCGGCCAAGGCCTGCAAACCAGCGTCATCATCCACACCCAACTCTGCCTCTCCACCATTCCCATCAGCAGATTCTGATTGGAACTCGGACAAAGTATCCGGCTCATTCAATAACGGGTCGTGTTTCGGAGCCGAATCTTCCAGGTCGCCGATAAAACTGTGGCTATCGAACGCCTTTTCAGGTTCCGCTTGATCGCTATGCGTTGATACCGGCGCTTCAACGGGCGCGTTATCAGCTAATAGAGAATCAATATCAAGCTCACCCGCCAAGGTTTCATCTTCTTCAGCAACCACCCCGGCTGGTTGCTCAACTTCGCTAACCGATTCAGACGCTGATGAGTCAGCAAATCCAAGTGACGCCAGCAAGTTTTCATCACTCGACTGGTTAGTTGTTTCCTCTTCCTGGATCAGGTCATCAAACGGATCCCATTCACCGTCGCTCTCATCACCTGCTGATGTAGCCATTTCAGATTCTGACTCAATCCAGTCATCGAGCAGATCGGTACTGTTTTCATCCAGCTCCACGGCCACATCATCGACACCAGACAACTGTTCCAACTCAGTCAGCGGATCAAAATCTTCAACCTCGGCTTCATCATCAAAGTCCAGAAGTTCATCCAGCAGTTCTGTGCTGTCATCCTCCAGCACCACTTCTTCAGCTAAACCGGATAGTTGCTCTAGCTCGGCCAATGGATCACTTTCGGTATCGGCGACTTGTTCAGCGACAACTGTTGACGTGTCAGATGCATCGCTGTGTGGCTGGATATACGGCACGGGCTCATCTGGAATAACATTGCTACTGTCATCGTCACCATTTTGATCATATTGTGCCAACAGCTTATCAATATCGTCATCTGAGGCGACGCCGGCAGAGAAGGCACTGTCTGATATGGTTTCGTTGTTCGCAGACTCAGTCACATCCAGTTCAAGATCATCTTCGCCCATACCTGAGAGCAACTCATCCAGGATAGATTGATCTAAATCACCACTTGGCAACTCCTCTGTAGGTTCATCGGCTGACAATAACTCAGCAAACTCCTCATCAGACATAGAATGGCCATCCTGAGACGGTTCGTCATCCGACAAGTCAAACCCATCTTCGTCACCCGCCTCGTCGAGCACCTCAAGCTGTGGAGTAACCTCATCAAGAGCACGCTCCATTTCCTCAAGGCCCAGCGCTTTCTCATCGCCATTAACGCTGATACTGCTGGCTGAGGTGTCAAATTCATCGAACCCAACATCCAGATCCCCATCATCACCAATACTGGCAAATGGGTCTTCATCAAGCTCACCTTCCAGGTTAAAGTCCAGATCATCACTGTCCAGATCGGCAAAAATGTCTTCTTCCTGCTCCTCAGCATTCTCTTGTTGCCCATCAGTCTCACTATCGTCGGCAAACAAATCATCATCTAAGCTGAGGTCATCAAGTAACTCATCCGTTGGTGCCGTCAGTTCTGCTGATTCGGCAACAACTGGGGCGACTTGTGCCGCTTCCTCTGCTGCGTCTTCTTTGGCCGAATTTGAACGACGTCCAAGCAGCACCACTATCAATAACGCAATCAACACGCCGGGAATTAATGCCGTCAGAGCGACCAACCAACCGTTCCCCAGGATCTGATCGAGAAGACTCGGCTGCATCCGCTGCTGCTCAGCAAGACGCTGGCGCTCTGCTTCAAGCAATTTTTCAACTTCGCTACGAATGCGATCTTCATCATTTAACTCGGTTTTGAGTGTTTCAACTTCGCTCTGAACCTCCGACAACATTAAGCGCAATCGATGATTTTTCTCTTCCAGTGACTCAAGCTCTCCCTGAGAGATTTGTAGCTTATCTTTAAGTTCACTAACTTGCTTCTGACCTTCAGGCGAAGTATCAAGCGCAGGGACGGGGGCTGGTTTCACCGCATCAACAACCGGCTTGGCTGGTGCAGGTTTCGCTGACTGTAGCGCCGACTCAGGCTTAGCTTTCGATTTTATCTCCGGGGCTGGTACCTTAACTGGCACAGCAGGAGTCAGCTTCGCCTCGTGCGCTTTCATCACGGCGATCGCCTGAGCTGTAGTGGCACTGCGTATTTGTTCGATTGATGGCACACGTAATTGACTACCCGGGATAAGGCCATGAATATTTTGCTGTTCAAACGCTTGAGGGTTAATGCGGTAAATGGCGAAAAGCGTTTGCTGTACCGAGACGGCACGTGAAGGTCGAAGTTGTGATGCTACCGACCACAAGGTCTCATTTGCCTTGGTTGGACCATAGAAACGAGATGGCTGGACACTATCCCTATCGGGTTGTGCTCGCTCAATCGGCTCAGCGTAAATTGGAGAAGATTGCACTTCACCGGAAGGGCCTACAAGTCGAATGCCTTCGGCTTGAGCCAGTGGTGATGTCTGAGTCGCGGTCATTAGTATGAGTGCGGCTAATAAACGCTTAGAATTTTGACGCATAGAAAGCTCAGCTAGGTGCTAGTAATAATTTGAAATCGTGATCGCTAAATATATCGGATATGACACCCAAAACTACAGGGTTGAAGAAAAAAAATGCGTGCCCCACGCGATATTCGTACTAATCTCACATAAAAATGTCGCCAGACCCGCCTTCCGTGATGTTTTTTTACTCATCCAGGGCGGTGACTCAACAGTCTCGTAGCAAACAAAAAGCCCCGCGTAGTGCGAGGCTCAAATAAGTTAAACAAAACTAATCAGTAGTAATCACGGATCAACACTTCCGCAATCTGTACCGCATTAGTGGCCGCACCTTTACGCACGTTATCCGCTACAACCCAAAGGTTAATCCCACTATGATGACTGATGTCGTTGCGGATACGACCAACCATCACATGGTCTTTACCGCCGGCATCGCGCACTTGGGTTGGGAAATCTTCACCGTGGAAGACTTCTACCCCTTCAGTTTGCTCAAGAAGGTTAATCACTTCCTGGGCATCGATTGGGGCGCGGGTTTCTACATGCAGCGCTTCAGCGTGGCCATAGAATACCGGTACACGCACACAGGTCGGGTTTACGGTGATAGATGGATCGTTAAAAATTTTCTGCGTTTCCCACACCATTTTCATCTCTTCTTTGGTGTAGCCGTTTTCCATCATCTGGTCGATTTGAGGAATACAGTTGAATGCGATCTGTTGTGAGAACTGCTTGTTCTCAGCCGGTATCCCGTTAAGCAGTTTAGCGGTTTGCCCCGCCAGTTCATCAATACCGGCTTTACCAGCACCCGATACCGACTGATAAGTGGAAACGTTGATGCGTTCGATACCCACGGCATCATGGATTGGCTTCAGTGCCACCAACATCTGAATGGTCGAGCAGTTTGGGTTCGCGATAATGTTGCGGTTACGGAACTCCGCGATTGCTTCCGGGTTGACTTCCGGCACCACCAGCGGAATATCGTACTCGTAGCGGAAGTGTGACGTGTTATCAATCACGATCACACCTTCGTCTGCCGCAACAGGCGCCCATTTAGCCGACAGTTCACCACCGGCTGAAAACAGAGCGATGTGCGCTTGTGACCAGTCAAACTCTTCCACGTTTTGCACACGGACGGTTTTACCGTTGAAGCGGTAAGTCTTGCCTTCACTGCGCTCACTCGCCAGGAGGAAAATTTCACCTACCGGGAACTTGCGCTCCTGAAGCACTTCCAAAATTGTTTCACCGACCGCACCGGTCGCACCTAATACGGCAACATTGTATTGCTGGCTCATTGACTTACCTCAACCTGAAAACCTAGTTCTGCTAGTGGCGCAAGATTGCATGTTTGATTTCCCACTAGCGTGACAGCACTGTATTCGCGGCGATCCCAGTAATTTTTACGCATCAGGTCGAATGCACCTGGCTGACTGATTTCGCGGCGGAAAAGAGCGTCATCTTTACGCACATCATAGATTAACTGCGTGATAGTATGCAGCGTTGCTTCATCCCACGCTCTGTCTAATACCATAGTAGGGATCGGAGCGGTCGGCAGTAAATCGCTGGCGTGCGCACGTAATTCGTTACTTAAGAACTCACAGTAGCGATTAAAAATCATCGTCGTACCGCGAGCTTTCCCCTCCAGGCCATAACCTGCAACGTGAGGGGTGGCGAATGCTAGCAGAGGCACAAGCTCCATATCAACCTCTGGCTCAAATTCAAATACATCCAGTGCGGCAGTAAAACCATCGTTTTTCATTAAACGTTGCTTTAATGCATGATTATCAACCACAGGACCACGCGCTGCGTTAATAAGGATTTGGTCGCCGCGTAATCCATTTAAAATCCCGGCATCAAACATATGGTGAGTTGGATACGGGCCGTCTGTCGTGATCGGCGTATGTAAAGTAATAATGTCTGACGCTTCAATCAACTCGGCCAGTGGCGTAAAGGTGCGCGGGTCGCCTTCTTGCTGTTTGAATGGGTCGTTAATCAGAACTTTAATCCCCATCCCTTTCAGACATTTCTCCAGATAACTGCCAACCTGGCCTGCGCCAATAATCCCGACGGTTTTGTCCAGCACTGAGAAACCCTGTTGTTGTGCCAGCACCATCATCACGCTGAACACGTATTCGGCAACCCCGACTTTGTTACAACCGGGCGCTGCGGTAAAGAAAATCCCTTTTTGTTGTAACAGCGCCTGGTCGACATGATCCATACCCGCAGTGGCGGTACCAACAAACTTGAGTTTGTTGGCTTTACTGATCAACTCGGCATTCACCTTGGTAACAGAACGAATCATCAGGGCATCGACATCAACCAAATCATCCGCCGTCAGGGTGCGGCCGGGCTTAAGAATCACCTCACCGAGTTGGCTAAAAAGCTCTTCAGCGTACGGCATGTTTTCATCAACAATTATTTTCATAGTGCCAGCGTTTTTAGATCCATTTTTATTAATTGCAGAGATTGTGCCCTTTTCGCGAAAAATCTCAAGAAATACAAAAGAAAAAGCCCGGCATATAGCCGGGCAAAGTTCCAGAACAAAAGGATCCTATCCCGCTCTCCTTGGGATAGAGTCTGCGTCTGTTCGACCACCGAAGCAGTCAGCTCTGGAAACTGGATTGCTGGTTGCTGCCAGCAAATTCAGTTAGCCTTGGTACTTCTTAATTACGAGCGTTGCGTTTGTACCGCCAAAGCCAAAGCTGTTAGACATTACGGTAGTCAGCTCTGCGTCACGGGTATCCGTCACAATATCCAGACCCTGTGCCGCTTCGTCCAGGTTTTCAATGTTGATACTTGGAGCAATAAAGTTGTGCTCCAGCATCAAGGTCGAGTAAATCGCTTCATGCACGCCAGCCGCGCCCAGTGCGTGACCCGTCATGGCTTTGGTTGCTGAGATAGCAGGGCTGTTTTCACCGAACAGCTGCTGGATCGCACCCAGCTCTTTCACGTCACCCACCGGCGTAGACGTGCCGTGCGTATTAACGTAATCAACACCGTCCACATCCTGCATTGCCATCTTCATACAACGCACAGCGCCTTCACCCGATGGTGCAACCATGTCGTAACCATCCGATGTTGCACCGTAACCGACGATTTCACCGTAGATTTTTGCGCCACGTGCCAGAGCGTGTTCCAGCTCTTCGATAACCATCATGCCGCCACCGCCTGAGATAACGAAACCGTCACGGTCAGCATCATAGGTACGAGAGGCTTTTTCCGGCGTGTCATTGTACTTAGTCGACAATGCGCCCATTGCGTCGAACATCATGGTTAGCGTCCAGTCAAGCTCTTCACCACCGCCAGCAAAAACGATGTCTTGTTTACCCAACTGGATAAGCTCCATCGCATGACCGATACAGTGCGCAGACGTTGCACACGCCGAGCTCATCGAGTAGTTCACGCCACGGATTTTAAATGGTGTCGCCAGACAGGCTGAAACCGTAGAAGACATCGTACGCGGTACCATGTAAGGACCAATGCGCTTCACGCCTTTCTCACGCAGAATATCCACGGCGGCCGCCTGGTTCAGCGAAGAGGCGCCGCCTGAGCCGGCAACGATACCAGTACGGTCGTTAGAAACCTGCTCGTCAGACAGACCAGCGTCTTCGATTGCCTGCTGCATTGATAGGTATGCATACGCAGCCGCATCACCCATAAAGCGCATCTGTTTACGGTCAATGTGTTCAGCCGGGTTAATTTTCAAATCACCCCACACCTGCGAACGCAGACCTTTTTCTTTAAACTGCTCAGAGGCAGTAATGCCAGATTTACCTGCTTTTAGAGACGCTAGAACTTCTTCGACGTTGTTACCGATACTGGAAACAATACCCATACCGGTGATTACGACTCGTTTCATTATGACATTCCTATAATTCAAAATACCGCTAGATGATAGCGAAGTTAACCGTAAAAAGTGGTCAGCTTTCCCAGAAATTCGTACAATCCCGCTATCTTAACTGCACCAAATCACAAATTTGCCCTGATATGACTTCGATTAAAAATGCAGAACTCGGTTGGAACGAAGTAGGAACCCCTGTTTCTGACCAGTTCGATGATGTTTACTTTTCAAATGTAAACGGACTGGAAGAAACCCGCTACGTATTCCTCCAGCAAAATCATCTCCCACAAAGATGGCAAGAATTTGACCAACGACGTTTCGTGATTGGTGAAACCGGTTTTGGTACCGGCCTCAATTTCTTAGCCGTATGGCAATGGTTTAGCCAATTTCGGCGTGATAATCCAGAGGCTGCGCTAAAAGAATTGCATTTCATCAGTTTTGAGAAATACCCGCTCAGCCAGGAAGATCTGGAAAAAGCCCACCAGGCCTGGCCTGAACTGGCACCATTCGCTGAAAAGCTCCAGCAACACTATCCGCCGGCAGTACCGGAATGCCATCGCATTGTACTCGAAAATGGGGCGATTACGTTGGATCTGTGGTTTGGTGACATCAAAGATTGCATGCCGCTGGTCCCCTACCCGGAGCAAGGCATTGTCGATGCCTGGTTCCTGGATGGTTTCGCACCGAGTAAAAACCCGGAGATGTGGAATCAGGGCCTGTTTGACGGCATGGCGAAATTAGCCAAACAAGATTGTACGGTTGCCACTTTTACCGCTGCCGGTTTTGTTCGCCGCGGTTTGATTGAGTCCGGCTTTACGATGAAAAAGGTCAAAGGCTTTGGCACCAAGCGCGACATGATTGCCGGCATTATGGAAACGCGCCACGCACAGACCAATCACCTGCCCTGGTTTGCCCGCAACGCCGCGTCTCACCACGATTCCATCGCCATTATTGGCGGGGGAATTGCCAGTGCCGCCCTAGCCAAAGCCCTGGTTCAGCGCGGGCAAAATGTCACCCTGTACTGTCAGGATGCCCAGCCTGCCGAAGGCGCTTCAGGAAATCGCCAGGGGGCGGTTTACCCGCTGCTGAACGGCAGCCACAGCGGAGTTTCACGGGTGTTTGCTCCGGCATTTTTATTTGCCCGTCAGTTTATTCGCCAGGCTGCTGAACGCATCCCGTTTGCCCATGACTGGTGCGGGATTACCCAGTTAATGTGGGACGACAAATCCACCACTAAGTTGGAAAACATGCTGGCTGGCAACTTTGCCCATGACCTGATCCATCCGCTAACGGCAGAGCAAACCGCAGAAACAATCGGCCTGCCGATGGATATCACCTCAGTCCATTACCCTCTCGGGGGATGGCTGTGTCCGGCAGAACTCACCCGCGGACTGCTGGATGACCTTGAACATAATCAACATCTTACTGCCAAATACAATCACCGGGTAGAGGCCCTGCACTGGCATGAAGACCGCCAGTGCTGGTCACTGAGCGTCAATGGCACCACGTTCGAACATTCTGCCGTGGTGGTGGCCAACGGCCATGATTTTGACGCCCTCAGCCAAACCGCCGCGTTACCGCTGGGCAAAGTGAAAGGCCAGGTCAGCCATATTCCGACCACGGAGACACTGTCACAACTGAAAACCGTTCTGTGCTACGACGGCTATATGACACCGGCCAACCCTGCCAACCAGCATCACTGCATTGGTGCCAGCTATGATCGGGACAACCTGGATCGGGAGTTTGATCCGCACGCGCAGCAGGACAACAGTGCTAAACTGGCCAGATGCGTGCCAAACCAAACCTGGGTAACGCAAGTCGATACTTCCGGCAACCAGTCCCGCCAGGGGATCCGCTGTGTCAGCCGGGATCATTTGCCTTTTGTCGGCAATGTTGCCGACCTGGAGACAGTTGCATCACAGTATCATGACCTGCAAGGTAAACAGCCCGACCAGGTTGAGCCGATCGCTCACTACCCCAACCTGTTCTGTTTGCTGGGGCTGGGTTCGCGCGGTTTAAGCTCGGCTCCGCTACTGGCCGAAGTGCTGACCTCGCAAATCTGCGCTGACCCGCTGCCGCTGCCGGTTGATGTCCTGAGTGAGTTGCACCCGAGCCGGATGTGGGTGCGCAAGCTGCGCAAAGGTAAAGCCATTACCGAACTGTAATCCCTTACCTGCAAAAACGCCTCACGATGATCGTGAGGCGTTTAATCGGATATACAATAGCTTAGCGCGTGATTCGAATATTTCGAACGATTGAGGCCTGATCTGGACAGGCATTAAGCCTGAGCCTGCAGCTCCTGCCACAAATCGGTGACAATAACCCGATCCGCCGGAGTCAGCTCCGAGCGGGCAGCTTCCAGGCTGTGTGCAATCCGGGACTTCAGCTCTGCCACATCATTGATGCCATCCTCTTCGCAAGACGCAGCTGACAAAGAAATGTGACCACGTAAATAACCACCAGCAAACAGCTCATCATCCGACGCCGTTTCAATTCGGGCATCAATCAGTTCCAGTAGTTTTTCTTCAAATTCAATAATCATGGCATTTCTCTGAGGTTATTTAACGATAAAGTCAGATGCTTCCAGTGGCTTGGTGTGGTAAAAGGCGCGCAGTGCTTCAGACAACATCTTCACCCGTGGTGGAAGGCTCGATTCAAGAATACCCATTACCTCGTTATGCACCTTGTGCATAAAAGCAAGTCTGTCTGGTTCAAAATCGCCGTGTAGATTGTCACAACTGACATTAAAAGGGAAGCCGGCACTTCGTGCCAGAATCCATTCATACGCCTGGGGGCGGATTTCCACTTTTTCAAACTCAGCCTGCACTTCTGCGGTCCGGCCATCCGGCTCATACCAATAACCAAAATCTTCCAACAAGCGGCGCTCCGGCCCGGCGACGCACCAATGAGCAATTTCGTGCAATGCTGACGCATAAAAACCACGAGCAAAAATAATCCGGTGGTGTGGCTGTTTTTCATCCGCTGGCAGATAAATCGGCTCATCACCACCAAGCTCTAACTTCGTGTTGAAAGACTTAAGGAAGGTGTGATTAAAAAGGCGGATAAGGTCTTGGTATTCGTGGGTCATGAGTCATTCTGTAGTTCTAATTGACATGCACCGTGCATTGTCGCTGTTTTTATAAACAAGGTAAAGGTGTCCCACATTTTTGGTTATTAGCTCTATTAATCTGAAAAGCCTTTTCTCCATACATTTTCTCATTCGTCACAGATCACATTTCCCACTACACTCACGGCTGATTTTTATGCTGTCAAATGGCTGTTTTTCCAGCCATTAAGAGTATGTTGTTTGAGATATTTAGTATTCCCCCTGATACTGAAATCTTGTTGGTGAGTATTACCACTGCTCTCAGGTCTATTAAGCCGTAGCGCAGTGTATTTTGATGTTGAGTGTTGTCCTATGCTGCTAAGTGTGTTGTATATCATTGGTATCACGGCTGAAGCCATGACCGGAGCCTTAAGTGCCGGCCGAAGAAAAATGGACTGGTTTGGTGTAATGCTGGTAGCGAGTGCAACGGCCATCGGTGGCGGTACCGTGCGCGATATCCTGCTGGGTCACTACCCGCTTGGCTGGGTTAAAAACCCCGAATTTCTCGCCATCACATGTGTGGCAGGAGTACTCACCACTGGTTTAGCAAAATGGGTCATCAAGCTTAAAGGGCTGTTCATTCGTCTGGATGCGCTGGGACTGATTGTATTTAGCATCATCGGTACCAAAATTGCGCTGGGTATGGGCTTGCATCCCGGTATCTGCATGGTATCGGCGTTAGTCACAGGCGTCTTCGGCGGCCTGCTGCGTGACCTGATTTGTCGCCAGACACCACTGGTATTGCACGAAGAACTGTACGCTTCGGTTGCCTTGCTGGCGTCTGGATTGTACCTGGCTATGCTGGAGTTGAATGTACCGGACGTGACCGCCACCATCGTCACTCTGATTATCGGTTACATCCTTCGTATGGCGGCCGTGCGCTTTAAATGGCGCTTACCTTCATTCCACCTGGAGACAGAAGGCTCACTCCACTAAGCGCGGCCTGCCACTGCAAAGCTAATAAAAAAGGTTGCTCGAAGAGCAACCTTTTTTATATTCACAACAGAGTTTAAATCTGTGGCGTTTCTGTCGTCACACCATGGTTTTGACCACGATGGCGCAACAGGTGATCCATTACGACAATCGCCAGCATCGCTTCTGCGATAGGCACCGCACGGATCCCGACGCATGGGTCATGACGCCCTTTGGTGATCAATTGAGTGGGTTCACCTTGTTTGGTGATGGTGTCACCCGGAACCGTAATGCTTGACGTTGGTTTTAGGGCAATGTTAGCCACGATATCCTGGCCGGTCGAGATCCCCCCAAGGATACCGCCAGCATGGTTACTACCGAAACCGTCAGGAGAAAGCGTATCACGGTGCTGACTGCCTTTTTGCTTAACCACGTCAAAACCGTCACCAATTTCTACCCCTTTCACCGCATTTATACTCATTAACGCGTGGGCAATATCGGCATCCAGACGGTCAAATACCGGCTCACCAAGGCCAACCGGGACATTGGTCGCGACGACCTGAAGCTTAGCACCAATTGAATCGCCCTGTTTCTTCAGGTCACGAATAAGCTGGTCAAACGCGTCCACTTTGTCTGCATCCGGGCAGAAAAACGCGTTGTTTTCGATTTCACTCCAGTCGACTTTCTCGATCGCCACGTCACCCATTTGTGACAGGTAAGCGCGGATCTCCACACCAAACTCATCTTTGAGATATTTCTTGGCGATGGCACCGGCAGCCACACGCATGGCAGTTTCTCGGGCAGACGAACGGCCGCCGCCGCGATAGTCGCGAATGCCATATTTTTGATGATATGTGTAATCAGCGTGTCCTGGACGGAACTTGTCTTTAATATCCGAATAGTCTTTCGAGCGTTGGTCGGTGTTCTCGATCAACAGACCAATCGACGTGCCCGTCGTTTTGCCTTCAAACACGCCGGAAAGAATTTTTACTTCGTCCGGTTCACGACGCTGGGTGGTGTAACGCGATGTGCCTGGACGGCGACGGTCAAGATCCGTTTGTAGATCTGCTTCGGTGATTGCTAGCCCCGGAGGACATCCGTCTACGATACATCCCAGTGCGATACCGTGACTTTCCCCGAATGTCGTCACCCGGAAATGTTGTCCGATACTGTTTCCTGCCATTACTTCCTCAAGTTGTTGTCGCTACGCCCTCTCGTTGGGAACGCAACTGCTTCCAATTCTTCGTGAATTCATAGTGGCGTTATTACGTTTTGATGTAAAGAGTAAATATGCACTATTTTTGCCCGCTTTAGCACTGCATGCCACGGATAAAAAAACGCCGGGCATTAAGCCCGGCGTTGAGAATTTGCACTTGTGATAGCGTTAGTCTTTGTACAGTTTGAACTCTTCTGCACAAGCCAGTAACTGGTCACGGGTGAGCATGAATACGCCGTGCCCGCCGTTTTCGAACTCGATCCAGGTAAATGGGATCTGTGGGTATTGCTCCATCATGTGGATCATCGAGTTACCTACTTCACAGATCAGGATACCGTTATCGGTCAGATAGTCCGGTGCATTCGCCAAAATACGACGTACCAGCTTGAGACCATCTGAACCGGCCGCTAAACCTAACTCCGGCTCATGAGTAAACTCATCCGGTAAGCTGTTCATATCTTCTTCATCCACATAAGGCGGATTCGACACAATCAGGTTGTACTTCTCTTTTGGCAGATCACGGAACAAATCTGAACGGATTGGGAACACTTGTTGCTCCATGCCGTGATCCTGAATATTTTGTTCTGCTACCTCAAGCGCGTCAGTAGAGATATCGATCGCATCGACCTCGGCATCCGGGAACGCATGCGCGCAGGCAATTGCAATACAGCCACTGCCGGTACACAGATCCATAACCCGAACCGGCTCTTCCACCAACCAAGGTTGGAACTCAGCCTGGATCAGCTCACCGATCGGTGAACGCGGCACCAGTACACGTTCATCAACATAAAACTCAAGGCCACAGAACCACGCTTTGTTGGTCAGGTAAGCGGTAGGCGTGCGATCGTTAATGCGCTTTACCACTCGCTCAACGATCCGCAGCCGTTCACTGCTGGTCAGGCGGGAGTTCAACACATGTGGAGGCACGTCGATCGGCAAATACAGGGTTGGCAGGATCAATTGCACTGCTTCATCCCACGCATTATCTGTGCCATGACCGTAAAACAGGTTGGCAGCATTAAAGCGGCTCACAGTCCAGCGAATCATATCTTGAAGGGTATGCAGTTCTGATACCGCCTCTTCTACAAAAATCTTATCCAAAATTGCCTCCGAAAAGCGCTACAATACTGCCAATAGAGTTGTATAAATGAAATTGTTTTCCCAATGAGCAAAAAAGACACCGATCACGATGACGATTTCGCCTTGTTTCAGGATGCAGTACAGGGCGTAAAAAAGTTGCGACAGGATACCATAATCCAGCAGCCAAAAAAAAATACTAAACAGAAAGAAGTCACCCGGAGCCGGCGAGAAGCCAGCGATGCCGAGTTCTACTTCTCCGATGAGTTTGTCCCTTTACTCAGTGACGAGGGACCGACCCGCTACGCCCGCGATGACGTATCGCAATATGAAGTCAAGCGTTTGCGGCGCGGTGTGTACGTGCCGGACGTTTTCCTCGATATGCACGGCATGACCCAGCAGGAAGCCAAACGCGAGCTAGGGGCGATGATCGCTTACTGTATCAAAAACGATGTGCATTGTGCTTGCGTACAGCACGGCATCGGGAAACACATTCTTAAACAAAAAGCCCCGCTGTGGCTGGCTCAGCACCCTGACGTGATGGCGTTCCACCAGGCTCCGCTGGAGTTTGGTGGCGACGGCGCGTTACTGGTGTTGCTGTCAATCCCGGAAAAATAACCGCCGTCGGAAAAACACAAAGGCAGGAATATACCCTGCCTTAGTTTATGCTTTCCCGTGCGAGATAAACCCTGTCAACCTGAGAATGCTGCGGCTGAACTTACTCCCACCAATATTTTTTTACGGTGTAATATGCCAGAGCAGTTCGCCATTACCGGTGTAAGGATCGTACTCCAAACACACCAAACCAGAGGTCGGAAACATCGGTGGCGCCATGTCCTTAACAAATTCTGCGGTTAAGTAACCGACCAGCGGCAGGTGTGAAACCAGCAATAGTGAATCCAGATTACCAATTTCAATCAAAGCGTTAGTGTAGTCAAACACCACATCCGATTGACCATAAGGGGTAATGTCTTCACAAGTTTCAATTTCTGCGGAAGAGAAATAGGCACTGATTTCCTGCCAGGTTTGTTGTGCACGAACATATGGGCTGACCAGCACTTTATCAAACTGGGCAAACCCCTGCTCTTTGCATGCCCGCGCTACCGCTTCTGATTCTGAACGGCCTCTCTGGGTAAGTTGCCTTTCTGCGTCAGAGTCAGCAAAATGCTCTGCTTCACCATGACGCATAATGAATATTTTCATGTTGTTTCCTAGGGATAGCTAACGCTACCAAAAGGTTGACTGCTATCTTTAATGATAGTTGGGCTAAAATACTGATAAATTTGTTGGCGTATTATACCAATTCGCTTGCCAAAGATAGCGACTTTCTTAACAATCTATTTAAAAGATGACGTTCAGTAAGTCACAAACTGCCCGGCTGGCGATGATGAAATGACATCAAGCACAGCAGGTGAGTGGCAAAACTGAGAGGCAAGGCACAGTCTTAACGCCCTCTCTGTAACAAAGTGATACGCGACATCAGCCAGTGAGGATGCAATATTGTACGCATCACCTTGAGTGATCACCGCGCATTCCTCAGCAGCAACCCAACGCCATTAGCACAGACCAATGGTTACCAGTAAAAGCAGTACTCTTATAAATAACAAATACGCGGCAAGCTGTTATTGTCGAAAGCGAACTCTGGAGACGCATCGTGCATTTAAGTCCTAACGATTCAAATCAATACCGCTACCTTACATTAAGTAATGCCCTGCGCGTGTTGCTGATTCAATCTGACAAAGCCAAACAGTCGGCGGCAGCACTGGCGGTTAATGTCGGGCACTTTGATGATCCTACGGATCGTCAGGGGCTCGCACACTATCTTGAGCACATGCTTTTTTTGGGTACGGAAAAATACCCTAAAGTGGGCGAGTTTCAAAGTTTTATTAGCCAGCATGGCGGAACAAACAACGCCTGGACAGGCACCGAACACACCTGCTTCTTTTTCGACGTGTCGCCCAACGCCTTTGAAAAAGCACTTGATCGTTTCAGCCAGTTCTTTACTGCGCCACTTTTTAACGAAGAAGCGCTGGACAAAGAGCGCCAGGCCGTCGATTCGGAATATAAACTCAAGCTGAATGATGATTCGCGGCGCTTGTACCAGGTAAGCAAAGAGATCGTCAACCCTGACCATCCGTTTGCCAAATTTTCGGTCGGCAACATTGAAACTCTCGGGGACCGCGAGGGTCAGTCGATTCGCGATGAGATCGTCGAGTTCCACCGCAACCTGTATTCAGCTGATTTAATGACCTTAACCTTGTTCGGGCCACAGACACTGGATGAGCAACAGGCGTGGGTTGAGACGATGTTTGCCGATATAACCAACCACCAGCTCAGTCCAAAATCCATTCAGGTTCCGGTTACCGGCGATAACAGTACCGGGGTACACATTCAGGTTGAGCCACTCAAAGAACTGCGCAAGCTGATCCTGACTTTCCCGATGCCAGGGATGGATCAGTATTACGCCATCAAGCCCCTGTCGTACTTCGCCCACCTGCTGGGTTATGAAGGGGAAGGCAGCCTGATGCTCCAGCTAAAAAATAAGGGCTGGATCACCTCACTCTCAGCAGGAGGGGGGGCCAGTGGCAGCAACTACCGCGACTTTACCATCAGTTGTGCCCTCACACCTGAGGGACTCAGCCATGTCGACAGCATCGTCCAGGCGGTTTTCCAGTACCTGGCAATGATTAGGCAAGATGGCTTTGCCGAATGGCGCTATCTGGAAAAGCAAGCCGTGCTGGAGTCGGCCTTTCGCTTCCAGGAGCCATCGCGGCCACTGGATTTGGTCAGTCACCTGGTGATTAATATGCAGCATTACCAGCCGCAGGACATCATTTATGGTGACTATAAAATGTCTCACTATGACGAAGAGTTACAACGCTCGCTGCTGGAATACCTGACGGTCGACAATGTGCGGACTACGCTGATTGCCAAAGGGTTAGACTACGACCGCACCGCACAGTGGTACTTTACCCCTTATTCAGTGACCCCTTTTTCCGCCGAGCAGCGCCGTTTCTATCACCATATTGACCCAGGCTGGCAGTTTGTTCTGCCGGACAAGAACCCCTATATCTGTTACCAGCTTGACCCTCAACCACTTGAAGAAGGCAGTTCACTTCCCGAACTGATCGAAGATCTCGAAGGGTTCCGCTTATGGCATCTGCAAGACGATGAATTCAGGGTGCCCAAAGGGGTATTATACGTCGCGATCGACAGCACCCATTCTGTCGCCTCGCCAAAGAATATTGTCAAGACCCGCCTGTGCGTCGAGATGTTTCTCGACTCATTAGCCAAAGAGACCTATCAGGCCGAAATTGCCGGCATGGGCTACAACATGTACGCGCATCAGGGGGGCGTCACTTTAACCCTGTCCGGTTTCAGCCAGAAGCTGCCTCAACTGCTGGAAATGATTCTGCGCCGCTTTGCCATGCGGGAGTTCAGCCCCGCTCGGTTTGATACCATCAAACAACAATTACTGCGTAACTGGCGCAACGCCGCTCAGGATCGTCCGATTTCACAACTGTTTAATGCATTAACCGGGCTGCTACAACCGAATAACCCGCCATTTTCCACCCTGGTGGAAGCGTTAGAAGAGATTGAAGTGGATGAACTCTCAGTGTTTGTCGAATCGGTACTGGCTGAGTTGCACGTTGAGATGTTTGTCTATGGTAACTGGCAGCGGCAGCAAGCCCATGACATGGCTACCACGCTCAAAGATGCACTGCGTGTGAAGGAGCAGCGCTATGAAGAGTCACTGCGCCCATTGGTCATGTTGGGTGAACACGGCAGTTTCCAGCGTGAAGTGCATTGCGACCAGCAAGACTCAGCGGTAGTGGTTTACCACCAATGCACCGACATCAAACCGCGTAGTATTGCGCTCTATTCTCTGGCCAACCATTTGATGTCTGCCACCTTCTTCCATGAAATTCGCACCAAACAGCAACTCGGTTATATGGTCGGTACCGGTAACATGCCTCTCAACCGCCATCCCGGAATCGTTCTGTATGTCCAGTCACCCAATGCAGCACCTGCCGAACTGGTAACCTCGATCGACGAGTTCCTTAATGCTTTTTATATGGTGTTGCTCGAGCTGAACGAATACCAGTGGCACAGCAGTAAACGGGGATTGTGGAACCAGATCGCCACCCCGGATACCACCTTACGCGGGCGTGCCCAGCGGCTTTGGGTCGCGATCGGTAATAAGGATTATGAGTTTAACCAGCGGGATAAAGTGTTGGCAGAACTCAAAGCTTTGACCCGGACAGATATGATCCGTTTTGTGGTCAATGAACTCAAACCACGCACTGCGAACCGCCTGGTCATGCATACTCAAGGTATTGCCCACGCTGATGCCGCGCGTATTCATCTTGGCCAGGAGATCGGCTCCATCGAAGAATTTCAGTTGAGGCCGACAGACTGTGGCCTGGGATAAACCATCCGGCGTAGGTTTACCTGCGCGTTCACTCACCAGACAGATGAGGACATGATGAAAAACCTACTTTTAATCGCGGCCCTGCTTGTTCCTGTGGCAACGGCGTCTGCTGAGGTCAAGGTGTCAGGAAAAGGCATCGAACTGAGCAAAGACTGCGTTCGCGTTGAGGGCGAGAATGTATCGATCAAATCCGATGACTGTAAGTCTGGCAAGTACGGTGACCGGGAACACGAAAACCGCAGTATTCATGGTGACAACAACCCGGGACAAGGTCACAACAAAGATAAAAAAGGCAAGAAAGATAAATAGCCCGGCGCACTGTGCGCTGAGACAAAATGAAAAGGCTTGCCGGAGCAAGCCTTTTTTATCGGTTAATAGAAGGTTTGATCTTCACCAGCCCGAGTCAGCAACCCGTCACATGGCGCATAACGATCGCCATATTTCGCTGCAAACTCATTCATTTTCTCCACCAGTTCTTTCAGGCCAAACTGGTCCATATAACGGAATGGGCCGCCTGAGAACGGAGGAAAACCAATACCAAAGATTGCACCAATATCGCCGTCTCGTGGTGAACGGATGATCCCTTCATCGAGGCAGCGTACCGCTTCATTGAGCATCGGCAGTACGCAGCGTAAGGCGATTTCACTGTCAGCCAGTTTTGACTCTGGCTTCAATTTCAATAGCTTATAAACGGACTTATCCACCTGCTTCTTCTTACCTTTATAGGTATAGAAACCTTTGCCGCTTTTACGCCCTTTTCGGCCATCATTGAGCAAGGTATCGAAGACATCCGGCCCCTTGAAGCGCTCGCCCAGTTCATTGACCAGAATCGGCATGATTTTCGCGCCAATATCGACCCCCACCTCATCAAGCAAAGTGATCGGTCCGACCGGGAAACCGAAATCAAGCAGAGCACCATCCAGTGCTTCGATCGGCTCATTAGCCAGCAGGATATGCGCGGCTTCATTCATGTACGGAGCAAGAATACGGTTGACATAAAATCCGGCCTTGTCTTGCACCACAATCGGAGTTTTCCCCTGTAGCTTGGCCAGTGAAACCACGGTTGAAATGGTTTCATCCGAGGTGGTTTCATGCGGGATCACTTCCACCAACGGCATTTTTTCCACCGGGCTGAAGTAATGCAAACCGACTATATTTTCCGGCCGCTCCGCTTTTTCAGCGATCTTGTGGATCGGCAATGAGGAAGTATTGGTGGCAAAAATGGTATTTGCCTGCGCGTTGGCTTCGATATCCGCGACCATTTGTTGCTTGAGATCCAGATCTTCAAATACGGCTTCAATCACCACATCGGTATGATTAAAACTGGTAAAATCAACACCACCCGACAACTGCAGCATTTTAGCCTGCAGCCCGGCTTTAGAAATAATCCGCCGTTTGCGCTGCTTGTCAAACAGCTTGAAGTTGTAATTGAGTGCATTCAGCACGCCATCATTACTGACATCTTTGATCCGTACCGGAATCTTGGCCTTGGCCACAGTAACATGACTGATCCCGGCCCCCATCAAACCGCCGCCCAGCACACCAACATGTCGCACCTCGGCCGGCTCAGCGTCACTGCCATGCTCTTTTTTCATCTCGGTGGTGGCAAAAAAGATCGAACGCAGCGCTCTCGACTCCGGGCTCATCACCAGCTCACCAAAGCGTTTGGTTTCCAGAGCCAGCCCCTGATCAAAACCTTTTTCCAAGCCATGCTGAATCACTTCAAGGATCGCCACGGTCGCCGGATAGTTACCGCGGGTTTTTTGCTCAGTTTTTTTAGCCGCCTGTTCAAAGACAAACTTACGCCCGAGACTGCTGCCTGACATCAGTTTCTCTTTGGTGGTTTGCTTTTTCTTACCCTTATTCTTACCTTTATCCAGCAACTGTTTTGCTACGTCCAGCAAAATACTTTCCGGTACACATGCGTCTACGACACCAAGCTTCTTGGCTTTCTTAGCCCGCAACTGCTTACCGGTCAGGATCAAATCCAGCGACGGCAGCAGGCCAATCAGGCGCGGCAAGCGCTGAGTCCCGCCAGAGCCGGGTAATAGCCCCAATTGCACTTCCGGTAATCCCAGACGGGTTTTATCCGATTCAGTACACACGCGGTAATCACAGGCTAATGCCAGCTCCAAACCACCGCCCAGGCACGGGCCGTGAATAGCCGCCACTACCGGGTAAGGCAAATCAGACAACTGTTGAAACAGCTCTTGCCCCTGCCTGGCCAGGGCTTCGGCTTCTGCGGCGCTGGTGCAGGCTTCTAGCATCCGCACATCCGCACCAGCAACAAAATTATCCGGCTTGAGGGAATGAATGATCAGGCCTTTGATACCACTGGTGTCATTAAGCTGAGCGAAAATTTCGTTCATCTCATCAGCAAATGCGGCCTGCAAGGTGTTCATCTTTTCGTTCGGCACATCAATGGCCAGCCAGGCAATGTTCTGCTCGTCAATGTCTAGGCTAAATGCTTTCTGCTCGCTCATTATTCCACCTCCAAAATCATTGCTGCGCCCAGGCCGCCTGCGGCACAAGCGGTATTTAATGCCAGCCCGCCACCACGACGTTTTAACTCTCGCAGGGTCTGTGTCATCATCCGTGCCCCTGTCGCCGCAAACGGGTGACCATAGGCGATAGAGCCCCCCAGGACATTAAACTTGTCCATGTCTATCTCACCGATCGCTTGCGAGCGGCCCAAATTTTGTTGGGCAAACTTATCCGATCCAAACATTTTCACATTGGCCAGCGCCTGCGCCGCAAACGCTTCATGCATATCAATCAACGTCAGATCAGAGAGTGCCAGACCAGTATTATCTAATACTTTGGCCGTGGCATACGAAGGTCCCATCAACATATCCATCTCCACACCAATTGCCGAGAATGCATAGCCGCGGATATAGCCCAGGATTTCCATCCCCAGTTCTTTGGCTTTGCCTTCACGCATCAGCATGACGGCTGCGCCACCGTCGGTCAGCGGCGTACTGTTCGCTGCGGTGACACTGCCATACTGGCGATCAAAGGCCGGGCGCAGTTTGGCATAGCCTTCAACTGTTGAATCATGGCGAATGTTATTGTCTTCAGCGATCCACTGCTTATAAGGTTCAGGAAAAGCCGTCATCACCTCGCCCTGGATTTTGCCTTCTTGCCAGGCTTGTGATGCGAGAGTGTGAGAGCGGTGGGCCAGTGCATCTTGGTCCGTTCGGGAAATATTGTGCGATTTCGCCATCTGCTCCGCCGTTTGTCCCATCGACAACCCCGTGGAGTACTCGGCGACCGCCGGTGGTACCGGCAATAAATCTTTCAAGCTGAGATTTTTAAGGATATTGAGCTTTTGGCCCAGTGTTTTAGTTTTACTCAGGGCCAACAAATTGGCAGCCAGCTTCTTAGATACTCCAATGGGCAGAACTGAAGAGGAGTCTGCCCCTCCGGCGATGCCGATATCAATATTGCCGGCCATAATGCTTTCCGCCACATTTACCGCCGCCTGGAAACTGGTCGCGCAGGCGCGCGTGACGCTATAGGCATCGGTATGGATATCCATCCCGGTACCCAATACGATTTCACGCGCGATGTTGGGCGCTTCCGGCATCTGCACAACCTGACCAAACACCACTTGTTCAATTAACTTCGGGTCGATGTCTGTGCGAGCAAGCATTTCGCTTACTACCATTTTGCCTAAATCGACCGCCGGCACTTGGCTGAATGCGGTACTTTGACGCGCAAATGGAGTCCGAAGCCCCGCGACAATAGCAACACGTTCACCCTGACGTGTTTTCACTTCCTGCTTGCCCATTATTTCTCCTTAAACACAAGAGGTCTGACCTGATGCATTGTAATCAGTTTGTTAAAATTATCAAACATGCGTTTAAATAAACGTGAGGCGAGTAGATCTATTGTTCTAATTGATTGATTTTATTTAACTGGACTATAGTTAAGACAACCAGAAATGATTAAGTAAGGGCAAAAATGAAGCAAAAAAAAACCACACAGAACTGTGTGGTCGGAATATCTATAAAACAATTAACTTACGCCAATTGATAAATAATCAGTTTCCTGATTAGGAGAAAGTAAAGTCAGCCTTCAAAAGGAAGTGTCATCTTGCTCAACATGTCGGTCACAAAGACCAACTAGATGACAAGATGTACTATAGCCCCTTCACTATAAGAGATTTTGAAATAGATCAATTTTATAGTGATTTTACGATTACCCAGGCGACACAATAACAATAAATGCATTCACAGAGCGAATATGGAGGCTCGTGTGGCGATTTTTACCCTGTTTGGAAAGAAAAATTCCGATCGTCCGGTCAACTCAGATATGGACAAACAAAGAAAATATGAAGCGCTTGTTCGCGGCTATCACAGAGACTTGTATCGCTACGCTTACTGGTTATGCAAGGATAAGACGGTTGCAGAAGATCTGGTTCAGGAAACCTGTCTGCGTGCATGGAAGTCTCTCGACAGCCTGCAAGACGAAAAGGCGGCCAAATCCTGGCTGATTACAATTTTGCGCCGAGAAAATGCTCGCCGCTTCGAACGTAAACAGTTTGATCTGGTTGATATCGATGATTATGGCAATGATGCTAAAGTCAATGACGATCCTCATCATCAGCAGGAGTGGCTTCAGGCCCAGATCATGAAGCTCGATGTCGAGTACCGTGAACCCCTGTTTCTTCAGGTTGTGGCAGGGTTCAGCGGTGAAGAGATCGGTGCGATCCTTGAACTGAACAAAAACACGGTGATGACACGGTTATTTCGTGCGCGCAACCAACTAAAAGAGATGTTGGATTCTCAAGATACTCAGAGAGGACAAAAAAATGGATGATCTCGAATTTCGTCGTCGTATTTTGTCGGATCCAAAGCACCGGGATAAAGAGGTTTTGCAGGCTTTGGCTGGTAGCGACGCCAACAATAAGTTTGTTGAGGACGTTTTGGATCTCGACATAAAAATCAAGCAGGCGATGAACATCGACGTACCGGAAGATTTGGCGGATAAGATTTTGTTCAGCCAGACCTCCAGCACTCTTGACAGCAAAGTGCTACGCCCCAACTTCATGAGAAAGGCGATGGCACTCGCCGCTTCTGTCGCCTTTACCGCTGGTTTGTTGGTGGGTCAGATCAACTGGGGCGAGCTGGTTACTCCTCCTGCCTATGCCAGTTTGGCTGATACCGCAATCGAGCATGTGATCACTGAAAGCCCGTTCGTCAACACGCTTGATGAAAATGTCAGCCATGGTCAGCTCAATACCAAATTGCAGCCTTTCCACTACCAGTTTAGTGGCGGGTTTCCCTACCATGTCTACTATCTCAACCACTGCGGTTTTGGTGAAGAGAACGCCATTCACTTAGTTTTTCAGGGAGAAAAAGGCAAAGTCACGTTATTCCTCACCGGGATACCAAGCGATAAGCCATTCGACTTCAATCAGCAAGGCATGATCGGTATCGTACAGCCTGTCGGTGAAGCAAGCATGATCCTGGTAGGCAACCAAGGTGAAGATATGGCAGCCATAGCAAGTACGCTAATCCCGTTGATTCAGCCGATGAACTAATTGCATTATATTGCTGATATATACTAAAAATGCTGCCTTATCACCGACAATGGCAGCATTTTTATTATCACTTACCACCTTTACATAAACCCCACCAATAACTAATAGAGTCAATACTCTAATTTTTGCACTTTAGTCACCACTTCACGACATTTAGCCGTCATTTCTTATATTTTTGTTTATTTTTAGCCAATGGTCGGATTTGTCTTAGCGGTGCAAAAGACTACTATCAGCGCCACTGAGTAAAAGCTCAAACTATCGCCCACAGAGGCGAAAAAATAGGAATAAGAAAATGACTCAAAAAATGCGTCTGTTTAACAAAACTCTCCTGGCGACGACCGTCGCACTCGTCTCCGGTCAAACCATGGCAGCCGGCTTCCAGCTGAATGCCCAATCGGCGACCGGTATCGGCCGTGCGTTCGCCGGCGATGCAGTAATTGCCGACAACGCCTCTGTAATGGCACGTAACCCGGCAGCAATGGCACTGTTTGATAAAATGGAACTGTCGTTGGGTTTTGAAAGCATCACCTCAATGATTGAAGTTAGCGACGCCAAGTACTGTGGAACAGCTTGCCAAGCAGGCTTTGGGCAGCCTCAAGAGGCTAACTATGATGATGCGGGTGATACCTCTATTGCGCCCAATATCCATCTTATTGTGCCAGTAAACGATAAGTTCGCCTGGGGTATCAACGCCTACTCAAACTTTGGTACCAAAACTGAGTTTTCAGACAGCTATGTCGCTAGAGAATACGGCGGCTTAACCGATGTTAAGAGCGCAAACTTTGGTCTTGCCGGCTCTTACCGTTTGAATGACCAGTGGAGCTTTGGTGCCGGCCTGGACATCATCTATGGCCAGGGGACGATGAAGCGTGAGCATGCTCAGATTGGTACTTTAATCGATGTCGATAAAGCTGACGGCTGGGCGCTGGGCTTTAACCTTGGTACCGTCTACGAGCTCGATGAAAACAACCGCTTTGGCCTTTCATACCGTTACAGCCCGGAAATGGAAGCGAAAGACGATAAAGGCCAGAAGATCACCCTGCCGTTGCCAGATATGGCAGAGTTCTCCGGTTTCCATAAAATGGCAGACAAGCCATTTGCGCTGCACTACAGCATCCAATACATTGGCTGGAGCGCGTTTAATCAAATCGAATTCCGTAACCTGCAAGGCTCACCGCTTGGTGCTAGCTACGACAAACAGTACCAGTGGCAAGACGGCTGGCACTACTCTATCGGTGGTACTTACTACATGAACAGCGACTGGACCCTACGCGCCGGCTACATGTACGACACCAGTGCCCAAGATAAGCTGACTTCGGTATCGGTTCCTGATTCAGACCGTCAGTGGTTCTCGGCAGGTTTTACCTACCATCTGAGCAGCAAGTCTAACCTTGACTTTGGCTTTACCTATTTGATGGGTAAAGACGTTGAGGTAAATGAAGCCACACCAAGCCCTATTGGTGGAAACTTATCTACGCTGTCAGCGACCACGCGAGCTGATGCGATCCTGTTCGGCTTACAATACAGCCGCAGCTTCTAAGCACAAGATAAAGAATAGGCAGAAATACACTGTGTATAAAAGGCTGGTATTCCAGCCTTTTTTTGTATCTGCTGTTTTCAATTTGCCTGATTTAGGCGTACACGTGTAATCAAAAGTGGCGTTTAAGACTCACAGTTGTTCGCTGAAGTTCATTCTCCCTTATAATACTTACAGAAAAATAAGCTAAATAATCAAACCTAAGCAGACAAATAACCTAAAAACACTGTTTTATTGGATTTTCATTTTTAAAGTAATAACTCTAGCTTTAAACTTTCGCCCTACGTTATAAATAACTCAGCGAACATTATCATGAAAACCAATAAGACTCTTCTTTCTACTGCAGTGGCACTCAGCCTGCTTGGCACGACAGGTGTTGCAAATGCAGCAGGCTTTCAACTAGCAGAGTATTCAGCAACAGGCTTAGGCCGCGCTTATGCCGGTGAAGCCGCGATGGCAGACAACGCAGGCTCACAATGGCGTAACCCGGCAATGCTGATGTACCTGGAGGGCACCCAAGTGTCTGTTGGTGCTATTTATGTAAACCCGAACATTGATGTCGACGGTGAGGTTCACTTCTACGGCAACAAAACTTCGGCAAGCTCGCATGATTTTGCCCATGATGCGGTGATCCCGAACTTTTACCTGTCGCATAAGTACAACGATAAGTTTGCCGTAGGCTTGGCACTTGGTACCAACTACGGCATGGAAACCGATCTGGGCAAAGACTTCGCTGCCTCCCATTTTGGTAACGAGGCCAGTGTGACCTCAATGGAGGCCAATCTGAACATGGCATACCAACTTAACCAGGCCATCAGCGTGGGTGGCGGGCTTCGCTACGTGATCGCAGACGGCAGCTTCGGTGCCAGCACACCGCAAAACAACGTAGTGGGTATCCACCCGGAGCATGGTCCAATCAGCGCACCGAAAGGCACCACTCTGAAATACATGGAAGGCGATGACACCGCATGGGGCTGGCAGTTGGGTGCTGCCTGGCAGGTAAACCCGCAACACCGCATTGGCTTTGCCTATAAATCAGCCGTTGACCTGACACTTGAAGGTTATGCCACCGGATTTGCATTCAACCCGGCGAACCCGAGCGCGCACAAAAACGGCAGCATGGACCTCACTTTGCCGGCAACGGCGGAACTGGCGAGCTTCCACCAACTGACTGAACAACTGGCCGTTCACACCAGCATTAACTGGACCGACTGGAGCAGTTTTGAAAAGTTGGTTGCCGATTTCCCGGGAGAGCCATCTAACCTGATCAAAGAAGAAAACTGGGACGACAACTACCGTTTTGCCGTAGGTACAACCTACCAACTTGATAGTAAGTTCGCGTTGCGCTCTGGTGTCGCGTACGATATGTCTGCAGTAAGCGATAAGAACCGTACCGCAACGATTCCGGAAACCGATCGCCTGTGGCTGAGTATCGGTGCTGGCTACCAATGGTCTGAGCAACTGACGCTGGACGCTGGCTTTACCTACATCTTTGCCAAAGACGCGACCATCAGTGAACCGCGTGATGCATCAGATGGACAAGCAGCCCAAATTGGCGGCACCTTCAATGGTGAGGTAACCGGTAATGTTTGGCTGATTGGCGTACAGGCTAACTACCACTTCTAACGGTTCATCCGACAATGAACACAAAAAGGCTTAGCGGGTGCTAAGCCTTTTTTCTCTCTCCGGGGAAAACTGCTCACCGGCTGCCCTGTGCCAGTAACGATCTTGACGAACCTGACTGACACCTGATGGTTTACGCTTTAAAAATCTTCCAGATACTGATCCAAGTAATCTTCTTCGTCCTCGTTGATCTCCGTATGAGTATCGACTTCGGCCTTATAGTTCTGCCGTTGGATATAAATATCACGCGTCAGCAGGTATGGATCAGGCGAGGCTTCCAGCTGCGCTTCCTGTGGTACGACTAACGCCCGTTTTTCCATACCTTCCAGGGCCCATTTGCCTAATCCGGCCCAGAAGTTGAAGTACGACAATGGCACATACATACCATCCACCGTATCCGTCACCTCACGTAAGGTGTAGGGGCCATAACCGGGGATCATAAAATACGGTCCGTGACCAACATCGTAGTGCCCGATCGCATCGCTGAACGCTTTATCATCGTACTTGGTGATCCCTGCAGCGGTGGCAATATCAAACAGACCAAAAATACCAAAGGTTGAGTTGATCCAGAAACGGTTGAAATGATTAACGGCCTTTTCTCCGTTACCCATCAGCAGGTTGTTCACCATGCTGGACGGCTCGTCTAGATTTGACAAAAAGTTAGCAATACCGGTTCTAAGCGGTACAGGGGTATAATTGACATAAGCCAGCGACACCGGACGAACTAAATATGGGTCAAGATAATCATAGTTGATCGCCCACATTGTGCGGTTGAAGTCTTCCAGGGGATCAAACACTTCCACACCAGATGATGAGTAGAACTGATTGTCCTCTGAAGTCTCATCCGGGGCACTTGCACAGCCAACTAACGCAACCGTAAACAATAACAGAAACGTGGTTTTAACCTTGTTATACATTTTAAGTTCCATTAATAAAAACAAAGGCCAGCAAGAGCTGGCCTTTATCATTTTACTCGATAGTCTTTGCCCGTACCACCCCGACTGTATAACCAGTCTCATTTGTGGCTCGACCAGGACTACGGATACTGACTGCTGATGGTAACAGCCACCGGTTCACCCGATGTGATGATATCGCTTTCCCCATACCAGTCCTGCTCCCGGGTCGCCACATTGCCGTCTGAGTCAATCCGTACGCGTACAATTAACTGCTCCAGATCAGACAGTTTTTGCCCTTGCATCATCGCGTTGCCGTCATCAAGCACCACGGTCCTCGGGAATGTACCAAGCGGGTAACGCGCCGCCGCCACAGGCATCGGCGAACCATCAGCACGGTGCACCGACACAATCAGTACCGAACCAGGCTCTGGTTCAACTTCTGGCGCCAACTGAATAGTAACCGCAACGCTCTTACCCGGAGCAACAACATCACCCAGCTGTTTTCGTGCGTTTTCAATACTACGTGCCAGCATTTCATAACGGCTGTCTTGCGGGCCAATCATCTGCTGCATAATGCTCCAGTACCTGATTGCCGCAGGGAAATCCTGACGCTCAAATGCATCAAATGCCAACAAAGAAAACACGCGCAAGTCAACGTAATCCTGTTGAACCAGTTTCCCAAGCAGGGAGCGTGCTGTCGCTTGATCCATTTCTTCTCCGGAAAGCATCAAAGCCTGCGCATAACCGAGTTGAACATCAGGGTCTTTAGGCTCAAGTTTATAGGCCTTCTCCATTGCATCAATGGCCGTGTTCACATCACGGTTTGCCAAAGCAATGCGCCCCAACAACAGCCAGCCGGTTGAATCTTCAGGCTGATAATGCAAACGCGTACGAAGTGCCAAGGTTAAATCGGCCATTTCGTCATCACTCAAAGGCTCTGCAGATGCTGACATCAGTTTCTTTGACAACTGGGGTAAGTTAGCCGACACTTTTTGCCATTTAGCGATATCTTCAGAGGCTCCAAACTTAGAGTACAGGCCGTAACTCATCACCACGGTTAAAATAACCGAAGGGATCAGAACCGCCATCGGCGACACTTTGGTCTCCTGGCGTGCCTTCTCAGCAGGAATATCATCCAGCAGCGATTGTTTCAAATCAGAAATCAGATCATCCTGACTCTCAACCAAACCTTCTTCAGCTTCCTCTTGCAGCTCTGACAAACGGTCTCTGTAGAACGCTTTGTTGAGCTCATCACGTAACACATCATCATTATTTGCTTTGTGTTTTAGCAAAGGCAGCGCCACCAATGCGCATGCAATCAGCGTCAGAGCAACGGTGGAAATCCAAAATAATGCCATTACTTGTTATCTCCGTCGTTCTCTTCATCAAGTAGTGCTTTCAGACGCGCTTCTTTTTGCTCATCCCACGGCTCGTCTGAGCTTTGCACCGCTTTTGCTTTTGACTTGCGACTACGCAGAACAATCAAGCCAAAGCCGACCAATACCACTGCAATCGGTCCTAACCAAAGCACCGCTGTCGCCGCAGTAAATGGCGGGTTATAGGTAACGAAGTTACCGTAACGATCAATCATATAATCAACAATTTCTTGCTTTGACTTACCCTCTTTGGTCATTTCATAGACCTTATGTCTCAAGTCCTGTGCAAGCTCGGCATTCGAATCAGAAATGGAATTGTTCTGACACTTGGGACAACGCAGCGTGTGACCCAGTTCTTTAAACTGCTGCTCTTGTTCTAAGTTATCAAACTCATACACCTCGATAGCCGCAAATGCGGATAACGAGAAGGTCAGCGCAGCAGCCAGCGTGATTATCCATGTTTTCATTGTTGTGCCTCCGCCAGCAGAGAGTTGTACAACGGCTCAAGCGTGTCAGCCCAGTTACGCGGATTGACATCTCCCACATGGCGGTAGCGAATCACGCCATTGGCATCAATCAGGAAGGTCTCCGGTGCGCCATACACGCCCAGATCCAAACCAAGCATGCCGCTGCCATCAAACAGGCTGATCAAATACGGATTACCAAGATCATTCAGCCAGCCGACCGCTTTGTTGCGGTCATCTTTATAGTTCATGCCAATGATCTTTACCCCGTTACCGGCCAGCTGATTAAGGTACTGATGCTCGGCATAACACGTCGGGCACCATGTCGCCCACACATTCAGCAGTAACGGCTCACCCTTGAAAATCGACTGGTCATACTGTTTGCCGGGCTCAGCCAGATCTTCCAGATGGAATTTTGGCACCGGCTTGCCAATTAACACCGACTCCAGCTTAGTTGGATCATCACCTTGCTGGTTGCGGATCAACTGCGTGGTAAAAATCACAGCTAACACCATGAAGGCGAGAAGCGGAATAAACAGCACTTTTCTATTCATTTTATCCCTCCTGTCCCTTTAACTTTGATTTGCTGGTGCCCTTAGCCGACTTACGGAAGCGATAGCGCTTATCCGAAATTGCCAGTCCGCCACCCAATGACATGATCAACGCGCCTGCCCAAATCCAACGCACAAATGGCTTGTAGTAAATCCGCACCGCCCATGAGCGGTTGTCACCAAGGCGTTCACCCATCGCGATGTACAAATCACGCGTAATTCCGCGATCAATCGCGGCTTCGATCATCATTGACTTGGCTGTACGGTAAAAGCGCTTTTCAGCATGCAGAGTGTTGACGTAACGACCATTGTGGGTGATTTCAAAGTCAGCAATGTAGCCGTCGTAGTTCGGGCCATCTTTGTCACGCAAACCAGAGAAATAAAAATCATAGCCCTGGATTTGGAAGTGCTCACCGGGAGCGAGGCGAACGTCGCGCTCAATGCTGTAGTTCTGCACCATGGCGATGCCAATCACGCTCACGGCCAGGCCGATATGGCCCAGCATCATTGCCCAATGGCTACGCTGCAGTTTACGCACACCAACCATAAAACTATGACGGTGCGTCGCGCGTTGATACAACTCAAACCCGTGCATAGCAATGATCCAGATCGCCATCACCCAGCCAATATAGGCCATCAGCGAAAAGAAATCGGCAAACAGGAATACACACAATCCAGCGAGTACCAACGCCAGCACGCCAGAAGCCAGCATAGGCTTAATCAGGCTTGCGAGTTCGTCTCGTTTCCAGCGGATCAGTGGGCCAATACCCAACAAGAATGCAAATGGCATCATCAGCCAGGCAAACAACATATCAAAAAACGGTGCGCCGATTGAAACCGAGCCCAGGCCCAGTTGTTTGTGGACCAACGGCAGCAAAGTACCGACCAACACCACCACCAGCGCCGCGATCAGCAAGACGTTATTGGCCAGCAAGGCGTTCTCACGCGAAAAGAGGCTGAAGTTGCCACGTACCCGCACCGATGCGCCTTTAATGGCAAACAGCAGTAACGACCCACCGATGACAAAGATCAGAAAGCCAAGAATAAACATGCCTCGCGACGGATCTGAGGCAAACGCATGCACTGAGACCAAAATGCCGGAACGCACCAAAAAAGTGCCGAGCAAACTGAGCGAAAAGGCCGAAATAGCCAGCAGTACTGTCCAGGCTTTGAACGTGCCGCGTTTTTCAGTGACCGCAAGTGAATGCATCAGCGCGGTACCAGCCAGCCATGGCATAAATGACGCGTTTTCGACCGGATCCCAGAACCACCAGCCGCCCCAACCGAGTTCGTAGTACGCCCACCACGAGCCCAGTGCGATACCCAGGGTAAGGAATACCCAGGCGGCAGTTGTCCAGGGCCGTGACCAACGAGCCCAGGCGGTATCAAGACGGCCGGTCATCAGTGATGCGATAGCAAAAGCGAAGGCTACCGAGAAGCCAACGTAGCCCATATACAGCATAGGCGGATGGACAATCAGTCCGGGGTCTTGCAGCAACGGATTAAGGTCTCGCCCGTCAACCGGGAAAAACGGTAAGGTACGCAGGAACGGGTTAGAGGTGACGATAATAAACAGCAAGAAGCCGACCGTGATCATCCCCATTACCGCCAGTACGCGGGCCACCGACTCCTGTGGCATCCCACGGCTGAAAGTGGCTACGGCGACGGTCCAGCCTGCCTGAATTAACACCCAAAGCAATAGGGACCCTTCGTGCGCGCCCCACACCGCAGTTAAACGGTAATACCAAGGCAACTGGCTGTTGGAGTTACTCGCCACATACTGAAGCGTAAAATCATTAACATAAAATGCCCATGACAACACCGCAAACGAACCAAACAGCATGATGAACATCGACCATGATAGCGGCCTGGCGGTGTTCATCAGCATAGTGTTATTGTTGGCCGCTCCCCACAGTGGCAGAATACTCAGCAGTACCGCCATCGCGAGAGAAATGATCAGGGCAAAGTGACCGATTTCAGCAATCATTGGCCGCTTCCTTGTAGTTGTTCATCAGAATATTCCAGTGGAGCATGGGTTTTCTTCATCGCCTCAGCGATTTCTGGCGGCATGTATTCTTCATCGTGCTTGGCCAGGACTTCAAACGCTTCTACCGTCGTGGCGTTTTTCAGTACCCCTTGCGCGACAATCCCCTGCCCTTCACGGAACAAGTCCGGCAAGATACCATCGTATTCAATCGTCACCCTCGGGCCGACATCGGCCAGTTCGAAACTCACCCGCAGGGATTCCGGATCACGGCTGACCGAGCCGGCGACCACCATACCGCCGATACGTAAGCGCTGGCCGACTTCCGGTTTGCTCCCGTCGTCTTTACCATTAACCAACTCAGTTGGGGTGTAGAACAAGTCCATGTTCTGGTTCAGAGCGTAAAGCATCAAACCAATGGTGGCACTGATACCGACAAAAATGGCTAAGACAATACCCAGTCTCTTTTTACGTCTCGGATTCATAGTGTATTCTCCATGTTCTTCGCCGCATCAATACGTGCCTGGCGGTCAATTTTCGCCTTCACTTCTTTCAATAACGCATCCCCACGACGGACGCTGGTGATCAGGAGGATCAACATCGATAAAAAGGTAATCCCAAACGCACTCCATACGTAAGATCCATAGCCACCCATGGCCAATAATTCGCTCAGAGATTCAAAATGCATAACTAACTACCTCACTGAGTTTTTTCAGTCGCGAGTTTGCGCACCCAAGGACGGTGGCTTTCTTTACTGATAATTTCATTGCGGAAACGCACCATTGTCACCGCACCAAAGAAGAACGCAAAACCAAAGATGTTGAGCAGTAACGGCCACAACATATCAGCAGAAATGGATGGTTTTTCAAATTTGGTGATCGTGGCGCCCTGATGCAGGGTGTTCCACCACTCCACAGAGAAGTGAATTATCGGCAGGTTAACCACACCGACAATCGCCAGGATCCCGGCCGCTTTAGCTGCGGTCTTTTGGTCATCGAAAGCGTGGTAAAGTGCAATAACCCCGAGGTAAAGAAACAAAAGGATCAGTTCAGAAGTCAAACGTGCATCCCATACCCACCAGGTTCCCCACATGGGTTTACCCCAAACCGCACCAGTGATCAGGGCGATAAAAGTAAACACCGCACCAATCGGTGCCATCGCTAACGCCGCCATATCAGACAAACGCACCTGCCAGACCAGGCCGATAAATGCCGCAATTGCCATCGACATATAGACGCCCATTGACCAGATAGCCGCCGGGACATGAATATAGATAATCCGGAAGCTATCGCCTTGCTGATAATCTGCCGGCGCAAACGCTAAGCCCCACACCGTACCAACACTCAGGCAGATCAAGGCGAAAACAGAAAACCAAGGCAGAAACTTACCACTTAACCGGTAAGCCGTTTCAGGTTTGGCGTAGGGGTGTAGCCATTTCCACATGTTTGTTTCTCACTCTTACTTCAAATGCGCTATCGGGGGTTAGGAGTAGATAGCACTTTAATCATTACTTTTATTAGCAATTACTTAATTAAAACACAAGCAGTTAATTCACACTAACTCGCAGCGCCGCACTAATAGCAAACGGGGTCAGCGTCATCGCGCCCATCAACATTGCGCCTAAAACGGCCAGTTGTCCGTTATACGCCATCCCCAGTGCCGCAGCATCAATTGCTGAGGTGGCAAAAATCAAAATTGGGATATACAGCGGCAGGATCAGCAAACTTAACAGCACCCCACCCTTTTGCAGGCCAACTGTCAATGCTACGCCAATGGCACCGATAAAACTTAGTGCTGGCGTACCCACGGCCAGCGTCAGTAACACGGCAAGCCAGGTATTAAAGTCCAGCGACAGAAGTACAGCCAAAAGCGGGCTGATCAAAATCAGCGGCAAACCAGTTAGCAGCCAGTGGGCAACAACCTTCGATATCACCACCAATTGTAATGGAACCGGCATCAGCATCATTTGTTCCAGCGAACCATCCTGGAAGTCATCGCGGAACAAACGCTCCAAAGACAGCAACGCTGACAGCAGTGCGGCAACCCACACTATGCCTGCCGCAATCCGGGCTAACAAGTTGGGCTCAGGGCCGATACTCAACGGGAACAAGGTGATCACAATAATAAAAAACCACAGAGGGTTGAGAATGTCTGCTTGACGACGGTACGCAATGAGCAGCTCTCTGTGAATGATGGTAGACATGGCCGAGATCATTTTAATTACCCAGTTTTATTTTTCTAAGTGTCGGGTTATCCGCAAACATGTCCTGGTGGGTTGTGAGCAACACTATCCCCCCCTGGTCAACATGCTGAGTGAAAAGCGATTCCAGGACTTTAACGCCTTGCTTATCGATCGCCGTTAGCGGCTCATCCAGAATCCACAACGTTTGAGAGCTTAACCACAAGCGGGCTAATGCCACACGACGCTGCTGGCCAGCAGACAGTTGTGCAACCGGTACGTCTTCACGTCCGGCAAGCCCCACCTGGGTCAATGCGGTATAAAGATCATCGTCAGATGAACGATTATTATGGATAGATTGGTAAAAACGTAAGTTTTCCAGTGCAGTGAGTTCACGTTTCACCCCGGTCTGGTGGCCAAGAAACAGCAAATCCTGATGGAAGATATCCCGGGCTTTTTCGATGGGCTCGCCTTTCCAGCGGATCATGCCATCCTCTTTGTCACCCAACCCGGTAATAATGCGCAACAGCGTCGTTTTACCGGTACCGTTACGGCCTTCAACTTGCACCAACTCTCCGGGCTTGATTTGGAAATGTAGGTTTTCAAACAGCACCCGCTCATCGCGAATTGCAGTCAGGTTAGAGACTTCCAACATAGGGCTTCACTTACGTATTTCATGAACGGTTATATTAGCACAGCTTAACTACGACAAAACAGGATAAGAACGCGATGAATTATGTAAGTTCGTGAGTTTTTGTTAACCTATTGTCACATTTTTATAAAATTAACCATAAGTGACTATAAGTTTATATTTTACATATAAAAAAGGAGCCGAAGCTCCTTTTTCTCTAACGCCGCCGCCCCCGGGTAGGACGGGGTGGCTGTTCAGCAGGACGCCCGCTCAACGGTGGCACCTTTTCCTGCCCGGCCAGCTTTTTCTGCAGTGACAGCATCAACTCAGCTTCCGCTTTCGGCAACTCACATTCTTCAATCAACTCGTTAATATCCGCGCCGAGCTGAACCATCTTAGTGGCACGACTGTAAAGCCGCCCGTCGGTATCGGCATGTTCCAGTTCACGAATGCGTTCGCTTAAGTGCTGAATGATATCTTGTTGCTCGGTGACTTTTTGCCCCAGGCCAATCACCACAGAGCGCACTTCCAGCAACTGTTTGTTGAGGCTTTGTGTCTCTTTTTCAGCCTGCCTTTGCTGGGCACGCTGGCGATCCAACTGCTTTTGCAACCCCGCACGGATACGGATTTGCAGCAGAAGGAGCACAACCACAACAAAAGCAGCCCCACCGAGTATCAGTGGAGCAGACAGCAAGATATCACCAGTCATTACAGATGAGCCATTTCATCCCATTCGTCATCGGTCAGTAGCTTGTTCAAGTCTACCAGAATCAACAGCTTACCATCACGGTTGCTGACACCTTGAATAAACTTGGCACTTTCATCAGTACCAACTGACGGTGTGGTATCAATTTCAGAAGAACGTAGATAAACCACTTCCGCCACACTATCAACAAGAATACCAATCACCTGACGCTCAGATTCGATCACAATGATACGGGTATTATCTGTCACTTCGCCTTCCATCAGGCCAAAACGTGAGCGGGTGTCGATAACCGTCACTACGTTACCACGCAAGTTAATGATACCCAGAACATAATCCGGGGCACCCGGTACCGGCGCGATTTCAGTATAACGAAGCACTTCACGTACTTGCATCACATTGATGCCGTATGTTTCTTCTTCTAGCTGGAACGTCACCCACTGAAGAACTTCGTCATTTGATGTATCTTTCTTCACTTCTACTTCAAAAGCTTGAGACATAGTAAATCCTCGTTAATGTCGTTCCCGACTAAAACTAATTCAATGATTTTACATCTAAACCTGCGTTTAGCATGTCAATTAGTGCCTGGACATGGATCAAAGCACACATTTTGTCTTTCACCATGCCTGCGAGCCAAGGGCGTTTTCCCGCCTGTTCTCTCCAACGAACCTGACCCGCTTCGAGCGATTCCGTGCCCTTTAATTTATTACTGGCCAATCCCCACATGCTTTCACCGAGCATAACCACATATTCGTAGCCATCTTTATACTCTTCACCACGCAGTTTATCGGCCATTACCCATTTTGCGGTATCTACCACATCAAACTGTTGCTCACGACTGGTCTGTAATCCCAGATACCATGCTGGCCGTCCAATAAGATGATTAAGCTCAACCAAGCGGTGTATGCCGCCAAGCTCATCCAGCGGCACTGCAAAAGTCACTCCGTTAACGTCAAAATAAAGCACGGGGAAAGCCTCACTGCGCTGGGTCGCCCGCCAATCCATTGATAACATCGCACCCGGCTGGGTCTGTGGCTCACTTTCAACATGCTCAACCTGACAGTTTTGTTCGTTGACCTGCTCTGTTGGCGCGGGTTCCCCTACAATGCTGTCTGCCGCACTCACATCCCAGTCTTGAAGCTCCTCAACCACTTCGACACTCTCGGACGGCCGCGGCAACTCAGGTTCAGCTTCCGGTGTCGATGCTAAGGCAATCTCTGCGGTGTTTTTTTCCAGTAACGCGTCAATATCAGACTCAGCGACTACGTCAGACTTTTGCATCTGACTCAATAGCCGTTGTACCTCATCGAGATTCGGCACCTCAATGTCAACCGTGTCTAGTTCCTGATACGGATACGGATCTGGTTGGGCGAGCTGTGCTTGTGGCACTGGCTCTGGCTCTGGCTCTGGCTCTGGCTCTGGCTCTGGCTCTGGCTCTGGCTCTGGCTCTGGCTCTGGCTCTGGCTCTGGCTCTGGCTCTGGCTCTGGCTCTGGCTCTGGCTCTGGCTCTGCAGATGCTAACTCACGCTCAAGCAAGTCAACCATTTCATCCTGCTCACCAAGCAGAGCACTGAAGTAATCGTCTAACGCCTGTTCACTGGAGAGGATCTGCTCGTTATTGCTCATCTATGGCTAGCCTCTCCAAATAAATCAACAACTGCTTATAGGCAAAGACTCCTCGGCTGCCAGACGCAAAATGCGACGCAGGCAAATGCCTTAAGCTGGCATCGCGAAATTTGGTGTCGATAGGCACTGCCGATGTCCACACCTGATCCGGATAGTCACGCTTTAGCTGTGTCAACGTCTGTAATGAAGCATTGGTGCGCTTATCGTACATTGTCGGCACAATCGTGACTTTAAATCCGTCCGGGCGAGACTTCTGCATAATACTCAGGGTACGGATCATCCGTTCCAACCCTTTCATTGCCAAAAACTCAGTCTGTACCGGGATCAGAATACGATCGCTTGCCGCCAGCGCATTAACCATCATCACCCCAAGGATCGGCGGACAGTCGATCAGCACGTAATCATAATCGTCTTCCACAGCCTGCAAGGCACGTTTTAAGATCAAGCCCATACCATTGCGGTTGCCCATTACCCGGTCAAGAGTGGCAAGGGACATATGAGCCGGTATGATATCAATGCCGTCCAAATCAGAGTCAATGATCCGTGAACGCACCGCGTCACGGCTAAAGCTCTTCAATTGAAACAAATCGAACAGACTCGAAGTGACGTCATCCGGGTCATAGCCAAGATAGGTCGTCAACGATGCGTGCGGATCCGTATCCACCATTAAAACGCGGTGACCTTTCTGACTGAGCAAGCCAGCCAGCGTCACCGTCGAGGTCGTTTTGCCTACCCCACCTTTTTGGTTTGCTACACTCCAAACGATCATGGTAATTCCTACGCTAACCCTACTTCGACCAGCATTCGCTCAGCAATGCGCTCTAGCGGCAAATCTTCTGATGAAATCCCAGCCTTAGCCACTGCCTGAGGCATGCCATATACGACACAACTTTCTTCGTCCTGAGCCCAAATTGTTGCACCGGCGGCTTTAAGCATTCGTGCCCCTTCGCGGCCATCAGCTCCCATTCCGGTCAGCACCATCGACAGCACTTTGTCACCGTAAATCTTAGCGGCCGAGCCAAAGGTAACATCAACACATGGTTTGTAGTTCATTCGGTCGCCACCATCAATAATGCGGATCCGCCCGGCACCAGCCCGACCATCGATCATCATCTGTTTGCCGCCGGGGGCCAGATAAGCCACACCAGCGCGCAGAACATCACCATCTTGCGCCTCTTTTACCTGGATTTTGCACAGGGTATTGAGCCGGCTGGCAAACGCCGCGGTAAAAGTTGCCGGCATATGCTGGACTAACACAATCGGGTGCGGGTAGTTGACCGGTAAACGGGTCAAAATTTTCTGCAGCGCTACCGGCCCCCCGGTAGAAGTACCGATCGCCGTCAGTTGGTAGCTCTTACCTGATGCACGGTATTTCGCCGCCGGTCTTACTGCCGCTGCAGGACTGACATTGGCGGCCCGTGGACTCAGTGTGCGCGAAGCCGTCGGTGTGGCCACCGCAGGCTTAACCACCGGCCGGCGCAAAAACGTTCGTTTGGCAGCAATCTGGATCACGCGCTGTTGCAGGAGCGATACCGCTTCCTCACGATTACGGGCAATATCTTCAAACTTTTTCGGTAAGAAATCCAATGCTCCGGCATCCAATGCATCTAATGTCGCTTTAGCACCATCATGGGTCAGCGATGAAAACATCAGGATTGGTGTTGGTGAAGCCGCCATTATTTCACGCACGGCTGTGATACCATCCATAACCGGCATTTCAATATCCATGGTGATCACATCTGGCTTAAGCGTTTTGGCTTTTTCAACTGCTTCTCGCCCATTCACCGCAACATCAATCACTTCCAGGCGCGGTTCTGAGTTGATGATCTCGCTGACACGACGTCGGAAAAAACTCGAATCATCAACAACTAATACTTTGATCGCCATCTTATTCCTTTTATAAATCGAAACCACGCTTAAATGCGTGAGGCCGCTGCGTATTGTTTAAGCAGATCTGGCACGTCCAGGATCAATGCGATATGACCATCACTGGTGATCGTTGCTCCAGCCATACCCGGAGTACCTTGCAACAGGTTATCCAGCGGCTTAATTACCACCTCTTCCTGGCCGATCAGGGTATCCACGACAAAACCAACACGTTGGCTACCCAACTGCACGATCACAACATGACCATGGCCTTCACGCTTGGCCACCTGTGCTGTTCTTGACGACAACCAGTTTTGTAAATAAAACAATGGAATCGATTTATCACGAACAATGATCGTAAGCTGGCCATCCACTACGTTAGTGCGGCTTAGATCTAAGTGGAATATTTCATTGACCGATGCCAAAGGCAGCGCAAATGGGTGGCCGCCGACGCCGACCATCAGGGTTGGCAAAATGGCCAGTGTAAGGGGAACCTTGATGGTGATCTTAGTGCCCTTACCCAGTTCAGAGTCAATGTCGATTGACCCGTTCAGGGTGTTGATAGCGGTCTTAACCACGTCCATACCAACACCACGCCCGGAAATATCAGAGATCTTCTCTTTGCTGGAGAAACCAGGGGCAAAGATCAGGTTGAAGCACTCTTTGTCCGTCAAACGCGCAGCCGCATCTTCATCCATCATGCCGCGCGTTACCGCAATACCACGCAGCTTATTCGGATCCATGCCACCACCGTCATCGACGATCGCCAGTTCAATGTGATCGCCTTCCTGGGAGGCCGAAAGAATGACTTTACCTGTACTTGGTTTGCCCGCTTTAACACGCTCTTCCGGCATTTCGATGCCATGGTCAACGGAGTTACGTACCAAGTGGATCAGTGGATCAGCCAGTGCTTCGACCAGGTTTTTATCCAGATCGGTATCTTCACCACGCATTTCCAGCACAATATCTTTTTTCAGGTTACGCGCCAAATCGCGCACCACGCGAGGGAACCGACCAAATACTTTTTTGATTGGCTGCATGCGGGTTTTCATCACCGCCCCCTGCAGATCCGCGGTCACCACATCCAGATTTGCTACCGCTTTGGACATCTCTTCATCATTACTGTTAAGACCCAGGCTTAACAAGCGGTTACGCACCAGTACCAGCTCTCCAACCATGTTCATAATGGTGTCCAGTGTCGAAGTATCGACACGCACAGTCGCCTCAGCCTGAGTTTTTTTCACCGCTGGTGCACTGGCTTTTGTGTCGGCTTTTTTGTTTTCTGCTTTGGCAACCACAGGTTTAGCCGCTTCTTGTGCAGCGACTTGAGGTGTTACTGTTGGAGCAGCTTGAGGCGCAGGCGCTTTAGGCTCGGAAACCGGGTTGGCTGAGGCTGGCTTGGTTGCCATTTCCAGCTCTTCCGCTGAAGGACCATTGCCAACGCCGTGCAGTTGATCAAGCAGCTTTTCGAACTCTTCATCAGTCATCAGGTCGCTGCTTGCCTCAGTGGCAGGTGCAGGCGCCTCTTTTTTCACTGGTGTTGCTTCAGGTGGGATGGCTGCATCAGCAGAGGTCGGGCTTTTTCCCACCCCGTGCAGCTCATCAAGCAAGCGCTCAAATTCATCGTCGGTAATGTCACCGTTGTCCGGGGTCGGACTATTATTTGCCGGAGTGCTCGCGACGTTAACAGGCGCGGGAGAAGACGTTGCTCCCGGGGCGCTACCTTTACCGTGCAGCTCATCCAGTAGCTTCTCGAATTCGTCTTGGGTGATTTCATCCACCGAACCGGCGTTAACTTCACTCACTGGCTCAGGTTGCACCGGAGGCGTTACTTCCGGAACCGCCACTTCGGGAATATTCGCTTCCGCAGTAGTGTGCAGGCAGTCACTCACCGCAGCAACTTCATCTTCTGCTTCGGGTTTACATAAACGATGTAACTCTTCCAGCAAATCAGACTCTGCCGCCTCAATAGGCTCTTGATTCTGTACAGCCTGGAACTGGGTGTTGACTGTATCCAAAGCTCTTAGCATGGTATCCATCAAGCTTGGGGTAACAGAGCGTTGACCGTTACGCAGCACGTCGAACACGTTTTCTGCGCCGTGGCAGGTATCAACCAGTTCGGTTAAAGACAAGAAACCTGCGCCGCCTTTTACCGTGTGGAAACCACGGAAAATGGCGTTCAGCAAATCCTTATCATCTGGGTTATTTTCTAGCTCTACCAATTGCTCTGACAGCAATTCCAGAATTTCTCCAGCTTCAATCAGAAAATCCTGAAGAATATCTTCGTCTAAATCGTAGCTCATACGTTACCTTTAAAATCCAAGACTGGACAATAAGTCATCGACTTCATCCTGAGATGAAACTGCATCTTCCCTCAGCTCTGGATGGAGTATCGGGCCTTCCGCGGCGCTTATTTGCTTTTGCTTTGGAGCAGCAGGTTGAGATACGGCTGCAGCCTCACCTACTGGCTTGTTATTGGAAAAGACCGTAAGAATTTCCACCAGGCGATCTTCCACCTCATTCACCAGCGTGATCACCCGACGAATAATTTGACCGGTTAAATCCTGAAAATCCTGTGCCATGAGAATTTCCGTCAATTGACCACGCAACTCTGTGCTGTCGCCTTCCACTTGGGTCAGCAACTCATCAATACGGTGACAGAGGGCTTTAAACTCACTCAGTTCAATCCGGCCGTTCATTAACTCATTCCAGCGCGGCCGAACCTGTTGCAGGCATTGGTGTAGATTGTCAGCCATGGGCAGGCAACACTCTACGGCGTCCATCGTCTTGTTTGCAGCAAGCTCAGTTTTCTCGATCACGTACTTAAGACGATCCCGGGCGTCCGGAATTTCATCGTTCGCAATCTCAGTCATGCGCTGATCGAGGTTGAACTGTTTTAGTGATTCGTGAAGGTCACGGGTAAGCGCACCGATTTCTTGTAGCATCGGGCTTTCCGCACCTTCATAGATGGAAGCAACAAGCACGTTGGCTTGATCTTGCTTGCCATTTTCTAACAATTGAACGAGCGACTTCGCCTGCTCTAGTGAGATCATCCTGAATAGACCCTTTTACGTTTAGTTCTTTCTAATCACTTTGCGACATTGTTCGAGCCACCGTTTAATAATGAGTGTAATTTTAATGGTGACTCGACAACAAAGAGACTGAGAGGCTTATAAACGCTCAAAAATTTTATCTAGTTTTTCTTTTAGTGTTGCGGCAGTAAATGGCTTAACGATGTAACCGTTAACACCGGCTTGTGCTGCTTCGATGATCTGTTCGCGCTTCGCTTCTGCCGTGATCATGAGAACTGGCAGGTGCTTAAGCTCGTTATCGGCACGAATGTGTTTAAGAAGGTCTATGCCCTGCATCCCCGGCATATTCCAATCGGTTACAACAAAGTCGAAGTCACCCTTTTTCAGCATTGGTAATGCAGTTAAACCGTCATCCGCTTCTTGGGTGTTGTTGAAACCCAAATCACGAAGTAGGTTTTTAACAATACGGCGCATTGTTGAGAAATCATCAACAATAAGGATCTTCATGTTTTTATTCAAAATTGCCTCCACTGAATCAAAAAGTCAGTGTTTTTAGTCATTTTGTGTCCACGCGCTGAGCTTAGTACGTAAACGTTGCATCGCTTGGCTTAATATTTGGCTGACGCGAGACTCGCTGACACCCAATACATCGCCAATTTCTTTTAAATTAAGTTCTTCGTCATAATAAAGCGAAAGCACTAAAGCTTCACGCTCTGGAAGCTGTTTTATTGATTCAACCAATGATTTTCTAAACGATTCGTCTGCAACCCCCTTGAATGGGTTGCTATCATCGGTCTCTTCCGCCGGCGAAATAACATCATCCGACACCCCCAGGTCTTCAATGCCCACAAGCCTTGAACAATTAATGTCTGTTAATGCACTGTGGTATTGAGCCAAAGTCAGGCCCATATGTGCCGCTACTTCGGCATCAGATGGATCGCGATTAAGCTGGCCTTCTAATTCAGCAATGGCCTGGTTGATCTCACGATTATTTTTATGTACCGAACGCGGCACCCAATCACCTTTGCGGATGTCATCTAACATCGCACCGCGAATACGGATACCGGCGTAGGTTTCAAAACTCGCCCCTTTCGAACCATCATAATTCTGCTGAGCTTCGATAAGGCCAATCATGCCTGCCTGGATAAGATCTTCGACCTGCACACTGGGCGGCAAGCGGCCTAATAAGTGGTGAGCAATGCGTTTAACCAACACGGAATATCGCTCTATGAACGCCTGCTGGCTGTTGATATTGCCACGTTGGTCATAGGTTAGCGCTTTATTCACCAAAAGGATCCTCTGTGAACTCGTTACGATTCAACAGCCGCTCAACAAAAAACTCTAAATGCCCGCTTGGCGTTCTAGGCAGTGGCCAAGTCAACGCTTTGTTTGCAAGTGAGCTAATCGCTAAAGCCGCTGGTGAACGAGGAAATGCATCCACAACGATTTTCTGTCGCTTGACTGATTGACGTACTTTATCATCTAACGGGATACATGCTACGAGTTCAAGGCTAACATTCAAGAAGCGCTCTGTGACTAAGGTCAACTTTGCAAACAATTCTCGCCCTTCTCGGTAACTTCTGACCATATTTGCCACTACTTTGAAGCGCTGTACCTGGTGTTCTTTGCTCAACAGCTTGATTAACGCGTAAGCATCGGTAATTGAAGTTGGCTCATCACACACTACCACAACCACATCTTGAGCTGCACGTGAAAAACTGATCACCATATCAGAAATACCAGCCGCGGTATCGATCAGCAGTACATCCATCTCTTCTTCAATACTACCAAATGCGCGGATCAAACCCGCGTGCTGGGTATGAGATAGCTCAGTCATGCTCTGTGTCCCTGAAGTGGCAGGGACTATCTTTATACCATAAGGGCCTTCAACAATGGCATCTTTTAGCTCGCATTCACCAGAGAGGACATGCCCGAGGTTGCGTTTTGAACGAATTCCGAGCATCACGTCAACATTGGCCAGGCCTAAGTCAGCGTCGAGAACCATCACTTTTTTACCCTGGCGAGCCATACAAATCGCCAGGCCAAGAGTTACATTTGATTTACCCACACCACCCTTACCACCAGTCACGGCGATCACTTTCGTTAATGAGGGTTGGGTTAAGCGGCGCAGGCCGCTTGCTTGATCGTGTATCATATTCTCAGTCATAGTAATCCGCCGTCCTAGAGTCCTTCGCTGTCACTATTCCAGAAGTGAGGTTCGTTCTCTGTCGACTTCTCTAGCAGTTCATTCGCTTTCGCGAGCATGTATTTTGGTTGTGCAATCACAATATCTTCCGGCACGCGCTGGCCGTTGGCAATGTAGGCTACCGGCATGGCGTTTTGAATCACCACACTGATGAATTCACCCAGACTTAACGACTCGTCAAGTTTGGTTAAAATACAACCTGACAAGGGAATCCGCCGGAAATGCTCAATCGTTTCTTGCAACACGCGACGTTGCGCGGTGGCTGGCAGAACAAGATAGCTATGAATGACCTCCCCACTCTCTTGCATCAGGGTATCCAGTTGTTCAGAAAGCCGCACATCCCGCTGGCCCATCCCGGCGGTATCAACCAAAATCAGCCTTCTATTTCTCAGCTGATATATAACATCGGCCAATTCATCAGAATCTTTAGCAACTCTTACCGGACAACCCATAATTCGGCCATAAATTGAAAGTTGCTCGTGCGCACCGATACGGTAGGTGTCGGTCGTCACCAGGGCGACATTATCCGCGCCATACTCCATCGCTGCACGGGCCGCCAGCTTAGCGACGGTGGTGGTTTTTCCGACCCCGGTAGGGCCAAGCAGGGCGACGACACCACCACGCTTCAAAATATCTTGTTTTGGTGTGCTGACTTGATCCGAAACCAGAGCCAATAAGGCTTTCCAGGCACGCGCTGGTTTGGTGTCCTCCGGAATGTAACAGGCCATTTGATCGGCGAGTTCCGGAGAAACGCCCATACGCTCAAGTCGTTTAATCAGCATCGCTCGCAAAGGTTCGCGGCGTTCCACTTCTTGCCACATTAAACCGGAGACTTGATGTTCTAACAGGCGTCGGATTGAGGTCATTTCCTCACGCATGTCTTCCAGTTCACTCGTCTCGTTATCATGCTCTTCCACCCGACGACGTCGCTCATAGCGGGTCGGATCAAGCTTTGGTTCAGGCCGGGCTAAGCGGTTATCCTGGGCGATCAGCTTCGCTAACGGCGAGTCTGACTGATAGGGATCAGGGGCATTGTGACGAAAATCTTCGCGTTGCTTGCTTTGGCGCTGCAACAGAGCTGAGAGGGAATCTTCATTTTCCGCCGTATGTTCATCAGTGTCTGCTGCGCCGCCACTGTACTGCTTGAGCATATTGGCAAAACGCTGCGTCATCGAGCCGGATTTTTCTTGATTGTTGTTTAAGCTGATCTTGTCTTCGTCCAGACGTCGTTGGGCAAAGCCTTGCTCCATAGAGGGAGAGACTTGTCGGTGGTTGCTGTAACGCTTTGCTTGGCCAGCACTCGGTTTAGGCCGTGACAAGCCCCCTCGCGATGCACTCGCATTCGACTCTCCGTCAATTGCTGCAACGATCTCGACGCCACCTGCCACTCTTTTGTTTGACATGATTACGGCTTCAGCACCCAGCTCCTCTTTTACTTGCAGCAGTGCTAAACGCATGTCTTTGGCAAAAAATCGTTTTATCTTCAAACTATGAATCCATTAGTTATGGGTGGTGTTAGTTACCCACGGCCTGCACAATCCTGATCTGTTTCTCATCCGGTATTTCCTGGTAAGAGAGGACACGCAGGTTTGGAATTGTGTTTTTAACGAACTTCGCTAAAGTGGAACGTAAAACGCCGGACGTCAGCAGAACAGCAGGCTCGCCTTTTAGCTCTTGCTCCTGAGTTGCCTGACTCAGCGACGACTGCAAACGTTCGGCAAGTCCAGGCTCAATGCCTGCCGATTCTCCACCCGATGCTTGCATCGTTTGATGCAAAATTTGTTCCAGCTCAGGGATAAGGGTAATCACTGGCAACTCCGGCTCTATCCCATTGATTTCCTGAACAATTAATCGTTTCAAACTGATTCGTACCGCCGCAGTTAGGATGTCAGGTTCTTGACTCTTACCCGAGTACTCCGCCAACGTCTGAACGATGGTCCGAATATCACGAATCGGAATAGCCTCATTCAGCAGGTTCTGCAGCACTTTAACCACCACACCCAGTGGTAATTGCTCCGGAACAAAATCTTCCACCAGTTTAGGTGCGCTGCGTCCCAGCATTTCCAACAGGTTGGTCACTTCTTCATGGCCAATTAACTGGGAAGCGTTATTGGTCAGCAACTGGCTTAAATGCGTTGCCAGTACGGTTGACGAGTCCACCACTGTGTAACCGAGAGCCTGGGCGTGTTCACGTTGGTCCTCACGAATCCAGACAGCTTCTAAACCAAACGCCGGGTCGATTGTGGGTTCGCCTTCAATCATGCCATACACTTGTCCGGGGTTAATTGCCAGCTCTTGATCGGGGCGAATTTCTGCTTCACCAACCGCGACCCCCATCAAAGTGATCCGGTAGCTGTTAGGTGTCAGCTCTAAGTTATCGCGGATATGCACCGCTGGGATCAAAAAGCCGAAATCTTGCGAGAGTTTCTTCCGTACCCCTTTAACCCGTTCGAGCAACTCGCCACCTTGATCCCGATCCACCAGCGGAATCAACCGGTAGCCCACCTCAAGGCCAATAATGTCGACCGGCTGCACATCATCCCAGGACAGTTCACGCTGCGAGATCGCTTCTTTCCCTTCTTCAACCTGCGCGGGAAGGGATGGCTCTTTGGCTTTTTGTTTCTGCTTTTTATCAATAAAGTAGGCACTCGCGCCCGCTACCACCGCCAGGGAAAGAAATGCAAAATGCGGCATTCCCGGCACAATACCCATTATGCCTAAGATGGCGGCGGTGATAAGCAGTGCTTTCGGGTTATCGAACATCTGGAACACCAGTTGCTCGCCCATGTCTTCATCAGTATTTTGCCGGGTCACCATCATCGCGGCAGCGATGGACAGCAACAGCGATGGAATCTGTGCCACCAAACCATCACCAATGGTCAGCAGGGTATAGATTTCGATTGCCTCACCAAAGCCCAGACCATATTGGGCCATCCCGATCGAAAGTCCACCAATGATGTTAATGAACAGGATCATAATACCCGCGATGGCATCCCCTTTAACAAACTTGGACGCACCATCCATCGAGCCGTAAAAGTCCGCCTCTTTGGTGACTTCAAAGCGTCGCAGCCGCGCCTGGTCCTGATCAATCAGCCCCGCGTTTAAGTCGGCATCGATGGCCATTTGCTTACCGGGTAAAGCATCCAGGGTAAAGCGGGCACTCACTTCAGAGATACGCCCTGCACCTTTGGTCACCACCATAAAGTTAATGATCATCAGGATAAGGAACACCACCAGACCCACGGCATAGTTGCCGCCAATCACGACGTTACCAAATGCCTCGATCACGTTACCGGCCGCACTGCCCCCTTCATGACCATGCAACAAAACCACACGGGTTGAAGCGACGTTCAGTGCCAGACGCAACAAGGTTGCAATCAGCAGTACAGTCGGGAAGGCCGCAAAATCCAGCGGGCGTCGGGTGTAAACGGTCACTAACAACACCACCATGGCTAAGGCGATGTTGAAGGTAAAAAACATATCCAGCAGGAAAGCAGGTATGGGTAGGACCACCATAGCGAGGGTGGCGAGAACCATAACCGGCGCACCAACGGCAGGCATGGAGCGCTTTGGAATGCTTGGTAATTTATCTGCAAATGGCAGGTTTAATTTCATAACTGCGGGAAATCTCAATCAATCTTTGGGGCATCTCGTCAGGAGGCATGACAAAATGGCAATGGCCGAACTACTCTACGGCCCGTTATTGTTGTCAATTACGCGAGTTTAAGCAATCTATGTACCATGAATAACGCCAAAATAATGACTCACTGCGCAAATAAGTCTCCCCCGAGGGGTAGAGAACTAGCCCGATTGGTCAATCCGTTTGAACTTAGCGGCGATACTCATCAGGGATTGGCAGCGCGTAATCCTGAATTTTCGGGCGCTGGCCGCCGCGTTTCCGGTACTGCTTGAGCTGGAAAACAAACGCCAATACCTGGGCAACGGCGGTAAACAGACCATCGGGAATTTCTTGCTCGAGTTCGGTAGAGTGGTACAGGGCCCGGGCCAATGGCGGTGCAGGCACAATGGTGATGTCATGTTCTCGTGCCACTTCACGGATTTTCATTGCCATATGATCGGTGCCTTTGGCGATAACCACCGGCGCCCGGTCAGTCTTTTGTTTATAGCGTAGCGCCACTGAAAAGTGCTCCGGGTTAGTGACAATCACATCGGCCTGGGGGACGTCGGCCATCATCCGGCGTTGGGCAGCCTCGCGTTGCAGCATCCGGATACGGCCTTTAACTTCAGGCTTACCTTCGGTTTCTTTGTATTCGTCTTTGACTTCCTGCTTCGTCATTTTCAACTGATCGCTGTGCTGCCAGATCTGAAACGGTATGTCGATCGCGACCACGATCAATAACGAACAGCTGATCAACAGGACAAAATTCAGCAGGATATCGAGGGCGTGGAAAATATTCTGCGGGAAAACATCCATACTCAGTTGAATCAAATCAGCCTGGGAGGCCTGGATCAGGTAGATGGCAAACCCGGTCACCAGCAACACTTTTAATATCGATTTAAGTAATTCGACCAGGCTCTGCATCCCCACCATCCGCTTTAGCCCGCTGAGGGGGTTCATTTTGGACACTTTAGGCCTGGCAGCCTCAGCAGAAAAACTGATCCCGCCTAACCCGGCAGCGCCGCCGATGGCGGCGACAAACAGAGTCACCAGGATCATCAGCAGTGGCAGCACCAGTGCAGACAGGGCACCACCGGCAATATCAAGCAGTTTTATCGGATCAAAGATCTCTTCCCTTGTCAGGTCAAACAGCCGGCTCATAATAGAAAACAGCGCGCGCGACAATGCTTCGCCGAACCACATCAGTGCGACGGCCCCGACAATCAATACCGACGCTGAAGCCAGCTCTTTCGACCGGGCTACCTGGCCTTTTTCTTTGGCCTGTTGTAACCGTCGGGGGGTGGCTTCTTCGGTGCGTTCCTGACCGTCTGACTCTGCCAAACCAGCCTCCTAGCAATCCAAACGAATGAGGCGGCACAATTGCTCCTCACCCACTAACCAAAATAACTGGTAATGGCTGTATAAGCCGGCCAGGATATACCAGCACAACAACAAGCCGACCATTAAAGCAAACGCAAAACCAAGCGAGAAAATATTCAGCTGCGGGGCAGCCCGGGTCATTACGCCAAACGACAGGTTGATGGTCAACAGCGCAATGATCCCCGACAACGACATGCTCAGTGCAGTTTTAAACATGATCGCCAGCCAACCGGCCAGCTCTTTAAAATCCACCGCGGTTAAGGTACCCGAACCGATCGGCAGGGTCTTAAAGCTAAACACCACCAGTTGCAGCATTTTCAGGTGGCCATCGGTAGCGAGGAAAAACATCGTGGCCAAAAACATAAACAGCTGACCCAACAACGGCGTATTCTGGCCGTTGGCCGGGTCCACCATCGAGGCAAAACCCAAGCTCGATTGCATGCCAAGAATTTGTCCCAGCAAAACAAAGGTCTGAATCATAAACTGGGTCACCATCCCCATCGCAACACCGATGATAAGTTGCTCGGCAATGGTCATAAAGCCGCGGAACGACAACAGCTCAATATCTTGTGGCACCGCCGGGAGCATTGGCATAACCGCAAAGGTGATCGCTAAACCCAAATACAACCGGATACGAGGAGAAACAAAACGTGCACCGGTTACCGTCATCACCATCAACATGGCTGAAATACGCACATAGGGCCAAAAATAGTTGGCAACCCAGTCAAGGACGAGATCGGTTGGGTATTCCATCACACGGCCTCGCTAATACAGTACCTGAGGCAGGCGCTCAATCAGGCTGAAAAAGTATTCCATCAGCATTTGCGTCATCCAATGACCAAATAGCATCAGTGCAAGCAAAGTAACGATCAGACGGGGTAAGAAGCTTAAGGTTTGTTCGTTGATCGATGTCGCTGCCTGGAAAATAGCCACCACCAGGCCAATCAGCAGGCTGGGGATAATAATGGCACAAACCATGATCAATACCATCCACAACGCACCGCGGAACAGCTCGACAAACATTTCTGGTGTCATGTCCAACCCTCTTTCATTCTATGCCCACCTATAAGGCGAAGCTGCCGGCCAGTGTCGACAAGATCAGATTCCAGCCATCCACCAAGACAAACAACATCAGCTTGAATGGCAACGATACAATCATCGGCGACAACATCATCATACCCATAGCCATCAACACCGAAGCCACCACCAGGTCAATAATTAAGAAAGGCAAGAACAGCATAAAGCCGATCTGGAACGCGGTTTTCAGCTCCGAGGTAATAAACGCCGGGATCAATACCGCCATCGAGACATCTTCCGGGTTACTGACCTGCGCGCCGGACATGTTGACAAACGTTTCCAGGTCCTTGATCCGCGTCTGTTTGAGCATAAATGCTTTCATTGGCACCTGTGCGGCATCAAACGCTTGTCGGGCCGAGACTTGCTCGTTCAGATACGGCTGTATCGCCTGATCGTTGATCTGATTAAGCACCGGTGACATAACAAAAAACGTTAAGAACAGTGCTATGCCAATGATCACCTGATTCGACGGCGTTTGTTGCAGGCCCATGGCCTGGCGCAGGATCGACATCACCACCACGATACGAGTGAAAGACGTCATCAGAATGACCATCGCAGGCAAAAAGCCCAGCATGGTCATCAGGGCGAGAATTTGCAGGGTAACCGAATAATCCTCACTGCCGTCAGGATTAGTGGTCATGGTAAAAGCCGGAATACCGCCGGTATTCGATACTGAAAGCGAACGGCTGGCACCACTGTCGCTTTCCATCGCCTGCACCGTTACGCTGCCACCTTGAGCGAGATTGTCCGGTAGTGGTGATTCTTCTGCCTGGGCAAAGCTCAGTGTAGAGAATAATACGCTCAACACCAGTAAACAGGCTCGGAACCAAACCGAGATAGCGTTACCTTTTGTCATGATTTTTCTTAATCAGTTGACTGAATTGACTGGCAAACGCACTGGTCGTCAACTCTTCTTCTTTCAATGGCTTATCCAGTTTTGCCAACATCTGGATCGACTGACTGGTGATCCCGACCAGAAACTGCTCGTCACCCACCTGAACCACCGCGATCCGTTCTTTGGTACCAACCGGTAACTGGCTGATGATGCGCATGCCTTTCTGCTGGCCAAGGGCCGGCACCTGCATCCGCTTGAGCAGCCAGGCGAGTAGAATGATCACGCCGATCACCAGCACTAAAGAGCCCAAAGTGGTGGCCAAATCTAAGTTAGTTGGCGGCGCTGCAAACGCATAAGGAGCACTCAGCCCTAGGCCCAGTGCTCCTGTAAGTTGCTGCAAACGCCGTTTGGTTGTACGGTTCATCATCAACGTAGCTTTTTAATCCGTTCGGTTTGGCTGATCACATCAGTCAAGCGAATACCAAACTTGTCATTGACCACCACCACTTCACCGTGGGCAATCAGCGTACCGTTAACCAGAACGTCCAGTGACTCACCAGCCAGACGATCCAGCTCCACCACCGAGCCCTGGTTCAGTTGCAGCAGGTTGCGGATACTGATCTGTGAACGGCCCACTTCCATTGAAATGGTCACCGGAATGTCCATAATGGTGTCAAGTTTACGCCGCTCATCGTCGGTGATCGGGCTGGAGGTATCCTGCAGCTCTTCCAGCGGTGCAGCCAGTACTTCATCTACATCAATATCAGGAGCAGAAGGGTCTTCTCCAAGAGCAGCCGCCCATTCGTCTGCAAGCTTTTGATCGTCACTTGGTTCCATGATTATGTCCTGTGTTTAATGCATTAATTATCAATATCATCGTCACTTTCCAGCTCTGACATGATGTCTTTGCTGAGGAAAGCCAAATCAGTTTTCACCACATGCGGGCGTTCAATTTCTTCTGAGACTTGCACCGCCAGTTTGTCTTCTTTGCGGCCCATTTTAACCCGGTAAGTCGGCAGCTCTTCAATGAACATGGTGGCATGTTCCGGCATTTCTATCGGGATAATGTCGCCTGGCTGCAACTCCATCAGGTCGCGTAGCGAGATGTCTTTTTCCAGCAAATTAACCCGGAAGTTGACCGGACAGTCCATGATCTCTTCGCGCAGTGCAGAGCTCCAGCGCACGTCGGTTTCCATCTTGTCAGACTGTACCCCGGCATCGAGCAGTTCTCGGATCGGCTCGACCATGGAGTACGGCATGACAACATGGAAATCACCGCCACCGCCATCAACTTCGATATGGAAAGAGCTGACCACGATTACCTCGGTCGGGCTGACAATGTTGGCCATACTCGGGTTCACTTCCGAATCCAGGTACTCAAACTCAACCCCCATGACCGGCGACCATGCCTCTTTATAGTCCTCAAAGACGATTTTCATCAGCAACTGAATAATCCGGCGCTCAGTCGGGGTAAATTCCCGCCCTTCAATCTTGGCATGGAAGCGTCCATCACCACCGAAAAAGTTCTCCACCAGAATAAACACCAGGCGCGCTTCCATGGTGATCAACGCCGTCCCTTTCAGCGGGCGAAAACGTACCATATTCAGACTGGTGGGGACATACAGCGTATTTTGGTACTCGCCAAACTTCATCATCTGTACGCCGTTAATCGACACTTCTGCCGTTTTACGCAGCATGTTGAACAAACTGATCCGCATATGTCGTGCAAAACGCTCGTTAATCAGCTCGAGCGTCGGCATGCGACCGCGGACGATACGGTCTTGAGATGAAAAATCGAAACTGACGGCACCATCGCTGCCGTTACCAACGCTTTCTTCTACGTCTTCGACATCGTCTACGCCATGTAACAGCGCATCAATCTCGTCTTGGCTTAATAGATCGGTCACGTTCTACCTATTGAATAACAAAATCTGTAAACAGTACTTTTTCGATCACCGGCTTGCCGACCGCGGCATTGAGCGACGCTTTGATGTCTTCCGTAGCCCGGTCTCTCAACTCGACTCGCCCGGTTGGTGAGCGTAACTGATCCACAGTGGCAGACGCAAAGGTCGAAAGCAATGAGCTTTCAATCAAAGGCGAATGATAGCGGGCAAGGTTTTCGTTTTCCGAACCCCGAACCATAAGCTGGGCTTTAATCTGTATCAGGCGATCACGCCGGTCACCGGTTACATTAAAAACAAACGGCTGCGCTATGTTTACGTAAGCGATCGGCTCCCCGGCCGGAGCGGGTTGCTCAGCCTTACTCGCCTCCGCTTGTGCTGGCTCATCTGAGCCCATGAAAAAGAACGCTCCGGCACCACCACCGAGCAACAGTACAACTGCAATGATGATGATCAGCAGTTTCTTTTTTCCTTTTGGCGCGTCGGCCGCTTGTAGCTGTTCTTCTGCCATGGTTCTCTCTTGTTGTTTATTCTGTTCATGCCCGATACCAAATGGTTTTAGGGCGAAGCCTCGCTATTTTAAGCGTAAAAGCTGATTCCATCACGCTTTGAAACCACATTCAAATCAAGATTTGCGTCAGCATCAAAGTTTTCACCTGTCTGACCGCCAAAACCCCGTCCCGCAGCCTGTTGACCGGCCTGATCTGACGCGGCGTATTGCCGTTGCTGCTGACCGCTGTTTTGCTGCTGAACAGATGAATCCGCCAGTTGCATCCCTTGCTGCGCTAACATCTCACGCAAACGTGGCAAAGTTTGCTCAATGATCTCTCGTGCTTGCGGGTTGGTGACAGTAAAGTGCACATTGGCTAAGTCATTATTCATCGTCATGCGGATCTGCATCCGGCCCAGCTCGGGTGGATCCAAACGAATATCCAGATTTTTGAGGTTTTTGGACATCATCATCTGGACTTTTTCTGCCACCTGGTCATTAGCCATCTCCCGCGTCAGCTGCATAGAAACTTGCGCTTGCTGCGCAGGATCGGTACGCATCACTTGCGCGGTAGTCGTGACCCCTTGCTGACCAGCCGCAGCCTGCAGCTGTCCGGCTAAACCATGCTGAGCTTCCGGCTTATCCTTTTGCGAGGACAAACCTTTTAGACCTCCCGCGGCAAAATTATTGCTCAACACTTTCTCATTGACCGGATTAGCCGGGGCGGAACCAGGCAGTGTATGAGGCACTATTGGGCTACTGGCCATCATCCCGGCATCAGCCAGAGCCGCTTGTCCGGGTTTATCACTCCCTTGAACGATCACTTGTTTGTTATCTGGGCCGATCACCTGAGCGGCGGCATGTGGTGTGGCCGATGGCGGTGTCTTAGGTTTTACCGCCTGATGATCTGGTGTCGAAGTTTTCAAATCTGCGCTCAGGGCCGTAAACTGTACCATTGGCAGTTCTGATGCTTCCACCACGATGTCGCCGTGGCGTAATCCTTCCACTATAGCTACTTCGCTCTGTGATAATGGCTGTTCACTGGCCAGTTTGGCATCAATGGCAGCCACCTCCTCGACTGTCACCGTCTGCTGGAGCTGTAACCCAGGCTCTTGCAGAGCAAGGCTCGCCAGCACTTCGTCTGCAACCTGTCCGCTCTCACTGATAACGACCGACTCTGTTCCCGCTACAGGTATTTTTTCTGCTGCGATTCGCGACTCTTGCCCAGGCGCCCGAATGGCGCTGATTCCTGTATAAGGAAGAGACGCCATCTCCGTTGCTTGGTTTGGCATCGGTGCCATCGGTGAAGAATATACCGGTTTAAGCTCCGCACTATCCGGGGTGGCAGGCGATACTTCGCTTGCGGCAGGCTTCAGGCGTGCAAAATCACTTTCTAGTGGCAAGGCTTTGCCACTTGTCTCTGCCTGTTCATTTGGCTGGCGCTGAAGTGTCCTATTTGCCTGTTCCAAACGCCCCAGAAGCTGTTGCCCTTCACCAAGCGTGCTGCGGACATGCTGTTGATGAACCTCTGCCTCCTCGCTACTCTTGTTAACGTCATCATTACGCTGGGATTCGAGGGTATTTTCCGCGGTTTGTACCGGATTTGAGGAACCCTGCACCGTCACAGGCGATGATGCTGATTCCGCTGAAGTCTTGTCACTATTACTTTGTTCTAACAAATTATCGGCAGAGGCAGACCGTTGCGTTTGCTGTACTTGTTGATTAGCCGCAACCGTTTCTCGATCTGAACTTTGCGCTGTTACTTTTGCCTCAGTTCCAGAATCTTCGGTTACCTTTGCCTCAGTGGCAGAATCTTCGGCTCCGGATTCTTTACCTGAGTTAATGGTGTCATCACCATCCACACCGCCCTCTTCTCCGGTCACGCTTTGAGCGGTGTGGGGCTGGCTGACTTGCTCGGCCGACGACGAACCAGAAAAGGCCTGCAACAACGCTTGCATAAATCCATTATCTTCAGTGTTTTCCGTCTCGGCTTTGGCCGGAGATTCTGACGCTGAGATCGGTTTAGCGGCAGAAACATTGGACACATTCACATTCATAAATGACTTTCACCCTTGGTTCGCCAGATACACTCCGCGACCTATCAGCACTCTGTTTCGTTGATTAGCTTTTATGACGTTTTCTGTGCAAAAATCGCGCCAAAGGTAAAGAAGAGAATTCTATCGGAAGGGCATGGAGAAACCTGCATCACGTAACCACAATACGATTCACACCAGACACGGCTCATAGTCAACACCGCCAGTGGCATTCACTACAGCGGCTTTGTCATACGACCATAACTGAGAGTGGCAAACTCATCCATTTGCTTTTGTTCGCGTTTGGCTTCGGCTTGCTGACGCTCGCTGGCCCGTTTTTCGATCATCCACTCATAAGACATACGCTCTTTACGTGTCTGTAACCAGTGTTCCTGACAGTTGTCCACTTGCTGCTTAAATTGCACTTCTGCCTGCTTCTGTTTGGACAGCGTTTCATCCAACTGAGTTAAAAATCGGTTTAAATGGCCATACTGGCTGGCGGTCAACCCTGCCATCCCCCGATCGACTAACTGCTGACAGTAATCCAATCGGTACTTTTCTATTTGCTCCACCTGGCGGTAATAATCGTCCAGCTCGGCCCGGGCTTTGTTCAGCGCCAGCACGGCTTGATTCTCTCGCTCTTTGGCCTGCTCCAGCAGAAAATCCATCGCATTTTCCATACTCTACTACCCGGTCAGAATGTTTTTCAGCATGTTGACACACATATCGTACGGAACCGACTCTTTCATGCTTTGTTGCAGGTATTCATCCAGCTTAGGTTTCAGCGTAAATGCGCCATCGATCGCCGGATCAGTACCAGGTTTATACGCACCAATTGAGACCAGATCCTGGTTTTTACGACAGGTCGACAACACCTGCCGCACGGCTTTAGACATCAGTACGTGTTCTTCAGTGGTGATTTGCGGCATCACCCGGCTAACGGATTTTTCCACATCAATCGCCGGATAATGTCCGGCATCGGCCATTTCACGAGATAACACAATGTGGCCATCCAGAATTGCCCGTGACGCATCGGCGATCGGGTCTTGCAGATCATCACCTTCGGTCAACACCGTAAAGAAAGCCGTAATCGACCCTTGTTCCGGGCTGCCGTTACCGGCACGTTCAACTAAGGCAGGCAGCTTGGCAAAAACGGATGGCGGGTAACCTTTTGTCGCAGGCGGTTCGCCTACAGACAAGGCGATCTCACGCTGCGCCTGGGCAAAACGCGTCAGCGAATCCATTAAAAGCAGGACATCCAGGCCCTGATCACGGAAATACTCGGCGATGGTCAAAGCAGTCTGGCAGCCTTTCAATCGCATCAGTGGTGAGGCATCCGCTGGCGCGGCCACCACTACCGAGCGTCGGCGACCCTCTTCGCCAAGAATCTCTTCAATAAACTCTTTGACCTCCCGGCCCCGCTCACCAATCAGGCCCACCACGACCACCTGCGCGGTGGTACCCCGGGTCATCATGCCCAGCGTCACCGATTTACCTACACCGGAACCGGCAAACAAGCCAATACGCTGACCTTTACCCACGGTGAGCAAACCATTAATGGCTTTCAGCCCGACATCCAACGGCTCTGAAATCGGTTTGCGAGCCAATGGGTTGATCGGTTCAGCATTGAACGAGGCACGCTTTGCGGTATACAGGGCCCCTAAACCATCAAGTGGGTTACCAACACCATCAATCACCCTTCCCAGGAGCTCCATACCGACCGGCAGGCCCGCTTCACTAGTTAGCGGCGTCACTTTAGCGCCGGGTAAAATCCCGTTGATCTGCTCACTCGGCATCAGAAACAGGTTATCGCCGGAAAAACCGACGACCTCAGCTTCCATCTGCCCGGACATGGTTTCGACCAGACACAGGCTGCCAATGGGAGCACGGCACCCCGTCGCCTCCAGCGTTAACCCCACCACCCGAACTAACTTACCGGATGCGACCGGACGCGTGGTCAGCCCTTGGACCTGATAACCTTTAAGTCGCTCTGCCAATGCCAACATACATCAATCCTCCTGATGGCGGTTGGCACCACAAAAACTGTGTAATACCTGCTTAACCCGTTCTTCCATGCGGTAGTTAATGCTCGATTCACCGGCTTCGATCTGTACATCACCACGGTTTAGCGACGGCTCGCTGACCAAGGTCCAGTTGCGGCAATCCAACTCGGCCTCTCCGTAGGCAGAGCGGATAATCGCTACGTCTTCAGGGTTGAGGTGTAACGTGATCGGGTGTCCGGAAATTGGCAGCACTTCAACCGACTGTTTAACGGTATCTAAAATCACTTGTGGATTAGTCTGGACTTCCACATGCACCACCTCTTTGACCAGGCACAACACCATATCCACCAGTTGCTTTTCCACTTGAGCATTCATCAACTCCAGCGGCTGGGCAAACTGGTTGGCGAGGTTCATAAAGGTTTCGACCTGTTGTTGAATGTACTCCTGACCTGTGGCAACACCTTCGGCTTTACCGAGCTCGAGCCCCTCAGCATGGCCCGCTTGCAGTCCCTCTTCCTTGCCTTTGTCATAGCCCTGTTTAAAACCTGCTTCCTGGCCTTGATACAATCCTTCCTGGTAAGCCCCCTGCTTAATCTGCTCAATCTGCTCTTCTGTCAGTTCAAGGGCAGGTTCTTCTTCAGGCAGTTCGAAATTGGGCACCCAAGCCGGATCGTAATTTAACGCGGACGGTTTTGCCTGCTTGGCCTCCGATTGACCATAATCTGGCAAGCCCCATCGCTGTGGCTCGATCAGTGCGTCATCTTCATCAGGACGGATAAATCCACGTTTTCTGTCGCTCACTTTGCGTACCTACCATAAATCGAGTGGGTTACTGAACATTATTCAGTAGCTATTCAGCGCTGAGTCTGGGAAGAGTGGCTAACCCACACACCAAGTTGTCAATGATGTGCAGGTGCATACTCTATTCGCCGTACACAAAAGCCACCGGTCAAATAAATCATAACTAGTCGCTGATTAGAGGAACTCGTCCGCGCCACCAGACAGCATCAACTCACCGCTGTCGGCCATGCGGCGTGCAATGGCCAAAATCTCTTTCTGCGCAGCTTCAACATCCGCCACACGCACCGGAGGCATCGCTTCAATATCGTCACGCATCATCTCAGCCGCACGTTTCGACATGTTCTTGAAGATCTTGTCACGTAGTGCATCGTCGGCGCCCTTAAGTGCACGCTGCAAGACATCTTGTGGCACATCACGCAGCAATTTTTGAATGCCCTGATCGTCGACCTCGATAAGGTTCTCGAAGACAAACATCAAATCCTGGATCTGGGTAGCCATATCCTCGTCCTGATCGCGGATCTGCTCCATCAGCAGACCTTCGACGTTGTTGTCGAGATAGTTCATGATCTCGGCTGCCGCTTTCAGGCCGCCAATCTTGGCCGCTTGTGCCCCCGCCTGACCGGCAAACTGTTTCTCCATGATCTCGTTCAGTTCGGCCAATGCCGATGGCTGAACCTCTTCCAGGTTGGCGATACGCATCATCAGGTCGAGGCGCACACGTTCCGGGAACTGAGACAGGATTTCCGCCGACTGATCCGCCTCCAGGTAGGACAGTACAATGGTCTGGATCTGCGGGTGCTCGTTGACAATGATGCTGGCCACCTGGCGCGGATCCATCCATTTGAGTGAATCGAGGCCTTTTGAACCGGTGCCAAGCAGGATCTGGTCCACCAGGTTATTGGCTTTGTCTTCACCCAATGCGGTAATCAGTGCGTTACGCATAAAGTCTTCGCTGCCCATACCGATATTGGTGTACTTCTGGATATCTTCCAGGAAAGTCCGGTGTACTGCCGACACTTTATCCTGGCTGAGATCCTTGGCCTTGGCCATCGCACTACCCACTCGCTGGACTTGCTTTGGTTCCAGATGGCGGATGATGCCCGCCGCATCCTGCTCATTCAGGCTCAGCAATAAAATCGCGGCTTTGTCTTCACCACTGATGGTTGAAGCATCAAACTCCACAGGCATGCCTGCGCCATTATTTTCGTCTTGAGCGACAATATCGTTAGGCATTTTCGTTCATCCAGTTTTTCACTACTTGCGCTGCTAGTTCCGGCTCATTCGCCACCAGTGCACGCACCGCTTTCAGCACATCTTCATCTTTATGCAAGTTAGGTAAATCAATGCTTGAACCAAATTCAAACAGCTCTCCACCTTCAATATCACTGCCAATCAGGCTGGTCTCACCATCGCTGCCAATCGGTAATCCATCCGGACCATACAACTGTTCTTCTTCATGCGCCGTCGGGTTAAGCAGTTTCTTCATCGCCGGTCTCACCAGTACCAGTACCACAACGATGATCACCAGGGCACTTGCAAACCAGCGAACCCAATCATTGAAGTTTGGATGCTCCCAAATAGGCGGTTCCACCATTTGCTCCAGTTCTGGCTCGGCAAATTTAACACTCAGGACATTAAGCAGGTCACCGCGTGACTGATCAAAACCGACCGTACCAATCAACACCTGACGGATGGTATTAACTTCTGATTCAGACAGTGGGGTGTAAGTCACTTCACCGGTGTCCGGGTTGACACTGCGGCGCTCTTTGATCGCCACCGAAACCGTCTGACGATTAACCACGCCAGTCTGTTTGCGCTCGTGACTGATGGTGGTATCCAGTTCAAAGTTTCGCGTCGACTCTTTACGCACTGACCCCTGCCCTAACAGGCTGCCATCTTTCATCTGCGCCACATCCTGAGGGATAGAAGCATCTGCTGGCGGTTGGTTGCTTAATGCGCCCGGAACGCCCGCAACCATATTGCCATTGTTATAATCTTCCAGCGCATATTCACTGCGTGTCGCCGGGGTGTTGGGATCAAAGCGTTTACGCGTCTGTTCCACCGCACTGAAATCCATCTGGATATCCACTTGAGCGGTATAGTTGCCAAACCCGAGTATCGGCAACAACACAGAATCGATTTTTTCGCGTAATGCCTGCTCCTGACTGCGCTCTAACTCCTGCTCTTTACGCCGCGCTGCTGAAGCAGGATCTTGGGTGCCAGAATTCAATAAACGTCCATGCTGATCAGTGACAGTAATGCGCGAGGTTTTCATACCCGGTACAGCACTTGCCACCATATCGACAATTGAGTCGACTTCCTGCTGCCTGAGGTTAGCCCCGGTTGACAGGGTAAGAAACACGGACGCCGACGCTTCTTGATTATGGCGTACAAATACGCTGTGCTTAGGCAGAGCCAACAGAACACGCGCCTTGCGCACCTGCTTCATGGCCTCAATCGCCTGAGCGAGTTGCCGCTCACGACTCAGTTTGAGACGTTCTTGTTCCAGACGCTGTGAAACGCCAAACCCCATATCCTGCAGCAGAATATCGTCACCAGCTTCAGTCGCCTTATTTACACCGGCGCGAACCATACCTAACTTGATCGAGTTGTACTCAGTCGCCTCGACGTTAATGGTATTGCCATCCAGCTTATAGTTGATTTTTTGTTGATCAAGATAATCCAGTACCGGGATCAGTTCCTCGGTTTCGTAGGCCCCGAGAGGACGCATTTCTGGTTCTTTAACCCAGAAAAACAGCATCACAATCAGAGCGACACAGATTGAGATCGACAGTACCAATACTACCTGGCGTAATAGATCAAGATCCCCTACGGCCATGTCAAATTTAGAGGCACTGCGCTCTTCGAGATCCGGATTCTGGCTTTCCACATCCAAATCAGAACTGGCTATCAGTGCACCATCGGTACCACCATCAGTGACGGTTAAATCTGTAGACTTGTCTGCCACACTTATTCCCTACATTACACTGGCATATTCATGAGGTCTTTGTACGCCTCAATAAGCTTATTGCGGATTTGAACAGTGGCGTCGAATGCGACACTGGATTTGTTGCGTGCGATCATCACATCAGACAAAGACACATCCTCATCACCACGATCAAAACGGGTTTGCAGATCACTGGATGATTTTTGTAATGAGTTCACATTGTTGATGGCGCTGGTTAAAAGATCGCCAAAGTCGGCACCAACTTTTGCTCCGGTTGCTACCGGAGCGGTGTTGGTGGCTTCCACCATCATGGCGCGCATCTCTGCTTGCATACCATCGACTTTCATTGTCACCTCTGAGCCAAAAATTTGACCATTTACAAAAACTGATTATTGACGCGGCAATTTCCGTGCCATATGGCTAAACTGACAGTGTACCTATCCTTTCGCCTCATGGCTATGCACAGGAGAATTAGCTTGGTATATCTATACCCGCGTCACGCATTTTAGCGAGTTTATAACGCAATGTGCGTGGGCTGATACCCAACTTTTCTGCCATTTCTTTACGACGGCCATTACATTCCACTAAGGTTTCCAGAATGATGGCATACTCTTGATCACGAAGCTCGCCACCTAAGCCCTCACCAGCATTTGCTGTGCGCGCCATAGGATCCACCTCAGCCACCGGCTTCACGTCCGGAACAATCACATCACCATTTTGTACGGCGTGCTGCAAGCTGTTGGCATCTTGCCAGTCGACACCTTCAAGCAAAATATGCTCAGCCGAAATATCACCGTTTTCACTTAAGATAAGCGCACGTTGCACAACGTTATCCAGTTCACGTACGTTACCCGGCCATGGGTAACAGAGCAATTTTTCGATCGCTTGCGCAGAGAAACAGGGTAACGGCATGCCCATTTTACTGCAGTGACGTTCAGCGAGGTGTTTGGCCAATGGTTCAATATCACCGCGGCGCTCGCTCAGTGCCGGCCATGCGATTGGGAATACGTTCAAACGGTAGTACAAATCTTCGCGGAAGTTGCCCTCATTAACATACTGTTTCAGGTCACGGTTACTGGTGGCCAGAACACGCACATCAAGTTTGATGCTCTTACGGCTACCCAAACGCTCCACTTCACGCTCTTGCAGCACACGGAGCAGTTTAGCCTGCAGGCTGAGATCCATTTCACTGATTTCATCCAGCAGAATAGTACCACCTTGCGCTTGTTCAAATTTGCCCGGACATGCCTGTACCGCGCCGGTAAAGGCACCTTTTTCATAACCAAACAACGTTGCTTCCAACATATTGTCGGGAATTGCCGCACAGTTGATCGCCACAAACGGGCCATCTTTGCGGTTCGACGCGTTATGAATGTAGCGCGACATGACTTCTTTTCCCGATCCGCTCGGACCAAGGATCATCACGTTGGCGTCGGTACGCGCAACCTTGTCTGCCAGGGCGAGCAACCGGAGGCTTTTCTCATCTGCCACGACTGCGTCACCGTTATCGTCGTTTTTAATCGGTGCATAACGGCTCACCATATTCAGCAGTACTTCCGGGGCAAAAGGTTTAGCCATGTAATCAATGGCTCCCTCTTTCATTGCCGAGACGGCATCTTCAATATTGGCGTAAGCGGTCATCAACAGCACTGGTAAGTTCGGCCAGTTCTGCTTGATGCTGCGCAGCAGCGCCAGGCCGCCCATCCCCGCCATCTGAACATCAGAAACCACGATATCAACCGGGCTGGTTTTCAACTTTATCAACGCGTCTTCTGCACAGTCTGCTTCTAACCACTCATACCCTGCCAGAGCCAGAGTATCCACTAATGCCTCACGAAGACCTTCATCATCTTCGACGATCAGCACTTTGCTTTGCGCCATTACGATTCTCCAGTAATTGTTATCCACAGCATCATTGAGACGCTGCTTGCACTCGCTCCAGCGGAATGCACATGGTAAAGCAGGCGCCATCGTCCTGCTCGGAAATAAGTTCTAATCGCCCCTCATGGGCACGACACACCATTTGGACCACCGCCAGCCCCAACCCGGTTCCTTGTGAACGGGTGGTAAAAAATGGCTCCATGATCTTGCTCTGCAGTTCTTTGGGCACCCCTGGTCCGTTATCCTGTACTGAAATACGCAGCTCATCTTTTACCGGACGGAAGAAAACATCAATCTGTGCCGCTTTACCGGCGATCTGAATTGCATTCATCACCAGGTTGCTCAACGCAGACGCAATCGCATTAGCGTTGCCCAACAGTTGGGTCTGGTCTTGCTCAACTTCAAGGAAGTAGTCAATACTGTTATTTTTTAGTGCCGTTTCCACCATTGGCTGGTACTCAGAGACTAACTGCTCGATAGTAAATGGCTGAATGACTTTATTATCACCACCTTTGGCAAACAACAGCATATCATTGACCTGCTTTTCTAAATCGTGCAGGCGATCCATTAATTTGGTTTGAAAGCGCTCCCGGGTCGCAGATGGAAGGTTTGGTGCCCCTAAATTGGAGGCATACAGCATGGCACTCGACAAAGGCGTACGTACCTGATGAGCCAGAGAGGCAACCATCCGGCCTAACGATGATAACCGCTGCAGGTCACTGACACGTGATTGTAGCAAGCGCGTCTCCGTCAAGTCGGTGATCAAAATCAACTGGCCGGTTGTCGAGGCCGAAATCGCTAAACGAACTTTACGACCATTGCGTAAAGAGACTTCGTGGCCGTCATCTTCACGCGGGTCAAAGGCACTTTGAATGATATTGAACCATTTCTCATTGATCAGCGGCACCTCTAAGATACGGTGCGCTTCCGGGTTGGCTTCATGCACCACACCATAGGTGTCTAATAAGATCACCCCTGCCGGCATCACATCCAGAACTTGCTTGTATCTCTCTACCTGATTTTCTACTGAGTCTAATTGGGACTGATTGGTCTTGTTATCCATCCACTGCCTGTCGAGATATCGCCGTCTAAAAACTAAAATAGCTTGGTAAGCAATTAGCATACCAAGCTATTTTATATATTTATCAAAGGGTTAGCCTAACGACAATAACTTGACGCCAGTAAGGAGTGTGATCTTGCTTCGGATCAACGATGCAAATTGTACTTGCGCATTTTTTCCACCAGCGTCGTACGGCGCATACCCAGCATATCAGCCGCACGGGCAACAACCCCACCCTGAGCTTCTAATGCTTGGCTAATCATATTAACTTCCATATCCGCCAGCAGCTCTTTCAGGTTAACCCCCTCCGGTGGCAAGGCCTGAGGGGCGTTGACGTTATGCTCAAAATCACTTTGCTCTTCAAAGCAGAACTCTTCGGCAAAGATATCCTGGAAGACATCACGCTCTTGATCTTCAATCGAACTGTACTGGCTCTCTTCCGGCTGAAACTCCGGAATATCGCTGTAGCGGTACTTGGTTGGCAAGTGATTCACATCCACCAGGCTATTGGGGTATAAAATCACCATCCGCTCAATCAGGTTAGCCAATTCACGCACGTTCCCCGGCCAATGGTGTTCCATTAGCGAGTTAATCGCACGAGGCGTAAAGCAGATCGGCTGGCCGCCTTCCGCTTCGAGACGCGTCATCAACTCTTGCAGCAACAACGGAATATCTTGCTTGCGCTCTTTTAATGCCGGCATCTCAATCGGAAACACATTCAGGCGATAGTACAAATCCTCACGGAAGGTACCGTCATCAATCATGCTTTCCAGGTTACGGTGGGTAGCCGCCACAACACGGACATTCACTTTTATCGTCGTATTGCCACCAACACGTTCAAAACAGCGCTCTTGCAGTACACGCAGCAGTTTCACTTGCATCGGCATCGGCATATCACCGATCTCGTCGAGGAAAATGGTTCCGCCTTCTGCCAGCTCAAAACGACCTTTGCGCGCCGTCAATGCGCCGGTAAAGGCGCCTTTTTCATGGCCGAACAGTTCACTTTCCAGCAGCTCCGCTGGAATGGCACCGCAATTAATCGGTACAAATGGGCCATTACGATGTGAGGAATGGTAATGAATATTGCGTGCAACCACTTCTTTGCCAGTACCAGACTCGCCTAAAATCAGTACGTTTGCTTCTGTCCCCGCCACCTGTTCAATCAAATGACGTACTTCCTGTATGCCTCGGCTCTGGCCGACTAAACTACGGAACAGGGTGTTTTTACGCGTACTGGCAACGACATTGACCCCTTTACGACCCAAAAAATCTTTGCAATGTCGCAGGGCTTCGCTGAGCTGCAGGTAATTAAGCGGCAACTCAAGTTCACCGACATAGTTTGGCAGATCATCAACCGGGTGGGACAGCGATCCCATAACGAGAAGGGGAATATGATGAGAGTCATTAAGCTGAGACAAAACAGCGGTAATAGTACTCCCGCCGTTGATATTACCGACAATGCAGCCAGACCAAACCGTAGACCAGTCGACATGATCCAACTGATCAGAGCTGATAGCTTCGCAACTTTCTCCAACAAATTCCAATATATTGCTTAAATTGAGACGACTCTGGGCGTCATCATCAATTACAAGCAGTTTTGCCAAACCATGCATAATTTAGAATAATTGCCTTTATTTTCGGTACGTTGCGGCCAAACCTTGATATGCGAAAAAGAGTAAAGAGGAGGAACCTACTCTATTAACGATAGAAACAATGAGTAATCAGCAACAAAAAAGCCATTAGGGCCACTAATGACTTCTATTTTATTTGAATAAAAAAATAAGGCAACCAAGCAATGGCGAGGTGTGAAGTTGATTGAAAGATTGATCAACTTTATCTGATTCAGTCAGTTGCCATACTTAGTATAACAACTGACCCATCGTGAGGATAATTAAATCCCGACTTCAGTAGCGGTAAGGTTATGGTACTCGGCTGGGATTTGGTCCCAGGCAGACTTGATTTCGCGAATAATATCAATCACGTCATCAATAGGTTGCGGATCATTCTGATGGTTAGCCGCCGAGATTTGCTTGATCATGAATTCATACAACGCATCTAAGTTTGACGCAATCTCACCACCATCGTCCATCGACAAGCAGCTGCGTAGAGAAATAATGATATCCAGCGCTTTACCCAGGCGCTCACCCTTCGCTGGAATGTTGCCTGCCTGCATTGCCGCTTTGCCTTGGATCAGACGTTCAATCGCGCCTGCCATCAGCATCTGAATAACTTTGTGCGGAGAAGCAGCACTAAGCTGGCTGTCGACTGAAACCTTTTTGTATGCCTGTAAAGAACCGCGCATGGTATTCCTCTTTTATATAAATTTTTTGTACTGCTGCAATGAGCGCTGACCATGGCGAAATTTTTGTAACTCTCGGCCAACTCGCAGGGTCTCTGACTGCATCAGTTCAACAATCTCTTGGGTCCGGGCAACCACTGTCTGCCACTCCGGATCTTGCCGTGCCTGTGAATTCTGCTCAATGGTTGGCAGCAGGTTTTGCAATATCTGTTCCCTGATATCGACCAAACGGAGAATTTCTTCAGTATTTAAATCGACTTTTTCCAACTGGAGTGAAATTTGTTGATCGACATCACGTAAGTCGTTGAGTGTAAACAACTCTCATTACCCTCCCAACGCGTTCATCAGCGCACCAAGCTGGCCCTGCATTTTGCCCGTGGCATCCTGCATGGCGGTAAACTTCGCGTGGGTGCGTTTTTCCAGGCCATCCATGCGGCGATCCAGTGCCGCCTGATCATCATTAAGACGGTAATTTTGCTCCGTCAGGCTTTTTTCCCGCGTGCGTATCGAGCCGGTGATACCTGTAATACCGTGAATCGCGTCTTCTACCCGCTTGGCAAAACCGTTGTTACCACCGAAAAATTTTTCCAGTTCATTGAAATTGTTATTCAGCTGTCGATCAAGCATCTGGTAATTGATTTCCAGCGTACCTTGGCGGGTAGTGGTAATACCAAACTCCGTCAACGACTTAAGGTCTTCAGGTGCTTGGTCAATTTGAGTTGAGAAGACCGCTTTTAAACGTGAGTCTGCACTGCGGACGGTGCTATCGCCGGCTAGTGGCCCTTTCTGACCGGTAGCGGGGTCCACACCAGCCAACGCCTTGGAAGTTTTGTAAAAACTGTTGTAAGCCGCAACAAAGCTCTCAATATCGGAACGTACGCTGCGGCGATCGTACTCCACCCCGATTTCCGCAGGTAACTGATCGGGTTTGGTTTCCCCTTTGATGGTCAGGTTAACCCCTTCAATCGCATCCTCAATCACGTTATTGGAGCTGGAAAGCTTAGCCACCCCATCCAGTACAACCAGCGAATCCTGACCCGGCTGAACCTCTGTCATTCCCATGTAAGTTTCAAACGCAGCCTGTGCTTTGGCAAACTTTTCCTCCGCCACATCAATCTGCTCCAAACGCTGCCTCTCTTCCGGTGCCAGTTTGGCCCGATGCAGCTGTTTGGCTTGTTGTTCAGAAAGCTCACCGCGCGCTACTTTTTCATCCAGCACGACCTTGTCATCAGCGATTTTCTGTTCGATCTCAGCTTTCTCTTGTTCCAGTTGTTGCTGCGCTTCTTTTGCCGTGACATAAGAATCGGTCAGTGTACCCGATGCCGTGTTGGTCCATCCGGGAATGTCCGGCGCTTTATCAATCGATTTTTGATCCAGCTCCAGCTCTGGCTCTCGGTAGGAATCGAGCAGCGTGCCCGATGCAGTGGCATTCCAGCCCGGAATGGTCTCCTCCGGCAACATACCCGAACGCTGGTTGGCTTCCTCCAGTGCCGCTTGGCCAGCTTTTGCCGCCGCAGCCCCAAATGATGAAATCGGCTCGCCATTCTCTGCCGCGCCCGGTTGAGAAACAGATTCGTCAGAAGTTTGGTTATCGAGCGGGTTGACCGGTTGGCCTTGCTCATCTAACTGAGAAGACCCTGCTTCTGCTGCTTCTGCTGCTTCAGCAGTTGGCTCAGACAGTGGCCCCAGTACTTGCTCTGCAGCAGCGCGGGCTTCTTCCAGAGCTTTAACGCGATCTTCTAAGGTTTTGTATTCGAATTTCTTGAGTGGGTTACCGGCTTCGGCTTCCACATTGACACTTATCTGGTGCTCTTTGCCCGGCAAATTGGAGGCCAGGATCAAACGAGGCCCGGCGACATCATTGATAAGCGAAGCGCGAATGCCGGGATTGCTTTTATCGCCGTTTATACCGCGAACCACATCGATCAGTTTGGCATGCGAACGGACATTAACGTCAAAGGTGTCGTCACCAAGGGAAATCTGCAGCTTGCCCGGGCCAAATTTAGCGTCTTCCGGTACAACATCGGAAGCAATTTTATGGCTTTGGGCAAGCTGCAACACATCGACAGCGTACTTACCGGCTATAGCGTCGGTGGTCGCCGTTGCTGACACGACATGATCGTCAGTGGTTTCTACAGTACGCACAGCAAAGGCTTTTTCCTGACGAAAACTCGCCATCAGATTTTTCATCGTATCGAGTGATTCTCTGAGCCGCCCATAGGCACTGATGCTGGCATCGATTGTCACGCGCTCGTTGTCGATACGTTGCTGCTTCGGTATACGCTCTGCATCGACAATTTTGCTGACCATGGCATTGATATCCATGCCGCCAGACATCCCCAAAGGGCCTAAACTCATTTAACCACCTCAATAACGACTTACACCTTTTCTAACAACAAACCACTGTTGGTAGAGTGCTCAGCTAGGCGCCTTAAAATCACAAGCATTTCTTCATCCGGGATCTGACGAATTATGTCGCCGGTGCTGGCTTCATAAATCGTTACCACATCACGCCCCGACTCCTCGTCAACTCGAAATGATACCCCTTTATTCATGGACGCGACAAATTCATTCATCTGCTCGACCAGTTTGTTCCGCTCCTCCCTGTTCAACTGCTGGCGCTGTTCCGCCATTTCAATCACAGTCTCAACAGAGTAGTCGTGGTCAGTATCTTTCAACCCTTCAGGAGAAGAGGCCCCATTAGAAGAAGAAACGCTTGCTGCGCTTACACCGTTATCTTTAGCAACATTTGTGCCATTCGGTGAGCCGTAAGGCTGGATGTTCGATGCATAGGAGGATATATCCATAACAATCTCCCTTCCACCTCATGAACTAGCGATAAAGTATATCGCTATGGCGACTAAGCACAAGGCTTAGTCAACCATATTAGCCCAGTAAGCTTAGCGCGGCAGAAGGTGACTGCTTCGCTTGAGCCAGAATCGAAGTACTCGCTTGCTGCAGGATTTGCGACTTGGTCATCGACGTAGTTTCTTTCGCATAATCTGTATCTTTAATACGGCTCTTCGATGCATTAACGTTCTCGTTAATGTTGTCTAAGTTGCTGATCGCATGGTCGAAACGGTTCTGGAATGCACCCAGAGAGGCACGTTGGCTGTCTACTGATTTCAGAGCACCATCGATAACCGCTACCGCTTCTTGCGAGCCCGCCACGGTTGTTACGTCGATATCTTTAACCGTCACATCTTTCGCATCACCGAAACCGATCTCGCCGGCAAGGCCACCTGAGAACTCCACTTCACCGCTTACTTTCTGCGTAGCCGCGAACACCTGTAACTTACCATCTTCGCCAACTGACGCTTTTACATCATCGTTCTGACCATTGATGTAAGTCGCAAGCTGTTCAATGTCGTCACCTTGCTTAGCTTGGATCTTGACTTCTTTTTCTTCACCCAGCTTAGTGGTGTACTTCATACTAAGTTCAGTATTAGAGCTGACGCTCCACGAGGCATCTTTACCTTCCTCAGCAGCATAGCTCTTACCGCCCATCGCTGACGTATCAGAACGTAAATTACCCATAGAAAGCTTCACGGCCTCACCTGAGTCAGCACCAATCTGGAAAGATTTATCGCCAAATGTTCCGTTTAACAGTTTGTTACCACCAAACGATGTGGTTTCCGCAATACGGTTCAGCTCATCATTAAGGGCGGTGACTTCTTCTTGAATAGCAACACGTTCAGCTTTGGAGTTTGAACCATTCGCCGACTGAAGCGATAGGTCACGCATACGTTGTAGGATGTTGGTAGATTCATTCATTGCACCTTCTGCTACCTGTGCAATAGAAATACCGTCGTTCGCGTTTTTCACCGCCATGTCCAGGCCACGGCTCTGGGCATTCAAACGGTTAGAAATCTGTAGACCTGCAGCATCATCTTTCGCGCTATTGATTTTATAACCCGAAGACAAACGCTCCATGGATTTTTGCTGACCTTCAGCGGCTTGGTTCAGGTAACGCTGTGCGGTCATCGCAGAAACGTTAGTATTAACGTTAATCGCCATAATTGATCTCCTTAAGGCTTTGATTGATGTACCGTCGTGTCTCTCACCTCACTCGGGTACATCTCATTTCTCTCAGTCCCTTTAACGGCGACCAATAAACATCCTTTAGGAGAAATTTAGCAATTTGGGCGATTTTTTTATTCAAGTAGTGGAAGTGTGATTCATCTCTTAAAATTCAACCCGTTTAAGTAAGCCACTTATCAGTCAATAATCGCCTTCATACTGTATTGCCGGAAAAATAAAAAAACCCAGCCGAAGCTGGGTTTATTCGCTCATCTCTCACCACGAGCCAATGAGGGTTCTGTACTGAGCTTAGAATTAGCCCAGCAGACTTAGCGCTGAGTTTGGCGCTTGTTTTGCTTGCGCAAGAATTGAGCTTGACGCTTGCGACAGAATCTGTGATTTGGTCATCTGAGTCGTCTCTTTAGCGAAGTCGGTATCTTTAATCCGGCTCTTCGACGCGTTGACGTTCTCGTTGATGTTGTCCAGGTTATTGATCGCGTGGTCAAAACGGTTCTGGAACGCACCCAGCTCGGCGCGGTGGCTATCCACGTATTTCAGCGCCGCATCGATGATCGCTACTGACTCCTGGGCACCGCCCACTGACGTCACATCAATGGTATCTACCGTCACGGCTTTACCGTCGCTCAAACCCAGTTCACCCGACAGGCCACCAGAGAACTCGACTTCACCTTCGACTTTGTTGTTGCCGGCAAATACCTGCAGCTTACCGTCTTCATCCACTGACGCCTTCACCAGGTCTGTCTGACCGTTGATGTAGGTTGCCACTTCTTCAATATCATCACCCGCTTTGGCGTTGATTTTAATTTCCTGCTCCTGACCAAAGCTGTCGGTCAACTTGATGTTCAGA
>NZ_JARHUF010000069.1 GCF_029223195.1 Vibrio sp. CAU 1672 | reverse complement strand
TTATATCTGGGCTAGATTCTTTTCAGACCAGATTGATTTCCCATCCTCTAATGTCTCTATTGGCGTTCGGCCACAGCACATTTTTCCTTGATGAGTACGATGATTGTTGTAGTAGTCCATCCATTCGTCCAGATCTTTCTGTAACTCTTCCATTGAACCATACAGTTTCTTTCTGAATGTCACTTGGTAGAACTCATTTAATATGGTCTTGTGGAAGCGTTCGCAGATACCATTTGTCTGTGGCGACATCGCTTTAGTTTTCGTGTGGTCGATATCATTGATGGCAAGATAGAGTTGGTAATCGTGCTGTTCAACACGGCCACAGTATTCAGTACCTCGGTCAGTCAAGATTCGCAGCATTGGCAGCTCATGAGCCTCGAAGAACGGTAGAACCTTATCATTCAACATGTCCGCTGCGGTGATTGGTGTTTTTGTCGTGTAGAGCTTAGCGAAGGCGACTTTGCTGTAGGTATCAACGAACGTTTGCTGATAGATGCGTCCAACACCTTTAAGGTTGCCAACATAAAACGTGTCTTGAGAGCCGAGATAGCCTGGGTGCGCTGTTTCTATCTCACCACAAGCCTCGTCATCATGTTTCTTGCGCTCAAGGGCTGCAACTTGCTCTTCCGTTAGAATGATACCGTTCTCAGCGACCTGTCTTTCTAAGGCAATAAGGCGCTTTTTGAAGTTTTCTAAGTCATTACGAAGCCAGATTGAACGCACGCCACTTGGAGAGATAAATACACCGAGTTTACGTAGCTCGTTGCTTGTTCTAACTTGCCCGTGAGCTGGGAAGTCGATGGCGTACTTGAGAACGGCTTGCTCAGTTTCACTATCGACACGATTCTTCAGGTTTGGTGTTCTTCGACTTTGATTAATCAGAGCATCAATACCACCAGTTTCGACTAGCTCTTGATAGCGGTAGAAAGTGTCTCTAGATACACCCATCACCTTACAGGCTTTTGATACGTTGCCGAGTTCTTCTGCAAGATTGAGAAGGCCAGCTTTGTGTTTGATGATTGGATTGCTAGTATGAAGCATGAGAGTTACCTCTTATTGTCTTTGATTACAGATTCAGCACCTTTAATCAAAGTGGGTAACTCTCTTCTTTTCAAATTGAAGTGTCAGATCTAGTCGGAACTAATACA
>NZ_JARHUF010000068.1 GCF_029223195.1 Vibrio sp. CAU 1672 | reverse complement strand
ATAACAAGGCGTTCAAGAGGGATTTGGCACGCGTGGCATTTTCAATATGCGTTGGGTTCAGTGTTTACGGTGCATTGTAGAGGCTTTTGTATTGCGTGCCGGCACCCCTTAACGCGGCGTTAGGCAATACATAGAAAAAATAGAGAAAAGGAAAGTTGCAATGAGCAAGAAATTCAAGAATGTGAGCACCGATTCTGGTGATTTAACGGTTAAGGTTAATCATACGGTTATTACTTTTCATCTAGAACCAGGCGCAGAATTTAGCATCGAAACAGGTGAAAATTCAGATATCGAGTTTTCAAGTTCAAACTCTGAAAAACAGTTGGTCATCGAGCCGGTTTTGTGAGTGTTCATTAGCATATTTAGCTTTTGCCTAACAAACTGCTTAAGAGGGATTCGCAACGCGTGGCATTTTTACTATGCGTTGATTTAAGTGATTAGGGTGGTGTGCGGGAGCATCGTATTGCGTTGCTCACCCCTTAGCAGGGCGTTATGCGTCTCTCCAACTTGAGAAAGGTGTACAAGTGGAAAGTAGAATTGCAAAAGCTCAGAAATATTTGGCGTTGGGCATTATTTTGTATCCAGTTTGCTATTCATTGTTGAACTTCACTTTACCAGTTTTGATGTCGGTTATTGGTGACCAAGAGCATGTGATAGTAATGGCATTTGAAGTGTTGACGTGGTTCATTCTCCCGATATTTTCAGTTTTCTACCTGATGGCTTTTCATCAATTAGCGGTGTTGCTAAAACGCTGGCAAATGTTCGTAGGGTATACGATGGTATCATTGGCAATCGTGATAGAAGTTGTGATGCCATTCCTTGAACGAAGTATGATAAGTAGTTCAGCCTCGTTTATCGCACATGTAAGTGAGCTGGCAATTTTATCTGGCTGTTTGCTCTTCACTAGCCGCCAGATGACCTCAAATAGAAAAAACGCATAACAAGGCGTTCAAGAGTGATTCCCAACGCTTGGCATTTTTAGTTCCAGTTTGGGTTTAGTGTTTACGGTGTAATGTTTTAGGTTAGGTGGTTAGCGTTGCTCACACCTAAACGCGGCGTTAGCTTTCAAGGAAAACAATAGTTATCTCAAAGAACCACATTACTTATTGGATTAAACTAGTTGCTTATTGCTAATTACAAGGAAATGGTTATGTCCGTTGAAAATGACAAGCAAGAAG
>NZ_JARHUF010000067.1 GCF_029223195.1 Vibrio sp. CAU 1672 | reverse complement strand
TCTACGGATTCTGCTACCATTTTCCTCGCTTCTTCCAGATCTTTCGGTTTCCTCAGTAAAAGTTCCATTTTGAGTATCCCATTTACGCGCTCTGCTAAAGCATTCTGATAACAGTCATACCCGTCAGTCATCGAGCAAGTCACTCTATGTTTCTTATGGATATCTTGATATTCCTTCGAACAATATTGTGAGCCTCTATCTGAGTGGTGTATTAGCTTTTCTTCACTCTGCCGTTGCCTGAGAGCTGAGATAAATGCCCGCTTAACTGATTGCGTTTTCATGTTGTCATCTACATAGTAACCAACAATCTTCCTTGAATAAGCGTCCGTAACCAGGCTGACATAGCTCTCTCCATTTTGAGTCGGCAAGTAAGTAATATCAGCAACCCACAGTTGTTCTGGCTTCGTTGGTATCAGCCCATCTTTCACTTTGTTAGGGTGACAGAAGAACCGATGACGACTGTCAGTAGTTCGTTGATAGGCTCGTCTTGTTCTCACTAACAGGCGATGCTTTCTGAGAAGCTCAAAGAGCTTATCTCGACCTATTTGAATGCCCTTTATTGCGGCTAAGAACTTCAGTTTACGCGCACCAATGCGTGGCTGCTTCATTCTGACTTCACGGACAAAGCCAATGACAGCATGCTCATGATGTTCACAACGAGATTGAGTCTGGCGCTGCTTGTAATAAGCTTGACGAGAGATTTGTACTAACTGACAAAACTTCGTGACGGTCAACCCTGCTATGGTTTTCTCTTGGACAACGCTTCTTTGTGCTTTTTTGTCACTCTAACGCCATAGTCACGTTCCATAACGTTCACTACAGCTTCAAAGAAGTCGGCTTTGAGCTGTGCATCTTCAAGTTGCTTCTCAAGCTCTTTAATACGTTGCTCAGGTGTGGGAGGTGAATTGAACTCGGCCATAGCGTCTCCTTTGGACATAAAGTTAGGTGTCCCTTTAGACCAATCTAGTCGACCATGTTTACGAAGCCAAACTAAAACCGTAGAACAACCTTGGATGCCGTACTTCTCTTGAGCTTGTTTGTAAGTGAGGCTTCCTTTTTCAACCTCATCCACTACGGTGAGTTTAAAAGCGAGGGAATAATCGCGCTGAGTTCTTTTATTTGTTGATTTCATAACACTCTCCAATTTTGGGGTTGGAAAGTGTCAACCTTATTTAGGACGGAACA
>NZ_JARHUF010000066.1 GCF_029223195.1 Vibrio sp. CAU 1672 | reverse complement strand
CAGGGCAAGATTACGAAGCCCCTTGCCCCGCAAGGACTTGAGAAAGGTACGCATTACTGCGATTCGCTTTCTTTTGCTTTCTCTTGATCCCTGCTTTAAAACTTTTCTCCGCCGTAAGCAAATTTAGTGCGATATGCCGTGCGACGGCTAAGTTCTCTCCCGCCTGCTCTCGCCTTATACTACAGCTATCTTCATTAAAACCGACATCTAGTCGCCAGTGCATCTGGTTTTCAATGCTCCAGTGCGCTCGAGTACTCTCTAACAGTTCTTTTGCACTTAACGGTGCTGAGCTTATGTAATGCTTCACCTGCATCGTTTCAGCGGGTTTATCGCCTTCCTGACGAATTGAAACAACCATTCCCAAAGTGCTAAGTTGCGGCCAATCTAATTCAACATCACCCAATAAACCCACATTATGCTCAACCAGGCAAAGTCGTGTCTCAGTTCTGCCATGACCTCGCTCTTGAACGACAAGTTTGTCACCATCAAAGTTGTTGATCATGCTGGTATTAAAAACTTCGTTGATCGCTTTCTCTAATCGCTTTTGATTACCCTTGACAGCGAGAAGGTAGTCGGCCTCTTTGGTAATGATTTTTTCAGCGATGTCCTTCTGACACCCCATTGCATCTATGGTGACCAAGCATCCCTTAATAGATAAAAGATCTAACAACTCTGGTATTGCCTTGATCTCGTTACTTTTATACGCCGTCTTCACTTGGCCCAAAACAGTTTGATTGGCAGCACTGAAAGCACTGACCATATGGATTGCACCACAACGTTTATCTTTGTTGTAGGTACCACGAATCGTTTTGCCATCAATAGCTACGACATCGCCCTTAGTGATTTCATGACAATCTTTCATCCACTGAGAAAAACAACGCTGAAGCTGTTTTGCCGAGATCATGTTCACCACTCGAGCAATCGTGTCATGAACGGGGATTCCATTCGAAAAGTCGCCATATTGCTGCAACCACTCGAGGTTATCTTCACCAAAATCTTCAATATCTTCCCAACCTTCAGCACCAGCAATGACCGCCGTTACCATTAAGAAAATAATATCTGTCAGTGAGTGTTCAACTTTCCAAGCTTGGCGTGGGTCATTGATAACTGAAATGTGGTCCAAAAGGCTAAATCCGTTCATGGTGATGGCATCATTACTGTAAAACACAGTATATGATCACAGCTAATACTGATCGTCAAATCGATCCATAAGTCATTGCATTTTTTATGACATCACTGTAGAAATGAGTAAAAGTAGGCTCTCACTTAGGCCTTATTCCACAAGAGTTTTTCATGATCTTGCCCTG
>NZ_JARHUF010000065.1 GCF_029223195.1 Vibrio sp. CAU 1672 | reverse complement strand
ATAACAAGGCATTTAAGAGTGATTCCCAACGCTTGGCATTTTTCATTCGATCGTTGAGTTTAGTGTTTACGGTGGTGTGGTTAGGTTTCGTGGTAGCGTTGCTCACACCTTAATGCGGCGTTAGTTTGCAAGAGGAAAAATGCAGCTATATCGCAAGATCTAGAGGTAAAAGCTCAAAGTCTAAATTGTTATGCCGGCGTTCAACTTCAGTGTTAACTAGCGTGTTGAAAATCCAAAATTGGCATCGTTCCAACGGTTGCTTTGTTCTTTGGAGCGGCGACTTTGGGGTTACCTGAATTGAACTTTTTTCTGAAACTCTGCTCGTTGAGTTTGTTGGTACAAAAGCCGATTTACTCGCTGAAATGACGTTTTCTCTGGTGTTGTAAATTCCACGTGGTTTCAGTGGCTTTGTTGAAAGTCCGCATTGTGAGATTGCCTTTCCAAAAGCAGTTTCTGGTGTTGTGAGTTCGTTTTCTGCGGCGTTGCTTGTTCCAAGTGGTTTCATTGACTAGCCGCTTTGAGACTACGCCTGACTTAAGTGCATCAAGGCACATAAATTTTGTTGTTCGCAAAGTTTAAAACAACGTAAAATCAACCCTTTGGGTCTGCAAACTAACAAACTGCTCAAGAGGGATTCACAACGCGTGGCATTTTCACTATGCGTTGAATTTAGTGATTAAGGTGGTTTGCAGCGGCTTCGGTATTGCGTTGTTCACCCTTTAGCAGGGCGTTATATCACTTCGAAGGAACATTATATATGAAGGGTAAAATTGTTAGATGGATTGATGATCGTGGCTTTGGTTTTATCAATTCTGATGACTACCAAGGTGATGTTTTTGTCCATATATCGAAGTTCAAAAAAGGCTATAGACGCCCTCAAATGGGTGACGAGGTTGAATTTCAAGTTGAAGTAAGTAGTGGAAAAGCCAATGCCTATGATGTCTCGCTTGTTGGTGTCAAACCACGCAAAGAGAAATCATCGACATCTATCGTGTCGGTTGTTTTCATTGGCTTAGCTATCGGCGTTTTCGGCTACTTTGCTATCGAGAAACTGTTTACTACACCAGAATACGAAAACATGGGATTTGTGTGTCAGGGTAAGACTCATTGTAGCCAAATGACGTCCTGCAATGAGGCGAAGTTTTATTTATCAAACTGCCCAAATGTACAAATTGATGGAAATCGAGATGGGGTGCCTTGTGAAATGCAATGGTGTACCAATTAAGGCGTGATATAACAATCTGTTTAAGAGTGATTCGCAACGCTTGGCATTTTTGCTATGCGTTGCGTTTAGTGTTTAAGGTGGTTTGCGGAGGCATCGGTATTGCGTTGCTCACACCTTAACAGGGCGTTAGTTTGCAATAAGAAAATCGCAGCTATATCGCAAGATCTAGTGGTAAATGCTCAAAGTTGAAATTGTCGTATCGGCGTTCAATTTCAGTCTTAATTAG
>NZ_JARHUF010000064.1 GCF_029223195.1 Vibrio sp. CAU 1672 | reverse complement strand
CCTGTCTCTTATACACAAATCCTCGAACCGAAAGGTTCGGGGATTTTTTTTGAACTCTTATAAAATTTTGCGATCAGATCATTCGGTTACCAACTTAGGATGATTAGGATGATGTACTCAGAACCTGCACTTTGGGCTCAAAAACAGTTCGGACAAGCGAAACTCAATGACCCAAGAAGGACCCAAAGGCTCGTTACTCTTGCAACATCATTAGCAGAACAACCAGGAGTCTCTGTGGCTAAACTACCTATTTCACCAGCTGATATGGAAGGAGCATACCGCTTTATCCGAAATGAAAATATCAACGCTGATGATATCGCTGAATCTGGCTTTCAGGTAACAGCATCTGATGCTCATAAGCATGAATTACTTCTTGCTCTCGAAGATACGACGACACTGAGCTATTCCCATAGGAGTGTGAGAGAAGAACTAGGACATACTAATCAAGGTAATAAAAGCAGAGCGTTACTTGTCCACTCGACACTCCTTTTTGCACCTCATAGCCATACGGTTGTTGGACTCATAGAACAGCAATATTGGACGCGTGATATCACTAAACGTGGACAAGGTAACCAGTATGCAACGCGTCCATACGAGGAGAAAGAAAGCTACAAGTGGGAACTGGCATCTCGTAATACCGCAGAGCGATTAGGCTGTGTGATGAACAAGACTATTTCAGTCTGCGACCGTGAAGCCGACCTTATCGAATACTTATCTTATAAGCATGAACACCGGCAGCGTTTTGTTGTGCGCTCGATGCAGAGCCGTTGTATAGAAGAGCATGAGAACAGGCTTTATGACTACTCATCCACGTTATCTAGTGCGGGAGAAAAGAGTCTCACTATTCCACAAAAAGGAGGGCGCAGATCTCGAACAGTAACGCTCGATATTAAGTATGCTCAAGTTACCTTAAAATCACCGGCCAACAAGAAGCGATATCCTGATATCCCCGTTTATTACGTTGGTTGTATTGAGCAGGGGGAAAGCAGTGAGAAGCTGGAATGGCACTTGCTGACCTCTGAGGTAGTGACTTGCAAAGAGGATGCGCTAAAAGTCATCAGTTATTATGAACGACGTTGGTTGGTAGAAGACTTCCACAAGGTATGGAAAAGTGAAGGGACAGAAGTAGAGAACCTTCGTATGCAGAGCCGTGATAATCTGGAAAGGACAAGTGTGATCTTAGCCTTCATTGCAACACGCCTACTTCAGTTACGCTTTATGAAAGAGGTTAAAGAGTTATCGGAATCAAGTTGTGAAAACGTAATAGGCCAGAGGGCTTGGAAGTTGCTGTGGTTGAAGCTGGAAAATAAAACGCTGCCAAATGAAGCGCCTAATATGGAATGGGCATACAAGAACCTGGCAAAGCTGGGCGGCTGGAAAGATACGAAACGAACAGGGCGGGCCTCAATAAAAGTGTTATGGGAAGGATGGTTCAAATTACAAACCATCCTTGAGGGCTACGAGTTAGCAATGTCTCTTGATTAGCAAAACTTGTGATCAAGAGACAGG
>NZ_JARHUF010000063.1 GCF_029223195.1 Vibrio sp. CAU 1672 | reverse complement strand
TTTTCGCCTTTCCCTCACGGTACTGGTTCACTATCGGTCAGTCAGTAGTATTTAGCCTTGGAGGATGGTCCCCCCATATTCAGACAGGATATCACGTGTCCCGCCCTACTCGATTTCACTGAACATGCGTTGTCAACTACGGGGCTATCACCCTGTATCGCCGGACTTTCCAGACCGTTCGTCTAACGCATATAAAGCTTAAGGGCTAGTCCAATTTCGCTCGCCGCTACTTTCGGAATCTCGGTTGATTTCTTTTCCTCGGGGTACTTAGATGTTTCAGTTCCCCCGGTTCGCCTCCTTAACCTATGTATTCAGTTAAGGATACGTGCTTATGCACGTGGGTTTCCCCATTCGGAAATCCCAGACTCAAGTGGCTTTTACTGCCTAATCTGGGCTTATCGCAAGTTAATACGTCCTTCATCGCCTCTGACTGCCAAGGCATCCACCGTGTACGCTTAGTCACTTAACCATACAACCCGAAGGAGTTTCGAGTTGTTGTTTAAACAACCAAAGTTGTCTGCAATTAACTCTTTGCTTTCACTTTGAAAAGTGAAGACAAACAGGACATGATGCAGACTCGATTTTGCCGGACTCAAATATGTTTTGTTTTACTTAAACAGTAAGACAAAACCCAAGAACACTTGAATGTGTTATTTGGAGTATTCAATTAAGAATACTTTGAGAACTTTACAAACAATCTTAAAGATTGTTTTGTCAGCTTTCCAAATTGTTAAAGAGCTAATCACTTCTAATGAAGTAACCATTTTTAAAAGCACTCATCGAATGCGCTTAAAGATGGTGGGCGATACCGGGCTCGAACCAGTGACCCCCTGCTTGTAAGGCAGGTGCTCTCCCAACTGAGCTAATCGCCCACATTAGTTTTACGTCTCGTGGTAGACGTCTCGAATGGTGGAGCTATGCGGGATCGAACCGCAGACCTCCTGCGTGCAAGGCAGGCGCTCTCCCAGCTGAGCTATAGCCCCATCGAGAAATGGTGGGTCGTGCAGGATTCGAACCTGCGACCAATTGATTAAAAGTCAACTGCTCTACCAACTGAGCTAACGACCCGATGGTATCCCGTAGGGGAGTCGAACCCCTGTTACCGCCGTGAAAGGGCGGTGTCCTAGGCCTCTAGACGAACGGGACACTGGATTGAAGATATTGGGATATCTTCGTCTCTTTTACTTATAAACCGTATCAATCTGTGTGAACACTCATCGCGACTTATTTGTTTCCGCTTTAAAAAGCAGAAGCAAACTATCCGTATCGTATAAGGAGGTGATCCAGCGCCAGGTTCCCCTAGCGCTACCTTGTTACGACTTCACCCCAGTCATGAACCACAAAGTGGTAAGCGTCCTCCCGAAGGTTAAACTACCTACTTCTTTTGCAGCCCACTCCCATGGTGTGACGGGCGGTGTGTACAAGGCCCGGGAACGTATTCACCGTGGCATTCTGATCCACGATTACTAGCGATTCCGACTTCACGGAGTCGAGTTGCAGACTCCGATCCGGACTACGACGCACTTTTTGGGATTCGCTCACTCTCGCAAGTTGGCTGCCCTCTGTATGCGCCATTGTAGCACGTGTGTAGCCCTACTCGTAAGGGCCATGATGACTTGACGTCGTCCC
>NZ_JARHUF010000062.1 GCF_029223195.1 Vibrio sp. CAU 1672 | reverse complement strand
TCGGGAGTCAGCATCTCTCAACAACATTGCTTCAGTTTCTGACCATAACTCAATTACTTGCGGGTAATCTGAGATATCCATTTCTCGTATCACTACTAATTTTTCCTCCAAGCACATAACGCCCAATTAAGGGGTGAACAACGCCTTTAACCAAACCTAACGCATTGCGCCATAAACACTAAATTTGAAGTAGAAACAAAAATGCCGAGCGTTGTGAATCCCTCTTAAATTGCTTGTTAGCATTTAGATTTCGTCAATAGTTTTAGATACGTTAGACCATATTACGTACTTACCATCACTCATCGGAAAGTCTGGATCAATGAAGGTCTGTAGCCTCTCTCCATTTTCGCCAGAAATGTATGATAGAACTTTTCTACCTTTATCAGTTTTTACTAGCCTCAAGGCTTGAGTCCACTTTTTGTTATTTGAGGAAAAGTACAATATAACAGCGGTTTCGGTAGCACTTGTATCCACCATGAACCACTTTGACTCTAATGGTCTCAAAGTATCAATCCCAATGGGTTCAGCATTAAGCCCTGTAACACGAAGGTCTAAACCACTAACAGATGAGTAATTAGGTATCACGACCACTCTGATCGTTAAATTAGGAATTGCATACTTTCCAACTAAATTAACGGTTATCTGGCTTTGATTACCATTATTCGCACCGCCCGTAACCTGAGCATATGGATAGCTTCCTTTAGACGTAAGTTCTTCAGTTTGAGTCTGAATGGATAAAGACATCTCTGCATTTAGCTTGGTCAATTCAATGTTCTGGCTACCCAACTCTTTGATTTGCTGAGATTGCTCTAAAATTGTTGAATTAAGTTGTTCTTGTGATTGTTTGCTCGCGATTTCAGAGGCTTTACCACCAAAGTATTGAGCGCCAAACCCTCCAATTGCAGCCATCAGAGCCCCTACTAGCATGATTATGTTGAAAATTGTTTGTAATAATTCTGGCTTCATACCTAATCCTAATAAATGCTAACGCCGCGTTAAGGGGTGCCGGCACGCAATACAAAAGCTACCGCACAGTGCCGTAAACACCGAACCCAACGCATATTAAAAATGCCACGCGTGCCAAATCCCTCTTAAACGCTTTGTTATACGCACGAACGTTTAAGCCAAGATTTTATGCCAAGCCCCACTTTGAAACCATGATTTTTATGTGCTTTGATGCACCTAAGTCAGGCTTAGACTCACAGCGGCTTGTCACTGAAACCACTTGGAACAAACCGCGCCGCAGAAAACGGATCTACAACACCAAAAAGCACTTTGGGAAAGACAATTTCACAATGAGGACTTTCAACAAAGTCACTAAAACCACGTGAACTCACGACACCAGAGAAAGCGACCGTTCAACAAGTAAATTGGCTTTTGGAAAGGCAAACTCACAGAGCAGTATCTAAACGAAAAACACTGCCTGGACTGACCCCAAACAATCACCACCAAAGAAGATAACCACCGAAAAACGACAGGCCGAAAGTGAGCAAAGAACCAAGGAAAACTAAGATTGATGCCGGAAAATGTCGACGCCCAAAAACCAAAACTCAACGCTGAAAGCTGAGATATTAACCTGAATTTTTAGGCTTTCTTCATATAGCGTATAACGCCCTGCTAAGGGGTGAACAACGCAATACCGAAGCCGCTGCATACCACCTTAATCACTAAAATCAACGCATAGTAAAAATGCCACGCGTTGTGAATCCCTCTTGAGCAGTTTGTTAGT
>NZ_JARHUF010000061.1 GCF_029223195.1 Vibrio sp. CAU 1672 | reverse complement strand
GCTAGTATGAAGCATGAGAGTTACCTCTTATTGTCTTTGATTACAGATTCAGCACCTTTAATCAAAGTGGGTAACTCTCTTCTTTTCAAATTGAAGTGTCAGATCTAGTCGGAACTAATACATATTAGTTACAAAGGACGAACGTTAGTAGCACATGGCCCTTTTGACCCTTGACCTACTTCAAACTCAACCTTCTGACCCTCATTGAGGGTTGCATAACCACCGCCTGTTTTAATTTCTGAATGATGGACAAACAAATCCTTGCCACCATCCTCCGGAGTGATAAATCCAAAGCCTTTATCTGCATTAAACCACTTAACTGTACCTTTACTCATGTTCGTGTCTTCTATTTTATTGGTGAAATATTAAAAATTGCTATTCTCGAATTCACCGTTTCGAAAATAGACCATTTTAAGTTTACAGCTAACTACATAATCTAGTTCGTATTTGACCATTAAACAAGTTAACTCAGTATGTAACTATAGAAAATATGAGGGAAAATGAATGGAGCAGATCTGATTCCCACAGAGCGGAATATCGTACTGATACGTCACTGGACACAAACGCGTTAGCGAACCTCTAAATTAGCAAAGGCTAAATTAACTCAAGTATGGAATAGCGACTAGCAAGTTGTGGTCGGAAGCTTGGTCGATTCCGTGAACAGTTCAGCGAGCAACAAAAAGTGATAAGCTATATGTAACATATCGATTTTCAGATAGAGATTAACATATGGATGAAGCTTATGAGTATTACCTACAACATAAAAACGTAATTGATAGGGAAACCGACAGGCTATTTCTTCAGTATCAGCCTACATTTGAGAAAACTTATCTAATTGAAGATGGAATGATAGGGTGTGCGCAATACTTAGCATTACTAGCCTATCCATCACAACGTGAATCATCACATTGAATTAGGTATTTTTCGTCAATGGTAGGTGCTTATTGCCGCATTCATGACAATGAAATGCTCACATTGTTTCAAAAGCAACCTAAAGAAATTCAAGAAGCTTGGCAAATAAAAAAACCTTGGAAGTCGGTAAATCAAACTATCAGTAAGGGCACAAAAAGACTTCAAAAACGGTTACATGCTTATCACGCATATGCCGCTTACAATCAGGCTGTCCTAGATGGTTCAGACAAGAGCTTCGAAGAAATACTGTCTTGGTGCTCATCAGCTTATGAAAGTAAACTGTCAATGATGCAGGACAGCAAGCATAGAATGGAAAACTTGAAACGTACAATTCATAGGCCTTGCAGACCTATTTACCATCTCCTAGAAGGCTATTTTCAAGAACATTTAATCAACAACCCCATAAGCGAACGGCATCCAGTTCATGCATTAACACATAATAATTGGTTAGAGAATGCAATAGTGACAGCTCGACGTAAACTAGCTTCAGAATTAATTGACTATCATGTAAATAAGCTTGGACTTCAAAAGCCACTGAAACTGAAGTTTGAACCATCAGAAATAGTTCATCTAGAGCTAGCTAGTAAGCCTTTTGTTGGACTGTCTTGCTAATGTTCCTTTTTGTACCCCCGACACGACGAAGCAATTATTGAATAATCACCTTACACAACAAAAAGGTGATTTATGATTGAATTGATAAAAGTATTAGCCGAGCTACCAACAGAAAATCTGGTGTTAATCTTACTGATAATTTACATTCTCATCGTTCGAAAGACACTTTAGAACCACCGCAGTAGGTTCATGCGATATGCACATTTCCTCTTTCCTTTATACACTTTACTGGCATTAGGAAAAGTGATCCGCACCAGCAGTTTTGGACACCGAGTTAAGTGAGTACAATCACTAACGAGGTGAAGCATGACAAGCAAGAAAAAACGTATTATCCATTCTCCTGAATTTAAAGCAGAAGCACT
>NZ_JARHUF010000060.1 GCF_029223195.1 Vibrio sp. CAU 1672 | reverse complement strand
CTAACAAACTGCTCAAGAGGGATTCACAACGCGTGGCATTTTTACTATGCGTTGATTTTAGTGATTAAGGTGGTGTGCGGAGGCTTCGGTATTGCGTTGTTCACCCCTTAGCAGGGCGTTATACCGCCGTGTGAGGGCGGTATTAGAAATCTAGGCGCAGCACTTCTTGTATTTCTTGCCGCTACCGCAACTACAAGGGTCGTTTCTGTTTGGTTTCTTTTCAAATACCGTTGGTTTTGCCTTGTTCAGGAGCGTATCTAGCTCGATCGTGTTTTCTTCTTGGCTTTCATCGACAGTGATGTTGGCGAAAATCGAATGCTCTTGAGTGATAGCTTCGACTTCTTGTTTACGTAGTTCTGTCGGAACAACGATACTGATCGGTGCTTCTTCTGTACCAGCTTTAACGTCGCGATTAACGTTGTAGCCTGACAGTACGTGATTTTGTCGAGTTTCAATTCGACCTTTAAAAAACAGCTTAGACATGCTGATACTCTTTACTTGGTATGTAAGAAAATGAGCAGGGATTATACGTATCGTACTAAAATGATAAAGCTCAAATTGGTTAAAGCTTAGTATCGTAGAAAAGCGGTATAACAAACTGTTTAAGAGGGATTCGCAACGCGTGGCATTTTTACTATGCGTTGGTTTAAGTGATTAAGGTGGTTTGCGGCGGCTTTGGTATTGCGTTGCTCACCCCTTAACAGAGCGTTAGCTTTCAAGGAAAACAATAGTTATCTCAAAGAACCACATTACTTATTGGATTAAACTAGTTGCTTATTGCTAATTACAAGGAAATGGTTATGTCCGTTGAAAATGACAAGCAAGAAGTTACTGTTGTAGATGTAAAAATGCCATTTATGTCGATGGTTGTTTTTATGGTTAAATTTGCAATTGCTTCGATTCCTGCCTTCATAATTCTGAGCATTATTTTTGGTATTTTAATGGGCTTGTTTGGTGGAATGTTCCATGGGATGGGACGGTATTAAAAAGCTAACAAATTGCTTAAGAGTGATTCGCAACGCGTGGCATTTTTAGCTTGCGTTAGGTTTAGTGCTTACGGCGCAATGCAGAGGCTTGGCCATTGCGTTGCTCACACCTTAGCAAGGCGTTAGGTGCTTAAGCGGAAAACTGCCAGCAGAAATCAACTACTGGCTTTTTGAGTTTAGTTTTGAGCGCGTTTTACTCGAATGGTGCTTTTAGCAACGTTTGAAAGGTTTAGGTTTTGGATAGCAGCTTTTGCTTCTTTGTCATCTGGCATTTCGACAAACGCGAAACCTTTTGATAAACCTGTTTCTTGGTCTAGAACCAAGTTGCACTCGGTAACTTTACCGTGAGCAGAGAAAAGTACACGAACTTCGTGTTCAGTGATGGTACGCGCTAGATTGCGAACTAAAAGTTTCATATTATTTTGCCTAATGTATTTGCGGCCCAAGTGTCTCAGTATTAGAGAAGTAAACCAAGGTAAATTAGTGGTGAACCTTTAAAAACGCACCTAACAAGGCGTTTAAGGCAGATTCGCAACGCTGGGCATTTTCGGTTTGCTTTGAATTTAGTGTTTACGGCACAGTGGTTTAGGTAAGGTGGCAGTGTTGCTCACTACTTAACGCGGCGTTAGTTGCCATGAGGAAAACGCAGCCAAATTGCAAAATTTAGCGGTAAAAGCTCAAAGTTAAGTGAGTTTTCTCGCTCAAATCCAGTGTTGGATATTTCAGCTAAGACCCAAATTTGGCATTGCCGCACTGCTGATTTGTTCTTTGGTGTTGCAGGCTTTAGGTTAGACGGTCGGCCATTTTTTGCTGAAACTCAGCTCGGTGAGTTTACCGTCTCAAAAGCTAATTTACTTGCTGAAAGGTCGCTTTCTCTGGTGTGGTGAGTTCACGTGGTTTCAGCGACTTTGTTGAAAGTCCGCACTGTGAGATTGTCTTTACAAAAGGTCTTTTTGGTGTTGTCAGTCCGTTTTCTGCGGCGTGCATTGCTCAAGTGATTTCAGTAACTAGCCGCTTTGAAACTACGCCTGACTTAACGACATCAAAGCACGTATAGTTTGTTGTTTTCAAATCCTAAACTGTCCTAAAATCAGTAAATTGGGTCTGGCAACTAACAAACAATTTAAGAGTGATTCGGCACGCGTGGCATTTTTACTATGCGTTGGTTTTAGTGGTTAAGGTGGTATGCGGAAGCACCGTATTGCGTGCCTCACACCTTAATTGGGCGTTATACGCTATATGAAGAAAGCCTAAAAATTCAGGTCAAAAATCGCGATTTTTAGCGTTGATTCGTGGTGTTTGGGCGTCGAGACATTCCTGCTTCAATCTTAATTTTCCTTGGTTCTT
>NZ_JARHUF010000006.1:51523-213013 GCF_029223195.1 Vibrio sp. CAU 1672 | reverse complement strand
GACAGTGATTCCGGAGTTAGTGGAAAAATGGACTGGTTTATCCCGGAAATGGTGTCCGGATTAAAACGGAATGGGTGTCCGGACAATCCCGGAATCGGTGGCTGGATTGCTCCGGAATACGCAACTCATGATTTATGGGATCAAGTTTCGTCCAAATAAGCCTGGCTCACCTCACTTGAATGGCAAAGTGGAACGCTCGCAGAAAACAGATAAAAGTGAGTTCTATCCGACCATAGATGTCTCTGTTGGGCTGCAAGAACTGGATCTGCTATTAGCGGAATGGCAACACTACTACAACTGGGAACGGCCCCACAGCTCGTTAAATGGGCTAACCCCGATAGACAGGATTACTGAGATATCTGATCAAACTCCTTTATCTGAAGAGGTATCTCAGAACTACCAGATCAAGAAAGAGCGGTTTCAAGAGCAAAATTACAGGCTCGATCTTCGGCTAAGAAAATTGAAACCATCTCTATGAATCACACACATTAGAAGTTTTGTTCATCGCAAAAGCATGAAATTTCGTTATATATATCAATAGACAAAAACTCATCAAGTCGGTGAGAAATACTAAACCACCTCGATGCTTGCTGGTTAATTTCATCCTCAAAAGCCAAAATGAAACCAGATATTACATCAATTGCATCCCTGGATATACGCTTAGTAATTTTCACACTCCCATGCGTTAACACAAAATTGTTCCTTAACTCTTTGATTTCATCAAGTTTATTAATTAAAACAGGATCTATAGCATTGAACTCAGCTTGATTTTTTATCTCGGACCACTTACCACCAAATCCTGAAACAAAACGGTTGTTAACTAGCAAGGTATTAGGCTTAAATATCTGCCCTTGACGATTTAAAGCGTCACCAATACGAGCCCTTCCAAAGAATACCAGTAAGCCATCACAATATGCCTCTAATGCTCTAAAGGCGTACATAAATGAACTAGATATTACATTAGAGGACAACTTAAACTCAGCAGCCTTGATGAACAACGAGGATAATAATTTGATAGATATTGGATACCCATCTACTTGCAATAGATTTAGGTTATTATTATTTCTAAGATTAAAGAAATCATTCAAGCATGATATCTTTCTTTGTCTTAAGCTGCTAGTACACAAATAATACGAAAAAACAGAAGTTTGATAAAAACCTATCACTTTATCTAATTCGTTCAAATTAAGCATCTCAAGATAAGTTTCATCCTTTCGATTCCAAACTTCAGAGTCTAAAAAAAAACCATCTTTAGATATAAATCTTTCGTTGTACGTAGATATATTTTCCAAAAAATTAATATAATTATTTAAATTAAACTTCAATGTAGAGGATAGTGAACTTGAAGCTATTAGAGACTTTAATCTCAACAGTTTATCCCTAGTTTGAGAGCCAAAACTATCACCTAGAAAGTCATATATATTAATCTCTAAGTCTAATAGCCTTCCGGTGTTTACGCAAATAGGGGTTAGTCTTTGAGTTTTTAATGATTCAAGAAACAACACATCGCTATATTTCTTGCTAGTAATCCTTAAGTCAAAATCTATTTCTAATTCACCCAAAGATTGTAACTCATCTGCATATAAATCTCTAGAAGACACAATAATAACAGGTGAGTATAGACACATACTCACCTTTGCATTGTCGTCATCATCTTCCCTAAGGTCAACTAGATACTTGCTATTCATCTTCACCATCATCAGAAGTAAAAACCAATGCACTACCTTCAATGCTAAAATTTGAACGTAAAGATTCCAAAGCTGTATCTAATTCTGTAGAAATAGCCTCCGTAATAGCCTTATCGAATGGTTCACTAGCGTTTCTTCTTTCAGATGCTGTTGATGCAGAAATCAGTTTTTCATCTCGTTCAGACTCCAATTGCAATAACTTTTCTCTATCAAATGAAGATACCGAAAAGTTTACCTTATAATTTTTCTCAAAGTACTTTTTCTTATCCATTGTCATTCGATTTACATAAGAGCTAAAATCTTTAGAAGCTAAATCAAACAACCTTTGAGAGCAAGATTCACTAACGATCCCCTTAACTTTTTCTAAAATAGAAGGTGAACTCAATGAGCAAACAATCAATCTAGATAGTTGCCTTCTCGTTTCCTTAGTAACTTTTAGTTTATTAGCGTTATATATAGTATTTTGGACATAAGGCTGTCTGAAATCATAGTTTCTTCCACAATCCACCAAACTATAATCCAATAATAAAACCAATATTTCGGTAGCTTCTTTTACTGTAGAACCAGACGCGACCACAATTCCCAATATTTTGAACCAAGCCTCAATTATAGCTTTCTGAAATATAGATCTTCTTATAATTTCAGGAGCCTTTCCTTTTCTATTAGTCAATAACACATTATAGAACTCTGAACGAAGCTCCCTTGCTTTCTTTTGAGAACTATCTATAGGATCATTAAATAAGAGATTATTCTTTACCAGAGACGCCGAATCAGAAATTGATTTTCTTTCCGATATTGCTTTCTCAATTACCTCATATAATGAATCTTTAAATGTATCAAACAAAACCTTATAGGATTTAGATTCAAAAAATATCGACACTAGATACTTAGTTATATTATCGTTAACCAATTCAGTTAACCTGGATTTATGTTTTATAGATATAGACTCTAATGGAAATTTTTCTGGTTTTGGCTTATTATTGTCGTACTCATCAACTCCAAAATCAAAGTCAGAGATATTTTCATCAATCTTGAGTATTTCATTAATTAATTGAATACCAGATTTGTTGTTAAACATTTCTTCAAATGCCGAGTTCAAAACACCAATACTCGTTGTGGTGTGCTCCCTACTTATATTCAATGATTCTTTGTGGTTTTTTGTATTCCACTCAATTAAGCCAAGGCCTTCATTAGATAAATTAGGGGAGTTTAGCACTTCATTACAGAAGTCTCTACAAATAACTGAACCAAGAGAATCATCTTTCAATAGGGTAAGAAAGTGGCCGCTAACCCGTTCAACTGTTGAGTTAACATCGACAAACAAACTTCTCATAACACTCTGAATATTTGGAATACCTTGTCCATCAGAGGATAATGATTTTATCGATTTTGGTGAGTACACGATGCAAACAGGTAAAACGATATTCTTAACGCTTTCGTGATGCTCTCTTCTTAAATAATTCAGAGCATACAGACGATGCTGCCCATCAATCACGACTAACTTAGCCCCCTTCATTTGCTTGGGACTTAAATTTAGTGAAATTTCTGCCTGCGTAGATGTAATTTGTATCGATTTATCAACAAGGCTACTATCTAGGATATTTAAATCAAACCCTTTCTTTGCTGGGTAGTTTTCTACCTTAAATACTCCCGGCCATTCTCTTGTATGCGTTCCACCAAATGCATCATCTATAAAGTTGTACTCTGAGTCAGGATATGTTTCTACAATATTATCCTGATTATCCGTTTCAACCACTGCCACCAGTAAAGGCGGAAGAAATATAATTTCTTTTTGTTTTTTTGTTCCATCTGTATATATATATTGACTAATCTCGCTTAAAGCTCTCTCTTCATCAATATCTCTCTGAATTAAATAGTCAAAGTTTAAATCTGAGTATAAATCTCTAGCCAAACTGAGGTGTGGAAGCTCATTGATCGTAAAAGAAGTCATTACAAATTCTATAGGTACTGTCGATTCAGTATCAAATATACCGAATGCACCACTTCGGCTAAATTCATATTTATAACCATCTTCTAGAGGTCTTCTTTTTGTATTCATTATTATTGCCTATCTACCTAAATATTTTTAACCAACAATCAGCGTTTAAGACAGCTTAACATTTCATTGCAACATGCAATGCTTAACAAATTATTGAGAATTTCAACTTTCTTACTTAGTTTTATCACATGCCCTTTACGTTTTTAGGGGGCTTAACTTAGTGTACCTCTAACTAAATAAACAACGTGAACAGCCATCTTACTCAACTACAATCCAATATGCTTTTATCATCATAATGATAGAAGGAGCATATCAAAAAAACGCCCTAAAAGGGCGTTTAAAGTCATATGTTTATTGAAGCAACTCCCAAAATGCTCTATCTCGCATCTTGACAATCTTCTTGGCACCATCGATGTATAAGCTATAGTGTTTCTCTAGCTTGTTGATGGTTTCCATTAGCTTCTCTTGCTCGGCTTTTTCGTTAACGCCGAACATGGCTTTAAGCTCTTGTGATTTGATCTTAGCGACACGGTGGATGACCCATGTCAGCACGTAGCTTGAATAGTCATTTTCACCAGTCTGGAAGTGGGTGATGTCCTGTGTGGATAGAATTACCCCAACACCGTATTCACGGCCTTCCTTCAAGATCTTGCGCAGGCTTGGGAAGTTTTGAGACATGAAGTTATCTGCCTCATCCACCAAAATCATCTTGGTGATCTGGCGGAAGTCACCCTGCACTTCTGGTTTACCTTTCTTTTGCATCTGCGAGTAGAAAAGATCCAGTGTCAATGCTACTACAAGGTTTTGGATCTCTGATGGATAACCTGCCAGCTCAACCACTGTGATACCGTCCACCAAGTCGTATAGGCTCATACACTTGGTATTGTCGTCCTCAAAGATCTCAAGCTCGTACAAGCTTTCCAGTGCCGCGTATAGTGAGTCTTCGTCTGGCTCAGTTTCAATGAACAACGCCCAAACATCGGCAATGGTTGGTGCGGCTTTTGTCCAGGTGCTTGGGTCCGCTTTGCGAATACCAGCCAACTCATAAGCTTCACCCACCAGCTTACGTAAACGCAGTTGCTGTTTTTGACCTAGGTTGAAAGCTTTGCCCATAGTCTCTGAGAAACCGCGAGCAGTATGCACTGGCAGCATTGGCGTGTCACCGAATAGACTCAGCGGGTTATATGGCAGTTTGTGTAAGTTAAACTTTTTACCTGCTGTCGCTTGTTGGAACTTATCGTCGACATAGTCTGACTTGTAGTCGAAAATCAACATGCCAATCGATGCGCCATTTACGTTATCGCTTTGATTGCGATGCAGCTGGGTGATCACCGATTTCGTAAACTGGGTTTTGCCGGTACCCATGGTGCCAATAATACCGGTGTTAGTATTCATGAACTTGGCTGTATTGGTGGGCTCCCAGTTTAAAGGTGCTTGTGTCACCGCATTGTGACCAAAAAGCACGTTAAGGTTGCTACCCGATAACTTTGGCTTAGTCGCGTTGAGCTGATTATCTGCTGTTATTTCAGCATTAGGTTGCTCTTTAGCAACTTCGCTTGAACTCTCATCAGTATCGATAGTTGTCTGCTTTTCAGAGCTATCACCGGTTTGCTCATTCTCATCTGAATCAGCTGGTTCAACACTGATGCTCTCAGTCTCAATCACTTCAGCTTGAGTCTTACCGTCAAGCACGTATTCAGTCGGTACGTGACATAGCTTCACAACATCTAGCTGATTGAGCACCTCTTGCAGTGGTGTCTCGACCAAACGAGGTAGTAAGCCCATGGGTAAATCGACTTTCAATACCCCTTCAAGCATTTGGTAGTCAGGCTCTAGACAGCTTGCCCCTTCAAGGTGGCTAACCACAAAACCTTCTGGGTATTCTGCTACTTTTGCTAACGCATAATCACCTTTCAGCCACTCTTCTTTGTTGGCTAACAGGGTGTCGAAGTAGTCTGGCGTAAACACGTTGTACAAACGGTATTTATCTACTTGCATCAGCACTTGGCGCATAAACAAACCACGGTAAAGCTTGCTGGCCAGGTTGTCGTTACCCAGCAGGTCTTCACTTAGATAACGTAATAGCTCTTTCGACTGTTTGACTGCTTTTTTGTAGTCAGGGATTGAGCCCGTTTTCACCTCGACAGGCAACAAGTACATGTCTTGCTCTTTAAAGCCCACCAGCAGTACGTCATCAGAAATCGCGCCTTTTTTGTAACCTTGAACGTTACGTGAGAACTCGCTGTCCGACATTTTTAGGCCAATGTTGCCAGAAACACGGATCATCTCAGCAACAGAAAGGGGTACCCAAGTGATGTCTGAGTTATGTACCAAGCTTGTCACAAACTTGTACGCGCCAATCACGCCTTTACGCTCTTTGTTAATGCTTGGCGCACAGGTCATCATCTTCAACAACCAATCGCCGTTAAAAGCATTAAACTCGTTGATTTGGCCTCCGTCACCTTGTTTGATGACTTTCTCAAATAAACCACGCTGTGCCGTCACGGTAATCGCATCGTAGCTTGAAGAGCTGGTGTATTGATCAGAGTAGTGAATCAGCACCACATCCTCATTACTGTGGAAGAAGTCCAATGTCACTTTAGGGTCGATGATAGTTGTCCAGATAGAACTGGCGTAAGAACGCTCTAATAGCCCCTTGAAATCTTCACTCACTGCGAGAGCAACCGCATTGGTCCCGTTGTATGGCGTATTCGGCTTTAGTGCGGGCTTTAATAGAGCGCCAACGTACTTCGCCATCATAAGATGTGGGTGATCTTGGTAATCCGTGCCTTTTAGGCCAAAACCTGTGAAGTAAGAGCCTGATTTACTCTCAGACGCATCACCGGTTAATAGACCATCACAGGCAATACCTGACGCCATATCCTCAATTGCAATGTCTGAGCAATCCACTTTGTCATTATTACGGAAAAAGGACAGGTGCGCGTAAGCCTGGCCATCCTTTTCCGCTTGTTCATTGGTGAACTTACTGTAGGTAAGACGGGTACGCAGGATGTCAATAATTGTGTCAGCGAGCTCACGCACTTTCTTATTTTTATTTAGCTCTAAACTTTCCTTCAACTCGTCGTAGCTTGCCGCTTCCGCAAAACGGTCAAAAGCGTTAAACATCAGCTTGTCATCGTAGAGGTTTACGTGGATAGAAGCAGATTGTTCCAAGTTATTACGAATGTAATCCACTAGCCCCATGAACAGCTCATCAGAGGCGTCTTGATTGACCGCGTTGACGATGATGCTCTTCTCTGATCCCGTGAATAGCTGACTAAACGCCGTTTGGAACTCGTCGATCTTCTCTTTTACCAACTTACGCACAAAAGACAGCGAGCTCTTCTCTTGCGGGACACTCTTAATCCAGAAAGCGTTCTCTTTCACTTGCTGGTTATAAGCGAACTCCCGTTGCGGATGGTAGACATATGGCAACAACCCTTTGGGTGATAAGCGCTCAAACGTTACATCTGGCAACGTCGCGAAGCTTTCATCTTCACGAATTGCTTTTCTCAAATTCAGGTAATAAGCCAAAATCAGTGGATGGAATGGCGAGTAGTACTCTTCCTCTTCTGATTTAACCAGACCAATCTGCAGTGCAGATTTTTGCTCTTTAGTCAGCATACTACCGGTTGGAATCGCTTCAAAGTACGCTAAACACGCATCGACGACATTTTGAACTAGAGTGGTAAAATCATCGCCCCAAGAGGCCAGTGAAGGCGTACTGCGGCGCTGCTCCAAATAGTCAAATAGCTCGACATATGAAGAAAATATCGCGTCATCAACCGCTTGTAAGTCATCCAGTTTAACCGAACCTGCATCGGAGATAGACACCACTTTGTTGTTGATGAACTCTTCTTCCCAACGCAGTAGCTTGAGGCGAACACCCGGTACAACAAACTCACTGTTGTCGATACCAACTTTACCTTTTTGTGAGTAGAACTCACCATTGTATTCATCTTTGAATAACTTGTGGTAACGACCCCGGTTTAGCAGCAATGGTAGGCTCAGAGAATCCGTTGCTACTGCCCCTTCCACGTTGAATTTAAGTTGGTTGTCACCAGATTTTACCGCAAAATCAATTTCATCGGCTTCATTGGCGAGAGCTTCAAAATCCACCAGCGCATACTCTGCAAGATCAACGACTTGCTTTGCGTCTGTCAGTGAACACGCTGCGCCTTCTTCTGCACGAACTTGAAGCTTGTTTTCTTCCATGTTCAAGGTTAAGCGCTGTTTAGAATGTTCAACTAAAAAGATGTTTTTGAACGGTTCGATGTAGAACTCACCCTTACGAATCACAAGACAGCGGAAGTTGTACACTTCTGATTTGTTTTCGCGCTTGAGTGCCAAATTGAAAAACAGAGGCTCGTGCTTGTAACTGCCCTTCAGGCTCGCTCTCGTTGTCTTTAGACCGTTAAGTGTAGAAATCACTTCTTCATTATTGAGTGCCTTTGCTGGCTGAATTTTGAATTGGCTTTTATCTAGATTGCTCGCCCCTTGGAATACCAGCTTCAATTCAAAATCGTTAATGCCTTCATCTAGCTCGATGATCAGGTGACGATCGCGCAACCCCGCTTTGGTTTCTGCACGGTTACGACCGGTGATCGTCATACCTTCACTCGCTTGCTCCTCCTCAAGGACAAGCTGCTGCTGTGCATTGCGTTTTTTCTCTTGCAAAAAAGCTTCAAACTCAATGTCTTTCCACGCATCCGTTTCTGAGAAGTTTTCCTTGATGAACTTCTCTCCGAATGATTTCAAACGATCTTGTAGTTGGTCACCAAAGTGTTCTACTTCAAATGAAAGCTCTTCATAGAGTGCTCGGTTATCTTCTAAGCGCTTTTTGATTTGCTTTGGGTTACCACTCATTTGAGCCACAAGCGGATCTTCAAACATTCCGAGTTCATTGAAACGCAAATCGCCATCTTCTACGGCTTTGTAAAGAGACTCAAAACCGAACATGGTCGCGCCGTCTTCTAAAATCGCATCAAATTGATCATCAAGCAGACAGTTAGAAACATCTTTTCCCTTATCTTGCTGGTCAATTAAGCCTTTCATCGACTCTTTGATCTTAGCTGGGCTCCATACTTGTCCCAGCTGAGCAAGATCTTCGGCTGAGTTGATCAAGGTATCCAACAAGCTGTTGTGAATGACAACAAGGGCACAACCTTTTAGGTAACCTGATTGGCTTGCAACTTCATCCCGCAAATGAGAAATATAGTTCTCAGTAAAGCCTTGGTACTGTGCCGGGTCTTCACTATGAATCACTGGTACAATTTTACAGCTAGGCAGCTCGATAAATGGCAGGTCAATGTCATTGGTTGCCTCAATGCTGTTTTGTGAGTGCGCAATCATTGCCTGATACAAGCGCACGCTGTTTTCACTATCGGGTGACTTAAACTGATAGCGGAAACCTGCCTTGATGTGTGTTTCTGCGTCAGCCAGAAACTGTTCGACTAGAAAGGTCTCAAATTGTTTTACGGACATAAACTGCGTCTCCACTATCACTCATGCGCTCTACGTTACCAATGCGCTCATAAAATTTAATTAATTCTTGCTCGGTTTGCTTATCTACAAAAATACCGCGCTGCTTAAATGCAGTGATAAGTTCGTGGAAACGGAGTTTGTCCTTTTCTCCAACAACAAGGTTGGTTAATAAAATAATGTAGTCTTGGTTAAGCACCAATACCCGACCACCACGGCGCCGGTTTTGAATAAAGTGAGTCGCTAAATACTTCTCTACTTCAGAAACATACTTTTTATTGATGTTGAATCGCTCACCAATACTAAACTGAGCCATGGCTAGTTTCATGATGTTACCCAGCCAATCAAGTGCAGATTCAGAATCATCTAACGTAGTGTCCAAGTTACGCTGAGATTTAAATGCTCTCGCAAAATTTTCTAACTCGCTCTTTAGATGCTCATAGTTAGATTCTTGAATGCCTTTGGAAATTGCCCATAAAGGCACTTTTGTTGCGTTCTTTTCACCCATTCCAGGTTGAAGGAGTTCAAGCATGGTTAACATTGGGAATAAGCGAGTCGCTGATTCACTGAACAGCTTATAGCCATGGTTTTTAATGTGGGTGCGCTCGTTACTCGCACGTTCGTGATCCATAAGAAAATACAATGGTTTCGCTACTGGCTCTTCGCCTGAACGCCAATCTGTCAACGCCAAACTCAACTGAGCAGTGTATGTGAAACCATAGAACGACAAAAACGACGCGATCTCGCTAAGCAGGTATTTCGGTCGGTTTGCCAAAAACTTCAAATCATCACGGAATGCTTTTGAAAGATATGGCAAGTATGGATGCTCACTTGCGCGCATTAATGAATCAGCCTCCATCTTGCCACGCAATGTTGCAAGCATCTCACGCTCGATAAAGTTTAATTTTGCATCAAACTCTTCTACACGCATATTTTGCAACAAATTAATGAACATAGAAGCAACACGTAAGTCACCTGCTGCCAACTGTTTTTTCTGTGCACGAAATAGCAGTAGTTCAGGGCTAACCGAGAAGATATCTTTGTTATCAAAGTACATTTCTCTTAACACGTCCCAAAACTCTTCCTGGCCTAATTTTTCGTCAAATGCTTCTTGGCAGTCTGCAACATAATCTTCGTATTGGTAATCTTCAATTTTCTTACGTAACAAGCCACTCAACACCAAACCAATCACAGCCGCCCGTTCAAAATCATTACCTTTGGTACGAATCGGCAAATAGCTGTTTAGACTGTTTTTATTGGGCACTTCTTCCGCTGTTTGTGGCAGCTTAGGATTAAATGGTTTGATGTATTTATCCATTGTCATGTTAGATACCACTCACTTCGAAATACTCATCATCTTCATTGACGATCTTGTAGCGTTTGTCATTTTTCAGAATAAACAAGGTATGCTTATCTTTTGCAACAGCGATGATTTGCTCAACCACTTCATCTAATAAAAGTACTGCGTTTTTATCGTGCTTGTTGGGTCGGTAGCCTTGATTAATTTTCTCGAGCAACTCTAGCAAGTTAATGCTGATTGGCATTGGCAATAGAACATTGTCATCTGCACGAATATGAGCGTTAAATACGCCGATTTTGCTAACTCCTTGGGTTTTGATCGCAGTAAAATCAGCTTTTACTTCTAGCTCTGCAGCCGTTTTAAATCCATTGTATTCAGAGATAAAAAACTGGTCTTTATCGAGTGATGGAGAGTTACGATTACAGTAACGGTGGATCGCGGAGATCAGGATATCTTTATAGAACTTGTTCAGCTCTTTTTTCTGCTTGCCTGAGCCATCAAACTCGCGATGTTGCAACCAAGTTCTTGCATACTTATCAACAAGTGAATTATTGAAATCGGCTTTTAATTCATTGATATAGTCATTAGCAAACTGCTCTTCATCTTTTAGCAGGTAAACCATTCGCAGGTAAGAAGCGGCATTAGATACATCAAACACACCTAAAGGCTTCACTTGATCTTTAAGTTGGGTAAAACCTTCATCTTCGATACCCAAGCCGAACTGCAATACAAACTCATCTACCTTGCGAGTGTGAATGTTGCTTGGGTCAAAACTTTGGATATGCTCAAGAAGCTCGTTATCCGCCCCAGAGAACAAGTTGTCAAATAGGTAGCCATCCATTGCCAAGATCTGGAAAACAAAGTCCAATAGGGCTCGCGCTGTTAAGAACTGATCTTTAATCAAACGCGCTTTTAATAACAAAGCAATGATGTTCTTTTGAACAGACTCTAAACCAAGTAAAGCGTAGTTTGCTGTTAGCGTGCTAAAACCTGTTTTCTTCACTTCACTGTCGTAAAGTGCATAAAAAGGGTTATTTAGAGTCGGCTGAGTTAAGCGAGCAAGAAACTGGGCAGCAAAATCGGATGTGCTCATCTCATGGCCCAACATAAACTTTGGGTATTGCTCAAAGTCTAGAAATACGTGATTTGCTGGAATGTCATCCGTTTTGTTTTCCAGAAAAGCTTTTATCGACACTTTCACATCGTTATGTTGGTCAGCACCTTCCTCAGCATAGTTACCCAACATACCAATATTAATGCCAACCACGAGTGGCTTGTCATTCCCTTTAAACTGTGTGAATCGTTCATCTAGCGCATCAATGGCAGTCTGGCTTGGATTGAAGCTGTGTGTTGCGTCCAAATGAAAATCATGAGTCGCTTTAAACTTTTGACTATAGCGAGTCAAAATCTCTGATTTTCCATCGCCACTACTACCGCATAAGAAAATGATCTGCTGGCCATGCGCAGCTGTAAGTTTTTGATAAAACGCGGCTTCAATGTCGGTTTCAATGTATATATGTTCTTTATACTGGGATAGAACGTCTAAATCTGATTCTCTTTCCGTACTGACCGCATAGGGCGAAGACTTAGAGAGAATGCTGAGGGCATACTGTAAGTTCAAAACGCTTTCTCTTTTATAACTGTGTCTCTAGACTTAATTTGAGCATAATAATAACAAACCTTCATAATTTGTGAGGTTCAGCTCAAAAATTACAATTTACTATACTGTAAAGCGGAGTTTAATATGCAACTACAAACAGCTTACTCAGTAGCTATTGATTAGCAATATGGTGACTTACAAAGCATGAGGAAGTTAACACAGCTTAGGAAAAAGGAGGGCTATTTGTTTTAGGTTAAGCTGGGGAATATGGATATCCACTCGAACAAACATTAATTTGCCTAATTCCAAGATATCGCAGATAAGAAAAAAGGCCTGATAAATCAGACCTTTTAGAATGTGGCGGTGAGTGAGAGATTCGAACTCTCGATACGTTGCCGTATACACACTTTCCAGGCGTGCTCCTTCAGCCACTCGGACAACTCACCGAATCAGATTGTGGTTAGCATCACTGGCTAACGAGGCGCTAATTTAATGATTATGTTGCTGATGGTCAAGGGCAAACATAAAAAAATACCGCCTTTTGTGTTCGTTTGCTCACTAATTAACTAAATTGAACAAAACAACTGCGATTATACGCCCTGGTAGTAACCCGGCACACGGAACCAGCGGCGGCAGGTATCGAGAAAATAGCCGTACAACACCCCCATACCGCAAGAAATTACCGCATTACTGGCCACGGCGGTGATGATTTGCTCGCTTGATGCACCAACGGCAAGCAGGATGCCGGCATACACCGGAGACTGAAACAACACATAAGCCAGCAGATCGGAAATATTTTTCATCAATGAAGACGTCGACAGTTTGTTGCCCAGGCGCAGCACCCAGTCACGGAACATACCATAAGGCCAAGCGATAGCGATATTCACCGGGATCGACAGGGTACGGGATGCCAGAGATTGTTCAAAACTCATACCAGAGATCAAGATCTCGATAATCATGCCCGTAATAAAACAAAAAACCACCATGGCGAAAGTATCCGCTGCGGCATTACGAATACAAAATGGTCCACGCGACTTCATTTACCCAAAACTCCCAACATCAATCACTACTAAAAAGGCAAAACCACAACATCATCCACCAGACAAAAACCATTACGGTAGATTATGTCGCTATTAAAACACACAAAAAGCAGTTTATGGTTTTATTTTTAAAGTAAAGTTGTAAATTAATGACCATATTTGAGAGGTAAAGCAGATTAATTCACCATTTTGGCGCAAAAGTGGCGAAAACTGCCCAATTTTGGAGCTTTAATACGTAAGTTACTTACTTTAAACGATTTAGATACCGAAATTCTGAAAAAAATTAGCATAACTCTACGCATGAGGAGGCAAATTCGTAGACTTATGCTGATTTAAGAGAAATAAACAGAATGAAGCAAATTATCAGAAAGATAACGGCTGGAATGTATTGGAAAAACCCGCCATTCACTTAGGCCAGCAGCACTATGAGCTGATCAATGTCTTGTTGAATGGGTGACTGTTCTTTATCCAGACTGTCCTGAATTCGCGCCGCCACTTGAGTAAATTCATCCTCTGCCCGAGGATGGTGCATCGCAATGATCTCCGCCAGGGCGGTGGTCGCGTCACTGAGCCGCTCGCTTTCCAGCGCCATGCAGAAGGTCATTAACAAGGTATCCATTGTGATCTCAGTTGGCCGGTTTTGGGTCAGGTAGGGCTGAAACTGATAGAGTACCTCAGCGTATCGATGAAGCGCATCATCCAGCTCGGACTCAACAATGGGTTTGGCAACAATATGATTGGCCCCGGCATTTAACATCCGTTCCTGGGTTTCCTTAAATACATCGGCGGTACAGCCAAAAATCAGCACTGAATGGTTGGCGTTTTGCATTGAACGAATGGCACTGATCGCTTCAATGCCATCTAATACCGGCATGTGGTTGTCCATTAACACCAGATCAAACTGGCGGTATTGCATTAACTCCACCGCCAGCTGGCCGTTCTCGACCACCGTGCAAGTGAAACCTTTATTGCGCATGAAGGTTTCCATAATAATCGCATTAGTACGATTGTCTTCGACTATCAGCACCCGCAGCCCGGAGAAATCACTTTTTCGCTGGGACGTGCTGTTAACCAGCTCAGGCTCGCAAGGGGTGACTGCCAGTTCAATCGTGAATGTCGTCCCAATCGACTCTTTACTGTCTACGGTTACCCTTCCGCCCATGTGCTCCGCGATCTGTTTCACGATAGCCAGCCCTAAGCCACTGCCGCCAAAGCGCCGCGTGGTGGAAGATTCCGCCTGCTCAAAAGGCCGGAATATCCGTGACAATGCATCTTCCGGAATGCCGATACCCGAATCTTTAACTTCAATGGTTAACTGCGTAGAGCCCTCATACCGGTGCTCTTTAAACACCACCTCTACATACCCCTGCTCGGTAAACTTAACCGCATTGTTCAACAGGTTAAATAATACCTGCCTTAATCGGGCAATATCGTTGTTGTACCAACGTGCTTGTGGCACGGTTGAGATGATGAGGAACTCCAGGCCTTTTTCCACACACAAGGTACGATAGACACTATCAATACTGCCAAGAATACTATCAAAGGCAAATGGGGCATTTTCCAGTTCAATGTGGCCCTGCTCTATCTTGGAGTAATCCAGGATCTCGTTGAGCAAGGTCATCATATGATCACCAGACTCGTACAGGGTTAGCAAATGCTTGCGCTGCTCCTGGGTTAACTGACTTTTAAGTAGGATCTGCGCCGTTCCCAATACCCCGTTCATCGGCGTACGAATTTCATGCGACAACGTTGCGAGGAAGGCTGTTTTCGCGTTGGTTGAAGCCTGCGCCTTGACGCGTTCTTTTTCGAGATACACGGTTTTTTCATTAAACTTGGCAATCAAATGGCCGATTTCATCCCGGCTCGGATAGTTGATATCGATAATGTCGCCGGTTTTTGAGTCATCTATTTCCTGTGCGATATACACGATCGGTTTGATCAAATACTGATTAAGCAGATAGTAGCCGGCCAGCACACACACAAGCAGCAAGGGAATAATACCACCTTCGACACTCGTCACCTGGACGAAGACCTGATCAGACACCTTGACCTTAGAGTTCACCACATCCATTTGCCAGTCAAAATCACCAAACTGCAACTGGCTGATGTAGATGTCCTTCATCAGGTCAAAATTATGCTCCACCACCACTTTACCGTCGGCGTCGCGGATCACTGTCCCCAATGAATATTGTTCGGTTGTTTCACGGATGAACTGAAACAGCGCATCAAGGGAGAGGTCAACGGCGGCTACCCCGGCAAACTCTCCATCGCGGAAATACGGAGTGGATGCGGTGATCATCTGCACTTTCGTGAACATGTCTATATAGACGCCAGTCCACCTGACCGTACCGGGTGGTTCAGACACGACTGAACTGTACCACTGTTGCTTATCGTATCCGCCTGACTCAGGATTATTATAAGAATGGATCTGATCGAGGCCGCCTTCCTCATTCTTATTAAAGAACAGGCTGTTATATTGCCATTGCCCGTTGTGTAGGTAGGGTTTGGGCCACAATCCGCCGCTGGCAATCATGTCGCTGCTGGTCAAAAGCAACTCAGGAATGGCCTTAGCTAACACCACATCAGAGTCCCGTATTTGCCCCAGCCCTGCCAGGCTCTGCAACAGGCCGACCGAGCTGGTCAGAGGCTGTTCAATTTGCGAGGCGAGTAACTGGGTGCGTAAATCCAGGTTTTGCTGAACGTTTTGTCTTACCGGAGGCTCAACCACCAGATAAACGACTGACCCAACAGTAGCGATGAAAAAGCACAGGTAAAGAGCCAATGCGATTATGCTTTTTCTTCTCAGCGAAGAACGAATTTCCATATAGTTTAACGAATCAATCCCGAATATCGATTTCTGTTTAATTGATTGTTAAGATGAACACAACCAACCAGCCTATGAACAAATGGTATTCGATTTTGAAACTACAAGACATCCTTTCTCTTCCAGAACTTGATGGAAAGCTGCTAAACCTTGCCAAAACCCAGGGCTTCGTGACTGCAATGGCCTCTGCGCCAAACGTACTGATGCCGCAGGAATGGCTGCCTTTCCTATGGGGAGGAGAAGAGACCGCACCATTTTCTGACGGTGAACAGTTAGAGCTGTATATTGACGAGATCGTCCAGTTATGGAACCAGACTCGCCCCGCACTGCTTGATGGCACCTGGCAGTGGCCACAAGGCTGCGCCTTGGACGAACAAGAAATTATCTCCGAGGCAACCCGGGACTTCTGTGAAGGTTTGTTGCAGGGCTGGCAACTGGCCCGCGATGACTGGGAAACTTTAATGCCTGAACATAGTGAAGATAACGCACTGTTAGGCGGTGTGCTACTGTCTCTGACTATGCTGTATGATCCTGAAACCACCATCGCCACCCTCGCCGAGCAGGGCATGGAAGGCCTGGAACAGTTCGAAGAGATCTTCAACGCCATGCCAATGATGCTGTGCGGCCTGACCCAGCGGGGTGTGGAGCTGGCAGCGGAAGAGTGATCCACGAATGCCGCCTTCTGGCGGCACTATTGCCCGGTTTATCACCACGAGTGAATTCAAACTGATAGATTAAGCGATTTGCCGGCTTCAAGCCAAGGTTGATTTTCGCAGCGCTCTCCCTCTTACTTAACCACCACTTATCTCATCCAGCATCCGCGACCAGGCGAAGTCCTCAACGCGTTCATCGGCAATATAAAACAACTTAGTGCCCGGGGGGACCTGGGCACTGAGCTCAGGGTTTAGCTCAATACCACTCCCGGTATCAAACGCTATCAGCGTTGCCTGATGCTGTTTTTTAATATAGCCAAAAATCACCGCTACCTTGGTTTTAGCTGCGTCCTGCGGATAAACCACCGAGTATTGAGTCATGCCCCGTGTTGATGCGAGCAGCTCCTGATGCAATGCACTGGAGCCGGGATCCACCGCCGCCTTAGCCAGCATTTCTGCCCCGACGGCCGGAATGCACTCGGCTTTCGGACAATGTTGGCTTAATAAACGTCCCAGTGCTTCATCTTTAAAATACGCCAGCAAATGAGCATCTGGATTCAGCGAGGCACAATACAAGGCGGCAGATAACGTAATGTCATCGGAAAGATTATCGACAATAATACAGCTGGCCCGGCTGACGTTGGCATTTTTCATCTCCTGCGCGTCGGTATAACTGGTGACACGAATAAAACCAATCTCACCCGGCAAGGGATTTTCAATATCCGATCGGCTGCAAAGTACAATCGGTCGCTTGCCTGCCTCTTCATGCTGCAACATACGGATCAGGTGCATGGTGCGCGCGCCATTCCAGCCTAGCAATACAATGTGATCTTCCACTTTCAATCTCCGTTTTCCTAACACGCCGGCACGCCAATATTCAATCACGTTGCTGGCAACGCGCCCTAATAAAGCGGCAAATAAACTCAATCCGCCGGGAATGATAAACAGTACCACGACCCACTTTCCCACTGTGGTCACCGGAGAGAGATCGCCGTAGCCCACAGTACTTGCTGTCACCATTAAGTAATAAATGAAGGTAGACACATCCCCGGTCAGCGCCTGTTCTCCCGCGGCATTTAACAACAGCCAGGAGAGCAGCAGGTAACAAGTGCTCATAATGAGCAAGCTTCGGCTGCTCACCTTAAACAGGTGTGCACTTAGCCACTTTTTGACCATCAGCCAAACCGCCATAACTCCCCGCCTACTCTATTTCAAATCGTTAACATGACGATAATACTAACTCACTGATTGTAAGAAATAAAAAAACCAGCCCTATTCGGCTGGTTTTTGAGAGGCATTTGGCCTTGTCTGAGCGCGGCAGGCTGGTTAGGCGTTGCCTTTCACTTGCATATTGAGTTGTTCAGCAAAATCGAGCATGCGGTTGAGTGGGATCAGCGACTTCACTCGCACTTCTTCATCCACAAAGATCTCATGCTTTTCGCCGCCTTCACGCAGCGCAGCCTCAATGGCTTTCAAACCGTTCATCGCCATCCAGGGGCAATGGGCACAGCTACGACACGTCGCACCCGCTCCGGCCGTTGGCGCTTCAATCAACTCTTTTTCCGGCACCAACTGCTGCATTTTGAAGAAGATGCCCTTATCAGTCGCGACAATCATTTTCTGCTGAGGCAGGGCTTTTGCTGCTTTAATCAACTGACTGGTTGAACCAACCGCATCCGCCAGTTCTACCACGCTGGCCGGTGACTCAGGGTGCACCAGAATTGCCGCATCCGGGTAAACCGCTTTCATTTTTCTCAATGCATCAGCAGAGAACTCATCATGAACCACACATTCACCCTGCCACAGCAGCATATCGGCTCCGGTCTGTTTGGCGATGTAAGATCCCAGGTGGCGATCCGGCCCCCAGATAATCGACTTACCTTCAGCATCCAGATGCTCGACGATTTCAAGTGCAATACTGGACGTGACCACCCAGTCGGCACGCGCCTTCACTGCCGCAGATGTATTAGCATACACCACCACGGTATGGTCCGGGTGCGCATCGCAAAACTCGGTGAACTTATCAACCGGGCAGCCCAGATCGAGCGAACACTCCGCTTCAAGCGTCGGCATCAGAATATGCTTTTCCGGTGTAAGGATCTTGGCTGATTCGCCCATAAAACGCACACCGGCAATGATCAGCGTACTGGCGGGGTGACGGTTACCGAATTTCGCCATCTCCAGCGAATCACCCACAAAGCCACCGGTTTCTTCAGCGAGTGCCTGAATTTCCGGATCCGTATAATAGTGCGCGATCAGTACCGCATCTTTCTCTTTCAGCAACTTTTTAATACTTGCTGTGTAAGTGTCTTTCTCTTCCTGAGTTAACGGGACTGGCTTGGGAGGGAATGGGTAAACAGTATCGATTTTATCTAGTATATGGCTCATTGCTCTTGCTCTACGCAACTTCCTTTAATCCGGGTATTGTAACCTTGTTACATTTTAAAAACCAACCCAGTTGGAGAAATTCTGGCAGTCTGGCCGTACGGATTTGCTGCAAACCATGTGCTGATAACCGCCACTCCGGGCAGCAAAGAAAAAAGGAGCATAATGCTCCTTTTTTATAAAACGCGGACTTATTTAATCAAGCGTTTACTTAAGCTTAGAGTTGGCCACTTTGGCCGAGGCACTACCCGGGTATTCATCTACCACTTGCTGATAGTACTTTTTCGCTTGCTCTGCGTTGTCATTACGTGCGGCAATATCGCCCAGCTTCACCAAAGCATCGGCTCGCTTGTTGGACTTTTCGTATGCCACTACCGCGGCAAAACTCTTCACCGCCTCTTTATCCTGCTTCTTAGCGAAATACAACTGGCCCAGCCAGTAATGCGAGTTCGCAGAGTAAGTAGAGTCCGGGAAGTCCTTCTGGAATTGCAGGAACGCATCGATCGCGCCGGTATAATCGCGCTGCTTAAGGATCAGATCGACCGCGTTTTGATACGCTGTCTGCTCATCAACATTGGTGCTGAATTTGCCGACCGGTTGCTCTGGTTGTGCTTCCTTAACTGGTGCCGCTTTGATTTCTCCGCGTACACGATCCAGCTCGACAAACAGTTCACGCTGGCGTTTTAACATCTGCTGCATTTCGTAGCTGTTGCGCTCCAACTGGCCACGAAGTTCATTGATTTCCAGCGACATTTGATCGATCTGCTGCTGCATTTGCAGCTGAACGCGATTGCGGTTCTGCAACATACGTTCCAGGCGCTCAATGTCGGTTTCTGGCGAGGTTCGCGTTTGCGAAACAGAAGAAGTACTGCTGTTGAGATCAGATACTGGGGCTGGTGCAGCGAACGCAATGTTCGCCGCACTTGCCAGCAACGTAAGCGTAACAGCGCGCTTAGTGTTACTGAACATGAGGATTACCTCGAATTAGTATACCAAAACCGCACGGCGGTTCTTCGCGTAAACGTCTTCTGACTGACCCAGCAGAAGAGGCTTCTCTTCACCGTAGCTCACGATAGCAATTTGGTCTGCCTGAACACCCAGCGCTTGCAGGTATTTAGAAACCGCTTCAGCACGACGCTCGCCCAGAGCGATGTTGTACTCAGGCGTACCGCGCTCGTCTGCGTGGCCTTCGATCGTTACTTTCAGCGCCGGATTTTTACTCAGGTATGCCGCGTGAGCTGCCAGCATGTCTTCGTAGTCACCCGCAATTGTTGAGTTATCGAAAGCAAAGTAGATAGTTTGCGTTTCACGCAGCGCTTGTTCTTTAAGCTCTTGCTCTGTTAGCTGACCACTTTGATCGATTGGTGTAACAACTGTCGTTTCAGCAGCTTGGTTTGTTGTTTCGCTACCAGTGTTTGAAGCGGCGTCATCGCTTGAACTACATGCTGTCACAGCCATCACAGGAAGCGCGATCAGTAGCCCTTTTAGAACCTTGTTAAGTTGCATTTTATTTTCCTTTGTTTATCAAACTTATTGCTACAAAAACGGTGACCATGCGGGAGCACGAACGCGCCCATTTGTTGCCGGTAATCTAGCTTTAAATCGACCGTCAATTGACACCATCGACAGGACGTTTTTCTTGTTGTAAATCGAACTATATATAACCATGCCACCATTTGGGGCAATACTCGGGGATTCATCCAGCAGTGTCTTAGTCAACACCTGCAACGCCCCTGTTTCCAGATCTTGTTTGGCCAGATTAAAACCCGAGCCTGTACGGTTCACCATCACCAGGAATCGACCATCCGGCGTGATTTGCCCGCCCAAGTTCTGTCTGCCCTGCCATGTAAGGCGGTTAATCGAACCGTCGCCCAAATTTACTCTATAAATCTGTGGTTTACCACCCCGATCCGAAGTGAAAATCATTGATTTTCCATCAGGATGCCAGAACGGTTCTGTATTATTTGATCTGCCACGCGTAATCTGCGTCAGTTTGCGGGTTTTCAAATCTAGTGTGTAAACGTGTAACGAACCGGTTTTCGACAGCACTAACGCGAGCGTATTACCGTCCGGTGAAAATCTTGGCGCACCATTATGACGGGGGTATGACGTGACTTTTTCGCGCTCCCCGGTGTAGATATTCATAATGTAGATTTCAGCCTGGCCATTCTGGAAGCTGACATACGCCAGCTTTTCACCATCCGGTGACCACGCCGGAGACATCAATGGTTGTTTCGACTGTAATACCAGTTTTTCGTTATAGCCATCATAATCGGCCACACGCAACTGGTATGGGTAGCGGTCTTTGTCGTTGACGACCACATAAGCAATGCGGGTCATGAATGCTCCGCGCTCGCCGGTCAGCTGTTCATAGACCAGATCCGAAATGCGGTGGGCATATTCACGCATACGCGGCTGGGTAACGGTGGCCACTTTGTTAAACAGTACATGGTCTTTCGACAGCACCAGCTCGCCATCACTGCCTAACGCTTTACTCTGCCCACCCGTTAACTGACCACGAACAACGTCAACCAACTGGTAGTTAATTACATAATTGCCTTGTTCATTTTGTGCAATCGACCCGGTTAACAGAGAATCTACCCCCAAGTTCGTCCACGCATCAAAGTCGATCTCTGATTCGCTAAACGGGGTCTGCGGCATTTTACTGGTCGGCACCGGGCTGAACTTACCGCTGCGCTGTAAATCTGAAGCGATTACCGCAGAGACATCTGTCGGCAGCGGCTGACTGCCTTTCCATTGAAAGGGAACGACAGCAATGGGACGTGCTGAATCAATACCATCGGTAATGACCAGCTCTAATGCAGCATGGGCCACATTGTTTATACTGCCGAGCAGTACAAACATTCCTAGTAACAGGCGTTTAATCACGTCTTAATCCTTTTTAGTCCAAAGCAACTGTTAAGTTGATATCTTTCAGTCTTTCATTGACCGCAGCCTCTGAAGATTGCGGGAACGTCCCGACTTGGGCAATCGCACTTTTCGCTGCAGCACAAACTCTCTTGTCACCAGCTAACACACTGACACCGGCAACCATCATATCTGTCCCGGTTGGGATCAGCTTGATTTTAACCCGGCACTCCTTTCCCAACAGGTAGTCATCCTTAATCAGCCTTTGCTGGATTTTCTGAGTATAGATGGATGACATACGCGACAGTTCGTCATCGATAAACCGGTTACGGGCGGCACTGTTTTGACTCGCTTCGCTTTCAAGCCCGGAAAAGATGTTGTCCAGTGCCGCTTCCTGCTCTTTGCGTTCACGCTCTAAACGTTGCAAACGCTGTTGTTCTTTGCGTGCTTTCTCTGCCGCTTCTTTGGCAGCCTTCTCTTTGGCAATCCGCTCCTGCTCTGCTTTTGCGGCCGCTTCACGTTGACGGCGGGCTTTTTCTTCCGCTTCTTTAGCGGCTTTTTCCCGCTCGACCCGCTCCTGCTCGGCTTTGGCAATTGCTGCTTCTTTAGCTAAACGCTGTTGCTCGGCTTTACGTACCGCCTCTTCTTTGGCTTTACGCTCTTGCTCAAGTTTAACTGCGCGCTGCCTTTCTTTACGGGCCCGCTCTTCTTCCGCTTTGCGTTCCTGCTCTTTCTTCTTGCGGGCGATTTCCGCTTCGCGCGCCGCCTGTGCGTCTTTTGCCTGCTGCGCTTTCAGTTTGCGAATCTGCTCTTCTTCCGCTTTGCGGTTTTTCTCCAACTGCTCGGCTTCACGGCGCAGTTTGTCCAGACGAGCCTGTTCTTTCTTGGCGGCCTTTTCCCGCTGCTGGCGGATCTCCCGGGCCTGCTGCTGCACCAACTTAGGATCAATCACTACCGCTTGCACCATTTGCCCGATCGGCTCAGGTTTAGACATGTTAAAGTCTGTCCCCCACAATAGCGCCGCGATCAACAAGGCATGCAAACCAACCGATATCGCTATCGGTTTGGCATATTGTCCGGATTTGTTTTTTCTGTCTTTCATAAACGCTGGACGTCTATATGAGGTCGGTCAGCAGCCCGACTTTCGGGATACCGGCTCGACTCAATTCATCAAGTAATAGGACCACATCTGCATATGGTGTGGCAGCATCGCCACCAACGGCGACGGGTGAATCAGGGTTAACCGATAGCTCTGCTTTCACGCGTACGATCAGATCTTGTAACGCAATACCACGCTGTACCTCTTCATCGTTAACGCTCAGGCCTAAATTCCCGTCGCGATCGATTTCGATAATGATAAAGCTGCTCTGCGTATCACCGGCCAGATCTTGCATAGACTGGGCTGTCGATGTTTTCGGCAACTCAACGTCTACCCCTTGGGTAACAAACGGTGCGGTTGCCATAAAGATGATCAGCAAAACCAGCATAACGTCGATGTAAGGCACAACGTTGATCTCTGCGGTCATCTTGCGCTTTTTAGGTTGGTAACCCGCCATGGTTTATTCCTTATCCGCGCTGTCTCGGCCAGCCATTGCCTGACGGTGCAAAATGCTGTGGAATTCTTCTGAGAACGTCGCGTAGCCATGCTCAAGCTTACTCACCTTATTACTCAGGCGGTTGTACGCCATGACAGCCGGAATCGCAGCAAACAGGCCCATTGCTGTCGCGATCAACGCCTCGGCAATGCCTGGCGCAACCATTGAAAGTGTGGCCTGCTTCACTTCACCCAGGGCGATAAAGGCATGCATAATCCCCCACACGGTACCAAACAGACCAATATATGGGCTGATAGACCCCACCGTGGCAAGGAAAGGCAGGCTGGTCTCCAGCTCGTCCACCTCGCGGGCTACCGCAACCCGCATGGCGCGACCCGTGCCTTCCATAATGTAAGCGGGCGAGTTGGCGTTACTTTTGCGCAGACGAGCAAATTCTGTAAACCCGGCATAGAAAATCTCTTCTGTACCGGCGATCTCATCTTTGCGTACTTTTACTTTTTGGTATAGCTGAGACAAGTCGGTCCCCGACCAAAACTTATCTTCAAATACTTCTGCATCTTTAGATGCCAGCGACAGCACTTTACTGCGCTTGATGATCATGGCCCATGACGCGATTGACATGCCGAGCAAGGTCAACATCACGAGTTTTACCAACAGACTGGCCTGAAGAAAAAGATCAAGAATGGAAATATCAGCAGTCACTACTTGTTAGCTCCGAATGAATAAAAGATGGAATGGCGATTGGCTTCATTTTGTGGTTATCAATACATGCTACCTTAACCCTTGCCTCACACAATATCTTGCCATCATCATTGACTAACTTTTGACAGAATTGCAAGGAAGCACGTTTAATTTCTGACACATGACTCAGTACGGTCAAATGCTCGTCCAGTTTTGCACCTTGATTAAAATTGATATCCATATGTCGGACAACGAAGCCAATATTTTGTTCCAGCAATGTTTGTTGGGAAACGCCTTTGCTGCGCAGCATTTCCGTACGTGCTCGTTCAAAGAATTTGAGATAATTTGAGTGATAGACAACGCCGCCTGCATCTGTGTCTTCATAATACACAGTGATCGGCCAGCGGAAGGGATCTGTAGTTCCGTGCACGGGAGTACCAATACTTTCAATTCTTTAAAGCGATTACTATAACTTATGTCACCGTAATTGGTACCGAAGTAAGCAGAATTTTTTGATTTTTGTGGAAAAAATAAAGCCAGGCTTGATGGCCTGGCTTGTATTTGATTATTTCCTAATCGAGTTTATTTCTAACCGCAGTCAATCAGAAATAAAGCACCGATAAATAAAGCAAGATAGTCAGCGCGAAATAGGGACTGAACAGCAACTGCCAGATCCATTTTCTCGGTTTGAAACCCACCCCATACACCATGCTTGAGCATACCGCCCAAATCAGTGCCGGAGCGATCACCGCGTTAAAGCCACCAATCGCCTGGTGGTAAGCTTCGGGATCCCACATCACCAATCCCACATGCATAAAGCCAAGGATAAGGGACAGGACTCTGAGCAGAGTCTTGTCCATTGGTGCGTGTAGCCGGGCTACCTTGTCAGCGAGATCACTCACTGTCTTTATCCATCATTTCTGAATGCTCTAGCCAAAGAGCGTTGATGATACCGAATGCACAAGCAAGTAGTACACCTAGAATCCATGCGAAATACCACATAGTAAATGCTCCTTAGTAAAGTGAGTTTTTGTTGTCTTCAATGAACTGCTCGTCAAGGCGGCCAAACATCTTGTAGTAAGTCCACGTTGTGTAACCCAGGATGATTGGCACCATAACAAAGGCCACCGCCGTCATCAGGTTCAGGGTCAGTTCTGACGACGTCGCATCCCACATGGTCAGGCTGTGATTTGGCATCAAATCGGACGGCATGATGAACGGGAACATCGCAAAGCCAGCGGTAAAGATCACGCCCGCATTGCCCAAACTTGAGGCCAGGAATGCAACCGCACCTTTCTCCAGACGAGAAGCCAGTACCGCAAGAAGCGGCATCGCAACACCCAGTACCGGAGCGGCCCAAAGCAGTGGATAGGTTTCGAAGTTCTGCATCCACGCGCCCGCTTCACGAATCACCTCTTTGTTCAGAGGGTTGGAAGCCGCCGCGGTGTCGATGCTACCGACGATCACATAGCCTTCAATGCTCTGCACCCAGAAGCCCGCCGCGACAAATGCTGCCACCGTCAGCAGCCCCGTTAGCTGCGCAACGTTACGCGCTCGGGTATGAACATCGCCGGTGGTTTTCATTTGTAGCCAGGTCGCGCCCTGCATCAGGATCATGAACAGGCTTACCAGACCACACAGCAGTGCAAACGGATTAAGCAGACCGAAGAATGAACCGTGGTAGGTCGGCATCAGGAAATCATTCAACTGGAATGGTACCCCTTGCAGCAGGTTGCCAAACGCCACACCAAAGATAACTGGTGGAACAAAGCCGCTGATTGAGATGCAGATATCCCAGGTATTACGCCATTTCGGGTCTTCGATCTTTGAACGGTAATCCAGACCAATCGGACGTAACCAAAGTGCCGCCAGCGTCACGATCATCGCCAGATAGAAACCCGAGAACGATGTCGCATAAACCAAAGGCCAGGCCGCGAACAGTGCACCACCCGCAGTGATTAACCAAACCTGGTTACCATCCCAGTGCGGCGCAATGGAGTTGATCATAACGCGGCGTTGCGTATCGTTTTTGCCGATAACAGGTACAAGCGCGCCCACACCCATATCGAAACCATCAGTGATTGCAAAACCAACTAGTAGTACACCGATCAGTACCCACCAGATGAATCGCAAGATTTCGTAATCAAACATTTTGTTATCTCCTTGTCTTACGCTTCTACTTGGCGGCTAACTTTGTCTGCAACAGTGTCAGCGTTTTGCTCAAAGTGGTAGCGGCCAGTTTTCAGGCTGCTCGGGCCTTTACGCGCGAATTTCACCATCAGGTAAACTTCAGCGATCAGGAATACCGTGTAGAGCGCCAGGATTGCAAATAGCGAAGTCCAGATTTCAGCGGCAGAGAGTGCCGATGCTGCCACGTTTACCGGTAGGATTTCACCAACCGCCCACGGCTGACGTCCGTACTCGGCAACAAACCAGCCCGCTTCTACCGCGATCCATGGTAATGGAATGCTGAACAATGCGGCTTTCAAGATCCATGGCTTCTGTTCAATCTTCTGACGACAGGTTTGGATAAATGCCGCACCAAAGACAAACAGCATTGCGAAGCCACAGGCAACCATAATGCGGAATGACCAGAACAGCGGCCATACCGTCGGGATTGAATCATCCGCCGCGGCTTGAATTTGCTCTTCGCTGGCATCAACAACATTGTCGGTGTAACGCTTAAGCAGCAGGCCGTAACCCAAATCGCCTTTTACCTCATCAAAGGCGGCAATGTTTTCTGCCGATTTATCACCGGCGCGAAGCTTTTCAAGCAGCTCGTAGGCATACATACCGGTGCGGATACGTTCAACATGCTCATCACGCAGATCGCGCAGGCCTGTCACCTCCTCGTCAAATGAACGAGTCGCGATGATACCCATGACATAAGGGATCTTGATCGCGTAGTCGGTATGCATGGTTTCCTGGTTTGGCAGGCCAAACAGTGTGAACGCAGCAGGTGCCGGCTCGGTGTGCCATTCTGCTTCTACTGCTGCCAGCTTGACTTTCTGCACTTCACCCAACTCATAGCCGGATTCATCACCCAAAACGATAACTGACAAAATTGAAGCCATACCGAAAGAGGCGGCGATAGCAAATGAACGACGAGCGAATGCGATGTCACGACCTTTTAACAGGTAGTAAGAACTGATGCCTAAAATAAACATCGCGCCGGTGGTATAGCCAGATGCGACTGTATGGACAAATTTAACCTGAGCGACCGGGTTGAGCACCACTTCCGCAAAGCTGACCATTTCCATTCGCATGGTTTCGAAATTAAACTCCGCACCAACTGGGTTTTGCATCCAGCCGTTCGCGACCAGGATCCACAGCGCAGAAAAGTTCGACCCCAGTGCGACCAACCAGGTTACGGCTAAGTGTTGACGTTTTGACAGGCGATCCCAGCCAAAGAAGAACAGGCCTACAAAGGTTGACTCAAGGAAGAAGGCTACCAGTGCTTCAATAGCAAGAGGGGCACCAAAAATGTCACCTACATAGTGGGAATAGTAAGACCAGTTTGTACCAAACTGGAACTCCATGGTAAGGCCGGTGGCCACACCAAGTGCAAAGTTAATACCGAACAGCTTACCCCAGAACTTGGTCATGTCCTTATAGATCTGCTTATTCGTCATTACATACATTGACTCCATAATGGCCAGTAAGAAAGCCATACCAAGGGTCAATGGTACGAATAGGAAGTGATACATCGCAGTCAGTGCAAACTGCAACCGCGATAGATCAACAACATCAATCATGATAACTCCTATGTGTCGGCTGAATGACACTCTCTACATATTGCAATCTACGAACAACTGTTAACCATCATTAGAAAATGTTGACCAACAACAGCTTGTTGTTGCAAAAATGTGCTTTATTGGTTAGTTAATTGTTAAGCATCAGCTAATATAGCTAGGGCTAATATTACTTGTAAAAACAACTTGTTTCAAAAGGTTTATGGCGAGAAAGCGCTTTGACATACATCAAACTTTGCGCACTGAAGTTGAATAGAAAATCGTCACATTGATCCAAATCAAGCAAGAACACAGCAGAATGTTAATGCAAGGTAATCAGGGGAGAATGCAAACCGCCTTAGTAAAACACCCGGGTAACAAATAGTGTTTATTTTTAACCCTACGGCTGAGAGAAGAAATCCAATAAATGAGAAGCAGGTCAACATTGGTGAAAGGCTGAGCGCCCGGCGCTCAGCAATGGAATCTTATTTTTCAATTCCGAAATGAAGATAGGCGCGATCTGTAGCAATTCGCCCGCGCGGAGTACGTTGAATATAACCTTGCTGTATCAGATACGGCTCAAGCACATCCTCAATGGTATCCTTTTCCTCACCGATCGCAGCCGCCATATTATCCAGGCCAACAGGCCCGCCACCAAACTTTTCCATAATCGCCAACAGCAGTTTACGGTCCATATAATCAAAACCGCGGGCATCGACATCCAGCATGTTGAGCGCTTTATCCGCCACATCCGCACAAATATGGCCGTTGCCTTTTACTTCGGCATAATCACGCACCCGGCGCAGCAGCCGGTTTGCGATCCGTGGGGTACCACGGGCGCGGCGGGCAACTTCCAGCGCCCCTTCCGGTGCCATGGATAAATTAAGGCAACCCGCACTACGCTGAACGATATCTTGCAAATCGTTGACCTGATAGTATTCCAGTCGTTGGGTGATACCGAAACGGTCACGCAAAGGCGATGTCAGTGATCCGGCACGCGTGGTGGCACCAATCAGGGTAAACGGAGGCAAATCAATTTTGATTGAGCGCGCCGCCGGCCCTTCTCCGATCATAATATCGAGCTGGTAATCTTCCATCGCCGGATACAGGACTTCCTCGACCATCGGACTCAAGCGGTGGATCTCATCGATGAATAGCACATCGTTTTCTTCCAGGTTGGTCAGCAGCGCCGCCAAATCACCGGCTTTTTCCAGTACCGGCCCGGAAGTGGTGCGGATGTTCACCCCCATCTCATTCGCCACAATATTGGCCAAAGTCGTTTTACCCAGCCCCGGCGGGCCAAAGATTAGTAAGTGATCCAACGCTTCACTACGCAACTGTGCCGCTTTGATGAAGATTTCCATCTGATCGCGGACATGATCCTGGCCCTGATAATCCACCAGCTTTTTCGGCCGAATTGCGCGGTCAATAACATCTTCTTCCCGAAAAGCCGGGCTTTCCGGGGCGATTAAACGATCGGCTTCAATCATACTGTTACCTTAAACTTAACCTTACACCATGGATTTCAGGGCTTCGCGGATCAGCTGCTCACTGGTCATCTCCGGCTTCGCTACTTGCGAGACGACTTTAGTTGCCTGTACGGATTTGTAACCTAGTGCCAGTAAGGCGCTAATGGCTTCATCTTGCGCGTTATCTCCATTGGCCTGGTCAGCCGCATCCAACGGAGCTGCATCGGTAAATGGAGTAAACAGATCGCCCGCGCCCCAGCCTTTCAGGCGGTCTTTCATTTCGACAACCAGACGTTCAGCCGTCTTCTTGCCTACTCCTGGCAACTTGACCAGGGTCGAGATGTCTTCACGTTCAACACACGCGACAAACTGGCTTGCGGTCATACCAGAAAGAATACCTAACCCCAGTTTAGGACCCACACCATTTGCCTTGATCACCTCACGAAACAGAGCGCGCTCTTTGACAGTATTGAAGCCGTACAGCAACTGGGCGTCTTCACGCACCACAAAATGAGTATAAATGATGGCCTCTTCACCGGTATTTGGCAGCTCATAGAAACAGCTCATCGGCATCTGAACTTCATAGCCTAGTCCATTAACTTCAATTAATACTTCAGGTGGTTGCTTTTCAAGCAGAATGCCGCGAAGACGTCCAATCACGATAAATACTCTTTGGAAATGAATTTGCGACAGGATAATAAAGAACTGGATAGACATCCAGTTCTTTATGCGCGGCGATCAGATTTTTGAGACCACTTGATCAAGCTCGCGGGTTAAGCTTCTCACTGCGTCAACCTGACTGCTTAATGCCGTTCCGCTCTCGGCGACTGTGTGAGAAACCGTCTGGGTCTGCACGACCCCATTCGCCACTTCACTGCTGGCCTGATCGAGTTCTTGCAACGCATTCATCTGAGTCGCCATGATACTGGCCAGGCTATTCACGTCATACGAAATTGTGGTTACCTGCTCAATGATGCTGTTCATTCGCTCAGTACTGGAGCTGACCACATCCTGGCCATGCCGGACTTCCTGCTCACTGCGGTCAAGCAAATGGCGGATCTCAATCGCTGACTGGCTGCTTTTGGCTGACAGCTCTCGTACCTGATCGGCCACCACCGCAAAGCCACGCCCATACTCACCGGCTCTCGCCGCTTCAATCGCAGCATTGAGCGCCAGCAAGTTCGTCTGCTCAGCCACCGAGGTAATCAGATCCGCGACCTTCATGATCTCCTCATGGCTGGTGATGATCTGACCAATCGCCTGTTCAGAAGCCTCCAGCAACTCAGAGCTTTTTTCCGCCTGGCGATGAACATCTTCACTACGCTTTCTGAGTTCATCAACAAACTGCGCCGATGTTTCGATTCCCTTCGCCATCTGGTGGACTTGTTGGCTCATCTGCTCGGCGGCACTCGCCTGAGATTCGCAGTTAATATTAAGCTGCATCACCTGCTGGTCTAGTTGCGTTGATTGCGTATCTAACACTTCTGACACGGCTTTGAGCTGGCCGGAGTTCTGATTGGCCTGGTTAAGTACCTCGGTCAGATGCCGCTCACCTTGCCTCGCCGTACCGGCCGCCTGCTCGCTGTCGGCTTTCGCCTGTTCAGCGGCATCGATTGCCGTATCTCGCTGTTTCGCTGTAAACACCTGGGCGATACAGATCACCACCAGAGGCAGTACACTGCCGGACCACACTTCAATCACATGCGCGGATTCAGGTAACTGCAGTTGCGGAAAGGTGTAGCCGGAAACATGCAGGTGGGTCATCCATGCCGCTACGGTAATGACCAACCCGCTCCAGGCCACCGCCATGATCCGCGTCCCCGAAAGAAAGAAGGCCACGACCAGTAACGGCACCCAGTAAGTCTGGGTAGAATCTACCACGCCACCACTTTGATAAATGATATTCAGCGCATGGGTCGCCATGCCGACAAAACCGACATTCAATGCCACGCCAGGCTGATGCAGCCACTTAAGGCAAAATGCAGCGGTAAGTTCCAGCCCAATCAGTAATATCGATGTCAGGACTAAACTATCATGATCATGTTTGGCCCATTTGATCAGGCTATAGAGTCCAACGAGAAAGGCAATAAAAGTGAAAAGCGATAAGGTATCTGCCTGACGTTGCTGGGTTTTGTTCCATTCCGGGTTACGCGGCATAAAAGCGCTGCGCCAGAGCGTCGCTGGGTTCATGTTCAATTCCTTGGATTGAATTCTTATAAGACATCAGACCACTTTAGTATTGCAACATTCTGATAACAATTCAGGTTGCAAAATCTGCTTAAGATGTCTCAGTTTTCTGAAATATGGATGGGTGTAAGGGTATCAGTTAACGATAGCGACCTTTTTTGGCACCACTGGCTTTTCCCGCCAGGGCAATCAGGGTTTTGTTGGTGTTGGCATGACAAATCGCCACCCCAAGTGCATCGGCCGCGTCGGCCTGAGGCTTGGCCGGCAGTTTCAGCATATGTTGCACCATGTGCTGTACCTGTACTTTATCAGCCGCACCGGTACCGACCACAGCTTGTTTGATCAGCCGTGCGGCATACTCGTAAACCGGGAGCTCCGCGTTCACAGCAGCGACAATCGCGCTACCGCGCGCCTGGCCGAGTTTAAGCGCCGAGTCGGCATTTTTGGCCATGAACACCTGTTCAATGGCGAAGACATCGGGTTGGAACTGGGTGATGATTTCTGTCACGCCGGCATAGATCTGTTTGAGTCGGCCGGGCAGCTCTTTTTCTGACGTGCGGATACACCCGCTGCCGAGATATTGTAAATGACGGCCCTGCTGGCGGATCACACCATAACCGGTAATGCGGGAACCTGGATCGATACCAAGAATAATAGACATGTAATAGTAATTAAACTGTGCGTTTTCTCTGTACTGCCATTCTATTGACTTAAAACGAGATAAGACACTCATTTCTCGCCCAATCACCACAAATAGGCATTAATTGATCATTTTGTCAGCAAAGTCGCAGGCGTTAACCCCCTGCGACTTACGCTTATCAGCGTTGCGCATTCAGCGCTGCTTGCTCAATCGATAACCAGTTCGTGACTTCAACTTCTGCGTTAAATTCCCTTTTATGCGATGCGGGTAAAGGCGAGCACCCACACCTCAGAAATTATAGCTGCGCCGCCACTTCGTCCGAGATATCCCCGTTGTGATACACCTCCTGAACATCGTCCAGATCTTCCAACGCATCGATCAAACGCAGCAGTTTTGGTGCGGTATCAGCATCCAGCTCCGCCTTGGTCGACGGAATCAATGACACCTCGGCATTTTCCGCAACGAAGCCAGCCGCATCCAGGGCATCTTTCACTGTGCCAAACTCTGCCGGCGCAGTATAAACATCGATAGAACCATCTTCAGAAGTTTCAATATCATCTGCACCACTTTCCAGTGCCACTTCCATCACGGCATCTTCGTCCAGACCCGGCGCGTAAGAAATCACCCCTTTCTTCTCAAACAGGTAGCTGACACTGCCATCGGTACCTAAGTTACCGCCCGCTTTAGAAAACGCATGACGCACACCTGAGACCGTACGGTTGCGGTTGTCAGTCATACACTCAACCATCACCGCGGTACCGCCCGGACCGTAACCCTCGTAGATAACGGTCTCCATATTGTCGTCGCCTTCGCCACCCGCGCCGCGACTGACGGCGCGGTTTACGGTATCCCGCGTCATGTTGTTCGACAGCGCTTTATCAATTGCCGCTCGCAGACGGGGATTGTTCTCAGGCTCACCGCCCCCTTCTTTGGCGGCGACGACAATTTCACGGATTAATTTGGTAAAAATTTTGCCACGCTTGGCATCCTGCGCGGCTTTACGGTGACGAATATTCGCCCACTTACTATGACCAGCCATGATTCACCTTTTAATGTATTTTGACGTTCAGTACCCGGAACGCTATTTGGTAAGTTTCTAGGGTCTATTAAAGCAAAAACTCCCGCAGGTACGGGAGTTTTGTTTAAATCATATGGTGCGCTTACTCTGCGTCTTTTTCTTTCGCGACTGTCACTGCAACCGCCAGCTCTTCCAGGGCCGCCGGGTTGGCAACGCTTGGTGCGTCTGTCAGCAGACACGCCGCAGCGGTTGTTTTCGGGAACGCGATAACATCACGGATGTTCTCAGTACCACATAGCAGCATAACCAGACGATCCAGACCGAAAGCAAGACCCGCATGTGGAGGCGTACCGAATTTCAGTGCGTCTAATAGGAAGCCGAACTTCAGTTGTTGCTCGTCTGCATTGATACCCAGGATATCGAATACCGCTGCCTGCATTTCTGCGTTGTGGATACGTACCGAACCACCGCCCACTTCGTAGCCGTTCAGAACCATATCGTATGCGTTTGAGTTCGCCGCTGCCGGGTTCGCTTTTAGCTCTTCCGCAGTCACACCCAGAGGCGATGTGAATGGGTGGTGCATCGCGTGCAGGTTGCCTTCGTCGTCTTCTTCGAACATTGGGAAGTCAACTACCCATAGCGGTGCCCATGCAGATTCGTCGGTCAGTTCCAGGTCTTTACCCAGTTTCAGACGTAGTGCGCCCATTGCTTCAGCAACGATGCCCGCCTTGTCTGCGCCGAACAGGATGATGTCACCTGATTCCGCGTGAGTACGATCCAGAATAGCGTTGATCACGTCTTCATTCAGGAACTTAGCCACTGGAGACTGGATACCTTCCATGCCTGCTGCACGGTCGTTCACCTTCATCCACGCCAGACCTTTCGCGCCATAAATACCAACGAATTCTGCGTAACCGTCAATTTGCTTACGAGTCAGAGAAGCACCACCTGGTACACGGATAACCGCAACGCGGCCTTTCTCGTCGTTAGCAGGACCAGAGAATACTTTGAAATCCACGTCTTTAACCAGGTCAGCAACGTCCACCAGCTCTAGTGGGTTACGCAGGTCTGGTTTGTCGCTGCCGAAGCGACGAATTGCTTCGCTAAATGGCATTACCGGGAAATCACCCAGGTCTACGTTCAGTAGCTCTTGCCACATGTCGCGAACCATTTTCTCAGTCACTTCACGTACTTGCTCAGCGCTCATGAATGACGTTTCGATATCGATCTGAGTGAATTCTGGCTGACGGTCAGCACGTAAGTCTTCATCACGGAAACACTTAACGATTTGGTAGTAACGATCAAAACCAGACATCATTAGCAGCTGTTTGAATAGCTGTGGAGACTGAGGAAGTGCGTAAAAGCTGCCTTTGTGAACACGGCTTGGTACCAGGTAATCACGTGCACCTTCTGGCGTCGCTTTAGTCAGTACTGGGGTTTCGATGTCCAGGAAGCCATTATCATCCAGGAAACGACGAACAAAGCTAGACGCTTTAGCACGTAGCTTGATGCGGTCGCTCATTTCCGGACGACGAAGATCCAGGTAACGGTACTTCAGGCGCTGCTCTTCGGTGTTCTTCTGGTTAAAGTCCAGCGGTAGTACGTCTGCACGGTTGATAATCTCCAGGCCTTTCGCCAGGATCTCAACTTCACCCGTTGCCATATCTTTGTTGACCTGGCTTTCCGGACGAACGCGAACTTCACCGGTCAGTTTGATACAGAATTCATTACGAAGGGAGTTAGCCACTTCATACGCATCTGCCATATCTGGATCAACTACTACCTGAACGATACCTTCGCGATCTCGCATATCGATAAAAATAAGACCGCCTAAATCACGGCGACGGTTAACCCAGCCGCAAAGTTCTACAGTTTGTCCTGCAAGGGACTTGTTCAGGTGACCACAGTAATGGGTACGCATAATGAAATTCCCAATCTCTCAAATATTGTTAACTACGCTCTGTCAGCCTCATTGCCAAGCAGAGTAAAGATCCATTTATACGCTGAAAGCCTATGAAAATCGACTACTCAACATACAATTAAGTGTGTTTTATCATTCATTGGTGCTTTTTAGTACAACAAATGTTCAAAACCGCACCAAAGCGAAAAAATTGCTGCTGATTATAGCGTGAAATTACCTATTTCAGCAAAACTCTCGTAAAGTGCTCACAGCAAGCAGGAACAAAGATTCATGATGGATAAATTCCCCCTTAGGCTTGGCCTGACCATGTGGTCACACAACCAGTGGCAACAGAGCTTTTACGGCAGTGGCACCAAACCCACTGAGCGGCTGGAAAAGTACGCGCAGGTGTTCCACACCGTAGAAGGCAACACCACGTTTTATGCCACCCCGACGCGCAATACGGTGCAAAACTGGAAAGCTGCGACCCACAACGATTTCAAATTCACCTTCAAACTGCCAAAAGCCATTACCCACGAGCAAATGCTCAGAGGTTGCGACGAGCCGTTACGTCACTTCATGAAAGCCATGGAACCGCTGCACGAACGTGTGGGTCAATGGACGATTCAGCTCCCTGCCGCTTTTGGTCCCGAACACCTCGATAGACTGAAGAAGTTCTGTGCCAGCTTCCCGCCGAACTTTCCACTTGGGGTTGAAGTACGGCATATGGCGTTTTTCTCGAAAGGCGAGGAAGAACGCATGTTAAATCAGTGGCTAGCAGAAACTAGCATCGATCGCATCATCATGGACAGTCGCCCTGTGTTTGCCGCAGAGCCAACGACCGAAGCGGTGATTGATGCACAGCAGAAAAAACCTCGTGTTCCGGTTCATGCAATTGCAACTGCTAAGCATCCAATAATTCGCTTTATCGGTCATCCAGACATGGATGACAACTTGCGCTTTTTTGAACCTTGGTTGAAGAAGTTACCCGTTTGGATTGAACAAGGCATTCAACCTTACTTGATGATCCACACGCCGGATAACATGCTAGCACCAGAACTTGCTGAAAAGCTGTATAAGCAGCTACAACTTAAGCTCTCGCTGCCGAATTTGTCTGCGTTTCCTGCCAACGATGGCAACTCGCAAATACCGATGTTTTAGGTAAGCGTATAATTAAGAAAATGACAGAGGCGCGAATTTCCCGTAAAATACGCGCCTTTTTTGATGCCTGGCGTTTCAGGCGGCTTGTATGCAGAGATTTGGTTATGAACCCTAAGAGCAATCCAGATACTATTTTTTCGGCTCCAATCGATAAAATTGGGGATTTCACCTTCGATGAACGCGTAGCGGAAGTTTTCCCTGACATGATTCAGCGCTCGGTGCCGGGTTACAGCAATATCATTTCTGCAATTGGTATGCTGGCAGAGCGTTTTGTTAAGCCTCACTCAAATATCTACGACCTGGGTTGTTCTTTGGGTGCCGCTACGCTTTCTATGCGTCGCCATATCAGACAGGAAGGTTGCCAAATCATTGCGGTCGACAACTCTCCAGCGATGGTTGAGCGCTGTAAGCTACACGTCAACGCCTACCGCAGTGACACACCAGTCAATGTAGTAGAAGCGGATATCCGTAATATCGAAATCGAAAACGCATCAGTGGTGGTTTTGAACTTCACACTTCAATTCCTTTCTCCGGAAGATCGCTACGTGTTGCTGGAAAAAATCTACGCGGGCCTGCGCCCTGGTGGCATCCTGATCCTGTCAGAAAAATTTGTGTTTGAAGATGAGGTATCCAACGAGCTGCTGATCGATCTGCATCACGACTTCAAACGCGCCAACGGATACAGCGAACTGGAGATCAGCCAGAAACGCAGTGCGATCGAAAACGTCATGCGCCCGGACTCGAAAAAAGACCATAAAGAGCGTTTCGCCCAAATCGGCTTCTCTAGCTACGATGTGTGGTTCCAGTGTTTTAACTTTGGTTCCATGTTTGCGATCAAATAAGTGTTCGCGCTTCGGTCACAGCTTGCCATTACACAGCGGTTAATCTTTTGAAATCGCTACCTTATTCACTTAATAACATCAACTCAGCGACTAACGAACTATGTTTAACTTTGCGAATTTTTACCAACTGATTGCCCAGGACACACGTCTTCAACCCTGGCTCAATGTGTTACCGCAGCAACTGACCGACTGGCAAAATGCAGAGCACGGGGACTTTGGTCGCTGGTTGAAAGCCCTGAACAAAATCCCCCAAGGCGCACCTGACCAGGTGGATATCACCCATTCGGTCACCATTGCTAACGATACCCCTTTCCTCCCGGGCGAGCTGAAAAAACTGGAAAACCTGCTGCGTACTTTCCACCCATGGCGTAAAGGGCCTTATACGGTGCATGGCATTCACATTGATACCGAATGGCGCAGTGACTGGAAGTGGGATCGCGTGTTGCCGCACATTTCCCCGCTCAAAAACCGCAGCGTGCTGGATGTCGGCTGCGGTAACGGCTACCACATGTGGCGCATGTTGGGTGAAGGTGCTCGCCTTTGTGTCGGTATTGATCCGTCCCATCTGTTCCTGATCCAGTTTGAAGCGATCCGCAAACTAATGGGTGATGACCAACGCGCCCACCTGTTGCCACTGGGCATTGAGCAACTACCAAAACTGGAAGCGTTCGATACGGTGTTCAGCATGGGCGTGCTATACCACCGTCGTTCTCCACTTGACCATTTAATTCAGCTAAAGGATCAGTTGGTTTCTGGTGGTGAGTTGGTATTGGAAACCTTGGTCATTGAAGGTGATGAAAACGCAGTACTCGTTCCGACCTCCCGCTACGCGCAAATGCGCAATGTCTATTTCTTCCCATCCGCCAAAGCGCTGAAAGTGTGGTTGGAACTGGTTGGCTTTGAACAGGTGCGTATTGTTGATGAAAATATTACCTCGACCGGAGAGCAGCGTACCACCGAGTGGATGACCCATAACTCACTACCGGATTACTTAGATCCAAACGACCCAAGCAAAACTGTGGAAGGCTACCCGGCTCCTCGTCGTGCAATTCTCGTCGCACAAAAGCCATAAACCACCGCATTTCCTGACATAATTTTAACTTGCAGATAGCGTGAAGAGATTACTCTTCACCTATCAAAGCAGGAGGCATCAAACTGCTTAAATCTGGCCGTTCCACGCTCTATGTATAAGTTGCGCAGATTGCTCCTTGTGAGACTGTGTTGGAATGAGCTAAACTCTTAAAAATAAAAAATTTAATCCAATTCTAAGGTTCTTAATGTTTACACGTCTGATCCCGGTTGTTGCGATCGCGTTACTCTCGGGTTGTACTCTAACCAAAAGCGAACAATACCACCAAGAAACATTAGCCGCGATACAGGCCTCCGAATCCAACCTGAATACGCGCCTTATCAATCTGGAATCTCAGGTCAGTAACCAATCTGACTATATCGAAAGCCTGGAAGAACAAATCGTCGCAATGCAAACCGAGCTAGGCGATTTTCGTGACGACGCCATGGCCGAGATACAGAAAAATAACGAGCCAGTTATCGTTCAGGCTCCGGCCCCCACGGCACCCACCCCGACCCACAGTATCGTGCTTGGTTCGATCGAAAAGGTAACCTTAGATTCTATCCAACAAACCTTTGATGCGCGTATCGATACCGGTGCCGCCACTTCCTCGTTAAATGCCATCGATATTGAAGAGTTCGAGCGCAACGGCAAAAACTGGGTTCGCTTTCATTTAGATGACAACACCAAATCAGAACAAGAGCGCCAAACCTGGGTTGAAGCACCGATTGTGCGTTACGTAAAAATTCGCCAGGCAACCAATGAAGAACTCGAACGTCGTGCAGTGGTTGAATTGTGGGTTAAGGTCGGAAAAATTCATGAAAAAGCGCAGTTTACTTTGGCAGATCGCTCTCAAATGAACCATCCTGTTTTATTGGGCAGAGAGTTTATGCGCGACATTGCAGTGGTCGATGTCAGCAAAAAATATGTCCAAACGCAAAATGATAAAAAATAATTTATAAGGTAGCGTATGACCTCCAAAATACCGTTTTATATTTCAATCATCTTTTTGGTGATTGCTGGCATCGCCTTAAGTGTGTTCAGACATCAGACTTACGGCGTTCCCTGGACTCCTGGTGAAACACGCCAAATCTGGGATGTAGAGGCTCGCATTGAGTTTAACGCCAGCGGGAATGAAGTGAAGGCCTCTTTAGCGGCCCCGCACACCCAAAACGGTTATACCTTGGTTGGTGAGTCCGCATCCTCATCCGGCTATGGTGTGTCGTACATCAATACAGATGCCGGCCGTCGCGCCGAGTGGTCAATTCGCCAGGCAAGTGGCCCACAGACCATCTATTATAAAGCACAGTTTTTGGTCGACCCGCAGGCCAAAGTCCAACCCCAAACACCAAGCGGCGAGATCACCGCACCAACGCTGTCGGCACCACAACAAGCCGCAGCCAATGCTCTGATTGAACGCGCCATGAGCCGCTCCGCTGACAATCTCACCTTTACACGAGAGTTAATCAAGGCGCTGAACGATCCGGACAGCCAGAACTCCGCCCTGCTGCTTAACGATTTTAACCGGACCGATGCTTTGCACACCATGCTGCTTACCGCGAAGGTAAACAGCAAAATCGTTGGTGTAATCGAGCTGGAAGACGGCCGCCGCCGCCAATCCATTCAGCCGATGGTACAAGTCTGGTCCGGCGATGAGTGGGTGCTGTTTACACCGAACTCACTGCAAACCGCCGAACAGCCTAATCTGCTGGTTTGGGACGAGTCCAACGTGTCATTGCTTGACCTTATCGGCGGTCAGAACAGTAAAGTCCACTTCTCTATGATCAAGCAAGAAGTGACCCCACAACAAGCGACCAACAATAAAGTCGAAGCCGATGGCCTGCTGAACTTCTCAATTCATAGCTTGCCCCTTGAAGAACAAGCCATGTTCAAAACCATCATGCTGATCCCTATCGGCGCACTGATTGTGGTTTTCCTGCGCGTGATCATCGGCCTGAAAACCTCAGGGACCTTCATGCCGGTACTGATTGCTGTCGCTTTTGTCCAGACCCAATTAGTCACCGGTATTGTCGGCTTCCTGCTGATTGTCGGTACCGGGCTGATCATCCGCAGCTATTTATCGCGTTTGAACTTACTTTTGGTGGCCCGGATCTCGGCCGTGATCATCACCGTAATTATGATCATTTCGGTGTTTACAGTCGTCGCATTCAAGATTGGCCTGACTGAAGGGCTATCTATTACCTTCTTCCCGATGATCATCCTGTCATGGACCATCGAGCGGATGTCAATTTTATGGGAAGAAGAAGGGGCAAAAGAGGTTGTTCTCCAGGGGGGCGGTTCACTGCTTACCGCGGTACTGGTTTATCTGGCAATGACCAGCACCTTTATTCAGCACCTCACGTTTAACTTTATCGGGCTGCAATTAATTGTATTAGCGGGAATCCTGCTGCTTGGTACTTACACTGGTTACCGTCTGACCGAATTACGCCGCTTTAAACCGTTAGCGGAGGATTAAGCGATGTTTGAACGTTTTACTTCGCCAGCAAAGCTTCGCCATAAAGGCATTATGGGAATGAACAAACGCAACCACAGTTATATTGGTCGCTATAATGATCGTTCTAAATATCCACTGGTGGACGACAAGCTAAAAACCAAAATTATCGCCCAGGCTGCGGGGGCCACCGTGCCTAAACTGATTGGCGTCATTCACAGCCAGGCAGAAGTAAAGACCATTCACAACATGGTCAAGGACTGGCCGGGCTTTGTGATCAAACCGGCCCAGGGCAGTGGTGGTAAAGGGATTCTGGTAGTGATATCTCACAAAGACGGGGTATACACCAAACCGTCCGGAGCCACCATCAACAAGCAAGATGTTGAGCGCCATATCAGTAATGCACTGGCTGGTTTGTTCTCGCTTGGCGGCAAGAATGACGTCGCCGTGGTAGAAAACCTGATCAAATTTGATGACTGCTTTGATGGCTTCAGTTATGAAGGGGTGCCCGATGTACGAATTATCGTCTTCAAAGGCTACCCGGTCATGGCGATGATGCGCTGCTCAACGGCCGCATCCGATGGTAAAGCCAACCTTCACCAGGGAGCCGTTGGCGTCGGCATCGATATTGCGACCGGCAAAGCAATTCGTGCGGTGCAGTTTGACCAACCGATCACCCACCATCCGGATACCGGTAAAGATCTGTCCACATTACAGGTCCCCCACTGGGAACGCCTGCTTGAACTGGCCTCCAGCGCCTGGGAAATGACCGGACTGGGCTATATGGGCACAGATATGGTGCTGGACAAGGAAGAAGGGCCAATGGTGCTGGAGCTGAATGCCCGGCCCGGTTTGGCCATTCAAATTGCGAATGGTGCGGGTCTGCTCCCGCGTCTGCACCACATAGAAAACCTGGGCACCCCGGCTGAATATCCTAAGCCGCTAGAGCGCGTGGCGTATGCAGCAAAACAATTTGGTATGAAGCCACAATTTTAAATCATCCACCAGCAATCCTAAGCCAAAGATTGCTGGTGTTTTCACCTCTGTTGCCGGATCATCCTGCCGGCCTTATTTGCCTACTGATTTCTTTTACATATCAAAATAAATTGATCCAGCTAACATTTCCACCAGCTATTGTTTCTAACTCTCTCATCATTCTGCGTATGATATTGGCTCCCCCAACTCGACTCGACAGAGAGGTTGAGCGATGCTAACAAACGAAAACAATAATAACCCCCGACCGGAAAATGATGAGTTAGACCAACAGCTGCAACGTTTGTCAGATTTATCTCTCCAGGCACTTGAAGAGCTTGCTGAAATGATTGATGACTATCAAGATATTTCAGAAGACAGGTAAAACCTAAACCAGCCAAGACTGTTATCCTGCTTTCTTGGTTTTGCTTTTCACAATGAAAAAGCCCGCTGATTCAGCGGGCTTTTTGTGTTTATCAGCAAGGCTAAGACTCAAGCTCTGCCAGCAGTTCCTGCGCTTCAGTCACAGGCTTCTCTTTCTGGCCAAAACCTCGCAGCCCCACTACGTGTACGTGCTCGTGGTCTTTAAACACCTTACGCACCAGTTTGTAGGTCGTGCCTTTCTCTGGGCTGATGTTTTCCGGCGCCGCGATAAGCAGCTGCATGTCCAGACGGTCACACAGTTCGAATAGCGTTGAGATAGACTTCGCATCCAGACGCGCGGCCTCATCAAGGAACAACAGACGACATGGCACGATGTCTTTACTGCGCAGACGGCGTGATTCTTCTTCCCAGCTCTGAACAACCATCAGCAGGATTGACTGACCAGTACCGATCGCCTCACCCGTAGACAGCGCGCCCGATTCAGCTTGTAGCCAACCGTCAGAGCCACGGTTCACTTCCACGCTCAGCTCCAGGTAGTTACGGTAATCCAGTAGCTCTTCACCCAGAACCTGAGGAGAACGTTGACCCATATCGATGTGTGGGTTCACGCGTTGGAACAGTTTCGCCATCGCTTCTGAGAAGGTAAAGCGAGTCGATTCAAACAGGTCTTTATGCTGCTCTTGCTGCGTCGCCAGACCGTTCAGCAGTACTTCGTGGCTTTCGCGGATCTTCACGTTCAGGCGCACGCCTCTCACCTGACCGAACGAGATGTTCGACAAGCCTTGGTTGAGCATACGAATGCGGTTTTGCTCACGCTGAATCGTCTTCTTGATGATACTGGCTACTGACTCAGAGCTGATCGCCAGACGGTTTTCACGTTGGGTGAGCTCTTCAGTCAGACGCGCCAGTTCCACTTCCATCTCTTCGATGGCTTCAACCGGATCATCCGTACGGATGATGTCCTGACGAATACGCTCGCGAAGATGCTGGTAAACCGCGATGTAGAACAGCACTTTACGCTCTGGACGTGCGTTGTCTTCTGACAGACGCAGCGCATCACGCAGATCATCGTTGTTCGCAACCGCTAGACGCAGTGCACCCAATGATTTATCCGACATTGAACGCAGTTCATCCGCTGACAGGTAAGCCAGTTCACGCTTGTGTAGACGACGCTCAACATCGTTCTCGCGCGCCAGACGAAGTACTGAACACCAGCCGGCTTTCGCGGCAACCACGAACGTACGCAGCTCAACGTATTCTTTCTGAACTTTCTTCAGACGTTTCGCCAAGCCTTTCATCTCTAGTTCGGTAGAGGTGATGGTACGCTCGTATTCACTCTTGCGGCTGCGAGAGGTGTGCAGACGCTCATGCAGTTCATCACGACGACGCATTGCACGCTCTTCTGCACCTTCGTCCGCGTTAACGCCAAACTCTTGCAGCTCTTGTTTGAACTCTTGAACCGTTTCCAGTTTCGCCTGGTGCGAGCTCTTCAGAGACGCCAATACCTGGTTGTATTGGTTCATCTGACCTTGCGACTGTTTCAACTCTTCGCGAGAGCGGCTGCGCATCTGCTCCGCTTGAACCAGTTTCGCTTTTAACTGCTCGCTCAGTTCGCTGCTCTTATTCAGTAGATCCACTGAATCTGAGTAAGCGAAGTAGTGACGACGTTCAACCAGATCGGCCAGCGCAAAGATTTGCTTCTTAAGATCTTGCAGCTGTGCGTCTGCCGCTGTGTATTCGGCTTCTAGCGCGTCGAATTGCTCTGGGTCAGAGTCCAGGGCTACCGCGACTTTTTCCAGTTCCGCCACCGCTTTTGCGTGGTTGTTGAGAAATGCTTTGGCTTCTGCAAGCTGGGCGATTTTCTCTTCCAGCTCATCAAAGCGAGCTTGCAGTGTGTCATCTTCAATCAGCGCCATGTTCGGTGCCAGCTTATCCAGCGACGCCAGTGCCTGCTTGCTGGTTTGCAGCTGAGAACGTTGCTGCTGCTCTTTTGCATCCAGATCAGCCAATACGCGAGCAATTTGGTTACGCTTATCGCGAATGGTGGCCAGCGCTTGCTCTGGATCTGCTTCAAACGCCACTTGAATGTGGCTGGCGACAAACTGGTTGAAGGCCTGGTACAGACGCTGCTTTTTCTGCGAATCGAACGCCGCTTTGGCGTGCTGCTCGACCACTTCTTCACGTTCGTTACGCAGTAGCTCTAAACGCTGCTCACGTGCCGCACGACCAAATAGTGGGATTTCAGGCAAGCGAGAGTAACGCATTTGGCGATCGTTCATGCGAACGCACACCGCGCCTTCTAGCTCTTCTGCATCAAATGAGCTGTCATCAAAGGCATCGATGTCACCTTCAATGATGTACAAATCTTCTGGACAGTCGTCTAGCTCTACCAGTTTCTCTTCGATACCAGATAGGTCAGAAACCACGATAGCGTGACGAGCCGGGCCGTACATCGCACTGAAGTACGGCGCGTCATCAATCGTAATGTCATCGTAGATCTCTGACAGCAATACGCCGCCGAGTGTATCTGCCAGCCCCTTCAGGCGAGGGTCGTTTGAACCGCCCGGAGACGCCAGACGCTCAATTTCAGTTTCAAGCTGACTACGACGCTCTGCCAGTTTGTCTTTTGCCAGAGAAAGGGTTTTCTCTTGCTCAAGCACCACTTGCATTTGGCTCATGACCGATTGGCTGTCTTCCAGCGGAGCACCACTTTGCTCACGCAGTTTTTCCAGCGCATCGTTGGCGGCAATCCACGTTGGCGCGATCGCTTCAAGCTTGTTGATTTCCGCCGCTGCATCTTGCTCCAGACGACGCTGTTCGCTGCGTTGTTCACGCACGTCTTCCTGCGTCATTTCCAGCGAGTCGATTTGCATCGCGTGACGTTCACGTTCTTGTTCAAACGCGATTTCGTCCGTCAGTTCAACATGGAACTGCTTTTGGTATTCAGTGACTAGCTCACGCGCTTGACGCTGCTGGTTAAGGCCACGCTCTAGGTCACGATGCTGGGCCCGCCACTGTTGTTCGTTTTGCGCCACTTGCTGAGATTCACGCGCTTTCGCAATTGCGGTTTTCGCATGTGCAGATGCGTCTTTACGCTCAACTTGACCAACAATGTTTTGTACCAGTTTCAGCGCCGTTTCGAACTGCTCTGCCGCGGCAGAAGACATGTCCAGCTTATGCTTAACCGATAGCAACGCGTTGGTGCTTTCTGATTCTTTGTTCTTAAGTTCAGCAACCAGTGCTTGTGCTGATTCTGCCGTTAAGCTGTCATCACCAAGCAGCTGTTTTGCTTTCTCAAGCGCTTGAACCGCTTGTTGGTATTGAAGTGCGCGGGTCTGCTGAACGTCGAGAGCTTGTTGGTAGTCCGCCAGCTGCGTCTTAAGGCTATCCACCTCCTCTTCCGCAACGGTTGCCTGCTCTTCAACCATCATCACGCGTTCTTGCGCTTCTTCCACTACCATCAGCTGCTCTTCAAGGCGCTCGCTCAGCTCTTCAAGATCTTCTTGGTAGCGTTCGATCTTCTCTTGCTGACGCAGTGCGTTTTGCACCAGTTGCAAGTGGTCAGATGCCGCTTGGTAGTCTTGCTCTAATGCCGCTTCCGACTCGACTAACAGTTCTAGCTCTTCTTGAACGCGGTTAAGCAGCTTGTTTTGCTCAACTAAGGTTTCACGAGAGCCGAACAGCTCGGAACGCAATGACAACGTTTTATCCAGCTTGTTACGACGATCGTTGGCATGGCGCATGTAGTCCGCTGCCACGTAGTTGGTCGACTCTGTGATCAAGTGTTTAAACAGGTCACGGTCGGCTTGCGTGGTTTTGATCGCCTCTAGCGTCATGCGGTTTTCGCGCAGTGCCGATTCCATATCCTGGAAGGCTTTCTTCACCCCACCGTTTTGTGGCAGAAGGTAATCACGTAGTGAGCGGGTAATCGCACTTGAGATACCACCGTAAAGTGATGCTTCGATCAGGCGGTAGAATTTAGAACGGTCACCGGAGTTACGCAGTTTCTTCGGAATCACACCGAATTCGAACATTTGCGCGTGGTAATCGACGATCGAAGAGAAGGCTTTGAACTGCACGCCTTCAAACTCAGCGATCGACTCTTTCACTTCGTTGATTTGACGTACCCGGGCCTGCGTCGCTGATACGCTTTCAACCAGAATGTCCGTTGGTTTCACATGGCTTGGAAGGCCCTGGATAACAAACGGTTTGATGTCTACTTTCTTGTCACGACCCGCTACTTGCTGCAGTTTTACCGCAAACAATAGACGTTGGTTACGTGAGTTCACTACGTCTAGCGCGGCGTAACACGCGCCCGGCTGTAGCTTACCGTACAGACCTTTATCGCGAGACGATTGGCTGCTGCCCGCTTCCGTGGTGTTACGGAAGTGCAGTAGGGTCTGATCAGGAATCAATGCGGTGATAAATGCCGCCATGGTGGTTGATTTACCTGCACCGTTACCACCTGATAGCGTGGTTACCAGACCATCGATGTCAAACGTACGGGCAAAGAAGCCGTTCCAGTTGACCATGGTCAGCGATTGATATTTACCGCGTTCAATCATGCTCATGCTTCACCCTCTTCGGTTGTTTCTTCTTGGGCTTGGTCTTCTTGTTCTTCAGACAACAAGCTGCCTTGGCTTGGCTCTTTGGTGTGCACTACGGCTTCACCGTCACGGATCAGACGCAGCTGCGCTTCACGCATGTCATCGCCTACACGCACATCAGCACCAAAGCGGAATACCGCTTCACTGATGCTGAACTTACCGGTTTCACCGATATTGATGATCATGCCTAGACGGCGCAGGCGACGAAGTGACGTGCGTACTTTTTCAAACAACTTTTCTTTATCCAGATCAGAACCCGTTGCACGGTTGGTCACTAATTTCATCAACTTGGCTTCATCAGCCAATGCAAGCAACTCTTCATAAAGCTCTTGGTTGGTGAAAATACCTTCATGGGCTAAACGCTCTGGACTGAGGTAAAGGAAACACAGAACCTTACCCACCAGCATATCGAGTTCTGAAAGGACACTACGGCCAATCAAAGAGGTTGAACGTGGACGAAGATAGAAGAAGCCTTCCGGCGCTTTCACCAATTCGGTGTTGTAACGCTGGTAAAACGAAGAGAGCTCTACTTCAAAATCGGATAACAGCGCGTGGTTATCCAGATCTTCACTTGAGATATGACGCCCTGCACGCAGCATGCTATCAAGCGCTGGGAACAGAGGGTTAGAAAGTGCTTTTACCAGATTTTCTGGCATGTATTCATTAGTATCTGTCGATGACATTTGCTTGTACCTTTGCCCCAAAATCGTTAATCGCTTGCCAGTCTGGCTGAATAGCTTGGTAGTCTGACTCTGAATAGCCAAGACGAACAGCTTGATCAATAACGATTCGGGCTAAATCGAAGTGATGAGTATGAGGGTGCTGTGCAAGGTAGTCTCGCAGCACCACGCTCAAGTCAATTGGCAGGCCTTGGTCTTTATGCGCTTTCAGCATGCCACCAATACGCTCAGCCAGTTCATCATTGACTTGTTGAAACTCTTCGTATTCCACTTCCATCGGAACTTGGCCTGTTACCTCGTCATCACGCAGTACCAAGGCTTCATCACGAAGGTCAGAAAGCCTTTCTGCATCTGCATAAGTCAGATACCAAGGCGTATCAAAGTAATCTTTGACGGATTGACGCAAACGCGAGCTAAACGCGCGGTTCTTATCCATATCGATTGCGGTACGGATGAACTTGTGTACGTGTCGGTCGTAACCAATCCAAAGGTCAATCGCTTGCTGGCCCCAGCTGGTGATCCGGTCGAGTTTCATCTGCAGGCCGAACAACGCTTCCTCTATAAACTCAAGCTCAGGATCGCCGTAGACAATCTCCTGGATATCGAGGATCTGAGTTTGCAGTTCATCACTGGCTGCCTGCAGCGTATCTTGAAGTTCACGCAGCGTGCTGGAAGTTTCTGACAGTAGCGCTTCACAGTTGTTGATCGCTTCACGCCAGTCTTTGTTAAGCAGGTCAGCAATCTGCTGTTTCACAGACTGCTGCTGCTCATCCATCACCCGTTGGTTGAGGTCTATTTGGTCGAAGATTTCGCCTACCGAGTATTTCAGGACACCATAAACGTTTTTCTTCCAGTGGCCAGGTGTGCCACCTTTCTGTGCCGCTTCAATCGCTTTTGCCATTTCATCCGCCACCATCGACAGCTGGATAGAAAGACGCAGTTTCGAAAACTCACGATGACGCACGTAATAGTCAGTGATGCCTATCGCTAAAGGTGACAGGCGGTAAATGCTCGCTCCGTCCGTGATCTCACTGACAAAGCGGCTAATAAGGCGCTGCTTGACCATCTCATTGATGGCATTGTTGGCACGGAAAGCCGAAGCTTCACCGGTCTCTTCAAAAAGTCGAGTGACGATGGCAAATGCATCGTGCAATTCACCTTCACCCAGTTCTTCATCGAACCTTTCATTACTCAGTACAGCGATGGCGATGAGAAACGCCAGTCGCTCAGTGGTCAGGTTCAACGAGAAATCGTGCTGCTTTACCCAGCCAACCAACTCATCGATCGGTTGCTCTGCAGCATTGAGAGTCATCTCACTCATTGTTATTCCTGTTTATCGTTCTTTTTAGCCCACACGTGGATATAGCGGCCTAATGAGAGGTATGGCTCTTGTCGACAAAGTTGTTTTTCTAGCGCCAACACATCTTCAAACTCGTAATCGCCCATGTATTGCATATTACCTATGTAATCACTGAATGAACGAATACCAGATTTACCACAAATACTAAAACCAGAATCTTCTATCCATTGATAGACCTCTTCGGGTTTTAGACCTTTCTGTGGCTGTAGTTTAAATCTTTTACGGTGAGGCATACCGTCCAGAACATGGGGAATGTTGCCACACACCACGTTTTTATAAACCAGACCATGGTGGTTATAAAACATTACCGATGCCATGCCCCCGGGCCTCACTTGCTCTAAAACCGTTTCGAGCGCGGTCTTCGGTTCAACCAGCCACTCCATCACCGCATGGAACATCACCAGGTCCACCTTGCTTTCCATGTGCTCACCAATGGATTGGACCGGTGAATGAATCAGGCGATACTGCTCAAGCAAACCGTTTTTTTCAATATCCTGCTTCGCTAGCTGAAGCATTTCCGAAGATAGATCACATAACGCGATATGATGTCCGAGCTTAGCAAGCTTTTGCGACAGTTGTGCCAAGCCCCCCCCTGCATCCAGAACATTCAGCACTTGATGCTCCGCATCCAGTTCACTTAGAATCTGTAGAAAATCTTCCCATACAATAATTTGCCGGATCTCCCCTTTGTCGGAGCCATAGATATTTTTTGCAAATTTGTGGGCGATATCGTCGAAATTACGGTCTTCTGTCACTTCTGCTTGAGTTATCATAACGGATTGTGCCGCTATTCTGGCACAAGGAAAGCAGGAATAAAGAGGGTCACCCTCATTTTTATTCTCAATTGATGTTTTTTCGGACTATTTATGTATGTTTGAGCTGAAAAAAGTACTATCTGCCTTACTTATGCCCTTACCGGCCTTGTTGCTGATTGGCTTAGTGGGCCTCGCACTCATCAGTTTTACGACCAAACGTAAAACCGGTTGCTTCGTGGTGCTGTTCTCTTTTGTGGCTATCTTTTTAGCATCGTTTCAACCAATCTCAACCAGTTTGCTCATGCCGCTGGAGCGTGAATATAAAGCGTTTCTGCCGACATCCAGCTCCGTTGACTACGTCATGGTGCTGGGGCATGGGCATGTCGTCGACAACGACATTCCCCCGACTTCACAACTTAGTCGCACAGCACTGATGCGTCTGGCGGAGGGCACTCGTATTTTGCGTATGTACCCGGGTGCCAAGCTGATCCTGTCCGGCTACGCCGGTGGTTCCGAGATCAGCCAGGCTCGTATGATGGCCAATGTGGCGTTATCACTAGGCGTGGCCAAATCAGAAATAATCCTGCTGGAAGACGCCAAAGACACTTGGGAAGAAGCCAGGCAGGCCGCTGCATTTGTACAACAGAAAGACATTGTCTTGGTCACCTCTGCCAGCCACATGAAACGTGCAATGTACGAGTTTAACGCTGCGGGCATCCAACCAATCCCGGCACCGACCAACTTTCTTGCGGTTGATGCCATTAAGCAACCTTGGCAAAAGTTCGCTCCGAAGGCGCAGTACTTAGAGCAAACCGAGCGATTCTGGCATGAAACGCTCGGATTGTTATGGCAGCGCTTGCGCGATAACGTAGGCCAAACACCTGTTGCCGATATGACGCAAACCGAACAGAACTAAAAAAGGAGAGGCATGCCTCTCCTTTTTTATGCTGTTTATTATTGTGCGCCCACTTAAAACTCTGCGCCCACAAAGGAAACACTGCCTTCAAGCAGGACACTTACCAGACTTAGTCCCCGGCAAACATATACCCCTCGCCATGCACGGTAACGAAAATCTGTGGGTTTTTCGGATCAAACTCCATTTTCGCCCGCATACGACGGATCAATACATCGATAGTACGGTCATTCGGCGCTTCCACCCGATGGCTAATCATATTGAGAATACGTTCACGGCTAAGCACCTGATTCGGGTATGAGGATAACGCAACCAAAAGCTCATATTCAGCTTTGGTCAGCTTAACCGGTTCACCATTCTTACTCAGCGCACGGCGCTGGATATCAAATGTCCACTCACCAAAACGGACAATGTGTTCATCTTCGTTAGCGTTTACCGATTTGTGAGTTCCGGCGCGTGCCAGTGAAATACGCCACAGTAAGTTCTTAACCCGGACCAGCAGTTCCCTTAACTCAAAAGGCTTAGTTACATAATCATCGGCGCCCATTTCAAGGCCAACAATTTTATCGATGCTATCCGTGCGTCCTGTCACTAATATGATACCAATATCTGATTGGCTGCGTAATTCACGCGTCAGCATCAAACCGTCTTCACCCGGCAGGTTAATATCCAGCATAACTAAATCAACATCTTCACTCAGCAAAACGTCTCTCATCACAGATCCGCTTTCTGCCTCGCTAACAATGTAACCCTCGTTTTGGAAATAACCTACAAGCTTGCTGCGCGTTACAACATCATCTTCTACGACTAATACGTGATAGCTCATTTACACCACTTCTGTCTTATCATTCTTTTCATTCCAACAACCCATTCTATTCATAACTAGTAACATATCTAGTAATAGATGCGCGAGAAAGCAAGATTTTGCGCGTTTATTGATTCAAGACAAGCTACGGAATTGCTGTTCACAAACACGCATAACTACCAACAAAGCGTCATAATTATAGTTACTGCTATTCATTTTATTTGTTTACACTTAAGGGAGAACCATTCAGGAGCAATAAAATGCAAGAAATAAAAGCTTTTAATGAAAAACGTGCCGAGATTTACTGGTGGCTCTCTAGCCTATTTGCTAAAGAGCTGACCGAAAAAGAGCTCGAAACGTATCACAGCGTGGAAATTCGAAGCTTTTTAACCGGTTTAGCCGAAAACGAAGCGCTAAAGCCTAGCGTCGATAATTTTGTCGATGCACTCAATCGCCTGCAAGACCGCCCGGATGCCCAACTTGAACTTGCAGCTGACTTCTGTGATCTGTTTTTAAAAACAGATAAACACGGCGCTCTGCCCTATGCCTCAATGTACATTGGCGAAAGCGGCTTGCTCAATGATAAACCCGCAGCAGAAATGGAAAAGCTGATGACAGCCTTCGGGGTACGGGTTGACGAACACCTCAACGAACCAGCAGATCACCTGGCGGTAGAACTAGATTTTCTTGGCAATATGATTATCCGCTCAAATGAGCTTGAACAAGAGAAACATATGGAAGATGCGTTCAGCAAGCAACATGACTTTATTCAACATCAGCTGCTCAGCTGGTTACCTCCTTTTGCGGCAAAATGCCAACAGTTCGATGAGTTCGGCTTTTACGCCAGCGTCGCGCAACTATTAATTGCATTTTGTAAACTGGACAGCCAATACCTGATTGGGGAATAATCACTAATTATTCTTAGGGCGACGACCATTTACTCGCCCTATTCCTTGTTTGTTGACACTCAGGCTAAGTGCTTTTCGCTCTTTAACGCCAAAATGTGACCACCCAAGCACAAACTCGCGCAGAAAATATTGCCAGAGGATGCGCCTCGGTCTAGACTGTGAACGCAAACGATAAAATATGATTCTAATGAAAACCGCTGAAATATGGCGGTTTTTGTGTTTATAACACGGCTTCTGAAGGTTTCCCATTAATTGACTGTCATGGAATCCTCTTCATCTGCCATTTGTGCTACAAAACGTTACCTACTTACCAACGTCATCTGCATACGCCTGCCAACAGCCTCCTGAGACGGCTGCTGCGTAAACAGGCCCAAAACCATGCGGAAGAACTCCTTTAGTGGGTATGATGTAGCTTGATACAGGACATTAATATGGCCACGATAAAAGACGTTGCACGCTTAGCCGGCGTTTCTACAACAACGGTCTCGCACGTAATTAACAAAACGCGTTTTGTTGCGGAAGCAACGCAAGAAAAAGTGATGAAAGCGGTTGATGAACTAAATTACGCGCCAAGTGCCGTTGCCCGTAGCTTGAAGTGCAATTCAACCCGCACGATTGGCATGCTGGTGACACAATCGACTAACCTGTTCTTCTCTGAAGTCATTGATGGCGTTGAAAGCTACTGTTATCGTCAGGGTTATACTCTGATCTTGTGTAACACCGGTGGCATCTACGAAAAGCAACGCGACTACATTCGTATGCTGGCCGAAAAACGCGTTGACGGTATCTTGGTCATGTGCTCAGACTTGACAGAAGAGTTGAAAGAAATGCTCGATCGCCATGCGGACATTCCTAAAGTAGTGATGGATTGGGGTCCGGAGAGCTCACAAGCGGATAAAATAATCGATAACTCAGAAGAAGGCGGCTACATCGCGACCAAATATCTAATCGATAACGGGCATACCGACATCGCCTGCCTCAGTGGTCATTTTGAAAAAGCCGCCTGTAAAGAACGCATTGCGGGTTTCCGCCGCGCAATGAAGGAAGCCGGACTGAAGGTCAATGAAGATTGGATCCTGGAAGGCAATTTCGAGTGTGATACCGCTGTACTGGCAGCAGATAAAATCACCGCCATGGCACACCGCCCTACAGCAGTATTCTGCTTTAACGACACCATGGCGCTGGGCTTGATGAGCCGATTACAACAAAACGGCATCAAAGTGCCTGACGATATGTCTGTGATTGGTTACGATAATATTGAATTGGCGGAGTATTTCTCACCACCGCTGACCACCATTCACCAACCAAAACGGCGTGTTGGTAAAAACGCGTTTGAAATCCTGCTTGAACGTATCAAAGACAAAGAACACGAAAAACGCGTGTTCGAAATGCAGCCAGAGCTCGTCATCCGTAATACGGTCAAGAAAATCAATTAAGATATAAATCACTGACACATAGCGCCCTTAACAGGGCGCTTTTTTTGTTTTCGGTTGTAGCAACAGATAGTTTAAGGCCATATGGCTACCGTAAAATGTAAACAACAAGTAAGCACATCAATAACGAACCGTTAAGCACGATTGTTAAGTTATTTTTTGCCCATCTGATTGCTATCAACTAAGAGCCATCAGAATATGAATAAACCTGCACTTCAGCAGCGCAATTAGTGTGATCTAAATCACAAATTTTAATCTGAAGTGTGATATTCATTCAACTTACGCAGTATTCTCTCTGGGTCACGCACAGGGCAAACCATCCGAAAGGGTGGGACGCAAAGCTTCCGGCCTTACCTATCGTAAGATAAAAGGTAGCGGGGTTACCGATGGCAAATATGCATATAAGTTTTCCCTTCAATAACGTCTTCACTGACGTTATTTTTACATGCATTTGCTAATCTCTCGGACCTGACATTTGGTGGCGTAATTTTAATTACACCGAGATCACACAGCATGGATAAACCAATACTCAAAGACTCAATGAAGTTATTTGAGCAACTTGGGCCAATTAAATCACGCTCAATGTTTGGCGGATTTGGCCTGTTTGCCGATGAAACAATGTTCGCTCTTGTAGTAAACAACCAACTTCATATTCGAGCAGACCAGAAAGCTTCTTCAGACTTCGAAGCTCAAGGTTTCAAACCTTATGTTTACAAAAAACGCGGATTTCCTGTAGTAACCAAATACTACGCCGTTTCTGCAGACCTTTGGGAATCTCCTCAGCGCTTAGTCGAAGTTGCTCTCCACTCGTTGGAAGTTGCCAGGCAAGAAAAAGCACAGCAGGCTAATGCAAAACCTAATCGGTTAAAAGACTTACCTAATCTACGCCTGGCCACAGAGCGTATGCTTAAAAAAGCCGGGATAGATTCAGTCTCTCAATTAGAGCAACAAGGTGCGTTAAGCGCTTACAAAGCCATTCGTGAGACCAACGCATCGGTAAACATTGAGCTTTTATGGGCACTGGAAGGCGCAATCCGAGGCACACACTGGAGTGTGATCCCCCAGTCCCGCCGGGAAGAACTAATGAATAATCTGGCTTAACTCAGTTCCCTGAACCCAGACATACATTCATCAACTTTAAGCCGCAGCATTAATGTTGCGGCTTTTTAAATGAAATTTATTTCTGCTTCAATCTGTCTTATCATTTAACTACCGTAGATTAGATTGAAGACTATGAATAAGAGACTGATTTTTGGGGTGATACTACTAGTTTCCATCGTGCTACTTTGGATCAACTTTGGTCAAGACCTCACGTTGGAAAATGCCAAAGCACAACAGGCAGCACTTACTGGCTTCATCGAGCAAAACTTCATTTTTGCCCTCGCCAGCTACTTTATTGCCTATATTATCGTTACGGCTTTTTCTGTCCCCGGCGCGACCGTGGTCACCTTGCTTGGTGCTGCTCTATTCGGCTTCTGGACAAGCTTAGTTCTCGTTTCCTTTGCCAGTTCAATTGGCGCAACCTTAGCATTTTTAAGCAGTCGCTATCTGCTCAGAGAATGGGGGCAAAATCAGTTTGGCACTAAACTGGCAACACTCAATAACGGTGTTGAAAAAGACGGCGCATTTTACCTGTTCTCGCTACGCTTGATCCCTGTTTTCCCGTTTTTCTTAATCAACTTACTGATGGGACTAACCCCAATGACGGCGGCCCGGTTTTATCTGATCAGCCAGATCGGTATGTTGCCAGGTACAGCCGTTTACCTGAACGCCGGTACCCAGTTGGCGAGCATTGATAGCCTGTCAGGCATCGTTTCTCCGGCAGTGTTGGCATCATTCATATTGCTTGGCCTATTTCCGGTGATCGCCAAATGGGCGATGCGCAAGTTGCGCCCGAAACAAACGGCAAGTAAAGGCAAAACTTAATGAAGATTTATATCGCCGAAAATCCAGCCGAAGCGCATATCTTATGTGGGCTGTTAAAGACGGAAAATATCGCCTGTGAAGTGCGTGGAGAAGGCCTGTTTGGCTTGAAAGGAGAGGTTCCATTCGGTGACGAGACAGACCCTTATGTATGGCTGTTTCAGCCCGAGCAACAACAGCAAGCGATGGCAATCATCACCGAGTATCACAATCAAACGGCGGGTATTTTGTTCAAAGACTGGATATGCCCTAACTGCAACGAGAACAACGAAGGGCAATTCGGCGCATGCTGGCAGTGTGGTTATCAAATTAAGGAATCCCGCTGACTCCTACAGTGCCATACCTAATTTAAAACATGACACTCTGTTGTTTAATAAAAGCAATAGAGTATTGATTGAAGTCTTCCGGCCGCTCCACATTACATACATGGCCACAATCGGGAATTTCTCGCAACACGCTCTGCTTGTGCACCGCGACCATTTCTTTGACTGGCTTAATGAACATATAATCCCGATCTCCCATCAAATACAAAGTCGGGATCGGCAGCTCTTTGTCTTTAAAACACTTCATTAGCGGATTCACATCAGCGGCTAAAATAAACCAGCGCTTAAATTCCTTCTGACACAATTTTTTGGCTTCGCGGATAAACAGGTGGCGCGACTCTTTCTGATTTTTTTGTGGCATAACGATGTAAGCAAATAAGCTGTACAACCACATATAAGGCAAAACGTGCTTAACCATATTGCCCAATTTAACCAGTATTTGTGAACGGGTGTTTAATCGTGTCACAGCCCCACCAAGGACCATAGAACGCACCCGTTCTGAGGCCATCTCAGCCAGGTTGCGGACAATAATCGTCCCCAGCGACATCCCCACAAAATGGGCCGATTGGATCTTGAGATGATCGAGCACTTTGAGAATATCTTGGGTTACTGCGGTAAACGTGTAGCGACTGGTAATCAAATCTTTGAACAGCTGATTAGACTTGCCATGACCACGCAAATCAATTAATAACAGATTGAAATGTTGCTTATAGGCTTTGATCTGCTTAAACCATATCGACGAGCTGCCACCCGCACCATGGACAAACACCACCCACTCATTACTGGTCGGGTGTAGGTAAGTTTTATGGAATAGTAAAGACTGAGTCATGTATCAGTATGTCAAACGATCGTTGTGAACAGGAAAGGCAATCCTACCACAGTAGCCAAAAGCAAGGTAACAAAGGTGCCGCATTTGGCACCTTTGGTAACAATTTCTAATGGTTTTTGCTTAGTGCACTTCGGTAGAGTTGCAGATACTCAAGCGCAGCTTTGTTCCAGCAGAAATCTTGCTGCATCGCATGTAATTGCACTCTTCTGACTTCTTGCGGATTTTGCGCATAAAGCAACAAAGCCCGCAACATCAGCACAAGTAAGGCCTGAGAGGTAGGTTGATAGAAAACGAATCCTGTCGCCTCGTCCCGGTTGGTATCGTAATCCAACACACTATCTTTTAAACCACCGACACCACGAACAATCGGTAATGTCCCGTAAGCCATACTGTAGATCTGGTTCAAACCACACGGCTCAAACTCAGAAGGCATCAAAAAGAAGTCCGCCCCAGCCTCGACCATATGCGCCAGTTGGTTATCATAAGCTTCAACGAAAACAAACTTATCTGCATGGCGCGTGGCAACATCATGCAACTGCGCCGCCAAGACCGGGTCGCCGGTCCCCACCACAACCAGTTGAACATCGTGCTTTAAGAACTCATCCAGCGCAGGCAACAGATAATGCACCCCTTTCTGCTGGGTTAAACGGCACACCATGCCAAACATCGCAACATTGCTGACGTTTAACCCAAGCTTTTCTTGCAGTGCATTTTTACACACCGTTTTACCTTCGAGCATGCTTTCCTGGGTAGCACTAAAATTAGCCGGTATATGAGGATCCGTTTCCGGATGCCAGGCACTATAGTCACACCCATTCAGAATACCGACCAAGTCATTGCTGCGTTGCAGGAATTCCCAAGACATACCATGGCTGCCCAACTCTGTCTGCAGCTCATCGGCGTAAGTCGGGCTAACTGCGTTAATTTTATCCGCATTCATAACACCCGCTTTGAGCATGGTTATGTGGGTGGCACTCACCGCAGCATCAGGGACATTCCGGCAGTGAAACTCGGGTAAGCACTGCACGTCATCGTAGTGGAATACCCCTTTAAACACTGCATTATGAATAGAGAGCACACTACGGGTATTGGCAAAAAACGGGTGAGCCGCATAACGGTGCTTAAGAAGAAACGGTACTAAACCGGTATGCCAGTCGTTAGCATGCACTATATCAGGCTGAAAGCTAAGTTTTGGCAACATATCCAGGCACGCAGCACTGAAAAACGCAAAGCGCTCCCCGTTGTCTTCATAAGCTTGGTTGTTTTCCGCATACATTGATGGGCGATCAAAGTAATGGGCGCAGTCGATCAAATACACCGGAACCTTTTCCAGCTCCGTGCGCCAGACTTTATAGGCGGTGTGGGGCCATGCATCAAGCTGGGTTTCCAACACCATTTTTGCGGTCTTTAGCTGTGAAATCCCAGCATAAGCTGGGATCGTAATTCGTACATCTTGTTGCAGATTCAGAAGCGCTTCAGGCAGTGCCTTGGCGACATCCGCCAAGCCACCACTTTTGATTAACCCTTCCGCTTCAGAGGCTACAAACAGAACTGACAAGTTGTTAGTAGCCAACACGCGCTCCTTTTGGAATCACAACAATCCCCTCCTCCGAGACGTGGAAGTGCTTCTTATCTTCCTGGAGATTCACCCCAATCTGGGTTCCAGGTGCGATATCGGCGTCTTTATCCACGATGACCCGGCGCAATACACAACCTTCGCCCACTTTCACGTCGCCGAGCAGGATAGACTCACTGATATCACAAGCAGAGGCGATATTACTGCGGAAGCCCAAGACTGACTTTTCAATACGAGAACCACGAACATAGCTGCCGTTACATACCAGGCTGTCAATGATCTGCACCCGGCCATTATCGGAATCAGTAAATGTTGCCGGTGGCAATGGCGGATAGTACGTATGCAATGGCCATTTACGGTTGTAGAGAGAGAACGGAGCGTCTTTCTCCAGCAGATCCATATGCGCTTCCCAGTAGGCACCGATGGTTCCTACATCGCGCCAATACACTTCTTCTTTTTCACCAGTAATGCGGTTGGTACTGAAGTCATAAACAAATACGTCACCGCGTGGGAACATCTTAGGAATGATGTCCTTACCAAAATCATGTGAGGATGCCTCGTTATCCGCATCTTCAATCAGTTCTGCAAACAGAACCGGGGCTTCAAAGACGTAGTTCCCCATAGAAACCAGAGCATGCTCAGGGTCACCGGGAATCGACTTCGGATTGGCTGGTTTTTCCTCAAAACCAACCATGCGGCCTTCACTGTCAACCTCAATCACACCAAACTGCGACGCTTCACTCAGTGGCATACGCAGGGCTGATACGGTCAAAGACGCTTGTTTTTCTTTGTGGAAATCGAGCATCTGCTTGATATCCATTTTATAAATATGATCCGAGCCAAAAATACACACCTGATCAGGCTCTGCCAGCTCCATAAAGCGTAAGTTCTGGTAGATAGCGTCTGCCGTCCCTTCATACCACCTTTTACCAGTACGCATTTGCGCTGGTATAGGGTCGATAAAACGATCGGTAATGCCATTGATATTCCAGCCTTTCTTCATGTGATGAAATAAAGACTGTGATTTAAATTGAGTCAGGACATAAATGCGCATCAAGTCGGCATTTACAAAGTTGTTCAGAGCGAAGTCTATTAGTCGGTAACTACCACCGAACGGAACTGAAGGTTTGCTACGAGATTCAGTTAAAGGTCTCAAACGTGAACCTTCTCCACCTGCAAGAATCATTCCTAAAACACCAGCCATTCGTTGTTCTCCATATCGTTATAGCTTGGAACTTCATATTCGCTTGTTTGTAAGAATTGATCTGGGGGCAAGCGAATACCTATATCAATCCGTTCACGATTTCCCCCCTTTCGAGGAAATCGGAACGGGAAAAGCTACCGTGCGATCCATGGATGCAATGCACCTATTGGGTTATTATTTGTGGTGCAAATTAAGCATGCCGTTGCACGTCTTTTGTCTTAAGTTATCGAACTGGAATTAAATTACAATTTCAAATAAGCCAATCTGTGTGGCATACAAATGTTACTTACCCAAGACGATATCCAGATCACACTACCAAATGCAATCTTTTACACAATGAAAACAATTTACACACCGGTTGCCAACAACAGTATCAAGCAACCCAAATTAGCGAAAAGAGATGAAAAGAGCGTGACACTCAGATGACATGCCGACCCAGGCAGTATCGGTATGTGGCACGTGAGCAGGCTTACGCGGAGGTCTGCCCCGGGAGAGCATACAAAAAAGGCAGCGTTTCCGCTGCCTTTGGTGAAAGTAAAATTATGCTTTAGGTTTTTTACGCTTATCGGTAATTTCCCATTTACCGTCAACATACAGCGCGGTCCAACCACTTGGTTTACCATTTTCTTCTGAACGTACGTAGTTTTCCTTAGACTTGCGGCTGAAACGAACCACCGTTGGACGTCCATCCGGGTCTTGCTGGGGTGCCGTGGCTAAGTACTTAAACTTCTCTGGCAGGCGCTCTTCAAAACGCGCCAGTTCAGACACCAATGGCGCACGCGTTTCACGTGATTTCGGGAAGTTACTTGCCGCCATGAACAAACCGGAAGCACCATCGCGTAACACAAAGTAAGCATCAGAGTTTTCACACGGCAGCTCAGGGAAATGCACCGGATCTTCTTTCGGAGGCGCGACTTCACCGTTTTTGAGGATTTTACGTGTGTTTTTACACTCCTCATTGGTGCAGCCCATATATTTGCCAAAACGACCGGTCTTGAGCACCATGTCTGCGCCACACTTATCGCACTCGACAACCGGGCCATCATAGCCTTTGACCTTAAACTCACCGTATTCAACCAGGTAACCGTCACAATTCGGGTTATTACCACACACGTGCATCTTGCGCTTATCATCGATCAAATACGCATCCATCGCCGTTTCACAGATAGGACAACGTTTCTTCGCTCGCAGTGCGGCGGTTTCTACGTCTTCTTCCAGAACATTGATAATGCCTTCTTCGTCACCAAGGTTAATAGTGGTCTTACAACGCTCTTTCGGTGGCAGAGCGTAACCAGAACAGCCCAGGAATACCCCGGTTGACGCAGTACGGATGCCCATAGGACGACCACAGGTAGGACATTCGATGTCTGTCATCACAATGTGATTCAGCTTCATGCCGCCTTCGCTTTCGTCCTGCTCGGCTTTCTCTAAATCACCAGTAAAGTCTGCGAAGAAGTTATCCAGAACATCTTTCCACTTCACTTCACCTTCTGCGATTTGGTCAAGCTTCTGCTCCATACGGGCAGTAAAGTCGTAGTTCATCAGATCGTTAAAGCTGTCGTCCAGACGGTCAGTAACGATCTCACCCATTTTTTCTGCATAGAACCGGCGCTGGTCTACTTTTACGTAGCCACGATCCTGAATGGTAGAGATGATCGACGCATATGTCGACGGGCGACCAATACCACGCTTCTCCAACTCTTTCACCAAGGCCGCTTCGGTGTAACGTGCAGGCGGTTTAGTAAAGTGTTGCTTCGGATCAAGCGACTCCAGGTTCAGTTTTTCGCCCAGTTGCACTTCTGGCAGGATCGTATCTTCGTTTTTACCCATCGGACGCTGTACGCGAGTCCAGCCATCAAACTTGAGGATGCGCCCTTTTGCTTTCAGTGTGTAATCATCCGCTTTCACACTGATGGTGGTCGAGTCATACTCTGCCGGAGTCATCTGACAAGCGACAAACTGATTCCAAATCAGGGCATACAGCTTGTGCGCATCCGCGTCCACCCCCTGCAGATCATCCGCTTTAACCGCCACATCAGAAGGTCGGATCGCTTCGTGTGCTTCTTGCGCCCCCTCTTTACTGCCGTAAGTCAGTGGCTTAGCCGGAAGGTATTTGTCGCCAAACTCAGTACCAATAAAACTGCGGACCGCATCGACGGCTTCGCTGCTTAAGTTGGTCGAATCGGTACGCATGTAGGTAATGTAACCCGCTTCATACAAGCGCTGGGCAAGCATCATGGTTTTCTTCACGCCATATCCAAGACGGGTACTTGCCGCCTGCTGGAGCGTAGACGTGATATAAGGTGCAGACGGTTTGCTCTTGGTCGGGCGATCTTCGCGTTTACAAACTTCGTATTCGGCTTTTTCCAACACCGATAAAGCCGCTTGGGTCTGTGCTTCATTAACCGGTTTAAACGCCTTGCCTTCTTTCTGCGCCACCAACAGCTTAAATGCTTTGCTGTCTTTGGTTTGTGTATTGGCGTGAATATCCCAGAACTCTTCAGGAACGAAAGCATTAATTTCCCGCTCACGCTCAACCAGCAACTTAACCGCGACCGACTGTACACGGCCGGCAGAAAGGCCACGAGCCACTTTTTTCCACAGCAATGGGGAAACCATAAAGCCCACCACACGGTCCATAAAACGACGTGCCTGCTGGGCGTTCACACCATCCATATTCAGCTCGCCTGGCGTCTGGAAGGCTTGCTGGATGGCGTTTTTAGTGATCTCATTAAAGACCACACGTTTGTATCGCTCTTCATCGCCACCGATGATCTCACGAAGGTGCCATGCGATTGCTTCTCCCTCGCGGTCCAAATCGGTTGCGAGATAAACGCAGTCGGCGTCTTTGGCTAATTTTTGCAGCTCATTGACCACCTTCTCTTTGCCAGGAAGGATTTGATAATTCGCTTGCCAGTCATGATATGGGTTAATCCCCATTTTTTTGATTAGTGCTTTGCGATCTTTCTCTTTTTTGATGCGCGCTTTCTCTTCAGCGCTCATACCTTTCGTTGATACCGCAGGGGCTTTCTCACCAGTACTTTGACCGGCCGTAGGCAGATCACGCACGTGACCGACACTAGACTTCACCACGAAATCTTTACCAAGGTACTTGTTTATTGTCTTAGCCTTGGCTGGAGACTCCACTATAACGAGCGATTTACCCATAACTGACTCTAACGTCCTTCATAATAATGCGGGTGCAAACTTCAAATGAAGTGCCCCGCATACTGTACTATTTCATTGCTTCTTTTTTTACTATTGTGCGAGATGAAAAGAAGATCAACTGCTTTTTTAAAATTCAGATCCGATTGGTTGACAATTCATCGTCTATATACTTACACGTGAAGGTTTGGAAACGGCTCTTGATCCGCATATACTAAGCAGGCAAACTTTATCACCGCTACCCTAATACGCTAATTTTTGTCTCGCATCACAAAATGAGCACGGTTGCTGCATTTGCTACTCACTCAGGTCGCCTAATGAAAGGTCGCATGGTTTTCAGGCCAAACATTGTGCTCTTTTCATCCTTATCGGCGAGATTTTTGATTTCAGCATACCGCTACAGGATATTTGTGAGTATACTCCCCGACTATCTAAGCAAGCATTGGCGAGAAACTCATGTCCGACAAAAAACCAATTAAAGAGTTTGATTTGCTGTTAATTGCAAACCAAATCATCCAAGAGCATGACGATTATATTGAAGGCATGCGAGCCACAAGCGTGGAAGAAAAAGACGACGTACTGGTCTTCAAGGGTGAGTATTTTTTAGATAGCAATGGTTTGCCAACAGCCCAGACCACAGCTGTGTTTAACATGTTTAAATACCTGGCTCACCACTTATCCAAAGAGTTCACGTTACAACAGTAACCTGTTGACCAAACTAAAAAGCCTTGATGGTTTATTTGCCATCAAGGCTTTTTGTATCAGTGGCCTAAACGCTCAACGACGCTAATCGGTCAAAATAGTCCGGAAATGTCTTAGAAGTACACTTAGGATCATTGATCGTAACCGGCGTATCACTCAGCGCTACCAGCGAAAAGCACATTGCCATACGATGGTCATCGTATGTATCTATTGCAGCATGTTTCAGCTGAGCAACAGGATTAACGATGATGTAATCTTCGCCTTCTTCAACCTCAGCACCAACTTTACGTAGTTCTGTCGCCATTGCCGCCAAGCGGTCAGTTTCTTTTACCCGCCAATTATAAACGTTACGAATCGTGCTAGGGCCTTCGGCGAACAGCGCAGTGGTAGCAATAGTCATTGCCGCATCTGGAATATGGTTGTAGTCCATATCGATGCCTTTTAACTGTCCCGCCCGGGCAATTACATAATCGTCACCCCATTCGATCTCGGCACCCATTTTCTCGAGGGCATCTGCAAACTGGATATCACCCTGAATGCTGTGTTTACCGATACCGGTAACCTTGACCTCGCCGCCTTTGATCGCCGCAGCCGCCAGGAAATAAGAGGCCGATGAAGCGTCACCTTCAACCAAAAAGTCACCCGGCGCCTGGTACTGTTGGCCCGCTGGAATTACAAACTCTTGATATTCAAGGTTAATAACCTCAACGCCAAACTGCTTCATGATGTGTAAGGTAATATCGATGTACGGCTTAGACACCAGTTCGCCATCGATCTGAATGCGAACCTCACCTTGCGCCAGAGGTGCCGACATAAGAAACGCGGTTAAAAACTGGCTGGAAATCGAACCATCAATAGTCACCACACCGGCTTTTAAACCCGTGCCACGAATTTTGAGCGGCGGATAGTTGTCATTTTCCAGATATTCAATCTCTGCGCCGGCTTGCTGCAGTGCCGTCACCAGATGACCTATTGGACGCTCTTTCATGCGTGGTTCACCGGTCAGAAGATATTCTCCCTGACCAAGACATAGTGCAGCGGCGAGTGGACGCATAGCGGTACCGGCATTGCCGAGAAACAGTTCAACCGGTTCCGCCACAGAGAATGGGCGGCCCAGGCCTTCAACCGTACATTCGGTTTTATCAGCCGACAACTGGTAGCGAACCCCTAGCTGAGTCAGCGCATTGAGCATATGACGAATATCGTCACTATCAAGAAGGTTAGTAAGGCGCGTGGTGCCCTTGGCCAGCGCGGCCAGCAGCAACGCACGGTTAGAAACACTTTTCGAACCGGGAAGATTCACTTCCCCTTGAATTTTTTTGATTGGTTGTAACGTTAGGCTTTCCATTTAAAGTTAGTAGTCCTTTTTCGCTCTTACTTTATCGATGGTTCAGAGCAAAGCAATTCTTCGTGAAATCAGACTAACCAAAAACCAACCACAAAACCAGAATTAATCCACGCAGATTAATGAATAATTAGTCAATGACTGACGTGTCATTCTCCACTCAGTAAACAATATCCACACGAACACCATCATCGAAATACAGAATACGCACATCATCCCCCCGGCTGAAAAGCATGTTGCGATCGACATCCTGAATCACATTGATTAACTTATCACCATCTACTTTAATCAGCAGTTCAACTAACTGGTATTCCACCGTGTATTGATAGTTGTTTTGGTGTTGCGCGGCTGCCGCTCCCGCTAATGCTCCAACCGCCGTCGCCACTTCTTTACCACTACCACCACCAAATTGATTGCCAACCAGACCACCAATTGTGGCTCCCAACAGCGTTTTCCAGCCATTACCACGTGACTGCACTACTTCCTGGTGAGTGATGTAACGAACGGTATCCACCTTACCATACACCACTTGATTTACCGGTTTTGCGACATTTCTTTCATACGCTGCATTGGCTAAAAGTGGCAAAAACAGTATGATCCATGCCCATCTTTTCATGCTTGTTCTCCTTGGTGAATGCTTGTTGTATGACACTTTATTTAACTGAACTCGACGATACGTTTGCCTTTCCTTCACCGTATGACGCTTTACCCGAGCCTAATGGTCTGCTGGCCTTTGGCGGCGACCTCAATCCACAACGGATCCTGGCCGGGTACCAACAAGGGATTTTTCCCTGGTACGGGCCCGGTGAACCCATTTTATGGTGGAGCCCCTCCCCGCGAGCCGTCTTTGACCCTTTGACCTTCCAGCCAGCCAAAAGTCTCAAAAAGTTTCAGCGCAAACAGGAATATCGGGTCAGCATCAATCAGGCTACAGCGCAAGTGATACATATGTGCAGCGCTCTGCGCCCGGCAGAAGAAACCTGGCTGAATGCAGAGATGCAAGCAGCCTACACCCAACTGGCCGCCGCGGGGCATTGCCACTCAGTAGAAGTATGGCACGATAACCTGTTGGTTGGCGGGCTTTATGGTATCGGTGTTGGCCAGGTTTTCTGTGGTGAATCGATGTTCAGCCTGCGTGACAATGCCTCCAAAATTGCGCTGTGGTATTTCTGCCGTCACTTTGCAGATCGCGGCGGGCGCTTGATCGACTGTCAAGTAATGAACCCCCACTTACGCTCACTGGGAGCATTTGAGCTTGAGCGTGATGACTTCTTACAAAAGCTGCTATCTTTAAAAGAACAGTCCACGGACGTAGGCACGTTTGATCCCCAATTTTTGCAGGACCCTGAATCATGAGTACGGACCTACAGCATATTCGCATTGGGCTGACCAATAATCACCCGTGCAGTTACCTGCCAGAGCGTCAAGAGCGTGTAGCCGTTGCGCTTGATGCTTCACTGCATAATGCCAACAGCTACGAAGTACTGTTAGCCAATGGTTTTCGCCGCAGTGGCGATACTATTTACAAACCCCATTGCGAGCACTGCTCAGCCTGTCAACCGATACGGGTTGCCGTTGAGCACTTTGTCGCGTCAAAAAGCCAGAAGCGACTGATGGCTAAAGCTAAACACCTAAGCTGGGAGTTTAAGTCAGCGATGGATCCTGAGTGGTTTGACTTGTACAGCCGCTATATTTGTCAGCGCCATCGCCACGGCACCATGTATCCGCCCAAAGAACAAGATTTCTCCCGTTTCGCCCATGCTAAATGGCTGGAAAGCTCCTTTCTGCATATTTATGATCAGTCCAACACTCTGCTGGCCATTGCCGTTACCGACGTAATGTCTCAATCTGCCAGTGCCTTCTACACTTTTTTTGAACCTGACTACCCGCTCTCGTTGGGCACATTGGCGGTGCTCTACCAGATTGCCTTTTGTCAAAAAGCCGGGAAACATTGGTTATACCTTGGCTATCAGATTGATGAATGCCCGGCCATGAACTATAAAACTCGCTTTCAACGTCACCAAAGGCTAGTAAATCAGCGTTGGCAAGGGTAGAATACTGCCCAACTTTACATAATTACTATTTAGCGGCAAAATATGCGCGCTATAAATTGCCTAATTTCTAAAGAGGATTAAATGGCTAAAGAAGACGTAATTGAGATGCAAGGTACTGTCCTTGACACTCTACCAAACACTATGTTCCGTGTTGAACTTGAAAACGGTCACGTTGTGACTGCTCATATCTCTGGCAAAATGCGTAAGAATTACATCCGTATTCTTACTGGTGATAAAGTGACTGTAGAGTTGACTCCATACGATCTATCAAAAGGTCGCATCGTCTTCCGCGCTCGTTAATCTTAGATTTTCGATGACAGAAAAAAACGAAGCGTTTCCGCTTCGTTTTTTATTTGGCAGACACTCTCAAAGCAGTTCAGAAACATGCTTCACCACCTCTAATACCGGGTGGCCCGCTGCTTTATAGTTACCAGCCGTGGTGACGATCACCACTTCTTTACTTGGTATCATCACAATATACTGCTCTCCAATCCCTACCGCGGCGACCGCGTTATGCACATTAGGTATTTGCCAAAAATGCAGTCCGTACCCCATCTCATACCCGGGAAATCGGCTTACCTTAAGTTTGTCGAACCATTGCTCACTGACTATCTGATGCCCGTTGTAGCTGCCTTGGTTTAACCACATTAAGCCAAATTTTCCCATATCTCTCGATGTATAATACGTAACCCCCAATCAACCCCCGCTTCACCACTTCCTAACTGCGGCAGCCATTGATAATCAGAAATACCCAGTGGTTCAAATAGCTTGGTTTTCATCACTTGGTTAAATGACTTGCCATAAACACTTTCGATAATCTTGGATAACCCTATCGTCGAGAGACCGCTGTACGCGAACCTCGACCCCGGAACAAATGCTAAATCTGTGGTAAGAAACAACTTTTGCAAGTCCTTAGCATTGTAATGCCGGGAAAATATGTTCCCCTCGCCATACGGCGTACTAAGCTCATCCAAAGCATAACTGGCAGACATGTTCATCACATCACGAATCGTGATTGCCATTTTTTGCTGCCTGTCAGCGCCCTGGTATTCAGGGAAAAAATCCAGAACCGGGGTATCCAGGCTTTCGATTCGCCCCTCATCAATAGCAATAAATATTAAAGTAGCGACAAATGACTTTGTTACTGAATGGACATTGTGGATGGCGTCTTTACCCACCGGCACGTTGGCGGTTTGATAACTCCCATCTAGCCCTCCCCCTTCTCGGTAAACCTCAAGGATTAAACGTTCCGCTTGCCAGACTAGTAAGCTGTGTATGCTTAAGGCTTTACCTTGTTCGATACGAGTAATAACCGGCGCAAACCTGGCTGCACTTTCTTCAACCACAACGTGTTTATTATCGCAACCTGCAAGTACCAGCAATACTCCGGCTAACATCAACTTGACCACTTCGCTCTCCCCGTCATTAAACTAAGGGCTAATTAATCAGAAATTAATGGCGGAGTCAGCGTGCTATGAAGGAATAAAAAAACGTGCGACAGAGCGCACGCTTTTACTCTTAAAAACATAATGGATTAGTGAATGGCAGTTTCCCGTTCACTCAGATAATCAAACTGCAGAGCATCGTTAACCAGAGTGACTTTCACCGTACCACCGTCGACCAATGAGCCAAACAACAATTCATTGGCAAGTGGCTTCTTGAGCTGCTCTTGGATAACACGCCCCATCGGCCGGGCCCCCATCGCCTTGTCGTAACCCTTGTGAGCCAGCCAGTGGCGCGCATCCTGAGACACCTCCATAGATACGCCTCTCGCATCCAGCTGAACCTGCAGCTCCACGATGAACTTATCAACCACCTGATGAATAACTGTTTCATCCAGACTATTGAACCAGATGATATTATCCAGGCGATTACGAAACTCCGGCGTAAATACCTTTTTGATCTCCGCCATTGCGTCGTGACTGTTATCCTGCTGGATCAAGCCGATAGATTTCTTCTCAGTCTCAGCAACCCCGGCGTTGGTGGTCATCACCAGGATAACGTTACGGAAATCAGCTTTACGGCCGTTATTGTCCGTCAGCGTCCCGTTATCCATCACTTGCAGCAACAAGTTAAAGATGTCAGGGTGAGCTTTCTCGATCTCATCTAACAAAACCACCGAGTGAGGGTGTTTCAGTACAGCATCGGTTAACAACCCCCCCTGATCATAACCAACGTAGCCCGGAGGAGCACCGATCAGCCGACTGACCGAATGACGCTCACCGTACTCAGACATATCAAAACGCAGCAATTCGATACCCAGTAACTTAGACAGCTGAACCGTTACCTCCGTTTTCCCGACCCCGGTAGGCCCGGCGAACAAAAATGAACCTACAGGCTTGTTGTCGATACCAAGTCCGGCACGTGACAGTTTAATCGCCTCAGAGAGCGCGTCGATGGCGTTATCCTGGCCAAACACCAGCATCTTCATCTTTCTATCCAGATTCTTCAGGATGTCTTTATCTGAAGAAGAAACGGATTTCTCCGGAATACGCGCCATTTTAGCTACCATGGCTTCGATATCCGCAACACCCACGGTTTTCTTACGGCGACTCGCCGGGGCCAGACGGCTTTTTGCGCCCGCTTCATCGATCACATCAATGGCCTTGTCTGGCAAGTGACGTTCATTAATGTATTTCGCCGACAGCTCGACCGCGGCGCGCAGCGCTTTGTTGGTATAACGCACCTCGTGGTGGGCTTCATATTTTGGCTTCAAACCCATTAAGATCTTCGTGGTATCGTCTAACGACGGTTCGACCACATCAATCTTCTGGAAACGACGCGATAATGCACGCTCTTTCTCAAAGATGTTGCTGTACTCTTGGTAGGTTGTGGAACCAATACAACGTAACTTACCACTGCTTAATAATGGTTTGATCAGGTTGGCAGCATCCACCTGGCCACCAGAAGCCGCACCCGCACCAATGATCGTATGGATTTCGTCAATAAACAGAATCGCGTCTTCTTCTTTTTCCAACTGTTTAAGGATCGTTTTGAAACGTTTTTCAAAATCACCACGGTACTTGGTACCTGCCAGTAATGAGCCGATATCTAGTGAGTAAATAACGCTGTTTTCAATTACCTCAGGAACCTGACCTTCGACGATCCGCCAGGCCAGCCCTTCAGCAATGGCTGTTTTCCCCACCCCGGCTTCACCCACCAGCAATGGATTATTCTTGCGACGACGACACAATACCTGGATAGTACGCTCCAGCTCCTTATCCCGGCCAATCAAGGGGTCGATATTACCTTCTTTGGCCAATTGATTGAGGTTGGTAGCAAAACTTTCCAAACGTTCGTCGGAACCAGTTTCTTCATTGTTCTCGGGATTAAAAGATTCGGACGAAGATGAATCCTCGTTAGCTCCCGAGGCCTTGGTAATGCCGTGAGAGATAAAGTTTACGATATCCAGACGAGAAATATCGTTTTTCTTCAGCAAATAAGCGGCATGTGATTCCTGTTCGCTAAAGATAGCAACCAGCACATTGGCACCGTTCACTTCATTTCTTCCGGAAGATTGCACGTGAAATACCGCGCGTTGCAGTACGCGCTGGAAGCTCAATGTCGGCTGTGTTTCGCGAGTTTCATCACTTTCAGGAATAAGCGGAGTAGTTTGATCGATAAAAATATCGAGCTCGTGGCGCAGGGCATCTAAATCTGCTTTGCAGGCTAAAAGGGCTTCCTTAGCTGCATCGTTTTCTAACAATGCAAGTAGGAGGTGTTCAACAGTCATGAACTCGTGGCGTTTATTACGTGCACGAGCAAATGCACCGTTCAGGCTTGACTCTAGTTCTTTATTTAGCATAAGTACCTCCCGAAAGAACAACTTGGGTTGCTCGAGCAAGTCTTTTCGTTACGCTTGCTCCATCGTACACAGCAGCGGGTGCTCATTTTCCCTTGAGTACATAGTCACTTGCGCTACTTTAGTCTCGGCAATTTCAGCACTGTAAGTACCGCATACTGCCTTTCCTTCATAGTGAACCTTGAGCATAATTTGTGTCGCTTTATCGATATCGTGTGAGAAGAATCGCTCAAGAACCTCTATGACGAAATCCATAGGTGTGTAGTCATCATTATTAAGTACAACATTGTAAAGCTTAGGTGGCTGAATTTTTGTACTTTCTCGCTCCAAAAGATCAGAGTCTGGAGTCACCCATTCAAAATTTTTACTCATGGCAATCTAAAGTTATCGTATCAAAGGGTTGATGTTCTCTACCTATACAAACAATCTACCACAAGCATGTCATCTGGTGTAGTCAGATATGGCACGTTGATGAACTTTGACCGATAACTTCCTATCCTAACTAAGAGACTAATCCACCTATTGAAGAGCTGCAAATAAAAGATTTTTATCTCTCAAGAGGCGTCTTCATTTTAAGAATTTCTGTTTCAATTCTGGGTCCATTTGGCGTTGGTATGTCTACAATTAATATTTGGCTGAAAGTCACATTTATGTGAAATAACGATCATTTTGCTACGTTACTTTCACTTTTTATTCACTTAGAATGATTACCTAACTGCCACTACTTAAGTAGTGGCAATTTTTACCTGGTTGTATATCAACAGAACATATCTCTAGCATAAACCGAACTACTACGCTTATATTTACTAATTTATTAATCTCAAAATTGATTTGTTACCACTTATGTAACCATTTAGGGTGTTTTTTGGTTGACTGTCTTGATTCATTGACTACAGTGGAATGTGTTGATGCATAATTCAGCAGATCGCCATCATAAACCGTTACAGAAGTGGCGGGCGGAAGAAGCATCAACTCATAATGCATTAGCAGCAGCTAATGAGTTTTCAAGCTAATGGTATAGCTTGAGTGGTAACAACATCAGTAAAAAATGCATGAGGGATGTAAAAGCATGGCTACAGGTACAGTAAAGTGGTTTAACAATGCCAAAGGATTTGGGTTTATCTGTTCAGACGAAGAAGAGGGAGACATCTTTGCCCACTTCTCAACAATCCAGATGGACGGTTATCGTACGCTGAAAGCAGGCCAACAAGTCTCATACGAGGTTGAAAAAGGTCCGAAAGGGTCGCACGCCAGTTGCGTCATTCCAGTCGAAGACCAAGCCAAGTAGTTAGCTCGCTGCTAACAAACCCGCTATTGCCCAATGCCACCAGACACGTGTTGCTGCATTGAGAGCAAAATAAAACCCGCCTAGTGCGGGTTTATTTGTTTTTGCGCTTGAGTACACCATCAGAGGTGTACTCATCTTCAACGATCAATGTTCAATAATGGCATTAAGTGTTGCACTCGGACGCATCAGCGCGGTGGTTAGCGCATCGTCTAATGCATAGTAACCACCCAACTCACCTTTTGCGCCTTGGGCACTGTTCAGTTCAGTAATGATCTGCTCTTCTTTTTCCGCTAAAGCTTGAGCGATCGGCATGAACTCAGCCGCCAAATCAGCATCTGCGGTTTGCTCAGCCAACGCTTTTGCCCAGTACATGGCCAAATAGAAGTGACTGCCCCGGTTATCCAGTTCACCAACTTTACGCGATGGCGACTTATTGTTATCCAAAAACTCGCCCGTCGCTTTATCCAGAGCATCGGCAAGAACCTGAGCTTTGGCATTGCTGGTAACCTGGCTTAAGTGTTCCAGTGATGCTGCTAACGCAAGAAACTCACCCAGCGAGTCCCAACGTAAGTGATTCTCTTTTTCAACTTGCTGGACATGTTTTGGCGCAGAGCCGCCCGCACCGGTTTCAAACAACCCTCCCCCATTCATCAGAGGAACGATAGATAGCATTTTAGCCGATGTACCCAGCTCAAGGATTGGAAACAGATCCGTCAGGTAGTCACGCAGTACATTCCCCGTCACCGAAATGGTGTCCAGGCCAGCCTTCATACGCTCTAGTGAGTACTTACACGCTTCAACAGGTTCCAGGATTTTGATTTCCAAACCCGCAGTATCGTGTTCGGGAAGATAAGTGTTGACCTTCTTAATCAGTTCAGCGTCATGCGCTCGGTTCTCATCCAGCCAGAATACCGCCGGCACACCGGTAGCACGTGCGCGGCTCACCGCAAGTTTCACCCAATCCTGGATAGGCGCATCTTTTACCTGACACATGCGGAAAATATCTCCGGCCTCTACTGGTTGCTCAAGCAGCACCTTATCTGCCGCATCGACTACCCGTACGGTACCAGCAGCATCCATAACAAAGGTCTTATCGTGCGAGCCATACTCTTCGGCTTTTTGTGCCATCAAGCCGACATTCGGCACACTACCCATGGTGGTCGGGTCAAAAGCACCGTGTTCTTTGCAGAAATCGATTACCGCTTGGTAAATACCGGCGTAGCTACGATCTGGGATCATCGCTTTAGTGTCTTTCTGTTTGCCGTCTGGTCCCCACATTTGACCAGATGCACGCAACATCGCAGGCATAGATGCATCAACGATTATGTCACTTGGTACATGTAAGTTAGTAATGCCGCGATCTGAATCCACCATCGCCAATGGTGGCTGGGTCTCATATACAGCCTGAATGGCGTTTTCAATTTCAGCTTTTTGTTCGGCCGGTAACGCCTCAATCTTAGCGTAAACGTCACCAATACCATTATTCACATCAACACCCAGCTCATTGAACAGCCGGCCATACTTCTCAAACACGTCTTTATAATAAACTTTAACTGCCTGGCCAAAGATAACCGGATCAGACACTTTCATCATGGTGGCTTTCATATGCAGAGAAAGCAGCACGTCTTGTGCTTTTGCATCTGCAATTTCTTGCTCAAAGAAGGAAACCAGGGCACGGTTATTCATCACCGCACTATCGATCACTTCTTTGTCCAGCAGTGGGAAAGGAGCCTTAAGCTGCTTAACGGTACCATCTGTCGCGACAAACTCGATTGTAACGTCAGTCTCACCATCGATAGTCACTGACTTTTCACTGCCAAAGAAGTCTTTCTCTGCCATGCTGGTAACGTGAGATTTAGAGTCAGCAGACCAGGCTCCCATTGAATGTGGGTTTTTCTTGGCGTAATTTTTTACCGAAAGAGGTGCACGGCGGTCTGAGTTACCTTCACGAAGAACCGGGTTAACCGCACTGCCTTTAATTTTGTCGTAGGTCGCCTTGATGGCATCTTCTTCATATGTACTTGGCTCTTCAGGGTAGTCTGGCAAATCAAAGCCTTTCGCCTGCAACTCTTTAATCGCCACTTTTAACTGCGGGATCGATGCCGAAATATTTGGCAACTTAATAATGTTCGCTTCCGGCGTTTTTGCCAACTCACCTAACTCAGCAAGTGCATCCCCAATACGTTGTTCTTCTTTTAAGTGCTCTGGGAAGTTTGCAAGGATCCGCCCTGCTAACGAAATATCACGTGTCTCTACATTGATACCAGAAGAAGCGGTAAACGATTGAATGATTGGTAATAAAGAATACGTTGCCAGCGCCGGGGCTTCATCAGTGATGGTGTAGATGATGGTAGGTTTTTCTGTAGGCATGAAATTTCCCTATATTTCTGTTCAACTCAATAACTGAGTTGAGTGTATTAACGCATTGCAGCCCGTTAGTAGTGCATTCTCCTCACTAACGTTACATGCGGTGTGCACTCGATTTCTTTTAGTGCGAAGTATTCAACTTCTCTTTCCATGAGTGCTCATTATTGACCCAGTGGCATTGAGCAATTTGTCAGCGCAAGTTACCTCAATAAACTGCCACTTGGCTATATCATTAAACAAATTCGACAAATTAGTCTATTATTCTGTGCGATTTTGTTGGTTTTAGGCGCGCACATGATAGCCGACAACAAGCAAAGTTAAAACTTTAAGCCACAGTTCATTTACAAATTTGCAAGGTAGTTAACATGTCATCTCGCTCAGGCCAACAAGACGGTCGTCGTCATTCGCCAGCCAAAAATGGCCATTTTAAACGCTCAGCGAAATCACAACGTGACGGGGGACAACAGAGCAGACGCAACAAATCTAAACCACGCATATCGCAGTCAAAGCCGCGTGTATCACCCGAAGAGAGAAAGGTGGTGATTTTCAATAAGCCATACGACACGCTCAGCCAGTTTACTGACGGCGAAAGCCGCCAGACCTTAGCCGACTTCATCCCGGTGAAAGGTGTTTATGCAGCAGGTCGTCTTGACCGGGACAGTGAAGGTTTAATGGTGCTGACCAACGATGGAGTATTACAGGCCCGGCTAACACAACCACAATCAAAGTCAGCAAAGACCTACTGGGTACAGGTAGATGGTGCACCAAGCGAAGCAGATTTAGACCAGCTGCGCCGCGGTGTAGAGTTAAAAGATGGCCCCACCCTTCCGGCGACAGTAGAAATCATCGCCGAACCTCAGGTTTGGCAACGCACACCTCCGGTACGCTTTAGAGCCAACATCCCGACCACGTGGCTGGCCATCACCATTATTGAAGGCAGAAATCGTCAGGTAAGACGAATGACTGCGCACATAGGCTTTCCTACTCTGCGCTTGATCCGCTATTCGATGGGCAACTTTACCTTAGATGGTCTGCAGCCAGGCGAATGGAAGCTGGTCAATCTTTAAACCACCATCAATCCAGAGCCCATTATACGCTTTGGGTTGAAAAGTGATGCCTTAACTTTGCAGCTATTGTTGCTGCATTACCCATGCTTTAAAAGCCTCACGCTCTTCAGGAGCGGCTTTTTTGTACATTGTCTTTAGCAAATCAACCATCTGGCTGTCGGCTTGTGATGGCTCTGAGACAGAGCGAACCGGCTCTTCAGTTTGATTTGCGGATGCCACTGGCTGTTGATGCTGATTCAGCGTCACGTACGTTACCGCAACGCTCGCGATACCACCGGCAATATTGTAATTGCGTGCTTCTTGCGGGAAGTTTCGCCCAATCTGAACGCCATCAGATTCGAGTGTATCTTCCACTAACGCAATAGGCTCACCTTTACTGTCAAGCAGTTGCCATACTAATGGTGAGATATTGAGTTGGGCTTGGCGATAAGACTTAAATTCAGGCAGTTCGAAAGTAAGTTTTTCATTGCTAACGTCAAATCTGGCAATAACCACATCACTATAAGCGGTTTTAATATCATCACCAATTTCGAACTCCGGCTGGTACTTAAACACAATTTGATTAGTTCCGTCCGGGAGCTCTAGTGTTTTGTTGTCAGAAAACAAACCACCTTTGGCTTTAGGTTTTTCCATGTTGACCGCAAGCAACTTGACATCTTCGGGAATAATCAACGTCGATGCAGCAAGAATGGGACCACTGATAAAAGCAGAAAGCGCCAACGCCAGTTGTAATGATGACCGCATAAAATGCCTCTTTATATCTCCAATAATAAAAGACCCAGCCTATAGCTGGGTCTTACAATAGCAAACTGGAAAATGATTACCAGTAGAAACGAGCACCTAGACCGTAGTTAGTCTTGCTGTCTACTTTAGCGTCTGCTGTTGTAGTTTCTTCGAATACGTAACCCGCTTCAGCAAATACGCGAGCCCATTTAGAGAACTTGTACTCAACGCCAGCGTAAGCTTGAGACTTGTCACCGTCTACAGTGCCAGCTTTGTCAGAAGAAGAAAGAACCAGCTCGTAACCTGTGTAGAACGTAGTTTTGTTAGCTACTGCGAACATACCTGCTAGAGAGATACCGTGAGAATCAACAGTTTCTGCAGAAGCTTTGTTGTCGTCTTCGTTGTAGTAGTATGTCGCACCTAGAGTGTGGCCGTTTAGAGCGTACTCACCAGTAACTTCGAAAGATAGGTTTTCTTTGTTGTTACCTTTAGAAGCGATCTTGTTTTCAGAAGAAAGGATACCTGCGTGCATAGACAGGTCGCCGAAAGACTTACCTACGAATACTTCGCGAACTTCTTCGTTCTGGTCTTTCTCGCCCAGTGCGTAACCAGCTTTTAGCCAGAACTGATCGTTTTCGAACGCGTACTTGAACTGAGAAGAGTTGTTCCAAGCGTGTCCGTAAAGAAGCGCAGAACCACCGAAGAAGTAAGAGTAATCAGCACCGTATACGTCATCAGCGAAAGTACCTTCTTTACCGATACGTAGTGTACCCATATCGCCCATGTCGAAGCCGATGATGTGACGACGTACAAATACTGTATCATCAGTACGCTCACTTGAGTCAGCGCCTGCGCCGTAGTTGTCACCCAGAGCAACACCGATCTCAACTTCGCCTAGTACTTTCAGGCTGTCGTCTACAACGTAAACGCCGTTTACACCCATACGAGAAGAGCTTGTGTTTAGCTCTGCTGTGTGGTCGTTCTTGTCAGAAAATACTAAAACTGGACGAAGTTGGCCGTAAAAATCTACAGAACCTTCTTCAGATTTGAATACTTCAGCTGCGTTAACAGAAGTTGCTGTAGCAGCAACAACTAGAGCTAATAGAGTCTTTTTCATAATTAATCCACTGCCTTTTCTTAGTTCGGGAAATCCTTGCCCGGTTCCCTTTTTTTATTTTATCGGTGCCTCTCAATGCTTTCGGCATCAAACAGTTCACCTATATAATCTGGGCATTAGATTGCAAAAGATTATTCTGCCTGTCAAATTTTATAAATCCAAACATCAAAAAAAATAAAAACCAACAAAAACAACAACTTACGCTTTCTGACCGATTTTTGCGACGCAGTTCTATACTAAATACACTACTTTTTAGGCATTTATCAACACGAGTTAAACAGCAATTAACACCAACAATGCCAAGACGCACCACACAAAACACCACCCAGGCTATTATTTTGATCTATTTTTTGGTGTTTTATATCTTTCTGCATGTGAAACTAATTTCAACCAAGAAAGGTTCAATTTTTTTTTGTGAAGAAGATCGCTATTTCATTCAAAAGCATTCAATTTTGTGAACTTCTGTGCATCCAGTGAAGTGTGCTACTATTCGCGCCCAACGCATTTGAGGCCCGCATGCTGACCACTAACATCCAAAAATCGATTCGTAACAGTTATCACAACCTTCAGGCGCAACTTGAAAATTTCGTCCCTAGGCGAGCGCAAAATTATTTGGTGGCTGAAATAGCGAAAACGCTTTGTGGCCAATACCACAAAACAAACCGAATGCTAGTTGCCGAAGCCGGAACCGGAATTGGTAAGTCATTGTCTTACCTGATGGCTGCAATTCCTGTTGCCCTGCACAACAATCGCAAAATTGTGATTTCCACTGCAACGGTTGCATTACAGGAACAACTGGTTAATAAAGACCTGCCTCTGTACCGCCGGCTTTCGGATCGTGAGTTTTCCTTTATTCTGGCAAAAGGCCGGCAACGCTATTGCTGCGCTGAAAAACTCGCGACCGCCAGCGGCGTCGATGGCGGGCAGTTAGCCATGTTTGAGACCAAACCAAACAAAACCGATATTGAACTGCTGGAAACCTTGTATCGGGCTCTGGCACAGGGCAAGTGGGATGGCGATCGTGACTCCTGGCCAAAACCGATTAATGATCAAATCTGGCAGCTGATTGTCAGTGACAAGCATAGTTGCAACAACAGTTTGCCTGCCCACCGCGGCTGCCCGTTTCAAAAAGCACGCTCGGAGTTAGATAAAAATGACATCATCATCGCCAACCACGCCTTGGTCATGGCTGACGCCGATCTGGGCGGAGGGGTGATTCTGCCTGAGCCGGAAAACTCAATTTATGTGTTTGATGAGGCCCACCACCTGCCACATATCGCGCGCGATCACGCCTCTGCCTCAGCAAGTCTCAAAGGCGCCGCGGCCTGGCTGGAAAAACTCAACCAATCTACCAGCAAATTTTCATCCCTTGCTGATGAAAAACGCGTATCGCGATTTCGAAATGATCTGCAAGACGCGGTACAGCAGCTTGTTCCATCCCTGAACCAGTTGTGTAAACAGTTCGATCCCAGTCATTTTAATGAAGGGATCTATCGCTTTGAGCATGGTGAACTGCCTGCCTGGCTGGAAACACAATCGCAAGAGCTGAAACAACTGAGTAAGAAAGCCAATCAGAGTGTGGCAAAAATCGCTGATTTAATCGCCGAGCGAGTCAAAGATGGGGAACTTTCCGCCAGATTAGCCGAGCCAGCATTGGCCGAACTCGGTTTTTACATTCAACGTCTGGAAAACCTGGCGCAAGTTTGGTCATTAATGGCAGAACCAACCAGAGATAAAGGCGCCCCACTCGCGCGCTGGCTGGAGACACATCCGGATCGTGAAGGCGACTTTATTGTCAGCGTTTCACCACTGGAAATTGGCTGGCAGCTAGATCAGCAGATCTGGAGCCGCTGCCTCGGTGCGGTGTTGGTATCTGCCACCCTTCGCGCACTAAACTCGTTCCAGTACTTCTGCCATCAGGTAGGTGTGGATGCGCGCCCGGAATCCGGAACACAATTTCTCGCCTTAGCGTCGCCTTTTGATTACCAGAATCAGGCCGAGCTGCGCATCCCGCAAATGCAGTACGAGCCACCGGCCCCACAGTTCACTGAATATCTTATTGAAATTTTGCCTAAGTATTTGCAAGACAATAAAGCCAACTTAGTATTATTCTCCTCTTACTGGCAAATGAACCAGGTGGCGAAAGCGCTGGCCAAAGACTTTGTTAAACGGGGCTGGGCACTACAGGTACAGGGGGACAGTTCCCGCGCCGAAATTCTAAAAAAACATAAAAAGCTGGTCGAAAAACACAAAACCAGTGTGCTGTTTGGCACGGGCAGCTTTTCAGAAGGCCTGGATCTACCTGGTGAACTACTGGAAAACCTGGTGATCACCAAAATCCCGTTTGGGGTACCAACTTCCCCTGTCGAGCAGGCCCATGCCGAGTATGTCGAGAAGAAAGGCGGTAACCCGTTTATGCAGATCACGGTTCCCGACGCAAGTAAAAAGCTCATCCAGAGTGTTGGTCGCCTGCTGCGGAAAGAACGAGACTCTGGTACAGTAGTCATCTTAGATCGCCGTTTAGTAACAAAACGTTACGGACAAGCACTGATTGACGCTCTACCGCCGTTTAAACGAACAATAGAATAATAGAAGAACCATTATTTATGGAAATGATTGAGCCAACCATGCTGTTGGTGTTGGCGCTTGTTGCTTTTGTTGCTGGATTCATTGATGCTGTGGCGGGAGGCGGTGGAATGCTTACCGTTCCCGCACTACTCTCGCTTGGATTGCCTCCCCATATTGCTCTGGGTACCAACAAGCTGGCTGCCAGCTTTGCTTCTTCCACCGCAGCATTAACTTATTACCGTAAACGCCTGTTCCAGCCACAATGCTGGGGAAGAGCGTTCGTCGCAACGCTTGTCGGTGCCACGTTGGGTACACTATTTGTCGATTCGATTAGTACCGAATGGCTGGAAAAGGTGCTGCCGCTGATTATTTTAGCTGCGGCGCTTTATACCGTATTTCACCGGGCACCGCCTGCCACCCATCAAAGCCCGATCCCTGAGCCATGTACTAAGCTTAATAAAAAACAGTACGCACAAGGTTTTTCAATTGGATTTTATGATGGTTTAGCCGGCCCGGGTACCGGTGCATTTTGGACAGTCAGCTCTATGGCACTCTACCGGCTGAATATTCTGCTCGCCTCCGGACTGGCAAAAGCAATGAACTTTACCAGTAACTTTACCTCGTTGCTTACTTTTGCCTGGCTCGGACACATAAACTGGGTACTCGGATTAACCATGGGCCTTTGCCTGATGGCGGGGGCTTTCGTTGGTGCGCATTCCGCTATTCGCTTTGGGTCGAAATTTATTCGCCCGGTGTTTGTCACCGTTGTAAGTGTGTTGGCGATAAAACTGGCTTACGAGGCCTGGTTTGTGGGTTTATCATGAATATTACGCAACTTTCAGAAAAACTGGATCAAGCAGAAAAACAAGCAGCACAACTGGATCGTCAACGGGGAGAACACCATGTCCCGCTGTTTGATGAGCGCCTGTTTTCCTGCCGCTCTCGCCTGCTTACCCCCTGTGTCAAAGAGGCCAGGGGCACACTGGATACGATATTACGGGAACAGAAAGAACAGGTGTTGACCTCGCTTCGCGCTGAATACCTGACCGAGCGGCTGATCGCTCAAATCACCGCCATTCAACGCGAGATTTCTACGCTGAAAATACGTAAAAGTGAAATCAAGCACAGTAGCCACTTCAGGAAACCAATCAACGTTTTATATCAAGAACTGGCTCAGCATCAGGAATGGGCGCGTCGCCTGCGAGAAATGGTACTGGAAAAACAACACGCGCTAGACACGGCACCGAGTTATCTACGTGCGGAAGCACAGAAAATACTGCTGGCTACCGAACAAAGGCTGGAACGTTGCGAGGCCGCCGTGTTAAAACTAGAAAACCAAATTACGTATAGGGAAAAAAACCAGTAATGTCTGATCATCCAGTTCCACCATTAGATCAAGCCCCGGATGAAGTAAAGCTCGCCGTTGACCTGATCTATTTGCTCGAAAGCAATGAAGTCGATCCAGGTACCGCACTCGCGGCTCTGCAGATTGTTCAACAAGATCTGGAAGGCAAGTTGAATACTCAGGCATAGCCTCCACAGCCAGTAGCAAAAAAGCTATACTATCCCCCTGATTATTATTCAAATAAAGTCTCCCTTAATAAGGACAAACAATGAAAGTCGTTAGTTTTAATATTAATGGCCTGCGTGCCCGTCTTCACCAGTTACAAGCCCTTATCGAAAAACATCAACCCGACATAATTGGGCTACAGGAAATCAAGGTGCATGATGAGGCCTTTCCACTCGCAGATGTCGAAGCATTGGGCTACAAAGTCTACTTTCATGGTCAGAAAGCACACTATGGCGTTGCGATGTTGTGTAAACAAGAACCTATCTGCGTTCGCAAGGGGTTCCCGACCGATAATGACGACCACCAAAAACGCATGATCATGGCCACATTTGAGGATCAGCAAGGTGACAAGGTGACCATCTTAAATGGCTATTTTCCGCAAGGGGATAATGTCAACCATGAGACCAAGTTTCCTTATAAACGCCAGTTCTACCAAGATTTGATGACTTACCTTGGCGACCACCACAATAGTAATGAACAACTGATTGTAATGGGTGACATCAACATCAGCCCGCTCGACTCTGACATCGGTATTGGCGAACCCAACCGCAAGCGCTGGCTGAAAACGGGTAAATGCTCATTTCAACCGATTGAGCGTGAGTGGCTGCAAACCCTGTTAGACTGGGGGTTTGAAGATACTTTTCGCAACCTGCATCCTGGCGTAAATGACCAGTTTTCATGGTTTGACTACCGCTCTCGTGGTTTCGACGATAACCGTGGACTGCGCATTGATGTGATACTGGCCACCCCCTCACTGGCAGGCAAATGTATTGAGGCCGGGATTGATTATGAATTACGTGGTATTGAAAAACCTTCCGATCATGCGCCTATCTGGTCAACATTCAAATAAAAAAGAGGGAGAAAGTTATTCTCCCTCTTTTATCCGTCACAAAGAAAGTGGCATACCATGGAGCTCATTAACTCCAGAAATAACAAAGAAAAGCGTCTCCCTATGTTTGACATAGGTATTTAAAGACAAAAATACTCCATAGCTCCCGTCATCGTTTTCCGCTATCAATTACATCTCTGACTTAAATAATAGACTGTATTTTTATGAAGGATAGTTAACAGACAAAAACAAATTAATACAAGTTACAAGTCAAAGTGAACATTACCCACAATCCGTTTAGCTTATTAAATAAATATTAATATTTATACCACTACCAAGAAACTGATTATATTTATATAATCTCACCAACAATAATCTAATGCCCGTCAACAACTAGGCATATGCAAATAACACAAGCACCAGCCTCCAAATTTAGTAATTTTTATAATACAGTGAGCGCCATATTTAATAATGCTAGATACAATTAAAAACATCCCGTTACGCATACTTCTTTCTTTATCATCAGCCTTTGCTATTCTTTGTTTCATTATTACAACAATAATCAGCCAAAACCTTTTATCTGAGGTAGAAAACAACACCGAAAAAGTAAATGATTACATCACCTTTAATAGCACTCTAAAAGAATTTCAGGACCTGCAGGATGTCAGCCGAATGGAATCCATTTACGCGCTTGGTTTTTATGAACGGGTTGATAAAATGGTACGTGTTAACAATGATAACCTAGCAAAAATTCAACGCAGTTACCATCACCTGACACAAAGCAATAACGTTGCTGTGACGGCCGGTGTCAAACAGTCGTTAGAAAGCTTTATCAGTAACTTCAAGCACTATGTGCGCGCTTCTGAACAGCTCAGAACCCATCGCCAGAACATCATTAAGCTCTATGAAGCCACCAGCTGGATAACCACAGATATTACTAAGGCTGACTTACAGGTTGCTGATAACCGAAATGAGCAGGATGTTGATCAATGGACCAATGAGCTATCAGAAATGTCTGACACTGCAGGCCTGATGCTTTATCACTTGGCAGTAGGCGTGAAAGGGCAGAACCAGGCTGACACGGAAAAGACTCTCACCTATGCACAAAAACTCAACGCTCAGCTTAAGCCTTTTGCACAGTGGCCGGAAACCCGCGAGTTGATCAGCAACGCCAAGCTCTGGGAACAGCAATTACGCGAAATCATCCAGCTGCAAAAGCAAAAAAAGCAGACCGCCAACCGAATGATCGACCTGGGTAATCAGAACACCCAGTTAATCACAACCCTGGCCACCACCTCTATCAAGATAACCGAACAGCTTTCTGATAAAAGCTCAAAGCTATTGGACTCAGTAACCGCCAGTCAGTTATCAGCCTCTGTTATCGCCATTATTCTGGCACTGGTGATCAGTATCTACTTATCCAATGCTATCAGCGAAATAATGCGTGCCCTATATTTGGCCGTGAAGGACCTGGCAGAAGGTAAACTCGATAACCAAACTGGAATTCAGGGTAAAAACGAAATTGGCCTGTTAGGGGCCAGCCTCGATGATGCCATTTCTCAGCTAAGCCAAACTATCCGAGCTTTGCGTGGCGTCGGAGATGAAGTGGCAGCCTCATCAACAGAGCTTGCAGCAGTAATGACCCAAAGTGAAGTTAATGCCAGGGAGCAACAACAACAAGTTGAATTGATCACCTCGGCTGTAACTGAATTGTCAGCCGCTGCGACCCAGGTTGACAGCTATGCGAAAAATGCAGATGAAAGTGCCCAGCAAGCACTGAACTTAGGGGCAGAAAGTTCAGAAATTGCCGACCATGCACGTCAGCTAACTCAAGAGCTTGCTAACCAGCTCCACCAGACGTCAGATCAAGTGACCGATCTTAACGAGCAAAGCATTAAGATCAGCGAAGTCGTAACCGTGATCGATACCATTTCTGAGCAAACCAACTTACTGGCACTGAATGCTGCCATTGAGGCCGCTCGAGCTGGCGAAAGTGGACGAGGATTTGCCGTTGTCGCGGACGAAGTTCGCGTGCTGGCAGCTAAAACACAAGATTCGACCCAGCAGATCCAGGCAATCATTGAACAATTGCAGCAAAAATCATCCGCAGCTGTCGATGCCGTCAATGATAGCCTGGACAAAGTTCAGGCAAATAGTCAGATCGCAGAGCAAACCAGTAACCAGATGGAGTCTATCACTCAGACACTGCAACATATCAGCCAGGTTAATAACGATGTTACCACTGCGGTTGACGAGCAGAGTCGTGCCATCGTAGAGATAACCCAGAACATCAATAATATTAACGATATTATTAGTCAAAACGTTGCAGGTATCAGCCAGACAGCAGAAGCCAGTAACCACTTGTCTCGCTTGGCAGAAGATCAGACAAAACGATTAGGCGAGTTCCAGATCCAACATTAATCTTCAGCACCAGCAACTATAATATGGTTGCCGTGTCTGATGCCGAGCTCTTTACAATGAACGACTGAAGACTCCATCTACCAGATGACCAAGGCTCTAAACACTCCAACTTAGAGCCTTTATTTTGCATTTAACTCCAGCCCTTACAACCACCATTGCAACGCACCGAAGACTGAGCAATTTGGGTAGCTTTGTGACCACTTTTACCCAGATTGTATCGTTCAATACTGCGGAACATATGTGGTTGTGAAAGTCATACCCTTGTTGATTTAACCGTTTGGTACGTCATCATTATGTCCTAAAGTAAAAATCCCAAAGCTAAAAAATGTCCCAACAAAAAAGCCAATCCGCTTAACGGACTGGCTTTGGACTTTTAAATACTACTGAATATAGTATGAGCTAATCTAGTTCAGCGGCCAAGCGGTTTGCCCATCAATACTTAGCGGCGTTTGAGCAAACTCATTCAAACAGTAGCCAGTATTGCTGCTTGCAAAGTAAGTGAGAGGCATTGGTGTCAGACTCAACGCTACAACTTGTTGTTTTGCTTTTTCTGAGAACGAGAATCCCCACATGTCGAGATAGTTGGTCATATCTCGCTGAGCAACGTAACTCAGTGCAATTAACAGCCAATCATTGTTTGAAATACCGTTTGCTTCATCTTTACTGTACATCGAGAAGCCAATGCTTGATTGTCTCTTATTCCAAAGTGTTTCATCTGCTTTCAAACGGTTAAATTCACGTTCAATAAGATGCAATCTCGCCAATAGATGCCAGCCATTTTGAAGTACGCCTTCATGCTGCGTCGCCATCATCATTTGAATATAAACGCGAGCCCCCCAACTCCAGCCTGTTTGGTTTTGAGCGGCCATGTATGCATTGGGATCGGCTTGTGTTCGACTGGTTTGCAACAGTTCAAACTGACCTTTGAAATCTAAGCTTTGGCAGGTTGATTCCTTACCCGTATTTTGGAAGAAACGAGACTTACTGTAGTAAGAGTAGTAGTTAGTTGTCGAGTGCCCTTCCCAACCGGCAAATCGGAATCGTCCCTTCTCTAAACCGTGGCCAAGCTCATGCAAATCACCATGCCCCAATGGACTGAAAGCCCAATAAGCATCGTACGGGTTACCAGAGCAACCATAGCCACAGGTGGCTTGATCAGCGTTCATGTGTTTAACCATATCAATATTGGCAATTTCCCAGCCTTGGTTTCGGCCGTATTGAATGATTTCTGGGACTTCGTCAATGCCCGGACCTTGGAAACCCGCCAACACATGTGGGTAGTTGTGAACGTACTCTTCTGTCACAAGCGCCATTTCAGCTGGGGTCGACCACATCTCATCGTTGATCGACTCCAGCATCTTGTCGCGCTTGGAGTGAACTTCAAACCCAGGTGTGATCAACTCAGCCCAATCGAACAAGTTGGCTTCTAGTTGTTGAATAAAGGTGTCGTTGTCCTTCTCACTTCTCCACACAGGGTGCTGCGCAACATGGCTAAAGCTGAGTTCAACCGGAACATCATTTTTATCAAAGTGAACCTGTACAGGACCGCCGTACGGAGAAGTCAGTGTGATGGTTTCACCCGCTTTAACTTCATAAGCAAACGATGTCAGCAATTTCGGTCGAGTATAACCATCTTTGCTGAACTCATGAGTAGCACCACTTCTTAAACTATTGATGACGATTTTTGTGGTCACATCGTTGTTGTCATTACGGGTTACTGTAAACGCTTCCCCAGGTAGCGCATACACACCCGCTGAACGGAAGTAGCGTTTAGACTCCATATTCACCGTGGTAGCGATTCTCTTAACATCTGCCCCAAACCCACTACGGCTGAAGTTGCCCATATTCGGTTGTTTTGGATTGATGTTACGACTGTTGTACTGCACGTAGTCCGCAAAATACGATTTCAGAAATTCGTTCGTTTGTGTAGATTGCTTGTCCATTGGAAATGAAACGGTTTGACGATAGTGATCCGCCAACAACACCATCAACTTTTCGTATTGGTAACCATCTTGTTCAAACAAAGAGATTTTCTGCTCATCAAGTGTTCTCAACCACTGACGAATGCTGTTGGCCGCTTCGTAAAATTGGCTGTCCATGTTCGCGGCTTCAGGGCATGATTTGTCATCACACTGGGACAAATCTACATTGAAGTTTTGAGTTTCGAAACGAGATAACAACGCTTGTTGTGTGATGACAGAATCCGGCACGACGTTCACTAGCGATGCAGGTGCCCAATCAACCAGCCCCAACCTACGCCAGTAGTTGTCTCCCACATAGTCAATATGGAATTTTTCCAAAACCTCTCGGCCAAGATCAGTTAGCTCGCCATCCCAATGCAGATACAAAACCGGAATTTCAGCTTGCTCAGCATAAGACAGAGCATCCAACACCTGTTGGTTGGTATCTTCTGATTGTAAATGCTGTGACAGGATCAAGAGGTTTGGCTTATCTGCTTTCAGACAGCTCAGTAGCTTCGAACCATCACAGAGGTTAGCTTCGTTAAACGTCAAATCTGGTGAAATATTGCTGTTTAACCAATTACGCGTCGCTTGCTCATCAGGGAAGTAATAGGACTGATCCATTTGTGCGATGACTACATTTGAAGTCGTCCCGCCTGACAACCAAGTAATAAGGTTCTTTAACCACTGAGTCATTGCCGCATTAGAAGAATCAGGAAAACGTTGCGCGGTTCGAAATGGGTTACTGCCGAGAACCGCATAGCGTTGACCGCTAGTTTGCTCGCCAGCAATACCAATCGACAAAGCTTGGTCTGTATAACCACTTGCCATCGCTTTGTTGGTCATCAGAATGGTGTCGTTAAATCCATAGGTAGGAGAAAAAATTGCGGCATCATGCGTCGGATCCCAGTAAAGACCCGAAAGGTTTTTCGCAATCGCAGATTTGATCGCATTCGACTGTTTCTTATGCGCTTCAACAACCTGACGACTTTCTCGAATAAAATCGTTTGGGTTTGAAACTAACAGTGCATTGCCCGTTGTTAAGGCTTGATGAACTGGAGCTGGAGTTGGTGTGACTTGAGCATTTGACTGTGAATCTCCTCCTCCTCCGCCACCGCATCCTGCCGCTACCACTGCAAGACCCAACGATATAATTATTTTTTTCATCTTTCACTTGTTAAATGAGGGTTTTGCCGAAGTGTAATGTAAGCGAACAAGGGAGCAAAACAGTCTTGTTGATAAAGCAGAAAAGTATGAATGAAGGTATCAAAAATAAAATGGTACCCGGAGGTACCATTACTTAAATTCCGGCTTTAGCTTAGCGGACGTAGATACGCCAAGAAGCGTTTTTCTGCACGTTTAAAGCACCAAAGAATGATAAACGTTAGCGACATATAGAAAAGTCCAGCCGTTAAGAAAGACTCAAATGGCGCGTAATAACGAGAGTTTACCAAACGTGCCGCACCAGTTAGGTCGACGATAGTTACGATCCCTGCAACAGCACTGCCATGCAACATGAAGATGACTTCGTTAGAATACGCCGGTAATGCTCGGCGTAGCGCACTTGGCAAAATAATGCGTTTATAGGTCATAAACTTACTCATGCCATACGCTTTTGCGGCTTCCACTTCGCCTTTTGGCAAACCATTGATCGCTCCGCGGACGATTTCAGCGGTATATGCAGAGGTATTGAGTACAAAAGCCACCAACGCACAGAACCAGGCGTGTTCCCACAAGGTATCTTTAACCGGAAAAAACTGATCCATGCCGTAGTAAATCAGGTAGAGCTGGACTAACAACGGCGTGCCACGAAAAAAGTAAATAAAGGCCCAGGCCGGTAAGCTCAACACGTAATTTGCACTGTTTCGTGTGATGGCCAGCGGGATGGCCACACATAAACCAATGAGCAGTGCTAAACCAACCAGCCACACCGTAGTCCACAGTCCTTCAAGGTAAGTAGGGAAACTCTCGACAATTAAAGAAAAATCCATCTCTTACCTCGCATGAATACTGAACTTGCGCTCAACCAGTTTCAACAGGCCGGTAGAAACACTGGTGAAAAACAGAAAGATAATTGCAACAGCCATGTAAAAGGTAAATGGCATTTTAGTCGAACCTGCAGCCAGTGAACTCATCCGCACCATATCTTCCAGACCAATGATGGAAACCAAAGCAGTAGTTTTAAGTAACACCAGCCAGTTATTACCAAACCCGGGCAACGCATGGCGGATCATCTGAGGTAACAATATTCGGCGAAATGAGAGTACCGGGTTCATTCCATACGCTTTTGCAGCTTCAAGCTCCCCTTTGTCTACCGCCATGATGGCACCACGAAAAGTTTCCGCCATGTATGCGCCAAAAATAAACCCTATCGTTAATACGCCGGCGATAAACGGACTGACGTCAATGTAATCGGGTAGATAAGCAACCCATTCATGCTCAGGGTTGCCAGCTGCAAACCACTCATTCAGGGTTTCATTGATAGAATAAAGACTATTATTGAGAAGAATTTGGCCACCAAAGAAGATCAGCATCATCAATACTAAATCGGGAATGCCGCGAATAATGGTGGTATAAAGTGTCGCAATGGCTCTCGCCCATTTATATGGCGCCAACTTCGCTAGTGCGCCCAGCATGCCCAATATAACAGCAAGCAGCAGTGACAATACCGCGACTTCAATTGTCACCAACGCCCCTTTGAAAATGGAGGCTTCGTATCCTTGTAAATCCAGCATAGGTGAGTTCCTAATCCCTAAACTCATCAATCGGCCGTTGGCTACTTCTAGGAACAAGCCAACGGCCGCTGAATTACGACTTACTCGCCGTAAACATCGTAGCTAAAGTATTTACCTGCAATCTCCTGATAAATACCTTTTTCACGCAGCGATTGGATTGCTGCATCAAGCTTTTTCGTCAAATCTTTGTCTTGCTTACGAACCGCGATACCAAAACCTTCACCAAACCATTTCGGATCGGTCAACGACGGCCCGACAAACTCATAAGCGTCACCGCCAGGTTTGTTGAGCACTCCTTCTTCTAGTGCAGATGCATCACCTAATACCGCTGCAACACGGCCATTGCCCAGATCCAGATACGCTTCATCGAACGAACCGTAACGAACGATTTGCACTTTATCGCCATAATTATCTGTCAGATATTTGTCGTGTGTGGTTGCTCGTTGTACCGCAATTTTTTGCCCGTTGAGGTTATCGAAATCTAAATTTGCCCCTTTTTTGGCAATAAATTTGTTTGGGATAAGGGCGTATTTGCCGGTAAAGTCAACTTTCTTCTTACGCTCTTCTGTGATCGACATTGCCGCAATGATCGCATCATACTTACGCGCTAAAAGCGAAGGAATAATACCATCCCAATCTTGTGCGACGATTTTGCACTTCACCTGCATTTCCTCGCATAATGCATTGGCCATATCGACATCAAAACCTTTAAGCGAACCGTCGGTTTCTGTCCAGCTAAACGGGGGATATGCGCCTTCAATACCAAAACGAACGGTTTTCCATTCCTTTGCTTGAGCCATACCAGAGACTGCTGTTGCGGCAAGCGTTGCCGCCAATAACCACTTTTTCATTTCCATACTCCTGTGATTGCTATTTTTTTGTGTCGTTTTTGATTGTTGTGCTTACTACGGGCGGCAATACCCTGCCGACCGCGGAAAAACCGGGTGTAGTATCAATAAATAGATGAAATAAACTGCTGTAATCTCTCAGAATCAGGGTCAGTAAACAGCTTAGCTGGATCTCCTTGTTCTTCCACCAGCCCCTGGTGTAAAAACATTACGTGATTTGAAACATCACGCGCAAAAGCCATTTCGTGCGTGACCACCAGCATGGTACGGCCTTCCTCAGCAAGATCTCGCATGACGCCAAGGACTTCCCCAACCAGCTCGGGATCCAACGCCGACGTTGGCTCGTCGAACAGCATAACCTCAGGTTCGACCGCCAAAGCACGGGCGATAGCGGCGCGCTGTTGCTGGCCACCAGACAAGTGGCCCGGATAGTAGTCTTTTCGTTCGTACAGACCGACTTTTTTTAGCAGAAGCTCAGCGTTTTCTATCGCTTGCGCTTTTGGCACCCCGAGCACGTGTACCGGTGCTTCAATTACGTTTTCCAGTACCGTAAGGTGAGACCACAAGTTGAAGCCCTGAAATACCATAGCAAGACGAGAACGAATCCGCTGAACCTGCTTCTCGTTCGCAGGAACAGATTCACCCGCGCGATTATTTTTCATTTGGATAAGCTCACCATTGACCCAGATTTCACCAGCGGTGGGGGTCTCCAGTAAGTTGATGCATCTGAGGAAAGTACTCTTACCTGAGCCGGAAGAGCCGATAATGGAGATCACATCTCCTTTGTGTGCAGAAAGCGATATGCCTTTGAGGACTTCATTTTGCCCGAATGTTTTGTGCAGATCTTTTATATCCAGCGCGGGTACATCATTCATGCGCTCTACTCCATGTGTTTTATCACTGCAAAGGAGGGCTCCGCCCTCTTAAATTGCAATCAAATTATCACCCCACACGCCAACATGCAACAAATTATTAACCCAAATAATTTGCATAGATAAACACAAGAAGCAAATTAATATGCATTTAGCAGAACTAAATCCTAGAATTAGTGAATGCACGCCATAAAAAAGCCCCTCATGAGAGGGGCAGGCAAATTTAAACAAATGTTAACTACAGCAACTGTCAACGAATATCAGTTGAAACGGGTTACCACCAAACCATTTGAAGAACGCAGCGACACTTCGTTTTCCCGCCCTTGCAGTTCAGAACTTAAAATACCATCAAGATCAGCATCCAGCTCTGGCTCTGAGGCATCTCCGTTAGCAAAAAATGATACAAACATCTGCGCATTTAGCTTATGGTCATCCCCCAGGATCAACGCGGTGCGGTTAAAATCATTCAAGTCAGAAACTTTTAGCGCTTCAATCGCACTACTTGGGAAGTTGTAGTAGTACAGTTCCGGCACCACGACTTCATCATTAGTACTGGTGGTGTAAATACGATGAGTGACTTTGTAAACATCTGAAGCCGAGAAATATGCCGTACGGCTGTAGCCTTCAGTTGATGCATTTAGCCCCATCGCCAGGTCAATAACGCTTTCAGCGCCACCCTGGCCTCCCACGCTTGGTTTGGTGTTGGGTAGATTATCAATGTTCAGATAAGCATCGGTATCCAGATCAATATCCCAACCTGCTGGCACTGTACCGGTGAGCAATGTCTGCCAGCGTGTTGCCGTGGCATCATCATTAGCCATGTAAACCCAGGTTTCACCGTTGGTGTCTGCTGGTCGGGCATAATCGGCGACCCCTTTGCCTAACTCTAGCGCATCATAAAGGTAGTTATTCGCCACAAAGCCAATCGACAGCTTGTCATAATCATAAGCCGATGATGTAAGGATATTGGACTTAAGATTTGTCGCGACCAGTTGAATGTCGGTGCCAGCCCATGAGCCTACGCCGTATTGGTGCAATTGCAGGTTAGAGTCATCGACATACTGGAACAGCACTGTCGGCTCCCCTCTTACACCCGGCAATTCATCACCCGCCAGCATTTTGGGATTAGGTGAAACAAAAGTATCGAACTGGGAAACATAGTGGTAATCACTTCCCCCAGATACCTCATTCAGATAAGACAAGTTTCTGAAGTTGTGGTCTAGTTGGTTACCACCCGTAAAACATTTGTTTAATGAGTCACGGTTAAGGGCAAATGTCGCATTACGCAAGCTTTTATCCTTCAGGAACGCTTTAGAGAACGAGTTCACGCGGGTTTCTTTACCATTGAACTCTTCAGCCTGGAAAGTAATGTAACCACCTTCAGGAATATCTTCTAAGTAAAACCTGAAACTGTCACTCGACGGTTTGATAATGTCACCGACCCGTTTACCGTCAGTGTCAGAGTAATACCCCAGAATATAATTCGTTACCTGCTGTGTTGTGGCAGCACTATAGGTCAAAACCGATTCATTGCCGCCTACATCGTTTTTACGATCATAAACGGTACAGTTCTGTGCGGCAGCTTCGCTCTTTTGCATAACGGCAGGAATCGCAAACTTGAAGGTAAAGCTTGTCTTTGTCGGAGCACCACCGCCGCCACCGCCGCCGCCGCCGCCACACCCCACCATCAGACCAGAAATAACGGCTACAATAGGCAATAATTTACGCTGTTTCATGTTTTCTTCCTAAAATTGAGCGGCAATAGTTAGCCAAAAAAACGTCTTATTTCCTTAAACAAGCAAAAATAGAGCCAGCTTTTCATAAAAGTTATGAATGCAATAAAAAACAACGGATAACCACCATGTCACCGTCGTTTGAAAAATCTAATTTTATGCATCATGTGTAATCAAATTACACGCAAAATCACCACCTTAACCGTATGGCGGACACTTTCTGTAGTTTTCTTTCACATCTTTTCTTAAAGTGATCTAAATCAATCACCCTCAGCCACTATCTTGTTAGACTCCGCCACATAGAAGAGGAAATTATTGTGCCTCAGCACAATGGTTTATTAGCTATGCTTAGGCACAAGATGTGCGTGTAACAATAACCTAATAATAGCTAGCATAGGGTATGCCGCAGAAAGCGGAATTACACAATTAATTGAGTATTCATAACTTTTAAATATATGAGGAATCTATGTCAGACGCAGTGAATAAAGCTCACTCTGATTCAGATATTGAGACTAAGAGCTACCAAGAGCTTCATCGTCCCGCTTCTGAGTTCGAGAGCCGTTCAGACTACCTAGACCACGAACTTCAAATCATGAAGCCACGCCGTTTTGGCTTGAACTTACCAGGTCGTGATTTCCGTTTTGAGCTTGAGGATTTAGTCCCAGCACTTGCCGGTACCATCGGCATCATCGCAATGTATTCTGCGGTAATGATGTCTTGGGCAGATGGTCTGACCGCTGCTTGGGATCACGTAAACCTTGGCAAAGAATTCGCTATCGAAGTTGCCCGTGTTGAAATGCTGATCCCAGCGCTGCTTTTCTGTGTTCTTGCATCCGGTTTTATTAACCCTAGAGCCAACCTTGCAGGTAACCACGGCCCGATGATTCCGCTTATCGGTTCTATCGCTCTTGCCGGCGCCCACCCTCTTGCTCTTGCCATTCTTCTTGGCGTATTCGGCTTGTTGCTAAGCTACTTCAAAGGCGGTTCTAAACTCGTAAACTTAACCTCCCAGGGTACAGCCGGGGGCTTGTTAATTTTCCTCGGTTTCACCGGTACCATGAGTCAGATTGGCTCGGTTCAGAACTGGGCAGTTGGCCTTCAGTCAGCGAGCGTTGAAGCAGGCAGCATGGGCTACGTTGGTTTAATTGTATTAGGTATCAACATTGCTCTTTACGCTTACCTGGCAAAAATCAACAAGCGCTGGCTAGCCATTCCTGTTTGTGCTATCACCGGATTGGTCATTGCACTAGCACTTGGCGCCGGTTTTGATCTTAAGTTTGAAACTGAAATGGGTCTGCCTAACCTGAACCCAGTTTACTGGTGGGGCAGCACTGAAGAAGGTTGGATGCTTGGTCTGCCTAATCTGCAACACTTCATTGCATCGCTACCATTTGCGATTCTAGCGGTTGCGATGTGGTCGCCGGACTTCTTGGGTCACCGTATCTTCCAGGAACTGAACTACCCACGTAAGACTGAAAAAGTACTTATGGATGTAGATGACACTATGACCATGTGTTCTGTTCGTCAGATGGTGGGTACGGCACTTGGTGGTGGTAACATCACTTCATCTTGGGGTACATACATGATCCCGGCAGCTATCGCTAAACGCCCAATCCCGGCGGGCGCTATCCTGCTCGGCTTGATTGTTATGGCGGTTGCAATCCTTGGCTTCCCAATGGATGTGGCAGTATGGCCTCCGGTAATGCGTATTGCGCTGTTGGTTGGTGTATTCCTGCCACTGGTTGAAGCGGGTATGCAAATGGTTAAAGAAACCAACGACTCACAAGCTGCGGGTATCTGTATTTTTGCCTCTGTTGTAACTAACCCGGTTCTTGCCTGGGCACTGACCATGTTCCTGGACAACAACGGCCTTATCGGTGACAAAGAACGTGCAGCACGTCTTTCGTTTGTTGACAAGATCATCATCCCAGTAGGCGTTTTCATCATCTGCCTGGTAGCGATGCTGGCAGTTGGTATGCTAGAAGGGCAATACGGCATTAAAGCCTGGCTATAAGCCAAATTGTTCAAATATTGTGTGGGTAGCGCGAGTCGCTACCCCATTTTTATCCGGATTTTTGAGTTTTTATTGATTTAGTTTAAGGATTAAAAAAAATTTTTATGTTACTCTTGCTTTGTGTTCGGTTGGAAAGTCATCCAGAGCAGTAACAATATTTATAGTTTTATCTCGCTCCATCTACACTAAGTAAGACTATAAATATTGTTATTAATAAGAGTGTACTGTTCCCCATTAATTCTGGTGGGGATAGCTGGCTCAGCGGCGAAGCAGTACGTATTTTTTTCTACTAAAAAGGTAGGTATGTCATGGCAGAGCAATTTGCTAAAGCTTGGGAAGGTTTTGCTGCAGGCGACTGGCAAAACGAAGTAAACGTTCGTGATTTCATTCAGAAGAACTACGCTCCGTATGAAGGCGACGAATCTTTCCTAGTTTCTGAAGGTACTGAAGCGACAAACAAGCTTTGGGCTAAGGTAATGGAAGGTATCAAACAAGAGAACGCGACTCACGCACCTGTTGATTTCGATACTTCAGTTATCTCTACCATCACTGCTCACGATGCAGGCTACATCGAAAAAGATCTTGAGACTATCGTAGGTCTACAAACTGAAGCTCCTCTTAAGCGTGCAATCATCCCTAACGGTGGTATCCGTATGGTTGAAGGTTCTTGCAAAGCTTACGACCGCGAACTTGATCCACAAGTTAAGAAGATCTACACAGAATACCGTAAAACGCATAACCAAGGCGTTTTCGATATCTACACTCCAGACATCATGAAGTGCCGTAAATCTGGCGTTTTGACTGGTCTTCCAGATGCATACGGCCGTGGTCGTATCATCGGTGACTACCGTCGCGTTGCCCTATACGGTATTGACTTCCTGATGAAAGACAAATTCGCACAGTTCACTTCTCTTCAAGAGAAATTTGAGAACGGCGAAGATCTTCAAATGACTATGCAACTTCGTGAAGAAATTGCAGAACAGCACCGTGCTCTTGGCCAAATCAAAGAAATGGCGGCTAAATACGGTTTCGACATTTCTCGCCCGGCAGAAACAGCTCAAGAAGCAATCCAGTGGACTTACTTCGGTTACCTGGCAGCTGTTAAGTCTCAAAACGGCGCAGCAATGTCTCTAGGTCGTACATCATCGTTCCTGGATATCTTTATCGAGCGTGATATTGCAGCAGGCAAGATCACTGAAGAACAAGCTCAGGAAATGATCGACCACTTCGTAATGAAACTACGTATGGTTCGCTTCCTACGTACTCCAGAGTACGATGAGCTATTCTCTGGTGACCCAATCTGGGCTACAGAATCTATGGGTGGTATGGGCCTTGACGGTCGTACACTGGTAACTCGTACTAACTTCCGTTTCCTAAACAGCCTGTACACTATGGGTCCAAGCCCAGAGCCAAACATCACTGTACTTTGGTCTGAGCAGCTACCTGAAGGCTTCAAGAAGTTCTGTGCGAAAGTATCTATCGATACTTCTTCTATCCAGTACGAAAACGACGACCTAATGCGTCCTGACCTGGAATCTGACGACTACGCAATCGCATGTTGTGTATCGCCAATGGTTGTAGGTAAACAAATGCAGTTCTTCGGCGCACGTGCTAACCTTGCGAAAACAATGCTTTACGCAATCAACGGCGGTGTTGACGAGAAATTGAAACTGCAAGTTGGTCCTAAAGAAGCACCAATGGCTGATGAAGTACTTGATTACGATAAAGTAATGGATCGCCTGGATCACTTCATGGACTGGCTAGCGAAGCAATACGTGACTGCACTAAACAGCATCCACTTCATGCACGACAAGTACAGCTACGAAGCGTCTCTGATGGCTCTGCATGATCGTGACGTTCGCCGTACCATGGCATGTGGTATCGCTGGTCTGTCTGTTGCAGCTGACTCACTATCAGCAATCAAATACGCAACAGTTAAACCAGTTCGTGACGAAGACGGCATCGCAACTGATTTCGAAATCGAAGGCGAATACCCTAAATTTGGTAACAACGACCCACGCGTTGATGACATCGCATGTGAGCTTGTTACTACGTTCATGAACAAGATCCGTAAGCTTAAGACTTACCGTGACGCGATCCCTACTCAGTCTATTCTTACTATCACTTCAAACGTTGTGTACGGTAAGAAAACAGGTAACACGCCAGACGGTCGTCGTGCAGGCGCTCCGTTTGCTCCGGGTGCAAACCCAATGCACGGCCGTGACGAAAAAGGCGCGGTAGCTTCACTGACTTCTGTTGGTAAACTACCATTCGCTGACGCACAAGACGGTATCTCTTACACCTTCTCTATCGTGCCAAACGCACTGGGTAAAGAAGAAGAGAGCCAACGTGCTAACCTTGCAGGCCTGATGGATGGTTACTTCCACCACGAAGCTGGCATTGAAGGCGGTCAGCACCTGAACGTGAACGTTCTTAACCGCGAAACTCTACTAGACGCAGTTAAGCACCCTGAGAAATACCCTCAGTTGACAATTCGTGTTTCTGGTTACGCAGTTCGCTTCAACTCTCTGACTACAGAGCAGCAACAAGACGTTATCGCACGTACTTTCACTGAATCTCTATAAGTTTCACTGAAATTATCAATCAAGGGCTGATGCAGCAATGCATCAGCCCTTTTTCGTTTTATCAATAAAAGTTTGTGATACTGCCGGAGATTTTCCGGGCTAACTGCCGTATGATGCAAAAAAAATTGTTAGCGAAAATTATGAAAATCAATCCATTACTCTTTTTAACTTTGCTCTCGCCTGCTGCTTTGGCATCAACAAGTTCAACGCTCTCTTTTACCCTGGATAACGACGGGATTTTTGGTGTCGATCAGGATTACACCAATGGCATTTTCTTCACTTACGCGACCGGCCAGCTAATACCGCAAGCAGAATGGTCGTGGTTTACCCTAAGCAACCCGCATCAGTCGAACATTGATAAATTTGAGTTTGTCTTAGGCCATAAGATGTGGACGCCAAGTGACATCTCGGCAGCAGAACCACTCGCCAATGACCGCCCTTATGCCGGCTTCCTGCATACCGAACTCAATTATCTCTCTCTCACCGCAGATAAAGCGGTGCGTTACAACCTCACCATGGGGGCAACCGGTGAGAGTTCGCTGTCCGATAAGGCACAGAACCTGGTTCACAGCATCACCGGCTCTACCGACCCTCAGGGATGGGACTATCAGATTGACGATACCTTTGCTTTCAGTGTGGGCTACCGCGCCTTCAACAAGTTGATGCGTAGTGAGGAACGCGAGACGCAATGGGAAATCACCAATATCAATGATATTAATGCCGGCAACTTCCGTAGTGATATCTCTCAGGGGGTGATGTTCCGCTGGGGAACGAATCTGGCCAATAGTCTCGGCGCGGCTAACATCAGTGTTGAAAGCCCGTTCTCAGCATCCATGCTTGGCCGTGATGGAGAAAGCTGGTTCGTCTTCACCGGTTTTGAGGGACGCTATCGGTTTAACGACCTCACCATTGAAGGTGATCGCTCCGGAATCCCAGAACCTAGCAAACCTTATGATGTAACGTTAGAGCATTGGCAAGCCAGCGCTGTCGCTGGGGTAACATGGTACAACCAACGCTTTGGTGCCAGCATGACATTTACGGTTAAAACCCCGGAGTATAAAGAGTCACAAACCGACGTATACGGAACTGGCTCCTTGTCTCTGTTTACTTTTTTCTAGGTCACCCCTTTCCACAACCGGTCTTTCTGTGCCGGTTGTGCTCCTCTTGCCGCGAGATCAACCAAGACTGTTTTAACCCTGCTTTTTGTAATAAAATAACAATCAGAATTAATTTGCAATGAGAACAGCAGATGTCAACAACTGGTCGTATTCACTCATTTGAGTCATGTGGTACCGTCGACGGTCCTGGTATTCGTTTTATCGTATTTATGCAGGGTTGCCTGATGCGTTGTATGTATTGCCATAATCGCGATACCTGGGATGTGCACGGTGGCAAAGAAGTGACGGTAGAAGAAATCATCAATGAAGCAAAATCATACCGCCACTTCATGAACGCGTCCGGGGGGGGCATCACCTGTTCAGGCGGTGAGGCGATGTTACAGCCAGAATTTGTGCGTGATTTTTTCCGCGCCGCACAGGCAGAAGGCATTCACACCTGTCTCGATACCAACGGCCACATCCGCAAACATACCGAGGTCATCGACGAAGTACTGGAAGCAACGGATCTGGTTATGCTCGATCTGAAACACATGAAAGATGAAATCCATCAAGACTTTATCGGTGTTTCTAACAAACGCACGTTAGACTTTGCCCGCTACCTGCATAAAATTGGGCAAAAAACCTGGATCCGCTATGTGGTTGTGCCAGGTTACACCGATGATGAAGATGCCGCACACATGCTGGGCGAGTTCATCAAAGATATGGACAACGTCGAAAAAGTTGAACTGCTGCCGTACCACAAGCTCGGCGCGCATAAATGGGAAGCGCTGGGACTGGATTACCCGTTAGAAGGCGTTAATCCACCAAGCAAAGAAACCATGGACAACATTCAGGCGATTCTTTCCCAATATCACTCAAATGTGAAATACTAACCATCATTGGGTTATAAAACAGAAACAAATACCAGCACTGACGCTGGTATTTTTTTAGGAAAGAAGAAGACACATGGATTGGTTTAACTTTGTCGCATTCCTGATCATTGTCTGGGTAATGGTCGCATTTTGCTGGCCGGACTTTCGCCAGGTTGTCTGGCCAAAACTGATGTCAGAAAAAGACTTTCAGCACCTGTTGTTTGGGACTGTCTTCCTGTTAAGCACCCTCTGGTCAGCTCAGGCAGGAGTTAAAGAAGGGCTGCAGATTCACTTTCTGGCCTTAACCACGTTAAGCCTGATGTTTGGTTGGCGTATGGCATTGGTTATTTCAGTGCCTGCGATGCTGGCTAACCACCTTATTCATGGCCACTCACTGGCGATGCTGCCTACCTCACTGCTGCTGTCTGCATTGATTCCGATTGGGATCAGCTACTGCGTTTTCCAGCTCAGCTACCGGCTGCTGCCACGCAATATTTTTGTTTTCATCTTCATCGCCGGTTTCATCAACGGTGCCGTTACCGGCAGCCTGCATTTACTGAACAACGCGATTTACCACCAGACGGTCGGTCATTATGACTGGGAAACCATCCAGCATAACTATTTTATCTTCGTTCCCTTACTTGCTTTTCCTGAAGGGCTGTTAAATGGCATGTCGATTGCTGTACTGACGGTGTTCAAACCGGAATGGCTACGCGTCTTCTCTGATCGTGACTACATTTATAACCACCATCACAAGAAATAGCGGCAACAATTTTTCACATAGTCCAGCGTGGCTGCAACAATATTTTTTCATATTAAATATGTGTTGAGATCATGTTTCATGCGTTTCGGACGCGTTAACCTAAGCACATTAAAAATGTATTAGACAAATTAGTGAGGTCTCCATGGAAATGTCAAACGCTCAACGTTTAATCCTATCAAACCAGTACAACCTGATGTCTCAACTTGATCCAAGTAATGCAGCAAAATATAAGCGCCTGCAAACCATCGTCGAACGTGGTTACGAGTTGCAAATGCAGGAACTGAACAAAGATTTTGGTTGCCTGAGTGAATCCGAATGCCGTGAAATCATCGACATTATGGAGATGTATCACGCCATGCAGGAGTCCAACAACATGTTGGGTGACGAAGAGCGCAGCAAAGTCGATCAGCGACGCCTGCAGTTCCTCGGCTTTGATATCGCCAGTGAAGCACAACAAGTGCACTACGTACGTTTTCTTGTCGACTCTGAAGGCCTGTACCCTCAGTTTAACAAAGGCGATCACCACTTTAACAGCCAGATGCCAATGCTGGATAAATACCGCCGTATGCTCATTACTTGGCGCAATTGCCCTCGCCAGTATCACCTGTGTGCCAACGAACTAACCCAAGTTTTCGGCGCGTAAATGGCTGCCTGTTTAGCATAAATAAAGTGAGGGACCGCAGGGTCCCTCACTTTGTTCTTCTGCGATTGACTTTAGCACGTTAGGTTAATTTAAAGGTTGCCACTTTGGCATTCAGTCCTTCCGCCAGTGCTTTAACCTGATAAGACTTTTCCGAACTTTCATTAGCACCGACCACCAATTGATCTGCCACATCTTTGATCAGAGTGATGTTCTGCGTCACTTCACCGGTAACGTGGGTCTGCTCTTCCGCTGCGGTAGCAATTTGCGTCGCCATATCACTGATCAGGGCCACCGCGGCATTAATCTCTTCTAACGCCATCGACGCCTTATCCGCATCGCGTACTGAGTGCCCCGCTAATCCCGCACTGCTTTCCATGATCGCAACCGCGTTTGCAGTGGTGTTCAACAAGACATCAATGGTTGCCTTTATTTCTTCCGTAGATGCATGAGTTCGTTGTGACAGCACCCGTACTTCATCGGCAACTACCGCAAAACCACGACCTTGTTCACCGGCACGAGCGGCTTCAATCGCGGCATTCAGAGCCAACAAGTTGGTTTGCTCAGCGATACCTTGAATGGTCGACAACACGGTGGAAATATCTTGCGCATGGTGATCCAACTTACGAACAACATCGCTGGCATTCTCAAGCTCATTGGCCAGTTTAGAAATTGACTGTTTGCTGTTGAGCACCAACTCGTGGCCGTTATCTGTACTGGCAGCAGAATCTTGTGCCGCCTTAGCCGTCTGTTCAGCATGAGAAGCTATCTCCTGCGTCGCGGACGCCAGCTCCGTGACCGCAGTGGCTACCATGGTAATTTCCTGCTGCTGATGATTGATCTCATTTACTGCCCGTTGTGCTCCCATTGCACTCTGCTCTGAGTGGCCGGTCAGCGAATGCGACTGCTCACGGATATGACCAATAAGTTGCTGTAAGCTGGCAACAAAGATATTAAAATTTTGCGCCAGCTTGCCCACTTCATCCTGCGACTCAACCTCAATACGCTGGGTTAAATCGCCGCTGCCGTTAGCAATTTGCTCCAACGCACTAGAAACATTGTATAACGGACGGAACAGAAGGTTACACAGCAGATTGAACAACACGGTACAGATGACAACCACAAGCCCGGTAACCAGCACCTGGCCCCATACTGCATCGAACAGAGGATCCACAAGCGAGTCGTAGTCAATCACGATCACGGTTGTCAAGGCTGTACCGGGAATTGCCTGAGCATAAATCACCGACTCCTGGCCTTTGACTGCCACGTATGCACCGTTTCCGGAGCGGGCTGCAGCTTGAACATCTTTGTGCTGCAGCCCCAGTTCAGGCAATGGCTGATTGAGAAGCTGGGTATCCTGATGGGCAAATATATTCCCCTGCTCATTGGCGATCAGCATATACCCCTCACCCGGCAAGATAACGTGAGCCATACTGTTCAGGATATCAGTGATTTCAACATCAGCGCCCAACACCAGTTGCTGACCATGTAAGTTGATCGCTTTACCCATAGAAACCACGTTCGCCCCGGTCGCGGCCGCAACGGTCGGGTTATCCAGAAACACACTGGCAGGTTTTTGTACGGCATTCTGATACCAGCCCCACTTTCTTGGGTCATCGTTGCCCGGCGGTAAAACCACCCCATTAGCGTTGCGCTGCGAACCATCCGGGTAGGCAAGGAACACATTATCAAAACCGGCAGAATGCTTGACCTGTTTTAAATGGGTAACAATCGCATCAGGCTTTACTTCTTCAGAAAGTGACGTTAACGCGCGCTCTTTAGACAGTAGCCAGTCAGCCACATACTGATTATAAGATGCAGCCGTGCTTTCAAGCCGCTGTTCAACTTCTGTATCAAGCCGTTCAAGCGAAGCACGAAATGACAAAGCTTCAACCAGAAGGCCCCCGACAATAATCGCCACACTCGCAGAGATGGCCAGCTTATTCTTAAGCGATAACTTTTTAAGCATGAATAGTCACTTTTGTTATATATAGAATTATGAATAATTTTTGCCAATTATATTTCGAGGTTAAAAATAAATCATGATCCACCTCTTATATTGACTAATTACTGATAAAACGATTGCGCATTCCCCCACGGCGTTCACCGGAAAAGGCACAACAACAATGCAACACGTTTTATAAAAACCGTGGTTGGAATAGGAAAAAAACTGTCTCAAAATTGAGGATTGCGCCAAAGAGCATAAGTTGCAATTTGAATATTCAAACGACAAATACTCCTCGCTTTCGAAAGTGATTTAGCAGTCATTTTTGTAATAAATTCATAATTGTTAAGCAAAATTGCAAATCCCCGACTAGGCTTAATTAAAGATAGGGAGTGATAGGAAAAGGCTCATCTGTCGCCTCGCGCTGAAATGATTTTGGTCCATAAAGCAAAGCTGTGGTTTTAGGGATTCCGGAACCAATAGCGATAACAGGACGTCTAACTTCATAAAACACGAGGCATCAAAAGGATAAGCCAACCTGCATCAACGTTCGTCGGTAGACTGACTATTAAGGGGAATGCGACATGAGTATTTTTGACCACTATCAAGCACGATATGAAGCTGCGAAAGACGAAGAGATGTCGTTACAGGAGTTCTTGGCCCTGTGTAAAGACGATAAGAGTGCTTATGCGAACGCAGCAGAACGACTTCTAATGGCTATTGGCGAGCCGGAAGTCATTGATACAGCCAAAGACCCAAGGCTCAGCCGTATTTTTTCTAACCGCGTCATTTCGCGCTACAAAACCTTTAAAGACTTTTACGGCATGGAGGATGCGATTGAGCAGATCGTGTCTTACCTCAAACATGCAGCACAAGGTTTGGAAGAACGTAAACAGATCCTCTACCTGTTAGGTCCTGTCGGCGGGGGTAAATCATCTTTAGCCGAAAAACTGAAAGCCTTAATGGAAAAAATGCCAATTTACGTCTTGTCTGCCAACGGCGTGCGCAGCCCGGTAAATGACCACCCATTCTGTCTGTTCAAGGCCAATGAAGACGGTGACATCCTCAAGAACGAGTACGGGATCGACAAACGTTACCTGCGTTCAATCATGTCTCCGTGGGCAGCCAAACGTCTGCACGAATTTGGCGGCGACATCACCAAATTTAAAGTGCTCAAAGTACGCCCTTCAATCCTGGACCAGATTGGTATTGCCAAAACCGAGCCTGGTGACGAAAACAACCAAGACATTTCATCGCTGGTTGGTAAAGTCGATATTCGCCAGCTTGAACACTATTCACAAGACGATCCCGACGCTTACAGCTACTCCGGTGCTTTGTGTAAAGCCAACCAGGGGTTGATGGAGTTTGTCGAGATGTTTAAAGCACCAATCAAAGTGCTGCACCCGTTGCTGACTGCCACCCAGGAAGGCAACTACAACGGGACCGAAGGGCTATCGGCCATTCCATTCGACGGCATGATCCTCGCGCACTCAAACGAGTCCGAATGGCAAACCTTCCGCAATAATAAAAACAATGAAGCGTTTCTTGACCGGGTTTACATTGTGAAAGTGCCCTACTGTCTGCGCGTTTCAGAAGAAGTTAAGATCTATCAAAAACTACTGGAAAACAGTGAGCTTTCTGCTGCACCGTGCTCACCGAGCACACTGGAGACCCTGGCACAGTTCAGCATTCTCTCACGCTTGAAAGAGCCGGAAAACTCGTCCATCTTCTCCAAAATGCGGGTATACGATGGTGAGACCTTAAAAGACACCGACCCGAAAGCGAAAAGCTACCAAGAGTATCGTGACTATGCAGGTGTGGATGAAGGGATGAGTGGTCTCTCAACCCGTTTTGCCTTCAAGATCCTGTCACGGGTGTTTAACTTCGATCAGACCGAGGTCGCAGCCAACCCGGTTCACCTGTTTTATGTGATTGAAAAACAAGTTGAGCGCGAGCAGTTCCCACAAGAAACGGCCGAAAAATACCTTGAGTTTTTGAAAGGTTACCTTGTGCCACGTTATGTAGAGTTCATCGGCAAAGAAATTCAAACCGCCTATCTGGAGTCTTACTCTGAATATGGTCAAAACATCTTTGACCGTTACGTAACCTATGCCGACTTCTGGATTCAGGATCAGGAGTATCGCGATCCTGAAACCGGTCAGTTGTTCGACCGCTCGTCTCTTAACTCTGAGTTGGAGAAAATTGAGAAAACTGCGGGTATCTCGAACCCAAAAGATTTCCGTAACGAAATCGTCAACTTCGTGCTGCGTGCGAAAGCCAATAATAATGGTCAAAACCCGGTTTGGACCAGCTACGAAAAACTGCGCACCGTCATTGAGAAGAAAATGTTCTCCAATACCGAGGAGCTCCTTCCGGTGATTTCATTCAATGCGAAAACGTCTTCTGATGATCAAAAGAAACACGACGACTTTGTCGCACGTATGATGGAAAAAGGCTATACCGAGAAACAGGTTCGCCTACTTTCTGAATGGTATCTACGAGTACGTAAGTCATCCTAACCCGGTAGTGAGTTAGGTCGCTTGTGAAACATGAAGAGGGCTATTTCATGGCGCAATTTATAGACCGCAGGCTCAATGGCAAAAACAAGAGCGCTGTTAACAGGCAGCGCTTCTTAAAACGCCATAAAGAGCAGATTAAAGAGTCGGTAGCAGACGCAGTGAATCGACGCTCGATCACCAACACGGAAACGGGCGAAGACGTCTCTATACCGCACAAAGACATTAATGAACCTATGTTCCATCAGGGAAAGGGCGGCGTTCGTGAACGCGTCCATCCTGGTAATGATCAATTTACCACTGGCGACAAAATCGAACGTCCGAAAGGGGGTGGTCAGGGTGACGGGGCCGGTGAAGGCAATACCAGTCCCGATGGCGAAGGTCAGGACGAGTTTGTGTTCCAAATCTCTAAAGATGAGTATCTGGATATTCTGTTTGAAGACCTTGAACTGCCTAACCTGGAAAAAAACCAGATTGCAAAAATTACCGAATGGAAAACCCACCGCGCGGGTTATCAAACCGCCGGGATTCCATCCAACATTGCCATTGTCCGTTCACTGCAGCAATCGCTGGCTCGTCGTACTGCAATGACCGCGAGTAAAAAACGGCTGATGCAAGAGCTCGAGGAAGAGCTGGCCCGCATCAAAAACATCGAGCCTGCTCAACCACTTGAAGAAAAGCGATTGCTGTCGGAAATTCAGGAACTTCGTAAAAAAATTGACAGTGTACCGTTTATCGACACCTTTGACCTGCGCTTCAAAAATTACGAAAAGCGTCCGGTTCCTTCCAGCCAGGCTGTAATGTTCTGCTTGATGGATGTGTCTGGCTCCATGGACCAGGCCACCAAGGACATCGCCAAACGTTTTTATGTTTTGTTGTATCTGTTTTTGACCCGCACTTACGAGAATGTCGATGTGGTCTTTATTCGCCACCATACCCAGGCGAAAGAAGTGGATGAGCACGAGTTTTTCTATTCACAAGAAACCGGTGGCACCATAGTCTCTAGTGCACTGAAACTCATGGATGAGATCGTGGCTGAGCGCTATCCTGTTGGTCAGTGGAATATTTATGCGGCACAAGCATCAGACGGTGATAACTGGGCTGACGATTCACCTCGCTGTCGCGATCTGTTAGTCAACAAGCTGTTACCTAACTGCCAGTATTATTCCTACATCGAGATCACTCGCCGCTCACATCAGACGCTGTGGCACGAATACGAGAAACTCACCGCAGAGTTCCCGAATTTTGCCATGAAAAATATCCGCTCAGTGGAGGACATCTTCCCGGTCTTCAGAGAACTATTCCACAAAGAGACAGCGTAAGGAGGCATGAAATGACAACCGAAATCGATAACGTTCCGGGTAAACATGCCGAGAACAAGCACTGCAGTAAGGCGCTGCCCGATGGACCAGACTGGACATTTGAACTGCTGGAAAAATACCATAAAGAGATTAAGCGTGTCGCAGAGCACTATCGCTTAGATACATACCCGAACCAAATCGAGGTAATCACATCTGAGCAGATGATGGACGCCTATTCCAGCATTGGTATGCCAATTAACTATAATCACTGGTCGTTCGGTAAAAAGTTCATTCAAACCGAGCAGAACTACAAACATGGCCAGATGGGTCTGGCGTACGAAATAGTGATCAACTCCAACCCATGTATTGCCTATCTGATGGAAGAAAACACCGTTACCATGCAAGCGCTGGTGATGGCGCACGCATGCTATGGACACAACTCGTTTTTCAAGGGGAATTATCTATTCCAGACCTGGACGGATGCAGGATCAATCATCGACTACCTGTTATTTGCCAAGAAATATCTCGCGGAGTGCGAAGAGCGTTATGGCGTGCAAGAAGTCGAAAAACTCCTTGACTCTTGCCATGCCTTGATGAATTTCGGGGTTGATCGCTACAAGCGTCCGGAAAAAATCTCCATTACCGAAGAGAAAGCGCGTCAGGAGGAGCGTGAGGCCTACTTACAATCTCAGGTAAACGAACTATGGCGTACAGTGCCGAAAGCCAAAGTCAAAGAGGAAGACCTGAAGGAACGCTTCCCGAGCGAGCCGCAGGAAAACTTGCTCTATTTCTTTGAAAAACACGCCCCTCTCCTCGAGCCCTGGCAGCGCGAGGTGGTGCGAATTGTGCGAAAAATCAGCCAGTATTTTTATCCACAAAAACAGACTCAGGTCATGAACGAAGGCTGGGCAACATTCTGGCACTACACGATTCTTAATCATCTGTACGATGAAGGGCTGGTGACTGAAAAATTCATTCTAGAGTTTCTCCACAGCCACACCAGCGTAGTAGCGCAACCGGCCTATAACAGCCCCTATTTTAGTGGTATCAATCCTTACGCACTGGGGTTTGCTATGTTTCGTGATATTAAACGTATCTGTGAAGAGCCGACCGATGAAGATAAAGAGTGGTTCCCTGAACTGGCCGGCACAGACTGGCTCGATGCACTGCACTTCGCCATGCATAACTTCAAAGATGAAAGCTTTATCAGCCAATATCTGTCACCGAAACTGATGCGTGATTTCAAGCTGTTTGCCATCAATGACGATGACCGGAAAAACTATGTTGAGGTCAGTGCAATCCACGACGAAATGGGCTATCAACGCATCCGTGAGACCTTGGCCTCCCAGTATAACCTTGCTAACCTCGAACCTAACATTCAGGTATTCAATGTCGATGTACGGGGTGACCGCTCCTTAACACTGCAATACGTCCCGCACAATCGCATCCCGCTTGATCCAAGTTATGATGAAGTGCTGAAACACGTTTACCGCCTTTGGGGCTTTGACGTGATCCTTGAAGAGGTTAAAGAGACCGGGCATCGCGAAATATTGTCTACCTGTCCTAAACGTAGTCAATACGACAACAACATCTGATCAAGTAAGTAAACGACAAAGGCCCCTTAACGGGGCCTTTTAACCACTTGCTCAAGCAAGGTGAGTCAACGCTTACACATTCTGCTGAGCCACAATAGCCCGCACTTCAGCGAGGTCTTCCGGTGTGTCTACTCCGGCAGCGGGGGCTTCTTTAGCCACCGCAACATGGATTTTCTCACCATACCACAACACGCGAAGCTGCTCTAAGGATTCGATCTGCTCCAGAGTACTTGGTGCCCAGTTCACATAAGTGCCAATGAAACCGGCACGATAGGCATAGATCCCAATATGGCGCATCAGTGGGTTAACAATGACTTTATCTTGCTGAGCGAAGTTATCCCGATCCCATGGAATGGTAGCCCGGCTGAAATACATCGCGTAGCCCCGCTCGTCAACCACCACTTTGACAGCATTAGGGTTAAACGCTTCATCTTCAGCGGTAATTTCTACCGCCAATGTGGCCATTGGCGCCTCACAATTAGCCAGATTTTGCGCAACCTGCTGAATTATAGCAGGGGGAATCAAGGGTTCATCACCTTGCACATTTACCACAATATGCTCGGCCGGAATCGCCATTTTTTCAATCACTTCAGCCAGACGTTCAGTACCAGACTCATGGGTCGAAGCTGTCATACACACCTTGCCACCAAATCCCTCTACTGCGCTGGCAACGCGCTCATCATCGGTGGCAACGATGACATCATCAGCCCCCGCCTGCAACGCCTGCTCGTAAACCCACTGCACCATAGGTTTACCGCCAATATCCGCCAGAGGCTTACCAGGCAAACGGCTGGAGTGGTAGCGTGCCGGAATGACCACTGTAAATGACATTAGCGCCCCTCATCCATGTTCATCGCCCTAGCTTCGCTTTCCAACAACACCGGAATCCCCTCTTGAATGGGGTAAGCAAGACGATCCATTTTACAAATCAGCTCTTGATTATCTTTATCATACGTGAGCTTACCTTTACATACCGGACAAGCTACAATCTCAAGCAGACGATGATCCATAAGCCGCTTTAACCTCTTTAATTCGATTCAAAATTTGTTCTGCGTCATTCTCATCAAACTGTGCAGAAACAGGCAAATACCACCAATTATCTTGCGCATAACTATCGCATTTGACGGCATCTTTCTCAGTCATGATCACATTCGCCCCTTGTTGGGCCAATGTGGTTAATTCTTGCGGATCAAAATCCTGATGGTCAGCGAAGCCTTTGGTCACTCTGACGTCGGCTGCCATACCCTTAAGGGTATGAAAAAAACGCGGTGGATGACCAATTCCGGCAAATGCCACCAGCTCTTTGAGTTGCGAAACCTCAACCTGTCTACGCGTGATCAAATTCACGGCTGCAGAAGGGGCCAAGGCCATTTGAACTTCACCGGCCTGTGCCTCTCCGCCATTGGTAATAACAAAGTCGACTTCATCTAAGCGTTCAACACCTTCACGCAATGGCCCGAGCGGGATCAAACTCTGGTTACCGAAGCGGCGCTGACCGTCAACGATCACCAACTCAACATCGCGCTCCAGAGCATAATGCTGCAAGCCGTCATCGGTCACAATGATATCCACGCCCTGAGGCAACAAGGCTTTAACCGCATTGGCGCGCACCGGATCAACAGCAACCGGCGCCCCGGTGCGACGTTGAATGAGTTTTGGTTCATCACCACAATGGGCTGTCGGCGTATCAGCGTTTAACACCAGGGGGTAGTGCGGCGCTTTGGCGCCATAACCACGGGAAACCACGCCCGGTTTGAAACCCAGTTGCTGCAACTGCTCGACCAGCCATACCACCACCGGTGTTTTTCCGTTACCACCGGCTGTAATATTACCGACTACAATCACCGGAACAGGGGCACGGTAGGCTTGCTTTTTCCCGGTTTGATACTGTGCCCGCTTTGCACGGCTAACTGCACCAAACAGCAGGCTCAGTGGCCATAAAATTGGCCACAACAAGTATTTTAACGGGTGGTTTTCAAACCATATTTTCTCAACCACGCTAATCATTCACCAAACTGAATCCGGTGCAGTTGAGCATAAGCCCCATCTTTGGCAATGAGATCTTTATGCGCTCCCCGCTCAATGATTGCGCCATCATCCACCACCAGAATTTCATCCGCTTTCTCAATGGTCGACAAGCGGTGAGCAATCACCAATACGGTCTTATCTTTTTGCAATTCATCCAGTGCCGCTTGGATAGCCCGCTCAGATTCAGTATCCAGCGCTGAGGTGGCTTCATCCAGAATCAACACCGGGGCATCACGCAGCAAAGCACGTGCAATCGCGATACGCTGTCGCTGACCACCGGATAAACTCGCCCCATTTTCTCCCACCATGGTATCCAGTCCGTTTTCCATTTTGGAAATAAACTCCATGGCATGTGCAAGTTTGGCCGCATGTTCAATATCACTCCGCTGGAATTTATCATCCGCCGCATAAGCAATATTGTTAGCAATAGTATCGTTGAACAAGTGGACATTCTGCGACACCAAGGCAAACTGCTCACGCAGGTTTTTCAACTCGTAGTCACGGATATCATTCCCATCCAGCTCGATAGAGCCGTCACTCACGTCGTAAAAACGGGTGAACAAATTGGCAATCGTGCTCTTACCCGAACCAGAACGACCGACCAGTGCCACGGTTTTGCCGCGTGGAATATCAAAGCTGACCTGATTAAGGGCTGGCTTTTCTGAACCCTGGTAAGTAAAACTCACCTGTTTGACACTCACGTCCCCCTTGGCGCGCTCCACGATGTATTTGCCTTCGTTCTTTTCTGGCTCCAAGTCAATCAACGCAAACAACGTCTGACTCGCTGCCATACCGCGCTGGAACTGAGATGTCACATTGGTTAGTGCCTTCAGCGGACGCATCAAACCAAACATCGCGGAAAAGACTACGGTAAAAGTACCGGGCGTAAGCTGCGATTTAATCGACTCAACACTAGCGAGGTACAGCACAATCACAATCGCAACCGAAGCAATCATTTGAATGATCGGGTTGGCCGCCGCCTGCGCCGTCACCAGCTTCATGCTTTGCTGTCGCATTTGATTGCTGACTTTCTCGAAACGCTGGCGTTCAATGTCCTGACCACCGTAACTGAGTACAACCTTATGCCCCTTCAGCATCTGTTCCGCTGAAGCCGCAACATTGCCCATCATGGTTTGCATATTTTTTGAAATTTTACGGAAACGCTTGGAAACAAATCCGATTCCCCAGGCCACCACCGGAGCAACCAAAAACAGAACCAATGACAGCTCCCAGCTGTTATAAAACATCAGGGCCAGCAAGCCGATAATACTTGCCCCTTCACGGACAATACTCACCAACGCCTGGCTGGTCGCCGCAGAAACCTGCTCGGAATCATAAGTGATCCGCGACAACAGGTTGCCGGTCTTTTCTTTGTCAAAATACGACACTGGCATATGCATGAAATGATTGAACACCATCCGACGCACCTGCATTACCACATTTCCTGATACCCAACTCAGACAGTAAGTTGAAACAAACCCACTGATACCCCGAATGAACATCATCGCAAAAATGATTATTGGTAAAGTACGAAGAAAATCAGACTCGGTACTACCAAAGCCTTCATCCAGTAAAGGCTTTAACAATGAGATCATATAGGTATCTGACAACGCATTAATGACTAATGCAATGACAGCAACGATCAAGCCAGATTTGTATAAACGAATAAATTGCCACAGGCGTTTAAACGTCTGCCAGGTCGTTTCATCAGTATTTATCGACATAGAAGTGTTTTGTTTTCTTACATTAAGGCCGCTATTCTACCCCCTTCCGCAGCATCTGCCTATACCAAGGACCGAATGTGTCGTGCCGTTTGGTCTGTACCTGCCAAAATTGTGGGTAAACTTTAACCGTTACCTGACCATGTTCACCGGTATCCAACCATTGGGATTGAATGCCCGTATACGCAGATTTCACCCTGTCATGCGGCATTCCCCATTGATTGCCTTTCGCCAAGGAGGCAATTGCTAACTCAGGACCAACCGCCTCAATAAACCGGAGATTGGAAGACGTTTTGCTGCCGTGATGCGGTACCAGCATAATATGGCTTGTGATTAAATCAGGCTGCCTGGCAAGTATCCACTCACTGATGGCTTCAATATCACCGGTCAGCAATACCCGTACGCCCGAGATAGGGTCAGTAATTCGCACCACGCAAGAGTGGGGGTTGAACGCTCTGCTAGTTCGTTTTGGTGGCCACAATGCTTCCAGTTTCAATCCTTGCCACTCCCACTCAACTCCTGAGTGGCAGGCTTGATACTCAGGCAATGACTGACTGGCATAGCGATGCCGGGGGGATAAGACCGTTTCGATCCATCCTCTTCCCCCGGCATGATCACCGTCAAAATGGCTAATGATAAAACTATCGAGTCGCTGATACCCTCGCTGGTGCAATAGCGGGCCGATAACCTGCTGCGCTATGCTACCGTCGTGCCAGGACTTTCCCGTGTCATACAGGAGCGTTTTGCCATCTTTTTCAATCAGCACCGCCAAGCCATGCCCGACATCCAACACGTCGAATTGCCATCTGTGTTGCTTTCCGCCAGAAAACAACGCAACGCCAAGCAATACCATTAACGGGATATACCCAGCCTGGGGATGCAGGAAGCGGCGCAGCAACATACCTACACAAATCACCACCAACAGCAAAATCTGCTTATCGCTAATGACAACCCAACTGCCTTCAGCCCATGGCAATAACCAAGTCAAAGGGATTAGTGACCAGTCGGCAAACTGCCACAGCCACTCACCCAACCAAGCCGGCCCCCAGGAAAACCCTAAGGCAAGAAACATCATGGGTATGACCACGATTCCAAACCAGGGAATAAACAACAAATTGTAGAGTAGGGAAGTGGCACTGAAACCGCCAAAGAAATGTCCGCTCAGTGGTATAAGAAACACGGTAAGGAAAAACTGCAGCGCCACAATCAATAACAGCTTGTGCGCTAAACTATACTTGCTTCGCTGCAAAACACTGACCGCCAGAAGCACGCCACACACAGATAAATACGATAACCAAAAACTGCTGCCAAAAACCGCAAAAGGATGAATTGACAACTGTACCGCGGCTGACAACAACAGGATTCGCCAACCAGACCAGTGAATTAACCAGCTTTTGAACATGACATACAACGCACAAACCATTAATGCCCTGCTGGTCGGCAGAGAAAAGTTAGCCAGCCAGGCGTAGACAAACGCAAAAAACAAGCCAAACCAAACCGGACTGTTCGCCCAGTTCGGGATCACCAGTCGCCCCCCATACCCCACGCCCTGTCCTATCACAAATGCCATACCGATATGCAAACCCGATATCGAGATTAAATGCAGCAATCCACTGTCACGAAGCTGCTCCCAGTCAGACTCTGCGAGTGCCGTTCGATCACCGAAACTAAGCGCTTTAAGCAACGGATAATGGCTCATCGTCGCAATGGGTTGTTCTACGCGCTGAATGATCGCGTCTCTTAGCGTCAGAGGAGTCCTAATGATCCAACCCGCCTCATCACTGACGATCCCGGTGGCAATAATGCTCCGGCTCAAAGCGTACTTCTCTGCATCAAACCCGGCTTCATTGCGTAACCCATAAATGGGTTTGAGTTCCACCGAGGTCGTAATGTGACTGTTAACGGCCAGTGGTAAAGGGGTTATCAAACGAATTTTTGGTTTAAGAAAAGGTAATAATTTGCGCTTTTCGGCACTATTTACCGTCACAATGCCTGAATATCCATGACTTATTTGTTTAAAATAGCTGTCAACTGAACCATTTATGGTAATATTCTCACCTGCTCGAAACAGGGCCTGTCTTTGATAATCCATGACGTTGGCATGAGTCACGACAACTACAAAGCCCCAAATTACACCTATGCTAATTAGGCCGTGTTGTAATTTAATCATTGAGCCCGTGGCAACGACGGCTAGCACTAACCAGTGCCAGCCTGGGATCGTTGGCCACCAACCGGATGAAATCACGGTAATAATAAACAACGCCAAGGTCCAACTTTTATCTGAGAGAGTCATGTCGTCCTATGCCTAGAAAGCTGATCAAACGCTTCATGCCTGATCATGAACTAATCAAACGTCAGAAAGCGCTGAAGGTATTCGGTAATGTCTTGTACAACCCCAACTTATGGTGCCTGAATCGCCGCTCTGCATCGGGCGCTTTCGCGGTAGGGCTGTTTATGGCGTTTGTCCCACTTCCCAGCCAGATGATCATGTCAGCAGGACTCGCCATTGCGTTAGGTGTCAACCTGCCACTTTCCGTCGCTTTGGTTTGGATCTCCAATCCGATCACGATGCCGGTTCTGTTTTACTTCGCATATAAAGTCGGAGCCATGGTAATGCAGGTTCCTTCCCAGTCTTTCCACTTTGAACTGTCATGGGAGTTCATCATGCAGCAAATGCATACCATAGGACCGCCTTTCTTGCTCGGTTGTGCCATCTGCGGGGTAATATCCGCCATGACGGGGTATTTTGGCATTAGGGGGCTTTGGCGCTATTCAGTGGTGCGAAGCTGGCAGAAACGTCAAACACGATAAAGTTTTCTCGAGTAAAATGCTGCGTTACCCATCAAGTCTGGGAAACGGGCAACAAGAGTAATGAAAGCCGCTGTCATTCAAGTATGAAGAGTTAAGAAACAGGATCACCGCATACTGAAACAGGTGGTTTTAGGATTAGCCAAAAAAGGACCGCATCGCGGTCCTTTTTCTATTGGAAGAGTTTACTTTGCACTAAGGACACTGGCGGGGTTGAGCTTAGCCGCACGAGAAGCCGGGTACCAGGTAGCAAGCAGGCTGAGTATGATTGCGGTGACCGACACCAACATCACATCCGGCCAAAGCAACTGGGAGGGCAAAAAATCAACAAAATAAATATCACCAGATAAAAACTGGTGGCCAATCAAATGCTCCAGACCTTTAATCAGCGTGGTCAAGTTCAGTGCAGTCAGCACCCCGGCCACACTGCCGGCAACGCTGCCCAACACACCAGAAAAGACCCCCTGCCAGACAAATATCCGCTTAATTAAACCGTCTTTGGCTCCCATGGTGCGCAGGATGGCAATTTCCGCTGCCCGGTCTTTAACCGCCATCATTAATGTCGAAACAATATTAAAACACGCCACACCGATGACCAGCACCATCACCAGATACATGATCGTCCGCACCAATTGAATATCCCGATACAAAAAACCAAACTGTTGCTGCCAACTGCGCAGGTAGACATAGTCATCAATCATACTGCCGACCGAACGAACTATCGAAGGAGCATTGAGCACATCATCCGTTTTAAGCGCTACTCCCGTCACCCCCTGACCTAATCTGGCATACTGCTGTGCATCAGATAAAGGCACTAATGCCAGGGCGTGGTCAATTTGACCATTTAAGGTAAGAAAACCCGCCACTTTCACCCTGACCCGCTTCGGGGCCTGTACTTTATTGGTGGCTCCGGATTGCGGGATCATCAGGGTCACATACTCTCCCGCCTCGACGTCCAGCTGTTCGGCGACACCGCGGCCTAAGATCACCTGCTGCTGCCCGGGGGTAAAATCTTGCCAAGCGACTGGATCGATAAAATCAGCCATATTGGAGACCGCCTGCTCAAAGGCAGGATCAACACCACGCACTTCAATCGCTTTGAGTTTCGCGCCTTTTTCTGCCAAACCAGTAAAACGAATGTAGGGTGCAGCAGCAATCACATTGGCGTGACTGATCGCCTGCTTCATGGTCTGCGTGTAGTTGAGCAACGGGCCATTTACCCCTTCCAGCTCGGCATGGGGGATCACCGATAACACCCGTGACTGCAGTTCCCGTTCAAATCCGTTCATCGCCGACAAGCCGATGATGATCACGGCAACACCAACAGCAATCCCGATGGTGGAAGACAGCGAGATAAAGGACACCATTTTATTACGCTTTTTTGTGCGGCTAAACCGGCCGCCAATCATCAAAGCTAAAGATGAAAACACGTTATACTCCCCAATTATGCGCCAGCCTGACTGGTACGGCTGACCAGCAGGCCATCTTGCATATGCATTTGACGATCCATTTTCGCCGCCAACTCGTTATCATGGGTCACGACTAAAAATGCAATGTTGGACTCACGATTAAGTTCGCGCATCAAGTCATAAATCGCCAGCGCGGTGCTGTGGTCCAGATTCCCGGTGGGCTCATCGGCCAGCACCAAATCAGGCTTATTGACCAAAGCGCGGGCAATGGCAACACGTTGACGTTCTCCGCCGGACAACTCTGATGGTCGGTGATCCATGCGATGGTTCAGGCCAACTTTCGCCAGTAATTCCTGTGCCGCCTGCTTAGCCTGCTGAGGTTTAACCCCACCAATCAACAAAGGCATAGCGACGTTTTCCAACGCGGTAAAATCAGCCAGCAGATGATGAAACTGATACACAAAACCAAGGTGCTTATTGCGCAGTGCCGCTTGTTTGTTCGAGGTTAACATGGCTAGGTTTTGCTCAAGAAAGCGGACTTGCCCCTCAGTCGCGTCGTCAAGCGCGCCCAGGATATGCAGTAAGGTACTTTTTCCCGAACCGGAAGAACCGACAATCGACACCAGCTCCCCTTTTTCCAGGTCAAAACTCACACCCCGCAAGACTTCAGTATCTAACTTTCCTTCACGGTAGATTTTACGAATATCGCGACATTCTAATAACTTACTCATAACGAAGTGCCTCAGCAGGTTGCACAGAAGATGCTCGGTAGGAAGGATAAAGGGTCGCCGCCAAACTCAGGCTAATCGCCAGCACCACGACCAATAAAATTTGCAGCGGATCAATCTCTATCGGCAGGTGGCCGCCATAGGAAAACAGCGCCACGCCGGCAGACTCAAGAATGGCATTCAGATTCAGTGATAACACTATCCCGGCCAAGCCGCCAACGACAGCGCCAATTACGCCACTGCTCGCGCCTTGTACCATAAAAATACTCATCACTTGTCCCTGAGTCATACCTTGGGTTTTCAGGATCGCGACTTCAGCTTGCTTTTCCATCACCACCATGATCAAAGCAGAAATGATATTAAACGCCGCCACACCGACGATCAGCCCCAGCATTAACCCCATCATGTTCTTTTCCATTTTGACCGCCTGGAACAGCTCACCGCGTTGCTCACGCCAGTCATGCCACTGCCAGCCCGCAGGCAAAGGTGCATCGGCATACGCTGTAACCATAAATGGGTCCGGAAAAAACACCCGCCAGCCAGACACCGTCTGTTTAGGCAGACGCATCAGCTTAGCGGCGTCGTTCATATTCACAACCATCAACTGAGCATCGACGTCGGAGCCAGTATTAAAAATTCCAGCAACCGTAAAGTTACGCTGGCTGGGAATGCGTCCAAATGGGGTAAACTGAGTTGCATTAGTGACCATCAGGCGAACTTTGTCGCCCATTGAAACTTTGAGCGAGCGAGCCAGGCTATGTCCGAGAAATAAGTTGTATTCACCGGATTCAAGCGCCGACATGCGACCCGCGATCAGATGATGACCAATCGGGTCATCCGTTTGCGGCTCAATTCCGAGCAAATACCCGGCGCTCAGCTGCGCCGCGCTCTGGATCACGGCCTCGCCACGAACTACCGGCTCTGGTTCAGCCAGCGGAGACATTTCCCGTACAAATACCGGAGCGGACTCTGACAGCGGCGTTTTACCATTGTTCTGTGTAATGACCGCATGGGGCAACACCCCGAGAATGCGCTCCTTTAACTGGCCCTCAAAGCCATTCATAACCGACAGGACTGTAACCAGCGCCATCACACCGATGGTGATACCTGCGGTAGACATATAGGAGACAAACCGACTGAAACGATCGCCCGAACGCCCGCGAAGATAGCGAAAGCCGATAAATAAAGAGACTGGATGATACATAGATGACAAACCAACGGGTTTTCTTATTCAAAATGGTTAGTGCTAAACTTTAGCAAGTATCTTACCCTACTCTGTGAGTGAACATGACAAGAGAATCACTAAATTTGTCAACGACATGCAATATGTTCGCATTTAACGCAGAAAGTTCACCCTCAACGGCGGGTAAACTTGATTAGTTGACCCAGTTGTCGATAATCAATGCCTTATCTTCGCAAGCTTATCGCATCAGAGAGCGCTCGCTTGGCAACAGGACACCCATTATGACAGAGCAAGAATACTTTACGGTACACCACAGCCTCACCATTAACGTGGAGGCGCTGGAGAACGACTTTGCTCTGCCAGATAAAAGCACCTTTACCGCAGAGATCCCCGCTCCCTTTATCGTTGCCAGTGAGTTCAGTCACTTAGATCTTCTGGCTGAACAAGCTCGCACTGAACTGAAAAACAAAGAGCTCAAAAGTGTCATCAGCCTGCTGGATACCCAGAATGCCAAGCTTAACCTGCTGCTCAGCTTCATGCTATCCCAGCAAGATGACACGTCATTACGTTTTAACACCACTCAGTTTGGTGCCAGCCAACTGAGTTACCATGCACCGCACTCCCTGGGTGAGCAGCAGTTGGTTCGGCTCAAAATCTTCCTCGACCAACCTGCCGCTGCCATTTACTGTTACGCACAGGTTTCCGGGTGCGTCGCCAGCGAACACGGCTATGACATCACACTACATTACAAAATGATCCGGGACAGCGATCAGGATTTACTGATCAAAGCCGCTTTGTATCAACAACAAAAACTATTACGCCAACGCTCACTGGAGCGGGACAACAAATAATCACCATGACTCAAGCAAGCATTCTTTCCGTCACCAACCCGACTGAGCGTGGCGACAAAAAACAACTCGGTAACCTACCGGGAGCCTCTTTACCTTTGGCGATCGCCGAGCTGGCCAAACAGCATACAAGCCACTCATTGCTCGTGGTACCCGACCCACAGGTCGCGCTGAAGCTACAGGCTGAAATTGAACAGTTTACTGATCAGCCCGTCGGGTTGTTCCCGGACTGGGAAACCTTACCGTACGACAATTTTTCGCCGCATCAAGAGGTTATCTCTGAACGGATCGCCCGCCTGTATCAGTTACCTCAGCAGCGCAGCGGGATCACCATTGTACCGGTCAGCACGGTCATGCAGCGCCAGTCTCCGCGCGAGTTCTTGCTCCAGCATACCCTGATGGTCAAAACCGGCGACCAGTTTTCACTGGAAAAACTGCGCGTTCAACTGGAAAACTCCGGTTATCGGCATGTTGATCAAGTCTTCGGCCCCGGCGAATATGCCAGCCGCGGCTCCATTCTGGATCTTTTCCCGATGGGTAGCCAGGATCCCTACCGTATTGATTTTTTTGATGATGAGATCGATACCATCCGTACTTTTGATCCGGAGAATCAACGCTCGATAGAAGATATTCAGCAAATCCAACTGCTCCCGGCGCATGAGTTTCCCACCACACAACACGCCATCGAAGAGTTTCGCACTCGTTGGCGCAGCCACTTCGAAGCTCGCCGTGAGCCTGAATCGATCTACATGCAGGTCACCAAACGGACCTGGCCGGCAGGTATTGAATATTGGCAGTCGCTGTTTTTTGACCACACCGAAACCCTGTTCGATTACTTGCCGGATGATACACAACTGATCACTTTTGGTGATATCGAAACAGCCGTCGACAACTTTTTAACTGATGTCGAGTACCGCTTTGAGCAGAAGAAAGTTGACCCGCTGCGCCCACTGCTCGCGCCGCATGAACTGTGGCTGAAAAAAGATGAGCTGTTTAGTCAGTTTAAACAGTTGCCCCAAGCCCAGCTAAGTGTTGAGAAGATCACCCAACGCGCCGGACGCCAGAACCTGGATGTCCAGCCACTGACCGAATTAGGTGTACAACAGCAAAACAAAGAGCCACTAGCGAGAATCCGCCAGTTCAGCGAGCAGTTTGGCGGCAAGATTGTCTTTTCTGTCGAGTCCGAAGGCCGCCGCGAAGCGCTGACCGAACTGCTGCAAGGGATCAAAATGCGCCCGGTGGTTCACGCTTCACTCTATCAGGCTCTCGACTCAACCGATCGGCTGAGCCTGGTCATTGGCGCAGCAGAACATGGTTTTATCCACAATCAGCTCAACTTTGCCCTGATCTGTGAAAGCGACCTGCTGGGCGATCGCGTGATTCAGCGCCGGCGCAAAGACAAGCGGGCAGTCAATAGCGATACCATCATCCGGCACCTGGCCGAGTTAAAACCCGGTCAACCAGTCGTGCATATTGATCATGGCATTGGCCGCTATATTGGCCTGCAGACCCTTGAGGCCGGGGGAATGAAAACCGAATACGTGACGCTGGAGTACCAAAACGACGCCAAGCTTTACGTTCCGGTTTCTTCTCTGAATCTGATCAGTCGCTACTCCGGCGGAGCAGAAGAGAGTGCCCCGCTGCATAAACTGGGCGGGGAAACGTGGGCTAAAGCCCGCCGCAAAGCAGCAGAAAAAGTGCGTGACGTGGCAGCTGAACTGCTGGATGTGTACGCTAAGCGAGAGCTCAAGCCCGGCCATAAATTTGCCCTGGATCGCGGCCAGTACGCCACATTCAAAGCGACCTTCCCGTTTGAAGAAACCGACGACCAGGCCATGGCCATCAATGCGGTACTGTCTGACATGTGCCAGGACAAAGCCATGGACCGCCTGGTATGTGGTGACGTGGGCTTTGGTAAAACCGAAGTGGCCATGCGGGCAGCCTTTGTCGCGACCGATAACAGCAAACAAGTCGCAGTGCTGGTTCCCACCACCCTGCTCGCCCAACAACATTTCGAAAATTTCCGCGATCGCTTCGCCAATCTGCCGATCCGCGTTGAAGTACTCTCACGCTTTAAATCGGCCAAAGAGCAGAAACAAATCATGCAGGATGTGGCGGATGGCAAAGTGGACATTGTGGTCGGGACGCACAAGCTGTTATCAAGTGATATCCGCTTTAAGGACCTAGGCCTGTTGATCGTCGACGAAGAGCACCGCTTTGGCGTCCGCCAGAAGGAGAAAGTCAAAGCGATGCGCGCCGATGTGGACATTCTCACCCTGACCGCAACGCCGATCCCGCGAACGCTGAATATGGCGATGAGCGGTATGCGTGACCTGTCGATCATTGCCACACCGCCAGCACGCCGCCTGGCGATCAAAACCTTTGTTCGTCAGTCTGAAGATGCCGTTATCCGCGAAGCGGTCCTGCGTGAAATCATGCGCGGTGGGCAGGTGTACTTCTTACACAACCAGGTCGAGACTATCGAAAAAACCGCCGAAGAACTGCAGAAACTTATCCCCGAAGCCCGGGTCACGGTCGCACATGGTCAGATGCGCGAACGCGAACTGGAACGGATCATGAACGATTTTTACCACCAACGCTTTAACCTGTTGGTGTGTACCACCATCATTGAAACCGGTATCGACGTTCCGACCGCCAACACCATCATCATGGATCGGGCAGATCACCTCGGCCTGGCCCAACTACACCAGCTGCGCGGACGGGTTGGCCGCTCACACCACCAGGCCTACGCGTACTTACTCACGCCTCATCCAAAAGCTATGACCAAAGACGCGATCAAACGCCTGGATGCAATTGCCTCTCTGGAAGATTTAGGTGCAGGCTTTACTCTCGCCACCCATGACCTGGAAATCCGCGGGGCCGGTGAGTTACTTGGCGACGAACAGAGTGGCCAGATCCAATCGGTCGGCTTTACCCTGTATATGGAAATGCTCGAGCAAGCCGTTGAAGCACTGAAAGAAGGCAAAGAGCCCTCATTGGATGAACTGCTGCGCGAGCAGACCGAAGTGGAACTGCGCATCCCGGCGCTGTTGCCTGACGACTACATCCCGGATGTCAATACGCGCTTATCAATGTACAAACGTATTGCCAGCATAAGCAACAGCGACGAGTTAGCCGAGCTGAAAGTAGAGTTGATAGATCGCTTTGGCCTGCTGCCGGATGCCACCAAAAATCTGCTCGCCGTCTCAGAGCTTAAATTTGCCGCGGCTAAACTGAAAGCCAAGAAAGTTGAAGCCCATGACAAAGGCGGATTTATTGAGTTTTGCCCGGATGCTGACATAAATCCGGCCTACTTAGTTACACTGTTGCAGTCGCAACCGCAAAAATTTGCAATGGAAGGTCCAACTAAGTTCAAGTTTAGCGTACCATTAGCAGACCGGCGCAAGCGCATTCAGTTTGTCCAGAACTTACTGAACGAGTTTAAACAAAATTTATTACCAACGAGCTAATTGTCGAATGAGAATACTGATCCCATTGTTACTTCTGTGTGTTTCCCTGCCATCGTGGGCACAGCGTCAGTTTGATATCGAAGTGATCATCTTCAAACGTAACGTCGACGCGGAAAATACCAGTGAGTCCTGGCCAAATCATTTACCAGCCATTGAAATGAGCAATGTCGGCAGCCTGCAAAGTGACGCCTATCTGCAGTCCAAAGAGGTGACATTATTGCCGGCCTCTGACTACCAGTTGAACGCTCAGAAAGAGAAGCTTGACCGCCATGCCGGTTTTGAAGTGCTGAACCACATCGCCTGGCGTCAGGATGATCGCGGCAGGGCCAGCGCCCCGGTTTTCCGCATTTTGGGCGGGCACGATTATTCTGACCAGTACCACGCTGACGGCAGCGAAAAACACGGCAGTACCGCGGCCATTACCGATGATGGTTTTGTTGAGCAAACCATCGATGCCCCTTTGTACGAGCTGGACGGCAAACTACAGATCTACGTACAACATTACCTGTTTGCTGAAACAACCTTAGATCTGCGCCAGCCAAGTGTGCGCGAAGTCCACATTGAGGATCAAACCACCACTGAACCAATTACGCTGGCGGAAGATCAAATCAATGTACAGGAAGAGTCCGACAGCACCGTGCAAGTAGGTCATCTGGCTGACATTGCCCCAACCGTCACCGAAGAGAAATTCCTCAAAAGTTATCGGATGGAACAAAAACGCCGCATGCGCAGTGGTGAGACTCATTACCTGGATAACCCGCTGATGGGTATGATTATCCAAGTCAGACGTGTGGAGTAAAACACCAAGCGCAGCCTCTGGCTGCGCTTTTTAGTATTGGCTGCACTCTCCGCCTCAAGCAAACAGCAACAGGTTATGAACCCAGATTTCGAAATTATTACCCCTCGCCTAAAGTTAAGCCTCATCACTAACGACAGAGCACGAGAACTGCAACAACTGGTGTGTCAGTCACCGTCGCTGCATCAGTGGCTCGATTGGTGTCACGGAGACTTCACACTCAAGCAGGCTGGGGAGTTCATCCAGGCAACCCGGCTTAACTGGATTAGAATGGAGGCTTTTGGTTTTGGCGTGTATCAACGGGATAGTGCCGCGCTGATTGGAATGGTGGCAGTCAACGAGCTCTATCAAACCTTTAATATGGCCAGCATTGGCTACTGGGTTGGCGACCAATACCAACGACAAGGCCTGGCGTCCGAGGCAGTGGCGGCATTGGCTGAGCTGTGTTTTGCTAAGCTGGGATTGACCCGGTTAGAAGTTGTATGTGATCCGCAAAATATTGCCAGTCAGGCGCTGATTGAGGCGCTAGGCGCAAAAAAAGAAGCCCTCGCTCGTCACCGGTTTATCTATCGCGGCCAACCCAAAGATGGCCTTGTCTACAGCTTATTACCCAGCGACATTGAATAAAAAAAAACCACCGCCGGACGGTGGTTTACCTGTCTTTATCAGAGGTTGCCTAGTGCAGCTTCAGGTTTGGTCTTAACACTCGGTTAATGCGCCCTACCAGCATCATCAAACCGGTCTTGAACACCCCGTGCAGCGCCATCAAATGCATCCGATACAGTGAAATGTACACCACACGGGCGATGCGTCCTTCCACCATCATTGAGCCCTTGGTCAGGTTACCCATTAAACTGCCAACGGTAGAGAATCGGCTGAGCGAGACCAGAGAACCATGATCCTTGTAAACATACGCTTTCAGTTCACGAGCATTGATTTTAGCAACAATGTTCTTATAGGCCTGGGTGGCCATTTGGTGCGCAGCCTGAGCGCGGGGTGGCACAAACGAGCCGTCAGCCTGGGTGCACTGGGCCAAATCACCAATCACGAAAATGTCGTCATCACGCGTAGTCTGTAAGGTCTCTTTGACCACCAGTTGGTTAATCCGGTTGGTCTCCAGGCCAGCGATGTCCTTCATAAAGTCCGGCGCTTTAATCCCTGCCGCCCAAACCATGATTTGTGCCGGGATCTTATCGCCATCTTTGGTCGTCAGTCCGTCAGCGTCAGCCTGAGTTACCATGGTAGCCGTACGAACATTGACCCCCAGTTTAACCAGCTCCTGGTGCGCAGCAGAAGATATACGAGGCGGCAGGGCTGGAAGAATACGTTCACCAGCCTCAACCAAAGTCACATTTAGCTTACTTGAATCCAAATCTCCAAAGCCGTAAGTACGCAACTCTTTGACAGCATTGTGCAACTCCGCTGACAGTTCCACCCCTGTCGCGCCTGCCCCGACGATCGCAATATCGACGGTGCCATTGCCATTTTTGGCGTGCAACTTGAGAAACTCATTATTCATTTCCGTACGGAAACGGTGTGCCTGCTCCGGGCTATCCAGGAAAATACAGTTGTCGCGTACACCCGGAGTATTAAAATCGTTGGAAGTTGAACCAATCGCCAGAACAAGAGTGTCATATTCCAGTTCGCGCCTTGGCATCAGCAGCTCGCCCTGTTCGTCTTTCAACTCGCTTAGCACGATCACCTTGCGCTCGCGATCAATACTTTCCAAGCTGCCCATCTGAAAATCAAACGCATGATTCTTAGCATGCGCACGGTAGCTTAGCGCATCAACCCCCTCATCAAGCGACCCCGTCGCCACTTCATGTAACAGTGGCTTCCAAAGGTGGCTTGCCTTACGGTCAACTAAAGTGATTTGAGCTCGGTTTTTGCGACCTAATGTGCGACCCAGTTTCGTGGCCAGCTCCAGACCACCGGCGCCGCCGCCTACAACGATAATTCGTGTCACAATCTAATCCCCTACAAAAATGAATAAATGGGTTCCGTCCGACAACCGTCCAATACATTTCAGATATGTTGTCCAACCGAAGAATTTTTTGGTCTCTAGAGGCTTGTTCACCGTACAGATGCAAATCCACGCTGTTTCGACTGCATTATCTTGTTTAATTATTATAAATCGCTAGATTCTGCATCGTTCACATGGGGATTAAAGTGTCAGCAATCATGACTCCCGACAATAAACGGGCAAGTTCTCCGCTTGCTCTCAATTTTTTTTGATATTAATCAAATTAATTTGATTGGGTTCATTATATATGCCGATGCCCTTATGGCAACAAAAATCCTTACTTAATCTAAGAATTAGCTGATTTTCGTTATTGAAAGGTAACGCTCACGTGCCACAAGTGTGGCGAACTAGGGTGGAATGTCATGAAGTCTGCACAATTGCGCACTGAATATGACAACAGCGCACGATGGCGCTGTTGTCTTAATTGGAGGTGGATCCTTCTTGCTCAGTAAGAAGGAGAAGGCATATCATGCCTCTTTAAAGGCTTTCATCGTTTGCAGGTGATGAGAGATTTTCTTGAACTTGTGAGTTTGGGTATCGTCCCAAATGATCTGATAGTAATCCTGCAACTCACCTGCGGTCTTACTGTTATCATGCACTTCATCTTCACGCGAGAGGATGACCAGACAGCGATCCTTATTTTTGCTGCGGAATTTATCAACACACTTGGTGGCAATATCTTCGTACTCTTCTGGTCGGTCAATACGACCGGCCATATTGTTCTCCGGGTGCAAGTTCGGGTTAAAAATCACCTGTTTGATCCCACACAAAAAACCCACCCGTTCTGACCAGTAACCGCCGAGCCCTACCCCGCAAATCAGTGGATTAGGATCCTCAGACTGGTCGATCACTTTCTGGACTTCTTTCAGCAGATGTTGCATATCGTGCTTAGGATGCAGTGTACTGTAGTTAATGAAGCGCACGTCCTCATCGATAAACTGCAACTGCAAGACTTTTTCGTGATTGCCTGGGCTTGTGCTGTCAAAGCCATGCAAATAAATAATCATGTGTACCTCTCCCTGTATCAATCTGGTACTTAACCTTAAACTACCACTATTTCCTTACGGTTAAAGAGGGAATGGTCACTGAGTCTCAAAACAGTGATCTTCCATACATAATAAGTCTTTCAAATCATTCGCACTGGTTAAGTATTGCTCATCCTGCCATAAATTGTGAGCCAGCAAATACCAAAGCATTGCCATCAAGGTTGTTCTTGGCTGCCAAGCCTGTACGCCCTCCAGCCACAATGATATATCTTTAATTTCCCGTAAACGGCAATACTGCCTGACGGCCTCCTCGGCCGGAGCCTGAGCCAACTGGATCACCAAGGTCAAATCTAATCTTGGATCAGCAAGGGCTGCGTATTCCCAATCAATGACCTGGAGACCCCGCTCACCACGTACCAGGTTGTAACTACCGAGATCAAAATGACACAAAGCCTTAGGTACCTCACCAACCACAGGCGCAGTACGCCAACGTTGGTACAGTGCCTCAAACCGTGTGCCACAATATTCCGGCTCAAGCTGCGCCCAATAGTGATCCACTCTGGCAGAGTAAGAGAACGGGGCTATTGGCAGGGAGTCCGTAGGCAACTGGTGAATTCTGGCTGCAATTGCAAGTATTGAATCGAGTTCACCTAAGCTGGTGGGTAAAACCTCTCCTTCCAGCCAGGTCACCAGCAACCCTTGCTCACAGACATAAACCGGCTGCGGTGCCAGCCCGGTAGCGCGAACTGCGGACAATACCTGATATTCATTCTGGCGTGTGATGGAGAACACTTCACACACCTTACTCGCTGGTCGCCAGACATAACTCTGCCCGCAAGAGGTATCCAAACGCCAGCAACGGTTGGTTAAACCGCCAGTCAGCGTTTGGACTTTTGCCGGAGGCTCAATGAAGAAATCACCTAACACCTTGAGGCTAGGATCCAGTTGCTTTGCTTGCTGCCAAGAAAACCATGCCATGGCTGATTTCTCCGTTATTTGCCGTGTGAAAATCGCCGCCTACTTATAAGCCAAACAGGCTCTTCGACTGCTGTTTGCGGATTTCCGTCTCGTCTGCCCATTCAATTAAGCCAGTTTCCAAATCCATCAAACGCATGGTCATTTTGTAATAAACGTCTTTATCGCTTCCGGCATTTTTTACGATACTGGATAAGTTACCGTAAAGCATATACTGCGCACCGACCATTTTACCAAACTGAATTGCGGTACTCTGGTTCACCAGCTCATCATTATTTTGGAAGTTGAGCTGGTCACGCACCGATTCAACCCGGTCCATATCGACAAAACGGAACTTACCAGAGTTGAGCATTTTGGTTGAAATGGTATCAGTGACAGATTCGGTATCAATATGCTCACTGGTTTTGTTCTTGATCCGCTCGACAAACACGATTGGTCGCTGATCGCGGGTTATCGCAGCGACTGATCCCGACATCATCATGCTATCAACCATCTCTGCCGCAATTTTTTGTAGATCTGTAGAACCAAAGTCCACCGTTACCGTTTCAGTTGCCTGTGCGTCACCATAAGAGACTTTGTTTGCACAGCCACCCAAAACAACAGCAAGACCAAGTAGAGCAATAATACTTTTCTTCATGAGAGTTCCTTAATTATATAACCTAACCATGCCGCCAGATTTTTGATGGCGGCATAGCCGCTCAATTAATTGTCATCAGCTTCTCGGATCTGAACGCGGAACTGGGTTCCGGCCGGATTAACCGTAACTTCAGAGAGGGTTACTGATTCAAAGCCGCGCACAATAGTTTTGCGCCATGGGCCGGGTTTGGTGTTTACTTCCAACCCGCTGTTGTCATACCAATAAAAACGGTACAGAATGTGTTGGTCTCCCTGGAACTGGCTGGTCAAATTCACCACGCCACGCGGGCGATCATCAACATAAACCGTTTTGATCTCATCCACCAGCAACCTGCTGCCCAGTACTTTATCATTAAAAAAAACTTTCTGAGTTTGCCCATCGATTCGAATGCCTGCGGTGTTACCAGCACACCCGGCCAAACCAATCAACACAACCAAACTGATCAACCATGCTTTCATTACAATCTCCCTAGCTGCTTATGCCACACCGTGGCACTACCGCCCTGGCGAGACACCCAAACCAATGTCGTTTGCTGTTGTGGTACCTCAAATTGATACGCCAAATCCGCCACTTTCAGAGTCTGCTTGCCCGCACTGACCACCCGTGAAGCGGTTTGGACTTGTGCAGGTAAAGTCTGCCAACTGCGGGTATCTGGCTGCTCTGTTAAGGTGTTCCATACATTAAAGAGTAGATTACCAACCTCATCCCCTTTGGCACTTTCTTTGCGAATCCGGTCTTTGGCCCACACGCGTAATGCCTGACGTATAACCATTGCCGGTAAACGTTCGTTCAAATCATTGCTGGCCATGGCATTGATATCCGCCAGCAAATACGGCGTAATGCGCTGATCATTCAATGAGATGTCCACAAAGCGCTCTGTATTCCGGCCGGGATAGTAAGGTAACGCCAATGAGTAGATCGCCCCATCCCCGCGGCTATCATAAAGCGGCAAGTCAATCCGCCAGCCCTGCCGGGCCTCGACGACTCCTTGCTCTTCAATCACAATTACACGCCCCTGCTTATCGCCCAAGCCTGAGGATGCTTTACCGTAACGTTTTTCAAGCAGGCGAAGATCTTCACGCATCCCCAGCTTCTTCGCCATTTGCATGGTGCTTTCAATTATCTGGCGATTTTCCGGCATCACCGCCAGTGCACGTCGATAATCAACGTAGGCGCTGTTCCAGTCTCGTGATGCGTCATACAGCAGCCCGGACAGATAAAACAGATACCCATTCTGCACGGCACTTAACTTGTTTCCTGCGTCAGGATAGTTGGCGAGAATACTGCCTAAGTTGGCCGATACACCGTGCTTTCTCAGATCTTTTTCTGCCCGCGCAAGCTCTTGCTCACGCGTTTTTTTGGCCGCTTCCTGAACCTGGTTCGCCCGGCGCATCTCTACCAGAGCCCCCTCCAGATCGTTCTTTTGAAGATAGTTTAAACCGAGATAAAGATGTAGAAAGCCGAGTTCATAATCTGCGGGCTGGTAATCGTTGAGGTTATCATTGACCGCTAACGAGCCAAAGCTAACGGCCGTCTCAGACAGCGAAATGGTTGCACGTTCTTGTTGCGCCGTTACGGCACTTTCACTCAACTCCAGTGATTGGTGGCTGGTGGCATAATCTTGCGCCAGAAACGAAACCCGCCCCTGTTCCAGGTTGCCTAATAACTCGCCGCCAGTGTCACTCGATTGCAGCGACTGGGCTTTAGCGTAATCCCCGGCAACGAGCGCGTTGTAGACGGGTTGGTTTAGATTGCTGTAATGGCTAAATAGGTTACCTGCAGACAAATTGGCACAGCCGGTGGCAAGAAGGACCCAAACCGTCACGCTGGCCCATATTACACCTTGTTTCACATTTCTCTCCGCCAATAGGTCATCATTCGGACAAGTGGATGACGGCACGCCACCCACCCATATCATCAATTAACTTAACACCATAGGACCCAGTGGCCGTCCGCCTAACAGATGCATATGCACGTGGTAAACTTCCTGCCCGCCATGAGAATTACAATTAACGATCAAACGGTAACCGTCTTCTGCAATCCCCTCTTCCTTCGCCAGTTTTCTGGCAACGGTGAACAAACGTCCCATCACCGCTTCGTCATCTTCAACAACATCGTTGGTGGTCGGAATGACTTTATTAGGGATGATAAGTATATGACTTGGTGCGCGAGGGTTAATGTCACGGAACGCGGTCACGAGATCGTCTTGGTAGAGGATATTTGCCGGTATTTCCTTGCGAATAATTTTGCTAAAGATGGTTTCTTCCGCCATGGGTACTCCATTTTATTAGGTATATAACCTGATTAGTATGCGCCAAGGAGATCGCGAGCTCAATAAAAAACAGTGTTCACTTAACATTATCAATATAAGCACGGGCGGGAAAGTTTTTTTTGTCGCCCGCGTCATAAAACGTGCGCCTCAAACACCATACAATTCAAACAATTTTGTTAAATTTTTTAGACAACTCTTATTTATTTTGTCTGTTTTTGGGAGAGGACGCTAATTTATGCGTGGATCAGTTATTAAAAGGATGTATGCCGGCTTCGCGCTGATCATCATTCTGTTTGCTGTCACTATTGCCATCATGCTGGGGGGAATGAACGACATTCATGGCAAGTTTGAAACCGTTTCAAAGACATCGTTACCTCTGGTGTCATTATCCAACCAAACCAGTGTCGAACTGTTGTCGGCAGACAAATCGTTCAAAGACTTCTTAACCACCGAAAATAAACAACGCATGGACAATATGCGTCAGGCATTTGTCAAATCTCAGCAAAAGTTTGATGCCACGTTGACTCAACTGGAAACGGCAAGCCAGAGCTATCCGTCACTTTCCGAACCGTTTGCTCAGCTAAAAGAGTTGCAGCAGGGTTATTTTGCCGAAGCGAAAGAAGCAATGGACAACTATGAAGCAATGTTTGCCGCTCAGGAAGAAGTCCAGAAGTCATCACGTCGCTTCCAAAAACTCAACAATGAACTCTCGGTCGGGCTGAAAGACTACATTGCCGACCAGTCGAGTATTTCAGTCAAAGTTATGGCCAAAAGCTACTTCATCAAACTCAAGGATGCCGAGATCATCACCTCAGACGCACTGGCCAGCTCCAATCCTGAGTTCGTTACCAAAGCAGTGGCGAAAAACCGCAAAGCGGTCACCCACCTCAACTACGCCTTCCGCGGACTGGCAGCTCAGTTACCGGCTCTAGAAAAAGCCTTTGGTGAATCTGTTGACCATTTCACACGAGACGTGGGCATGCGAGGCGGCGTGTTGGATCAGCACAACAACTACCTACAAGCTCGCGCGGCACTGTATAACAATATTGCCAGCCTGGCGATGACCGTTGATTCGACCATGGCCATCCTTGAGCAGTTTACGACTACTGCTACCGACGAGCTCAACAACTCACTATCCGACGCGGGTCAGATCTACAGCAACGGCGTGACGAAAGCCATAATTATTGCCATCGGGGTCGCGTTGTTTGCGACGGCAGTCGGTTACCACATTGCGCACAGCGTACGTGAGCCTTTAACCCGCATTCTGAATGTACTGGAAAGCCTGACTAAAGGCGACATGACCCAGCGGATCGAGAACAAGCACAACAATGAGTTCAGCCGTGTCAGTGACCATATCAACTCCCTGGCTGACAACTTACACAATATTCTGGTGCGGTTAAATGGTGCCTCTGAGAATCTGTCAAATACCGCATCTCAGAACGAACAGACTTCTTCTCAGGCACAATCACAGCTCAGTAGCCAGCGTGAGCAAACTGCTAATGTGGCAACAGCAATGACTGAAATGTCTCACTCAGTGCAGGAAGTGGCACAAAATGCACAGAGCTCGTTGGAGATGGTACAAAAAGTCGAATCAGCCTCCGATCAGGGTAGACATATTATGAACAGCAATATTTCTACCATCAATCAGCTGGAAACACGCCTTAATGAATCGGTTTCAGCCGTATCAGAACTGCAGAGAATGAGCGGCCAGATTGGCTCCATTCTCGATGTTATCCGCAATATCGCCGAACAGACCAACCTGCTGGCGCTGAATGCTGCCATCGAGGCGGCTCGTGCCGGTGAACAAGGCCGTGGCTTTGCCGTGGTTGCCGATGAGGTGCGGGTACTGGCTTCGAAAACCACGCAGTCAACCACTGAAATTGAATCGATGATCAGCAACTTGCAGTCCAGCTCTCAATCCGCCAGCCATGTCATTCAGAGCTGCATGAGTGATATGGAAATGTCGGTCGAGCAAGCCTCAAAAGCGAACAGCTCGATGGAAGAGATTCAGGCGCTGATTATCGAGATCAGTCAGATGAGCACCCATATTTCTCAGGCGGCTGGTGAACAGAGTGAAACCTCCGCCGACATTGCACGTAGTATCGAAGATATCAACAATATCGCAGACCAAAGCTACCATGCCATGTCGAGTATTGCAGAAACCAGCGAGTCCCTGACTCAGCTTGCCCACCAACAATACGAACTGGTGCATCGGTTCAAGTTGTAATAGTTCGACCTTCACATCAACTGAACCATTACTCATGACCTAAGGGTGACTTTTTATAAAGTCACCCTTGTTTTTTCATGGGTATGGCTACATATGAATACTATGGCTTGCATATGCTTTTCTACTCCCTTTTAGAGCAAGCCAAATAAGAAGGAAAATCTATGGCTGTTCATGTTGGTATCATCGACCAGGATCCTGTAAGGCTGGTCACTCCGTTATTAGATAATCGTACTATCAGTTCACATATTGTCTTCATTGGTGATAAAAGCCAGTTAGACCTTTTCCAGCGACTGAGCACCGTGTTGACGCAACGCGACATTACCAGCGAATTTTTTGAAATTCCTTCTGATGTAAACACTTCATTAATTAAGCAATCTATCCAAACTTTGGCCAAAGATCTGCAGAGTCGTGGCGTCGATATCAAGCTCAATGCCAGCTGTGGCTTACGACACCGGCTCCTCTCGGTGTATGAGGTATTTCGTACCTATCACTGGCCGATTTTCGTTGTCGAGCCAAACAGTGACAAACTGTGCTGGTTGTACCCTGATGGTAAACAAGATTCTCAGGTAGAAGATCACATTACGATTTCCGATTACCTGACCATTTTCGGTGCCCGGGGAGAGTTCAATTACGTTGAACTGCCACCTCAACTGGATCAGAAGTTGTATCAACTGGGGGAACGTTGGGCATCAAATGCGCTGGAATTAGGACCTGGTTTAGCCACCCTCAACTACCTGGCTACGACTTGCCGAAAAGAACAAAAACTTGACGTTGAACTGTCTGAAAAGCAGCAGGGTTACCGTGAGCTGAATATGCTCATCAGTGACCTGGTTGAAGCCAATATCGCCACCTATAGCAATGGTGTGCTGACCTTTGCCAACGAAGACGCAAGGCGTTTCTCTAACGGAGAGTGGTTAGAAACCCTGGTGAACAGCACGGTCAAACAGATCCAGGACACCATGCCAACCATTCAGGATCGTTCACTCAATGTGCAGGTCTATCGTACGCTGGGTGAAAAAGAAGTGCGTAACGAACTGGATGTGGCCACCGTGGTAAACAACAAGCTACACATCATCGAATGTAAGACCAAGGGAATGCGTGATGATGGCGACGACACCCTGTATAAACTGGAATCACTCCGTGATTTGCTCGGCGGCCTACAGGCACGAGCAATGCTGGTAAGCTTCCGGCCGCTGCGCTACAACGATATTACCCGTGCGGAAGATTTAGGCCTCGCGCTTATCGGCCCGGATGAGCTCAAAGATCTTAAATCCCACCTAACTGCGTGGTTTAAAGCCGCCGGTGGCTCAGACGAAATCTAAAGCCCTGTCCATATCCGGACAACCATAAAGCAGCTCAACCGAGCTGCTTTTTGCTACCTGCTCTGACGAAACACTTTGGCACGGCGGTAAATAGAAAAAGCCAGAGGCGAACCTCTGGCTTTTCCCGTTTGTTTAAATATTGCTTGCCGAAGAACTACAGCATCTTACGTGCTGCCTCAACCACAACTTTGATTGAGCGTGCTTCGGTTTGTTTCAGTGTTGAATGATCTGGGATTTCTTTCTGGGTACGGTTGATAATAACGCCGGCTACACAACCTGCTTTCAAACCCGAGCTGGCACACATGGTCAACAATGTTGCAGATTCCATTTCAAAGTTAAGAACCCCCATGTCTTGCCACTCTTGCATAGAACCTTTAAAACGGCGAACCACACGACCGGAGAAAGTATCGTAACGTTCCTGGCCAGGGTAGAAGGTATCACTTGATGCCGTTACACCGGTATGTACCGTTGCACCACTCTCTTCAGCAGCTGCTTTCATCGCGGTAGCAACATCAAAATCGGCAACAGCAGGGAACTCCATTGGAGCGAAGTGAAGGCTTGCACCGTCCAGACGAACTGAACCGGTTGTTACAATCATATCACCAACGTTCACATCCGGCTGAATTGCGCCTGTGGTACCTACACGCAGGAAGGTACGAACACCCAGTTGTGCCAATTCTTCAACCGCAATAGAAGTTGAAGGGCCACCGATACCGGTTGAACAAACCACTACAGGCTTACCATCTAGCTCTGCACGGTAAAGCGTATATTCACGTTGACTTGCTAGAAAAACCGGGTTCTCCATTTCTTCTGCAATTTTTTGTACACGTGCAGGATCTCCCGGGATAATTGCCAGAGTTGCACCATTAAGATCTGCTTCAGTAATACCTAGGTGGAATACAGCTTGAGACATGTGTCGCTCCTTTTTCTGGCTTATTCGTAGACGATAAGCTCATTAATAAGTTGTTGGGTACCAATGCACTGTAGCGGACCTTTTCTAAATTTAGAGTGACCTTAGTCACAATGACAAAATGCAATAAACCTACATTTTCATCGCAATAAAGCATTGATCACATTTCATGCCAGAAAATATCATCTTATTGCATACCGACAAGACCTCCAGCAAATAAAACGATCAGCGTAACTCGCTCTCTGGTGCCAATAAAAAGCCCGTCACACTCCGATTGCTCCGGGACGTGACGGGCGATTAATCTTGCTTCTATTGCAAAGAGACTAATAGTGAAACAATCACCTGTCCTGCTTGGACTCAAAGCGCAATAACCTCAACGCATTGAGTGTCACTAGTGCCGTCGCCCCACTGTCAGCCAGAACCGCTACCCACAGGCCGGTAACACCGAGTAAACTTGTCACCAGAAAAACCCCTTTCAGCCCCAACGCCAACGCCACATTCTGACGAATGTTATTCAGGGTGGCGCGCGATAACTCGATCATAGCCGGCAGTTCTGTCAAACGACTGTGCGATAAGGCGGCATCAGCGGTTTCCAGCGCAACATCGGTTCCTCCTCCCATCGCCACCCCAATACTGGAGGCTTTCATCGCAGGCGCATCGTTGATGCCATCTCCGACCATAGCGACAGTGCTGTGCTGCGCCAACTGCTCAACATAATGAACTTTATCCCCGGGTAATAAACCCGCCTGATAATCCAGGCCAATCTGCGTGGCAATCGCCTGCGCACTCAGAGGATTATCGCCGGTTAGCATCACGGTAGAAATACCCATACGATGCAAACTGGCAATTGACTGTTTTGCATCGGGACGAAGACTGTCTTGCCAGGCTAGGCCACCCACGACCTCATCATCATAACGTACGACGACGACGGTTTTCCCTTGCCCCTCGAGGCTTTCGATCCACTCGGTCAGGGATACATCCAACGCAACGTTGATACGTGAGGGCGCGACCACCTGTACGGCCTTCCCCTCAACTACCCCTGTGACACCACAGCCCACCTGAGCAGCTCTCTCCTGCGCGTGTGGAATTGAGATATTTTGTGTTTGAACATAATTGACTAAGGAAACAGCAAGTGGATGACTGGATCCCATTTCAACCGAGGCACTGAGAGCCAGGAGCTGCTGCTCACTTATTCCCAGGCTACGGACATCGGTCAATTCAGGTTTGCCCTGAGTCAAGGTTCCGGTTTTATCAAACGCGACAGCATCCACTTTACCGAGTAGTTCCAGGGCCGCACCACCTTTGATCAGGGCACCACGCTTCGCCGCAGCCGCCAGGCCGGAAGTAATGGCCGCAGGGGTTGAAATCACCAGCGCACATGGGCAAGCAATCAACAGCAAGGCCAAGCCACGATAGATCCAGGTTTCCCAGGGTTGAGCAAACAACACCGGTGGAGTCACTATCACTAACAATGCCACCAGCATCATCAACGGCGTGTACCAGCGACTGAATTTATCGAGAAAGCGTTCAAGTGGCGCTTTACGTGACTCTGCATCTTCAATCAAATGCAAGATACGATCTATGGCATTTTCACCTTGACGCGATATCACCTCAACCCGGATCACTTTGTCTACCACTACCGCGCCTGCCAGAATTTTGCTGCCAAACGCATGTTCAACCGGCAATGATTCTCCGGTGAGTGCACTTTCATCCAGACTTGCAGCCGAGGTGAGCAACTTACCATCGGCAGGCATACGCGCCCCTGGGGCAACCTCAATCACATCGCCCGGCTGTAGCTGGTCAGCGGCAATTTCACGACGGTGTTCACCCTCGATCACAATCGCATTCTCCGGGACTAGATCCATCAGCGCTTGCACACCACTCCGGGCTCTTGACGATGCGTAAGCCTCCAGCTTTTCACCAATAAGGAAGAGTAATAGCACCATCGCCGCTTCCGCCGTTTCCCCTAAATACAATGCGCCTACCGCTGCGACGCTCATAAGGGTCTCAATGGCAAAGGGTGTCCCGCTCCGCGCCAGTTGAATGGCTTTTTTCACTATCGGATAAAGGCCTAACAAGCAGGTCAGGGTGAACAGGCCACTGCTCAATTGTGGTAATGGGCCAGACAAGACAGCAGCGATCACCATCGCCGCCGCAATAACCAGGATTTGCCAGTTGCCGGTGACGATGTCCAGCCAGCTTTGGGGTTGTGGTTTTTTCTTCGGTGTATCTGTCGTACTCAGAGTAAATCCCGTTTTTTGTGCTATTTGTTCGATCATAGCTGGCAATGTATGGCTGTCCGCATCCACGACCAGCTTTTCAGTCGCAAACAACACCTTTACTCCAACGACACCATCAATCGCAGAAACGGCTTTTTCCAACTTACGGGCGCAAGATGGACAGTCCATACCGCTCACAAGCCAACTATGACGAGTTGAGAAACCGGATCGCCCGGCTGGGCTTTCTTCATCGTCAGGAGCGGTGGCACAACTACCAGCGCAACACTCGCCATTAGACGAGAGCTCACCCGACTGGCTAATATTTAAAGTAGGAGCTGCCGAACTACAACACGAATCCGACCCACTGTGACGCGAGGCAGAGCTGACTTTGTCTGACTGGCAGCCTTGATGTTTGGTACACATAATGTCTTCCTTATTGGTAACTCTTCACCCTTAAGGATAAACCCTAGAGTCAGCTCTAAGGTCAAGAGTCTTTTGCCCATAAAGCGATTTTAAAACTCTCTTAGCAACCAAACCTCTGTTATCTGGCGATATTTCAGCCCCTTACTAAGGCATATTTCTCTCCCGGGAAAACAAAAAGGCGCCTCAGCGCCTTTTGTCTGTTTCTCAGCTGTCAGGGCTTACACCGGATGAGCGAAGCACTCGTTTAAGCTTGCATTTATGGCAGTCAGCACATCGCGACGCGTAATTACACCAACCAACTTACCATTGTCATCCACCACCGGATACACTTTAGGTTTGCCAACCTGCATCATATCTGCCAGTTCAATGATCGACATTTCCGGCGACACAGTCAGCACGTCTTTATGCATACACTCTTCCACCGTATTGATATCTTGGCAGTAATAACTGGCTGTAAGCAAATTATCCAACAGATCTTGTTCGGATAAAAAGCCCACTACTTTTTTGTCCTCATCAATCACCGGACCACCTAAATTAACACTTTGAATGACTTTACTTAGTGCTGCAGTCAACGGCATCGTTTTGGTAAAGGTGACCGCCTGCAATGTCATGTAATCTTTTACTTTTAGTGAGTTCATTAATCTCTCCTTAGCGGCGCTTGTGCTGCCTTTAAGATAAGTGTCGTCCAATTTCTTGAATTTACTAAATGGAAATAACTGATTTTATCCATAGGCAATATCTATAACGCAAACCTTACCGCTACGCGACCTCTCCAGACAACCGACAACACCGAGCTCCTATACCGGATCAATACGTCAGTTCAGAGCCACAAAACTCTTTAGACATCTTAATAATAAACCAAGCTCCACCTGACAAATAATGTGTAATTGACGCAAATATTAGTCAATTTGAATCATCTTGTGAGCCATGCTACCATTTCATTCGTCTACAAAACATTTGTATTCAAACTAATTGGAGGGCAGTTTTGTTGTCTTACCGAGTTTGGTAGGACGTAAATAAAAAACGAAACGATCATATTTATGGAAAATGCATTAAAAAAGTACAGTATCGAAACCACTGACTATCAGGTAGGTCAGGACAACGTCCAAAAATGGGGATTCGATATTCACAACCCGGTATTTGGTATTAGCGCCGGCCTTGTCATTATTAGCCTAATCTCACTTCTTATCGTAGAACCTTCGACCGCAAGAGACGCGTTAAACGGCCTCAGAAACGGCATCATCGAAGATTTCGACCTCTTTTTCATGTGGGCAACCAACTTTTTCCTCTTCTTTGCCATAGCGTTACTGCTATCCCCACTGGGCAAGATCCGCATCGGGGGCCGGGAAGCCGCGGCCGAATACTCCACGATTTCGTGGCTATCGATGCTGTTTGCTGCCGGTATGGGTATCGGGCTGCTATTCTGGAGTGTCGCCGAACCAACGGCCTACTTTACTGACTGGTGGGGAACACCGCTGGACGCCGAAGCCTACAGTGAAGAAGCTAAATCGCTGGCGATGGGGGCGACCCTTTTTCATTGGGGCATTCACGGTTGGGGTATTTATGCGATTGTGGCACTAGCACTGGCTTTTTTCACCTATAACAAGGGATTACCACTTTCTCTTCGCTCTGCCTTTTACCCGGTATTTGGTGATAAAGCCTGGGGTTGGTTAGGTCATGTGATTGATATTATGGCGGTACTGGCCACCCTGTTTGGTTTGGCGACGTCACTTGGCCTCGGAGCCCAGCAGGCCACCAGCGGCATCAACCACGTCTTCGGTACGGATGGCGGAATCGGCATGCAAATGGTGGTGATCGGTTTTGTTACCTTCATTGCGGTGCTATCGGTCATTCGCGGCATCGATGGCGGGGTGAAAGTGTTGAGTAACATCAACATGGCGGTGGCATTTGGCCTGCTCATCTTTATCATCGCGATCACCTTTGATACCGCACTGGCCTCATTGTGGGATACCACACTGGCGTATGCACAAAACATCATTGCACTAAGTAATCCACATGGCCGTGAAGATACCACCTGGATGCACGGTTGGACAGTATTCTACTGGGCTTGGTGGATTTCATGGTCACCTTTCGTCGGCATGTTTATCGCCCGCATATCGAAAGGCCGTACCGTACGAGAGTTCTTATTTGCGGTGATTATGATCCCAACCATCGTCACCCTGATTTGGATGTCGACATTTGGTGGTATCGCGCTGGATCAAGTGGTCAATAAAGTCGGTGAGCTCGGTGCCCATGGGCTGACAGACATTTCACTGACCCTGTTCCACGTTTATGACGCACTGCCATTTAGCTCTGCCATCTCGGTACTTTCGATTGTCTTGATCCTGGTGTTCTTTATTACTTCATCAGACTCCGGCTCATTGGTAATCGATAGCATTACCGCCGGGGGTAAGATTGACGCTCCGGTTCCCCAGCGTATTTTCTGGGCGTGTATTGAGGGTGCGATTGCTGCTGTAATGCTGTGGGTCGGCGGTAAAGAAGCCCTGCAGGCATTGCAGTCTGGTGTGGTAGCCACCGCACTGCCGTTTACTTTTGTCCTGCTGTTGATGTGCTTCAGCCTGATCAGGGGCTTAAAAACGGAACTGCCTGCTTATCAATACTAAACAAAACGGGAGCAAAAATGCTCCCGTTTTTATATCCGCCCACGTTTACCTGGCCTGCGGCTTTATGGCTCCGGCCAATGGTAGGTCAGTTTAAGTGTCGCGCAATCAACGTCGTTCTGCTCAATGAAAAAACGGCTAAACTGCAACCCCAGAGACCATTGGCCGCTAAGGTGATAACCCACCTCCAGACCCGCATAGACATCGAAACCGTCCAACTTGGTATTTAGGGTTGTCCCCTGATAGCGGCTGTCAATGTCCGTTTGCCAAAACAATCCACCAAAACTGGCTTTTGAATACCAGGTGTCATCACTCCAAAAACGGTAACCTAAATCCAAACCGACCCCACTGATCAGGATCGGCGTAACCAGAGCGACACTTTGATGGTACTCCCCCGGCGTCGTAGTTGCAGCTTTTACCGTTGCACTGCCTTGGCCCATATCCAGATAGCGCAGAGTCGCAGACCAATGGTCACTTAACATCAGGCCAACTCCAAGCGAATAGTAGACATCGCTATCATCACTGTCTACCAAACCGGCTGTGCTCTCAGTGTTGCGATTATCAGCAAAACTAGCGCCGAGATCGGCTTCAACAAACCATTCTGCCTGGCTGGGAAAACTCAGGGCGGCCAGTATCACCAGCCCCCTTGCTCTGCCTGCATTACGCAGACAGGCAATCAAAGCCATGAGTAACATCGACCATCCTCCCAACATCCCGCCTGATGTATTTTCAACTTCTGCGTCGTAGACCAAAGCAACCTCCACCACAACCTGACCCGAGTCCTCCAGGCCGTGCGGATCCCGGATCACGTAGGTCAGACTGTCCTGCCCTTCAAATCCAGGGAGCGGAGTGTAAGTGATACTCTGATCCTCATTGATCGCCACTTGGCCGTGTAGCACTTGCACCGACATCACCCGTAGCGTTTCCCCTTCCGGATCACTATCGTTACTGAGTACTGGGATCACAAGAGCGGTGCGATCATCAGTCTCTGCACGGTCGTTGACCGCCACCGGGTTTTGGCTGTTGACCACGTTTACCGCAACCTCCGCTGAGCCGGTTCCGCCGCTGCCGTCGGTGACACTGTAAATAATCGTATCCTGGCCGTAGAACTGATCCGCGGCTAAGTAATGGAGCTGATTGTCAACAATGGTTACCGTGCCAAAGTCTGCCGCCACGTGACTTATCGTCAGTGGCTGGCCGTCCGCATCGGTGTCATTGTCCAAGGCATCAATCATCACCTGTCCGTTGCGACTGACAATTGCTCTGTCATCAACAGCTTGTGGCAATGCATTGTTGCTGGCTCGGACGGCGACACCACCAGGGTCGATCACACTGCCGTTGGCTTCGCCGTCATCATCGTTCGGACCGCCATCTTCGATGGTCAGCTGAACGCACCAGTGCCCTTCGGTCAAGCCAGCGCTCCAGCGGCTGTCCCCCGGGGGAGGACAGTAACCCGCTTCGCCTTCCGTCGAGGCTACCGAGTTAGCCGCATCCTGGACGAAGTCAGTCCAGCCAAGCCCTTCGCGATACTTGCGGTATACCGCATTAGCCGGCACAGGCAAACGTTGCGGGAACACCAACTGGTAACTCTGACCGGCCTGAGGCAAGCCGTAGGCAACGAAATCGAAAATACCACCGATATTTTCTGCCTCGTCATCCTGCGTCAGTTCCGATAACAACAGTTCTGTGCCACCTGTCTGGTTTTCCAGCACGGTAACCCCTTTGCGCAAGCATACTCCAGGCTGGCCTTCGACTAAGTAACGGTCGGTATCCGCAACGCGTTGCTGCACGACGTTACAATCGGCAATGGCGTCGAGATAATCCGGGATACCGTCATTGTCGCTGTCACTATGCCCTTCCTGGGCATCCGGGATCAGGTCTCCATCGCTGTCTTCTTCACCCAACACTGCCAGCACAGGCACCACCTCGACGAACACATCGGCACTGACCGATAACGGCTCCTGAGCATCGTCCGTGACCACCAGCTTGAGACGGTAGAGTGCAGAACTCAGTTGCTGCGGTGAGAAGCTTAATGAAGCGCTGGTTTCCTGTCCGGCAATCAACGCCTGCATATCACTGTTTTCCGTGGTCCAGGCAAAAGTATGCTGATCTTGAGTATTCGCATCAGATACGGTTGCACGGATGGTGACCTCCTCTTCATTGCTGACGACTTTGCTGCGTAGCTCACCGGCCTGAGATACCGCAAGCGACACTTTGGGCGCCACGTTCTGTTCGTAAACCGTCAATACTAACTGGTGCTTACTGCCCAGATTGAGCGATGGTTCCAGTTCAATCACCAAGGTTTCGGTGCCTTCACTGAGCTCATCGCTGAGCACATCGAACACGATTTCCCCTTCAGTCCCACTCTCGATCACCACTTGACCGTCAGCCAGGGTGTGGTCGGCCACATCACTGCTGCCGGATACCGTGTAAGGGATAACCAAAGGATAAACCGGTGCCGGGCCGTTAAGGTGCACCGAAACGGCATGATGCGATCCCTCCGTAGTTTCACCATCCTTCTGAATACTGATCAAAGGATGTACCGTCACGGTCTGACTGGCCTGAGCCACATTGCCGTCTGAATCCTGCGTACTCCAGTAAATGGTATTCACGCCTGGGCGGAAGAAGGTTTGATTGTCAACCAGTGACACCGGCAGCGGCGCACCTGTGCTGTCAAATGCCACGGCCGTGCCCAAATCCGCCTTGGTAAACAGTGACGTTGCATTGATTTCGACGTCTTCAGGCGCGGTGATGATTGGGGCATCCAGCTTATTACTGGTGATGGTCACCGTCGCCTTGGCCTTCGCCTTACCTCCGTTACCATCAGTAACCCCGTACTGCACCGTTACTGTGCCGATACTTGCCATCTCCAACTGAACCTGGTTTTGCTGCACGCTGACATCACCAGCAGTCGACTTCACCCAGTCAAGCGTCAGGCTATCCTGATCGATATCGCTGTCGTTGCTCAAAACGTCAAGTAAGTAGCGGCTGGTGTCATTGGCGGTAAAGACATAGCTGTCATCGACAGCGTTCGGCGCATCGTTAACATTGTTTACCCGGATGCTGAATGCCGGTAACGACACGGTCTGTTCGCCATCAGAAACACTGATACGAATGTTTTCTGCCACGCCGACATGCTCGTTACCCGGAGTGCCGCTGAGCAGTCCAGTTGCCGGATTAAAGCTCGCCCAGGTAGGAGAGTTCGCAATCGAGAAGCTCAGGCTGTCGCTGTCCACATCACTGGCTGTAGGCGCAAAGCGATACGGCATGTCTTGATCAATCACGAGCGTCGGGGTACCGCCAATGGCTGGCGCATCATTCACGTTGATGACAGTAATGCTAAACGCCGCCAAGGCAGCACTGGCCGCGCCATCTGAGACAGAAATCACGATGCCGCTGTAGCTGCCAACATCATCATTACCCGGCGTACCCGCCAGCGTGCCACTTGCGGTATCGAAACTGGCCCAGGATGGCTTGTTACTGATACTGAAGCTGAAGGTCTGGCTGTCTACGTCGCTGACCGCTGGTGTGAACAGATAGCCAGTATCTTCATTCACCTGCGTGGCCGGAGTCCCGGAGATGACCGGTGCATCATTGACATTGTTGACCATCACGCTGAACGCCGGCAAGGAAACCGAGGCTGTACCATCCGACACCGAAATCGTGATCCCGCTGTAGCTACCGACATCACCATTGCCCGGCGTACCACTTAGTGCCCCGCTAAGCGGGTCAAACTGCGCCCATGCAGGCAGGTTGACAACACTGAAGCTGAGCGTATCGCTGCTGTCATTGTCGGTCGCCTGCGGCAGGAACTGGTAGAGCGTGTCCTCATCAGCCTGAGTGGATGGAGTCCCGGTGATCTCGGGTAGATCATTCACGGCGGCAACATCGATACTTACCGTCGCGGCCAGGGAATCTAGCTCACCGTCATTAGCCAGGTAGGTAAAACTGTCCTCGCCGAAGTAGTCAGCACTCCCTTGATACACCACTTGGTCGTTGCTCAGTTCAACACTGCCGTGATTCGGTTGCGTCACGAGCCGGTACGTCAGCTCGGACTGCTCAATGTCGCTGCCTTTCAGGATGATCGTCAGTGGGGTGTCTTCTTCTGCGCTGGCGCTCAACGCTGCGGCACTTGGCGCATCGTTGACAGCGGTAACCGTGATGTCAACCCGCGCCGGATCCGAATCCAGCTCACCATCGCTGGTCCGGAACAGGAAGTGATCCGCACCATTGAAATGCGCTTCCGGCGTATAACGCCAGCTGTTGTCACTCAATTGTTCCAGCGCACCATGGCTGACAGACTCAGTTACCGTGTAAAGCAAGCTGCTGTCTTCCACATCAGTGCCACTGAGCGTGATCACCACATTGCTGTCTTCTGCCAGTGTCACCGCCTGCGCGGTTGCCGTTGGTGCATCATTAACCGGCATCACCGTCATGGTCACGGTTGCCACATTGGAGGTCGCCCCGGCGATATCCGCCACAGTATAAGTGAAGGTATCATCGCCGAAATAATCCTGATTGGCGGTATAAACCAACGCGCCTGAATCGGTCACGGTCACCTGGCCGTTATCGGGTGCTTTCACTATGACCACCATGGAGAGATCAAAGCTGTCTCCACGGTCGACATCGGTATCATTACCCAGGACATTGACCTCAATTGAGCCTTCCTCCTTTACCTGAGCGGTGTTATCGACCGCTATGGGCGCATCATTGACCGGGGTAAGATTGACACGAACCGTTGCGGCCTGCGAGGCCAGTCCGTCACTGTCGGTCAGAATGTAGCTAAAGCTGAACGAGCCGTTTTCGTCCTGTGCCGGGGTAACCGACAAACGCCCGTCGGAAAGTACTGCTACGCTGGCTTTGGCATAGTTCCCCGCGCCACTACCCTGGTCTTCCAGCGTGATGTTCTCTGCACTGAAGGCGCTATCTTCGACATCTGAGTCGTTGGTCAAGATATCCAGGGTCACGGCCACATCTTCTTCAGTCGTAACACTGTCATCCCCGGCCACAGGGCGGTCATTGATCGCACCGATATTCACCGAGATGGTCGCAGGTGCAGACACACTGCCTTCACTGTCGGTGATGGTGTAGGTGAAGTAGTCCGTACCGACTTGGTTGTCATTCGGCGTATAGACCAACGTTCCTGCCTGTTGATCAATTTCTGTGCTGCCTTTTCGTGGCTCGGTAACCAGGGTAATATCACCAGTTGGTTTTCCGTCTTCCACATCACTGGCCGACTCACGGATCGTGAGTGCCTCACTGGAGGTATCCTCGTCAATCGTAATCGAGAAGTTCCCGACATCAGGCTGGTCGTTAACCGGGGTGATGGTCACGGTGACCGTCGCTGGCTGAGACTCATTCAGGCCCGCGTCCTTAACGGTATAGGTAAAGCTATCCTGGCCGTTTTGGTTTTCATCAGGGGTATAGAGCGCATAGCCATTGGTGATGGATACCGCCCCCTTCAAAGGCTGGCTAATCAATGCTGCGGATGAAGTGACCATGTCACCCTCAGGATCAGTGTCGTTTTCCAGCAGGTTAATGGTTACAGCCTGATCTTCAGCCGTGGTTGCCTGATCATCTAGCGCCGTTGGTGCATCGGCCACCGGATTGATAGTAAGCGTGACGGTTTGCTCGTCTGATTTTGCGTTTTGGCTATCAACTACCCGGTAAGTGAAACTGTCACTGTGGTTTTCGCTGCCATCATGCTGATAAGTAAAATTGCCGTATTGGCTGAACGTCAGCACGCCATATTCCGGCTCAGTCACCAACACCATATGTAACGTATCACCACTGTCAAGGTCATCATCGGAGGCGGTACTACCCAGCCCTTCAGCGATACCAACAGACAGTAATTCCGCTTCATCAAGCGTGAATACAAAATCCTGACCGACCGGAGCATCGTTGGTGTTCACCACTTCAATGCTGAAACTGTCCAGCGAATCCTGATCGCTGCCGTCAGAGACACTGATCTGGATATCCGGATACTTGCCGACATGTTGATCTAACGGCGTGCCGCTCAATGTGCCGGTGGTTGGGTCAAACGTCGCCCAAGCCGGTTTCTTGGTGATACTGAAGTTCAGTGAATTGCCGTCAGCATCACTGGCTGTAGGCACAAAACGATACGACGTGTCTTCGTCAATCACTAGCATCGGCGTTCCGCTGATTATCGGTGCATCATTGACATTATTGACCGTAATACTGAAAGCGGGCAATGCAACCGAGGCTGTCCCGTCGGAAACCGAAATCGTGATCCCGCTGTAACTGCCGACGTCATCATTACCAGGAGTACCAGCTAGAGTACCCTTAGCGGTATCAAAGATGGCCCACGAGGGCTTGTTGCTAATGACGAAGCTGAAATCCTGGCTCTCTACGTCATTGACCGTAGGCGTGAATAAATAGGCACTATCCTGATTAACCTGCGTAGACGGACTGCCAGTAATCACTGGCACATCATTGACACTAGATACGGTGACGCTCACTGTCTTATCAACACTAAAACCGCTACCATCCACCAAGTTAACGGTAAAATTATCCTTACCGTTATAGTTTGCTTCTGGTGTATAGACTATCTCCGTACCATTGATTGCAATGGTTCCATGATTTGGTGCACTTTTCTCACTCGCTGTTACGATATCGCCATCCACATCAGTGAAGCTAAAAGTCATGGTTTGGCTGATATCTTCATCAGTATTCATTGTTGGACTGATCAATATTACTGGTTCATCATTGACCGCATTAACCCTTATATTTACTGATGCTGAAGCGCTGTAGTCCTCCTTCTCAGCATCCCATCCCTGCCAATCAAAACTGTCACTACCATTAAAATCTTTTTCAGGTGTATAGATCAAATGTTCTATATCACTTTCGTAAAATAAATCTCCAACAGTTACTGGCACATTAATTAGTGCTAATACTCCATTTGAAGGTAACGACGTAACCTTTATATGCTCAAATATGCTGGTGCTGAAGTCCTCTGGCAGTAGGGTTAACGTGCTGTCCTCATCTACTGCTTTCTTTGATGACAAATTACTGGAGTACTCGAGAGTGGCTGGGATTATTTTCTGCACCCAATCATTACTATTAACGGAACAACTGGGGCCCGTATTATAATAATCATACCCAAGTAAAATAACGTAGCCACTTCCATATTCAATTACGCCTACATGTGCAGCATCTACATCACCGTATATTGGAGTGAAGGGCTCTGGTATATTCGAAGCATCAAACATATCAGTGGCACTAAAGTTTTCTAAGGTTGCGTTATACTCTGAATTTTCAAAAGGAGTGCCTGACGCATTCTCAATATTTAACGTAGTCACACCGCTAGAAGGCACACTCTTGAGCTCAAAAGGCGAGTCCCAATCAAAGATCTTATTTATAAATGTGGCATCATCAGGCCCACTAGTACCCGTCATCATCATCACCCCACCATCACCAATCCATTTCTTTAGGGTATTTTGGGCATCTTCTGGAAAAAAACCGGCATCAGTAGGACTGACTGATTCCATATCGGTCATAAAAAAAATGTCCGTATTGTTTAATCTATCTTTTAATGTACCATCCGTAAAATTAACAATTGAATCATTAATAGTGTAATCAGCACCAGCATCAATGGAAGCTTGTACAATTGCAATCAAGTTATCATTCTCAGTGCCACATCCACCTGAGCCATTAATATTGGGCTGATTAAATATTGCAACCTCAGTGCTTGAATACACCGATTGTGAAATAGTCCCCAATAACAAACCTATTAGTATTTTTTTACTGACGTTTGATTTAGCTTCGTCCATATTATATTCCTTATAATTGAACACCATGCGATAAATATTTTTATTAGTCGGATATTTCCTAAAGAAATAAGGCTTTATTCGCTGGAACTAAGAAAGGTTCGCTGCAAGCAACTCCATATAAGCCAATGTGCACCATCATGATTACTACTTACATCTCTTACTCATCCAAATATGAGCATAGTTGCAGTTAGGTCCGTTGCAAGTTAGCTGCGAGCCATTTGTGATATCGTTGTTAAAATGATTGAAAGTTGTGGTGAGGGTTGTACAAGGATGGGCACAATGCCTTATGAGATAATCTTGGCGGGTAGTATCAAATTACTTAACGACGAAGTATTGAGTAGACGAGAATAACGAAGATATAAAACGCAAAAAAGCCGCTTTATAAGCGGCTTTTTTAAAGGGTGGGACCCCAGCCACATCCCGGCACACAAGTCACCCGCTGCGGCTGCTTCCTTCCGGACCTGACCGAGTTCACGAGCTATTGTTGCGAGAGGACCAGAGCCCCATAATTCTTTGCTTTGAGGCATTGCCTCAAACGATGTGGCGATTATTCAGGATTGGCCTTCAGATTGCAAGGGCCAGAAGACGGAAAATCCCGTTTTTGTTACTGTTTGAGCAAAACTCCGTCAATTCAACTCCCTACAACCTGTATCCACGCTGGCCTCCGGCTTGGTCCGCACAGTTAAACGCCAGGAACAGGCCGGGCTATCAACACCCGGCCTAGAGATAAGCAGCAAAAAATGCCCGCGGTGAAAACCTGACCAATAGTAGCTTACAGCTCAGCCTGCTCGTCAGTACTGCGCAGGATATAGTCGGTCATCCAGGCAGTGCCCAGCAGACACAACCAGACCACAAACACCGGATTAGGTACCTCGATATTCGGGTTGACCACCAAGGCGGCGAAACCCACCGTCGGCAGCGTCCAACACAACAGTTTCCCCCAGCGCAGCGAGCTTTTCATCCGGGTGAGGTTTTCCATTGATGCCAGCATTCCGGTCAGGCTAAGCGCGACTAACACCGCATGAGGCAGATCCGCTAACCACAGCGGCAATAGCAGTAACAGCGGCCACCAGCTGTGTTTTTGCGACGGTTTCCAGTGGCTGGCAGACCACCACATCACGGCGACTGCAAGAGTCTGTAACGCCGTAACCCAGGGAGAACCGGCCAGTTTACCGGCGTCTTGCGTGACCATAATGCCGACCTGCAACGTCAGCACAATCAGGCCGGTAGTCAGCAAAACCCCAAGCGAACTGCGATGGGAAAACACCACCATCAGCAGCGGAAACAGAACCAAGACACTAACAGAGAGCGTGAAAGGTTGCATGGAAAGCGTCATACCATAAACGGTCATCGCTCCAAGCAGGATCAAACCCGCCAACCCTCCTTGCGGAAGGATCCATAACGCGGGGATCATCAGGGCCAGCACCGGTATATCTCCTTCACTAAGGCTGATCGCCCGGGCACATACCACCGCTAGCAGTGTGGTGACAAGAAATTGAACAGTAGAAAAAATCATAACGCCTCCTGGCTTCCCCTACCAACCTGGTCAAACTCAACAACAATCAAAACCGTGTCGAAACTGGTCGTTGAGTGGGTGCTGGTCCTAGCTGGCTTAGACTCAGCGATGTGCCAACCTTGCTGCAATGGCTTTACTGTCCGGAACTCCCCCATTGGTGGTGCTGATGCAGACAGTGAGCAGTGCATAAGAACAAGAAGCAATAGCTAAATACAAGCCTCGGTATTACCATCCATTGGTAACTAATAACTTGGACATTTTCAGTATGGACCAATTCTTGACGCAAATCTTTGCTGTAATTCACCAAATTCCACGCGGAAAAGTGACCACCTACGGCGATATTGCCAAAATGGCGGGTTACCCGGGTTATGCACGTCATGTTGGCAAGGCGCTGGGCAACCTTCCCGCAGACAGCACCCTGCCCTGGTTCCGCGTGATCAACAGTCAGGGACGCATTTCGCTCACCGGAGCCGATGCAGAAAGACAGATAGCCCGGCTGCGCAGCGAAGGGCTTGAGGTTTCAGAAAAGGGGCGAATCTCGTTGCAAAAATACCAATGGCAGCCTTAAGCTGCCATTGGTTCGCGGTTAATGAAGTTATTTTACCCGTATCAGAATAAGATCCGCCTGTTTGGTCTCAAGCTCATCGGTAATGACCCCGACATGGGCATCTGTGATGAACATCAGCTGACCATCCGCTTCAATCCGAGCGCGCAGGCTGTAGCGATGGTTAGGCTTAATTTGGTTGCTATCGTACTCCAGTTCAAAAGCAAACGGGATTTGCTGGCCCTCAGCATCAATCGACTGCTCTGCCAGCACCACCGATGGCGCATCAGCCAGGGAAACATCTTCTAGGGTAACAGTGACCACTGCCTGTGGTGGTAAGGCCATCCGTTCGCGATAGGCGACAGTACCTGTGATGCTATCGGTCATAACCGGTTCTGATACACTTTCACCAGTTGCCGCAGCCGCATCTGGCCGTAACGCCTGTTGAGTTTCTGCTTGCTGCACCTGATTAGCCTCCGCTTCTGCCTCGTTCGCATCCTGGCAGCCAGCCAGGCCCAGCGCCACAACCAATCCGGCAGAAAGTAGCAGTGATTTATTCATAATGTCCTCAGTCAACGATTTATTCACGCCGAGTATAGGTGGCGATTCTGCGGCTGTCTGTAATGGCGAATACGATTTGACAATAGTCTGACTAAGTTAGAAATTATCAAACATTTGATTTTGTTTCATAATTGAAGCATAACAAAACCAAACGTTGAGGAGAGATTATGAGTAAACCGTTGAGAGAACTGCTCAGCCTGCTGCAATTAGAAAAACTGGAAGAAGGCTTGTTCCGCGGTCAAAGCGAGAACTTAGGTTTGCCTCAAGTCTACGGCGGGCAGGTATTAGGCCAGGCCCTGTCTGCCGCCCGTTACACGGTGGATGACGCCCGCACCGTACACTCATTTCACAGTTATTTTTTGTATCCGGGCGATCCGGAAAAACCGATCATTTATGATGTCGAGAACTTACGCGACGGACGCAGCTTCAGCACGCGACGGGTCAAAGCGATACAAAACGGACGTCCTATTTTCTATCTTACTGCCTCTTACCACGGTGAAGCGCCCGGCTTTGAGCACCAAAACACCATGCCAGACATTCCGGGGCCGGAAAACTTCCAGTCCGAGACTGAACTGGCGAGCCACATTGCCGAATACCTGCCGCCCAAACTACGGAAAACATTCTGCGGCGAAAAGCCGATTGAAACCCGTCCGGTCACCATTGTTAACCCGTTAAAGCCACAAAAAACCGAACCCAAGCAGTACCTGTGGATCCGCGCTAACGGCGACATGCCGGATAATCAGTTGATCCATCAATACCTGCTGGCTTATGCATCCGACTGGGGATTTTTGATCACCGCACTGCATCCCCATGAAGTGTCGTTGATGACACCAAACTTCCAGGTCGCCACCATCGACCATTCCATCTGGTTTCACCGTCCGTTTAAGATGGATGAATGGTTGCTGTACGTAATTGAAAGCCCGACGGCAAGTAATACCCGAGGCCTGGTGCGCGGTGAGATCTACAACCAGCAAGGGCATCTTGTTGCCACCGCAGTTCAGGAAGGGGTGATGCGCCACACTAAATAGCGCCGCACCAACACAAAAAAGGAGTGCCTCGCACTCCTTTGTCCGCCTTTTAGTGCTGATAGTTTAACTGCACTACCGCCCACTCATACAAAGACTTCGGCCGGCCGTATTTACTGTCACCATAGGTCACGTCCGGGTCGGCATAAAAGCCCCCTCGGTCGCTGGCCAAAAACTCACGGACACCACGGCGGTAGTAAATCAACGGACTGGTCAACTCATAACGGCCTTCCTCCAATCCGCTGTCATCAATCACCAGAAAACGCGTCATACGAATCGTACTGCCAGTGTCACAATAACCAGGTGCTGTAAAATCAACCGCCAGGAAAGGATCGGTAGCATCTTCACTCAGCTCAGCCATACAACCGTCAAAACGGGCAATATGCATCCATATTCCACGAACCTTGGTCGTATCATCATCACCAACCGGCTTGACTTGCAGCAACGCAACCTTGCCCTTGCCATAGGTATTAAGTTCAGTATCGGTCGGCTCACGCACATTGCGTGCGCCCATCAGACCAAACTCGCTTTCTTGCAGTTTCGCGAACTGCGGCGCACTTAAGGTGCTCACTACCACCGTTTGTGCACTGTCCAGCAAAGTGTACTGGTCAGCAGCCCCCGATTCAGCTAACTTCAGCGGAACGCGAACCAAGGTTTCTGGCAACGCCTGATAATCACGTGATTCACTTTCAGATACGTTTAACCCTATCGACTGGCCTGGAACGTAATCCTGTAGGGTGATCGTGCCTTGGGCATTATCAAGAGTCGCCAGTTGCTTGCTGAGGCTGTCTGCAAGTTGATAGTGGCGGGTACCTTTTGCCGAGCCGAAATCCAGGCTGATGGTTTTGAACGGTTCAAAGTCCACCGCCGATATATTACCGCTCAGGCCAGGGTGCTCGGCTTTGTTGATCGTGCCGCTCACAGTCACGGTTTTGCTCGTGTAGTTACGCGCACTCAGCGTCACTTCCAGTTGATAATCACCGGCATGCAGCACGGATAATACCCCACTCTCTGCCGATTCAAGTTCCACCACTGGCGTTACCTGGTTAACCAGGTGGTAGCTGGTTTGTACCTCACCATCAGTTACGATTGGGGTTATCGTCGCCCCGGCCGCATAAGTAACCCCAGGATAAGTAACAGAAAGCGGATTGTCGGCTGGTAGGATAGTCACCGCAAAACTGCTTTCCCCCGGGGTAAACTTATCATCACCGGCATCAGAGACCACAATTCGGGTACTGCCGGCATTGAGAATATGCATTTCACCGCTGTGGCGGTCCAATGACACCACGTCAGTGGCCGCGCCATCGGCAAACTGATAAGTCACTTCACCGACGGTTCCGCTGATGATCGGCTTGGCCAGCAGTGGCTGCAAGGCATGCCAGGTTTCTTCCACATCCGACTGGATCTCAATTCGGCTTGGCGCAGACAGGATGTTAAACCTCACTTTCTGCTCCGGACCGGCGCTGTAATTGGTACTCTCCGCGCGGCGCAGCGTCAGTGTGGTTTCTCCGGCTTTATAAACATGCACAAGCCCATCGGCAATAGCATCAGCTACCTCAGGGTCGCTGTTACTCACCACATCAATGTGATCGCCTGTTGCCAGCAAACCAAAATCACGCAGCAGGTTAAACTGGTAATCCTTGCTGTACACCTGCTCGTAATCCCGCGTAGGCAATGGTAACCCTTGTGCCTTTGCAATCTGGAGATGGACATCAAACTCCATCGGCTGATAGAAATCTCCGCCGTCATCTGTGAGCCTAATGAGATAATCACCGGCTTGCTCTACCGCCAGCTCATCCGCCACCAAACGCAAGCCGTCAGGTAAACTGCCAACGACGCTGACGTCACCTTTCTGCCCGGCAAACTGCAATGGAATGCGCAGATCGGGCCGGTAGGTCATCGTTAAAGCAACGGCTGACATTGCCGGGTGTGGTGCACGCTCGACTTCCACACGGAAGCGGGCTTTGCCTGTTGGGTAATTGCGTAAATCGTGTTCGCTGACTTCAACCTCGGCGGCGCCGATCGCTTTGATTCGCAGTGCCTGGCCGTCGTCAGACGGAACAATAACGTCTTCGCCACTGATGATCTGGTACGCCAGCGTACCCAGCGCGTGCGACACTTTGGGATGAAGAACCCCATCCTCCAGGTAAGAGGTTGTGATGTTCTCGACACTTAAAGCCTGACGCTTCCCCGGAGTCACATCGAGCACAAATCGCGCGCTCTGCTGCGGCTGCAGAAACCCTTCACCGTATGTTGCGGTTGCTTCTACTGTAGCCTGACCGACATTGTGGATTAAGATCAGTCCGGTATCCGGGTTAAGCATTTCTGCAACTTGATCATCCGGGGTGCTGTGAATGATTTGATAGCGGATGCTTTGCGTTTCGGCCGTATCCAGACGTACTGGCTCCAACGTTAAACCATCACGATACTCACTTTGCAATAAGGCGAATCGCAGTTGCTCCGCCCCCACGGCATAGAGGTGTACACCGACCCGGATTTGACTGGGTTGGTAATACTCGTTACCCGAGTCAGCAATGATCACCGTCGCCTGCCCGGTAGGCCCGACCGGGTAGACCACACCATCACTATCGACACGGATCAAATGCTCACTGCCGCTGGCGACCTGGTAACTCAGTTGTCCTTTCTGGCCGCGTACAGCCAGCGCCTGGCCATCAGACTCAGTGGCGTTAAAGTGCAGTTCGCTCACTGCCAGATCAGGGTTAAGGCCTTTCTCAACCGTGATAGTGAAAGTTGCCTCGGAAGACTCATAAACCGAGCTGGTGTCGCTTGCTCGCAGCGTAGCCGTGCCCGGGCGAAGGATTTGCAGCTCACCGGAGTCGCTGACTTGAATCACATTCGCCGGCGTAGAATCTAATATCTGGTAAGTAACAGTGCCTCGCACATTGTCTAGTTGGGCCTGAGTAACCCTCCCTACCCCGTCAAACGTGGCCACCGCATCTTCGACCAACAATGGCGGGCGGCTCTGTTTGGTTACCTGACCGGACGTTCCCGGATGCTTGGGTCCGGAGTCTCCCCCGCCGCCCCCGCAGCCAGCCATCACAACAGCTAAAATAAGTAGCAAATAATGTCTTTTCATGTCTTGTAATGATTTCTTACATTTGAGTTTGCGGGGATAATAATACGATGTTTTATTAATCGCCATGATCATTTTTGCCCACGAAAAGTGCAAAACGGCGCTTGTTGAAAAGGAGTCAATTGGCAAAAACGTCACTAACTTGCCGGAATTAGAGTCAATACACCACAAAGCAAACGTTTACCTTGCTGTGGTGTTTATTTAAGCAATCACAAATATATGATTTTAAATAAGATAATTACGAACCGTTTTTCTTACAATTGTCTCAATAGTAAGAAACTGCCGCGCAAAAATGGCTGCTGGCTACCCTGGACAAATGCATAACCCGGCGCGTACAACAATCCGTTACACCGGTCTATTTATACCGGCAGTTTATTCAGCCTTAACTGCCACTGATAGGCAGTTCGGTGGTGTATTTAATTGGCTCCATGGCAAAGGTCGAGGTCACATTAGATAACCCCTCAACGCTGTTCACCAGCCGTTTGTAAAACTCATCAAAACATTTCATGTCTCTGACCAGCACTTTCATCATGTAGTCGTACTCTCCGGCCATGCGGTAGAACTCCATCACTTCGGGAAACTCACTCACTTTGGTCACAAAGCGGTGATACCATGCCTCGGAGTGATCACTGGTCTTTAATTGCACAAACGCTATAAAAGACAAACCGAGTTTCTCCGCGCTGAGCAGAGCCACCCGTTTTTCAATAACCCCTTCATCTTCCAGCTTCTTGAGCCGTTTCCAACATGGGGTGGTGGTCAGGTTGACGCGTTCAGCCAGGTCGTTCAACGACAGCGTGCCATCAGCCTGGAGTAAAGACAGTAACTGTCGGTCTGTTTTATCTAAACTCATTACTAGAAAATATCATCAATGGAGAAAATTATTCTCCGTATGCTGCATAACAAAACAATAATAGTAAAGTTTTTCTCTCTCAACACAGGTAGATTATTCCTATAAACAAAAACAACGACCCTACGAATTTTTAAGGAACAACGCGATGTGTACTGACCACAACTGGATCAACAATGCCGTGCGTAAAATTGAAGCAGACTTCCAACGCTCTGCCGATACTCACCTGTTTAAGCTCGACTTGCCTTCTCTTGACGGTATCGACATTTATTTGAAGGATGAAAGCACCCATCCGACCGGCTCGCTCAAGCACCGCCTGGCCCGCTCTCTGTTTCTGTATGCGATCTGTAATGGCTGGATTGGACCGGAAACAACCGTGATTGAAGCGTCATCCGGCAGTACTGCGGTGTCTGAAGCCTATTTTGCGCGCCTGCTTGGTCTGCCATTTATTGCCGTAATGCCAAAGAGCACGGCACGTAAGAAAATCGAACAAATCGAATTTTACGGGGGTAAAGCCCACCTGGTAGACCGCTCCGATCAGATTTACGACGAGTCTCGCCGTCTGGCCAAAGAACTCAATGGCCACTACATGGATCAGTTTACTTATGCCGAGCGTGCCACCGACTGGCGCGGCAACAATAACATTGCCAACTCCATCTTCAGCCAGATGAAACTGGAAGATCACCCTATCCCGAACTGGATTGTCATGAGCCCTGGCACCGGCGGTACCTCAGCCACCATCGGCCGCTTTATCCGTTACCAGAAGTACGACACCAAACTGTGTGTGGTGGACCCTGATAATTCGGTCTTTTACGACTCTTATCGGTCAGGGGATACCAGTATTAAGGGGGACAACGGCAGTAAGATCGAAGGGATTGGCCGCCCTCGGGTAGAACCCAGCTTCATTGCCGGTGTTGTTGATGAAATGCGTAAAATTCCGGATGCCGCCAGCGTCGCAACGGCCCACTGGGTATCCAACCTGATTGGGCGTAAAGTCGGTGCATCCACGGGGACAAACCTTTATGGTGTGCTGCAGCTCGCCTGCGAAATGAAACAACGTGGTGAAAACGGCTCCATCGTCACCCTGCTGTGTGATTCAGGAGAGCGCTATTTAGACAGCTACTACGACATGGACTGGGTAAAAGAACACATTGGTGACATTCAGCCTTACCTTGCCCAACTGGAAATCATTCAGGCCAAAGGCTGTGTTGAGCCGGCCTGTTGCGGCCCAGTGACGGCTTAACCGCCAATTCAGCCGATAACAAAACAGCCCGTCACTACGGGCTGTTTTACTTGGTTATTCCAGTGGGTTACTTTTTCTGACGCGCTTCAAAGGCGGCTAACTGCTCAGGCGTCGCCGGCGGCTGATGATTCTGTTTCCACTCTTCATAAGTCATGCCATACACCCGCTCACGCGCATCATCAATATCAATCGCCAAACCCAGCGCTTCCGCTTCCGCCTTATACCATTTGCTGAAGCAGTTACGGCAGAAACCCGCCTGGATCATCAGATCAATGTTCTGTACCTGTTTGTTTTGATCCAAATGTGCCAGCAAACGGCGAAACGTCGCCGCGTCTAACTTATCCTGTTCCTCCTGAGTGAGGTTTTTGTATTTAAACTGTGCCACTTTACTCTCCTGTTATTATTGATTATCTCCGGTTAGGGCGAATGTAAACCGAACCACAAAGCGGAGCTGGCCGGCCTGACGTCACTCTGGAATGTTAACCACCCCCATCGAGCGCAACAATACACCAACCATCTGATAACCCGATGGTAATTCATCGTCCATCCTCTGATCAAGCCGGCCGGCACAGTTCGGGCACAGGTTGATTAAACGGCTTAATCAGCTTCCCCCACAAAAAAACCGGGCAGTAAATGCCCGGCCTTTTTGACAGACTGGAAATCGGGTTACGGGTGCGCCACCCGGCCCTTATTGTCATGGCTGAGTGCTTTGTTCAGCTCAGCTTCCACATAACCCGGAGCACGGGTATGCGCAGAGAGAAGTCGGTACATAGCCGGAATGACAAACAACGTGACTAAAGTGGCAAAGCCCATACCGAAGAAGATCACCGTACCCACTGCAACGCGGCTTTCATAACCCGCTCCGGATGCAAAAATCAATGGGATGGCCCCGGCCAGCGTGGTAAACGCGGTCATCATGATCGGACGAAGACGACGCGCCGCGGCATCAATGATCGCCTTTTCAAACTCGATCCCACGGTCACGCAACTGGTTGGCAAACTCCACAATCAAAATACCGTTTTTGGTCACCATGCCGATCAGCATGATCATCCCGATCTGGCTGTAAATGTTCATGCCCTGGCCCATCACCATCAGGCCAATAAAGCCACCAAACACACCCATCGGCACCGTGAGCATCACCACCAGAGGGTTAATAAAACTCTCAAACTGAGCCGCCAGCACCAGATAGGCGACCAACAACGCCAGGGCAAACACCATCGCGACACTGGACTGGTTTTCCTTAAAGTCTTTGGACTCGCCGGAATAGCTGACCGAAATATCAGCCGGCAGACTGTCAATCGCCACACCATCGAGGAAGTTCAACGCCTCACCGAGGGTGTACCCATCGGTCAGGTTAGCCGATATGGTGATCGCTTTCTGCTTATTGTAATGCGATAAACGGATCGATGCGGCCACTTCATCCACCGTAGTAACCGTGTCTAAAGTTACCAGCTCCCCGCCGGAGGTACGTAGGTAGATCTGACTTAAATCTGCGGCATTATTAAAGCTATTCTCATCACCACGCAGATAGACATCATACTCTTCACCACGCTCGACGAACGTCGTGGCACTTCTGCCGCCTAGCATAATTTCCAGCGTATCCGAGATCTCTTTAATACTAATGCCCAGCTCTGCCGCCCGGTGCTTATCGACTGTCACTAACAGTTCCGGGGTTTTCTCTGAATAGTTCAGTTCCGCGCCTTCCATCATCGGCGACTCTTCGGCGCGGGTTTTGATCAGTTCAGCCCACTTGAGCAGTTCATCATAGTCCGAGCCACCCAACACAAACTGTACCGGTTCACTGGAGCCACCACGAAAGCCCGGCATAAACGGGAACACCCGCACATCCGGAATGCCAGCCAGCGCTTTACGCACCTCATTTAGCGCTTGACCTGCCGTCACGCTGCGATCATTCCAGTCTTCCAGAGTCATGATCACAAAACCGGTCTGGTCACCAGCCTGTCCGCCAAATGCCGGGGTCTGGATACTGAACGATTTCAAAAAGCCCTGACCGAGTAGCGGCATCAAACGATCTTCAACGATGTCCATGTTCGCTGACATCCGGTTATACGAGGTGGCATCTGCACCACGGACAAAGGCAAAAATCACCCCGCGATCTTCTTGCGGCGCGAGTTGCGCCGGGACTTGGTTCATCAGCACATAACTGCCGCCAACACAGCCCAGGATCACCAGCGGTGCCAGCCAACGCAGTTTCAGCGCCCCTTGCAGCGCACTGCGATAACCCCGCTCGAGTTTGCTAAACAGCCGGTCTACCCCCTGATTAAAGCGGTTTGGTTTTACATTGGCCTTAAGGATCTGGCTCCCCAGTACCGGCGTTAAGGTCAGGGCGATCAATGAAGAAAAAATCACCGCCATCGCCAGCAGTACCGAGAACTCAGTAAACAGCAGACCGACCATGCCGTCCATAAAAGAGATCGGCAGAAAAACCATCACCAGTACCAGGGTAGTGGCAATCACCGCAAACCCCACTTCTCTGGCGCCTTTATAAGCCGCCAGCAGCGGTGATTCGCCGCGTTCAATATGGTGGAAGATGTTTTCCACCACAACAATCGCGTCATCCACCACCAGGCCAATTGACAGGATCAGTGCCATCAGGGTGATCAGGTTAATCGAAAAACCGAAATAGTACGCAGCAATGAATGAGGAGATCAGTGACACCGGTACCGTCACGGCCGGGATCAAGGTCGCCCTGGCCTGACCGATAAAGATGTACAGTACCAGGATCACCAGTCCGCCGGTAATAAACAGGGTGTTATACACTTCTTCAATCGAACGCTCGATAAACACCGTCGCATCATAATCGATAGCAAGACGCGTCCCTTCCGGCAGGAATTGCTGGATGTTGTCCACCTCTTTCCGTACGCGCTGTGCCACTTCCAGAGGGTTGGCATCCGATTGTGCCACGATGCCTAAGCTGACGTTCACCACGCCGTCACTTTTAAAGGTTGAGTTTTCGTTCTCCGCACCGATATAAACATCCGCCACATCTTTTAGGTAAATGGGCGTATTGTCGCTGGCGCGCTTGACCACCAAATACTGGAAATCTTCCGGTGTCTGGTAGGTTCGGGCGGTGCGCACCGACATCACGGTCGAATCATTACGCACTTCACCGCCAGGGCTTTCCAGGTTTTCTGCCCGCAGCGCCGAAGTAATGTCCGTGGCAGTGACTGCCCGCCCGGCCATCAGGTCCGGCTTTAACTGGACATACATCACTTTATACAGCCCGCCAGACAAGTTGATTGAGCTGACCCCCGAGATCAAACTGAAACGATCCATCAGTACCCGTTCTGCGTAGTCCGTCAGTTGGGTCCGGTCCATCTCAGCAGAGCTCAGGTTAATGTAAACTGACGCCTCACCGCTGCCGTTATTCTTATACACAATCGGATCATCAGCCTCATCCGGCAAAGCCCGTTGCGCCCGCGCCACCGCATCACGCACGTCGCTGACACCGGTATTCAGGTCATAACCCAGCTCGAAGGTAATCGTGATACGCGACATGCTATTGCGGGTTGTCGAACTTATTTCATCGACACCGCTGATCCCGGAAAGCTGATCTTCCAGCACCGAGGTGATCTGGCTTTCAATGATCGTTGCCGACGCGCCCTCGTAGCGGGTGCTGATAGACACGACCGGGTTCTCAATGTCCGGCATCTCACGCACGGCAAGCTTGGTAAACGAGACAAAACCAAACACACACAGCAACATACTTAAGACCAGTGCGGCGACCGGCCTTTTAACAGAAATATCGGAAAGCAACATCAGTTCACACCCTTAGCAGCCTGCTGGTTGCTGCCGCGTGGCTCTGGCGATGTTGAAGCCTTGGAGGACGGGGCGATGATCTCCTTCACTGTGACGCCGTCGCGCATATTAACGATACCCTGAACCACAATTGTGTCGCCAATCTCTACCCCGGACTCTATCACCACTTGATTGCCGACCCGTGCCCCGAGAATCACCTCACGGCGGGACGCACGGCTCTGCTCGTCCACGACATAGACATAACGCTTGGTACCGGAATACTCCAGCGCCTGTACCGGGATAATCGCCGCCTCAATGGCGGGGAAAGCCAACGTCGCGTTCATCAGCATCCCGGGTTTGAGCTGCTGTTCCGGATTATCAAACAGGATCCGTACGCGCAAGTTCAGGGTTTCTGCACTGATCCGGGTATCAATGCCGACCACTTTGCCGACAAACTCCTGATCGTTCCATGCTCGGGTAGTAGCATGGACCTGCATGCCGATAGACAGCTGTGACAGGTATCGCTCGGGAACTTGTAAGTCCAGCTCCATAACCGACAGGTCATCCAGTGCCAGCAGTTCGGTCCCGGCACTGACCATTTTGCCGCGGCTAAAATCAATCAACCCCACCGTACCGGCAAAAGGTGCGCGGATATGCAGATCACTCAGATTAGCTTTAGCCGCATCAAGCCGCGCTTCCGCAATCTGAACGCTGGCTTTCTGCGCATCAATTTCCGTTTGTGTGATGGCATTACGCTTTACCAACCGCTGGAACTCTTTCAGCTTGCGTCGCTCGTCGTTAAGGTACGCACTGGCTTCGTTCACCGCTGCCCGGGCTTTATCGTCGTCGAGCTTGATCAGCAGCTCGCCCTCGGTCACACTTTGGTTCGGCTGAGCGACAATTTGGGTTACTTTGCCCGCCACTTCAGCGGCGATGATCACCGACTCGGCGGCCACTAACTTGCCGATCAGAGACAGAGACTGATTAACCTCATGCGTTTCTACCTGCTCTGTTACCACCGTTACTGCTGTCGGGGCACGTTTTGCCGCCATCGCAGCTGGTGAGGCCAGTAAAATAGAAAGGGTTAATCCTGATACAATGGATTTGATGTTCATAGTTTTTTAATACTGGATGTTCTGAGTTATGTTATTAAACTGCCTGCATTTTATCAGCTGATCCGTTCTGGAACGTCAAGTAGTGTAAATCTGATGAAAAAAACGTTGCAATAGTGGACAGCGGACAAACAAAATGCTGAATTTCTGGCATCTTTGCCCAAAAAGGCAGCATTCAACTCAAAAACGCAAGAAAAACGCTTTACAGCCCAAACGAGTTTGCTATGATGCGCTCCGCACTTGAGTGATGCGTTGGGAAAACAGCGCTTAAGTATAAAAATACCCTGGAGGGGTTCCCGAGTGGCCAAAGGGAGCAGACTGTAAATCTGCCGGCTCCGCCTTCGATGGTTCGAATCCGTCCCCCTCCACCATATTCTCTCTGTAAAGAGAAAACGCTTGGTTGTTCGTGTTGGGAAAACAACAGCTAAGGATAAAAATACCCTGGAGGGGTTCCCGAGTGGCCAAAGGGAGCAGACTGTAAATCTGCCGGCTCCGCCTTCGATGGTTCGAATCCGTCCCCCTCCACCATATTCTCTCTGTGAAGAGAAACGCTTGGTTGTCGTGTTGGGAAAACAACAGCTAAGGATAAAAATACCCTGGAGGGGTTCCCGAGTGGCCAAAGGGAGCAGACTGTAAATCTGCCGGCTCCGCCTTCGATGGTTCGAATCCGTCCCCCTCCACC
>NZ_JARHUF010000006.1:0-51423 GCF_029223195.1 Vibrio sp. CAU 1672 | reverse complement strand
ACAACAGCTAAGGATAAAAATACCCTGGAGGGGTTCCCGAGTGGCCAAAGGGAGCAGACTGTAAATCTGCCGGCTCCGCCTTCGATGGTTCGAATCCGTCCCCCTCCACCATATTCTCTCTGTTGAAGAGAAACGCTTGGTTGTTCGTGTTGGGAAAACAACAACTAAGGATAAAAATACCCTGGAGGGGTTCCCGAGTGGCCAAAGGGAGCAGACTGTAAATCTGCCGGCTCCGCCTTCGATGGTTCGAATCCGTCCCCCTCCACCATATTCTCTCTGTTTAAGAGAAACACTTGGTTGTTCGCGTTGGGAAAACAGCAGCTAAGGATAAAAATACCCTGGAGGGGTTCCCGAGTGGCCAAAGGGAGCAGACTGTAAATCTGCCGGCTCCGCCTTCGATGGTTCGAATCCGTCCCCCTCCACCATATTGAAAAGCCAGCTCATTGAGCTGGCTTTTTTCATTCTGTTAATACACCACTTTCTACGCTCAAATCTGCGACGACTGGGATCACTCCCAACTCCCCCCTGCTAACTCATGACGCTTATCAATCCGTTACGACTACCGGGCGGGGAGCAGTGATAGTGTATTTCAAACCACCTTATTGATCCCCCTTTCCGGATGACACTTGTGTAGAAACCGCTGCCTGGCTAATCTCCCGCCGTGATCATTGGCCGAAGATCTGCCCAGTGCAGCCGTCACTACTATCAGTATCTCTGTCACTTCTCAGTCGTGACGCCTGACAACACCAGATACAAAAAATCCCGCCATAAGCAGGATTTTGACTAAGACTAAACTGAACGGCGGAATGTTACCCTTGAATACCGACAATCAACCAGGGTGCATTAGGTACTGTCAGATCTCGCTCCAGATGCCAGATATCTTCAATATTTTCTTCGATACCTTCAACGGCGTCGCGGTAACGACCGCTGAACTGCAGGCTTAGCTGCGCTTTGCTCGCATCATGATCAGCACGAACGATTTCTGCATCTACATACATGACATCGGTATGTTGGTCACCCTCAAGTTTAGCTCGTTCCGCTTTCAGATCATCAAGCAAGCTTGGTGAAACATACTCTTCAATCGTCTCTAGCTGGTTATGGTTCCAGGCACCTTGTAAAATACGGTAGTGTTCACGCGCGCCATTAATAAACGCCGCTTGATCAAAACCTGGTGGGTAATTGTGCGGTACATCCGTCTGCGCACCAAAACCACCCACCGTGGCACCTGGCTGCTGTTCAAAATTCTGCATGTTCGGCTGCTCAAACTTCGGGCTGTTACCACCAAATGCTGGTTGCTGGCGGTACTGGTTCATGCTGCTCTGTTTGGCCCCCAGCATCCCCCGCATCAGTTTAAAGATAACAAAAGCAATCAAACCTAAGATCAGAATATCCATAAACTGGATACCCTCAAACGCACCACCGAAGAAAGCCGCGAGTAGGCCCCCGGCCAGAAGTCCTCCCAGCAGGCCTCCCATTAAACCTTTTTTGCCAGAACTTGGCTTAGCAGCCTGGTCTTTACCAATCGTGTTGGTGTTTTGCTGTTGCTGTTTTGGGGCAGGAGCGGTTTTATAGCTCTTACCGAAAGATTTGCCACCACCAAACTTCTTCGCTTCCGCAATCGGTGTCACCGAGACCGTAAACATCAGTAAGGCAACAAGAGAAAATAGACGTTTCATCGTTATCCTTTTTCGTTGACGAAAAATAACTTAGCCTTTGCCAAACGGCCACAACATAGGTTCACGTTGTAGCACACCAAAGACCTTTGTATTTGCATCATACTCGCGTTGCCAACACAATGAAACATTCCGCCGACAAAGACATGTATCAGAATATTGCGAATTGAGTCATTACCCGGAATTAGTTTTATTGACGCCAATTACCCAGCTGCTAGTATATTGAACATTGTTCAATATACTGCATTAAATTATGGCGCGTAGAAACGATCACACCCGGGAAGAACTGATCAAGCTGACCTTAGATACCGTAAAATCCTTTTTAGCGGAAAACTCCTATCATGAGCTAAGTCTGCGTAAAATCGCCAGCATGATTGGCTATGTACCCAGTACTCTGGTCAACATTTTTGGTAACTACAACTTATTACTGCTTCACGTGGTTGCACAGACTCTGGATGAGCTTTCACAACAAGCACAACAAGCTACCTCACAATGTCAGAACGAAAAGCAAGCGCTGTTCAAACTTGCACATTGCTACCACGACTTTGCCCAGCAGCATCCCTACCGCTGGCAGCTGGTCTTCGAGCACAATATGAATGGGGCAAAGCTGCCTGACTGGCATGCCCAGCGCATCGATAGCATGACCGCAATGCTGGAAGAGCTGCTGGCTCAGCTGGCACCACAACGCACCGCATCTGAAGTACTACAAGCCAGCCGCGTACTGTGGGCCGGTGTACATGGTATTACCCTGCTGAGCGTGGATGATAAGTTTTTCACCACTGAGCCCATCGATGGCAAGGCGCTGATTGACAACCTGCTCTCCAACTATCTCATCAACTGGTAATCAAGGACTAGTCATGCCACCTGACGGCAAAACGTCGTTGCTAACTCAAAGAAAGTTCCTGCCCTATTTTGTGACTCAGTTTTTTGGTGCTTTCAACGACAATATTTTCAAGAATGTTTTACTGCTGTTTGTGGCATTTGCCGGGGCTGGCGCGTTGCCAGTCTCAAGCAACTTGTTCATCAATCTGGCAGCAGGCCTGTTCATCCTGCCCTTTTTCCTTTTTTCCGCTTCGGCTGGCGTATTAGCCGATAAATACGAAAAATCATGGTTTATCCGCAAAGTGAAGCTATTTGAAATCGGCATTATGCTGCTGGGTGCGGTGGGTTTTATGACCGAAAGCTACGGCATCTTATTACTGCTGCTGTTTCTGATGGGCACCCAATCAGCTTTCTTTGGCCCGGTCAAATATGCTTTACTTCCTCAGCAACTGAGTGAAGAAGAGCTGGTACCCGGAAATGCCTTGGTTGAAGCCGGTACCTTTATTGCGATTTTACTTGGCACCATCGGTGCCGGAATGATCGCCTCCGCAGCTAACGCCAAGTATGTTGCCGCAGCCAGCGTTGTCATTTTCGCCCTGCTGGGTTACTTCTCCAGTCGCATGATCCCTTATGCCAAGGCCAGCGCTCCGGGGCTGAAATTTCGCTGGCAACCCTACCAGCAAACCAAGCATACCCTGGCCATTGCCCGCTCTGACCGGATTGTTTTCCAGTGCATCATGGCGATTAGTTGGTTCTGGCTCCTGGGTGCCGCCTACCTGACCCAGTTCCCGAATTTTACCAAGCTGCACCTCAACGGCACCGAAAGTGCGGTGTCGTTTCTGCTTGCGCTATTTTCCATTGGCATCGCCGTCGGCTCGCTGCTGTGTAATAAACTCTCGAACCATCGTATTGAAGTTGGCATCGTACCTATTGGCGCACTGGGGATCACGGTGTTTGGCTACCTGATGTCAACGTCGATACCGGCCGAGTTGCCATACTTCGATACCTTTCTCGCCTTTGTCCGGTTTGATGGCTTATGGCCGCTGTTCTTCTATCTGCTGATGATTGGTGCTTCTGGCGGCCTGTTTATAGTGCCATTGTATGCCCTGATGCAACACCGGGCTAAGGTTACCGAACGGGCACAGGTGATCGCCGGGCTGAACATTTATAACTCATTGTTTATGGTCGGCAGCGCGCTTCTGGGCATGGTGTGCCTGGGGGTACTTGAAATGAGTATTCCGCAGCTATTCACCTTATTGGCCATTTTGAACTTATTAGTCGCCACCTACCTTTTCCTGCAAGGCCCGATGTTTGTGGTGCGCTTTATGGTCTGGGTACTCACCCACAGCATTTATCGGGTTAAACATAAAAACCTTCACCACTTACCGGAACATGGCGGGGCACTGATTGTCTGCAATCATGTCAGTTATATGGATGCGCTGCTGCTCAGTGCGGTATGTCCACGACTGATCCGCTTCGTAATGGAGGAAAACTATGCCAACTTACCGATTTTAAGACACTTTTTGCGCCGCGCGGGTGTGATCCCGATTTCCGCCACCAGCCGGGGCTCTATCCGCCGCGCCTTCAGTGACGTCGAACAAGCGCTCAGTGAAGGGCACATTGTGTGCATTTTCCCTGAAGGATGCCTGACCGCTGACGGTGAGATGAACCCGTTTATGCGCGGTATTGACATCATTCTTCACCGTAGTCCCGTTCCGGTGATCCCGATGGCACTAAAAGGGCTGTGGGGCAGCTTTTTCAGCCGGGCCAAGGGAAAAGCATGTTGCCATTGGCCAACCCGTTTCTGGTCAAAACTGGAAATTGAAGCAGGAGAACCGGTACCACCCGGCGATGCAACTGCACAAGTGATGTTTAAAAAAGTCCGCCAACTGCGCGGTGACTGGCGTTAACCTGAGAACGATAAAGACGCTCATTTGAATCTGTGTTCAGATATTCTGAACGCAGGTTCAAATCATTAAGACTTTCTGATCCTAGGTGATGCGTTATACTCGGCGTTTTCTTCCTGACGGCGAACTTTCTCTTGAGCACGAAATACTTACCCTTTGGACTGGCGCTGCTTTTTTGCCTGACTCCTTATGCCACCTCACCCATCGCCCTAATCATTGGCTTTCTACTCACCAGCCTGGGCTTAGTCCCGACCGCATGGTCGCTGACCTCGATAACCAAAAAATTGCTGTCGTACTCGATTATCGGCCTCGGATTTGGTATTCACTTTCAAGAGGCTCTGGCGGTCACCGCTGACGGCATTGGCCTTATCGTTGCCACGATTTTGGGCACACTAGTGTGCGGCTATCTGCTGGCAAAAGCCCTCAGATTAGACCGCCATACAGCCTATCTTATCTCAACGGGCACCGCCATCTGTGGCGGAAGTGCCATTGCCGCGGTGGCACCGGCCATCCGGGCGAAAGATGAACACATTGGCCTGGCGCTGGCGACAGTGTTTATGCTCAACTCACTTGCATTGTTTCTTTTCCCTGTCATTGGCCATGCTCTGGGTTTAGATCAACATACATTCGGTACCTGGGCAGCCGTCGCCATTCACGATACCTCCTCAGTGGTAGGGGCCGCTTCTGCGTACGGCGAGGAGGCTCTCACCACTGCGACGACCTTAAAACTGGCCCGGGCCCTGTGGATCATTCCTGTCGCATTGGTAAGCAGTGCCCTGTTTACCGCCAGCAACACCCCAGACGGCAAACGTAAACTTGCTATCCCCTATTTTATTTTCTGGTATTGCGCTGCCATTGGGGTCAGTGATGTGTTACCGCAATGGGAAGTGGTATATAACATGGTGTTTATGCTGGCAAAACAAGCGCTGGTGGTGTGTCTGTTCTTGATTGGTTGCAGCATTTCGCTAGCCAGGCTCAAATCTGCGGGAGCAAAACCACTGCTGTTTGGTGTCTGCCTGTGGATTAGTGTTTCGCTGACCTCGCTGACCTGGCTTCTGCTGAGCTAGCTCTCCGGGCCGCCATGCTTGCCGTATTACGGTTTCTGGTGGTGCTCTGTCGGCTGAGTAACTGGCGTTGGCTGCCGTCCACTTTGGTATGCCAGCGCCAGGGCAACGGCGACCAAAAACGCGGTCAGCTCTGCCAGCGCACGGGCCAGACCCGCACTGCTTAATGCAACTCCTATTTGCACAATCACCGCTGCAATCAGTACCAGTTTCAACATCCTTCGCCTTATAACTTTCCCTGAGATTTGGAAGCATAAGTATGATCCAAGGTTATGATGAAACGAAATTCCCTTTCCGTCTATTACATGACGAAATGAACTAATCTTTGCGGCTTTGCAGCCATAGCTTAACGGCTTGGCGCGAAACTTTAATTCCAGCCGATGATAACGACTCTGGCAGGACGTGATACGCTACCGGCCACTTGAACTTCTCTAATTTATCCTGCAAGAAACACTCATAATCCGCTTTAGTGCGCAACCGCTTGGTTTGCAGTACGGCTACCGGACGCTGACCATATTCCTCGTCACTGACCGGTACGATGATGGCTTGAATCACATCCGGATGTTGGTTCAACGCGGCTTCAATTTCCTCACAGTGGATATTCTCTCCCCCCGAGATAAACTGATTATCCACGCGGCCGATGATTTTCAGCTCGTTATCCTGCCACTGGCCTAAATCTTTGCTGTCAAACCAACCGTCATCATCCACCAGCGGTGTTAGCCGGCCTTGGTAATAATATCCAACTGCCAGTGTCTGACCACCGATATAAATACGTCCGGCCGCCAGCCTGACACGACGATTAGGCAACACGTGCCCCGCATTACTCAGTTGGTCTACCTGCTTTGCGGTGACTGTCGAGGCCGCCTCGGTCATACCATAACCTAGCCAGGTCTCGATCCCTTGCGCCTTGGCTCTTTGTGCTAACGAATGGGCCACATGGCTGCCGCCAAGCAGTACATGGGTTAACGACAGCGGCGCAGCCTCATCCAACAAGCGTTTTAGCTGCGTTGCCACCAATGACGCGTGAGAAACACCGCAAATATCAGCGGCCAGATTACCGGCCCCGACTTTCAGCGTCGCACCGGCATACAGCCAGCGATAAACAATCGCCAGTCCGGACACATGGTAAAGCGGTAAAGACATCAGCCATGTGTCATGCCGAGTAAATGATAACTCGGTTAGCAGCCCCTCTGCCGAGGCAAAATGCTGCCTGTGGGTATGGGCGACGGCCTTCGGCGCGCCGGTCGAGCCAGAGGTAAACACAATCGAGGCTAAGGCATCATGGTGATACTGTATAGCCGGCTGACAAGACGGGTAGCTGGGCCACTCCGGACATTGTGGCACGGACAGGAAATGCGCATTGTAAGAAGCAAGCTCGTTCGCCGCATAGGCCTTGGCACACTCACCAGCTAACCAGACAAAACGTTGCTGCACTGGCTGATAGAGTGTCTGTAACTTACTCTGCAGCGCCTCACAAGGCTGGGGCATCGTCACGGCTGCAATGGCTCCTAGTTGCTGAGCAGCGAGATAAAACAGCACGGTCTCCGGTTGGTTCTTCCCAACCAAAGTCACGACATCGCCGGCCGCAACGCCTTGATCAGCCAAGTAAGCACTATAGTAATCGATACACGCGGCTAACTGTTGCCAGTTAAGGGTCAGCGATGGCGTTTTAAGCGCAACAGAAAAAGGGCTCTGCTGAGCCCAATAATGCCATGCACCACCAGAGTGATCAGTTAGGCTGAATGCCACACCAGCTCCTGTTCAGTTAATGACATAACCGGTAAATTGCACCCCGGCCAGCCTTGTTCTAACTGAGCTTTAAACAAACCAATCGTATCCAGACCCGGCACTTCATCAGGCAACTGCCATTTGGCAAACCGCGCCAGTTGATTCAGGCCCAAGCTGGATTCAATACTCGAGCTGATCACGGCCTTGATACCCATCGCTTTTGCTTTCTCAATTAACTGCGTACAGAAAGCCACCGAGCCGATCAGGGTCGGTTTGATGATAATGGTCTTGACCCCGGTCAGATCCGACAGACAAAAGTCTTCTCTGCGCACTGCGTCCTGCAGCGTTTCATCCCAGGCAATCGCAATACCGGTATTAATAGCAAAAGACAAGCTGTCACCCGGAGACTGGCACGGCTCTTCAAGAAAGCTGATCCGTTGGCGTAGCGAGGGGGCAATGTATTTAGCAAACTGCTGCGCCTTTTCCGGCGTCCAGGCACGATTGGCATCCAGACGCAGCGTCAGCTGTGGAATTGATTCGAGAAATAAATTCACCAGCATACCATCGCGGATCGGCTCGTACAGCCCAACCTTGATTTTGGCGACCTTTTCGCCTTCCATCTCATGCAGCTTAGGGATCAGTTCGTCGGGATCACCGCTACACAACGGCGCGGCCTGATATTTACCTTCTCTCGGTAACCCGCCTTGCAACTCCAGTTCCGCCATCGATAAACCGAACGCAACCGAAGGGTACATATGCCGGAAATCGATCTCCAGACCCGCGACCCAACGTTCGGCCTGTGACTGCAACTGGATACCCGCTTCTTCGGTTGTTTCCAGGCTAAAACCGACTAACGGTGCGATTTCGCCCCGCCCGACCGCATCTCCCTGCGTCAGCTCAACAATATAGCCGATACGTTCGGTGAGTTTGTTATCACGTAACACAACGCCACTATCCATTGGCAGACAGTAACGATAAATCTTAGCTTTACGCATAATGACATGTCCTATTTAAGACATAGTTAAACGATGGAGAGGAACAAACCCGTTCCTCTCGGGTACAAGGTTATCCGGACTATGGGTTACGAGGGAACTTATCGAAATCAGGACGACGTTTCTCATTGAAGGCATTGCGCCCTTCCTGTCCTTCATCAGTCATATAAAACATCATCGTCGCATTACCGGCCAGCTCTTGCAGGCCTGCCTGACCATCACAATCCGCATTCAGGGCGGCTTTCAGGCAACGCAGCGCCATCGGGCTGTGCTGAAGCACTTCACGGCACCAACGTACCGTCTCTTTCTCCAAATCCGCCAGTGGTACCACTGTATTGACCAGGCCCATGTCGAGCGCTTCTTGTGCATCATAAAAACGACACAGGAACCAGATTTCACGCGCTTTTTTCTGCCCTACAATACGTGCCATGTACGAAGCACCCCAACCGCCATCAAAAGAACCTACTTTCGGCCCGGTTTGGCCAAACTGCGCATTCTCAGCGGCAATGGTCAGGTCACACATCATGTGCAACACATGCCCGCCACCCACAGCCCAACCGGCAACCGATGCGATCACCGGCTTGGGACAGGTACGGATATCGCGCTGGAAATCCAGCACGTTAAGGTGATGGGTACCTTGCTCATCTTTGTAGCCGCCATAGTCGCCGCGGATCTTCTGGTCACCACCGGAGCAGAATGCAGCTTCACCCAAGCCGGTCAGGATGATCACCCCAACTTTGGCATCATAACGTGCGTCTGCCAGGGCATCGATCATCTCTTTCACGGTTTGCGGACGAAATGCATTGCGTACCTGAGGACGGGCAATAGTAATTTTGGCGATGCCATCTGCAGATTTATGGAAATGAATATCCTCGTATTTCCCGCTGCAATCCTTCCATTCAACCGGAGCGTAAAGTTCTTGTTCAGAAATGCCTACTGTTTTTGCCATGGTGGTTCCCATTGTTCTGGTTATTCTCACTGCCAAAGTGAGAAAAAATAATGTCATTAACTTGCGCCGCAAATATCAGGGGCTGCTCTTGATGGACGTTATGTCCTGCCCCGTCTACTTGACGGTATGCCAAACCACTACTCTGGGCGATTTGGCTGAATTTGATGTCCTTCCCGCCGCAAATGTATTCTATCGGCAGTGACTGCTGGCGCAGTTGCGGTAATAAATCGTCTTGCTTCGCCAGCGATGTCGCCAGCAACATTTTCGCTATTGAAGGGCCAAGATTATCACTTCGCTTAGCGATCAGAGTTTGTCTTTGCTCATGGTTTAGTGAAGAAAACACGGTTTGCTGATACCAGTCGGCTAAAACCCGTTCAAGCGGCTCATTGGCGAAACGCCCGGCCCATAAGGTATCGTTTTTCCAACGAGCTGCTTTGTCTGACTCTGTTTGTAGCCCGAAGTTTCCTCCTTCGATCACTGCAGCGCGAATATTGAGATGTGCAAAGCATTGCCGGGCTATCCCATGCATGATCACCCGGCCGCCCAGCGAATAACCAACCAGTACTAACGGTGCAGAGGCAGGTAAGGTGGCAGCAAGGGACGCCTGTAATTGCTGGCAACAATCATCAAGGCTGTCACAGCCGATATGACGGCTTAAGCCATGACCGGGAAGATCAATGGTCAGTCGGTCGAACTGCTCAAGTTGCCTCAAGCAGTCTTGCCAGTCCGGCCCACTGCCCAGTAAGCCGTGCAAGAAGACCAGCGAGGGCCGCTCGTGCCCGGTTTCGCCTTTCCGCTTACCACTCGCGGGGTAAAAATCACAATGAAGCATGCAACTGCTGCTGAAACTGTTTCAGCTCTTGTGCTGCCTGATGAGGTGGGGTCTGTACCTCAACGATTAGCGTGCCTGTACCATGCTGTAAGTGTTCACTTACTTTAGCCTGATACTCAGACAACATGACCGGCTTGTAATAAGCCAGATGAAATTGTCGTGCGGCATACTCAAATGTATAGCCATGCGGCATCTGGTAGTAGGTTTGTTTTTGTTCTTGCGGTACTGGTAGCAGATCAAAAATCGCCCCGCCGTCATTATTGGTGATCACAATCACCACCGGCTGCGTTGATTGGCTAAACAGAGCCAGCGAGTTTAAATCATAGAGCGCTGATGTATCACCAATAAACATCAGCATCGGCTTCTGTCTGCTTCTCTGTATACCATTCGCGGTAGCCAGCAGCCCATCAATTCCGGAAGCTCCGCGGTTAGTAAACACTTCCTGACCACTAAGCTGGGCAAACATATCTATCAGCCGGACAAACAGACTGTTACCTAAAAACAAATCCGCATCTCCCGTACGCTGTGCACAGTCGATGGCCAACATCTGTTCACTCAACCCATTATCCCGAGACTCATCCATCCGGCTCTGCGACAAGCGGTGAACTTGAGTTATCACTGGCAGGAGATCGTCAGCCCAGCCGGCATGCAGCGCATCAGGGAGACCGGCCCGTGCGATCCAGCCAGATGGCGCTTCTGCCCAGTGCAACTGGGGAAGATGGTGTTGATTATTGCGTTCCAGTCGCTCAGAAACAAACCAATAGTCACTGGCAGAGGCCGTCTGGGTGAGGTGGCGTGCCAACCACTGGTTGAGACGCTTAGAAATGATCCGGCTACCAAACTGCACAACCAGATCGCATTCGGCCAACTTCGCACACAACTTCGGCTGTTGCAGCCATAAATCATACTGCGCCCACGACGAACTGACGCCACTTTGTGGGTCAGCCAATACCGGCCAGCCCATCTGCTCGGCAAACGCCAACGCGGCTTGTGCTTGTACCAGCGGCAGGCTGCCGATCACCACCAGACCTTTTTTATGCTTAAACGCCGGTACACCCGCAGAGGTTACCGCCGCTAAGCGCTGGCAGTACGGTTGCCCGCTCTCTCGCCAGGCAGCAACCGCATCACGATACGCTTGGTGTGCACTATTTTGCGCATCGCCATACAGCGGCTCCGGAAAAGCGCAGTTGATGTGCACCGCACTGCCATGTAACTGCTGGGTAAACATCACTTCATCGACCGAGGTCAGCAACCAGCTTAGCGGTGTCGATAACGTGGGACTGGGCAAGTTGAGACTGGCTGAGACATGACTGGAGAATATCCCCTCCTGCTCTATAGCCTGATTAGCCCCGCAACCAACCAGTTCAATCGGCCGGTCTGCAGTGAGCACCACCAGTTTTTCACCGGTTAACTTGGCCTCGGCTATCGAGGGGAGCAAGTTCGCCACCGCCGTTCCCGAAGTGACAATAAGCGCCACCGGTGCCGCGCTGGCTTTGGCTAAACCGAGAGCCAGAAAACCCAGTCCACGTTCATCAAAGTGGGTATGGAGCTTAACACCGGACTGCTGAGCCGCTTCCAGGGTTAACGGGGCTGAACGGGAACCCGGGGCAATACAAATGTGCTGCACCCCGAAACGCTGTAACTCGGTCAACAAAGTTTGGGCCCAGATACGATTCAGCCCCGCCTGTTCTGGGTTCATGATGCAACGCCCAGTGGCGGGTGGTCGGAGATCAAAGTTAACAAGGTTGACATTTTTTTATTCAGCTCGGCCCATTCATGCTCAGCAACCGAGCCCGGCACAATCCCCGCTCCGGCAAATAACTGTAGCTGCTCTCCTGCAACCAGAGCACTGCGAATCGCAACACAAAACTCAGCACGTTCACGGCTAAAATAGCCGACCGAACCGGCATACCAGCTGCGGGCAAAAGGTTCATTATCGCGAATAAATGCCATTGCGGCCTTACGGGGTAAACCCGCCACGGCGGCCGTTGGCTGCAACGCCGAAAGCAGTTGTTCCGCATTAATACCTGACTGTAACCGGGCATGGATACCACGCTTCAAATGCTGGACTTTGCGCAGCCGAACCAGTCTGGGCTCCTGCTCGACCTCCACCGTCTCAGAGTGCGGGGCCAGACGTTCAATAATATCATCAACCACATACTGGTTTTCATTAAGGTTTTTGGGGTCTTGGGACAGCCAGTTGGCCAGCTCCATATCTTGACCGGCGCTGTCGCCCCGGCCGATGGTGCCGGCCAGCGCTTCAGTATTCAACTCCTGACCAATCCGGGAATACAAGCGCTCAGGCGTTGAACCGACAAAGCTGTGTTTGCTGTCAAAACTAAACAGAAAATGAAAACTGTGGTGATTGCTGGCATGGCTGGCTTTAAGCAACTGGGCAGCACACAGGGGTGAATCTAACTGTACGGTCGATTTTCGGGCCAGTACTACTTTTTTAAACGCCTTGTCTTGTATCCCCTGTAATACCTTGTCTACCAGCGCACGCCACTGAGGCTGCGCAGGACAGTGTTCAACTGCTTTGATGTGGGCTGAAAGCGGTGGCAATACCGGCACTTCTCCCACCAGCTTATTGAGCCCGGCGATAGTACGCGATTTATCGGTATTGACATTAACCGCCAATGACCATTGCTGATCAAAGCGGATCAGCTCAATTTTCGGTAAGAAAAAGAATGACGGCATGCAACGGCGATTTTTTGTGCTCTGGCCATCAAATGAGCGGCCGCCCCAGATACGCTGACCTGCACCTAAAATAGCGTAAGCCGGACCGGGTTCCACAAATGTATGCAGTTGCCCCAGAGCCACCACTTCTTCACGCGTGTCGCGCGATTGCCAATAAAATTTGGGGAACAGTGGCTGAGCTTCAAGCCAATCGATAAACGAGAACGGCGGCTTCGCCGCTAAGGGTTCAACTAAGCGTACTTGATTGTCGTCAGCAAATTGAATGCGCTCGATTAGTCTGCTGATGGCTTGATGGAACTGTGACAAATCAACCTCGTTCATGTGAGGACAAAAGATAACTGATGGCTACTCTATGTTTAGACCCTATGCAAATCAAGGTCGTATGCGATCTTTTACAAAACCCTGTGATAAATGGCGAGCTAAAAACTTACCTGAACGGCGAATATTTACAGATTTTTATTCTAATAAATGACTATTTATTGTATTTTAATAAAGTAATTAACGAAAATTCAGGAATCACACAATGCAAAATATCGGGATGTCGTCCAAACTCGATAATGTCTGCTATGACATTAGGGGTCCTGTACTCAAACATGCTAAACGCATGGAGGAAGAAGGGCATAAAATCCTTAAGCTTAATATTGGTAACCCTGCCCCGTTTGGTTTCGACGCTCCTGATGAAATTTTAGTCGATGTCATCCGTAATCTGCCAACTTCTCAGGGTTATTGTGACTCGAAAGGGATTTATCCCGCGCGTAAGGCTGTTGTCCAGCACTACCAGCGTAAAGGGATCCGCTCGCTTGACGTCGAAGATGTCTACGTTGGTAATGGGGTTTCCGAGCTAATCGTGATGGCCATGCAGGCATTGCTTAATGATGGTGACGAAATGCTGATCCCATCGCCGGACTATCCGCTGTGGACTGCCGCCGTCGCCCTTTCGGGGGGGAACCCTGTTCACTATATGTGTGATGAACAAGCCGACTGGTATCCGGATCTCGATGATATCAAGCGCAAAATCACCCCGAAAACCCGCGGGATTGTATTGATCAACCCAAACAACCCAACCGGTGCTGTTTATAGCCGTGATTTCCTGCTCGAAGTCATCGAAGTCGCCCGTCAGCATAAACTGATCATCTTTGCCGACGAAATTTACGACAAGGTTCTTTACGATGGCGCGACCCACACCTCAGTGGCCACACTGACCGACGATGTATTGGTGATGACCTTCAACGGCCTGTCAAAAGCGTATCGCGTATGTGGATTCCGCGGTGGCTGGATGTTCCTGACCGGCCCGAAACATCAGGCACTGGAATACATCAATGGCCTGGAGCTGCTCTCCTCGATGCGCCTGTGTGCCAACGTACCGATGCAACACGCCATCCAGACCGCACTGGGCGGCTACCAGAGCATCAATGAACTGATTTTGCCGGGGGGCCGTTTGCTCGAGCAACGTAACCTCGCGTATGAACTGATCAACCAGATCCCCGGCGTGTCATGTGTCAAACCCAAAGGCGCGATGTATCTGTTCCCGAAAATCGATACCAAGATGTATAACATCCACGACGACCAAAAGATGGTCCTGGACTTCCTCAAGCAGGAGAAAGTGTTGCTGGTTCAGGGTTCTGGATTCAACTGGCCAAAACCGGATCACTTCCGTATCGTCACCCTGCCACATATTGAGGATCTGGAAACCGCTATCGGACGCTTCGAACGCTTCCTGACCACCTACCGCCAGTAGTAATTTATTTCGATCTCTCATATGCTTAAAGGAGCTCTTAATCGAGCTCCTTTTTTATTATAAAAGTTATTCCAATCTCAAATTGTACTGGATTGCCTTTAGTCAATACCCGGCAAGCCAGACTGGCAGTTGAGGAGAGAGCAATGAAAGAAAGTCATTTTTTTGCCCACCTGGACCGGATGAAACTCATTCAGCGCTGGCCCTTGATGCGTTCCATCTCACCAGAAAACGTTTCTGAGCACAGCCTGCAGGTCGCTTTTGTTGCCCACGCGCTGGCTCTGATCAAAAACAAAAAATTTGGTGGCCATTTAAACCCGGAGCGTATTGCCCTGCTCGCGATGTATCATGACTCCAGTGAGGTCCTGACTGGCGATCTGCCCACCCCGGTGAAGTATTACAGCCCCGAGATAGCCAAAGAGTACAAAAAGATCGAAGCGGCTGCCGAGCAAAAACTACTTGCTATGCTGCCGGAAGAGTTTCAGGATGATTTTGCACCGTTTCTCCTCTCTCACTCAGCCCACCAAGAAGACGCTAAGATTGTGAAACAAGCTGACTCGATTTGCGCCTACCTGAAGTGTCTGGAAGAGCTGAGCGCCGGTAACCATGAATTTGCCCTAGCCAAGAAACGTCTGGACATCACCCTGCAAGAGCGTAAAACACCGGAAATGGACTATTTCCTCACTACCTTTGCCCCCAGTTTCGAGTTGTCACTGGACGAAATCAGCTGATCCACGGAGACCACTGTGTCATTTGAATTAAGCCCACAATGGCAACAGCGCCATGATGATGAACATAAAATCCGCCGCGATGATCATCGCAGTCCGTATCAGCGTGATCGGGCGCGGATCCTCCATTCTGCCGCCTTCCGTCGTCTGCAGGCAAAAACTCAGGTTCATGGCCACAGCCTGGAAGATTTTCATCGTACCCGGCTGACTCACTCGTTGGAAGCTGCGCAACTGGGCACAGGTATCGTAGCCCAGATCAAGAAGAAGCAGCCCGAGTTTCGCGATTTGCTGCCTTCAGAAAGCCTGATTGATTCGCTGTGTCTGGCGCACGATATTGGTCACCCGCCATACGGCCATGGTGGTGAAGTCGCACTCAATTACATGATGCGTGAGCATGGTGGTTTTGAAGGCAACGCGCAGACATTCCGCATTGTGACCAAACTCGAACCGTATACCGAGCATTTCGGCATGAACCTGTCACGGAGAACCCTGCTCGGTCTGATCAAATATCCGGCTTTGCTCAGCCAGAGCCGCGCCGCCCGGCAACCGGAACCCGCCGAACACCAGCGGCGGCTGAAAGCCAAGCAATGGAGCCCGGCGAAAGGCATTTACGACTGTGACCGGGATTTATTCGACTGGGTACTGGAACCTCTGCATGAACGCGATAAAACCCTGTTGTGCACCATGCGCGGTGAGCCGCAATCGGATTACCAGCACTGCAAAACCCGCTTTAAATCTCTCGACTGCTCGATCATGGAGCTGGCGGATGACATCGCCTACGGTGTGCATGATCTGGAAGACGCGATCGTGCTCGGTATGGTTACATACCAGCAGTGGCAGGAAGGCGCCGCCAGTCAGCTCGCGACCTGTGGTGACCCGTGGTTTGAAACGCATATCGACTCGATTGGCAAAATGCTGTTCAGCGGCAGACACTACCAGCGGAAAGACATAATCGGCGGTATGGTCAATGCGCTGCTGACCAGCATTTCCATTCAGGCGGTCGATGCCCCGTTTAAAAGCCCGCTGCTGGCCTGGAATGCCAGTCTGCAGCCGCAGATGGCCAGCGCCCTGGAGGTACTCAAACACTTTGTCAGTGAGTATGTCATTCAGGTGCCCCAGGTTCAGATTGTTGAATACAAAGGCCAGCAGATCATCATGGACCTGTTTGACGCACTCAGCGCCGATCCCGAACGCCTGTTACCCAAACTGACCCAGGAGCACTGGCGGGAAGCCAGCAGTGACAGCGATAAAATACGGGTGATCGCCGATTACATCTCCTCGATGACCGACGGCCATGCGCAAAAGCTGCATCGCCAGCTGTTCTCTTCCATCGTGCTCTAAATTAGCGTTTACAGTAATTGCGCTCAAACACGCCCGGGGGCATCTGGGCGATTTGAAACTCAATCATATGCTCAAACGCGCTCAGCAGCGGAGTAAAATCCCGGCCCGGCTCGAGGAGGGTCAAGGCATGGAACCCGGCCTCTACCGTCGATAAGCTGTTGGCTGACGGCGCTTTGCGAATGGTATAGTGGCCCTGCAGGTTATCCGGTAAGCGCACAGTAGCCAGTTGATGCAGGTTGGTCGACAGCTGCCACATTTTATACGCTTTTTTCCAGGTACCATCGAGCAATATCAGCCGCATTTTCTGTGCCGGCTGGCTGTCTCCCCGGGCCAGGCTGGTTACACATACCGAGTGTTCCGACGGGTACAAGACGTAATGTTGATAGATCTCATCCGCTAACAACTGGTTGAGCTGCGCGTGCAGGGAAAAGTCCTCGCCAACCAGGCAGATACAGTTTTTTAACGCAAGATTGAGAATCCGTGCCGTACCAAGCGGACGATGTTCTTCACTCGGATGCTGAAGGATGATAAGTTCCACCTCATTCGCCAGTGGCACAATCCATTGGCATATGCATGCTTTGTGCGATTTTCCACACTGAGAACAATAACGGGACATAGAGTGAACCTTTATACTTTACTGGCCATCATCAGCCTGATCTGCCTGGGATTACAATTTGAACCACTGGCCGGCATGGCAGAGTGGCACGCGTACAACATTCGTCACGGAGAATGGTGGCGGATCGTAACAGGAAATCTCACCCATACCAACTTTGCCCACCTGGGAATGAACCTGGTCGGGCTGTGGATCATCAGTTTTATCTTCCGCCCGACGATGAAAAACTTTTTGCTGGTTTTACTGCTACTGTGTGTTTGGGTCGGCGCGGCAATCCTGCTTACCAAGATGTCCGTCTACGTGGGCCTGTCCGGCGTATTGCACGGGCTGTTTGGTTACTGGGCATTGCGCGAGGTGTTTGAAGGTCGGCGCAGCAGCCTGCTGCTGGTCGCTGGCCTGGTGGGCAAAATCGCCTGGGAGCAGCTGTACGGCCCGCCGATGAGTACCGCGGCGCTGATCGGAGCCAGAGTCGCGATCGACGCCCACCTGTTTGGCGCCCTTGGCGGCCTGGCGTTGGCGCTGGCTGAAAAGTTGCTGAAAAAAGGCCGTGTTCTGTAGCATGGTTACTCGCGATATACTGTTACTCGCGATACACAGTTACTTGCGATGCACAGAAAACCGTTCTTCAACAAACGGGGACGGATCTTCAAACAATTTGCGGGCGCAGGTACCCTGCCTTTTCCTTCGTTCTCGGTGCGGCGCATAGTGCCCATCAGCCATTTTGCGCAGCCAACATAATACCTGAGCCACCTCATAAATGGCTCAGATAGCAGGTGCAGACGCCGGTAAGGGCGATCAGAGCACAATTCGCCCCTGGTTTTTCTCGATGGTTGCGGGACCGATACCTTTGACGTTACTCAGCTCGGCGGTGGTTTTGAATGGACCGTGCTGCTCACGATAGTCAACAATGTCCTGGGCTTTCTTCAGGCCGATGCCTTTGAGCAGATCAGCGATCTCCTCAGCCGGGGCGGTATTGATATTAACGGTGATTTCAATGCCTTTATATTTGTCGTTGGGCTGGGTGTCATTGGCCAGGCTTAGTGGTGCGAGTAAACACAACCACAGGGTTAACATCCATTTTATCTTCAGCATAAGCTCTCCTGTTTCCTCGAATGGGGTGACTAACAGAGCCAATCTAAGCTCCCCTGCCCGGCGATAAAAGTGCGCACAGCCGAAAATAAAACGGGCCGCGATTGCGGCCCGTTTTAATAAACATGCAAGTTACATCGGTATTGCTTAGTTGCTCACAACATAATACTCAATGTCAGTATTGGCACGCAGTACAGCAATTACCGAAGAAAGGTCCTGCTGCGAAGAGGCGCGCTGCATCTGGATAGCAACCTGACCGGCTAACTCTTCATCCAGTTCCGCATCCACTGCCACTAGTTCAATCACAACCACATTGCCCTGCATATCTTTCGACTGAGCATACACTGGCTGTTCACCTTGTGGCTTAGCCGTCGCAAATACTGTCGCAGCCAGTGGTGAGCGGCGATCGACGGTCTCTGTTTCACCAAACTCCAAACCGTTGTCAGCCAGAACAGCATGGTTACCTGCTTTAAGAGCGGTAACCACTTGATTACCCAGCTCCAGCGCTTGTTGTTCGCCTTTAACACGCGAAAGTTCAGCCACCGCTTGATCGCGCACTTCTTCCAGTGGCAATACGGTCTCATCACGTGCATCGTCAACGCGCACAACAATGATGTGTTCCGGCGCGACTTCAATCGCTTCCGAGTTCAGACCATCTTCTTTGACTTCCGGGCTCAGGATCGCTTGCATTACCGCCGGATTCAGCAGTACTTGTGGCGCATCAGCCTTAGAGATAAAATCTGTTGTCTTCACGTCCTGGCCGACAGCCTTTGACGCATCATCCAACGAATCCGGGAACTCAAACGCCACACGTTCCAGTTCATTTTGCAACTCATAAAACTGCTCAACCGCACGCTGGTCAATCAGCTCTTGCTTAATTTCAGCAGCCACCGTATCAAACGGCTTAGCAACAGAAGCTTGCAGCTCTTCCAGCTTGATAATGTGATAACCAAAATCAGACTTAACCAAACCAGTCATATCACCAACGTTTTGCAGGGCGAATGCCGCCTGTTCAAAGGCAGGGTCCATCACATCACGCTCAATCCAACCCAGCTCACCGCCGTTTTCAGCGCTACCGAAGTCGTCTGATTTTTCCTGCGCCAGAGCGGCAAAGTCACCGCCGGCATTAAGTTCATCCAGAATAGCCTGCGCTTTCGCTTCGTCATCACCTTCAATCAGGATATGCGCTACGCGACGTTGCTCTTCTGTTGAGTATTTGTCTAGGTGCTCGTCGTAGTACTGCTTAACGTCTTCGTCAGAAACTTGGATTTGCTTCTTAAGCTCTTCAGCAGAAAGCTCAACGTAAGTAACTTTAACTTGCTCAGGGCGAGTAAATTTATCTGGGTTTGCTTTGTAGTACTCTTGAATTTCTTCGTCAGTAAGCTCTACTTTCTTAGCAAACTCAGCCAAGTCAATAGTGATTGTACGAACGTCACGAGTTTGAGTGAATAGTTTGCCTTCTGCCTGAACTTCGCCAGGTAGAGTGAATTCACTGGTTTGTAGTGCGTTCAGTAGTTGCTCACGAACCAGTTCACGACGCATGTACTCGGCAAATGAGTCTGGAGAGAAACCAGCACGACGCAGAGATGCCTGGTAAATATCTTGATCGAACTGACCGTTAGATTGGAACTGAGGCATGTCTAGAATCATGCTACGAACTTGTGCATCGCTAATACGTAGACCAAGCGCTTCGGCTTGTTGGTCTAGCAGCAGGTCGTTGATCATGCGATCTAGAACTGATTTGCGGAAAGATTCAACATATGCAGGGTCAGCCAGCATTTGAGAGAAGTAATCACCCAATTGAGCTTGCATGCGGTTACGCTCATTCTGGTAAGCCATCTCGAACTCACCGCGACCAATCTCTGCATTACCGACTTTCGCAGCTGCGTTGTTGCTGCCACTTACCAGGTAGCTGCCCACACCAGCAAAAACGAAAGACAGGATGATGAGTCCAAGGATAATTTTGATCGCGATGCTGTTCACGCCTTCGCGTAATCGATCCATCATAATTTAACTGCTCTCCACAACTGAAGCCTACTGCTTCATATAAAAATGTAATGCGCGATAATATATCAGAAAAAGAAATGCGCATCAGTAGGATGCGCATAATTTAAAAAAGTTCGGCGTAGTCATTGTAAATTTCTGTTCAAAACGTGCCGTTTGAGCAAAAGTTGTTCACATTACCACCAGAAGACCGATGTAACTGATTAGTTACAAGCGTCTTTCAGAGCCTTACCAGCTTTGAATGCAGGTACTTTTGCTTCTGCGATTTGGATTTCTTCACCAGTTTTAGGGTTACGGCCAGTACGCGCTGCGCGAGTACGTACGCTGAAAGTACCAAAACCGACTAATGCCACCTGATCACCTGATTGTAGCGTGCCGCTTACTGCTTCAATAAATGCATCCAGAGCGCGACCTGCTGACGCTTTTGAGATATCCGCGTTTTCCGCAATTGATTCTACTAACTGAGTTTTATTCACTGTGATTTCCCCTTTGTGCCATCTATGATTTTTATTTGTGATGACTTTCGTTCCATTAAATAAAATAAGCCCTAGCCCTTATTAATCAAGGGCTAGCAGCTAACCAAGTTAACTTAGCCTCCAAAAAAAACGCTGACAAGCCTTTTCGGGCTTATCAGCGTAAACTTTTACTTATTTTTGCTACACATCACTATTTTTCAGCGACAAACTCAACCCCAGTTGGGTCTCGCTCCAGTGCAACTTTAAGTACTTCATCAATCCACTGTACCGGGAGCACCTTCAGATCGCAGATCACGTTGTCCGGGATTTCTTCCAAATCACGTTCGTTATCTTTCGGGATCAAGACGGTTTTGATGCCACCACGATGTGCGGCCAGCAGCTTCTCTTTCAGCCCGCCAATCGGTAGCACCTCACCACGCAAGGTAATTTCACCGGTCATGGCAACGTCCGCTTTAACCGGGTTACCCGTTAAGCTAGAAACCAGTGCAGTGCACATCGCGATACCGGCACTCGGGCCGTCTTTTGGTGTTGCGCCTTCCGGAACATGCACATGGATGTCGCGCTTCTCATAGAAATCTGAGTTGATGCCGAGTTTCTCCGCTCGCGAGCGCACAACGGTCATCGCCGCCTGGATTGACTCTTGCATCACGTCGCCCAGAGAACCCGTTTGTGTCAGCTTGCCTTTACCCGGCATTGACTGGGTTTCGATGGTCAACAGATCGCCGCCGACTTCGGTCCACGCCAGACCTGTCACCTGACCGATACGGTTGCTTTCGTCCGCTTTGCCGAAATCATGACGCTGAACACCCAGATACTCTTTAAGGTTATCCATACTAACCGTGACGGACTTGATGTTTTTATCCAGCAGGATGTTTTTCACTGCTTTACGGCAGATCTTAGAAATTTCACGCTCCATGCCACGCACACCCGCTTCACGAGTGTAGTAACGGATAATGCCGATGATCGCCGAGTCTTCAATGTTGATTTCTTCCGGCTTCAGGCCATTGCGTTTAACTTGTTTTCCAACTAAGTGACGCTTAGCAATATTGAGCTTTTCGTCTTCGGTATAACCGGACAAGCGGATCACTTCCATACGGTCCAGCAATGGGCCTGGAATGTTCATCGAGTTCGACGTTGCAACGAACATTACGTCAGACAAGTCGTAATCCACTTCCAGGTAGTGATCGTTAAACGAGTTGTTTTGCTCCGGATCCAGAACTTCAAGCAGGGCAGAAGCCGGGTCACCACGCATGTCTGATGACATCTTATCAATCTCATCCAGCAGGAACAGCGGGTTTCTCACCCCGACTTTCGACATCTTCTGGATCAGCTTACCTGGCAGGGAGCCAATATAGGTACGGCGGTGACCACGAATTTCCGCTTCATCACGTACACCGCCCAGCGCCATACGCACGTACTTACGCCCGGTAGCCGACGCAATTGAACGGCCCAGTGACGTTTTACCGACACCCGGAGGACCAACCAGACACAGGATTGGACCTTTTAGCTTATTGATCCGATTTTGCACCGCTAAGTATTCAAGAATACGTTCTTTGACCCGCTCCAGACCGTAGTGGTCTTCGTTGAGGATCTCTTCGGCCTTAGCAAGGTTCTTTTTCACTTTAGAACGCTTACTCCATGGCACACTGACCATCCAGTCGATGTAACTGCGCACTACTGTCGCTTCCGCCGACATCGGCGACATCATCTTGAGCTTATGCAGCTCTTGTTCGGTTTTCTCTTGCGCTTCCTGAGGCATTTTAGATTCTTCAATCTTCTGCTTCAGCGTTTCAAACTCATCAGGTGCGTCTTCCATCTCACCCAGCTCTTTCTGAATTGCTTTCATCTGCTCATTCAGATAGTACTCGCGCTGGGACTTTTCCATCTGCTTTTTCACCCGGCCACGGATGCGCTTTTCCACTTGCAGCAGATCGATTTCAGATTCCATCTGGCCCATCAAAAATTCCAGGCGCTCGGTCACGTTCACCAGCTCCAGCACCTGCTGTTTGTCGACCAGCTTAAGCGGCATATGCGCCGCAATGGTGTCCGCCAGGCGAGCCGCTTCATCGATGCCATTCAAAGAGGTCAGAACTTCCGGTGGGATCTTCTTGTTCAGTTTGATGAAACCTTCAAACTGATTGATCGCACTGCGTACGATCACTTCTTGTTCACGCTCATCCAGCTCTGGCGTGGTGATGAATTCGGCTTCGGCTAAGAAAAAATCGCTCTCTTTAAAATGGTTAATCTTAGCGCGTTGCTGGCCTTCAACCAGCACTTTTACCGTGCCATCTGGCAGCTTCAATAGCTGAAGAATGGTGGCAACCGTACCGACTTCAAATAGATCATCAACGGTAGGTTCATCTGTATCGGCTTGTTTTTGTGCCACAAGCAGAACCTGTTTGTTGGTTTCCATTGCTGTCTCTAGGCAGCTAATTGATTTTTCTCGGCCAACAAACAAAGGGATAACCATGTGCGGGTAGACCACTACGTCACGTAGGGGTAATACCGGGATTTCGATGCGCTCGGAACGTTCCAAGTTCATATAATTCTCTCTTCCGCTTTCACGTTTAACGTATTACTTAAGGCAGTATATGGGGGTTAATTGTTTGGATTCAATACGAGAAATAAAAAAAGGAGGTAATTACTTACCTCCTTTTTATCTGCTAACGGAATTATTCTGCTCCGGCCGCCTGATTATCAGCATTACTGTAAATCAACAACGGATCCGATTCACCATTAATCACTGACTCATCAATGACCACTTTACTTACGTTGGTCATCGATGGCAGATCATACATGGTGTCGAGCAGGACGCCCTCAAGAATGGAGCGCAGACCACGAGCACCGGTTTTACGTTCCATCGCTTTTTTAGCGATAGCACGCAGTGCATCCTCGCGGAATTCAAGCTCAGCATTTTCAAGCTCGAACAAGGCCGCGTATTGCTTGGTCAACGCATTCTTCGGTTCACGCAGAATCTGGATCAATGCATCTTCATCCAGTTCAGTCAGCGTGGTGGTCACTGGCAGACGACCGATAAATTCCGGGATCAGACCGTATTTGACCAAATCTTCCGGTTCCACTTTCTGGAACAGATCGCTGAGTGACTTGCTTTCGTCTTTGGAACGCACTTCCGCGCCAAATCCAATGCCGGTACCGGTTGCCACACGCTGTTCGATCACTTTGTCCAGGCCAGAAAATGCTCCACCACAGATGAACAGGATCTTCGAGGTGTCCACTTGGAGGAACTCTTGCTGGGGATGCTTACGCCCACCCTGCGGCGGAACGGAAGCCACTGTACCTTCGATCAGTTTTAACAGCGCTTGCTGAACGCCTTCACCGGATACGTCACGCGTTATCGATGGGTTTTCAGCCTTACGTGAAATCTTGTCGATCTCATCGATGTATACAATGCCACGTTCAGCTTTGGCTACATCGTAATCACATTTTTGCAGAAGCTTCTGGATGATATTTTCTACGTCTTCACCCACGTAACCCGCTTCGGTCAGCGTGGTGGCGTCGGCCATCGTAAACGGCACATCCAGGAATCGAGCCAGTGTTTCGGCCAGCAGGGTTTTACCACTACCGGTTGGGCCGATCAACAGGATGTTACTTTTACCCAGCTCTACCCCTTCGCTCGTTGTATCACCATTGCGTAAACGCTTATAGTGGTTATATACCGCAACTGCGAGCACTTTCTTCGCGTAATCTTGTCCGATTACATAATCATCAAGGTGTTCTCTGATTTGCTTTGGCGTTGGTAACGCTTCAGACTCTTTTTTCGGGAGAACGTCTTTGATTTCTTCACGAATGATGTCGTTACAAAGATCGACACATTCATCACATATGTAAACCGACGGACCTGCGATTAGCTTGCGAACTTCGTGCTGACTTTTGCCGCAGAAAGAGCAGTACAACAATTTACCACCGCTACTTTCTTTGCTTTTATCTGTCATTCGCTAACCTCTTAGCCTTTACTCATTATGATTGAGTGTATATCAATTTTAACCAAAATGCGCTGGTTATCTTACTCACCGCGATGGGTTAAAACCGCATCCACTAATCCATACTCTACCGCTTGCTCACCGGACATAAAGTTGTCACGATCCGTGTCACGTTCAATCACTTCTAGTGGCTGGCCAGTATGTTCGGCTAACAGTGAGTTCAGCTTATGTTTGATGCTGAGAATTTCCTGAGCATGAATCTGAATATCAGAAGCCTGGCCCTGGAAACCACCCAACGGCTGATGGATCATCACGCGTGAATTCGGCAGAACGTAGCGCTTACCCGGAGCACCGCCGGCAAGCAGGAACGCGCCCATAGAGCACGCTTGCCCCATACATACCGTACTCACATTAGGCTTGATGAACTGCATGGTGTCGTAGATAGACATACCCGCAGTGACGCTGCCGCCTGGTGAGTTAATGTATAAGAAAATGTCTTTATCTGGGTTTTCTGATTCTAAGAAAAGCAGCTGAGCCACGACAAGGTTTGCCATGTGGTCTTCTACTTGACCGGTCAGGAAAATCACGCGCTCTTTCAACAGACGTGAGTAGATGTCATAAGAGCGCTCACCGCGGGAAGTTTGTTCCACCACCATTGGTACTAGTGCGTCAATAATTGGTGACATTGCATTTTTTTCTTGGTAGCTCATATTCTTATGTCCCTAAAATAAATGGCCCGGATGATAAATATCATACGGACCATTGTTAGCAGAATAGTTAACGTTTAGTCAACCTTCTACACAAGATATTGCTTATTAAGCAGCAGGTTGTTGGTTCATTAGCTCGTTGAAGCCAACTTCTTTTTCCGTAACCTGTGCTTTAGCGATGATCGCGTCGATAGCTTGCTCTTCTAGAGCAACATTGCGCATGTTGTTCATCATCTGCTCGTTCTGCTCGTAGTAAGCAACAACTTCAGTTGGATCTTCGTAAGCAGTCGCCATCTCTTCGATTAGCGCTTTAACTTTCTCGTCGTCAGCTTTTAGCTCTTCAGACTTGATCACTTCGCCAAGTAGTAGGCCAACAACTACGCGACGCTTAGCTTGCTCTTCAAACAGTTCACGTGGAAGCTGAGCAGCAGCTTCTGGGTTGCCACCGAAACGTTGAGCAGCTTGCTGACGCAGAGCACCGATTTCCTGGTCGATAAGAGCAGCAGGAACGTCGATGTCGTTTTCTTTAACCAGGCCGTCAAGTGCCTGCTCTTTGATGCGAGTCTTAACTGCTTGCTTCAGTTCACGCTCCATGTTCTTACGCACTTCAGCTTTAAGCGCGTCAACACCGCCTTCTGCTACACCGAACTTAGCCACAAACTCGTCGTTCAGTTCTGGCAGCTCACGTGCTTCAACTTTGTTCACTTTGATTGCGAACTTAGCTGCTTTACCTTTTAGGTTTTCAGCGTGGTAATCTTCTGGGAAAGTCACGTCGATTTCGAATTCCATACCTTTGGTTTTACCTTCGATACCGTCTTCGAAACCTGGGATCATGCGACCTGCGCCCATTTCTAGTGGGAAGTTCTCAGCTTTACCGCCGTCGAACTCTTCACCGTCGATAGAGCCAACAAAATCGATAGTAGCGCGCATGCCAGCTGTTGCAGCTTCTTCTACTTCAGTCCAAGTCGCTTGTTGCTTACGTAGCGTGTTGATCATCTCTTCTACGTCTGCGTCTTTTACTTCAGTCAGTGGCTTTTCAACTGCGATGTTTTCCAGGCCTTTTAGCTCAACTTCTGGGTAAACTTCGAAAGTTGCGTTGAAAACAAGGTCTTCACCTTCTTTATTTTCAACTGGAGCGAAAGTTGGCGCGCCTGCTGGATTAATTTTCTCTTTCACGATCGCTTCGATGAAGTGACGTTGCATTACTTCACCAAGAACGTCTTGACGTACTGCTTTACCGTACATCTTAGCAACCATTTTTAGAGGCACTTTACCCTTACGGAAACCATCGAAACGACGGTTTTTAGCGATGTTGCGTAGTTCAGCTGTTACAGCATCTTCGATGTTTGCAGCTGGAACAGTAATGTTTAGACGGCGCTCTAGGCCTTCTAGCGTTTCAACAGTAACTTGCATTATATATAAACCTCTAAAGTGGCTCGGTCAGTCCGAGCGTATGAGCGCAACTCCTTGAGTGTACGCTGCATCCTTGTGTTGTGTTCTGTCCGAACACCTTAACTAAATTCGAGTATCGACGCTGATAGTCAGCACCGGACTAATCAGTGATATCTTCGGCGTTTTGCACCAAAGGTATCTCCTATTAGCCTCAGGACAGAATTTTTAGACGCGACATTCTAGCGATCTGTTGCTAACCTGTCGAGCCAATCGCCACTATGTGTGCAGACTCTGTACTAAATTCTCCAAGACCCACCACAAATTTGACCAATTTTGTGCTGTTCCCGGCCCGCCCTATCTAGAATGGGGACAATAGCGACTTTTTCAAGAGAATCGACAGCTTTTTTTGTTGAAAAGCGTAAAAAGAGATCTTGCTCTTGTTTTATTCCGCAGAATTGGAAACTATTTCGCCAATCACGCCTACAAACTATTAACATTTCTTTGCAGAAAAGCGTGAGAGCGTAAGTCTGTCGCAACCTGGTTGTATTTTACTGATTTTTTTCACCTTCTACTTAATGTGCGCGATCTCACTCAGGCGGACAATAGGTCTGGCACCGTCGCGACCAAAGTCTGCACCAGCAGACTGACTTTACCGTTACCTTGTGGTCACACCTCACCCAACGCCAATATGCTAAGCCACGGTCTAAACTTATATAAACTTGGTTAAAACAGGGGGACTGCCGATGATCAATGAAAAAATCCGCATTCCTATGATCCTTGACACTGTCCTGGTCGACGGCCTGTACCTACAGGAGCGCCGCTCCCAAAAGGAGCGACGGCGCAACAAGATACACTGGCTAGGGTATGAACGGCGGGTTGCCCGCTCTCCCCGCCGTCACGGCCATAAACCGATCGACGAAGAGGTGTGAGCGACAACGCTTCCTTTGGTATCAGAATAACCGTCACGGTTCTTTACACCTGACCATTATCCATTGATTAAGCTCAATAAACCACAGAATAAATGTGGATTATTTACCAACTCCCTCCTAAACGTTAGGTGACGCTTAATAAAGGAATGCTAATATGAGCCGGATTTTGCGCTGTACATTTTTAACTTTACTCATATGCGCCTGTGGATGGAGTTCAGCGCTAGTTGCGCAAAGTACCCTATCAACCGCAGACCACTCCCAGTTCAGTGAACTGCAAAAACCATTTTCAACAGGACCGGAGGTGACACAGGCCTGTCTGGAATGCCACACAGAAGCCGCCAAACAAATCCATCAGACCACCCACTGGACATGGGCCTTTGACGCCGGGTTCGGAGACAAAGTGGTGGGCAAAAAACAAGTTATCAACAACTTCTGTATCTCAACCGCATCGAATGAACCTCGATGTACCAGTTGCCATATCGGATATGGCTGGCGGGACAACACGTTTGATTTTACCTCACAACGCAATGTTGACTGCCTCGCCTGTCACGATAATTCAGGCCAATATCGCAAGTTCCCCACCGATGCCGGCCACCCCAATTATCAAGATAAAGAGTGGCCTAAAGGCTCTGGTAAAACACTTCCGGCCGTCGACCTGGCCAACGCCGCACAAAGCGTTGGGAGCCCAAGCAAAGCGACGTGTGGCTCTTGCCATTTTTACGGCGGGGGCGGCGATGGCGTAAAACATGGCGACCTTGACTCCAGCTTACTCCACCCCTCTCGTGATCTGGATGTGCATATGTCCTCAGACGGAGCAGGGTTTGCCTGTCATGACTGCCATACTACCAGTGGCCACAACACTGCCGGATCCCGTTATCAGATCAATGCCAAAGATCTGGACGGTATCGACTACCCCGGACACGGGGATCAAAACCGGGCTTCTTGTGAATCCTGTCATGGCCTTACCCCGCATCAAGGCAACAGGCTGGCCAACCGGCTAAATGAGCACGTCAGCAGCATCGCGTGTTCGACTTGTCATGTTCCGGAGTATGCTCGCGAGCGTAAAACCAAAACAGGATGGGACTGGTCAACAGCCGGTGACAAATCGCAGAAGACCACCAAGGACAACGAAGGCTACGTTACTTTTACCCCGAAAAAAGGTCATTTCACCTGGCAACGTAACGTCACGCCGGACTATGCCTGTTTCAACGGCGACATGAGCTATACCGTACTCGGAGAGCAGGTTTACCCCGATGACAATGGCGTTATCGCACTAACCATGCCACAAGGAGCATGTGGTGATAAAGACAGTCGCGTGTGGCCGTTTAAAATCATGCGTAGCAAACAACCTTATGACAGCGAAAACCATTTGATGGTGACACCACACTTATTTGGTAAAGACAGTAATGCCTTCTGGAAGCATTTTGACTGGCAAAAAGCGGCCGTTGCCGGTATGCAAGCCTCAGAGCAAAACTACAGTGGTGAACTGACGTTTGTGGATACCCGATACCACTTCCCAATCGTACACATGGTGGCCCCGAAAGACAAAGCGCTCCGCTGTGCTGACTGCCACAACGCAAATGGCCGATTAACGAAACTCTCCGGTTTTTACATTCCGGCACAGTCCGCGAATGACTGGATCGACAGTTTAGGCTGGACCGTCGTGATATTTACCTTAGTGATCTCACTTTGCCATGGCTTGTTCAGAATTTTGGCTCGCCGTAATAACACATAAGGAGCGAAGCGATGAAAGTAGTCTTATACAAACGATTTGAACGCTTTTGGCATTGGAGCCAATCACTACTGATGATCTTTATGCTTATCACCGGGTTCGAAATACACGGCTCATACAAGCTGCTTGGCTTTGGCCGGGCGGTGCTTTGGCATGAATATTGTGCATTTATGCTGATGGGGCTGTGGGTATTTGCCATCTTCTGGCACTTTACCACCGGCGAGTGGCGGCAATATCTCCCAACACCTGACAAAATCAGCACGATGCTACGTTATTACTCCTCTGGCATCTTCAAAGGAGCCCCCTACCCGTTCCACCCGTCGGTGCAAAGAAAGCACAACCCACTGCAACGCATGGCCTATCTAACCTGGAAACTGTTGATGGCACCGGTGATTTGGGTGACAGGCCTACTGCTGCTTTTCTACGCCCAATGGGAAAGCTGGGGGCTAGGCATGTTATCACTGGGTATGATTGCGACTTTGCACTTAATCGCGGCATTCCTGATCCTGGCGTTCCTAATCGGTCATGTATACATGACAACCACCGGAGATACACCGCTGGCACATATTAAAACCATGCTGAGGGGGTATGAGGAGACCGATGAAGTAAGCTCAGCGAGAACTTCCCCACCATCAGACCAAAACCAGTAATGGGCAACCCAGCCGGGAGGGGCATCGCTTCCCGGTTGCCATTATGATGAACAGCTGATGGCCATTTTCTTACCCCACTCAGGAGGTAACTGAGCATAGTGTTCATATTCTGGCTGTTCATCAAAAGGCCGCTTAAGTAACTCAGCGAGTTGCGCCACCTGACTAAAATCCCCCGCCTCTGCCTGCTCGATCGCCTGCTGCGCCAGGTAGTTACGTAATATGTATTTCGGATTGGCCTGGCGCATCTGTTCACATCGCCGCGCGGTTGGGACAGGTTGCCCCTGAGCGTCCACTTCCAGCTCACAACGTGCCAGGTAGCGCACCAGCCAGGCAGAAGCGGCTTCACGGTCAATAAACAAATCGGTCACATTGTGCTGTGCCTGACGATCCAAATTCGAAATTTCGCGGAAAAAACGGGTGTAATCAGTGTGATTGTTTTCCAGTAGATCAAACATCGCTTCGAATAAGCGGCCGTCATCGGCCATCTTGGTGTGTAGCCCCAGTTTACGGCGCATTAACTGGCTGAACACCCGAGTTAAATGAACGTCAAAGCGGCTCAATGCGCTTTCCAGATCCTGCCGCACCACCAGCGGAGAAAGGGCATGTGCCAGCGCCGACAGGTTCCACAATGCTATCCGGGGCTGTTGATCAAATGCGTAGCGCCCCTGGTAATCGGAATGATTACAAACATAACCGGGCTCATAATCATCCAAAAAGCCGAATGGCCCGTAGTCGAACGTCTGCCCGAGGATCGACATATTATCAGTATTCATCACCCCATGGGCAAACCCGTAGGCCTGCCAATAGGCGATCATGGTCGCGGTGCTCTCGACAATGTTATCGAACATCGCCGCATACGGGTTCGCCGCCGCCGTGCACTCTGGCATATGCCACTCAATAACTTTATCCGCCAACAGCCGCAGCTCATCCAACTGATTGGTGTAAAAGAAGTGTTCGAAATGGCCGATGCGAAGATGGGTCTCAGCCAGCCGGATCAGTAGCGCCCCGCTTTCCGCTCTTTCCCGGTACACCAGGGTGTCACTGGTGATCAAGCCTAACGCCCGGGTGGTCGGTATGCCTAAGCCCGCCATGGCCTCGCTGCACAAGTATTCACGCACTGTAGAGCGCAGCACCGCGCGGCCATCCCCCATCCGTGAGTAAGGGGTTAACCCGGCACCTTTAAGGTGAATATCATACCAGGTACCACTACGGTGTTGGATTTCCGCCAACAGCAACCCGCGTCCGTCCCCCAGATCCGGGTTGTAAACCCCGAACTGATGACCCGCATACTTCATTGCTAACGGTTGAAATACCGCTGGTACACACTGCCCGGAAAAAATCTTGAGCAGCTCCGGGTGCCCGGCCTTTTCGGGTAAATGAAACCGATCAGCCAACGCCCCATTCCAGATCACCCAGCGGCTGTTTTGTAGTGGCTGAGGTTTAACCAAGCGATAAAAGCTATCAGGCAACCCCGCATAGCGCTGACTTAACCGTACAGATCCCAACACCGACATCATCATCCCACCCCACAAAAACACTTTCCATCGTTCTAGGGCTTACGCTAGCACAGCTAAGCAGGAACAAACACAGACAAGCCATAAGGTTTTTTGCCACGCATAAACCGGTTCTAAAATATGCAATTGATTCAAATAAACTTTATTGCTTTGAAACAAGGGCTTGACGAATGACTCCTTTCGTTTTAGCTTATGCACATCGGACTGTAGCGCAGCCTGGTAGCGCACCGTCATGGGGTGTCGGGGGTCGCTGGTTCAAATCCAGTCAGTCCGACCATACACCTTAGAAAAGAGAGCTTCGGCTCTCTTTTTTTGTATCTGGAGTAAAGCAACCTGCCTGGATTGCGATCGCCCAAACTCATCACCGGCGGAAGCCCCACCCCCTTTTTTGTAGCCGTCGCTTAAATTTGGCTAAAAATACGACAACAACCCCAGCGCCGCCCTGCTCTGCCCACACAAAACCACGCTTGCTTCACCTCTATCCGACAACCTCCCTACCCCAAGCGGGTACTTCATCATTACCTTGATTGTAGCCGGCTGAGTTACTTAACAGGAGCCTCCCCTTCAGCCTTTTGAACTCTTATTATTTGAGTTCATATCTTTCGTGCACACATTGTTTTATGAAATATTAATTTGCATAAATTGCGATAAAAGCCATCAAATTAGCCATTTAAGCTCAGGAGTGTTATATTGCGCCACAATTAATTCATTAGTGCTCTAAGCAGTTTGTGAGGAACAATGTCTAAAACGAAGGATAAATACAGTATAGAAAATACTGATTATACGATCGGCCAGGACAACGTTCAGAAATGGGGGTTTGATGTACATAACCCTGTTTTTGGTACCAGTGCCGGACTGATCATTTTATTTTTGGTCGCTCTTCTTATCGTCGATCCTGCCACGGCAAAAGCCGGCCTTGACGGCATGAAATGGCAGATCATCAACTCATTTGACCAAATCTTTATGTGGGCAGGTAACGCCTTTCTGGTGTTCTGCCTGTGCCTGATCTTTTCACCATTTGGCAAAATCCGGCTTGGCGGTGAACAAGCAAAACCGGAACACTCAACCCTGTCATGGATCTCCATGCTCTTCGCCGCAGGGATGGGCATTGGCCTGATGTTCTGGGGGGTCGCTGAGCCGGTTGCGTATTTCACCGGCTGGTATGAAACGCCATTAGGTGTTGAGCCTTTTACTGAAGAAGCCCGCCAACTTGCGCTCGGCGCCACTATGTTCCACTGGGGTTTACATCCTTGGGCTATCTACGCCGTCGTGGCCCTCTCAATGGCCTTTTTTGCCTTTAACAAAGGCTTGCCGCTATCGATGCGCTCCGCCTTTTACCCACTGTTAGGCGATCGTACCTGGGGCTGGTTTGGCCATGTGATTGATGTTCTGACCGTGATTGCGACGCTGTTCGGCCTGGCCACCTCACTCGGTTTTGGTGCCCAGCAGGCTGCGAGTGGTATCAGCCATGTAATGGGAATTGACAATGGCCTTGGGTTACAGCTGACAGTTATTACATTTGTCACCGCACTTGCGGTTGTTTCTGTCGTGCGAGGGATCGATGGTGGCGTTAAAGTCCTGAGTAACATCAATTTAGGTGTTGCATTCGCGCTGCTGTTCTTTGTGATTATTGTCGGTTTGGCTGTTGCCCTAAGCACCATCCCGACCACCTTGATGAGCTATATTGAAAACATTATCCCGCTGAGTAACCCTCTCGGGCGGGAAGACGAAACCTGGATGCACGGCTGGACGGTCTTCTACTGGGCGTGGTGGATCTCCTGGTCGCCATGTGTCGGTATGTTTATCGCACGCGTGTCCAAAGGACGCACTGTGCGTGAGTTCCTGACCGCTGTCATTCTGATCCCAACCGCCATCACCCTGATTTGGATGTCGGCGTTTGGTGGCTTGGCTATCGATCAGGTGATGAACAAAGTCGGCGAACTGGGCACCAATGGCCTGAGTGATATCACCTTGTCACTCTTCTATGCTTATGAAGCCATGCCAATGAGCACGTGGTTGTCGGTTATTTCGATTGTCTTGATCATGGTATTCTTTATTACCTCATCCGATTCTGCCTCACTGGTAATAGATAGCATCACCGCAGGTGGCAAAGTGGATGCCCCGGTGCCACAGCGTGTCTTCTGGGCAACCATCGAAGGTGCCATAGCAGCAGTATTGCTCTGGGTTGGCGGCACAGAGGCGATGCAGGCCCTGCAGGCCGGCACCATTTCCACCGGTTTACCGTTTACCTTTATTCTGCTGACCATGTGTATCAGCTTAGTGATGGGCATGCGCACCGAACCGCAGTTCATAGCCAAACGGCTCGCAAAAGCCTGAGCATCCTCAACTCAGTTATTCAGATAGCAAGAAGCCGCATTATCATGCGGCTTCTTTACTGTCTGTGAGCTATTTTTGCCCTGGCTAGCGCGGCGGTTTATCCGCTTGCGGCTTACGTTTGTGCTTCGGCACATAGTTTAAGATCGAAATCGGTACCGCTTTTCGTGGCGCAAACCCTTCAACCTCGACACGTTGCAATAAATGCCCGAGCCGGCTTTCGATCATACACAAGTTCTTGAAATCGTCTTTCGATACCAGTGACACCGCCTCACCCTCGGCATCGGCACGGCCGGTACGGCCAATGCGGTGCACATACTCATCCGCCGGATAAGGCAGGTCGTAGTTGATCACTACCGGCAGGTTATCAATGTCGATACCACGTGCCGCTACCCCGGTTGCCACCAGGTACTGAATCTCGCCCGATTTGAACCGTTCAATCAACTGCTGACGCACCGCCTGGTTGCGGCCACTATGAAAGGCCTCGGCTTGAATGCCGCGTTTTTCCAGCTGGCTGACCAGCTTGGCAGCGCCATGTTTGGTTTCAATAAAGATCAGCGCTTGCGACCAGCGGTGCTCGTTAAGCAAATGGCTCAGCAGGGCAGATTTTTTATCTTTGTCTACCGTGGTAATCCACTGCTTAATGTTCGATTTGGAGGCACTGTGCTTGGTAATGGTGATCTCTTGCGGATTGACGATCGCATTTTTGGCCAAATCGCGTACCGGGTTCGACAGCGTGGCAGAAAACAGCAGGCTTTGTACATCTACAGGCAAACGATCGATGATCTTGTCAATCGCATCGATAAAGCCCATATCCAGCATTTTATCCGCTTCATCCAATACCAGGGTTTCAACTTCATCAAAGTGGATCGCACGCTGCCCGTAAAGATCAATCAAACGGCCGGGGGTACTCACGACAATGTCAACACCTTCGATCAGCGCTTGCTTTTGTGGTTCTGCCGCCACCCCGCCAAAGATGGCGGTCGAACGCAGCGACAGGTGCTGGCCATAAGCTTCAATACTCTGATGAACCTGCAACGCCAGCTCGCGTGTCGGAGTTAAGATGATCGCCCGCGCGCGCTTTTTGCGCTGGGTTTCTCTGCCACTTAACCGCTGCAGCAATGGCAACACAAAACTGGCGGTTTTACCGGTACCGGTTTGCGCCGCTGCAATCAGGTTTTTCCCCTCCAGCACAATCGGAATCGCTTTTTGCTGAATAGTGGTCGGCTTTTGGTAACCCAACCCGGTAAGCGCCTGAACGATAGGAGCACTTAACCCCAGCTTGGAAAATGGCATAGAAATATCTCATTCGATGAAATGGGCGCGTAGTGTACCAGAATCCGGGCAGAGTAACAGATCCACAAACAGACCCGACTCACTGTTCGGCCAACCACAAGTGACGCTCTGCTGTCGGTTATGCCTCTGATAAAAAGCAATTTATGTGCGACTTCACGCGAAAATCAGCACCGGGCCGCTATTCTTAAAATATGCTCATCACCGGATAACCTCATGGACGTTTTGTTGCTTGCTGGATTGATCATGCTGAACGGCGTGTTTGCCATGTCAGAAATCGCGCTGGTGGCGGCAAAAAGGGGGCGCTTAAAAGTGATCGCAGAGAACAGTTCTGCGGCAGAGCTGGCGTTAAAACTCAAAGGCGATCCCACTCTGTTTCTTTCAACCATCCAAATTGGCATCACCGCGATTGGGATCTTGAGTGGTATTTTTGGTGAAGCCACCTTATCACAACCCTTTCAGCAATGGCTCCTCGCCCGCGGGATGGAAAAAGAGCTGGCCATCATTGTCGCCACCACCAGTGTAGTCGCGGTCATCACCTATTTTGCCATCGTGATTGGCGAGCTGGTGCCCAAACGGTTTGCCCAAAACAACGCCGAGACCATTGCGGTGATTGTCGCCTATCCGATCCACTGGCTGGCGAAGCTCACTACCCCGTTTGTCCTGCTGCTGACCTTTTCTACCGATACCCTGCTCAAAGTGTTCCGTCAGCAAAATCCGCCAAATGAGATCGTCACTGAAGAGGATATCTTCGCCGTCGTCAGCGAAGGCTCTGAGTCCGGCGCAATTGAACCCCAAGAGCAAGTAATGATCCGTAACCTGCTGCACCTGAATGACCGCTTCGCCTCTTCACTAATGACCCCGCGCGGCGACATTCACTACCTGGACGTCGATCAGCCCATCGAACAGGCGCTTAGCAGTTTACGCCAGACGCGGCACTCGGTTTGGCCAGTATGTCGTGGCGGCCTGGACAACATTATCGGCACGATTTCTTCAAAAGTTTTATTGGATGAATATCAAAGGCTCGAACCCGCCACACTAATGAAACATTTACAGCGCCCGCGTTTTGTTCCGGAATCAATTAAAGGCTTACCGCTGCTCAATTACATGCATGGTACCAGTACTGAGATGGCATTTATTGTCGATGAGTACGGTGACCTGCAAGGATTGGTAACCCACTACGACCTGCTTGAGGCCATTGCCGGCGAGCTGGGCACGGCACCACAACAAATCTGGGCACAACAATTAGACGATGGCAGCTGGCTGATGGATGCCCTGATCCCGCTCAATGAGCTTAAACACAAGCTTGGCGTGACCAGCCTGGAAGGAGAAGAGAGTGAACGATTCCAAACCCTCAACGGCTTTTTGAGCTGGCTGATCGACCGCGTCCCTGCACAAGGGGAGATTATTGACTACCAACAGTGGCGTTTTGAGATCCTAACGATGAAAAACAACCGTATTTTAAAAGTAAAAGTATCCCATACTGCTCAGACTCTGCCGCCTGATGTATGACATCGCAGATATTCATAGCGAAAATCACGCGCAAACCTTCATCAGGCCGACTTTAGTATCAACCCGTTGGCTGCGTTGGAGAGTTACCCCCAGATCACGCCGTTCATCTGACCTTGGTTTAGCATCTCATACCATAAGCTCATCACAGACACTTCGCAGAATTTCAACGTAAGCCTGAAAATACGGCGAGCTTTCTTTACTCAAAGGATAAAACGCGCAGACCCCCTGGGAATAACGAGGGCTCAGATCATTGAGCTTAATTTCCACTAATTGGCCACTATCGACATACGGCTTGGCCAGCTCCTTGGACAGGGAAGCCCAGCGTGTATCGTCCATCAGCGCAATCAGCACAGGCAGGCTTCCGGCATAGCGAGATTCGTTAGCGATGGGGGTACCACACAAATCGCCTTGCTCCGTTGTACTGATAAAAAGCTGTTCGTTCAGCCGAAGGCCGTTCAATGATTCTGCGGAAACCAGCGACGCTCCCGGACGGCAAAATGCCCCAAAGGCGATGGAACCCAAATGAATGGAAGCGACCCGGGCTTGAGTAATAGGCTTATTTTCAGATGCCATCAGTGCAAAGTGACATTCGCCCTGCTCTAACGCGGCATAAGCACTGCTTCGCGATGCCTGACGCCAGTTGAGCTTAGTATGTGGATATTGGGCAAGCACTTGCTGGTCAACGGCCGTGATAATTTTTGCTGGTAGCATCGCATCGTAGAGGATCGTCAGGCTGCTGGAGACATTTTCATCGACAGAGAGGGCTATCAGTTCAAAATCTTCCGCCTGTTTACTAAGATTGATTGCCCGGGAGATCAAGCGGTGTGCAGCGGCCGTGGGTGTGGCATGCCGGCCTTCAACCGTAAAGAGCGTCGTGTTCATCATGTCTTCCATGGCGACAATATGGCCGCGTATCGTACTTCGATCTCTACCCATCAGGCGTGCGGCTTTTATATATGAGCCACAAGCGTAGACATGGCGGAAGGTATGGATTTGCTCAATAGAAAACACAATAATTATCAATAATTTAGTTTTGCTTAGTCACAATATAGCCAAGGCCGATACTATTTAAAAGTAGTATCGGCCTGATAAGGGCAAGGCCCTAGTTGCGGCTTAACTCTCGCTTAGCGAAAGCGCCAATTAGCGGAAGTGTTGCTCGACAACAGCTCGCCGCAGAGTAGCTGTTACGATAGGCGGTTGAGAACCAAACAATAGCCGTATCGGTTTCAGGTGAAACATAGATACCCTGCCCATTCAGGCCGGCTTTATACATGTCCCCGTCAGAGAAAACCGCATCCCACTGGTAAGAAGAGCCGATCAGACCGCTATCTTTACCAAAATCATTGGTCATGCGCTGCCCCTGACCGCCTTTGTTGAACGACTCAATATCAGCCGCTTGTTTAACATGGTTTTATTATCCTGTGTAGGGTAAACAACTCTACTTCACTAAAAAAATCAGCTCGTAGTAATTAGATTCCATGACAAACTAACACCTAGAAATAAGACTCAAAACTTCGGTTGGAGGGGCATTTCCCCCCAAAAAATGGCAGGCGTTGGAGCTAAACCGGTTAGCAAGCAGCGCCCCCCGGCGGCCCTTGCTACGAAGAATAAAAAGGCTGAGGCTGACGAGGCGGCAATGAAGCTCCCGGTGTCCATTGAACATCGTCAGAAGGCGGAAATGCAGGGGGGAGGACGCAGCCAAGATGGACATACCTGCGAAACCATGGTGTCACCAGAACGCAAAAGCCCCGATAACTCATTGAGTTATCGGGGCTTTCTAGAATAAATGGCACGCCCTGTAGGATTCGAACCTACGACCACATCCTTAGAAGGGACGTGCTCTATCCAGCTGAGCTAAGGGCGCTTTCTACTGTAAGCACAGTCACGCGGGATGAATCGTACAGGACTGTGCCTGAGCTTTCAACTGATTCTAGGGTAAGTGCTGGAGAATCAAACAAGACTTATCTCACTGTGTAACCCTCACCTTTGCCACAAGGCTGTTCATCTCCAGGTAAAGATCAAAATTAACTTGCTTACCTGAACTAGTCGATGCCAGATAGTCATCCATTACAGAAACCAGGTTTCCATTCTTCAGCTCTTCTCCGATCAACCACGCCAGAAACACCACTATTCCACTTCTGACTATCGATTTGAGCAGAAAAAATAAATACGGAAGCTATGCCAACAGCTTTCCTAGCTATCGAGGAAACGGATACTTGTTAGGAAGTCGGTGTTTGACTCTCACCGAGCACTAAAGAATCACGTTTCAACTCTGGTTTATTCTTTAGCTCGATACGGGACAATAGCAATTCAGCTTCGCTAAAAATTTGTGAGTTATTCGTTCAACATCCCAGCATTTCTTACGATATCGCCATATGCTAAATAGCTAATTACTTAAAACACATAGCGAAATATGAGCCTGTTTCGAAACACCCAAAAATTAACCCAAGCCCGAGAAGACCACTTAACCGAATTTTTTGCCGCTTGTCTTAATTCATCTGATCAATTTAGTAACGCTTTTGTCCAGCTTGTGTTTGGGCAAGAATGTACCAAGCAGTTAGTGAGTGTTGAGACTCAAAGTATTTATCCAAACTGCCGACCGGATATGAAGTTGGTCTTTGATGACAAAACCATCCTACTTTGTGAAAACAAATTAGATGCTATGGAAACGGTAGGAAATGAGCATACCGACTATTTGCAGCAACTAGAACGTTATCTTAAGCTCGACGTCGACGGCGTTATGTATATCCGGACTAGTTTGAAGCCACCATCACCGTCTGTTTTGAATCATCCAAGATACCTTAAACCAGAAGATAAATCGCACTTCCTTTGGCGGGATTTTTACGACTTGTTGGTTGGAGATAGCAACCCGCTAGTACAAGAGCTTAAATCTGGTTTTGAATATATGGGTTTCGTTCCACCGAACCCGACAATTGGTGACTTATCTCGTCAAGCACCAAGAGAGCAACGTGAGAATTTCTCTAAGTTTTGGGGAACAACGGAGGTTCGGGCGCAACAAGGTGGTTGGAAAATTGGCGTTGGTGACATTGTTGAGCGGTATTTTGAGCATGAAAATGCAAATCTAGCTAGTACGGTTTACGTGAATCCTATTAAGCCTGAACGTTTCCTTGTTCGACTTACAGCGAATCCAAATAGGCAAGAAGATATTTATCAAGCCGTGAAACGACTTGATTTTGGTTCTGAAGTATCCATTTGTAAGAGGACAGTAGACAGAACTCATGGGAAAGATCCGGTCGTTGATATCGAGGCTCCAATGTCAACTATATTGCCGAGTACGCTAACAACAGTAGAATCTATAGAGAAGCAACTTCATGATTTTGTGATACCACTGTTAAGAATCGCGCAACAAGTATAGTGACATTCACTTTCAGCTAAAAATAAGTGTTGCCTTCCGATTGGATTGGAACAGAAGCGACTTAGATGCAGCGCTCTACGTCGTTTTTCTCAAGTTATCGGGGTTGGTTACAACAGGAGAACTACCTACCACAACAGTGTTTATATTTCTTTCCCGAGTTACAAAGAGGGCATATATTGTTTCTCCCTATTTTGTGATGAATGGGATTTTGGCCCTGTGGTGGGGTAGCTCTTTTGGGAATGTAAAATACTGAATTTACTTTATTATTTATTTCTTCAACTGAAGATGTTTGTAGATTTTCGGATAAAGACAGCATGGAATCTAACATCGTTTCCTGTGAATTAAATGGGTGCCCATCAGAATTAAACTGACAATAAAACGCAGTCCAATCTTTATCTTCTTTATCACTAAAAGACATTTTTATGAAAAATTTACCTAGAACCTTTAAGTGCTTTGGACAGAGTTTTTCTATTTCTTTTTTGATCTTGGTTGGGCAATCTGAGTTTCGATAGCTAAATACAAACGCCTGTAGGCCTTTTTTGATTTCATATGGATTATCTCCGGCTTGTCTGAGAACTAATAATCCAAATTCGAATCTAGCAATAGGGTCATCCGTTATTTCAATATATCTACTATAACTTGAAAGAGCTTCACCTAGCTGTTCTTTATCACTAGACTGACGGGCTAATGTCCGCCCCGCACTAAGCAATGAAGGTACGTGACCATTTGACAATGAGCGATTAATGTATAACCAGTAGTCATCGAGATTGTTTTTATCAAGATAATACTCAGCCAGTTTAAATTGTGATTCAGGAAAACCTAAATTTGCCGCTTCAGTCAGTAGTTCTAGTGACCGTTCAAGGTCTTTCTCTACGAGAATCCCGCTAGCATACTCTGTGCTAAGGACATTTAATGCTAAGGGGTTGCGCTTTTGGGCGGACTCCTCTAAACACCTTAATGCTTCTTGGGTATCTTCTTCACTTCTGTCATCTAGCTCAAGTAAAAAATAGCCAAAGTATGCTTTGGCTAGATCATGGTCTGCGTATGCAGCGACACTCAGGCAGTTAATGCCTTTTTCCATATCAACTTCGCAGCCTAAACCGTCAATATAAGCAAGCCCTAGGATCAGTTGGCTATCAGCGTGTCGGTAGTTCGAACTTGACTCCAAAAGGTGGAGCGCATTTCTTAGTTCATCTCCATCTTCTTCACAAAATGTCACAAACATTTGATCGGTGTCGTTATTAAAGGTCTCATACAACCTTTGATTGCGTTTCTGTATCAAAGCGGTAGCTACATCGAATTTCGCTTGAGGATCGTTTGCAAACAAAGCTCTGTATGTCATGTCTTCTAAATCAGTTTCAGTAGACTCAGTAAATCCGTACGAAACAGCCTCACGGCCTTGAAACGAAGTTCGTATTAGCTCGATTGTGTCGCATAGCACCAATAGTGTTTCTTTAGCTAAGTTACTGAAATTAAATTCTTCTACTGAGAATTGTTCTGGATGTGCAGCTTTGTTTCCTGCTATCCGGATTTGATGGAGGTTATCGATAATGTTTCCGTTGATGAATTTCGTTGAGCGAAGCTTCACTATTAGGTCGTATAGATCAGCATCCCTTTCCTCTTCACCAACCTCTGTCAACATCAAAAGACTTATATTGGTTGCCAATCCGCGGAGAATAATAAGCGTTTGAATTGGAGCTAATTTGTAAAGACGTTTCGCTCGCTCATACTCTAGTCCTATCTCCTCGTCGAAGCTATTGAGGAACTCAATATCATTTAGAGTGTTCAACTTAATTATTGCCTTGTGTCTGAAGTCCCAATCTATCTGAATATAATAGAAAAATATACCGAAGCTATGATAACAGCTTTTCTGGCACAGAAGGCTATCGATTCATAACGTCGCATTGGGACAGAAGCGCATAGAGTTAATAACCAAAATGTTTATATTTAGAATGTGCCTTAGACGATAAAGCAGCACCCGTAACAGTGCCGCTAACAAATAACAAGCTCAAGCTGAGCCGAGCGTCATCAACGTTATCCCCATCGACGCTCTGCCACAGCGGCTACATCATATTCAGATTCATTTTCCGAAAATGTTAATCTGCCAAAGTCTTTACACAACGTATCAAGAACGATGTCACTTTCTAGCACGGTATTTTTAGGAACAGGAAGAATTTCATCGTCCGAGAAGTCTCCGATGTCCAATTGATAGCGCTCAAAATCCTGTCGCTCATCGCTATTCAAAGAAGCCTTACTTTTATGCTCAAACACTCGGCCATACAACCAGCATTTGATATTACCGAGTGAGAATTCTACAAGTGGCTCGCCGATACAAGAACCATCTTTTCTATCATTTGCCTTAAGCATGGAATGGACAGTTAATATCAGAGCTACGCTGTATAACTTTCCTGCGACCTCAACTTCTGGACATCCGACTTCACATTGGTGATCAGCATCAGATAACTCATACAGTTTACGATTTCTAATCATGGCCGCGTCGACGACCTCTTCTCGCAAGTAAGGATGAGAATGAGCGGTGCCAATGTACTGATACTGGTCTCCGAATGCTGTTGCGATGTCTTTTTTTATCAAAAGAGACTTCGGGTTAAATGCAACAGATGAGCGTTTTCTCGCTGCAGATGTCTCTACAGAGACATGATTTATCGTGCATTTAAACGGATGTGTCTTATTAACGTATCCCCAAAGGTGAGCTGCCGTTTCAACTGAGATATTCTTATTAGCATCATGCTTTACCGCGTATGCTTCTAGCCCAGCCATGATTAATTCAAATATCGCACTTTTGCTTACCGAAATTGTTGCTGTCATATATTTTGTCCTTTAATCGACGATTTATTGTTTAGTTTGACGGGAAGGGTGACATCTGCAGTGTCATTAGGAGTATTTAACATGTTCTTCCAGTTTACTTTTGTAACGCTCGTAAAGAGAGTCCCACACATCCTCGCTTACCATCGGCAATGGGATATATTCTTCAAAAATGACACCATTCTCATTTGGATAAGCAAGCTCGGTATAAGAACGTATCGGCCCATCCGCATAAAGTTCTCCCCAGCATTCGATGCACTCATCTTTAAACCATTTCTTTGTGATTGGCTCTGGATTGTCACTCAATAGGTGTATTAAGTTAGGTGAATCAAAAAACTCATGATATTCACTTTTGACATCAAACAGATAGCTAGAAAATAAAGCAATAGCTCTTCCATCCCACAACCTGTACCGATGGTACTTTGCAGCGTAAAGCTCCTCGACTCGATCCAGAAGATAGTATTCAGACAAAGCACTTAAATCCTGATTCCTCAACGTAGGAATGTCAGGAATTGGTTCAATGTCATAAAAGCGTCTATGACCAAACAGGTAGCGTTGAGTCAATTTTTCGGCAATGGATTCTGTTGAACCTTTGAGTGCAATGTCGTTACATGTCAGTTTCTGGGAGGAATCTGCAATGTTAGCGGCTAGCGCATTAACAATATCTTTAGTGGTCGATTTAACTTTCTCAACCATTTTAGAGCTCAAGTACCCTGTGGCCGATATCTTTACAATCCCTTTTCGTGCCGGGACATAATATGGATAGGAAAGTGTGAGCCTGGTTTTGGTGTCTAGCGATCGCAGAGCGGCTTGTTGGTCTATATCAACGTTTAGATACTTACAAAACACTGCCAATTGCTCTTTAAAGTCGTTCAGTAACTCTTGTCTTTCGTGTTCTAGTTCATCAATTTCTTCTTTCGACACATTTTGATAAGCCATATCTGACATACTTTTAATCCTTAAGTGCATTGAGTTGCATTAATATATACTCCCTTCAAAGAAAAATCTGACGATTTTGACGGAAACTCAAGTCGTTATGGCGCATTACAACACGGGAATCTATCGTGACATCGAAATCAGTATTAACGGTAAATTTATTAATAACATTTAACCTATTGATTTTTTGGTCGTTCAAATCAACGTTGTAATAAAGCTAGCAGCCAGGTACGTGTTTACTGGCTCTACGAGGTTAATAACAACCAATGCTCTTCCTTCGATTCCATACTGCTAAAATATGCAAATTACATCATATAACCATATTTAACATAGTCATTAAATAAAGATTTTTGTGATTCTACTGGTATCATAAGGCCAATTTTTCGAACTCAAGAAATCAGCAATGAACGAACAAGAACAACTATTCCTTAAAGAGCTGGAAAGCAAGCTCTGGACAGCCGCAGACAAACTCCGTGCATCACTCGATGCCTCTCAATACAAACATGCGGTGCTTGGCTTAATTTTCGTTAAATACGTGTCTGACGCCTTCATACTGCGCCAAGAAGAGCTAAAACAAGACTTTGCTAACCCTGATCACGAGTACTTCCTCGACCCTGAAGGTTACACGGCTGAAGAACTTGAACAAGAAATCGCGATTGAGCTGGAACAGCGCGATTACTACAAAGAGAAAAACGTGTTTTGGTTGCCTACTGAATCTCGTTGGAAGTTCCTGCAAGACAATGGCCCAATGGTTATTGGTGGTGCGGACTTAGTGATTGATGGCAAGACGAAGAAAATTACTTCTGTTGGGCATCTGATTGATAACGCGCTGGAAGGCATTGAGCGCGACAACCAGAAGCTAAAAGGTGTACTCAACAAGCACTATGCTGCTCTAAAAATTGATCAGGCAAAACTTAATGAGCTGATTAACCTAATCGCGACTATTCCATTCAATCATAAGTCACTTAACAGCAAAGATATTCTTGGTCATATTTACGAATACTTCCTAGGCCAGTTTGCTCTTGCTGAAGGTAAGAAAGGCGGTCAGTTCTACACGCCTGCATCAATCGTTTCGTTGATTGTTGAGATGATTGAACCGTTTGAAGGCCGTGTGTATGACCCAGCAATGGGTTCCGGCGGTTTTTTTGTGCAATCAGAGAAATTTATTGAACGTCGCGCTAACCAAAAAGATATTGACCCGCTAACGCAAAAACAAAGAATCTCGATTTACGGTCAGGAATACAACTACACCACATGGCAGCTTGCTGCGATGAACATGGCAATCCGTGGGTTGGATTATGATTTTGGCAAGGAACCTGCCAGTACTTACACCAACGACCAACATCCTGACCTACGCGCTGACTTTATCATGGCTAATCCACCATTCAATATGAAAGAGTGGAATACGGGCGTTGATGATAACGATCCTCGCTTCAAATTTGGTCAACCGCCAGCAGGAAATGCAAACTTTGCGTGGATGCAGCACATGCTTCATCACCTTGCTCCAGACGGCTCACAAGCATTGCTATTGGCTAATGGCTCGATGAGTTCAACGACCAATAATGAAGGCGAAATCCGCAAAGCCCTTATCGAGAATGATTTAGTGGAATGTATGGTCGCACTTCCGGGGCAACTCTTTACCAACACTCAGATCCCGGCGTGTATTTGGTTCCTAACTAAGAACAAGGATGCTCGTACCGATAAGGCAGGGCGTAAATTGCGTAGCCGTAAAGGTGAAGTGCTGTTCATTGATGCACGTAATCTTGGCTACATGAAAGACCGTGTTCTGCGTGACTTTACCCGTGAAGATATCCAAAAAGTTGCTGACCTGTACCACGCTTGGAAAACAGGCGAAGAAATTAATGGTGTGAGCTACGAAGACCAAGCAGGCTTCTGTAAGTTAGCAACGCTAGATGAAATCACTAAGCATGGCTTTGTTCTAACTCCGGGGCGTTACGTAGGTGCTGCTGAGGAAGAGGATGATGGTGTTCCTTTTGCTGAGAAGATGGCAACACTAACCGCTAAGTTAAGCGAACAGTTTGTAGAGTCAGCAACGTTAGAAGCGGAGATTAAGAAGAATCTAGCGGGGTTGGGTTATGAGTGCTGAATGGCCTGTCGTCGTTTTAAATGATGTTCTTTCAACCATCATTGATTATCGAGGAAAAACACCACCAAAGTCAGAAACAGGTATAGCTGTTCTTACTGCTGCCAGTGTGAAAGATGGTCGCGTATTGAAAGATAAAGTTTCTTATATTTCACAAGAAACGTATGAAAAAGTCACAACTAGAGGTTTTCCTCAAGAAGGTGATGTACTAATTACGACTGAAGCTCCAGTTGGTGAGGTCGCCCCTTTTCCTACAGATAAGACGTATCATATAACCCGTCGTATCATGGCATTGAGGGGAAATGGCGATATCATTGACTCAGCTTTTCTTCTCTATGCTCTTTTAGGCCCACATAATCAATCTCAGTTAGAAGCATGTACACGAGGGTCTACTGTCCCAAGAGTGTTAAAGACAGATATTACGGGTTTGGAGTTTCCGCTTCCACCGTTGCCAGTTCAACAACAAATAGGCGTTTTTTTAGCAGCAATTGATGCCAAAATTGGTTTGAATTCCAGAACCAACCAAACCCTAGAAGCCATGGCACAAGCAATCTTCAAGTCGTGGTTTGTTGATTTCAACCCGGTCAAAGCCAAGATGCGTGGTGAGCAACCGGAAGGCATAGATGTCGAGACTGCCTCGCTTTTCCCAGAAAAGCTAGTTGAGTCTGAGCTTGGCTTGATCCCTGAAGGTTGGGGTGTTGGTGAATTATCAAAGCTGTTTGAACTCCACAGGGGGTTCGATTTACCAAAATCTAAACGCCAAGACGGGGAATATCCTGTCTATGCTGCGGGCGGTTATCATGGTACCCACAATGAGTTCAAAATGGAGCCTCCCGGTATCATCACTGGGCGAAGTGGCGTGATCGGGAATGTATATCTCTCTCTTGATAAGTATTGGCCACTAAATACAACGCTTTATGTTCGAGAGTTTAGAACATGTGGGCCATATTATGCTTACCACTTACTCCGTTCACTAGATCTAAAGTCCTTAAACTCTGGTTCGGCAGTACCTAGTCTAAATCGTAACTTTGTACACTCAACAAATGTGTGTCATCCGGACTCTGATGTATTGGCGAAGTTTGAAGAGATTGTTACTCCTCTGTTTGAAAAGATGGTCGCTAATAATGAACAAAATAAGTCTCTCTCAGAGCTACGCGATACTCTTCTTCCTAAATTGCTTTCCGGCGAAATCGAGTTAGGACAAGCTCAAGAATTAGCAGAGGTCGAATAATGGCAACCCGAGTAGAAATGATTATCGAAACGCTCAAGGCGAACCCCGACAAGAAGTTTACTGCTCGGGATTTAGCCAAAGAATTTGTGCTTCGATATCCAGAAGAAATCGCTGAGAAGCAAGCAAACCCGCGATACAACACCGAAGAAAAGCTTATCGCCCAGCTCGCGGCAGAAATTGGTGGAGAACGCACTGAAAGAGCGAAAATCGTTTGTCCTAATGTCGCCACTCGTGACAAACCAAGACCTCGGGTTTATTACTGGGAGCAGAAGCCTACACCTGCTCATCAGGAAGATGATCTTAGCGATGCAGATGAATCAGACATCGATACGCCTCTCGTGCCGCAAAGCTTAAGCGAGCACGATCTCTACCCAATGTTGATTGAGTACCTCAGCAAGGATTTGGGTCTTTATTGTCAGCGCATTGACGAGCGTAAATCTAAAAACTCCCATGGCAACGGTGGCAATCACTGGTTACATCCTGATGTGGTGGCGCTCGAGCCGCTCGACCAAGGTTGGGATGAAATTGTGAGAAGCTGTGTGCGCAGTGGGAATCACAGCTCGGTTCGACTTTGGTCTTTTGAAGTGAAGAAACATCTTACCAAAGGCAATGTACGAAAATATTTTTTCCAAGCCGTATCGAATTCGAGTTGGGCCAATTTCGGCTATCTTGTTGCCACAGGCTTAAATAGCGACGTTGAAGGTGAGCTGCAAATGTTGTCGAGCTTGCACGGGATTGGCGTGCTGATTCTGGATACTGAATCTTTGTTTGATAGCCAAATACTCATTCCAGCTCAAGAGAGAGTCAACGTGGATTGGCAATCTGCAAACCGAATCGTCTCTGAAAATAGGGATTTCCACCATTATATTGAGCAGGTTGGTATTTATAACCAAACCGGACGGTTGATTAAGAGCGCATGGAATAAATAATAAGGATAAAGGCTTAATGATTACTGAAGACCAACTAGAACAACAATGCCTCGATTGGTTTAAAGAGCTAGGCTACCAATACCAAAATGGCTATGACATCGCACCGGATGGTGACACACCCGAGCGTGAAAACTATCAGCAGGTCACGCTACAAGCACGTTTAGTGTCAGCATTAGAAACGTTGAATCCTACTGTACCCAGTGACACCTTAATCGAAGTAGCGAAAACCGTTGCCACGCCGCAAACGCCTGTACTGATTAAAAACAACAAACTCTTTCACCAATATTTAATCGAAGGTGTACCTGTTGAATACTCGGTAATGGAGCAAGAACAATGGGTGAGCAAACATACTCATGTTCGCTTAATTGATTTTGAGAACCGCGAGAATAACGAATTCTTAGTGGTCAATCAGTTCACCATCACGGGCACCAAAGTCAATCGTAGACCAGATGTAATTGTCTTTATCAATGGCTTGCCTTTGGCTGTCATCGAATTGAAAAATCCCGCCGATGATCACGCCGACATTTGGAATGCTTACAATCAAATTCAAACGTACAAAGAAGAAATCGCTGATCTCTTTGTGTTCAATGAGGCGTTAGTCATTTCTGATGGTTGGACGGCGCGAGTCGGTTCGTTAACGGCTAATAAAGAGCGCTTTTTGCCATGGAAAACCATCGAGGACGAAGACGATAAGCCGTTACTCGAATTCCAATTAGAGACCATTGTGCGTGGCTTCTTTAAGCCGGAATTGTTGCTCGATTACATTCGCTACTTCGTATTGTTCGAAAATGATGGCGACAAGATCATCAAAAAAATCGCAGGTTATCACCAATTCCATGCCGTGCGTGCTGCGGTGAAAGCGACTGTTATCGCGGCCACAACCTCTGACCAAGTCACCGAGCCACGAGCAAACTATGCCAATACGGTGGTGCCCGGAAGCAAAAAAGCAGGCGTGGTTTGGCATACTCAGGGCAGTGGAAAAAGTATTTCGATGGTCTGTTACGCGAGTAAATTGTTGCAACAACCAGAGATGAATAACCCAACCTTAGTAGTGGTTACCGACCGTAATGACCTAGACGGCCAGCTATTTAATACCTTCACCATGGCGCAAGAAACGTTGAAGCAAATCCCTCAACAGGCTGAAGATCGTGATTCATTACGCGATTTACTTCTTAATCGTCAGTCCGGTGGCATTATCTTCACAACCGTACAAAAATTTGCATTACTCGATGAAGAAATGACGCATCCGATCCTTTCTGAACGTTCGAATATCGTAGTGGTTTCCGATGAGGCGCACCGCAGTCAGTATGGCAACAAAGCTCGTCTTGTTGATGTCAAAGACGAGGATGGCAATGTGATTGATCAGCGTTATGTCTATGGCTACTCCAAATACATGCGTGATGCCTTGCCGAATGCTGCTTTTATTGGTTTTACAGGTACGCCAATATCACTAGATGACAAAGATACTCGTGGTGTCTTTGGTGATTATGTCTCTATTTACGATATTCAAGATGCGGTGGATGATGGCGCAACTGTGCCGATTTATTACGAATCTCGTTTAGCCAAGCTCGATATTAATCAAGATGAAATCGAAGCGCTTAACGATCAGGTCGAAGAGGAAATTGGCGAAGATGAAGAAACGGAAAGTCGCGAGAAAATAAAATCACAATGGTCAGCTCTCGAAAAACTCGTTGGTGCGGAGCCGCGAATAAAACAAGTTGCCCAAGATTTGGTAGAGCATTTTACGACTCGTTGTGAAACCTTTCCGGGCAAGGCAATGATCGTTGCCATGAGTCGCGAGATTTGTGTGGATTTATACGATGCCATTGTGGCTATCAAACCCGAATGGCATAGCGAAGATCCAAACAAAGGTGCAATTAAAATTGTTATGACAGGCAGCGCCGCTGATAAAGCCAAAATGCAGCCTCATATTCATGATAAGAAGACCAAGAAGTTGTTCGAGAAACGCTATAAAGACACCAGTGATGAACTGCAATTGGTCATTGTCCGTGATATGTGGCTAACAGGTTTTGATGCGCCTTGTTGTCATACCATGTATATCGACAAGCCAATGAAAGGTCATAACCTTATGCAGGCGATAGCGCGTGTGAATCGTGTGTTTAAAGATAAGCCCGGAGGTTTGGTTGTTGACTATATTGGTATTGCCAATGAACTTAAAAACGCACTCAAGACCTATACCAACAGTCAAGGGAAAGGTCAGCCTACCGTCGACACCGCTGAAGCTTTCGCTGTCTTCATGGAAAAAATAGACGTGATTCGCGGTATGTTTGCCACGCCCGTCGATGGTGATGTATTCAACTATCGTCCAGATTTTGAAACCAAACCTCTGCAACTGCTTCCGGGAGCCGTGAACCATATATCTGGTCTCTCACACCGCAACATCAAAGGCGAAGAAGTTCGTGATGGCAAACGCCGTTTTCTTGATGTCATGGCAGCGCTTATGAAAGCCTTCTCTCTGTGTAATACCTTGGATGAAGTGGACGGCTATAAGAGCGAAATTGCCTTTTATGGAGCGATCAAGACCGCCTTCTTAAAACACTCGACAGTTGATAAAAAGCGTAGTGATGAATTGCGTAATTCTGCTTTGCGCCAGATCCTAAACAATGCAATTGTGGCAGACGGAGTCGATGACATCTTCAAAACCGTTGGCTTAGATAAACCCAATATCGGTTTGCTATCGGAAGAGTTTCTCGAAGATGTAAAACATATGAAGGAGAAGAACCTCGCGGTCGAGTTACTGGAGAAATTACTGCGTGATGAAGTCAAAGCACGGATGAAAAACGATGTAGTGCAGGAAAAGAAATATTCCGACCGTATTATGTCGACTTTGCAGAAATATCATAATCGCAACATTGAAACCGCGCAGGTAATTGAAGAGCTGATCCAGTGGGCTAAAGAGATGCAGGCTGACGCTGAGATGATGGATAAGCTCAACCTATCTACTGATGAAATAGCGTTTTACCGTGCATTGGTCACCAACGAAGCTTCTGTGCGAACCCTAGGCGATGACAACCTTCGCCAACTAGCCATTGAACTCACTCACCAACTGCGTAAGTCCGCTACTGTAGATTGGCAGAAACGAGAAAGCGTGCGTGCTCGGATGCGCAACCTTGTACGTCGTCTATTGCGTCGCTGGAAATATCCACCTGATGCGGCTGAAGAGGCGATTAAGCTAGTTCTCGATCAAGCTGAAGTACTGGCTGATGGATGGTATCAATAAATTACATGTATTAGTTCCGACTAGATCTGACACTTCAATTTGAAAAGAAGAGAGTTACCCACTTTGATTAAAGGTGCTGAATCTGTAATCAAAGACAATAAGAGGTAACTCTCATGCTTCATACTAGCA
>NZ_JARHUF010000059.1 GCF_029223195.1 Vibrio sp. CAU 1672 | reverse complement strand
GAATACATAGAGGTTGATTATAATCGGACGAGAAGGCACAGTGCTCTTGGGTATCTAAGCCCAGTTAACTTTGAACAACAAAATGTCACTTAATGAAGTGTCCAGTCTGGCTGGAGCAGATCATAACGCCCTGTTAAGGTGTGAGCAACGCAATACCGAAGCTGCCGCATACCACCTTAAACACTAAAACTAACGCATAGTAAAAATGCCACGCGTTGCGAATCACTCTTAAACAGTTTGTTAGCTTTCTTTACTTAACAATACAGGTATATCTGCAACGACCACGTTCAGATGCGTCAATGGCAATCTGTTCATTGTCAGTTTCAATTCTATACTCAAAGTAATAGCCACCCTTACTCGGTTCCGAATAACAAAACTCATCGATAAACTCAGCATTTAGCAACATTGATTTATCATATTTTCGAATAGGTGTCTCACGTGAGTAACACGCAACAAACTCACTATTGATTAATGTATTCGGTAACTCAGCGATACAATTTGTTATATAAGTATCACCTGATTTCCAAGCGACGGTAGGATTGAGAATTTTTGAGAAATATTTTATTCCAGATTGAGTCTGACTAAGCAACTTAGGATCTGAGATTTCATCCACTTGGCTTGTGGTGATTTCACAGCTTTTTGTCACCCCAAAAAACGACAGATCAAAATTTACACTATGTATATTTTCACTTGCCGAAATCGACAGCGATGAGAATAAAGCACCACTGACACCCAACAAATACCACTTCAAATTTGCCTCCTTGGTAACACAAACGAGTTTGAAAGCTAACGCCCTGTTAAGGTGTGAGCAACGCAATACCGATGCCGCCGCATGCCACCTTAAACACTAAACGCAACGCATAGTAAAAATGCCACGCGTTGCGAATCACTCTTAAACAGTTTGTTAGCCGCTCATTCCCAAAGGTTATTGCTTGCTCAATAGGAACTTACGCAAGTCTCTCTCAGCACGCATAACAAACAGAATAAATACTTTGTCGCCGTCTTGTTTATAGAAAACGCGGCACGGATTAACTACAACTTCACGATAACTTAGATGTTCTAGTTCAGGCGGAATGCGACCCGATTCAGGGAAAGCCTCTAAGCGCCCGACTTTAGAAAAGATCGTTTGAACCAATTGTTTTGCAGCTACGATATTTTCAAGTGCGATGTATTCAGCGATATCATTGAGGTCGGATAGCGCTGGCTCAGTCCAGATTATTTCAGCCATTTTGACATTTTGTCCTTGGCTTCATCGTGACTCACCACTTTACCGTCAGCTAATGCACGTTCACCTCGTGCAATCCCCTCCAGAATCGCCAAACGATTTTGCATAAACTCGTAATCATCAACATCAACCAGATATGCCGATGGCTTACCATGTTCGGTAATTAACACTGGTTCTTTAGTGTCGTGGAGATCGGCAAGGATCTTTGTTGCTTGACGTTTGAGTGATGTAACTAGTTCTACTTTCATGAGAGCTGCTCCAAAGGAATACTAAAGTGATACTATTCTATCACTTTGAGTATAGCAAGCTCCATGACGGCTAACGCCTTGCTAAGGTGTGAGCAACGCAATACCTTAGCCTCCGCATAATACCTTAAACACATAAACCGACGCATAGTAAAAATGCCACGCGTTGCGAATCACTCTTAAGCAACTTGTTATACCGCTTGGTTGAGGCTAAAATGACCAACATAAAGACCACTTAAGAGACCGATTATATGACCACTAGAATTTTAGCCGATGTTGCTGCAAGCATTACCGAGTTGAAAGCTAACCCTATGAAAGTTGCAACTAGTGCTTACGGCGAACCTGTTGCTGTATTAAACCGAAATGAGCCCGCATTTTATTGTGTACCTGCCGAAGCGTACGAAATGATGATGGACAGACTCGAGGATCTTGAACTACTAGCTATCGCTAAGGAGCGTGAATCTGAAGAGAGCATTTCGGTAAATATTGATGACCTATAAACTCGACTTTAAAAAGAGCGCACTCAAAGAGTGGAAAAAGCTTGGCTCTACTCTGCAACAACAATTTAAGAAAAAGCTGATAGAACGCTTAGATAACCCACATGTTCCGGCTTCAAAGCTTTCTGGAGCTGACAACATGTATAAAATTAAGTTGCGTCAATCTGGCTACCGTCTCGTCTACAAAGTTGAAGACGATGTCATCATTGTAACCGTCTTAGCAGTCGGAAAACGCGAACGTAGCGATGTTTACCGTAAAGCCATGAAAAGGTTAGATGATTGATTGCGGTATAACGCCGCATTAAGGTGTGAGCAACGCTACCACGAAACCTAACCACACCACCGTAAACACTAAACTCAACGATCGAATGAAAAATGCCAAGCGTTGGGAATCACTCTTAAATGCCTTGTTAT
>NZ_JARHUF010000058.1 GCF_029223195.1 Vibrio sp. CAU 1672 | reverse complement strand
GAGAATCAATGAGAAAACTGGCGCAATCCGGACAGGTAGGGTAAAAATAGAGTTAGAGAAAAACCAGGGATAAGTGGTGTCCGGTTAAACCGGAGCCGGTGTCCGGAATCGCCGGAATACGCAAAGGGGTGAGCAACGCAATACCGAAGCCGCTGCATACCACCTTAATCACTAAAATCAACGCATAGTAAAAATGCCACGCGTTGCGAATCCCTCTTGAGCAGTTTGTTAGTTTGCAGACCCAAAGGATTGATTTTACGTTACTTTATACTTTGCGAACAACAAACTTTATGTGCTTTGATGCACTTAAGTCAGACGTAGTCTCAAAGCGGCTACTCAATGAAACCACTTGGAACAAACAACGCCGAAGAAAACGAACTCACAACACCAAAAAGAGCTTTTGGAAAGACAATTTCACAATGCGGACTTTCAACAAAGCCACTGAAACCACGTGAACTTACCACACCAGAGAAAACGTCCTCGCAGCGAGTAAATCGGCTTTTGTACCAACAAACTCAACGAGCAGAGTTTCAGCAAAAAAGTTCGACTCAATTAACCCAAAAGTCGCCGCACCAAAGAACAAATCAACCGTTGAAAAGATGCCACTTTTGGATTTCTAACCGAGGTCGTTAACGCTGAACTTGATATCCAAAACCACAACTTTGTCTTTGAACTTTTACCGCTAGATCTTGCGATATAGCTTCATTTTTCCTCTTGCAAACTAACGCCGCATTAAGTGGTGAGCAACGCAAAACACCGATGTCTCGACAAACCACCTAAAACACAAAAACTGAATTTACACTAAAGTCGCCAAGCGTTGCGAATCCGTCTTAAATGCTTTGTTATATTTCAGTTGCCTAAGTTCATATTGGCTTGACTTTTTATATCGTCAGTCAGATTTGAATCAAATGAAACGCCCTGTAGCCGCCACGCTGAACCAACTTTATACACTTGTAGTTCAAAGCGAAGTGGCTGCCGATCGTAACCAACCAAGTAGATTAAATGAGCGTAATGTTCACCTACTTTTTTTTCAACTATTAGCTCGTGAAAATGATACTTACCCACCAAACCATCCAAGCTAGCTAGTTGATTTTTTAAGGTTAACACTTGATCCGAATTGCCTGATATCCATTGATTAGTACCATATAAGTACTCAATAGCTTCGTTATGCTTTCCATCTTTGAGCATTGCAAAAAATGTTTCCGGAATTTTTCCATAATCATCAGCAAAGACGAACGTAGGCATTAACAGCATGATCACCAAAATAATTTTTTTCATATACAACTTCTCCATAAGAATATAACGCCCTGCTAAGGGGTGAGCAACGCAATACCGAAGCCGCTGCATACCACCTTAATCACTAAAATCAACGCATAGTAAAAATGCCACGCGTTGCGAATCCCTCTTGAGCAGTTTGTTAGTTTGCAGACCCAAAGGATTGATTTTACGTTACTTTATACTTTGCGAACAACAAACTTTATGTGCTTTGATGCACTTAAGTCAGACGTAGTCTCAAAGCGGCTACTCAATGAAACCACTTGGAACAAACAACGCCGAAGAAAACGAACTCACAACACCAAAAAGAGCTTTTGGAAAGACAATTTCACAATGCGGACTTTCAACAAAGCCACTGAAACCACGTGAACTTACCACACCAGAGAAAACGTCCTCGCAGCGAGTAAATCGGCTTTTGTACCAACAAACTCAACGAGCAGAGTTTCAGCAAAAAAGTTCGACTCAATTAACCCAAAAGTCGCCGCACCAAAGAACAAATCAACCGTTGAAAAGATGCCACTTTTGGATTTCTAACCGAGGTCGTTAACGCTGAACTTGATATCCAAAACCACAACTTTGTCTTTGAACTTTTACCGCTAGATCTTGCGATATAGCTTCATTTTTCCTCTTGCAAACTAACGCCGCGTTAAGGGGTGCCGGCACGCAATACAAAAGCTACTGCACAGCGCCATAAACACTGAACCCAACGCATATTAAAAATGCCACGCGTGCCAAATCCCTCTTGAACGCTTTGTTATGTGAAATTTACTCGTACATCTTGCCTCGATGCTTTAGCCAGCCATGAGCATGACTATTACTCGGATCTCGGTGAGTCCAATGGATTACCCCACCTTTATTATTCCACTCATATTCGCCGTAGAACTGCACATAGTCACCAACTTTCAATCCGCTAATTCTTGGCGCAAGATCTATGTTATGAGCTACCAAAAGCGTTTGCCTGTTCTCTAACTTGAGTATGAACTTTTGATGTCTTGAACCTTTATTGTCATCAGGCAACAAGCGAATAACTGTACCAGAGCCTCGAATTTGAATATCACTTTGATGATTTTCGAATGCCTGCTTTAGTTGACTATCATCAGCTCTTACACCAATCGAAACAATGCTAAAAACTGCTAATAATAGAATTAAAATATGTTTCATTTACTCGTTCCTTCGATTTCACATAACGCCCTGTTAAGGTGTGAAGCACGCAATGAGCAGGCCGCTGCATGGCACTTCAACACAAAAATCACCGCATACTAAAAATGCCACGCGTGCTGAATCACTCTTAAACAGTTTGTTAG
>NZ_JARHUF010000057.1 GCF_029223195.1 Vibrio sp. CAU 1672 | reverse complement strand
ATTTTGGATTTTTACCACGTTAATTAACACTGAAATTGAACGCCGATACGACAATTTCAACTTTGAGCTTTTACCACTAGATCTTGCGATATAACTGCGTTTTTCCTCTTGCAAACTAACGCCCGCTTAAGTGGTGAGCAACGCAATACGGTGTACCCGCAAACCACCTAAATCACTAAACTTAACGCATGGCAAAAATGCCACGCGTTGCGAATCCGTCTTGAAGCGTTTGTTAGCTTTATTTTGATGCCTCAACTACATTTTTTGCAGGCTTAAATATACACACTGCCCCTCCTTTAGTTAAACTTACATTGTGATTTAAATCACAATTCAATGCTACAAACATAATTGGGAGCTGCTCATTTCCAAATGAGTTTGGCAAAAACGCAATTTTGCTTCCTTCTTTGCACTTACCTTCATTGTCAGCAGCTTTCCAACTTACAGCTGTACACAATGTATCTTGATCAATGCCAAAAGCATGTGCTTGTAGTGGATTAAATAAAATAAGAGATGTTAAGAGGACTTTTTTGATAATTTTCATATAGAAACTCCAATATATTTAAAATATCCAATGATGATTTTGTTGCGAATTTAAAGCTAACGCCCTGTTAAGGGGTGAGCAACGCAATACCGAAGCCGCCGCAGACCACCTTAATCACTTAAACCAACGCATAGTAAAAATGCTACGCGTTGCGAATCCCTCTTAAACAGTTTGTTAGTTGCGTGCTCAACTCGTCCACCAAACCCTTTATTTGAGATTGTGTATACCCATTTATAGCTAGACGCTCACTTTCATTGACTAAGAAACCAACTAGATCAACAGAGATACTGATTAACTCTACTAATTCATTAAACGTAAAGACATAGAGTGATGGGTGCTGATGGATAAATGTATTCCTAACTGTCTGCAAACGGCTAACTTTTTCTTTTTCAAATCGCTGACTATCAATTACTTGGCTACCCATGTAAGGAAGAAAGTCTTCTTTCCGCAGTTTTTCGTAAAGCCATTCGATATTATCTAAATCACCATACTCCGAGTGATAACTATCTTTTTTCCGGACTAGGCGTGAGTCCGATGTAATGAGAGCTAAACACATTGCCGATTGAACAGAGTTATGCCCGTAGATCACTGCCCATTTGAAATACGTGTTTTGCCCGCTTTCAATTTGAGACAAAGCGTCAAGTAAGCACCGCAATGACATGACTAGATCTGTTTCGAGATCAAATGATACCAGCTTCTCTTTCATGTACTTACCTATTATTTATGAAAGCAACTAACGCCAAATTAAGTAGTGAGTAACGCTACTACCCACCTAAACCATTGTGCCGTAAACACTTAAGCTGATTCAAAGCAAAAATGCCAAGCGTTACGAATCTGCTTAAATTTATTGTTAGAACTGTACTCAAAGATAGCGACTAACCCGCTCTACTTCTTTCAGAGCAATACTGTCAGCAGCAATTCCGACTTGATTCGCATTCAATGAATACCACTTAACTTCGTCAGCCTCTTGAGCCGTAATATCTCCTGTCCAAGCACTAACAATGAAATAATGTATCAACTGCAGTTCTTTCGTTGGGTGGTAAAGGGAGCATAAATATTTGTATTCAGTTGGAACAACATTGAGCTCTTCATTTAACTCGCGGAACAGCGCCTGAACTTGAGTTTCACCATATTCAATATGACCACCAGGTATAGTGATCAAACCGGGATCCGTTTCCTTTTGCTCACTGCGTTTTTCTAGCAGTACCTGCGAACCATTGAGCATAATGAAAGAGATGCATTCATTTACTTCCATCTATATGTTCCCTTGAAAGTTCTAACGCCGCATTAAGGTGTGAGCAACGCTACCACGAAACTAAACCATACCACCGTAAACACAAAACCCAACGATGGAATGAAAAATGACAAGCGTTGGGAATCACTCTTAAATGCTTTGTTATGTTAAATTTTCCCATTATTCTCTTTATCAAAGCAATACAACTGCTCGTCAATGTCTCTTAAGGGTCTGTTCAAGACTTGGGCTAGACGGTGCAACTCAACCGCGTAACTAATGTACCCGTCATAGGTATAGCTCGAGTAATAAGGCTTTTTACCTGTAAGAGCACGATATGCTCTTACGTCAATGATTGGAAATAAGTTGGGATTGATAAACTTGAGAACCGCGCTTGCCATTGGAAAGCCAATACCTTGTGAAAGGACTAATCGTTCAATAACCTCTTTGACTAACGGCGACTCTAGAGTTAAATCAGATACCGAACCTAACTGATTTAAACAAGCTAAAGTGTCATTATCAACATTTAATACTCGGTTCGATTTCCATAGAGAAACTCTTCGCAAGTCATTGATAGTAACTTCGGTTGATCCATTCAATTTTTGGTGTAGCTCATCCGTTTCAACGGTATTGTAATTAAAATCGTACTCTAGGCGATCAACCTCTACATCAAACACTTTCACAAAAGTCCTCCTTTAACATAACGCCCTGTTAAGGTGTGAAGCACGCAATGAGCAGGCCGCTGCATGGCACTTCAACACAAAAATCACCGCATACTAAAAATGCCACGCGTGCTGAATCACTCTTAAACAGTTTGTTAG
>NZ_JARHUF010000056.1 GCF_029223195.1 Vibrio sp. CAU 1672 | reverse complement strand
TGCGTATTCCGGCGATTCCGGACACCGGCTCCGGTTTAACCGGACACCACTTATCCCTGGTTTTTCTCTAACTCTATTTTTACCCTACCTGTCCGGATTGCGCCAGTTTTCTCATTGATTCTCCTCCTAGTTCTATGCGGTGACTGTTGTGGATTAACCTATCCAGTAATGCGTCAGCGACCGTGGCATTTCCTATCATGTTGTACCATTCCTTAACCGGAAGCTGGCTGATCATGATTGTGCTGCTGGTTTGGTAGCGATCCTCCAGAAGCTCCAGCAAGTGACCGGCATGATCGGGGCTTAACTTCTCCATACCCCAGTCATCCAGTATCAGGAGTTGTTTTCTCGACAGAGCCAGAAGTTGTTTCTGATAAGTACCGTCAAGGCGACCAGAACTCAGGTCATCGAGTAAACGGCTGAGCCTGTGGTAGCGAACGCTGTGTAGCTGTTCACAAGCCTGGGCTGCAAGCGCACAGGCAACATAAGTCTTTCCTGCTCCGGTCGGCCCGGTGATAAGAACGTTTTGTTTTTTGTGTAAGTAGCCTCCGGTTAAGAGCTCGCTCATTTGAGTGCGCTTAAGTCCCCGACCATCCCTGTAGATAATCTGGCTTGGCAGAGCGTCAACTCTCAGTTTGGCTTGTCTTTTTAACCGTTGGATCTTGGCCTGGTTCCTACCCAGTAGCTCGCTTTCGAGCAGCAGGCTTAACCGTTCTTCGAAGTTAAGCTCTGCATAGGTAGATAGCTGCTCTCGTTGTTGTTCCAGTGCAGTTGCGGCATGGCTAAGACGTAGCGATTTAAGTTGTTCATTTATCTGGTTCATCATTCTCTCCTAGTGATAACAGTTTGGGCCGCGTACATTGCTGTGCTGGATATCCGGGGTGGATTCCGGCGAGGAAGACAACAGACCTTCCCGGTGGTTTTCAAGAAGGTTTCTGATGAACCTGAGATAAGGCTTATTCACCATCAGAGCATCTTTGCATGCCTGCTCTAGGCGCGTATCTCCATATTTCTTGGTCAGGTTGAGAAGGCCAAGGCAACTACGATTGGCTTGAGCGGGGTGCTCTTTTGACATCAGCTGGCGATTCACTACTTCCTGTGTTGCTGCGCCGACTCTGCCTCCCCAACGGAGTAACCGCTCTGGTGACCATTTCTGATATTGGTGATTGCTGGGCATATGCTCGGGATAGGTGCTGAGGCCGTATTCCTTTTTGCTGGCCGGATGCTGAGAGACCAGGTTGCCCTGATGGTATATCTGTATCAGTCTGGAAGTTGCCTCAAGCTCAACATACTGGCCGACTAACTGGTGTGGCACTGAGTAATAGTGCTTCCTGTATTCGATATGATAATCCGGCCCAACCTTGGCACGTTTAAGCTCCGTGTAGAGGTAACGTTGTGCCGGCAGAGGTTTCAGAGCAGGCTTGTCCAGAGTGTCGAACAACTCTTTTCGGCTGGCTCCCAGCTGTTTCATCTGTCTTTGGTTCAGCGAGTCCATTAATTCACGGATGGAGAGGTTCAGCTCTTTGAAGGTATGGAAGGTTCGGTGACGAAGCCGCATCATGATCCATCGTTCCACGATAAGAACGGCATTTTCTGCTTTCGCTTTGTCTTTTGGTTTATAGGGACGTGCGGGCATAACAGCAGTCCGGTAATGATAGGCCAGTTTCCGGTAGCTATCGTTAAGTTTAGGTTCGTAACGATCTGTTTTGGTTACCGCGGCTTTTAAGTTATCCGGGACAAGAAGAGCTGGAACACCACCGAAGTGTTCGAAGGCATTAGCATGAGCTTCCAGCCAGTGTTCCAGTTTCTGACTCTCACAGGCCTCTACATAGGTGTAGTTGGAAGCACCTAACGTGGCTACGAAGATCTGAGCCTTGCGTATTTCTCCGGTTTCAGGGTTCACGACTGGGATGGTTGGTCCACAGTAGTCGATGAACAGTTTGTCACCGGCAAGGTGGATCTGACGCATACTGCGCTTCTGTTTCTTCAGCCAACGGGAGTAATGCTCACAGAACTGGCTGTAGCGGTAAGCTCTTTCATGATGCTCAGCTAAGTATTCCTCCCATAGAAGTTGTTTGCTCATGCCCTTACGTTTCAGCTCAACAAAGCACTGAGCGAAGTCCGGCATGACTTTGGTATCGCTGGTCGTTTTGTCGCGGTAAAGAGCCTGGGCTAACTCAGTATCTGAACAGCTTTCGGGAAGTGGCCAGTTTAATGAACTCTGCTCAAAGCGTATCAGTATTTCTGAGACGGTTGAGCGGCTAACCTTCGAGCAGGAAGCGATCTTTCTGGTCGACAGATTGCACTCATATTTAAGGCGTAATACCTCTTTGATGTTTGTCATAGATGTTCTCTTTTTCGGCATTATCACTTCCTTGCTACGTTAAGATGCATAACAAGAATAGTGAGTGATTGATTTAAAAGAGAAAAGAGGGATATTCCGGAGTGACCGGACAGGGTTTCCGCTTAACCGGACAGTGATTCCGGAGTTAGTGGAAAAATGGACTGGTTTATCCCGGAAATGGTGTCCGGATTAAAACGGAATGGGTGTCCGGACAATCCCGGAATCGGTGGCTGGATTGCTCCGGAATACGCA
>NZ_JARHUF010000055.1 GCF_029223195.1 Vibrio sp. CAU 1672 | reverse complement strand
GGACGTTGTTTAGGGCTTGTCTTAAGAACATAAAAAAATCCGAGTGCACTGAATACACTCGGATTTTGACATCCTCAGAGGATCGTTCAACCGATCATTTTTGGCTTAACTGATCGGCATTACTCCGTACGGTGCCCTTTTTTATTGTCTGTCCCACTGTTACTTACCTGGTTCTACTGACGCTGGCGTAATGCGGCTCTGAAGCTGGCAGCCCCCTGCAGCGGCAGATTGAGTTGCTGACACAGCAACTGTAAGCGGTGTACCTGCTCAGCATTATCCAGTGCCGGTATACCTTGTGGACTGAGGTGGTTGTTTTCAAACCCAATGCGCGCATCCAGGCCAAGCAGCATCGCACTGAGCACACAATCCTGTTCTCTCGCGCCGAACGCACACACGGCGCAGCGAACCCCTTGCTGCTCAAAGCGCGCCAGACTCAGTCTACGTAAATCCCACGGTGACGGCTGTCGGCCGCATTGGTAACGTCCCAGTACAACCAACGTATGTTGATTATAGGCAGGCAAAACCCCACGCTCGCGCAGCTGAAAGTAACGCTCAATATCCGCCTGATCGTACAGGATGATTTGGCTGATAATGTTCTGCTCTGCCGCCCAATAAAAAAACTCACTGACGGTTTCGGTGTCGCGCGGTTCAGAAAACAGCTCGCGCAGCGCGAACGACGCGGCCTCCGGCTGCACCGCCCGGATCAGCGCCATTTGCTGCTCCGGCGTATACTGGCCGACCGCTTCAGTGGTCAGCTGCACCAGCATCTGCTCCCCTACTGCCGTCTTAACCGCCTGATACAGCGCAGCGTTGTCATCGATTGCCAGGGAGTGGTTTCCATGTTGGTCTCGCGCATGCAAATGCACCATTGCCGCCCCCGCTTTCTGGCAGGCGAGTACCTCCGCGACAATTTCTTGCTGGCTCATTGGTAAATGGGAATGGTCTGCTTTGCTCTTAAGGGCTCCGTTTGGTGCCACCATGATCGCCACCGACGATGCTGAGTTTAAACTATCGTTTACCATGTTTGCGCGACCTCATCTAAACTCAGAGCAAGGCGCTCTACCAGTTCATCGATTTGCTCAGGCTGAATGATGAACGGCGGGGCCAACAGAACATGATGGCCGTACACCCCGTCGATAGTCCCGGCCATCGGATAACACATCAGCCCATTTTGCATCGCCTGGCGTTTAATGTGCTTCTCCGCCTGCGTCGCCGGAGCCAGCGGCCGTTTACTGGCCTTGTCCGCCACCAGCTCAATCCCCCAAAACAGCCCTTTACCACGAATGTCCCCCACGTACGGAGAGTCAGCTAAACGCGCCTGTAAGCGCTGACGCAGTAGTTCACCCCGCAGATTGACTGCGTCGAGCAGGTGCTCCTGATACAGGGCATCGATGGTCGCAACGGCTGCAGCGCAGGCCACCGGGTGAGCCATAAAGGTATGGCCATGCTGGAAAAAACCGCTACCCGATGCAATCGCATCATAGACTTTATCGTTCGCCATCACCGCACCAATCGGTTGATAACCGGCAGCCAGCCCTTTCGCCAGACACACCAAATCGGGTGCAACCAGCTCCTGTTCAAACGCAAAGAAGCTGCCACTTCGGCCGACCCCACACATGACTTCATCGAAGATCAATAACACATCGTAGCGATCGCAAATCTCACGGATACGCTTAAAGTAACCCAGCGTCGCCGGCACCGCACCAGCGGTAGCCCCGACAATCGGCTCGGCGACAAATGCCATCACCCGCTGGGGACCAATCGCGAGGATCTGCGCTTCCAGCTCATCCGCCGCCCGGCGTGAATACTCTTGCTCACTTTCTCCCTCTTGCTGATAACGGTAGGCATAGCATGGTGCGATGTGGTAGCTGGTAGTTAATAGTGGACGAAACGGTGTACGCCGCCATTCATTGCCACCGACGGCCAGGGCCCCAAGGGTGTTACCATGATAGCTCTGCTGACGGGCAATAAACTGATTCTTTTCCGCCAGGCCGCGTTCTACATAATACTGGCGCGCCATCTTTAATGCCGACTCTACCGCTTCAGAGCCACCGCTAACCAAGTAAACATGGTTAAACTGATCCGGTGCCAAGCGACACAGTTTCTCTGCCAGTTGTTCACTGCTGTCACTGGTGAAGAAACCGCTGTGTGCATACGGGATCTTACCCAACTGCTCGGTGATGGCGTGTTTAACCGCCTGATAGCTATGACCTAGATTTGACACCGCAGCACCGCCACAGGCGTCCAGATAGCGTTTCCCCTGCTGGTCAAACAGATAGATCCCTTCTCCCCGGTCAATGACCGGTAGCCTGGTGTGGCAGTGACGATGAAATACGTAAGACATGTTTCCCTTCTCCGAATCTGGCAGTAAGCTCATCATCCGCCCACCTCCCTAACCGGGCAATCGAATTAATCTCTACCTGTATGAGCTTTTGGAATGCCGACCTGCTAAAGCCCGATAAAGCCCTTCCGGCAGGTGATGAGAAGGAAGGTTCACCGCAGGCCAAAAACACCCTCAACTACCGCGAGCCAGCCTGTTCAGAACGGGAAGCAAAAAAAAGGGTTAGCCATCGGCTAACCCTTTCTGTTGCATGTGTTCCGTCCTAAATAAGGTTGACACTTTCCAACCCCAAAATTGGAGAGTGTTATGAAATCAACAAATAAAAGAACTCAGCGCGATTATTCCCTCGCTTTTAAACTCACCGTAGTGGATG
>NZ_JARHUF010000054.1 GCF_029223195.1 Vibrio sp. CAU 1672 | reverse complement strand
CCCCACACTACCATCGGCGCTAATTCGTTTCACTTCTGAGTTCGGCATGGAATCAGGTGGGTCCAAATCGCTATGGTCGCCAAGCAAATTCTTTAATTCGGAAAGCTGTTTTTGTGTTCTCTACACATTCAATTCTGTTCTTGCTTTGAGTCCATCAAAACCCCTTGGGTGTTGTATGGTTAAGCCTCACGGGCAATTAGTACAGGTTAGCTCAACGCCTCACAACGCTTACACACCCTGCCTATCAACGTTCTAGTCTCGAACAACCCTTCAGGATACTTAAAGTATCAGGGAAGACTCATCTCAGGGCTCGCTTCCCGCTTAGATGCTTTCAGCGGTTATCGATTCCGAACTTAGCTACCGGGCAATGCGTCTGGCGACACAACCCGAACACCAGAGGTTCGTCCACTCCGGTCCTCTCGTACTAGGAGCAGCCCCCTTCAATCTTCCAACGCCCACGGCAGATAGGGACCGAACTGTCTCACGACGTTCTAAACCCAGCTCGCGTACCACTTTAAATGGCGAACAGCCATACCCTTGGGACCGACTTCAGCCCCAGGATGTGATGAGCCGACATCGAGGTGCCAAACACCGCCGTCGATATGAACTCTTGGGCGGTATCAGCCTGTTATCCCCGGAGTACCTTTTATCCGTTGAGCGATGGCCCTTCCATTCAGAACCACCGGATCACTATGACCTGCTTTCGCACCTGCTCGAATTGTCATTCTCGCAGTCAAGCGGGCTTATGCCATTGCACTAACCTCACGATGTCCAACCGTGATTAGCCCACCTTCGTGCTCCTCCGTTACTCTTTGGGAGGAGACCGCCCCAGTCAAACTACCCACCAGGCACTGTCCTCATCCCCGATTAGGGGACCAAGTTAGAACATCAAACATACAAGGGTGGTATTTCAAGGTCGGCTCCACCGATACTGGCGTACCGGTTTCAAAGCCTCCCACCTATCCTACACATGTAGGCTCAATGTTCAGTGCCAAGCTGTAGTAAAGGTTCACGGGGTCTTTCCGTCTAGCCGCGGGTACACTGCATCTTCACAGCGATTTCAATTTCACTGAGTCTCGGGTGGAGACAGCGTGGCCATCATTACGCCATTCGTGCAGGTCGGAACTTACCCGACAAGGAATTTCGCTACCTTAGGACCGTTATAGTTACGGCCGCCGTTTACCGGGGCTTCGATCAAGAGCTTCGACCGAAGTCTAACCCCATCAATTAACCTTCCGGCACCGGGCAGGCGTCACACCGTATACGTCATCTTACGATTTTGCACAGTGCTGTGTTTTTAATAAACAGTTGCAGCCACCTGGTATCTGCGACTCTCAATAGCTCCATCCGCGAGGGACTTCACCGTCGAGAGCGTACCTTCTCCCGAAGTTACGGTACCATTTTGCCTAGTTCCTTCACCCGAGTTCTCTCAAGCGCCTTGGTATTCTCTACCCGACCACCTGTGTCGGTTTGGGGTACGATTCCTTACAATCTGAAGCTTAGAGGCTTTTCCTGGAAGCATGGCATCAATGACTTCACTACCGTAGTAGCTCGACGTCGTGTCTCAGCCTTAAAGAGAGCCGGATTTACCTAACCCTCAAGCCTACGCACTTGAACCTGGACAACCGTCGCCAGGCCCACCTAGCCTTCTCCGTCCCCCCATCGCAATTGTAAGAAGTACGGGAATATTAACCCGTTTCCCATCGACTACGCCTTTCGGCCTCGCCTTAGGGGTCGACTTACCCTGCCCCGATTAACGTTGGACAGGAACCCTTGGTCTTCCGGCGAGGAGGTTTTTCACCCCCTTTATCGTTACTCATGTCAGCATTCGCACTTCTGATACCTCCAGCATGCTTTACAACACACCTTCAACGGCTTACAGAACGCTCCCCTACCCAATGAAGTAAACTTCATTGCCGCAGCTTCGGTTTATAGCTTAGCCCCGTTACATCTTCCGCGCAGGCCGACTCGACTAGTGAGCTATTACGCTTTCTTTAAATGATGGCTGCTTCTAAGCCAACATCCTAGCTGTCTAAGCCTTCCCACATCGTTTCCCACTTAGCTATAATTTGGGACCTTAGCTGGCGGTCTGGGTTGTTTCCCTCTCCACGACGGACGTTAGCACCCGCCGTGTGTCTCCCGGATAGTACTTACTGGTATTCGGAGTTTGCAAAGGGTTGGTAAGTCGGGATGACCCCCTAGCCTTAACAGTGCTCTACCCCCAGTAGTATTCGTCCGAGGCGCTACCTAAATAGCTTTCGGGGAGAACCAGCTATCTCCAGGTTTGATTGGCCTTTCACCCCTAGCCACAAGTCATCCGCTAATTTTTCAACATTAGTCGGTTCGGTCCTCCAGTTGATGTTACTCAACCTTCAACCTGCCCATGGCTAGATCACCTGGTTTCGGGTCTATATCCAGAGACTAAATCGCCCAGTTAAGACTCGGTTTCCCTACGGCTCCCCTAGATGGTTAACCTTGCCACTGAATATAAGTCGCTGACCCATTATACAAAAGGTACGCAGTCACACCACGAAGGTGCTCCTACTGCTTGTACGTACACGGTTTCAGGTTCTATTTCACTCCCCTCACAGGGGTTCTTTTCGCCTTTCCCTCACGGTACTGGTTCACTATCGGTCAGTCAGTAGTATTTAGCCTTGGAGGATGGTCCCCCCATATTCAGACAGGATATCACGTGTCCCGCCCTACTCGATTTCACTGAA
>NZ_JARHUF010000053.1 GCF_029223195.1 Vibrio sp. CAU 1672 | reverse complement strand
TCGGGAGTCAGCATCTCTCAACAACATTGCTTCAGTTTCTGACCATAACTCAATTACTTGCGGGTAATCTGAGATATCCATTTCTCGTATCACTACTAATTTTTCCTCCAAGCACATAACGCCAAATTAAGGTGTGAACAACGCTGACACCTTACTTAAAGCATTGTGCCATAAACACAAAACTGACTTGAAGTGAGGGCACCAAGCGTTGTGAATCACTCTTAAATTTATTGTTATAAGTCATTTCAACTGTTTGCGATAAGCCTTTAACCTGTCACTTGCGAAACTTAACCACGCAGGAGCAGGTAAACTGGATTTTTCATAGACATAGTTGAGATACTTGAGGACCTGTTCTGGTCCATGAAAAGCGCTAACCTTGTACAACTTTACAGCATAACTAACCCTATCAAAATCCAAGCTACTGATAGATAACTTTGACTGCATATGCATTACAATATTTCGTTCATCGACGAGTTCTGATACCGCCTTCCTTAAAGAACTATGTTCTTTTAGAGGCGGGACATTAAATACCTGTGGAGCCAACTGAAACAATTTAGGTCGAATCGGAATAGCTTGATCTGATGCAATCTTATCAGTAAAAACATAGCGCGCATCTTTCTTTGGGCGCTCTAGCTTTAATGGCATGGGTTTTCCATTAGCTTTGCCATGCAAAATAAAGGACTTGTTTACCCAAGACTCTATAGCGCTTATGGAGAATGTTATCGCTGCCATTGCTTGTTGACACATTTCAAAGAACTTTTGCCTATTTTCCTCAGAAATATCGATTTCAAACATTCCATCAGACTCACAATGCTGCGCTGTAATTTCCTTTTTCCTTAATTCTGCTTTGAATGCAGCTTCTAATGCGTTAAAAAACATAAGCGCTTCAAACTCAGGAGGTGGTACGCGCATCTTGTAACCATTATATTCACCCTGGGAAGATATTACGGTTATCTTCCTTCCAGCTTTAGCTAACTGTCCATCCGGTAACACAGTGTCATGTGTAACAAATATATTTTTATCTTCTAATAGATGTTCCATATTTACCTTTGACTTATAACGCCGCATTAAGGTGTGAGCAACGCTGCCACGAAACTTAACCAGATCACCGTAAACACGAAAACCAACGATGGAATGAAAAATGCCATGCGTTGGGAATCACTCTTAAATGCTTTGTTAGAATAATTTCACGAGCTACGATACAGTTTAATACCGCAATGATTGCAAATGAACACACGCCGAGGATCATTTGCCCCATTAACTCCCCAATTTTTGATACTATTTGAACCGCAACCACAACATTTAAAGCCATTTTTAGTTTTGCAATCAGCATACTCTGTAGAATACTCCTCCATAGTCTGGATTGATTTCCAACTATCATTAGCTTTTTCGTGTGAGGATTTTATTGTGTAAGCGACCCATACAAAAATTAAAACGACTAATATTGGTATTATTACACCAAAAGACATTTGCTGACCTCTCAACTTTTATTTTAAATTTTGAAATAACACACTCAAGTATTCTAACGCCCTGTTAAGGGGTGAGCAACGCAATACCGAAGCCACCGCACACCACCTTAATCACTTAAACCAACGCATAGTGAAAATGCCACGCGTTGCGAATCCCTCTTGAACAGTTTGTTAGTGCGCTTTTTCAGCGCTCACCTAACCTTTGAGCGCGTTACGCCAATACTCGACCGTTTTATCTGAAACCATGCTGGTTTCTCTGGCTGCAGTTACTAGAAAGTCACACAATTTAGCTGCTATCTGCTCATTACTGAGTAAGTACAAACTACGAATTGCTCGGGTCAGGCGGAGTTGGTTGTGGTCATGACTTTTAAGCCAGACGTGATTAGCAGGGCTTAGTTCCAGTAATGAAGAAATTTCACACCCATCTCGCTGCAATCCCCAAAACTCGAGTAAAAGGTCGAGTGCTTTTAAGTGAGCAATGCGCAATTCTTCTGAGTTAGCAAAAGCCTCTCGATCTGCTTGAGTTACCAAAGGAGCATGTTGATTGAACTTAGTACCCTCATCGATCGGGAAAAGAACTTGAATATACTTATGATCATGCTCTAGCCAGAAGTGGTTGTAAGCTAACAACTGCTCTACATTGCGACCAAATTTATCTGGAGCTTTACCAGATATGAAACGAGCAATTTCACTCATTTTAAATCCTGCTTATTGTAATTTTTATCTTTGCGCACTAACGCCGCATTAAGGTGTGAGCAACGCTACCACCTAACCTAAACCATTGCACCATAAACACTAAACCCAACTTTGAAATGAAAATGCCAAGCGTTGGGAATCACTCTTAAATGCTTTGTTATAAAACAATTGGTCCCTTCATCTGAAAGCAGTCTGCATATGTTTCAAATGATTTATATACTTCTTGAGTCAAATTCGTTTGACCTGTGAGGATAGAACCAAATACGGCAACTAAGCCGTTAACACCATTCGATGCTTTCAAAACCTGTTCTAGCATAGCAACTGGATACCCTTTGCTATGTCTATCAACAGCATGTAAGCCTCCATGAACGTATGAGCTTAGCGGTTTCCAAGAATACTCTTTGAACTCGAGAATAGGATCTACTGCATTTGTGGGAGCCTTCTTCTCCAACTGGCTAATCATGTCGCTCAACATCGGCAAGTTGTTAGCTCTTCTTTGATTTTCTTCATTTAACTCTGCAGTTAGTTTGCTTACTGCTACGTCACTTGCAGCATACAACACCCACATTCCCCGAACTAGACTCTCGAACTGAAGCCTCAAGAGTCCAAGAGCAGATGTGAAGTTTCTTGTCGCGAGCAGAATCTTTAAACTTTCAGCATGTTCCAAGGATACGCTGCACATTATTTTGCTTACTCGAATCCTATCAGAACCATCATACAGCGGTTGCCTTAGTATATAGTCAACATAGTTCTCGTATTCAGCTGACCTTGCGAGTAAAATATCGATGGTCTACTCCTTGTTTTATAACGCCCTGTTAAGGTGTGAGCAACGCAATACCGATGCTTCCGCATGCCACCTTAAACACTAAACACAACGCATAGTAAAAATGCCACGCGTTGCGAATCACTCTTAAACAGATTGTTAAGTGCACATTACGCTACAACTGCCTTATCTATTTTGTCTGAGTTAAGGTAGTTTTCTAGCGCAAATACAATTCTATTTACTTCACTAGCCCCTATTGCTTTTAAATGCTTAAAAGGGAGTTGCTTAGATCTATTAAACCTGACTCTCTTTAACCGATTTAGTTTAAAATCACCCAAGATATTCACTTTAGGATCCGAACACGAAAATACATAAATAAACAATCGTCCAACTATAAAAGCGGTTGCTTGAGTGTTATTCCCTTGTTCAACAATTTCTCTTGACTGTGTATGTGATGTCCCCAGGCGAACAGAGGTTCGAGAATAAGCCGAGTTGTCATCGAGATCATGTTTTGCTAAATAAATACGAAATGAATCAGGTATTTTTTGGTGCTTACCAAACTCCAATAAATCGGTTTTTGGAGTAGACTCTGTATTGTTGTTGCTATGCTCTGCAAGCATAGTTTTCATAACTAGCCATTGTGTAAATAACCTAATTTGATCACGATTGAGCTCGATATCACACGAATAAAGCACATTTTTTATAATAGGCTTTACCTTTTCTTCTAATGCACTCATCCAGCCATTATTACATTTAGTGCAAACAACTCTAAATTTCTTTGTCGAAACGTTACCAAAACGTTCAGATAACTTTTCATCATAATCAGATGACTTAGGTTCAGAAGCTATCACGCCTTCAACGTATTTGTCTGTTGGGGACTTACCTAGTTCCTTACCCATCCAATCTGGCCAAAAGTGTTCTTTACTCATGCCAGTTTGGTCGCAAAATATACATTTCTTACTCATATCTCTCCTGTGCACTTAACGCCGCATTAAGTGGTGAACAACGCGACCACCCAAGCCTAAACCTTACCACATTTAGCACTAAAGCTGACCTGAACTGAAATTGCCAAGCGTTGAGAATCCGTCTTAAATGCTTTGTTATGTTTTAGCACAATTCGTTGATTTACTTGGCAAAGAACTGAGATGCAAACCTAGATTTCTGAACTAAATCACAAGCTCAAACTTACTTGACCGGCAGACGCGCCAAAACCCAAAACGAGCAAGTCCACTTCCCTGCTAATGAGGCAACTCGATCAAGCCTCAACAAGCGCCTTAGCAACAGCAGCGCAAAACAATGGCGATTTGCCGAGGCAACTGCCAAGGTTATTAGCTTATTGGGAAATACGTACAAAGCGACTTTGAGCCAAAGAAACAAGACGACCAAACCACCCGAAAACTTGAATGAAGCAACCCGCGAACCTTGGCATGTTTTACGGGTTAAGGGATTTAAGAACTGATCGACAATGGTGATTTGCTGAGTCTACTCCCAACGAATGGCTAGAGGGGCAAAGAACGACTCAAAGGAATTTAAACCATTGAAATTCCATTAAAACATAACGCCCTGTTAAGGGGTGAGCAACGCAATGCCGATGCCGCCGCATACCGCCTTAAACACTAAAACCAACGCATAGTAAAAATGCCACGCGTTGCGAATCCCTCTTGAACAGTTTGTTATGTACGTGGTTGGTTCTATCCCCAGAAACACCCATAAGTATCGTCTTCCAATATTTCCAAGAAAGCTTCTAGAAGTTGAATCTCTGGAACTGGCTCATACGAATGCCATTTTTGGTCGGATTTCATCCAGTAAATTTTCCACGCATCACGCGACTTATAATATTTGACTTTGGCTACTGGGCACTCCATTTTTTCGGATGGATCATTCCACTTAGGACGTATCTCGAAGATTTCGATGACTTGCCCCTCAGGGCAAGATTACGAAGCCCCTTGCCCCGCAAGGACTTGAGAAAGGTACGCATTACTGCGATTCGCTTTCTTTTGCTTTCTCTTGATCCCTGCTTTAAAACTTTTCTCCGCCGTAAGCAAA
>NZ_JARHUF010000052.1 GCF_029223195.1 Vibrio sp. CAU 1672 | reverse complement strand
AATACTGATCGTCAAATCGATCCATAAGTCATTGCATTTTTTATGACATCACTGTAGAAATGAGTAAAAGTAGGCTCTCACTTAGGCCTTATTCCACAAGAGTTTTTCATGATCTTGCCCTGACTTGCCCCTCTAAACGATACCCAATATCAAGTTGGTTGCGGATCTCTTCTGGCGGCCGACAAGAATCAAGGTACTTCTCCACTACCTTTCTATAACGCTGTTGCTCAATTTCTGAAAATGCCATATCTATCACCTAACCCTTTAATTAAGCTAAGTTTACGACCTAATTTCATACGTTGGCTAGGTTAATTTTCGAGAAAGTACATAACGCCTTGCTAAGGTGTGAGTAACGCAATACAAAAGCTACCGCACAGCGCCTTAATCACATAAGCCACCGCAAAGTAAAAATGCCACGCGTTACGAATCACTCTTAAGCAATTTGTTAGTACATGTGCTACTTCTATTTATGCACTCCAAGATATTGAAAAGTGGAATAATATGAAAGGCTTTGAACACTGAAGTGAGACGGGCAGCTACAAAACTTAAACCCGGTTAAGAGACAAAAGTTGGCTAGAAGAAAAACGCACTGAACTACCCTACATTCACTAGCTTCAAATTAGAAAAGGATTCGATCCTCGCACTTTGATGGCAACACTCAAAGAAAGATAGGATTCACTTATGAAATACAGCTGAAGCGAAAAAGCGCCAAAGATATAGGCTAAGAGTTAGAAGCCGTAAACGGTGAAATCAAAGCGAACACTCCGCACATAGTGCCACCGGAAAGAACGTGAAAGGCACTAACTGAAAGGTGTAAATACGAGCGCCAAAACAGATAAACACCAAACTGATGACCTTTGATGTCAAACCCGTACTAACGCTGCGTTAAGGTGTGACAAGCGTTTGCCATACTTGAGCGAAGCGAAACCGGCAAGCGTTTGGAATCACTCTTAAACGCCTTGTTATAACGAAGCTTCTTCATGTGCTTGTGGCTTAACTAGCCCGTTTACTGAACCTTTCTATGTTTAACGAAGGCAATAACCAAAGCCACTAACGCCAGTAGCTGAAAAAGCCAGAATAAAGGAATGAACCCAAATGGCTCAACTAAGAAGCCATTCTCGTCTACGTATGAACCGATGGTGTTATAAGCAATTAAACACAAAATACCGCTGATACAGAAAAGAACACTTATTTTATACTTACGGAGAAAATTCATCGGAGCCTCAATATTTGAATATCTAAAATTTTAGACATTTTATAAGTGTACATGGTTCACTCTCAATAAACATGATTGGACAGACAAGTTATAACGCCCAATTAAGGGGTGAACAACGCCTACACCCAAACCTAAAGTATTGTGCCATAAACACTGAATTTGAAGTAGAAGCAAAAATGCCAAGCGTTGTGAATCCCTCTTAAATTGATTGTTATGTTTTACCACAAACACTTGATTTACTTGAGAAAGAACTGCTATTTCTAACTAGTTTTCTGAGCTAAATCTCAAGGCTCGAACCAACTTGGCCATCAAAGGCGATTAACCTTAAACGTGTAATTCCACTTCCCTGCCCAATGAGGCAACCCGACCAAGAAACAACAAGCGCCCTATCTTTCCAACCAAAGCGCAAGACAATGGCTAATTGCCGAGGCAACTGCCAAGCTAAAATGCTAATTGGCTAAGAACCTGGAAGCGACTTTAAGCCAGTTAAACCAGAAGCCAACCGCCACGACCTGACAATGAAGCAACCCACGAACATTGGCATGTTTTACGGGCTGAGAGATTCAAGAATTTAGACCGACAATGCGAATTTGCTGAGTCTACTAGGGACGAATTGCCAGAGGGACAAAGAACTAGAGCCTAAGATATTTAAGCCTTTGAAATACAAGTAAACATAACGCCCTGTTAAGGTGTGAGCAACGCTATACCAAAGCTCCCGTATACCACCTTAAACACAAAACGCAACGCATAGCAAAAATGCCAAGCGTTGCGAATCACTCTTAAACAGATTGTTAGCTGCAAATTTTCAATATGGATTTTCGGATTACCCAGATATAGAACAACGCCAATAAGTCAATTTGAAAGAACCCCAAATTATACTGGTTTGAATACTCTAGAAGTGAGCCACCTAAATTAAAGGATACTGATAACCAATTAAATGTATCACTAACCCAGTCTAAGGTGAGGAAAATACCGCCAATACCGTAGTAATTGAAATATACACCACCAAACCCAAAGGCAAATACTTGTAGTCCAATATTCAAATATGGAAGTACGTAGTATGTTGAGGCCCTTTTGTATAGGATTAGACCCGATAATGTATTGAGGATAATTACAAAAAATGAAGCAACTACTTCAAGCATACTCAATCCAGAGAACGAAAGAACAAGCATTACCAACGCTATTAGCGCAACCAGCAATTGATTCACGCTTATCACTGTTAGTATACGACTCCATCGTAGTTTGCTAGCGTTTGCCTGCTGCTCGTAAAACTCTTGAATCTCGTGCTTTCTTGTCGCTATTTCACTGGTTAAATTTTTGTAGTTTTCAGGGTATGCCTCAGCATCAATGTTTCCTAACGCTTCAAGCAACGATTTCGCATTATACTTTGTATAGTTAATTTCCATTTATATACTCTATTTTCCATTTTGCAGCTAACGCCCGCTTAAGTGGTGAGCAACGCAATACGATGTTTCCGCACACCACCTAAATCACTAAAATCAACGCATGGTAAAAATGCCACGCGTTGCGAATCCGTCTTGAAGCGTTTGTTAGGCTCGACGCCTTTGTTTTTTTGAGAGTTTTCACCTTGAAATAACAAGTGGCACATATGAGATACGCTATTCCAACCTTACATTAACGCTTAAATTTTTCTCAGGCTCTTTCTAAGATTATTTCATCATCGCCTCTTTTAATTTTCACATTGTAATCTTTATAAATTGCGTAAAGTACCGTTACTCCTAAAACAAGTAAGCCAACAATATAAACAACTTCCATTCCACCCAAGGCAGCAAAACCAGCGGCAGTCATAGTTCCCTTAGATAACCCATCTACACCTTTAAACTTTCTAACTTTTTTTGCCAAACTACGATCTTCTATAAGAATACTTTTCTCTTTTTTTCTAACGGCAGAGCCTAGTTCTTTCATTGAGTTAACAACTACAGTCACATTACATCCTCGAAATATTTAAAATGGCCACCTAAGAGCCTAACGCCCAATTAAGGTGTGAAGCACGCGACCACGACACCTAATTTGACCACAGGAAACACTAAACTTAACCCAAACCAAAAATGCCAAGCGTGCTGAATCACTCTTAAATTGTTTGTTAGGTGTTACCACCCAGTCTCCATTGGTTGATAATAACTCACCCACTCATCTTTACTTTCTTTTATGATTTCAAGAAGTTCCGAGTATTGAGAGGGAGAAACAAGTCCTTGAGATAAAAGGTATTTGTAGAACTTTTTAAGAACTGTAATTGTTGCCTTTACTGATTCTGGACTCGACCACATTGCTTTTCGAGGAAACCAACCCTCAAAGAAATATCCAATTTCCTCGACACCACCATTTTGAGGCTCAATAATTTCTTCATACAAAAGGTAGTGGTTCACATAGAAATCAAGATTATTAAGGTGCTTAGACACAGTTTTTTTGGACAGTTTTTCACCTTTTAAATGTGATTCAAATTGATCTAGCAGTTGATTGTTCTTAACCCTTTGTTGTTCAACTAACAACTCGTACTCTTCGTAGTCCATAAAATTCCCGTCGACACTATTTTTTATGATATACAGAAGTTTACATCAAATGGATTATGTTGAACATGAACAGACACCTAACGCCGCGTTAAGGGGTGCCGGCACGCAATACAAAAGCTACCGCAAAGCGCCATAAACACTGAACTCAACGCATACTAAAAATGCCACGCGTGCCAAATCCCTCTTAAACGCTTTGTTATACGCATGAACGTTTAAGCCAAGATTTTATGCCAAGCCCCACTTTGAAACCAAGACCTTTATGCTTTGATGCACTCAAATCAGGCTCATACTTGCAGCAACTTGCCACTGAAACCACTTGGAACAAACCGCGCCGCAGAAAACGGACTGGCAACACCAAAAAGCGCTTTTGGAAAGACAATTTCACAATGAGGACTTTCCACAAACTCACTGAAACCACGTGAACTCACCACACCAGAGAAAGCGGCCTTTCAGCAAGCAAATCCGCTTTTAAAAAGATAAAACCACAGAGCTGAATTGCAGCGAAAACTATCGCCTCGTTTTGCCCCGCGCAGTCCGCACCAAAGAAGAAAACCGTCGACAAATGACAGACCAGAACTGAACCAAGAATCAGAAAAACGAAACTACAATTTGTGATGAGAACTACCTGAATTCAGCGCCGAAAATCAGGAATATTACCCTAAAATTTTAGACTTTCTTCATCTAGCGTATAACGCCGCGTTAAGTAGTGAGCAACGCCACCACGAAACCTAACCATACCACCGTAAACACAAAACCCAACGATGGAATGAAAAATGCCATGCGTTGGGAATCTGTCTTAAACGCTTTGTTATGTTTTTTCTTGCTGCGACCTAAGACCTTTCTTTCTATTTTGAAGCCAATTGCCGACAAGAACTACAGCTGAACTTGATAGAACGCCTATTAAGAATGAAATAAAGTATTCGAAATATGCTTGCTCACGGCTGATTTTGTTTTGATACGCAAACATAGCTTCCAACTTACTTTGGTCCAATTCTAAAATTTGCTTAATTTGATCTCGTTCTGATTCTAATTGTTCCGTTTCCCTAGCAATCAGTTGAACCACTGATTTCTGCGAGTCTACGTAATTACTCAAGGTTTGCAGTGACGTTTGAATTTGATCTAGTTCATTAATTTTACTTTCGATTGACTCATCTCTGGATACTGTTCCAAGGCTAATAGAAGCAATACTAATAAATATTCCAAGAACTGAGGCTATTGATGATGATGCACTAATTTTTGTCACCGTCGTCCACGTAGACCACAATTTAGTCGGTGCGAATTCTTGACCGAGATGCTTAATTGCATCTTCTGCTTCTCTTGGACAACTGCTTCCATTAGCTAAAACCTGACTCTTATAACCTAGCAATTTTTTTCTGATCGCTTCTTTTTCAGATCTAGATAAATCACAATTGTACGCACCACTAAGTAACGCTTGATACTCATCAATCTTCATTAAATCTTACTTCCTCCTCCAAAAACATAACGCCCTGCTAAGGGGTGAACAACGCAATACCGAAGCCGCTGCATACCACCTTAATCACTAAAATCAACGCATAGTAAAAATGCCACGCGTTGTGAATCCCTCTTGAGCAGTTTGTTAGTTTGCAGACCCAAACAGTTGATTTTAAGTTATTTTAAACTTTGCGAACAACAAACTTTATGTGCTTTGATGCACTTAAGTCAGGCGTAGTCTCAAAGCGGCTAATCAATGAAACCACTTGGAACAAACAACGCCGCAGAAAACGAACTCACAACACCAAAAAGCACTTTTGGAAAACCAATCTCACAATGCGGACTTTCAACAAAGTCACTGAAACCACGTGAACTTACCACACCAGAGAAAACGTCATTTCAGCGAGTAAATCGGC
>NZ_JARHUF010000051.1 GCF_029223195.1 Vibrio sp. CAU 1672 | reverse complement strand
AACGTGCGCGTAGTGGCGAGTTGGAGTGTCGTACTCTACGTGAGAAGTAGCGATTGTGATACCGCGCTCACGCTCTTCTGGAGCGTTATCGATAGATGCGAAGTCTTTCGCTTCACCGCCGTATACTTTAGCAAGAGTAGTACAGATTGCAGCAGTTAGAGTTGTTTTACCGTGGTCAACGTGGCCGATAGTACCAACGTTTACGTGCGGTTTCGTACGTTCAAATTTTTCTTTAGACATGAGTTGTCCCTCTAGGTACGGATTTAGGTGGCTTTGATGACCACGCAACCAAAAAAAATTGGTGATTTTAATATCAAAAGGAAATGTCTTGAGAACTGGTGCTGATAGGCAGACTCGAACTGCCGACCTCATCCTTACCAAGGATGCGCTCTACCACCTGAGCTATATCAGCACTCAAATTTTGAGTGGAGCGGGCAGCGGGAATCGAACCCGCATCATCAGCTTGGAAGGCTGAGGTAATAGCCATTATACGATGCCCGCAACACGTAACTCTGAGAGCTATTTCCTTAAGAATATGGTGGAGGGGGACGGATTCGAACCATCGAAGGCAGTGCCGGCAGATTTACAGTCTGCTCCCTTTGGCCACTCGGGAACCCCTCCAAATTTTTAAGCCATTCTAACTACAATTGCTTCTTATGAAAGCAGGAAAGAATGGTGCCGACTACCGGAATCGAACTGGTGACCTACTGATTACAAGTCAGTTGCTCTACCTACTGAGCTAAGTCGGCATAAGTGGTGCGCATTCTATTGAATGATTTTCGACGTTGCAATAGGAATTTTAAAAAAAATCGCAAAATTCCTTTTTTTTGATTCGTTTGTTGAAAATTCATACAAACTTCGCTTTTTTCAGCCAAAGTTTCGTTCCCAGTCGTTTGCTTTATCGCTTGCTTGAGGTATGTTCATGCTCTCACTGAAACTACGGATAAACGAGACTTATGAGTCCATTTTTGTCATTTAGCCGCGCGGAATGGGCAGAGCTACGCAATTCTGTTCCTATGAAACTGTCTGAAAATGATCTGCTCGCACTTCAAGGCATTAATGAAAACCTCACCATGGAAGAGGCCGTGGAAATTTACCTGCCTTTGTCTCGTCTATTAAATCTTTATGTGCAGGCGCGCCAAAGTCGTAACTCGGTATTGCAGCAGTTTTTGAATACTGAAGAACATGCTCCACCGTTTGTGATCGGTATCGCAGGTAGTGTCGCCGTAGGAAAAAGCACTACTGCCCGGCTACTTAAGGCGCTGCTGTCGCGGTGGGAAAACCACCCTAAGGTTGAACTGGTCACCACAGATGGCTTTTTATACCCCAAACGGATATTAGAAGAGAAAGGCATCATGCATCGTAAAGGTTTTCCTGAATCTTACGATATAAAACGCCTTGTCGATTTTATGTCTGACCTTAAAGCAGGCAAACCTGATTTATGCGTTCCGGTTTATTCTCACATCACTTACGACATAACCAGTGAAGTGAAAACCGTTGATCGCCCGGATGTACTGATCATTGAAGGTTTGAATGTGTTGCAAAGCGGTATGGATTATCCACACGACCCACACCGGGTTTTTGTGTCGGACTTTTTGGATTTTTCTATTTATGTCGATGCAGAAAGCGATGTGGTGGAACAATGGTATGTAGAGCGTTTTTTAAAGTTCCGTCATGGCGCATTCACCAAGCCAGGTTCGTATTTCAGCCATTACACCAAATTATCGGTGGAAGAGGCAAAAATGAAAGCACAAGGCATCTGGCGCAGCATTAACGGAGTTAACCTGGATCATAATATTTTGCCTACCCGTGAGCGTGCGCACCTTATTCTGCATAAAGGGGAAAATCATTTAGTGGATAAAGTGTTATTGCGAAAATAAATTTAGTTGAACCTAATCATCCTTGCGCAGCGAAATTTCGCCACCGATATAGGTTTGTAAGCCTTGGTCGGTTTTCAAGATAACTCCACCCTGCGCATCGATGCCTTGCACCACACCGACAACTTCTTTGGGTCCCATCACTAATTTAACACTACGGCCCATAAAATTATCTAATCGATTCCAACGTTCGACAAATCCCGCCATTCCTGTCATCTCATATTCAGCCAGCGCAGTTTTCCAGCCGGCCAGCAACTGGATAGCCAGTTTGTTTCGATCCACCACGCCCGTTCGACTGATTTGATGAAGCGTCGTCCAAGGTTGATCAATCTCCGGCTGTGAACTTGGCATACCAATATTCAGCCCCATCCCAATCACCAAATGGGCCGCACCGCCGGCTTGCCCTGACATTTCGACTAAGATTCCCGCCAGTTTTTTATCTTGGTAATAGAGATCATTGGGCCATTTTAGCTTGACGCCATGAATCCCCGCCGCTTCTAAAGCTTCTACCGCAGCAATCCCTATCACCAGGCTTAGGCCCATCGCCGCAGCCATGCCGGCATCTAAACGCCAGTACATCGACATATAAAGGTTAGAACCAAAGGGGGACACCCACTGTCGGCCGCGACGGCCGCGGCCATTAGCCTGGTATTCTGCAATACAAACCCGCCCTGACTCAGACTCACGCACGCGATCCAATAAGTATTGGTTGGTCGAATCAATCACCGGGATCAACTCCAGCAAACTATCCAGCTGCTGGCACAATAAAGCCTCATCCAGCAGCTGGATCGGCTGGGCTAGTTGGTAGCCCCGCCCCTGAACCCGATAAATATCCAGTCCCCACTCAGTGAGTCCTTTTATGTGTTTTGCGATCGCCGCCCGGGAAACGCCCAACGCCTCACCGAGCGCTTCTCCCGAATGAAAATCGCCATCACTAAGTTGTTTTAAAATGTACAGTTTGACCGAGTGCTCTCTTTTCATTACCCCGCCTCAATCTCAGCTAAGGTTATTTCTGTGCGCGCACCAATAAAACGCACCTCATGCTCTAACTCAATCTGATATTTGTCCTTGATGGATTTTTTCACCAAAGAGGCCAATTGGATCACATCCTGTGCACTACAGTCACCGATGTTTGTCAGGACTAAAGCTTGCAATGGGTTGACTTGTGCGCCATTCACGCAGACACCTTTAAGCCCACACTGGTCAATCAACCAGCCGGCGGCCACCTTCATTTCCTGGCCAGCCGGATACGCGACCATGTCAGGATATAAGGATTTGAGACGATCGTAGTGTTCTAAACTGATCAACGGGTTTTTAAAGAAACTGCCGGCATTACCGATTTTGTTAGGATCCGGCAGTTTTTCACAACGCACCTGGCAAACACGCTCAAAGATGCTTGCTGGGTTCAATTCCGGCTCCGGAATTGACTGTAACGGCCCATACTGATTTATCGGCTGCCAGTTTTTAGCCAGCTTCAGTCCTAATGCGGTAATAAAACATTTGTTGAACAAGCGATGCTTGAAGACCGAGTCTCGATAGGCAAACTCACATTCTGACGCAGATAAGCGTTTTTTCTCCAATGTCTCAAGATCCAAAATATCGACATACTCACAGACATCTTTAAGTTCCAGTCCGTAAGCCCCGATGTTTTGGATCGGAGCAGAGCCCGCACAACCGGGGATCAACGCCAGATTCTCGATCCCGCCGAACCCTTGCTCAACACACCAGGCGACCAGCTCGGGCCAGTCCTCCCCACCCGCGATATGTAAGTGAAAATAGTCCGCAGATTCACTCACCGACTTACCTAACAAACGGTTGATAATGACTAACCCTTCATAGTGCTGAGTAAATAACACATTACTGCCTTTGCCCAAGAAAAGCTTGGGTAAGTCTCGATAATCATTATCCTGAAGTAACTCAATAACCTCATCAAGTGAATTCACAACGGCTAGATATGAACAAGTCTGTTCAATACCAAAAGTGTGATAAGTCTTTAAGCTAGCTTGCTGTTCGATTTGCATAGTGGGTTTGCATCATTCAATAGGATTCTCGTAAACTGACGCTATTCTACCTCAGATATCATATTATCGCAGTGACTATCAACGACACCCTCATCATTGAAGAATTAGATCCGGTCAAGCTACCTTTGGTCAAAAAACTTTACAAAGCACACTATCCGTCCGGAAAAGCCAAAAAGGATGAACAGATTCTAATTGCAAAGCAAAATGGCCAAATTGCTGCGCTACTGCGCCTGAAGTGCGTAGAGCAATACCGCTTACTCACTGGTATGTTAGTAGTACCGGAAGCACGAGGTCGGGGTGTCGGTGATGCTCTGCTCGACTACTGTGAAAACAAGGTTTTCAATAATCATGATTTTTGTTTTGCATTTAGTTACTTAGAACACTATTACTCAAAACATGGCTTTAAACCCATTGAAATCCAAGACTTACCCAACTCACTGCGCTTAGCTTTCCTGCGTTATATAGACAGTGGTAAAGATCTCATTCCAATGCAATACACGCCATAACAGCCATATTCTGAACCGTTTTCTAGCCAATGAATTCATATCTTTGATAAAATAGCTGGTTCGCAATATTGCACTTAACAAAGGTACTCACACCGATATGATTGTAAGTAGGAATCCATTCGAGCCGTTGCCAAGCCTTGCCGTGAATCCTGAAGACATTAACGTACTGCACTCAGCAGAGGCCTTTCGAGCACGTCTTCTAGATTCAATAAGCAAAGCAACCTCACGAATCTACCTAGTCGCTCTGTACCTGGAAGATGATGAAGCAGGAAGAGAAATCCTTACTGCTTTGTACGAAGCTAAGCAGCGCAACCCAGGTTTGGATATCAATATCTGTGTTGATTGGCACCGAGCACAGCGCGGTTTAATTGGAGCCAAGACGTCCGAAGGTAATGCAGCGCTTTACAAGGCATTTGTTGAGCGATACCAGCATACCATCCCGGTATATGGCATCCCCGTACGAGGCCGGGAAGTATTCGGCGTTCTGCACCTAAAAGGATTTATCATTGATGATACCGTGATATACAGCGGAGCTAGCCTGAATAATGTGTACTTACACTACAACGACCGTTATCGCTTCGACCGCTATCACGTCATTCACCATCGTGCGTTAGCCGATAGCATGGTGCAATTCATTCAGCGAGAAATGATTGGCCATCCGGCGGTCAACGATCTGGCCTGCAAAGATAAACCGTCGACCAAGGAAATCAAGGCAACGATCCGCCAGCTTCGCTTTTCACTTGCTCGCGCCAGCTATCAGTTCACACCAGAAACGGCATCGGAAGAGCAGGTCAAAATCACGCCTCTGGTTGGGTTAGGTAAACGGCGTAACCTACTCAATCAGAAAATCATAAATTTGCTCGCCGCTGCACAAGACGAAATTTTCATCTGTACGCCGTATTTCAATTTCCCCAAAGCACTGCACCGTGAAGTAAAACGCGCAATGAAGAGAGGGGTGAAAGTGACCATCGTCGTGGGTGATAAAACTGCTAATGACTTCTACATCTCACCAGACGATGAGTTCAAAACCATTGGTGGTTTGCCATACCTGTACGAGGTCAATCTCCGCCGTTTCGCCAAAGCAAACGAAGCCAACATAGCCGCACGTAAGCTCTCGATCCACCTTTGGAAACATGACCATCACAGCTTCCACTTAAAAGGCATTTGGGTAGATAAGCGCTATATGCTGTTGACCGGCAATAACTTGAATCCGAGAGCCTGGTCACTGGATCTGGAAAATGGCCTGCTTATTCAAGATAACTTCGACCAATTGACAGAAAAATTCGAACAAGAAGTTGAAGGCATACTTAAACACACTCAACTGATCTGTACTTATAAGCAATTACAGAAAGTGGAAGATTACCCAATAGAAGCACAACGTTTGGTGCGTAAAATCACTCGAATTAAAGCCGATGGCGTACTAAAACGCATCCTATAAGGCTCGAGCCAGCGCCCGCAAATAAGGTAGTTTGCGGGCTGTTTCTCCTCTTTCCACCTCATCAATTTCCGCCACCGCTGCTAGCCTACACATAAATAACTCAACATCATTCAAAATATTCTCCCTTACTCCCGTAGTGCGCAATTATCCAAACACTAAATAGCCACTAACTCAGTAGACTCTCGTTGATGTCATTCAGCTATCGCATTCATTTTGTGGTTGATAAGCTAGCCTGGTAAGAGTGTCATAGCACAATGATGGACAATGCCTTCTCTGTTTCTAGTAAAGGCCATGACTAAAGATTCTCTTACTTACGACAGGATATAGTTCGCTTGACTAAACAAACAAGCCCCTAAACTTATGTCTGAAGGGAGCTTGGAATAATTGACGGAAAGGCGGAAGCGGTTAGATCGAGCTTGCGATCCATCACGCGTACATTCGGAAATTGTCTGGCCAAACATTTTACACATATGAGAAGGCCCTGACATTGTAGCCAGGGCCTGAAATAAACTACTAAGCAGTGAATTTATCACGAGCAATGGCAGGCTTTCTAACCGGTCTCAAGGTAATACCTCACCACTCCTACTGTCCGGGTGCTGTCCGAGCAGCCAAACGGAAAAAGCCTTACTATGAGTCAGCAAGGCTTCTGAAAGGGAAATACCTGCCCACAGGGCTTTTTCGTAGGCATACGAAAAAGCCCCAGTCTTTCGACTGGGGCTTAAATAAGTGGCGGAGTGGACGGGACTCGAACCCGCGA
>NZ_JARHUF010000050.1 GCF_029223195.1 Vibrio sp. CAU 1672 | reverse complement strand
TGCTAGTATGAAGCATGAGAGTTACCTCTTATTGTCTTTGATTACAGATTCAGCACCTTTAATCAAAGTGGGTAACTCTCTTCTTTTCAAATTGAAGTGTCAGATCTAGTCGGAACTAATACAATTTAGTTTATTACGACCAGCTACTGTGGTTGAGGTAATCCTCAGTAGCTGGTTTTTGTGTTAACGGTTTACACTAAAACAGCGCTCTGATACTCATTAATGGCGTCAAGCTCTTGGGGCGTAAACTGAACATCCGCCGCAGGCAGCAGTTCATTGAGCTGGGCTATATTTCTGGCACCAATGATCGATCCGGTAGTGGCGGGATGGGCTAGTGTCCAGGCAACACTGAGCTGGCTGACTGTGCAACCTTTCCCAGTTGCCATTTCGGCCAGAAATTCCACCAACATCAGGTTGCGCGAGAAATGGGGCTCGGTAAAGTTGCCACTCTTATGACGCCAGTCACGTGGAGTGAGGTTCGCTTTGCGCTCCTGAGACCAGCGGCCACTGAGTAAGCCATTGGCCATTGTTGAGTGGTGGATTGTCCCGATGTTGTGGTGCTGACACCAGGGCAAGACACTCTGTTCGATTTCCCGGTTGATTAATGAATAACTCGGTTGAGTTGAAACCAGCCCGCCATGCGCTTTTATCTGGCTTAATTGCTCGACCGAAAAATTGGATCCTCCCAGATAGCGGACTTTTCCGGCGCTTTGCAGGTCTTGCATCGCCAGCCAGGCTTCTTCAAGCCTTTCCTCTTCTATCGGTTGGTGAATCTGGTATAAATCGATGCATTCGACCTGCAACCGACGAAGGCTTTGTTCGACTTCATCAATGATGGAAGCTTTGCACAGATTGCCGTACAGTTCCCCGCTTTTCTCGTACCAGCGAAAGCCGCATTTGGTGAAAATATACGGTTTTTGGCTCATACCTTTCAGTGCTTTGCCAACAATTCGTTCGGCATTACCCAAACCATAGGCCGGAGCTGTGTCAACCCAGTTTATGCCGCAGTCGATAGCGTGGTGGAGTACCGCGATAGAATCTTGCTCGGATTGTTTTCCCCAGCCCCACTGGCCAATGTCGCCACCTATGGCCCAGGTTCCGAGTCCCAATACAGAAATATCCAGTTCAGAGTGGCCTAATCGATGTGTTTGCATGTTTCCCTCGTTAAATAACTGCTTAAAACAACTGCAGGCTAAAAGTTAGAGCTAACTCTAAGGGAAGTGTTGTGGTTTCAGATAGTGATGTTTGCCGCAATGGCAAGTGGATAAAATACTGACCGCTGTATTGGCGAACCGCTGGCGGGCAGAAAAGGCATGTCGTAATGAACTCAGGTGCGTGCATATGGCGTTAAGCCAACGCTGTTTTGACTTTGAACCGTAGATTCTACTATGCAGAATGCGGGGAGCACACAAGAAAAGAGTCAGTTATTGCCTGACTCTTTTCTTCTCTTTTGGCTATCGATTAAACTGGGTCATCAAACGCTGCATCGCTTCAATGCTATCTACCAGTCTGCTGGTTCGCTCGATTGAAGTTTGAGAGGTTTCAGAAGTATTGTCTGCGAGCTGTTTAATGTTGATGATATTGCGGTTGATTTCCTGAGTAACGCAAGCCTGCTGCTCAACGGCAACGGCAATTTGATGACTACTGTCGGTAACAGAATCAAGCTTGGCTGAAATCATTCTTAATACATCGCCGGTTTGATCGGCTCTTTGTTTACAGTTGTTGGACAACTGATTACCATTTTGCATCGCTTCAACCGCCTGAGATGCCGTGTCCTGTAATTGTTTGATCATGGCATGGATTTCATTTGCCGATGATCCGGTTTTTGATGCCAGGTTTCTGACTTCGTCTGCGACCACCGCAAAACCTCTTCCGGCCTCACCTGCGCGGGCGGCTTCAATTGCCGCATTTAATGCGAGTAGGTTGGTTTGCTCAGAAATCGCGGTAATCACTTCCAAAATACTATCGATTTTTTGGCTGTCATCAGACAGTTGATTGATGATCGACTGGGAGCGTGTCAGCTCTTCATTCAGGGCATCGACTTCGGCAATGGTTTCTTCAATGCTGCTCAGGCCTTTTTGTGATTCTGTATTTGCTTGAACGGTTAGTTGTGAAGATTCTGTCGCGGCTGTCGAGACTTCATTAATTGAGTTAGTCAGCTCTTCAACTGCGGTTGCGACTTGCTCTGTTTCACTACATTGCTGCTGCAGGCCCTGATCAATGCTTTGAATCGTACCAAATTCTTCTTCGGCTGAAATGAGTATTTTCCCTGACGTTTCGCTTGCCCGGGCAGAAACTGCGCGCAGCTCAGCTTTACGCATCATCAAAGCGAGTTCTATTTGTGAGTAATCGTCTTTGTGATTGGTGTATGGCTTTTCCATCAGTTCATTTTCATAAGCTTGCTTACTGAGCTGCAGTAACTGATTAAAGCGGCGCTTTTGAATATGAGTGCTTGCGAGTAAAACCAGTGATAGCAGGGCGGGCAGCCCTAATAGCCAGTTCGACATTGAAATAGCGCTGGTAAGCAAGGATGCGGTTAACAGGGCCATACCAGCAACATTAATGGTGTGGAATTTAATACGCGGGCGGTGAGAGGCTTTATTTTCGTTCAGCTGCTTATATAGTGTGCCTGCGCGTTGAATTTGATCTTTGCTAGGTTTTGAGCGAACCGACTGATACTCAACAATGTTGTCTTGCGGGTCACGGATCGGTGTTACAAAGGCTGACACCCAGTAATGGTGCTGGTTATCGCTGCATTGGTTTTTTACCAACCCCATCCAGCTTTGCCCCGATTTTAAGTAGTCCCACATTTGTTTAAATGCCGCTTTGGGCATGTCTTTATGGCGAACTATATTGTGGGGATTGCCCACGAGTGCTTGTTCCTTATAGCCTGCGATATCACAAAAATCACTGTTTGCGTAAGTGATATGGCTAGATGGATCGGTTGTGGAGATCAGGTTAGCTGCGGAGCTAAAATCTTTATTGAGCATGACATTGTTCTTTTATTGTTGTGAGGTTCCATGTCTGCATAACGTGCAAACGGCATGTTGCTGATTTTTCTTGCTGTAGTTTAATTTTGGAACGGAGATCAATAAATGATTCATATCAAACGGGGGGAACTATTTGTAAGGAAAATGCAAATTTCGTCATAGACATCGTGAGATTATTTTGGTTTGTACTTTTTGAGTGTGCGGAATGTTAAACGGACATGCAGTAACAACGGCCATCTTTAAACGGTAGTTACGGTGATATCTGTAGGCTCATGATAATGTAACAGTTTACAACTGGTGAGCCGTAATTTCTGCATGTTTTATCGGTTTATCTGTCTTCAATGCCTGTGTGATCATTCGTCGAGATAAACAATGAATAAGTCTGCCTCGACGGCGTTTACCAGTTTTGGTACTGATGAGAAGAGGCGCCTCAGAAGTTGATGATGGTGGCCGCAAACCAGCAAATCAGCCGTGAGATCTTTGACCATCCCTGCTAGTTTGATATGAAGATCACCAATCACAACGTAAGTGTCGTCGACTGGATAATCGCAATTATCTGCCAATTTTCTTAACTTCTGTTGCCGTTCTGACTCTTCCTTTGGTGTTAGTGCTACCCGATCAACGTCCACAAAAACAAAGGAAAGCTTGCTGTTATCATTTTTAGCTAGTGCGATTGCTTTATCAATCACGGTTTGACTGGGATGAGATACATCCACCGCCACCAGTATATGCTTATAGCTCATTGCATTTCTCCCTGCGAATTATCACGTGGTTGATTTAAGTCTAGCACCGGGGAAGTATATTTAGCGAAATCCGGGTACTTTCAAAGGTCTTGATGGAGAAAGGCGAGTACGGTCGCACGTCTTTACAACAATTATCGCCATTATTCTTTCACAGAGTTGAACAATAGCTAAGGTTCCAGGCTTGCTATAGTTCTCGCTGCCGGCTGTATCAGGCGGCCGACGTCAGCACGTTCTGAGTCGGTATGATTGCTGACAGATTAGAAATAGATGGGTATTTATTAATAACTGTGGTTTGGATTATTGATTCTTGCGATTGCGCTGAAAATTACCTTGGTTTTTATATGCGTTTTTGAGTATTTATATTGATTTTTAAGTTATTGGCTAAAGGGAGAGAGGGAATACCACAAGCTGGGTCTGCTTATATTTGAAGTAGTTCGTTTTTTTCAGGGGACTGCTAGTTTCAGGGGACTCTTGGTTTCAGGGGACTTTTAGCTTTAGGTGACTTTGCCGAAAGAAAACCGAGCAGTAACGGAGACTGCTCGGTTTGATTGACCATAGATGGCTATGGCTGACATAGTGGTTGCTTGATGACCTGTTTACTGTAATTTGAATTTACTAACCACAGATTTTAACTGGCTATTTGCTGCCGCAAGATTAACGGTTTCGCTTGCGGTTGCTTCACCATTTGCAGATAACTCGCTGACAATTTCCCGAATAGAGGTCATATTACGGGTGATCTCACCGGCAACAGAGCTCTGCTGTTCGGCAGCGGTAGCAATTTGGGTATTTAAGTCATTAATATGTACCACGGACTGAGCAATAGTATCGAGATCATCCGCTACCATCGACGCATTTTCTACGGCTCTTTCACAGGTAGATTTAGTTACCTTCATTGCCGAGATGGCAACGCCAGAGCCATTACGCAGTTTATTTAACGTCTGTTCAATTTCTGCAGTACTGCTTTGCGTTCTCGCTGCAAGTGCCCTGACTTCATCCGCTACAACAGCAAAACCTCGGCCCTGCTCGCCAGCGCGTGCGGCTTCGATCGCGGCGTTTAATGCCAGCAAGTTTGTTTGGTCAGCAATTTCACCAATCACTTTCAGCACATTAGTAATTTCGAGGGTGTCTTTTTCAATTTCTACAATACTAACGGATGTATGTTCAACATCGTCAACGAGCTGAGAAATTGTAGACGTCGCACTGTTAACCACATCTTTAGAATTAGTGGCTTGCGAACTGGCATTGTCAGTGGATTGCGATGCATCCGCGGCATTATTTGCCACATCAACCGCAGTAGCGCTCATCTCTTCGATAGCGGTGACAATTTGTTCGGTTTCTGTGCTGTGAGCTTTTAACACTTCAGTATTGGCATCAGTCTGGTGTTTAAGCTGCTCGACACTGCCAGAGATGTGTTCAGACGATTGCGAGACTTCGAGCATTAGTGACTGAAGGTTGGTGATAAATACATTTATCCCCTCTGAAATCTGACCTAAATCATCATTACTGGTTAGCGGTAAGCGTCGGGTTAGATCGCCATTACCTTTAGACAAATCCAGGACCATATCTTTAAGTGTCAGTATTGGCCGGTATAAAACATTTAAGATGGTGATGGCAAGGATAATTCCGGCGGTAAGCATGATCAGTGAAGAAATTACGGCATCGTTGAGTGCTTTATCGACTTCTGCATAGGCGAGTGATTTGTCGATACCGACAAACAGGTGCCATTTTCTTCCATCAACCAGCTTAATTGTTTTGGTGAAGGACAGTTTTTCAACGCCATTAAGCGTATATGACACGACGCTTTCATCTTCGGCTAGCATGGTACGGTGGACTTTCTCCATTCCTACGTCGCTGAGCCGAGTCCCTACTGTGAGTGCTGATGAATTAGAAGCCAGCGCTTTTCCTGTGTCGTCAAGGATCGCAGTTACCGCACCAGGGAAGTTTACGTATTTTACGGTTTGAGACAGGATGTCCAGATCGATATCAATCAAAATCACGGCGTCTTCTACTTTTTCTGCAAGAGAAACCAGTTGTGATCCTGTCAGTGCATCAACGTAAGCATCCGTTACCGTTACACCATTTGATGATTTAGCTTGTTGATACCAGTCACGAGTACGCGGGTCGAACTCGTCCGGGTCATCAATGCCATAGTCTGCGTATGAACGACCATCATCAAAGCCGTAAAGTACGGATGTTAACCCATTGGCTTCTTTAGTAATCTTTGCGATGTCGACAAATCGCTCACTGGGCAGGTCTGGGGTATAGTTTTTGGTTAGTGAGTTGAGGATGTTGACATTGTCATGAAACCAGGTTTCGATTTTATTGGCTTCATACCTGACGATGGAGGTGGATTGGTCGTTAATGCTCTGAATCGTATTTTTTTTTAAGTTAATATAAGAAAGAAAATTAGACGCTAGTAAGCATGTCGCAACCAATGCAATTATTGATATTATAATGCTTCGTTTGAATCCTAAGGATTTCATTTTTATTTTACCTATTTAATCGTTTATCTTTATAAGCAGCAGGATTATTCCAATCTGTTGGTGTAGGAACCCGAAGGTTAACATTGGCCTCTGCAATGTGTTGATATTAAATGATTTTAGTATGGTTTGGTAGGTTGGGCTGCAAAAAAAGGCACGATGAAGTTGTCAACTTATACTGACAATTAACTTGGTAATTTAAGCTTAATTTAGTAACTTCGTATCACATATGTTTGATATATATCAAAGCGTTTGTTTGGAGTTGTATCTTTGATAAAGAGTCCGCCAAAATGTTGACTGTGGTTGTGAGTATTTTGTGATGTAATTTTGGCTTTACATTGTTTTAAATAAAAGCATTCTTTTATTTATTGCTCTGAAATAAATCAGTTTAAGTTGATGCATTACAGACAACACTTATTTATAGCCCGATAAACAACATAAAATAGAAAGCCAGAACCGCTACGCATAATGAGCTAAACCGAAATTAGCTTGATCCGGTATGTTGTTCAGGGCAAGATCATGAAAAACTCTTGTGGAATAAGGCCTAAGTGAGAGCCTACTTTTACTCATTTCTACAGTGATGTCATAAAAAATGCAATGACTTATGGATCGATTTGACGATCAGTATTA
>NZ_JARHUF010000005.1 GCF_029223195.1 Vibrio sp. CAU 1672 | reverse complement strand
TAATACTGATCGTCAAATCGATCCATAAGTCATTGCATTTTTTATGACATCACTGTAGAAATGAGTAAAAGTAGGCTCTCACTTAGGCCTTATTCCACAAGAGTTTTTCATGATCTTGCCCTGGCTGGAGAATGGAATTGTTTATCTCTCCTTAAATAGCTTTGTTGATCGCATCATCTTAGATGAGTTTTATTCTATCTATAGCAACTTAAAACAAGTCAAAGGTATTATTATCGACTTAAGGTTTAATGGCGGTGGTAATTCTGGTATAGGTACAGAGATACTATCTAACTTTACAAATCAAAATCTGTAAGGTTCTATATGGGAGACAAGGAAACATATATCAGCGTATAAGGCTTGGGGATACGATGGGTACGCAGATGATAACGCTTGGCAAACAGGTGAAATGTCGGGGTTGATTGCTAAAAAAATAGCATTGTAGTTCCTACATTTGTTTTAATCGGACGAAATACAGCGTCTGCCGCTGAAGACTTCCTGATTTACGCAGATAAACTGGAACACTTTACAACTATTGGCGGCAAGACATACGGTAGTAAAGGGCAACCTTTGTTCTTTGACTTGTCTGGAGGGGGCTCGTTTAGAGTCTGTGCTAAACGAGATTCTTATCAAGATGGAAGAGAATTTGTTGGTTTTGGTATATCCCCTGACTTACTGGTATCTCAAACGCCCGAAAACATGATATCCGGAACAGATGTAGTACTTAGTCGAGCAATCCAAGAGCTCGAGAAGATGCTGTGACTATTAAATCTAACTGTTTAAGAGTGATTCGCAACCCGTGTCCTTTTTACTATGCGTTGTTTTTATGTTTAAGGTGTTATGCGGAGGCTCAAGTATTGCGTTGCTTACACCTTAACAGGCTCGTTATGTGCTAGGGCTCAAAATCAGGCAAAAGCGATGAAGCGAATAAACGTAGTTGGTACAAGCGGCAGCGGGAAAAGTACATTTAGTCGTATGCTATCGGACAAGCTCAATTATCCCTATCTGGAAATGGACGCTATGTTCTGGAAACCCAATTGGCAGGAATCATTAGATGAAGAGTTCTTCGCTACTCTTGAAGAGCAGTTAAGGGATGAACACTGGGTGCTTGATGGCAACTATAACCGTACTGTCTCGATCAAATGGTCAAGGGTTGATACCGTCATATGGGTTGACTTTTCGTTTCCTAGAACTATTTATCAGGCGGTAAAAAGGGCTTTTATCCGTTCTGTAACCAAGCAAGAACTTTGGCAGAAAACAGGTAACGTTGAATCATTCAAAAAGTCGTTTTTCAGTAAACGCTCTGTCATCCTATGGATATTGAAAACGTACAAAAGAAATCGTGTTCGTTACCAGAAAATGCGATCATAAAATGATGCTAGATCACTACAAAAACACTAAAAACATGGTGGTAAGTTACAGTGTTACAGTTAATCTACGTGGTTTCTTCTAAGTTTTCATTTTTATTTAATAATTAATCAGTATTTCATATTTAAAATAATGTAGTCCTTCACTCAAATATGCCACTTAGTCCTAAACTCCATGTAAAAATGTCTGATTTAAATGTAAGTTGACTGGCGAGTTAAATGTAACATTGTTACCACTTATTTTAGCGCTCGTTAAGATGGATGCCCACTATGAAGAAATTGGTCCTTATTCTTGCAATAATGCCACTTGTAGCTTTCGCAGATAGCAATGTTGCTGGAAATTACTCTCATGTAGGTTTTGGCTATAAGAACACTCATTACGCTGCTAAGTCTATAGCCCCTTACACTGAGAATAAATACTCAAATAACGAGAGCAAAAACCTCGGCGGTTTATATTTGTCTATAAATGCCAACTTGTATAAAAATTTATATCTCGATGGCTATGCTGACTTCAGTACTCGATTTTCAACGAGCATTGATAAGTGGCAACTTGGTCTCGGCCTTTCGCCATTTATAACTCCATCTCTATCGATACCATTGTCATGTGGTGTTGTTAACTATTGGGCTGAGAGTGACTACGCGCCAAATCATTCCGATGAAGGTATCTACTGTTCAACAGGTATTAAGGCCCAAATTGCGACCCACTGGGCTTTAGGAGTAATTTATCAACATGATTTCATTGATGTTCCTAGAAACGAGTTATCTATAAACAATACATTTCAATTTGGGTCCGTGTTTGGAATCACTGCAGGTATAGATTTCGCTGAACGAAAAGAAAGAGAGACTGGCGTTCGTCTCGGCTTACAGTTTTCATTTAAATAACCACTTTTCCCCAAGTAACAGCATGAAGCATTACTCAGCAAGATTGGCTTGCTCTGCACACGCAACGACTTTATGAACTCAGACCTAAATCAGAAATCGTTAACAAAGCATGCGAACTAAGGAGCCTCATACGCAGGTAGCTCGTCAGTGAAGCAACTTTCATCAGATAACTTGAATTTGAATCATTGGACTGTGCACTGGATTCGGCGTCTCTAAGTGACTTGGGATTAATGATCAATCACTAACTTTCAAAGAGTATTACATGAATAAATTACTTACAGTACTAACTATAGCTGCTTTGTCTTCTGGCTCTGCCTTGGCGGCAAGTCAAACATCAAATTTTTATGTTGGAGTCGATTATACGCAGTCAAGTTTTCCAGAAATCCCTTTAGCAACCAAATCAGAAAACGCCGGATATGCAATACAATTTGGTTATCACCTACCTTCGTCAGGTAATTGGGTCAACGCTTTTGAAATTGAATATATAAACGCAGGGAGTGCGAAGTATAATTTTGATGACACGACTCTTGGTATCAAAGGTTCTGGTGAGCTTGATCTAACAGCAATAAACCTAAGTTATAAACCAAAATTTTACTTAGGCCGTTTTTTCGTCGCAGGGCAGGTGGGCTATGCCAGTGTATCTGCTTCTGGTAAAGCAAACTACACAGTGCTTGGCGAAACCAAAAACATCGATCTGGCCGACTCGGTCGGTTCTGGACTTACTCTAGGTGGAGAGCTCGGTATGTTAATTACTGAACATCTGTCGCTAAAAGGTGGGTACAGAATCATTGAATCTGATACTAGTACTCTGTATGCAGGTCTTGCACTCAACTTCTAATGTAAATTAGCCCTATTCTAAGTTTTTTATTTTAGGATAGGGCTAAGCTCTCACTGGATAGCCATGTAAACGGTAGTACCTAACGATTTGGTCAGGGCTCCAATCGAGCATTATAAGCGCATCGATAATCTTGAAGTCGTGCTTGGTATATCGCTTGTTGTTGCGTAATCATTGGTTGACTGACTTGCTGCTGGTTAGCGATTTAAGTGCATCAATGACGGCTTCGGCATCATTGCCGCAGGCGGTGAAAGTCAGGGTGTCGCCGTTACGGATCCCAAGGCTCATGATGTTGTTCAGGCTTTTGGCATTCACTTTTTTCCCGTTTTTACTCAGCCATATTTTAGCCGTGAAGCGACCCAGTTCGGCTGCCAGAACAGCAGCAGGACGGATATGCAGGCCATGAGGGCTGCGTATGGTCCATGAGAACGATAAGGTTTGATCGGGAGAAATGTCATTGGCAGGGGGCCGGGCTGAGGGGCGTTCAAAAGGGGCCGACGGGGAGCTGTACATTTGTGGTAGCGGTTGCTCCAGCGCCTGATATTTTGCCGCAATGGCACTATGGGCTTCCATTAACACGATGTCGATTGGCTGGCCGGCTGCTGCCGCAACACTGGCGGCAATGGTGCCCTCGACCAGCGGGGCCGGACAGATCTTAACGGCATCAACCTTATCCGGCGGCAGCAACTCAAGCGCCATATCAGCACTGAGGATCGCACTGCCGATATCTACCAGCACCAGTACACCGTCAGGGCGATATACTTTCTCGATCGCATTTTTCACCGCCAGGGCGTCGGTACCTATGGGGTTTTCGGGATCATCGATGCCTGCGGCAATGGCCATGGCAATCTTGCCATGGGTAATTTGTGCCGTAAGTTCAAGAAGACCTTCCGCCAGGCGACGGCTGTGAGAGACGATAACAATACTGACCATGATTTAAATGTAAAAGAGCTGGCAGGGATTGCCACTTTTGATTGTGCCGCTGAGTTGAATAACTTAGCCCGTGTCACATTCCACCATGGTTGAGCGAGTCTGGCTGCTCGGCAGGTCCTTGGACGCATGCGAATGCAAATCAAGGTTAGCCGGATCTGTAAGGGTAACCAGGAACGCCATGATTTTGTCGATGCTATCGCTATTGGTAGTCAACATGAGCCGGGGGGATGGAGACTGACTGCCACTCTTATCCCGAAGGCTGTGTTTGGTATGAAGATCAGAGCTTAGTATGCTAGCTAGGACATGACCACTTTACAGAGTTCGCTAAACAGGTAATGGGATGATGTCGCGCCGGGATCCAGATGGCCGATGGAGCGCTCGCCCAGGTAGCTGGCTCGCCCTTTTCGCGCCTGCATGTCGATAGTACTGAGCATGGCTTGTTCGCTGGCGGTATGAGCCTGCTTCAGGGCCTCGGCTAACGGGGCATTGGGGGAAGACTCCAGGCTGTCGATAATGGCCAGCCAGGTATCCACCATGGTCTTATCTCCGGCAACCGCCTTGCCACGTTGTTGGACGCCTTGGAGGCCATCGCGGAGCATGACGGTCAGCTCTGCTACATCCAGCTCTTCTTTGCCCGCTGTACTGGTTGCCCCGCGCAGAAACAAGGTGCCATATAGCGGGCCGCTGGCTCCTCCGATACTAGAAAGCAGGGCCATGCCGGTTGTCTTCATGATGGTACCTATGTCTTTATCGGCCATTTCCGGCAGTTTTTCCATGACCTTAGCAAAGCCGCGGTTCATATTGATACCGTGGTCGGCATCACCGATTTGTCGGTCGAGTTCGGTGAGGTAGTCCTTTTCCTGCGCAAACCTGGCGGCTGCACTTTCAAGCCATTGCACGATATGCTGTTTGGTAATGGATGTCATGGATATCTCGCTTTGTTATTGGTATAGGGAGCCCGGGCTAGCACCCCCAGCGCAGGGCCGGGGTGTTGACGGGTTTGTCCCAGAGCGACAGCATTTCATCATCGGCATTAAGTAGCGAGATAGAGACCCCCTGCATATCGAGGGAAGTACAGTAGGCACCAACTAAGTTCCGCGCAATGCTCATGCCGCGCTTTTCAAGCAGCTCGGCGACCTTGCGGTAGACGCAATACAGTTCCGATAATGGGGTGCCGCCGAGGCTGTTCACCAGCACGATGACATTATCGCCCTGCATCAGGGGCTCCGTGGTCCAGACCTCTTCCTGCCAGTCACCGAGATCCATGTTCCAGCGTCGCACGCTGCGCTGATAGCTGCTGTTGTCCAGCAGGTGCTGCATCATTTCGCTGGTGGTGGTATCGCAGTCGGTAAAGGCGGCGCGCTTTATTCCGGGCTCACCGTGGATACCGATACCGAACTCAATCTCATTATCGGCTAGCTCGAATCCGGCTTTTCCTGCGGCCGGTACGGTACAGGCTGACAGGGCAATGCCTATTGAGCGGGCACGGTTAGTGATCCTTTTGGCCAGCTCGCTGCATTGTGCCAGGCTGTAGCCTTGTTCTGTTGCGGCCCCGAGGATTTTTTCGGCCAGAACGGTGGCTGCCACGCCCCTGCGCCCGGCAGTATACAGGCTGTCTTTTACCGCCACGTCGTCATCAATCAGTGCGGCCTGGACCTTGATGCCATCGCCGTGCAGCAGTTCGATAGCGGTCTCGAAGTTCATGACATCACCAGTGTAGTTTTTGATCAGAAAAAGCACGCCTTCGTCGGTGTTGAGCTGTTTGGCACATTCGTACATTTGATCCGGGGTCGGCGAGGTAAAGATCTCGCCGGGGCAGGCCGCATCCAGCATACCGTAGCCGACCAACCCGCCGTGCATAGGTTCGTGGCCGCTGCCGCCACCAGATATCAAGGCGACTTTGTTTTCGGGCAATACTGCGCGGCGGATAAAGGCCGGATCAAGATTGACCGTGAATTCGGGGTGGGCTTTGGCAATGCCTTCCAACTGCTCTCTGACTACGTTATCGACGTGGTTGATCATCTTCTTCATAGCAGAATCCTATGCGATGTGTTTGTTGTAATACATGATGTGGCGTCCATCCGGAGCTGATACATACGTTAGTTTGTATCCCCATCTGTTTATGGTAGTCGACATAAGGAAAAATGTTGTAAATACATTAGGTTTTAGGCGGCCTGTGATTACTCATTCAGGACGGATGCTGCAGTGAAACGGGTTAAGGGGAGTATATACAGAGGTTGTTCTTGCCGGTACATGGTGTCTGTCTGAGGCTGGCTACCAGGTGAGCCGTTGTTGTGATCAGGCACTGATCAGCGAAATTGTGGCCGTAGAGTAGGTAGGCCATTACAACATGAGACTTTCAGTCCGGCAAACTACTCAGGTCAGCAACATTGCGGATGCTGACCCGGGGTCAATGATTAGGTGACGGTGACAACAACGGCTTGTGTCACCGCCCCGGTATTATCCACTACAGCCTAAATAGCGTAAAAGCCGAACAAATGATTAACTTTAATCGGGCAGTCACTGATCTGGCGAATGACTATTTTGGCTTCTTCCGGGCTATTGAAGCTTAAGGGGATCTCGAGATTGTCCGTAAAGGGGTAGTCATTACCTTCGGCATCGTGAAAATTAACGTGCCACCCACAGGTATTGACATCGTGGATAATGTTCGCGTCAACAAGAAAATGTTCCGCTAATTTCCTTCGGCATTCAGAAATTTCCATATCATCCCTCCTGTACTGATGGTTTCATTAATAAGGGTAGTACGGTTTTTTCTGACTGGCTAACAACTGCTGATTCGCGTCAATAGTTTTTGATACTGCGTTAAGTGAGTAGAATTGATAAGGGCATGTTATATGGCCGGATTACTGACTATCAAACTGTCCCCCGAGCATCGTGATACAAGGAACAGTTGCTCATTTCGGGGCCAGAGCTTTTGAATATGCTAAGCAACAGCAGGTCGATAGACTATTAAAATTTTTAATAAATAGTATAAAACACCCTAAACGAATATTTGCGTATATTGGCCTCAACCAATGGAGGTCATTTATGTTAACTCGTCCTGTTAAACACCTTTCTCTCGCCATTGTACTGGCAACAACGCTTGCGGCACCCGTGTCGTTTGCGGGCACAACCCAGGCTCAGCTAAACCCTGTACAGCAGGCGCTTCACGATGAAGCTTATAATCTGGGGGTCAGTGCCTATCTCTGGGGCTCGACTCTGGTGCGTATGGAGCAAATTAGTCGTCAATATAGCGATGTTTCTGAGCCCCAGGCCGACACCAGTTATCGCGGCCCACTCAATGAGTTCGGCCACGCGAGGCGTTTAAGCACGCCGGCAGATACCGATATGCCAACCGCCAACCGCGACACGCTGTATTCCAGTGCCGTATTAGATGTCAGCCAGGAGCCGATGGTGCTGGAAGTTCCGGAGGTTACTGACCGTTACTATGTGATCAACATGTTCGACATGTGGCACAACCTGTTCCAGTACGTGGGGACGCGTGAAACCGGTAGCCTTGAAAAGCAGTTTTTGATTGTACCGCCGGGGTGGAAGGCCAAACACGCGATTCCACGCGAGCTCAATGTGATTGAAGCACCGACGTCTAAGGTATGGCTATGGGGCCGTACTCAGGTGATGGGTGAACAAGATTACGCCAAAGCGCATGCCATTCAGGATCAGTACAAACTGACTCCTCTGAGTGAGTACATGACCGGCAAACCAAGCAAGATTCAACCTGAGTTGTCGCCACGCCCCGGAGCGGATAATGACCCACTGCGTTTTTATGTTGAGTTAGGCGCGTATCTGGCGGACAACCCGGTCGATGAAAGACAACAAGCCATGCTTGGCCAATTTAGGAAAATTGGCCTGAGCGAAGATGGATTTGATGCCAGCCAGCTTTCTGAGGTGACGAAACAGGCGCTGATCAATGCCATTGAAGAAGGCAAGAAAGTCGTGATGGCACAGCAAGCTAACCCTGCTAATTTAGAGATGAAAGATGGTTGGGTATACACTTTTGCACTGGATGCGTTTGGTGACGACAACGCCATGCGTTCGTTAATCGCCCATCCTTACCTTGGCGGCCAGGGGCCAAAAGAAGCTATTTACCCAATGGCTGCGATGGATGCGAAAGGCCAGCTGCTGACCGGGAGCCGTGAGTACACCATGACCTTCGATCAAGAGCCGCCTGTCGGTGCATTCTGGTCGGTGACGGTGTACGACGCTCAAAGCAAAATGTTGGTCGATAATCCGATTGACCGTTATTCCATCAGCAATTTATCTGAACTGAACAAAAACGCGGATGGCTCGTTTACCTTGCATCTGTCTCATCAGGCACCAGCCGACAAAGCCCAGCAGCATAACTGGTTGCCGACACCCGATGGCGGTTTTTATGTGCTGACTCGTTTGTACATTCCGAACAAAGAAGTGCTCAACATGCAATGGACCGTTCCGGGTCTGCACGCGCAATAAACTCTCTCAAACCACTTACCGGCACACCTCTGGTGTGCCGGCCATATCAATGAAGGTAATTTATGAAAAAGCCATTCCTCCTGGTTGCAGCCACTGCTGTCAGCCTGATGGAGTTTAACTCAGCGTTAGCGGCAGATGATGAAGTTCAGGATATGTCGGATCCGCTGGCTATTTACACCCAGGTCGGGGGCGGTATCACCGATAAAGGCCTGAACTTCAAAATGGGCAAAACCTACGACACTGGCAAAGACAACGTTGCAGGTATGAATGTTCTTGAAATCAAAGGAATGGGTGGTGAAGCCCTGGGCTGGCATGATGATGAAAACCGGCGTAATGACAGTATTGACTCTTTCCGGCTAAGAAATTTCACCGCGAACCTGACCAATGGTCGCGGCGCACAGGTTGATCTCAGCTATGACTTAAACAACGAGTCTGGTTCTGCGTCATACAGCTTTATTCAGGCCCTGCCTAAGTTTGGTCCGGTGCAGTTTTTCCCTCTTGCCGGTGCAGGTGTCGCGTTTGGTAACAACGTGGTCGGCGATGATGGCCAAATTGTCAGCGGTTATTCGGTACCGGGGACTTTTGCCCTTGTTGGTACTTATACCAAACTTGACCTTACCGACAGGATTTGGCTGAACTATAACCCGATGTACATGACTACTCTGTCTGGCTCTGAAACGTACAAAGATTACGGGTTTGAAAACAGTGACAGTGTTCTTGCTCATGAGTTCGCCGTTTCTTATCAGATTTCACCACGCTTCAACGTTCGTTACTTTGCCAACTGGACCGAGAATACCGATTTTGCTGATGGCGATCACCGTATCGAGTTCAACTATCAACTGTAACTTCTGGCTCAAACACAATCCATGGATTTTGCGCAGGGAAGCGTTTTTACGGAGAGTTCGACTATGGAAATACATCCTACCACCTTAACTTACGATACTTACCCAAGCGTCTATCCATTACTCGAATCTATCGCGTTCATGTGGTTTGTCGTCATTGTGACGGTGGCGATAGCGGTTTGGGTTATCGCCAAGCTATGGCACATTCACTCGCTCCCTAAACACTTAGCAAAAGAGCGCGGTCTGGCTCAGGCAAAATTAGTCTTTTGGCTGTGTTTGCTTGGTTTGGCATATAAACCGTTATGGATTCTGGCTGTCATCGCAATTGTCACCGATTGGGATAAAGCCCAGCTTTGGATAAAAGGTACACGCTAATGAAAGAGATTATGCTTCCGTATCTTCTCGTGGTTTGGTTACTGTTTAAATTTAAAGTATTAAAACCAACGGCGAGAAACTATTTCATCACCACCACCATCGGGATATTGCTGGCTCTGGCGTTATTTCTTGGCCACCGATTTTACTCTCCGATCGATTTGACCAACTCGACCACTATCAAAGCGCCTCATGCCGTGTTATCACCAGCGTTTGGTCAGCATATGGATGAAATTTATGTTGAGCACAACCAGGAGGTCGGCAAGGGGGATGTGCTTTACACACTCAAAGATGACAAGATCACCGCGGCCATCACCGAGGTTGAATCGGGCTTAAATGAAGTGGCGCGTACCGTTGAGGCCAAGCAAGTCCAGTTGGCACAAGCTGAACGTGACCTTGAGCGCAATCAGTCTATGGGCGTGCATGTAAGTGCAAAAGATCTTGAGAATTCACAAGACTTAGTCGAGGTGCTGAACGCGGAAATGAAGGTGCTGCAGGCCAAATACGATGGTCTGGTCGCGAAGAAAGGTAGCCTGGAGTTTGATTTGTCCCGGCTTACGGTCAGAGCCCCTTTCGATGGCATGGTCACGCATGTTTATGTCGCTGATGGTACCCGGGTGGGGTCATTGCACTTGTGGGATACCAGTAAAAAGTTTGTGGAGATGCGTATTCCTGATCAGGCATACGGCAATATTAAGGTAGGGCAGTTCAGCGAGTTTTATGTGGATGCTTTCCCGGGGCAAATTTTCCGCTCCCGGGTACACAGTGTGGTTAAGGCCACCGGAGAAGCGCAGGGCAATCTTCTTCCTCGCGAGCAAGCGGTGTCGAGCCACATTCAACGCGGCGCACCTTCTGTGGGGCGTACTGTGATCCTTGAGATCGATGCACACACGATGGAGGTACTGCCGATTGGTGCGACCGGCTCAGCCTGGATCAGTGCGAATAAGCCGCACCATCTGCTGGGATTTCTCGACATCATTGGTGGTGCGACGCTCCGCTTAACTGCGGCGAAGTCGTTCTTATCTGCGCTTTAGGCAGGGATAAAATAAACAAAGGGCCCGCAGCAGGGCCCTTTTTACATTTGTGAGCGAGTACCGGGGGGGTTATCAGAACCGATAGTCTAACTCCAGACCAAAGAAGTGGTTGTGGTTATCGTAGCGGCCTTGCAGTAAACCGTTGTCGATTTCCGGATTGCCATAATCCACGTAACTGTAATAGGTCTTGATGGTGGTTGACGTGCTCCACTGATAATCTCCGCCAATACTGTATTTGAGCTGGCGTTCAACGGGCAGATCCGGCGATTGTAGCGTCGCATCATCAAGCGGCGAGCTTACATAGCCCACGCCCATTTCAATGCCCAGCTTAGGCGTTAGTTCGATCTTACTGCCAATGGCAGCAAACCAAATATCGTCGAAACCACGTACCATAGTGCCTTCGATGTTTCCCGCCTGTACCAGGCTTGCGTCATTGGCACTCCAGTATTCCTGGCCCACACTCCAAACCAAAGCTATCGGCGGTGTCAGTTGATGGTGACCAGACAGCTCCAGCCTTGCGGCGTTGATTAAATCGATGGTCATGTCCATTTGTCGGTTGAGCAGGCTTAATTCACCTTCAAGCTGGTGCTCCATTTTAGAGCGGTAGGTGACACCAAAGCGATGCTGTTGATTGAGCTGGTAGGTCGCCCCTAAGTTATAGCCGAATGCCAGGGATGTCGATTCAAGTGCAGCTCGCTGGGAGAGAAAGCGCTGCTCAAATGCCGCTCGGTCGATTTGTACACCGACGCCGAGATTCCAGCGGGCGTTGACTTTATAGCTTAGTGAGGGGTTAAGCTGTAAGACACTGAGCTGCAGATCATTGAGACCTAAGCGGCCGGCGTAGCTGTTGCCGTAGTCCAGTCCGCTTCCGCCGGTCGCCACCATGGCCATACCGAAGTTGATGTTTTCGCTCAATGGCGTAAGGGCATAAAGTGAGCCGTAGGGTTGAATACCACCGGCGTTACCGCTACTTAACGCTTGCTCGCGGTCATCTTGGTATTCAATATTCAAAGCCATTGAGGCAAGGTTGAATGCCAGGTGGGTGTCTTTCAGGTATCCCATTGCGGCAGGGTTAGAATAGGCGGTTGAGGCTCCGTCTGCCGACACCGCTGATCCTGCTCCCGCCGTCCCCACATTCAGGTGGCTCATTTCTGAAACCAGCGTGGCAGCAGCATGACTGTGGCAAGAGATGATGGCTAATGCCAGCGCAGAGAGTCTCGGATAGGTAAGTGACATACACACTCCGTACGTTTTTAGAGAATTAGGATATTAAGCGCCCCCGGATGGGGAGGCCGGATGTGAGATGCTATTTACAGCTTGATGACTTGCGGCATTTCGTACTGGTTATCGAGCACCGCTTGAGTTGGCTCGTAAAGTCGAATATGCAGATAGAAGTCGTCTTTTGGTGCCGGAAGCCAGTTACAGGCTGAATCAGTTGGTTTCTCATGTTGAATACAGATAGGCAGCGTACCGTCTTTGGCGTATTTCAGTTCTTGTTTGCGGTTGGTGGAAATCGAGTAGCGATCGATTTCATTTTCTACCATGAACAGGTTTTCCGCATCGTACATGGTCAGTGACCAGAACGCTTCAGCAGGTGCATCTGCCGGCATCGTCATTCGATATTGATGTGCGCCGTTGAGCTGAGCCCCTTTGCTGTCGGTGTAGCGGTTTGGATACAGTGCCCGTTCGGGGACGTTCAGGCCCGCAGCTCGCAGGTTGATACTGGCACGGCTTAAGTAGTCGTTACCATAGCGACCGCCTTCAAACATCATTGACCAGCCATTGTTGGTGGTACCTACGCTACGTCCCGCGTATTGAATAATGTTTTGTGCCGAGGCAAGCGCACGTAATAAGCCACGCTTTTGCGCGTCAGACAGCTTGTCTGCATCAAACGGTTGTTCGCCACCAATACCGATATACTCAAACTGCGCGACCATTGATTGTGTTTCTGCTAACGGATTCTTGCGTAGCTCCCGGTCAATCAGAGCATACCAGTCGAGGCCCTTCGGTGTTGTCATCGGAGGAATTCCTCCTTTAGCATGAGCCAGCTTAATCGGACCATGCTCCTGGCCAAGCTCATCTAATGGGTAAGTAATAAAGCGATCATGTACTGCGACGGCATCGGCCTGATCTTCAGGCCCGAACACACCGGTACGATGAATCAGCCACACCATGGGGGTTCTCGATTCCACCACCTGATCAATGCCTTTGGGTATATCGCCCTTCCAACCTTTGTTGACCAGCAACACTTTACTGCCTTTAGTGCCGGTGTTGCCCTGATAGAGATCGGTAATCGAGTCTGAATACGCATCCAATAACTGAACGATATAGTAACGATTGCCCGTTGGCGGGAGCTCAATCACCATCGGACCAGCGAGGTCCAGGTCATAATGAGCTTGAGAGTACATGGTGTCATTATTGACGGTCGGAACAATGCGATCTTGAGGGCCGGAAAGCTGACGGGTTTTCCCCATTTTGTTCAGCGGCGCCATTGCATTATCCATGGGTTGACTTACGGAGGTTGAGGTTTCCCGGACCGCGGCAACCGTTAGTGGGCCTGCGCCGTAGATAAAGGCTTGCAGTCCCAGGTTATAAGCCAGCTCTTCTTCAGCTGAAACCTTCGTTTCGGCCTGTGTGGGTAAACAGACCGTTGATAATAACGATAAGGCGAGTAACGACTTCTTCATAGATAAACCTCTTGGAATGTTTTTTCAGGACATGACCAAGGGTATCGGAGCGCAGTGCGATCGGAAATCGAACCTTTCCTATATTAATTATTAAGAATTTTAATACTGTTTGAGCAGCTCAGCACACTCTTGGAACAACCAGTTGGTCAGCGGATCAGAGCGGTTGCGCTGGTGGGTAAACAGGGAGACTTCCCGGTAGCGGGCATCATCGGTCAGTTCAGCGGGTAGAGGAATGAACTTAAAGCGGCCTTGCAGTCTCTGCATGGTGTTTTTAGAGACTATGCCGAGGTAATCACTTTGCTCTACCATGGTCATCATCACGTAGATATCGCTCGTTCGCACGCTGATGTGCTTACCCAGCCCCAGTTTTTTAATCAGCTTTTCGCTGCGAGATGCCTCGATCTCGCCATGAATAAGGTTAATACACATTGGATACTTGAGCAGTTGCTCCAGTTCATAAGACTCCAGCGGGTGGTCTGGCCGTACGATGAGCATAAACTCGTCTTTGCCGATATCTTTCTGCATAAGGTTTTTGTTGGTTTCCATCGGCAGGTATGAGATCCCCCAGCAGTTAGGTTTAATTTCCAGGTCCCGCAAGGCATCAAACCCCCACTGGTAGCAATCTACGGTTACATCCGGCGCGAGATTGGTCAGTTTTTGCATGATGGGAGCGCCCAGTGTTGACATCAAAGGCGGCGCAAAAATAAGTGAGTAATCCCCAGACAACTTGCTGATATCCCAGGCACTGTCATCGATATATAGCGCATCAAGTTGGTCGAGCAACGGGGGTAACTGATTCAGGATCTGTATACAGCGTGGTGTTGGCTCCAGCTTACTTCTATTACGAACAAACAACGGATCGTTAAATTGCTCTCTGAGTTTTCGCAGCATGACGCTGATCGTCGGTTGGCTCACATGCAGACGTTTCGCGGTGCTGACGGTCTGCTTTTCTTCGTTTAAGACAAGCATAAGGCGGAGCAAATTGAGATCTTTGTTCATAGAGTAGATAGTCTGTAGGATAGGCGTTTATACCGGAACGTTACCACATTGATGACGGCATGGTTACGATCCAGCGTGCAAATTTAGTTGTAACGCTAAATTTGAACCTGGTAGCCTTTATACGCTAAATCAATCGTTTATACTTCAAGGATTGATTGTTTTTATTAGTGGATAGTTATGTCAGATGCTGAAAAATCCTCTCAAAAGCTGAGTATTGTAATCATTTCTGTCGTGCTCGCGGTTTGGTTGTATAGTTTGTGGTCCGATCGCGTTACTCCAATTACCAGTGATGCCCAAGTACACACCTATTTGGTCAGAGTCGCACCGGAAGTGTCTGGTAATATTATTGAAGTTGCGGTCGAAAACAACCAGATTGTTGAGTCCGGAGAAACGCTGTTTAAGATTGACCCGCGCAATTACCAACTTGCCCTACGTACCGCCCAGGCTAAGTTGGCGCTGACAGGACAGAATATTGGCGCAAGTACGGCTGCGGTTGAAGTGGCACAGGCGCGTGTGGTGGATGCTTTGGCAGCGCGGAATAACGCCAGAGAGCAGGCAAACCGTACGGCTGAGCTTGCGCGGCGAGGTGTGTTGAGTCAATCGGATCTTGATAATGCACTGGAAGTAAAACAGCGCGCCCAGGCTGGTCTGGAGGCGGCTCAGGCTTCTTTAGTCCAGGCTCAGAAAAACTTAGGCCCGACTGGAAGTAACAATCCACAAATCTTAACCGCCATGGCCAACCTGGAGAAGGCTCAGCTTGATCTGAAGAAAACCGAAATTGTGGCACCGTCGCGAGGAATTGTGACTAATCTGCAGTTGACCGTTGGCCAAACCGCAGCCGCGGGTTCGCCACTGCTCACGTTCATTGATCCGCGCAGCGTCTGGATTTCTGCACTGGCGCGGGAAAACTCACTCGAACATATTCGACCGGGCCAAACGGTGAAAATCGTCCTGGATGCCCTGCCTGGCCGGGTACTGACGGGCAAAGTTGACAGTATTGGTTGGGGGACCGGCGGTAGTAACGATATCGACCCGGCCACTGGTTTTCTCAATGCCGGTTCGACGGGGGCCAGCCCACACCGTTATCCTATCAATGTCGTTTTTGATGAGAGCGCTCAGTTGACCAATATTCGTTATGGCTCGCAGGCGACGGTGGCCTTTTATACGGAGCAAAGCCGATTAGGTGAATGGTTGGCTGGTTTGTGGATGAGAATCTTGAGTATCTGGACCTATGTTTCGTAGCGCAGCTAATCCCGTTATCCGTTTGGTGTTTACTCCAACGTTATTACTGTTTTACCTAGCGTCACAGGGGGCATTGGTGCCCGTGTTAGCCCCGATGCTGGTGGTCATTTTTCTGACCATTATGCCAGCCAGGCCGCCGATGGCGATGATGTTGAAACTATTGGCGGTGATCTTGGTGGTGAGCTTTGGTGTTATTGTGATCGGGGAAAGCCTGGTGGATTCGCCGACCGGATACGGTTTGTTCTGCTGGTTGATGCTGTTTTGGAGCTTCTATCGTAGTCATAAAGATCCTAAAGATATGCTGGCGACTCTGGTGTTGTTGTTCGTTATCATTACCTGTGTCGTCAGTTTGCAGTTTGGGATCTCTATCTCTAGTTTGCCTCTGTTGATGTTGGAGACTTTTATCACTGCTTTGGTGGCGACTTACACCAGCTTTTTGCTGTTTCCTGGGGACGAAAAGGATATTTTGCCGGATGAACAAGATATGGAAGGGGCAGATCTTCATCTTGGCCTGATTGCGTTTAAGGCGACCGCATTGCTGTTAGTTTTGTTCGCGCTGATCGGCACAGGAAGTTCACAGGCTATGTTAATTGCCATCACTATTGGCAGTATGATCAAAATCCCTGTTGCACGTGATCAGCGGATCTTTCGTAATAACCGGCTGACTGCAACAACAATCGGGATCATGATGACCATCCCGATCATGCTGGTGCATAGTATGGGCTTGCCGGTGTGGGTCACGCTTGGCGTTACCTGCTTTTTCGGCCTGCAACTGGCCTGTTTTGCTATTCGGCGTCAGTGTCGACTGAGTATTTACCAGTTGTTGTTTACCAATTTTATTGTGTTGGTCAGTCAAATTATCGCTTATCAAGGCAGTGATCCACTAAGTGCTGAGTTTACCCGGCTTATCTCAATCTCACTGTCTGTTTTAGTGGCGACGGTACTGCTTAATTTGACTAGTATCAGGGTCAGACTTGCCGAGGCTTCTCGCTAGAGGTGCCTGGGACCAACCCAATACACATATTTAAAACCAGTATGTCCTTCGTTCTTGGAGGTTGGGACTCATGTGCTTTAGTATGTTGTACCTAACAGAAACAGTGCTTATTAGTGTAACCTTTTCAATGACTAAAGATCTAAACTTACTGCGTTTGCTTGTCATTCTCAATGAAGAGCGACAAACCGTACAAGCAGCAAAGCGTCTTCATGTGAGCCAACCCACGATCAGCGTTATGCTGAAAAAGCTGCGTGAGCAGTTCAACGATCCTCTCTTTGTAAGAGATAAAAATAAGCTGGAACCGACTTTACGTTGTCAGCAGCTGCTGGAGCAGCTTCCTGCTTTGTTAGATGGGCTTGACACTTTATACGTTGACGAGTCTAAGTGGGATATCAGTCAGGTCACCGGTGAGCTCTCACTGCTTTTCTCGCCGCCGCTGATGAGTACCCTGGCGGTACCTTTGGTGAACAAAATTGCTGAGCAGGCGCCAAACGCGACGGTAGAGTGCTACCATTGGGCGTTTGACGCCATAAGGGATATGGAGCTGAAGCGAAAGTGCTGGGGCTTTAGCTACCTGCCAATGCCCACCAATAAAAACATTTTGCAAAAAGACATTGGCAATGATGAGTTTGTGATGGTGATGAGAAATGACCATCCGCTTGTCGAGCCAACGGTGGAAGAAGCGCTGAAATACCCGCTCTGTACTAATTTGATTTATGGTGAGAATGAGTCATCGCGCCGAGAAAAAATCATTAAAAACATCGAACTACAAAAATACATTCAGGTACGCACCAGTGATATCAGTATGTTGCTGGGGCTGCTAGAAAATAGCAATTTCATTAGTATTACCTCCAGACACAACATGATGCGTTTTAAAGGGCGCTACCGTTTCGAGCCTTTGCCGGAAGTGCTGACCAATGACGCGCGTTACCGTCAGTTTTCATTGTTTACCCATCAGAGAAACCGCATTGATCCTCTGACAACTTGGTTGTTTGATCAGGCCAAAGCGATCATGTGTGAATGAATCAGCGATGCCTGATTTAACAACCTCATCCAGATGACAGGCTGAGCGATGTTCAGTGCATCGGCAGCCTTGCTCATCGACTATCGTTTGTGTCGACCGCCGGAAAATGGCGAGAACCATGCAGGCTCCCGCTACAAGGTCAGAGCATATTAAAACAAACGATAAAATGCCGGTGAGTAGCCTTGTTGCATTGCGGTTACCATTTTCAGCAGGCGGGGTAACGCATAACGGAAGAATAGTCGGTAGCCATCGCACAGCTGATTGAGTTGCTTGCCGGGTTCCGCGGCTAGGGTTCGATTTTTCGGGCAGCCACCGTGACACAAGCCGAGAAAATCACAGTTGTTGCACTGGTGACAAAGTGACGTCTGCTTTTCAAGGCCGAATGACCGCTGTTGTTTCGAGCTCACCATACCCTGAAGCGGAGTGTCTTCGAGATTACCGAGTTTGTGGCTGGGGTAACCGAAGTGATCACAGCTGTACACCTCGCCGTTGGCTTCGGTCATTAGCTGCTGACCACAGGTTGCGCTGTGATGGCACATCTGGCTTGGCTGACCCATCAGGATCATCAGGCAGTTTTCGAAGAACTGAACGTATACTTTGCCGATGTCTTCTTCGCACCAGGCATCAAAAACATTACATAAAAACTCGCCCCACTGAGCCCCATTCAGGCTCCAGTCATATTGGGAGCGACGATCCAGCTCGTGGTCGAGACAGGGCTGGAACTGCAGGTAGTCGCTGCCGTGTTCTTTGAGGAAACGATAGATGGCTTGGCCATGCTTATAAGTACGGTTATTCACCACCGTCAGGGTATTGAACTCGACCTCGTACTTTTTAAGGTGCTCGATACCGCGCATGGTACGCTCAAAAGAGGACCCGCCGTTTTTATCTACTCGGGCAATGTCATTGTGAATTTGCGGGCCGTCGACAGACACACCAACCATGAACTGGTGTTTTTTGAAAAACTCTGCCCAGCGGTTGTTGATTAAGGTGCCATTGGTCTGAATGGTGTTGCGGATCGGACGCCTTTGCCCAAATTGCTGCTGATAAGTGACTGCCTGAGCATAGAACTGCAGACCACGAAGTAAAGGTTCCCCACCATGCCAGATAAAATCAACAGGAGCATGTGTGTTCGGCTGGGAGCGAATATGGTTTTTAATCAGTTTCTCAACGGTGCCTAGTGCCATGCCTTTGTCGTATTGCTGCTGGTGGTTCAGGTAGTAGCAATAGCTGCAGTCTAGGTTGCATTTTGCTCCTTCTGTTTTGATAAACAGGCTGAAGGGAAGCGGGGTTTGAGTCGTCATTACTGGATCTCACTTATTGATGCTCGCCATCCATGACGACGGGTTTTGGGGTCGTGTTAGCTAGCAACAGAAGGACAAGCTTGCCCTTCTGTTGCAATGGGCTGCTTTACTTGGCAACCACGGATTTATCGGCCATACCGATACCGCCGGCTTTTTGTCTTGGCGGGAACGCTTCAAGCGACTTCTGGTGCTGAATCATGTATTTTTGCAGCGTAGGCACCACCCAGGTGCGTTCCTTCATCCACAGAAACCAGCCGCGGGTATCAATAGAGCGCTCATACGGGTCAGCTTTAATGTTAAGCAAGATTCCCAATGGCTGTTCGACGACCGGTGCTGCCCACTCCTTTTTGGTGCGCAGGTGGACTTTCCATTGATCGACTCGCAGTGCGTTCAGACTGTCTTCGTTGTAGTAGAAAAACTCATGGCGCTTGCTTTCGCCGCCATTTTTCAGCATGTCGAGCTGGTTGTAACCATCCAGGTGCACTTTGTATGTTTTGCCATTGATGGTTTTACCTTCCAGCAGATCTTGCTTGATTTTCGTCTCACCGACTGCCGCCATCAGGGTTGGCACCCAGTCTTCTGCACTCATCAGGCCGTCAACGTATGCGCCCTGAGGCAGTTTTTCCGGCCAGCTCACCAACATCGGTACCCGGAATCCGCCGTCATAGGTGGTGCCTTTCTGCCCGCGGAACGACGCCGCACCCGCATCCGGCCAATGGTCAAGGTTGACCCCGTTGTCCGAGGTAAACAGGATGATGGTATTGTCCATCTCGCCGGTCGCTTCTAGTTTATCGAGTAATTTGCCGATCTGATCGTCCAGTTCGCGAACCGCATCGTAGTAAAAACTCACCTGACTTGAGCCGAGGTACTTCTCCTGAACATGGGTAATGGAGTGCATGCGGGATGGGTTGTACCACATGAAGAATGGTTTATTCGGTGTTGCTTTTTGCTGTGCGTCAATCCAGTCAATCGCAAACTCATTGAACTCCTGATCGATGGTTTCCATGCGCTTTGCGCCCAGTTCACCTTTGTCGATGATCTTCTGTTTACCGACTGCACCAAAACGCGGGTCGTCGGTGTTGTCATACGTGTCAGTCGCGAAAGTGTGGATAACGTTGCGGGGACGGCCGACATAGTTCGGATCTTGCGGGTATTCCGGCTGTTCAGGCTGTTCCATCACATTCAGGTGGTAAAGGAAGCCATAGTATTCATCGAACCCGTTGACGGTCGGTAACATGCTGTTGCGATCGCCTAAGTGACTCTTGCCCACGTGAATGGTGTCGTAGCCTTTGTCTTTCAGCATTGCAGCCAGCGTTGGGTCTTCTTGGTTCAGGCCGCGGAAAGAACCTGGCTGACCGACGGAAGTCAGGCCCGTACGGATAGGGTACTGACCAGTGATGAATGCTGAGCGCCCGGCCGTCGAACTGCCTTGTGCGTAGTAGTCTGAAACCATCAGCCCTTTGTCTGCAATGCGGTCAATGTTCGGGGTTTTGATCGCTCCCAGCCCACGGTGATAGGCGGAGATATCCATCGGTGCGACGTCATCCAGCATGATCATCACGATATTGGGTTGCTCAAGGGCTGCCGCCGCGTTGAATGAGGCTGCGGAGGTCACCGCAAGCGCCAGCAGGGATTTATTAACAGTCATAGCTTTCCTCTATCGATTGAGTGGCTTCCGTGCGTGAGTGATATCCTTAGGCGGCTTTGATGATTTGAATCCATGCCGCGTATATCTGAAATCAATGTGTTAGCAATCAGATAAAAGAAGAATACTGAAAAGCGCTCTTAACCGGGGTAATAGTGCTTATTACAGATCTTAATACGGAGTGGGTAGTGGGCTTGCTGTGTTATTGGCTGAGCGTTTCTCTGACGTTAGCTTAATTTAAGACCAATAAAATCAGTTGGTTATTCCATTGATTTGTGGTTGTTGATGTGTAAAACGCGTATCTATTAAAAAAAGTAATAAAGGTTATAGGCCGAGATGATATCCGGCAGGGCGCTGTGTTGCCGACGATTTTCGTGGTTGCCGGTTTGCTGAAGAACATCAGCTAAAGCAGCGCTCATCACCCCAAGTCGTGATCTGACTACGTGGCAAGATCACAAAACCCTCTAATTTAGTGATAAAGCTATCATTCATTAACTAAATCACTTTTGCACCAATCCATAAAATAATAGCATCATTTCGATTTATGGGACTGTTCCCATTTTTATTTCTTTTGTTCTGGGACTGTTCCCATTTTGGATGGAGAGAACCTGGTACAAACTAAACAAGGAAACATAAGTATGAAAATATCCCCACTTGTCGGTGCACTGGCCCTAGCTCTTACATCAACCGCAATGGCTGAAGGCGCCGCCTCTAACTTGGGATTCAACGGCTACATGCGAGGTGGTGTTGGACTAAGCCAGGAAAGCGGAGCAAACAATAAATGGGAAGTGAATAAAGTTGGTCGTTTAGGGAATGAAAATGATCTATATGGCGAACTCGGTTTCAACAAAGAACTGTATAACGAAGATGAGGTGACATTCAGGGTTGACTCAATGCTTGCTTATTGGGAAGGCCAGGATGACAACTCCTCAGACCGCTCGGTGAATATCGTCCAGCTTAATGTACAGGCAAAAGGTTTGTTCGAGGATAAAGATATTACAGTTTGGGCTGGTGACCGTTACTATCAACGTCATGATGTGCACATTGTTGATAACTATTACTGGGATGTAAGTGGCATTGGTGGCGGTTTCGAGCATATCAATATTGGGCCAGGTAAGTTATCGGTCGCGCTGATCCAGGATACTGTTGATGAACAAGATGATGATGTTACAGGCGTAATCGCAGATGTTCGCTATGCGGGTATCCCTTTGTGGGATAAAGCGGATCTGGAAATCGGTCTGGACTACAACGTAGTAAAAGAAAGAAAGGATCAAACCGTTGATGCAGATAATGCCCTAATGTTTACGGCCAGCCTTAACCACACTTTGGATAACGGTTTTAACAAAACGATTTTACAGCTGGCCAACTCCGGCTATGCAGAGCAAATGACGACTTATGGTAGCGGCAAAGGCATTGTTCGTGACGCATCGAACAACGATGCAGAAGGTTTCCGGATTATAAACTGGGGTGTCGTTAACATTGGTGAGAACATCGAACTGGGTCATTCAGTTCGTTATGCGGCCGCAACCGATGTCGATGGTACAGATACTGATGATTCTACTTTCAGCGTGGTAGTTCGACCGGTTTATAAGTGGAATAAACGTATGCGCACATTACTTGAAATTGGTGGATTCTCAGAAACGATCAATGATCAGGATGGCGCAGGTAGCAAATTCACCGTCGCTCAGGCGTGGGTACCACAATCGGGCTTCTGGGCTCGTCCGGAAATTCGTGTGTTTGCTTCTTATCTGAACGACGCTGAAAACGAAAATGCGTTTGGTCAGGATGCTGATACTGACATTAGTGTCGGTATGCAGGTGGAAGCCTGGTGGTAAGCACTGCAGGTATAATCACTCACTGAGTTTACTCCACTGCAAACAGATTTGAGTGGCTCTATTCAAGCCCTCAGGGGCATGCTTCTTACTGGCCTGTACGCGGTAGTGATAAAACAAAAGGAGACGGAACTACCGTCTCCTTTGATGTTGTAACATGCACTTGCTGTGTTGCTAACCGGGCGGTGGTTTGTCCTAGGTTCGGTCTAAACCACTGATATTGGCCATGGGCCAGTAAGTTAAATCCAGTTCACCACAAGCTTCAATGCTACTTAAGTCAGAAATGAAAAAGCGACTGGTCATGGTGTGTTTACCATTATTGAGGAAAATCTCAATCACGGATCCATCGACGTACATTTCAATCTGTTGTTTTGCTTCAAGCCGCGGTGCTTTGCGTACCAGACCGAACTCTTCTGCGTATAACTCGCTCATTTCAGAGCGATCTAAGATCAACTCTGTTGGCGTGGCCGAAAATTGAATCTTCTCTCCGCTGTGGTTGCGTAGTGTGACGGAAAATTCTTCCTGATCAGTTTCAAACGATAAACAGAAACTGGTTGAATCAAGCGTCAGTGAATGCTTAAAGTCAGTCGCTTGGCCTCGCAGAGCCTGGATTTCTTCCAGAGGTTTCTGCACCAGGTAGCCCTGTTCTACGCTGAGTTCTCTGGGCAGTGTCAGCATGCCGGCCCACTGGTGCTTGACCGAAGGTGTATCAATATCCGGTAAGCCAATCCAGGCCAACATAATTCGTCTGCCTTTGTCATCTACGTAGGTCTGAGGTGCGTAAAAATCGAAGCCGTAGTCAGGCTGGCGTATCTCCTGGAGCCCTTCGAGCTCCATTGTGTCCAGGTTAAGTTGCTCGCCAACCAGATATGCGACAGAAAATATGTTCTTGAAATCATAAGAGTTAGAGCTGGAAACGCCCTGCGGGGAGAAGAGCATGACTGCTTTGCCGTCCAGTTCAAAAAAATCCGGGCATTCCCACATGTAACCGAAGTCATTGCAGGTGGTTTTTATTTGTCCCTTGTGCTGCCACTGGCCTAACTCCTGGGCGTGGTAAAGTGCCATGGTTCCTTTTTTGTCCCGGGTTTGTGCGCCCACGACCATGAAATACTCGTCGCCTTTTTTCCACACTTTGGGGTCACGGAAATGTTCGGTATAGATGGTGTTTTCGACAATCACACCTTGTTTCTCTATCGTGCCCTCAGCATCCATCGTGGCATAACACTGGGTTGGTGTTCTAATCCAGTTCTGGTCACGTTTGTTGCCGGTAAAAAACAGCAGCGCTTGCTCACCTTCAACGAGCGCGCTACCTGAGTAGACTCCGTGCGAGTCGTAATCCTGATCGGGGTGAAGTGCGACGCCATGATCTGTGAAATTAACAAAGTCTCTGGTCGATAGGTGATACCAGTATTTGATTCCGTGCACCGGGCCGACCGGGGTCCACTGGTAAAAAATGTGGTGTTCGCCGTTGAAATGGCATAAGCCATTGGGATCGTTGAGCAGGCCAAATTTGGGTGCTATGTGATAGCGGGGATAGCCCGGATCTCGGGTTGTTTCGTGGGCCATATGCTCTACGGAGGATGGCGCAATTTCCTCTAATCGGCTATAACGTTTTTCGACTGTCCAATTCATGACTGGTCCTCATAGTCAGCTGACTACTGAAATCGTGTCAGTGAGGTTGTTAGGTGTAGTAGTTGCCTGTACTCAAGCGCGAACAAAGTCAGCGAGTTCTGCAGCGTTGGGTAAAGCACTCATTGCGCCTTTTGCGGTTGTTGCCAGTGCACCGCAACCATTTGCCCAACGGATTGCTGAATATATGGTGTCGGGCGTTGTCCATTTGGTGTGCTGGGCTAGTTTTGCCAATAATCCGCCAACGAATGCATCGCCGGCTCCGGTTGTGTCGATGGGGGTAACTTTTTGCCCGGGGAGCAGTTCTCTCGAATCTCCGAAAGCCATTAATACGCCTTTGGCACCCTGAGTGACGAGCACTAAGGTGTTGTTATGGCGTTGCAGTTTGTCTAGTCCTTCATTGATCGAGTTGGTGTCGGTTAAAAACATCAGTTCTTCTTCAGAAAACTTAATCACATCCGCGAGTTGGATGACTTGATTGACGACTGGTTTGATTTCAGTCGGGTCTGCCCACACTTCTTCTCTTAAGTTCGGGTCAAAGCTGATATATCCGCCGGCGTGCTTGATTCGTTTAATCGCTTCTAAAGTGCTGCTGCGACTGGGCTCATTTGCCAGTGCAATCGAACAAACGTGTAACCATTCACCAGAGGAAAAAGGAGGGATATCATCAACTTGCATAAACTGGTCTGCGCTGGGCTTCACCATAAAAGTAAAGCTGCGTTCACCACTATCATCCAGGTCAACCACGACCGTGGAGGTGCGTTGAGCTGGATCTTTACGTAAGTATTGTGTATTCACACCTTCCTGGATTAGGGTGTTGTTCATAAAGTTTCCGAACGGGTCTTGGCCGACACAGCCAAAAAATGCAGTATTGCCGCCTAAACGAGCAATAGCCACTGCTACATTAGCAGGGGCCCCTCCCGGACATTTGAGTAATTTTCCATCGCTGTCTGGAATCAAGTCAACAACGGCATCGCCTGTTACCCATACACGGTTCATGTTACTTACCTTTAATTACAAAGTTTAAAAAGGCTAGTCGAGACGACATTGGCTCGACTAGCAAACCTATCGAACTACGATAAGGAGGGATGTTGTCTGGGGGAGTTCAACATCCAAGGAGTTAACAGTTAAAAGTGCTAGCGAAATAGCTGCTAGTCAGAAAACGCTAAGCAGCGGCCTTTGCTTTTTGCTTGGCCTGGTCTCGCATGCCCAAGACGACAGTCAATGCAAACGAGGTAATGAAAGCGATAACCATACCGACGATGTAGTAGCCAAGTTTGTCAGGCTGAATGGAAATGATACCTGGCAGACCGGCCGCACCCAGAGCCTGGGCTTTGACGCTAAACATGGTGATGAATGCGCTTGAAACCGCAGCGGCAGAGATTGCGGCAATGAATGGGTAACGAAGCTTCAGGTTAACACCAAACATGGCAGGTTCTGTGATGCCCAGTAAACCGGTAATACCAGAAGGAATAGCAATGCCTTTCATTTTCTTGTCTCGGCTCATCACACCTACCGCCAGAGCGGCTGCGCCTTGAGCGACATTAGACATGGCTGCGATTGGGAAGATAAACGTACCGCCTGTGGTTGCAATATCTGCCAGCAACTGAGTTTCAATCGCAATAAAGCTGTGGTGCATGCCAGTGATAACAAATGGCGCATAGATCAGACCAAATACCGCACCACCGATAAATCCGGCAGATTCATACAGCCAGTTCAGGCCATCACCGAGCAGGAAGCCAAGATCGCGGGTAAATGGTCCAACAACGGTAAAGGTGATCAGGCCGGTAATGAAGATCGCCAGTAGCGGGGTCAGCAGGTTATCTAATACCGAAGGAATAACTTTGCGTAACCCCAGCTCTACTTTGGCCAGAATGAAGGCCGCAACCAGTACCGGCAGAACAGAGCCCTGATAACCAACTTTTTCAATTTCAAGACCGAGTATGTTCCATGTTGGTATCGTTCCCGAAACGGAAGCACTACCGAAGCCCCAGCCATTCAATAGATCCGGGTGAACCATCAACATACCCAGAGCCGCGCCAAGGAATGGGTTGCCGCCAAACTTTTTGCTGGCGGAAAAAGCAAGCAATATGGGTAGATAGACAAAAGGTGCGTTGGCGAAGGTGTTAATCATGCTTGCCAGATCAGTCAGGCCTGGATTGGCTTCGATCAATGACATCCCTTCAATGAAGAGTCCCTGTGCGGTTAGCAGGTTGTAGATACCCATCAATAAACCGCCGGCAACAATCGCAGGGATGATAGGGACGAAGATGTCTGACAGGCCTTTCACCGCCCGTTGAACAATGTTCTGCTTCTGGGCGCCTGCTGAAGCGACATCTTTAGTTGACATTTCGCTCAAACCAGTGAGTTTTGTCATCTCGGCATAGACCTGATTCACGATGCCTGAACCAAAGATAATTTGGTACTGTCCCGCAACTTTAAACTGGCCTTTTACGCCCTCCAGGTTTTCAATTGTTTGCTCATTGATGAGAGACTCATCTTTTACGGCTAAGCGCAGTCTAGTTGCGCAATGCGCCAGAGCGGCAATATTTTCTTTGCCACCGAGATGAGTCATTAACTCTTGTGCTATTGACGGATAATTCATGGTATACCCCGATTTGCTATCAATATTTAGGTTATATTCAAGAAACCTTTTGGGAACGTTTGCAAGATTGATTTTTGCCCAATTATAGCTGCTCGTCAAAAGATTAGCAGGATTTATGTGAAATTGATCGGCAGAAAAGCTCCTGAAAGCGTGTTATTCGGGGTAGAATCCTCAGACGGAGGGGGATTTAGTTGCAAACAATCCCAATTCTTACGTCAGTATAGCTAGATGGAATAACACAAATGGCGAGTCTTCATGATGTCGCCCGAGTTGCCGGCGTTTCTAAATCGACGGTTTCAAGGGTAATAAACAACGAATATGGTGTTAAAGAAGCGACCAAACTTATCGTGCAAAAAGCGATTCAAGAGTGTGGCTATGTGCCGAATCAGGTTGCCAAAGATCTTAAGTCACAAAAAACCAACTTGGTCGGCGTGATCGTCCCGCGCGTTGCTTCACATGCCACCGCTCAGGGGGTTGATGGATTGACGCATATTCTTGAGCAGGCAGGGAAGCATGTGTTGCTTGCGAGTACTCAGCAAGAGCACCAGAAAGAGCTGGAGTATATCCAGATCTTCAATCAAAAGCGTGTGGAGGGAATCATCCTGTACGCGACTCATTTGGATAAAAATCTGGTTACGGCAATCCAAAAATCGGCAGCTCCGGTCGTCTTAGTCGGCCAGGATGGCTCGATGTATAACATTCCGAGTATTGTTCATGATGATGCCCGGGTGGGTTTTGAAGCGGGAAACCGCCTGATTGAGGCCGGATGTACACATATTGGCTTTATCGGGGTTCAGGGGGACGATATTGCGGTTGACGTTCAGCGCTCTCAAGGCCTTATTCAGGCGTTGGACTTTCATGGTTTGCAGCTGCAGTTCCATTCTCGTGGTGACTTTTCCATTGATTCTGGCTATCAGCAGGCTAAAGAGTATCTGAGTCAAGAAGCTGTGCCGGATGGATTATTTTGTGCCACGGATAGAATTGCGGTAGGTGCACTCAGGGCGGCAAATGAGCTGGGCTTAAAAGTTGGCGAGGATGTCAAAATTCTTGGGGTCGGTAATGATGAATTGTCCGTGGTGTGTACACCAGCATTATCAACGTTTAATTATGCCTTTGATAAAGCAGGTGAAAATGCGGCTAAGTTGCTGCTGGCACGGATTAACCATGAAGGGCTTGAAATGAGCAAGGTGGTGTTGACGTTCCAGAATGTCGAACGACAGACTTGCTAAAAAAACGCCAGCCTGGAAGGCTGGCGAATATGGGCAGGGATAAATAATTTTAAATTAGAACCAGGTTTCCATCTGCAGGGCGAAGATCATTTCACCGCCGTCACCCATGGTGGAAGCGCCTGAGTCCAGGCTTACCGAGTAGTTGTTCAGGTCTTCACTCCAGTCAACGTAACTTACGGCAAATCTTAGTTCAGGGCGGTCAAAGAAGCCTGAGCTGGTTGATAGCTTGAGGGTCGGTGCTACCGTTGCTTTGTAGTAACTGCCGCTGGCTTGTTCAACAGAGTTATCTAAGTCCATGTACTGATATGAGCCTTCGTAGACCATCTCGAAGTTTTCTGTGAACTCCTGAGCCAAACGTACGTTGGCAGAGGCCCACAGAAATTCGTCATTGGCTTTGAAACGATCCTGACTGTATTCTGCCATCAACGCAGGTGCGATGCGCCAGTTGTCACCAAGCCTTGTCACACCATAGCTAAACGCTCTGAACGCCTGAGCATCTTCAGTCAGCGAGCCGTTTGAACCAATGCCTTTCAGTTCTGCGCCTAGTCCGTCCCCGAGCAACACGCCGGTCTTGGAGAAGCCTTCGCTCAAGCCGTAAAAGCTGTCGCTATGGTAGGCAAGCAAAGCATGCAGGCCTTTGTCTGCTGCACCCTCAGTCAGATCTTTATTATCTGAAGCGGTCATAGCACTGAGCATGAACTGCCAGTTGCCAACCCAGTTATTCATCGTCGCGACATAGTTTTCAATGTCGAGCGATGAGCTATCTATTGTGCCGAAATCGCGCCCGTAGATAGAGAAGTTCGCTTTCCAGTTATCAGCCAGTTGGACATCGTAAACACCGGCACCGGTACCTGAAAGAAAAACAATATCAGAGTCAAAAAAATGAATATCGTAGTTAGCTCGGTCAAAGCGTTTGCCGGCCCAAAACGTCGCGTTAGAAAATGCAGTGGAATCGGCAAACATGCTCAGATTAGCTAATTCTGAATAGACTTGGCGTACATTCAACTGGCTCTCGCTGGCTGTCCATTCGTTATTGGTTTCAACGCTGTCTGCCAGCATTATGTGGAACCGGGCGCTTGAGCCATCCTCTAGCTTACGATTGTGAATTAAGTTCGCTTCCACATAGTGATCATCTTCAAGGCCCAGTCGGCCTACCGGAGCGCCCAAAGCACCCGCTGAGGTCATGTAGGGACCGGTGCCAGTGGCACCATTCAAATCGTCGTTGATCAGCAAGCCGGCACGGGCATAGCCATGAAATTCAAAAGAAGCAGCCTGATCGTTAGCATCATTGGCGACTTGCTCGGTTTGAGCCAGGCGCGCTTCCAGTTCATTAATGCGTTGTTCAAGATCTCCCACAGATGTATCAGCAACGGCGGTATTTGACGCGCATACGAACGCCACGGCGAGGGCAATTACACTTTGTTTCATCGTTGTATTTCTCCATTCTTGGAAATTATAAAGGGATTGGTTGCAAACGTTCCCAGTAAAAGTTCAAAAAATAGAAAACACACAGCATCAATGGTTGATAGGTGGTTTGCTTTACTTAACCTTCCACTATCAACGAAGGTATTAATACTGTTTGGCCTGAATATACGGTCTTTTTTGGTAACGATCCCGAAAAAGGGCCGATTTTGAAGGGTGGGTCACGAAAATTGTTCCACTGAAGCCGAACGTTTATCTTTGTGACGTACCTTGCGCCGGTTATCGCGCCGAAAGATCAGATCACCGTCTTTGCCGGTGGTTGTCGCGGACATTTTTCAAGGTGGATCGTAACGCCAGGAACGGGTCGCTCTGCCAGATAAATCTGCCGTAAATCATTTAAAGTATTGTTTTGTAGGGATTTTTGCATTTCAACTCGTAACTGTTCAGGGGTCGATAGCATTAATGTGCAGCGAGGCGAGACAGCCACCATGTGGCATCAGGCCAGGCGGCAGAATCCTTTGCTGTTAGTTGGCATCCGGTTGATGGGCCATGGCGACCGCCAGCGATTGCGCCAGACATAAGCTGGCCGATTGCGAGCGGAAAGCGTCAACTTTGGCTTCTTTTACGACAAAACAGACCTCACTCAGGGAGGCTAAAGGACTCAGCAGGCTGTCAGTGATGGTGATTTGCCGGGCGCCGGCTTGCGCGGCCGACTTACACAGTGAGAGGGTTTCCTCGGCGTAAGGGCTAAAACTGATCGCCAGCACCACGTCATTGCGGCTCACCATATTAAGCTGCTCTTTGAACATCCCGCCAAGTCCGTCAATCAGGATGGCGCGTTTATTCAGATGGCTGAAGGCGTAAGCCAGATAAGAGGCGACACTGAATGAACGGCGCAGACCGACGAGATAGATAGTGTCTGCGTTGCTCAGCAGTTCAACGGCGCGTTCCATTTGTTCGTCGGTCGTCTGGTTCGCCAGTTGCTCCATGGCCTGGGCGTTGGCCAGCGAAAACTGCTCCAGTAGCTGTTTGGGTGTGGCGGCGAGCGGCGTTGTACCTTCCAGTTGCTTGTAGAGTTTGACCCGTTCAGGGTAGTTGGTGGTTTCCTGCACCAGGCTTTGGCGAAATAGCTGTTTCATTTGGTTAAAGCCACTAAAACCAAATGCACTGGCAAAGCGGATCAGGGTCGAAGGGGGCACGGACGCTTTTTCAGCGATCACCGCCACGGTATCGAACGCGATACTGTTTGTATTTTCCAGAACATACTCAGCAACTTGCTGCAGGCGTTTGCTGAGTGATGAATGGCTTACGCGGATTTGCTCATGTAACTCGCTGAGTGAAGTGGCGGTTTGCATTTTATCTCATCCTGAATGAATCGTATCAAACTAAAATACCCAAACCTGACAGAAAGTGGAACATATGTTTCGCTTTTTCGTTAAGCCGTGAGTGATATGCCGCTAATGAAAGAGCGGCGCTTGAGCAAAACTTAACTCCGGTTAGCTGTGAAGCAGAGGTTTGTATCTTACTACCTTGAACAGAAGTGGTAGCTCTGAGCGTCGCCCCGCACTCAATGCCCAGATAGACAGATAGGCAGTCAGAATGAATATGTCATTTACTGGGTTGGTATTGGTTTTTGGTCATTTTCGTTTCACTTAACTCTTTCTTCCGCTGTTTCGCTAACGGCACTTGGAGTGAAAAATTATTTTCATTTTATTGGTTGTTTAATGGACGGTGGGCTTTTCAATGAGCCGTGTCTGATTTATCAGTCAAGCGCGGTATCTTTTATGGCAGCTTGGCACAGTTCTCTCTATTAAGTATTTCAGCATATATTGCTGCTTAATCGTGACTTATGGGTGTGTTTCTTAACGGTGATTAGTGATCGCGATGGTGAGGGCACTGGCTTTGCATGATGATTTTCTCGACGTGTTTACGTGAAATATATTTTCCAACAATTGAACTCTATGGCCGGGTGTTTATCAGAATCGATCGCAGATCACGGTTCGAATTAAAAATTTCATAGTATCCTAAAAATGAAATAAACATTTCTTTGTGGCTGGGGTTAACCGCGTTAGCGGAGTTAAAACTGGCTTTGCAACGAAAACCGGATTCGATACATACCTGATAGGGAGTGCGCTATGACAACCAGCAATAAAGCGCTAGATGTGATTTGCTTAGGGCGAGTTGCCGTTGATTTGTACGGGCAGCAAGTGGGTTCGCGACTAGAGGATATGACCAGTTTTGCCAAATACCTTGGTGGGTCATCCGGCAATGTCGCTTATGGAACCGCGAGGCAGGGCTTAAAGTCGTCGATGCTGGCCCGGGTGGGTGACGAACATATGGGCAGGTTTATCCGCGAGGAGCTGGATCGCGTGGGGGTTGATACGCAATACCTGATCACCGATAAGGAACGCCTGACGGCGCTGGTGATCCTTGGCATCAAAGATCAGGACACCTTTCCGCTGATTTTTTATCGTGATAATTGTGCCGATATGGCGATCACGTCCGAGGATATCGATGAACAGTACATTGCGTCGGCGCGTTGTCTGGCGATCACCGGCACTCATTTGTCCCATCCCGATACACGCGAGGCGGTGCTGACCGCGCTTGGTTATGCGCGTCAGCATGGTGTCAAAACCGTGCTTGATATTGATTACCGGCCGGTACTGTGGGGGCTTACCTCGCTTGGGGATGGCGAAACCCGGTTTATCGAATCTGAATCGGTCACTACACAGCTGCAAGAGGTGCTGGGATTGTTTGATCTGATTGTGGGCACCGAAGAGGAGTTCCACATCGCGGGGGGCTCAACAGATACACTGGCCGCGCTGCGCGGTGTTCGTGAGGTCTCGGATGCGACCCTGGTGTGCAAACGCGGCCAGTTGGGCTGCTCGGTGTTTACCGGCGCGATCCCTGCACACATAGATGGTGGGATCAATGCACAAGGGGTGCAGGTCGAGGTGCTCAATGTGCTTGGCGCGGGCGATGCGTTTATGTCGGGGCTGTTGCGTGGTTACCTCAATGAGGAAGCATGGGAGCAAACCTGTCGTTATGCGAATGCGTGTGGTGCGCTGGTGGTTTCCCGTCATGGCTGTGCGCCCGCAATGCCAAGCAAACAAGAGCTCGATGATTACCTGTCACGCCAGTACGCAGTGCAACGCCCTGATACGGATCCACGCTTAAACCATTTGCACCGGGTGACAACCCGAGATCAAGAGTGGCAAGAACTGTGTATTCTGGCCTTTGATCACCGCAGTCAGCTAGAGGAGATGGCACGGCAGGCCGGTGTCGGGGTGGAGCGTATTGGTGAGCTTAAACAGCTGATTTTCCGTGCCGGCCAGTCGGTGAGCCGGGAAGACGCTTTTACCGGTGATCTAGGAATATTATGTGACAGCCGTTATGGGCAACCGGTACTGAATCAGGCCACCGGCAATGGTTTGTGGATTGGGCGCCCAGTCGAGTTGCCCGGTTCGAGACCGTTACAGCTTGAAAACGGCGATATTGGCTCTCAACTGCAATCCTGGCCGCAGGAGCACATTGTTAAGTGCCTGGTTTTCTATCACCCCGGTGATGAAGCTGATTTGCGCGAGGAGCAAGAAAGGTTGTTACAGGAGGTCTATCAGGCTTGTTGCCAGAGCGGCCACGAACTGCTGCTGGAGGTGATTTTACCTAAAGATGCCTCCCAGGCCGAAGAAAACTATTACTTAGCCCTGCAACGCTTATACCAACTGGGTATTAAGCCCGACTGGTGGAAACTGCCGGCTATGCAAGCGTCAAGCTGGCGAGTGATCGAGGCACTTATCGCGGAGCAGGATCCGCATTGCCATGGCGTGGTGCTGCTCGGTTTGGACGCGCCGCTCGCAGAGCTTGAACAAGCATTTGAAAACGCGGCAGCATGCCAGGTTGTCAAAGGGTTTGCGGTCGGGCGCAGCATATTCGGCCAGCCTGCGCAGCAATGGCTTTGCGGAGCGATTGACGACCAAACACTGATACAACAAGTCCAGTCAAATTACCGCGCACTCGTGACGCGGTGGCGTCTGCGTGGCTGTCATTCACCCGCAAGTCAGACCGAATCCGCGTTGATCAATTGAGGAGAAGATCATGGAACTAGTCCAGAACTACATTAATGGCCAGACAGTGGCCAGCCACAGCGGCCGGGTGGCATCGGTGTTTAATCCGGCGACCGGGCAGCAAATCAAACAGGTGGTGTTAAGCAGTGCTGCCGAAGTGGCAGAGGCCGTGAGCATTGCCGATAAAGCGTTTGTGACCTGGTCGAAAACCACTCCGTTAAAACGGGCGAGGGTGATGTTCAGGTTTAAAGCCTTGCTGGAACAGCATATGGATGAACTGGCGCGGATGATTTCTGTTGAGCACGGCAAAGTCTATTCAGATGCTGTCGGTGAAGTGACCCGCGGATTGGAAGTGGTCGAGTTTGCCTGCGGTATTCCCCACCTGCAAAAAGGTGAGCACTCGGCCAACGCCGGAACGGGCGTCGACAGCCATTCCCTGATGCAACCTCTGGGCGTATGTGTCGGTATTACGCCATTTAACTTCCCGGCTATGGTGCCGATGTGGATGTTCCCCATTGCACTGGCGACAGGAAATACCTTTGTCCTTAAACCGTCGGAAAAAGATCCGTCCGTGGCGATCCGTCTGGCTGAGCTGCTTAAGCAGGCGGGACTGCCTGACGGGGTGTTTAATGTGGTCAATGGTGACAAAGAAGCGGTTGATGCCTTGTTGACCCATCCACAGGTGGAGGCGGTCAGCTTTGTCGGTTCTACACCGATTGCCGAGTACATTTATGCCACTGCCTCCAACCATGGCAAACGCTGTCAGGCATTGGGCGGGGCGAAGAACCATTGCGTGTTGATGCCGGATGCGGATCTGGAAATGGCGGCCAATGCTATCATGGGCGCGGCGTACGGTGCGGCCGGAGAGCGCTGTATGGCACTTTCTGTGGTCGTGGCGGTCGGCAATGTGGTCGCCGACAAACTCATTGATCTGCTGAGCGCCAAAATTGCCCGGATGCGGGTCGGCCCCGGTTTGGCTGAGGGACCGGAAAATGACATGGGGCCGGTGATCTCAGCACAACATAAGCAGAACATCTGTGATTACATTAGTAGCGGTGAAGCGCAAGGGGCCAAATTGCTGGTCGATGGCCGGGATTTTACCGTGAGTGGCAACGAAGAGGGGTATTTTGTCGGCCCGACGCTGCTGGACAACGTGGCTCCCAATATGACGGTCTATCAAGAGGAGATTTTCGGGCCGGTACTGAGCCTTGTCCGGGTAGACCACTATGACAAGGCATTAGAGCTGATCAATCAGCACCAATATGGCAACGGCACGGCAATATTCACCCAAGATGGAGAAACTGCGCGCCAGTTTGGTGAAGAGGTACAAGCTGGCATGGTAGGGGTGAACGTGCCGATCCCGGTCCCGATGGCTTTTCATAGCTTTGGCGGGTGGAAACGGTCAATTTTCGGCCCACTGAATGTGCATGGTACGGATGGGGTGCGTTTTTATACCAAAATGAAAACCATAACCAGTCGCTGGCCTGAAGGTTCCCGCCTCGAACTACACCGCAGCGCGTTTACGATGCCAACCATGTAGTATTTCTTTTGGCACTCCTCAGTACCGAGCCGGTTCCTTGGCCTGATATGGGGTCTTTGCCAGACGCCCGGCCCGAGTCAACCTGTTCATTTTAACCCGGGCCCTGACCACGTTTCCATCCTGGTCAGGGCTGCGTGGCACTAATCTATCCTTTGTTCTTACAATGGCTTAAATATACTGATAATTCTAAAGCTGGGGCAATTATGTACTACAGTTTAAAGAGGCTCTACTCACACGCTACTAAGCGATTAACCCGGTTCGGTGGGATGTAGAGACGGTCATTTCACGGTAGTCAGTTTAGATGGCAAAGGGGAGAGAGGAAGTGACCCATACAATCAATAATATTCTGATCATCAACGGGCAAAAAGCGGTCCGGCATACGCTGGAGCTTTGCCTGAACAACCTTGGCTATCATCAGCTCTTTCTGGCGGAAAGTGATGTCGAAGTTAGAAAATATATCGAACAAGATTCGATTGACCTGATTTTTTATAACCGGAATATGCCGGATGATAAGGGGTGGTCGTTATTTGAATACCTAGCGTCGAGCCAGTTTTCCGGAGCGATTGTGCTGATCAGTGAGGAAGAACAAGATCTGTTATCCTTAATGCTCGCCACACAGTATAGCCTCGGTATTGTCGGCTGCGTGCCGGTACCGGTTAAATTCGATGCGGTACAACGGATCCTGGCTGAAGCTGCTGAGTATGTCCACCAAGCCAAACGAGCATTGCAGATGGCGCTTACACCAGAGGTGTTGGCCCAGCATCTTGAACAGGGCAGGCTAATCGCTTACTTCCAGCCTCAGGTTAACCTTGCCAGTAAAGAGATCAAAGGCTTTGAAGTTCTGGTGCGGTTAAAAAATGAATATGGCCAGTGGCTGTTTCCTGATGTGTTTCTTCCGGTTGCAGAAAGTGACCCTGAACTGATGCTTAGGCTGACCAAATCGGTGATAGAACAGGCCTTTGCGGTGATGCACCGCCATCGGCACCAGTTGGGCAAGATGACTGTTTCGCTTAACATCTCTGACTTGGTGCTGGAGCAGGAGAGCTTTCCCTATTGGTTAAAAGAGGTGACCGAGCACTATCAGTTATCGCCTGAAAGCATAATCTGTGAGATCCCGGAGGCGGCGATCAGTGAAGACCGGGGCATGTTGAGCGGCCAAATTTTACGCCTGAGAAAGATGAATTTTCGCTTATCGCTAGATGATTTTGGTAAAGGTCATTCCTCTCTGGAACAGCTTAATGCATTGCGGTTCGATGAGTTAAAAATCGATAAACTGTTTGTTTTGGATTGCCTGACGAACAGCAAATCGGCGGCTGTGGTTGAAAAAAGCATCAATCTGGCCAAGGGACTTGGTATGGATGTGGTTGCAGAAGGTATTGAAAGCCAGAAAGTTGCAACTTATCTTGAGTTTTTAGGTTGTCATATCGGGCAGGGCTATCACTTCTCTCAAGCGCGGAACATGAGCGAACTGCTTGAAAGCCTGAGCGAAGTTGATTCTTTTTAAGCCAGGATATCCATCGTGCTGGCGACTCCAGATCTCGGAATGCGTGAAGCGATTGAGCTGAAGCAGCGCACGACGCAGCCTATCTTGCTGGTTGAAGAAAATCAGTTTGTTGGGTAACTTTTCCTCCACAACAGTGGCCTAATTCAGCCTGAATGCCAAAAGCGGTGCCGATTTAAGATCGGCACCGCTTTTTTGTGTCTGGTTGTTGGTGTCTTGTTTAAGTAAGCGGGACCCTGGCCCAGTTTTCTTTATCTGCCTTGAGCCGTTTTTCTATGGCAACGGCGAAAACTCCCATGTGTTTTTGCCCGGCTGGCGCACACAAATTGATGGTTATATCTGAGCAAACTCTGAAGCGTTTTCACGTTAATTGAGCGATTAATCAGGTCGTCATGCTGAATAAAAGATTAGTGTTCAAATTATTTTAATATTTGTCTAAGTTGGCCTTTAATGAGCTATTGATCACAATAATGGGCTTATGTTTGCCAAATATTTGATTTTTGATCGTGGGGGATGGCCATAATACTGTTGTTTTTTAATTAGACATCAAAGGATATGTATCTTCACATGATCACATCTGCTCCTTGGGTGATGTATCCAGAAATTGGGACGTCTCCAAGTACAAAATGGACTTTTCGAGAACCAACGGTACGCGATGGTGACGCAATTTACAGCTTGATTGCTGAGTGCCCGCCATTGGACATGAACTCTTCGTATTGCAACTTTCTACAATCAACCCATTTCAGCAAAACCTGCATGCTGGTCGAGTTCGGCGGTAAGGTTGCGGGATTTATTTCTGGTTACCAGAAACCGGATGAACCACAAGTATTGTTTGTTTGGCAAGTCGCGGTATCGCCTCGTTTTCGGGGGCACGGCCTGGCGTTTCGTATGCTGGATGCGTTGCTGAACAGAGAACATCTTTCAGGGGTTCAGACGATTGAAACCACGATTACTGAAGACAACAGCGCGTCTTGGGCGCTGTTTAAAAAACTGGATGCTAGGTATGGCAATCAAGGTGAGGTGACGACTTTTCTTGATGAAAAGGCGCATTTCAAAGGCAAGCACGATACGGAATATTTATACCGTATCCCACTAAATAATCCTCAATAAATAGGAATCAAAACACGGTCTCATCATGGAAATTTTCAAGAAGCAAGAATCAAAAGTTCGCTCTTACTCAAACAACTTTCCTGTTGTATTTCAAAAAGCCAAAGGGTGCTGGCTGGAAACAAAAAGCGGAGAACGTTATTTAGACTTCCTTGCAGGAGCCGGTTCACTTAACTACGGACATAACAACCCGGTACTTAAGCAGGCATTGCTTGAGTACATCGAAATGGATGGTATTACCCATGGTCTTGATATGCACTCCGATGCCAAGGCCACGTTCCTGACGGCGTTGCAGCGTTATATTTTACAACCCAGAAATCTTAACTATAAAGTTCAGTTTACCGGGCCTACAGGCACCAATGCGGTTGAAGCAGCATTGAAACTGGCGAGAAAAGTCACCGGGCGCAGCAACATTGTGGCTTTCACCAATGGTTTCCACGGTTGTACTGCAGGCGCACTGGCTGCAACCGGTAACCAGCACCACCGTCAGGGGGCAGGAGCCAGCCTGAATGATGTTACACGTATCCCGTTCGATGGCTATGCAGATATTGATGGCCTGAAGTTATTCGAAACCATGCTGGCAGACAACTCTGCCGGGATCGATAAACCAGCCGCCGTATTACTGGAAACCGTGCAGGGCGAGGGCGGGCTTAACGTTGCTTCAGACCAATGGCTACAGCATATAAGCAAGATCTGCCAGGCACACGATATTCTGATGGTTGTCGATGACATTCAGGCTGGTTGCGGACGAACGGGGACGTTCTTTAGCTTTGAGCCTGCGGGTATCACGCCTGACATTGTCACTATGTCGAAATCGATCAGTGGTTACGGTTTGCCGATGGCGATCGTATTACTCAAGCCGGAGCTGGATCAATGGAAGCCCGGTGAACATAACGGTACCTTCCGCGGCAACAACCATGCCTTTGTTACAGCGGCAAAGGCTCTGGAAATTTACTGGTCAAACTCGAATTTTCAAGCGCACATTAGGCACTCCTCGCAAAAAGTGAGCGAAACCATCCAACGGGCGGTGAAGCGCTTCCCCGAGCTATTCATCAGGCAGAAAGGCCGCGGCATGATGATCGGTATTGAATGCAAAAACGGTGCTATTTCAAGTGATATTGCCCGTGCTTGTTTTGATAAAGGCATGGTTATTGAGACCGCAGGCCCGGATGATGAGGTGGTTAAGTTTTTCTGTCCGTTGACCATCGCCGAATCCGAGTTGGAGCAGGGCCTTGGCATTTTCGAAAGCGCGGTCGAGTCGGTGGCCGGAAAATATTTCAAACAAGTATCATAACAAGCTCTATAACAAGGAAATAAACATGATTGTCAGAACGCTCGAAGAGTGTCGTAACAGCGAACGCCGCGTAGTGGCGGATAACTGGGAAAGTGTGCGCATGTTGCTGAAAGACGACAACATGGGCTTCTCTTTTCATATCACTACGATTTATGAGGGAACAGAGACCCATATCCATTACCAGAATCACCTGGAGTCGGTTTTTTGCATGAGCGGCGAAGGCGAGATTGAAGTTGTGGGCGGTGAAACCTACCCAATCAAACCGGGGACGCTCTATATTCTCGATAAACACGACGAACACTATTTGCGAGCTTATAAAAATAAGGAAATGGTGATGGCTTGCGTGTTTAACCCGCCGATCACCGGCGCTGAAGTTCATGATGAACGTGGAGTTTACCCGCTCGTGGACTGATCATCCTGCTGTGGGGTGAAAGCCCCACTCTTTGCATTCTTTTCTCTCGTTACCAATCAATAAAGGACCCTTCATGAGTTATACCGTAGAAAAAATCGGCGGTACATCAATGACAGCATTCGATGCAGTGCTCGACAATATTATTCTTCGCCCACAACAGCCATACAATCGGGTGTTTGTGGTCTCAGCGTACGGTGGAATGACTGACGCACTGTTAGAATGCAAAAAAACCAGCAAACCCGGTGTCTATCAGTTGATCGCCAAGCGTGACGACGCGTGGCAAGACGCGCTTGCGTATGTTGAAAAGCGTATGTTACTCACGAATGAACACATCTTTGCCGATCCGATGAACCGGATGCGGGCAGACAAGTTCATTCGTTCCCGTATTGCCGAAGCAAAAAGCTGCATTACCAATATCCTGGAAACGTGCCAGTACGGGCAGTTTTCGTTGCGTCAGTACCTGCCGCAGATCAGAGAGTTTTTATCTTCAATTGGTGAGTCGCACAGTGCCTACAATACGGCACTGAAAATTAAAAATATCGGCATTAAGGCTAAGTTTGTTGATCTTTCCGGCTGGGACTGCAAAACCCCCAGAACGTTGGATGACTCTATTCTTGATGCGTTCAAAGACATTGATGTCACTCAAGAGCTGCCGATTGTCACCGGCTATGCCTACTGCCAGGAAGGCCTGATGAGTACTTATGATCGCGGTTACAGCGAAATGACTTTCAGCCGGATTGCATCACTTACACAAGCCGATATCGCGATTATTCATAAAGAGTATCACCTGAGTTCAGCAGATCCCCGCGTTGTTGGGCCGGAGAAGGTCCTGCCGATTGGCCATACTAATTATGATGTGGCTGACCAGCTGGCAAACCTTGGTATGGAAGCGATCCACCCGAATGCTGCGGCAGGGTTACGCGAGAGCGGGATTGAACTGCAGATCAAAAATACCTTTGAACCAGAGCACAAAGGTACGTTGATTTCTGCGAATTACAGCCCGGAAACCGACAAAATTGAAATTATTGCCGGGAAGGAGAAAGTGTTCGCTTTACACTTGTTTGATCAGGCAATCGTCGGTCAGGTCGACAACGTCAGTTATGAGTTGATGGAAATTATTTCTGATACCCGGGTCAGTTTGATCGGCAAGGAGATGAACGCCAACTCCATCACGTATTACCTTGGCGGCAGTGCCGAGAGTTTGAACAAAGTGCTGTATAAGGCAGAAAAACGTTATCCCAAAGCGTCGATCAAAGGCCGTATGGTGGCGCTCATCTCGGTGATTGGTTCTCAGATTGATACCAATAAAGCGCTGGCGAAAGGTGTGCTTGCATTGATGAAGCAGGATATTACCCCAGTCGCACTCCATTCATCGATGCGCAATGTTAATGTCCAGTTAGTGGTGAACGACCAGGAGTACCAGAAGTCGATATGTGCGCTGCATCAGGAATTTTTTGATCGACAAAAAAGCCTGTCCAGCAAAGTAGCCTAGCCAGAATAACTGAACCGAAAATACGATTCAGCCGCCATAAGGCGGCTGTTTTTATGCAGCATTACTCTTTGTCTTTGCTTGATTTTACCACTTCGCTCAGCGCTTCAATTAAGTTGATCGGCATCGGGAATATGATGGTCGAGGTCTTATCGGTTGAGATTTCAGTCAGTGTCTGCATGTAGCGCAGTTGCAATGCATTGGGGGATTCATTCAACATTGCTGCCGCATCTTTTAACTTGGTTGAGGCTTCAAGTTCACCGGTTGCATGGATGACTTTAGCCCGGCGGGTTCTTTCGGCTTCAGCCTGGCGGGCTAATGCGCGCACCATGCTGTCGTTTAAATCGACATGCTTAACTTCAACCGTGGAGATTTTAATCCCCCAATCGTCGGTTTGTTGATCGAGGATAGCCTGTAGGTCTTTGTTGAGCCGCTCTCTTTCCGACAGCAGTTCATCGAGTTCGTGTTGGCCTAACACCGAGCGCAGGGTTGTTTGTGCCAGTTGACTGGTTGCTTCGCCGTAACTTTCGATGTTGTTGATCGCCATCTCCGGGTTTACCACCCGAAAATAGACTACCGCGTTAACCCGGACGGAAACGTTATCCCGGGTGATCAGATCCTGTGTTGGCACATCCAGTACGATGGTACGTAAGTCAACTCTCACCATTTGTTGAATGAAGGGGATTAAAATGATCAGACCCGGCCCTTTGACCTCTTGGAAGCGACCGAGGAAGAACACCACACCACGTTGATATTCACGCAGAACTTTGAACATTTGTGTCGCTAATGCAAACAGCAACAAGATTACAACTGCCACAGTATAGAGCATCATATGCGCCTCCTATCCTTTAGGGCGTGATTTGGGAGCGACTGTTAAAGTCAGCCCTTTGACGTCAACCACTGTTACCTGCTCACCTTGTTTGAGTGGTTGGTTTTCGTGCGTTTTTGCTTGCCAGAACGTGCCATCAAGTTGTACCCGGCCATGTCCGTCAATAAAGTCGTCACTGACGGTCGCGAGTTTACCTGAGTAGTTTTCTATGCCGGTAGTTACGCGTTTGCGCCTGATTTTGAGCAGTAACCCGATGGTTAGCGCTATCAATAGCACGGAAAAAATAGCGATACCAAAAATCAGAGGCAGCGCGATTTGAAAGCCGGGTAACTCGCTGTCTAATAAGAAAATTGAACCCAGAACAAACGCGACGACCCCACCCAGTCCGAGTATGCCAAAACTTGGGCTGAAGGCTTCGGCAATCATCAAAGCAATCCCTAATAGTATTAGTCCAAGTCCTGCATAATTAACAGGCATGAGTTGCAATGCATACATGGCCAGTAGCAGACAAATACCTCCGAGGACTCCGGGCAGGCCAATGCCGGGGTTATAAAATTCGAGCAACAAGCCATAGATACCAATCAGCATCAGAATATACGCGACGTTGGGGTTGGTGATCACTGCCAGCATTTCTGCGCGCCAGTCTGGCATTCTTTCCACCCAGATGGGATCTTTGAGTGACATTGTCACTTCTTTTTGATTTATTTTGATTGTCTTGCCTTCTATTTGCTTCACCAGATCTTCAGGTGAGGAGGCAATGTAATCAATCACACCAAGTTGTAAAGCCTCGGTGGCATCCAGGCTTGCCGCTTCGCTGACCGCTTTTTCCGCCCATTCGGCGTTACGGCCATGCAGCCGTGCGAGGCCTTTGATATAGGCTTTGGCATCATTAATTACTTTCTTTTCCATTGTGGTATTGGCGGGAACCTCGTCATCAGAACGGGTGCCGGCATCATCATCACCGGAGGCTGGTTCGCTGTCGCCTTTATCATCGCCGCCGGGTGTTGGCGCACCGGGTGGGGTACCACCAAGGCTGACCGGTGTCGCCGCCCCGAGATTGGTGGCTTCGGCCATCGCGGCAATATGACTGGCGAGTAAAATATAGGTACCGGCACTGGCTGCACGCGAGCCTGATGGGCCTACCCATGTTGCCACCGGCACGGTTGAGGTTGTGATTGCGTGGATGATGTCCCGCATGGCGCTGTCTAAGCCACCAGGGGTGTCCATTTTTATCACCACCAAACTGATGCCTTCTGCTTGAGCCTGCTCGATTTCTCGACTGACGTAGTCACTGGTAGCCGGGCCAATGGCACCCTTGATGGGAACCACCCAAATCGTGTCAGCAAACGCCTGGCTGGCCAGCACGAGCGAGGTGAAGATCCATATCCATAACCTTTTCATCGTGCTCTCCTTGTACTAAATGGTTAACGGACCACAGAAGAACTCAAGGGTTAACAGCTTGTTTGTCCTTGGCGCGGCCTATCGTTTTGGTTGTTCCTCGTGGCCATCGCGAATTATGCCGTGACTTGGACACTCACTTTGCTACGCCATGGATTCACAAATCGATTGGTTCGAATAGAACGACAAAACACTAACTTAAGTATAGATACGGAAAATAATATGAGAGAAATGAAATAGATTTATGTTGATTGGCAGGGGAGGAAAGCGAAGTACAGGTGTCTTTGTACTTCGCTGGCAAAAGCGGACTAGTGGACTTTTTCACCACAGAAGAGGGCGTGAGTTTCGGCTTCAGGCATAGGTTTGTAAAAATAGTAACCCTGCAGCTCATCGATATCCCAAACTTTAAGCTTGCGCACCTGGCTGGCGGTTTCAACGCCTTCAGCAACGATAGACAGGCCTAGCTCTTGAGCCATTTTGGCTATATTACGCACCAGAGTTTTTGCTCGGTCGTTGGTTTCAATTTGATCAATGTAAGACTTGTCCAACTTTACTACGTCAAGAGGAAACGCACAGAGGCTGCCAAATGACGCATAGCCGGTGCCGAAGTCATCCAGTGCCAGTTGAACACCGAGTTCTTTTACTTCGTTCATACGCTGGATGGTTTCGGTTTCGACACCCATTAACATACTTTCCGTGATTTCCAGCGCCAATATACCAGGAGCGATCGAGTATTCTGCCAGCACAAAATGCAAATGTTCCGTCAGACGCGCATGATAAAAGTGTTGTGCGCTGATGTTGACGTGGATAGACAATGGTTTCAAGCCATGCTTGGCACGTTGTTGGTTGAGTTGGCTAACAAACGAACACGCTTGTTTCAAAATCGATTCGCCCAGCTCAACGATAAGTTTACTTTGCTCCGCCAGAGGGATGAAGACGTCGGGGGAGATCAGGCCCAGGCTGGGGTGATTCCAGCGCGCCAATGCTTCAAATCCGACGATTTTACCGCTCTGGGTATTCACAATCGGTTGGTAGTACGCAATGATTTGGTCATTATGTATGGCATATTCGATGTCACGATTGATTAACAGTGCAGTCTGCGCCTTTTCTGTGAGTTTTTCGTCAATCACGACCACTTCGTTAGAATAACGGGTTTCTGTAGTTTGTACTGTATAAATCGCTGTTTGCAGTAGTAAATCCAAAGGTTTATGGGTGATTCTTTTGTCTGCGATTACTGCTTTGCAATGCAGATCAATCATCAAATCAGACACTTCGACTTTTTGTGAGAGCTTATCCATTAACTTGTGAGTTGCAGACATCGCCTGATAGAAATCTTGTTCGCTGGGTATGATGGCGATAAACTCAAACTCACTGATCCGGCCTACTTGATAGGCAGAAAGGTGTTTCGCAAACATTTTCCCGGTAAACTTGACCGCTTCGTCAAAGATAAGATGGCCATAAACTTCCGCGATCTGCTTAAGGCCTTTGACGCTGATGTACAAGAAAGAGAACTGATTGGGCTCATTTGCGCTCCGCTCTTGTAACGCGTTCAAAATTGAAGGGCGATTCCGCAGCCCGGATACCGGATCCAGATATGACAGCTGTTGGATTAACTGGGCTTGTTGTTTGGTTTCTCGCAAATCATGGATCAGCATCAGCAGGGCATTCTGGCCATTGTGCTGGATCTGACTGATTTCGAGCAGGCAGGCGATTTCCTCGCCAAGGCTGTTGACCAGCGGAGCTTCCAGCTTGGTGGTGGTATCTTTGAGCTGGTTAAATATCTGCTCGATGAGCAAAGCATCTTTGCTCGATGGCGGGCAAAGTTTGTCGAGTGGGTAACCCAGTAGTTGCTCACTCTGATAACTTAACAGTTCCAGAGTCTTTTCATTGCAGTCAATGATCTCGCGATTTAACACCAATAACATGCCAACCGAACCGCTATGGTAAATGGCGTTAAATTTCTCCAGTGAGTCTTTCAGCTGGGTTTGAGTTACGCTGGTGTTATCAGAGAGCTTTTTGACCAGTTTTGTGGCCAGCTCAAGCTCATCGATCTTTTTCTCTTCCGGGTGCTCTATTTGGTGCTGAGAGAGCAATTGGCTGATGCCTTGTTCAAAATGAGCGAAGCGTGTACCGACCCGTGTACTGAATAAAAAGAAAGTACACAATCCAATGACACCAGCGGCAAGACCGACCGCCCCAAACAGGCAGATGAATAACTTGTGGCCTTTTACATAATAAGCGCGGGGCGCGACCGTTTTCAAAAATGCAATAGGCTCAAGATCGTTATCGAGAATAGGCGTCCATTGCGTCATGGTTTTGTTGTCGCGCTCCAGCAAGCTACCCTGTTTGCTTAAGATTTGCTGCTGTTTTTCGAGTTCGGCAGGGAGTGCCAACAACAGCTGGCTCTCCGATGTCAGTATGGTCTTGAAATCGCCAGGAAAACGCAGCGTCAGATCTTGTCCCCAAATAAGCCATCCTGATGATATGGACGTTCCTTCACTGTTGCGCACGGGCGTCAGGCTGATCGACCAGATTTGCTGGTCAATTTTGAATAAGCCGGATTTACTTTTAAGGTTGAAATCGGCTGCGATCTCCATTGAGGCAATATGGCGCCGGATTGCGGGATGAGCCAGGATCTGAGTGATTAAGTCGGCAGATTGAGCAGCACTGGGGGTTCGGCTCAACTGGTCAACAAGCGAACCATCGCGGGTAACAAATGCGAGCATATCGAGAGAGAGTACATCGAGTGCCCCCTCATAGAGGTTTCTTTCCCGGTAGCCTGCGATTTCTTGTTCTGGCTTATCGAGCAGGTGATAGGTTTCATCCCAATGTGCCCAGTCGTACGAATGTTCCAGTTGCCGAGCGACCATCATGCTGATCGCACTTTGTGCCTGGCGACTTGCTTTTGTGATATCCATTCTCTCCAGCTCATCTAGGCTGTAGAGGAAAAAATAACGGGTAATAAACAGAAAACTGACAATCATGCCAACTAAGCCCAGAGAAAAGTACAAGGCGGTTTTGTGGCGGAGGCTGGCATTTAAACGACGAAATGAGGACATTGAAATATTGTTATTATGTATTCATAGGTTGAAATTGTACGACAGCTATTATGCGTAAGAATTGATACAAGTCCAATTTAATCACATTCGTTTTAGATAAATAGTATATTGCCCTCTAAACGCAAACGGTTGGCGAATTTTTTGTGGCGTTTCTTGCAATGATAATGGTTATAAATCAGGGTTATGCGAGTACTATGAGCTATGCTCTGTTTTTGCATAAAAACAGTATTATCTTTCAAATTACTATTGAAAGTTGGTATGGGCTGGCCTTCCTCTGGAAGGCGGTTTAACGCTGTTTGTGCACCAGTCACTAAGATGCAAATACGAGTTATTTTGCTCTTATTTACGTATTTAAGCATTTTGTTTACTCTGTATAAGTTAAAGCTCTAATTGGATTGGGAATTGTGCCAAATTGAGTGATCTAACTCACACTTATATCGGAAATTGCCTATCTTATCGATGAGTCTTGTGGCACAGCGCAAGGAGTGGGATGTTAAATTGATGTTAATGTTGGCCGGTGTAACCAACCAATGGATAGCATCGTGACCCTTAATACGCAGCATAGTTTAATAGGGCAGGACGGAATGCCGCAATACGGCCAGTTGAAGGCGATTCCCCTGCAACTCGGTTTACCGGCATTTCAATATCGGAATGAAATGGACAATCCGGCTTCCCGCTGGCGCAAGTTTTTTGACTATAAACAGTTCCAGTTCGTTTCGATTGTCACGAGTGACTATGTAGTTGGCGTGGCAATCGCGGATATTCGTTATCTGGTGTCGGGATTTTGTTATGTCTTCGATAAGCAGAAGGAAGTGTTAAGCGAACAACAATGGCTAAGGCCATTAAATATTGGTGCGCAAACTCAGTCATCCAGCTGGCAAAGTAGCGCACAAATCGCGAAGGGCAGGGTGCAGTTTGTTATTAGCGGTGGTGAATGGCGGATCAAGCTGAACACGTCGACAATCACAGCGGATCTTTGCTTACAGCCGTTAAGTGACAGTGAGCCGCTGATGCTCTGCACGCCGACCGGCTATGCCGGCTGGACGTACACGCAAAAACATAATGCGCTGCGAGTTTCCGGTTCGCTGCGAATCAATAACCAACCACAGGAGTTGTCTAAGGCGAGTGCCGGATATGACTTCTCTGCGGGGTACATGCGCCGTGAGACCAGCTGGCGCTGGGCAAGCATTAATCATCGTACCGATACGGTATCGATTGGTTTAAATCTGGCTGCTGGTGTCAATGAAACGGGTGCATGTGAAAATGTGTTGTGGGTCAATGGCGTGCGTCATTTATTGCCATCAGTATCGTTCCAGTTCTTCCGCCTTAAACCGGATCTAGGCTGGAAGATCTCGTCGCAAGACGGACGCGTGAACCTAATGTTTAAGCCGCGATGTGTTCGGGCGGAAAAGAAAAACTTCATTTTATTGAAAAGCAACTTCCGTCAATACGTTGGTCATTTTTCCGGGGCCGTTATTGATGGTGATGGTACCCGGCATGAGTTAGAGCATGTTCTGGGACTGACAGAAGATCACTTTGCGAAATGGTAGGACAAACAATGGATTGGTCGCAATTAATGGAAAATCCGGATTGGTTATTGATGGCGTTAGCCCCGCTGTTTTTTATTTTTATTCTGGCGGAGTACTGGCTTGGCCAGCGCCGGGGACGACTGCCTGATAACGCCCGCTATCATCTCCCTGAGGTCGCGTGCAACTTTGTACTGGCAGGTATGCACCAGGTGAGTGATATTCTGGCGGGCCTGCTGATCGCTAAGTTGTATCTGTGGTGGTTTGGCTGGCGTCTGTTTGATATTGACATATCTGTGGCATCATTTGTTTTATTGATGGTGCTACAGGACTTTTTCTATTATTGGTTCCATCGTGCCAGTCATCGTATTCGTTGGATGTGGGCGGCCCATGTGGTGCACCATAGTTCGGAGCGGATGAACTTCAGCACTGCATTTCGTCAGAGCCTGATGTATCCGTTGGCGGGAATGTGGCTGTTCTGGCTGCCTTTGGTGATGATTGGTTTTAACCCTAAATGGGTGGTGTTTGTGGTATTACTCAATTTGGGGTTGCAGTTCTTTGTTCACACCCAGTGGATACGCTCACTCGGGCCATTAGAGCGGGTGTTCAATACCCCTTCCCATCACCGGGTTCATCACGGGGTGAATCGCCAGTATATTGATAAAAATTACGCCGGTGTATTGATCATCTGGGACCGGCTGTTTGGCACGTTTGAGCCGGAAGTAGAAACCGTTCGCTATGGTATTTCCAAGCCCGTCAACAGCTTCAACCCCCTGACGGTGACCTTTGCTGAGTGGCGCGATATGTTGCATGAGGTTACCCGCTCAAATCTGTCTTGGCAGGAGAAATGGCGATGTTTGTTTTCGCCCCCTTCTGATTCTTCAGACTAGCAGCGTTTGCCATTCTTGATGATGGTTGGTAACGCTTCAAAATGGGCCAGCAAATCACTCAGTTCACTGACGGCCAGTGAGGCATGTTCGGTGAAATCAAGTTCAATACCGTGATGAATCAGGCATGAAGGCATCTGGGCGTTATAGGCCACTTGCAGATCATAAAGATAATCGCCGACATAGAGGACTTCATCAGGTAACAGCCGCCACTCTTTGGCCAGTGTCTGCAGGGCGAGGGGATCAGGCTTGGCCGGAAAGCACTCACGGGTGATCACGCGCTCGACACTGATTTGATTGTGTTCGAGCTTCCGGTGCGTGGCATTAATGCAGTTGCGGGTAATAATGGCTGTTTTGATCACACTTTGGTGCAGGTGGCTGAGCAGTTCGTGACAACCCTGCATGGGCTGCGAGTGTTCCGCATCAGTAAGCTCGTAGTTGAGGATAATATTATGCGCATGCTCTTTGAAATGAGGGTGATCGGCGTTGTCGATGAAGTCCAATAAGTCTTGGTCTGCCGGGCACCCAAGCTGCCGTCTCAGTTCCGTAAAATTCATATCGGAACTGACCAGAGTATTGTCCAGATCAAACACCACCGCTTTGATTTTCTCTAACTGTAAAGGATAGGGGATCATAGTTACCTCGTACCACGTAACCGAAAAACTATCACTAAGAAACATAAACTTATTGTTAAGCTTAGATAATTTTGCTTAGATTGGGGAAAAATAATTCAACGGTGCATCACAAAATCCGGAGGCGACATGCTAGTTCCACCACCATTAAAAAAAGGCGATACCATCGGTTTTTTCTCGCCTTCTTCCCCTGCAACTGTTTTTGCTCCCCAGCGATTTGAGCGCGCGAAAGCCTACTTGCAAAATCAGGGTTATCAAGTCAAAGCCGGCAGCCTGACCGGCAAAACGGACCAATATCGTTCCGGATCGATTCAGGAACGCGTTGACGAACTGAACGCGTTAATCCGTGACCCTGAGGTACGCTGCATTATGTCCACCATTGGTGGTTTTAACAGCAATGCCTTACTGCCTTACCTTGATTATGACGCATTGAAAAAAGATCCGAAGATCATCGTCGGCTATTCTGATGTGACAGCGCTGCTGATGGGCATTTACGCCCGCACAGGCATTGTGACCTTCTACGGACCGGCGCTGGTTGCCTCTTTAGGCGAGTTTCCACCGCTGGTTGATGAAACTTTTGCATCTTTTGAATCGGTTACTTCAGCGCTTGCCCAGCTGGATCATACGTATCCCATGCCAGCCGAGTGGACCGATGAATGGATTGAGTGGTCTGCCCAGGAGCGGGCAAAAACGACGCTGCCGAATCAATGGCAGTTTATCGGGAATGGCGTGATTTCCGGGCGGGTGATTGGCGGCAACCTGAACACCATGACCTGTATTTGGGCCAGTGAGTATATGCCGGAGATTAAGGACGGCGATATTTTAATGATCGAGGACTGCCTGCAGGGCATTGATTCCGTTGAGCGCTCTTTTGCGCTGCTTAAACTTTCCGGCGTGTTGGATAAAGTGTCTGCGATAGTGTTAGGTAAACATGAAAAATTTAATCACAAAGGAACCGGACGAGCGCCAATCGATGTCTTGCTTGAAGTGTTGAACGGGCAGGATATCAATATTGTATATGACTTTGACAGCTGCCATACCCACCCGATGCTAACGGTGCCGTTAGGGGCAACCATGACGCTGGATTTTGAGCAGAAAACGGTGTCGGTAGCGTTATAAATTGCGCACCAGGCGGAATATTTTGCCGCTGTCGGTTGAAAAGTAGATGTCACCATCCGGGCTGGTGGTGATATCCCGGATCCGTTCGCCGAGCTCTTCTAGTAACCGATTGGATTCGGCAAGCGTGCTGCGACCTGAGATTGTGACGACATTAAGGTGCGTAAGTTTAAGAGCAGCAATGATCAGCTTACCATCCAGTTCCGGATATTTGTCACCTCGGTAGAGGATCAGGTTACTGGGGGCTATCGAGGGGATGTAGACCAGCTTTGGATTCATCATACCTGGTAAAGACTTCGCCTCACCCACATCCAGAGGTCCCCAATATTCTTTGCCATGTGAGGCCCGCGCCCAACCATAATTGTTCCCCGGTTCAATCAGGTTGATCTCGTCACCGCCGCGAGGGCCATGCTCCACAGACCAAAGTTGCTCCGTTTGCTGATCGTAAAATAGTCCTTGCGGGTTACGGTGGCCAAAACTCCATATTTCAGGTTTGCCTTGCTGTTTAATGAAGGGATTGTCTTCCGGTACGCTACCGTCAAGGTTAAGGCGTAAGATCGCTGCCGCATGGTTGCTTGCATTCTGACCATTGTCACGTTCACCCCGATCACCGATGGAGATGAAAAGGTGATCATCGATAAAGGCGATCCGGCTACCGAAGTGGCGCCCGGTTGTGGTGATGGCATCGGCGATGAACACATCTTGCCAGTTGCTCAGAGTGCTGTCCTGTAACACCGCACTTGCTAATGCTACGGTTGTCCCGCTGCTGGTGCTTTTACTGTAGGTAAAATATAATTGCTGGCGATCCGGAGACTGGCCGGGGGCCAGTGCCACGTCAAGTAAACCGCCTTGCCCGCGCGAGTCGACATCGTTCACCTTCAGCAGGTGCTGGCTGGCTCCCGTGGTGACGTCGATCAGTCTGATGTTGCCTTGTTTTTCGTTTACGATCAGCCGGTGGTGATCGATAAATTCAATCCCCCAGGCAACATCCTGACCTTGGGTGATCAGTTGGGCGTGATAGGTGACAGCATGGGCTGAGAGTGAGATGCAGGCGAGCAGGGCCGTTGCGATAACTTTCATGGTTCCCTCCGGAGTCAGCGTACTTATCTAACAAGCTAACACCAAAATGACCAATGTGTCAGGTGCGAGGGGGTAAATATAACAATCCCCGGCACCGGGCCGGGGATTGGAGTGATGTTTGCCGCGTTGTTACATTGCGGCTGTAAAGATCGCCGAGATCTCTTCGTGTGTTGCCTGTTTCGGGTTAGTAAAGCCACAGGCATCTTTAAGGGCATTGTCTGCCAGTGTCGGGATATCTTCTGCTTTCGCGCCCAATTGCTGGATACCCGCTGGAATACCGACATCTTTTGCCAGCGAAACAATGGCATCTATGGCAGCTTCGGCGCCTTGTTCTGCAGTCATACCTTCTACATCAACGCCCATGGCTTTTGCCACATCACGCAGACGCTCTGGGCAGACTTGTGCGTTGTAGCGCTGAACATGAGGAAGAAGGATTGCGTTACATACGCCGTGTGGCAGATCGTAGAAACCACCTAGCTGGTGTGCCATGGCGTGAACATAACCCAGAGAGGCATTATTGAATGCCATTCCCGCCATGAACTGGGCGTAGGCCATTTGTTCACGTGCTTCCAGATCCTCACCGTTGCTTACTGCGGTGCGAAGGTGTGCCTGGATCAGCTCGATTGCTTTAATCGCCACCGCATCGGTGACAGGCGTTGCTGCGATAGACACGTAGGCTTCAATGGCATGAGTTAGTGCATCCATACCAGTTGCTGCCGTCAGTGACGCTGGTTTGGCCAGCATCAGCTCAGGGTCGTTGACTGAGATTAATGGTGTGGTGTGTTTATCCACAATCGCCATTTTGATGTGGCGCTCTTCATCGGTAATGATGCAGAAGCGGGTCATTTCAGACGCCGTTCCGGCAGTGGTATTGATTGCGATCAGAGGTAACATTGGCTTCGCTGACTGATCAACCCCTTCATAGTCAGCGATTTCACCGCCGTTGGCTGCGACAAGGGCGATGCCTTTTGCACAGTCATGTGGTGATCCGCCGCCAAGAGAAATGACAAAGTCACACTGGTTGTCTTTTAACAGCGCTAAACCTTGATTTACGTTGTTGATGGTCGGGTTAGGCTGGGTACCATCGAAAACGACGGTGGCGACACCACGCTCGGTTAAAAGATCCTGAACCTGTTTTACTACGCCGATTTGGTTAAGAATTTTATCCGTTACAATCAAACCTTTTTTAAAGCCTTGTGATTGGATGTTGTCCGTTGCGTCTTTCAGGCAGCCAGCACCCATCAGGTTTACTGTAGGGATAAAAAAAGCACTTGTCATATCAGGATTGCTCCATAGTTAGTATTTAGTTGTTATGTGTTTTCTGCAAATAATTTGGCACATGCTGACGTTGACAGAATTTGATCTGAGACAATTTCCTTAAAGTACTGGTCTTACCTTTCAGTGGATGTGTGAACAGGATCCTGTTGCACACAAATTTGGTGTATCAGTTAATTTTCGTTGCATATGATACCGGTTTTATTAGGCAAACGATTAAGTAAAACAGGCACTTAAAGATGAAGGTGCACTTAGTTGCTTAAAAAAATAAAAATCCCCACTGATTAAAAATCAATGGGGATAATGTGAGTAATAGTAAATTAGTAAAATCAGGCGATATCGATGAGTTTTTGTACCAGCTTGTCGATGCCAGAAGCGGCTTGTGAGATGTTCTCCGCCAGCATATAAGCAGGAGTTGACAGCACTTTGTGGGTTTCGTCGAAGTGGATCTCATCAACCTGGCAATTCACGTGCTCTCCCCCAAGTTGGTTGAATGCTGCTGCGGTTGCTTCGTCATGGCCAATTGTGCCTTGTACGCCATGCTCATAAATCATCGGAATGATCACCGGTGAGATACAAAGGTAACCGGCAGGTTTATTGGCACGAGCAAAGCCACGGCAGGCTTGGGCGACGTGGGTGTTGATCGAACACTCTGCTCCCGATACGGCAAAGTCAGTGAGGTTTTTGGCCGCACCGAATCCTCCCGGCAGGAGTAGCGCGTCAAATTCATCGACATTGAGGCGGGCAACATCCTGAATATTGCCCCGTGCAATGCGTGCAGATTCAACCAGGACATTTCTGGTTTCATCCATCTCTTTACCGGTGACATGATTGATGACATGAAGTTGTTCAATGTTAGGTGCGAAACAGTGCCAACTTGCCCCCGCCCGTTCAATTGCATAGAGGGATAAGACGGCTTCGTGAATTTCAGAGCCATCGTAGACGCCTGAACCACTTAAAATAACTGCGACTTTTTTCATTTCAGAGTTCCTTTAGTCTGTTGCTTCCGTTTCTTCTGTTGCGGGTGAATGGACAGTGGATTTGGGTTCCACGGCTTCACTTTCTGTGTCTTCTTCATAGTAGCGCACAACAAACGGGGTCAGCATGACACTCGAAGGAAGAAAATGCTTCATATCAACTCCTATCTACTTATTTAGTGGTTTTTTATAGTAATTTTGCTCACGGTTTACGTTGAAGAGGATCATTTTTGCTTTAAGCTGTGAGATTGTTTGATTTTGATGAGCAGTAGGTCACAGAGATAAAATGCAATCGGTTCAAGTTCGTTTCACTCTTTATGGTTGTATCGCTATTCTTGCATGGAGCGGTTTACTGGGTATGGCAAGGTTGGTGACAGAAAGTTTTGGCCCGGTTGGCGGGAGTGCGATGCTCTATACGCTGAGTTCAGTTTTGTTGATGATCGTTATCGGTGTTCCCAAACTCTCTTACTTTGCTCCTAAATATTTGCTGTTAGGCGGGGCAATGTTCGTCTGCTATGAGATTTTTCTGGCTCTGTCCCTGGGTTACTCAAATTCGCGGTCGCAGGCGATTGAAGTCTCGATTGTGAACTACTTGTGGCCGGCATTAACCGTGTTATTCGCGGTTCTGGGCAGTAATAAAAAACCGCATTGGATTCTTTATCCGGCCGTGCTACTCGCTTTTGTTGGTGTTGCCTGGACAGTCAGTGGTGGCGACGGATTGTCTGCCCGTCAGTTGTTCACTAACCTTGCGAGCAATCCAGCGGTATATGTAATGGCGTTTACTGGTGCAGTGATCTGGGCCATATACTGCAATCTGACGCAAAAACAGCAGTCAAAGCACAATGCTATCACACTGTTTTTTATCGCGACGGCCGTGTCTTTGTGGGTGAAATATGCGTTTACTGATGAACCCCGGATGGTGTTCTCCTGGGCAGGTATCGGCTACCTGTCAGCCTCGGCTGTGCTGATGGCGGGAGGCTATGGGCTGTGGAATATTGCGATTGTAGGAGGCAACATGGTGTTTTTGGCGACCTTGTCCTATTTTACCCCAGTTTTCTCTGCTTTATTTTCATCGCTGCTCCTGGGAGTAACGTTAAGCCAGGGGTTCTGGCAGGGGGTGCTCATGGTGACGACAGGATCGTTGTTATGCTGGGTAGTGACCAGAGAAAAGCGTGAAGCAGCGGGATAAGGCAGGGTGAGATTATAGTTTAGAGCTCGAACGTTATTATGTGATATATAGATAGAGGGAGAGGGGGATGTTCGCTCCCCCTCGGTTTACCGCGATTGCTTAGTATGCGACGTCTAAATTGAGCTGGAGTTTGTACTGGTGTTTGGATAAACGCTGGGTAAGGTGACGTCGCGTTTCTTCCAGTGTTTCCAGAGCAATCATGTCTTCATCAACATGCAGATTAACGTGTACCCGTAGCTCCTGACCTACTTTGGTCACCCCTGCCAACTTTAGTTGCTGGTCTGTGATTCTCTCGATGGCAGAAACTTCACTGTTAACGATCTGGCACAGCTCTTTACTTGGGGTCATCATTAACAACTCGCGTAGCGCACCACGCAGCATATCAAAAGGTACTTTAAGGAAGTAAAAACCCATCAAAACCATCATCAGTGGATCGGCATAGATCGCGTAGTGTGCGTAGGGGGTTAGTGATACCAGCCAGGCGACAACGAAGCCTACCGTTACAGCAACGCTCAATAATGTATCCATTTGCCACTGTTTCTCTTCAGCTTCAATTAAGCCTGAAGAAAAACGACGACGACGACGGGCAACAAACCACCAGGCAAAACCACATCCGACGATATTAATCACCCCAAAAAGGGTGGCAATTGAAGGCTCCACTGCTTGTCCGCCGGCAAAAAGGGAGATGATGGCGGAGTACAATGAGTAGCTGACAACCAACAAAATAACCGCGCCTTTAATCGCAATGACTATCGGCTCCAGAACGGCTTTGCCAAACGGGAAAATAGACTTAGATGGTTGGTTAATGTAATGCGATGCTGCCAGTGACAATAAAGTTAACAGCAGGCTGACAGAGGAGTATACGCCATCGAAAACGATAACAATCGAGCCTGCCAGCAAACCAAGAGCAATACCACCGACCGCAAACCCGGATGCTAACAGGGCTGAGATGGTTAGAGTACGACTTTCATTTTTGCTTGTTTGGGGACACATAAAATAGGCTCGGGTTAAAATTACCTATTTATTGTTCTCCTATTCGCCGGAATAGGCAAATACAAACTGTCTGATATTTCACCTTGAAACGGCCGTGTTTTATTTTATTTCTTATTATTCAATAGGTTATGACTAAAGCTTGCTGTCAATATTGTTGACGCTGACTGAATAATGTTTAGAAGTCAAACAAATAATCACTCAATTTGTCCGATAACCAGGTCATGGCGGGGTGCTCTGTTTGCCCGTTTGGAGAAAACATACAGTAGTCTTCGTGGGTTAAACCATAAGTGTGTTTAATTACGGCCAATTTTTGTTGACGAAGGTAATCGCGGATCAACGGTTCCGGCAGTACGCCCCAGGCATCTTCATCTAAAATGGTGTTGAGCATGTAGTCGAAACTGGAAAAGCCGATATAGCGTGTTGAAAAGGGCTGTAGTTCAGGGTTGTCCTTTTCATTGAGATACACCATTAAAGCTTGCATCTGATTGCGTAATTCGTCGTCGGCAACCCGGCGCATCTTAGTAAGAGGGTGATCAACCCGACAGACGGACATCATGCGAATCTTGCCGAGAGGATTGTAGGTGATGTGTGGGTTACCGCGCCGCTCATAGTCTACGCCAAAGGCAAAATCGACTTGCTGGGTGGTGACGAGGTTAGCTAAGTCCCCACTGGAGGCGAGAATGATATTAAAAGTAGTCGAAGGGTAGCGGTTATTGAGCTTGTGAGATAAATCTTGCCATAGCTCATCTGGCAGGGAGTCATCCCGTGCGATCCAGACTTCGGCGTTAAATCCTTCTGATACCTGAGCACAGGTCTTTTTGATCCTCTTCGTGGTAACCAGCAGGCTTTGACAATCTTTAAAGATGGCTTTACCTGCTTCAGAGAGGCTGAGCTGATTACCGGTTCTGAAAAACAACTCAACATTGAGGTCTTTTTCCAATGCTTTGATAGACATACTGAGTTTGGTGCGGTTGCAATTAAGCTGCCGGGCCGCTTCAGATACTGAACCATACTCTGCAATGGTACAAAATGCTTCTACTTGAGCTAAGTTCATGATTGGCAATAACCTGCGTTGTAAAAACCGAGATGTTCGAAAACCTGCACAGAGGATCTCATAGTGAAGAAAGATTATCGGAAAAATACGTGAATCGCCAGATAAGTCTATGGTCTTTTAAAGTTTTTGCGGTAATCTATGGGGGTTACAAGAAGTGAACATGGAGGCCACAATGGCACAAGATTGGGACGGCTTAGCAAAAGACTGGGAATCAAATCCAGCAACAGGACAATTTGCGCAGTCGGTATTTGCACAGTTACAACCGCTTACTCAGCTTGATGGCATTAAAGTGTTGGATTTTGGATGTGGAACGGGGCTATTGAGTCAGCTGTTGTCACCATTGGCAAAAGAGATAGTGGCACTCGATGCGTCTGAAGCCATGATTGAAGAGCTGGATAAAAAAGAACTTGTCAATGTAGAACCGGTGGTCGATTCATTGACCCGTGGATTGGTGGCACAGCATCCTGCTTTTCGTGGTCAGTTTGATCTTGTGGTTGCCTCTTCGGTGCTGGGCTTTGTCAATGACATTGAAACCTCACTGGAAATATCCCATTCCCTACTGAATCAAGGTGGTTACTTTGTCCATTTTGACTGGCTGGCTGATAGCGATCAGCAAGGTCTTACTGAGGCCCGGTCAACACAGCTATTAGAGAATGCCGGCTTTAATGACGTGCAGGTCAGTGTGGCGTTTGAAGTCACCTCTGACGGGCAGACCATGCCGGTGATTATGGGTGTCGGTCGACGTTAATTTCTCTATACGTTTCATTAAAAAAGCGAGCCAGTGGCTCGCTTTTTGTTTTTAGTAATTAAGTGGTTATGTTCTTAATCTCTTGTAGCACTTCCGGATTGGCAATTGCGCTCTGGTTTTCAACTGCTTTCCCGTTGACCACTTGTTTCACGGCCAGCTCCACTAACTTGCCGGAGCGAGTTTTAGGAATATCACTGATAGCAAAAATCTGACTGGGCACATGCCGCGGCGAGCATGATGATTTGAGGGTGTGTTTGATTGTCGTTACCAGCTCCTGATCCAGAGTCTGCCCTTCGCTGAGCTGGACAAACAACCAAATCACTTCATTACGTTCCTGCGCTTTGCCGACGGCGATCGAGTCAATGATGCCGTCAATCGCGTTCACTTGCTGGTAAATTTCTGCCGTGCCGATCCGCACCCCGCCTGGGTTAAGTGTGGTGTCGCTGCGGCCGAAAAAGGTATAACCGCCTTGTGGGCTTTGCTTCACGTCGTCTCCGTGATGCCACACATTATAAAACTTATCCCAGTAAGCGTGGTGATAGCGCTCTCCTGTATCGTGCCAAAATCCGAGCGGAAAATTGGGCAGGGCGTTGGTACAGACTAACTCACCGCGTTCACCGATCACCGCCTCACCTTGTGGGTTGTAAACCTGGACATTGACCCCTAAGCCAGCGTACTGGCATTCACCGCGATAGACCGGAGAAATAGGGTTGCCAAGGACAAAACAGCCACAGATATCGGTGCCACCGGCGATTGAAGCCAGATGAAGGTCGTCTTTCACGTGTTGATAAACATAATCGAACTGCTCAGGGTAGAGCACTGACCCGGTTGAACACAGGGTCTTCAGGCTGGTTAGCGGATAATGGTCCTTCGGTGAGTACTCTGTGCGCTCGAGCGCTTCCAGGTACTTGGCTGAGGTGCCGAACAAACTGACATCGCTATCGTTAGCCAATTGCCACAGCACATCGTAACTTGGGTACACTGGACTGCCGTCGTAAATCACCAGTGTCGCACCGCTAGCCAGAGCTGAAACATGCCAGTTCCACATCATCCAGCCGCAAGTCGTGTAATAGAACACATTATCCTGTGGCTGCACATTGCAGTGAAGTTGATGTTCTTTTAAGTGATTTAACGTGGTTCCTCCGACCGAATGAATGATGCATTTGGGTTTGCCGGTTGTTCCTGATGAGTACAGCACAAACAGAGGGGCATTGAAACTGACCCGGGTAAATTTCAGCGGACGCGGTTCATATTGATTGAGTAAGCTTTGCCAATCCTGGGTACAGACATCACATCCAGTGCTCTGTGGTTTCAGGTAGTTGATCTGGCAGACATGTTTGAGTCCGTCTAATTGATCAGACAACAGGTGGTTTTTATCTGACATATCAAAGGTCTTACCGTTAAAGGTATACCCATCACAGGTAAACAGTACTTTGGGTTTTACCTGACCAAAACGTTCAATTACGCTGTCGACGCCAAAATCTGGTGAGGTGGATGTCCAGATCGCACCCAGGCTGGTGGTGGCAAGCATGGCGATGACGGTTTGTGGCAGGTAGGGTAAATAGCCTGCAACCACGTCACCGTGGCGGACGTCACACTCAATCAGCCATTGCTGCACGCTGGAAACCTGGTCACACAGCTGTTGCCAGGTGTAGGTTGCTTTCTCTCCGCGTTCATTAGCAAACTTGATGGCGGGATGCTCTGCCAGCTGGTAGTCAAAACTAAGCAGGTTTTCGGCATAATTGATTTGCGCGTCAGGAAACCAGATGGTGTCACGATTAGGCATTGATTGTTGCCATTTGCTGTCTCCCAAACAGCGAACCCGCTCACCCTGAGTGCCAATAAGATCGCAAAACAGCCACACTTCTCGCCAAAATAACTCTTCATCTGTGACAGACCATTGATGTAAGGATGGATAATCGCTGATATCAAATCCCTGATGATTGATGTGTTCGATAAACTGCGTCAGGTTTGCTTTTTCTATTCGCTCCTGACTGGGTAGCCATACTGGTCTATCTGCTTTAAGTATTTGTTTTGCGTTTGACATAACTCCCTCGTTAACAATTAAGTTACAAATCTAGTCTGGGTGGTGATGTACAGAAAGTCAAACCACTGTTTAAGCTAAGCCAGGCCAATAAATCAGCACCTTATCTTTAAGTGTAAATATAATGTTACATCTTGGGGTGGGGCTAAAATTTGCTTAAGGATTGGAAGGTCAAACGAGTGTCGATAGGCTTGATGTAAAGGAAATGTTAACGGAGAGGCCGCATGACTCAGTATCGTTCAAAGCCTGTTAGTCAGGATGGCTTGGTGGAATGGAGCCAGGAAGAGGACGCGATTTGGCATGACTTGATCACCAGGCAAATGAGCGTGATTCAGGATCGTGCTTGCGAGGCGTATTTACACGGATTGAAGCTGCTCAATTTACCGCAGGATCGTGTGCCACAGCTGCCAGAGATTAATCGTGTTCTGTTAGAAACAACGGGTTGGCAGGTAGAACCGGTCCCGGCCCTGATTGATTTTGATCGGTTTTTCAATCTGCTTGGCAGCAAGTGCTTTCCGGTGGCGACATTTCTGCGCTCACGTGAGGAGTTTGATTACCTGCAGGAGCCGGACTTTTTCCATGAAATTTTTGGTCACTGTGCGATGCTCACGAATCCTGATTTTGCCGCCTTCACTGAACACTATGGTCAGTTGGGGCAAGCTGCAACCCCGAAGCAACGTGCGTTTTTGGCTCGGCTGTATTGGTTTACGGTTGAGTTCGGGTTGGTCAAAGAGGGGGACACAACCAAAATTTATGGTGGTGGGATCCTTTCTTCACCGGGTGAAACCATTTATGCATTAGAGAGTGATAGCCCGATCCGGGACGAGTTTGACTTGCAAACCGTTCTCAGAACGCCGTATCGGATAGATATCATGCAACCCAAATACTATGTGATAGAAGATCTGTCACAGCTATTTCAAATCAGCCAGATGAACCTGATCGGACAGGCTAACCAAGCCATTGCGGCCGGATTATTACCCCCACTTTTTGAACCTAAGGAACCTGCTCATGTTGAATGAACAAAAATGCCAAGCCTGTAGTTTAGATGCTGTCGCTCTGTCGAAAGAAGAGCAGCAAGCCCTGTTGTTACAATTGTCTGACTGGCAAATTATTGAGCGAGAAGGTATTCCGCAGCTAGAAAAAGTGTACAAGTTTAAAAATTTCAAGTTGGCTTGGGCATTCAGTAATCAGATTGCAGAGTTGGCGGAAGAAGAGTTCCACCACCCTTCCATTTTGTTGGAGTGGGGCAGCGTCACTGTAACCTGGTGGAGCCATTCCATCAAAGGTTTACACCACAATGATTTTATCTGTGCAGCGAAATGTGATGCGTTGGCAAATAATGCATAACATGACTTGATCGAAAAATGCCCAAATTTCTGTTTGGGCATTTTTGTTGTAGCCGCAAGTGCTGAAAGTCTGATGCGAAATACTAAAGCGGTACCGGAGACTTCATGACTCACGGTGATAAAGTATTTTCTGCTTGAGGCGACAGGCTAAAATCGACGTATCTATTGCTTGCAGTAGGCAGTTCATGATATTCCCTTATTTGTTAATAACAATGTCTGGTATGCGGACTAACTGCGTTTTTATGCATGCTTGTAGGTCTGAGTATACGAATGCTCAAGATTTAAAGACAGGCTTGATATAATACTGATTCGCCATTCAGCGTGTGGCCACTAATACTAAAGGAGAGAAAACCAAATGGAACTGCAACAACTACTCAGTGCACTCAACACCAATCCTATGGATATCGAGTTTGAAACGGTGATGGCGGTGATTGATGAGAATTATGAGTTTACGCCCAGCGCGTTTACCAATGGTAAAGTTGAAAACAAAGCGGGAGAAAACAACGGTTCATGCAAGATATTTGCGTTTGGACAGCTAAATCAACTCAGCCAGGAAGCGACGCTGGCCTGCTTTGGCCGCTTTTACCGGGAAGATGTATTGCAACACCCAGACAACACCGATCACCAGAACATTCGCAATTTTATCCTGACCGGCTGGCAGGGTATTGACTTTGATACGCCAGCATTGATGAAAAAACAATGAGGCCCAGATAGTCCGGCCGTTATTCCGGTAGTGCAGCGCCTGGGCTATTGGCTCACTACCGGACAACGCTTACGGCTTACATTGCTGCATTTGTTAAGGTTGCATGGATCCGAGTCAACCATCAACTTAAGTATGTCTTCGCAAACGTCCGACAACAGTCGATTAGGTAACTGACAGCGGGCTGCTCTTCATTACCATGCCGATAGAAAAGCGACAAGCCGATGTGAGGCGAGTTGGTCAATGTATCCACTTCTAATTTTTTAAGCAGACCCAGTTTTACAAAGGGGGCAGCAATCGCATCCGGTATCAGCCCCCATCCGTCCCGGGCAATCAGGTTACACAGCATGTCAGGATTGCTCACGTGATGGGTTTTTGGCGAAGCTTTAGCAAAGAAACTATTGGCTCTGGCTTCGTTTTCAAACACATATTGGGTATGTAATTGAATTTCTCGCCTGGGGACACGTTGTTGTGCCAACAGCGGAGAATGAGCGCCCACATAAACGGATATTGGTAAATTTCCGAGCGTGATGAACTCCAGTTCTTTTTCCGGATAGATCGACGAACGGTTTTGCAGCAATGCCAGTTGAGCTTCTTTGTCCATCAAGCCTTGCAGCGCTTCGTCTCGGTTGCGGTGCAGCCAGTTAACCGATATGTGCGCAAAACGTTGCCGCAGATAATCCTCCAGATAAACCAGCATATCGGACGGGACAGAGGTGTCATGGTAAACAGTTAAGTTTATCAAGTCCTGGTCAAAAAACGCATGGCTGTAGGAGATCAACTCATCATTCAGGCGAATCAGTAGCCGTGCCCGGTGGTACAGCGCCTGGGCTTTTTCAGTGGCAATCAGTTTTTTGCCTTCTATGACAAAAAGATCGAAGCCGAGACTGTCTTCATAGCTGACGACTTGTTCGCGAACCGTGGCCCGTGATTTTCCAAGCATTTTAGCCGCGTTACTGTATGAACCGGTGTCATATACCGCGACAAAGCTGCTTAGCTGTTCAAGGGTGTGCATAATCGTGCCTCTAACGCATGAATGGTATGTCCATACATTTGTGTTTTTTTTGTTTGGTCTGTTCCTCGTATGATATCGGCAAAATGATTTTTGGTCATGAGGATAACAACATGAAATTACGTAAATCTGCCCTATCTCTCGCTTTAGCCATGGCCTCTGGTGCTGCCTGGGCTAATGCCGACTTAATTTTTATTAATGGTGACATTGTCACTATGACCGGCGAGGAGCACCGAGTTCAGGCGGTGGCGGTCAAAGATGGCAACATCATTGCCGTGGGCAGTAACAAAGAGGTGATGAAAGAGAAAGGCAGACGTACAGAGGTACGCGATCTGGCTGGGAAAACCATGACGCCGGGCTTTATTGACAGCCATGGTCACTTTTCTCAGTACTTGCCGGTGATCAATTCTCCTTTTGTGTACCCGTCTCCGATGGGAAATGGTGATTCAATTGCAGATTTGCAGAATGAGTTACGTACTTATTTTGCTCAGCCGGGTTTGGATAAAGATACATTGCATTTCTCTTTTGGTTACGATAATGCAGAACTGGCGGAAAAACGCCATCCAACCCGCTGGGAGCTGGACGAAGTCACCAAAGACTTTAGCGCCTGTATGACCCATATTTCCGGTCACTTAGCAGTGTGTAACTCGAAAGGGTTGGAAAAAATCGGTTATACCAAAGCGTCAGAAAATCCTCCAGGCGGTGTGATCCGCAAAGATGAAAACGGGGAGCTAACCGGTTTACTCGAAGAGTCAGCAACCTACGCTATGTTCCCTTATTTAAGTGTCTCGCCTGAAGAGCTGCCGGTGAACTACAAAAAAGTTCAGGATATGTTTACCGGCTATGGTGTGACCACCGCGCAAGAAGGCCTGGCGATGGGCCATACTATACGCGCGATGAAAGTGCTGGCTGACAACAATATGTTAGACATCGACGTTCTCGCCTACACCAAATGGCTTGATTTTGAAGATATTCTGGATGAAATGCCGCCAATCGGTGAATACTACAATGGGTTTAAGTTTGCCGGGATGAAAATCACCGGTGACGGTTCGCCACAGGGTAAAACGGCTTACCTGTCAACGCCATACTGGGAAGTGCCTCACAGCCATAGCTATCATTACCACGGTTACCCAACGCTACAACAAGATGAGATGAACCATTATGTTGATCTTGCTTTCAAACATAATGCGCCGTTGATCAGCCATGCTAATGGTGATGCTGCGGCCGATCTTCTGATCAAGGCGGTAGAAAAAGCCAACGAGAAATATGGTGAGCGTGACCACCGTACCACGATCATTCATGGTCAGACAGTACGTCTTGATCAGGTGCAACGTATGGTCGATGCCAACATGCTGGCTTCCTTCTTCCCGGCACATACTTACTTCTGGGGGGATTACCATAAAAAGTCTGTGCTTGGACCATGGCGTGCTTCTAACATCTCGCCGTTAGGCTGGGCCAATGAGTACAACCTGCCGTTCACCATCCACATGGACGCGCCGGTTCTGTTCCCGGATATGATGACTAACATGTGGGCAGCAGTAAACCGCACCACACGTACTGGTGAAACTCTGGGTGAGGCGCACAAAATCAGCCCATACCAGGCACTGGAAGCGCTGACGATCAACGCGGCGTACCAAATCTTTGAAGAAGAGAGCAAGGGGACTATCGAAGTGGGCAAACGCGCTGACTTAGTGGTTTTGGCTCAGAACCCAATCGAAGTCGATCCGATGACGATTAAAGACATTCCTGTGCTTGAAACCATCAAAGATGGTAATACCGTTTTCAGAAAATAAACCGTTGTGGATGGAGTGGGGCACACACGGAGTGTACCTCATGACAACATAGTGCTAAGGCAATGTGTTCGACAGGTTGCCGGCATTGGTAAGCCCCTGCCATCGAGTAGGGGCTTTACTATTTTAAGTACCCGCTTAAAAAAAGATAAAGCCCACTAATTTCATTGCTTTATGCTATGGGCTTTTGTTCTAAACATTTACGACACAAACAACGCTTATCGTTGCCTGAGCCGGACAGGTCACGTGGTTCGAGCTCAAAACACCAGCAGCGAGATTTGCCCGCGCTGATATCGCAGTGCATTGGCTTGTCGCATTCTTCACACAGATGCGTCGATACATGCCCGCTGATTTGCTTGACGATCTCATCACGCTGATGATCGGTTATATCCTTCCATTCGGCGATCTCTTCCATGGTGCGGTGGCACCCAGAGCAGATCCCAGCATTGTTTTTACACGCAGCGCGGCATGGTGATTTCATGAGACATTAACTAGTTGTGGTTGATTCTTTGCTGGTTACCATAGCATAAAGGGCGAGCGTTTTGCTTCCCCTGATGCTGGCTTAAACCAAGGTGCGGTGATAGGCTAGGCGCAGCGCAATTTTGCAAATCAAAAAACCATGTTAGAAAAAGAAAATTTACTCAAATTAGCGCGTATACAAATGCCATTTGGCAAGTACGCGGGACGTGTTTTGATCGATCTGCCGGAAGAATATTTACTTTGGTTCGATAAAAAGGGCTGGCCTTCCGGCGAACTGGGCGATTTGTTAAAGCTCTGCCTGGCATTAAAGATTGAAGGGCTGGACAGTGTGGTTAAACCTTTAAAGCGAATGTGATTTTTCGCAGCAATGGTCGACCTGTAATCGATATGATGGTCTTTTAAAGGTTTGCCTGCGCTAAAAATACATTGATGACTATAAAGGTGTCAGTCCAATCTGTTCTGACTCTTTTTTGTGCCTTTATTAGTTAAACCCAAAGCTTATTCACATCCCGTTGATGTGTGTTTCCCCTACCTTAGAATAATGTGAGCGTTCACATGACTATTGTGGTTACTGATATCAATGCTTGAGCCTTGGGCTTGCACTAGAACAAAGATTTAAGCTAGTTTGGATATCAAGATTTTGCATATGTATTCATATCGTTTATGCTTGTTCGTTTGGATTTCATGTCAGAGGCCTAGTGCGGGTACAGGGTACTTCCCATAGTTAGGAGAACGCGACTGTCACTAAGCAACACGTTTATACACGGTTCTTGGCTGTCATTAATGTTTTGTTGGGTAGGAATAACGCATTAGATTCTAGAGAAGAAGCAATCTTGACTGCGTAAAATTCGGTGTTTTACATGCGGGCGTTAAGGCGATTCATGGTAAGAGACCAGCATCCGTCACGCTAATGGATTGTGTCGATTAATTACTAATCAACTTGCTTTTTATATCAAATCCAATGGTAAACAAAAGAAGAATAATAGAGCAACGTTCGGTATGAGCAATACTTATAAACAAGATAAAAACTTAGAGTTTCTTCGTTACGCTGACAACAATATGTTAGGGGTTCTGGTAAATTACCTGACAACCGATAAGGATGGAAAAGCGCGGTATACACAGTCACTTACAGGTAACAGCAAGTTTAAATCTGCAAATGGGGACTATCAAAAAATCTGGGAACTAATTGCAGGTGAACTACAGCACTATGGTGGAGATACCATAGTAAATTTTTTCAGGCGATCTGGTGTTGAATACAGAGAAATACTAGTCGATGTCTGTAAAAAGCTAAGTATCAAAACCAACTACAATGCTGATGTGGTAAATATCGAGCAAGCGCTGTTAGCAAAGTTATTTAAAGATTCATGGGAAAACATGTCTGAATCTCAAAGAGAGAAGGTTAGAAGGGAGCTTAAAATCGATCCTTCCTTGACCAGTAGTGCTGCGCTTACTGCGATTATTACCGCGATTCGAATGGGAGGATTTATGTCTTACCAGGTCGCAATGATCGTTGCTAATGCAGTGGCAAAAGCATTACTTGGTAGGGGGCTGTCGATCGTAACCAATGCTGGTTTAGCTAGAACTATTGGTGTGTTTGCTGGCCCTGTGGGTATTGCTTTCACTGTCCTTCTGACTGTACCCGCAATAAGTGGCCCTGCATTTAGAGTAACATTGCCAGCCGTTGTGCAAGTAGCCGCTATGAGGCAACAAATGCTAAAAGAGGAGGAACCTGTTTTCTAATGGATACTGTTTTTACTTTTGATTGGGATAAGGTTTATCCAGAGGTTTTGAAAGGATATCAGGATGGCTCAATTACTATTCGTGATGGTGTTGCATACTGGACAGAACTAGCCGAAAAATCGGGAATTGCTCAGCACATGCCGCTTAAGCAAATGAGCTTTGATCCTGAAAAGCTGAATGAGCTTAGTAAGCTTATTCAGTCAGCGCATACTAGTCAGTTAGCTGCTATTGGATTATCTACTACTGTTATCGTCGGTGCTATTGTTGTTCAAACTATCTATCTATCAAGAAAGATCGATAAGCTTCAAAAGACAATCGACGTCATTTCATCTGACATATCTTCTCAGAATGCAATATTTTATATGGAAAAGCTCTCTGAGTACTTTGGTTCAGTGGAGTCAGCACGAGTTATCCTTCTGGACAAATCTCTTGTCTCAGAAACCAGAGATATTGCAACGAATCTTATTTCACAGCTTGCAGTAAAAAGAAATGAAGTACTCTCTTTGGTTGATAACTTGATATCTTTCGCAGACCAGTTAACTGAGCGGCATCTTGAGCAAATGTTGGATTTCATTATTTTAGTATTAGATCTTTTGCCAAAGGCTATCTATATCGAAAGCCAGTTCTGCGATAGATATGGTAAGTTCAAGTTATCTGATCACCTTATGAGAGAAAACACAAAGCGCTATAGTCGAAGCATCGAGTACTTTAGGGATTGGTGCAATTCCAAAGTTAAGGATACGATTCGCGGTGATTCAAATCCTGTAGCTATTTCGTTCCACGAGAAAAAAGATGATCTTAAAGCGTTGTTCAACTCTCAGGATAATCAGATGCTTTTACAGGAAATGAAGTCTCCTGGATTAATAACCAATAATGTTTAACGCCATAAGCGGATATGGTGTAGCAAGTTGGTTCAAGAGCTTTGTTTGATCAATGTTGCTAGCAGCTATCAACGGGGACTTACCGAAAAGCTCACGCTAGAGGTCAAGCGCAGTGTAGTGGAATAGCAAATTTGGCCACGCATAATAATATTCCATACCTAAATTAATTCGCTTTTTTCTAAATTAAGTTGAAACTCTAAGAAGGTAATGTCCCCAAATGCTTTTGAACTGGTTAGTCTTTGCTGTGAAACAGAAATATAGCGACATACATTGTGGTAACGAACTATGTCGCTGATATTTGGATACTCACTTAAACGTCGCAGAGCCTGAACTCAAAAGTTTTTTAATGTTTGATGAAGAAGCGTTTGAGTAAGAGTGAGTTAAGCGCGATTTTTAGCGAGTAGCAGGTCCACTTTCCCTTTGGCTGTTTTACTAACGGTTTGCATAAACTTAAAGCTTGGCTTGGCAATTCCTGATTGCTCTAAGTCGTCTACCATTTGAAGCCAAAGTTTGGCTGTCATTTGTGCATCGGCTAATGCTCGGTGAAAAACACCGTCGTTGTCGATGTTTCTGTGGCGGACAAGCTCACCAAGTTTATGTGACGGCGCATCTTGAATCAGTCGTCTCGCCACCAATAACGAGCAAGCGAACTCTCCTGAATAACCACAGTTGATTCTCTCAAGCTCTGCATCCAGAAATCGTTTATCGAACGAAGCGTTGTGAGCGATAAGGTTCTCATCGGCAATGAACTCACTAAAGGATGCCATTACCTCATCGCAGCCTGGTGCTGTACGTAACATGTTATTGGTGATGCCGGTGTAATTTTCAATGAATGAGCTCACTCTGAAGCCAGGATTCATTAGTTGCTGAAAACTATCGACAACTTCACCATCGACTAACTTAACCGCACCGATTTCAATTGCGCGGTCGCCCTGATTAGGAGAGAGGCCGGTGGTTTCAAAGTCGAGCACGACCACGGAGTTTGCTTGAGGCATGAAGTTTTCCTACTAGACAATAATCTGCAAGAGTATCATCGAAAACGATAGAAAAAGAAAGGCGATGACGCTCTGATCTGCACCATCAAAACCAGACACTGGGTGAAGCGACTTTCCCATACCTGAAGTTATGTGACAATGGCTAATTTAGCCACGTGTCTGACAGGGTGTTGTTCAGCAGCCCGCGGCTGGCCATTACGGCCAGCGGTCTTCAGTTTGGCTTCGATGTTCCCGCTTAACTCAGACTGGAGGTTTACCCTTGTATTTTGTATGCAACAGATGGTGAGATTTCTCGCCAAGCGGCTTTCCGAGGAACTCGGCGTACAACTGCTGAACCGCTTTATTCTCATGGGACTTACGCAACAGCTTGCCTTCGTCTTCAGCATAAATTGCGTTAATCCGTTTCATGCGTACCGCATCATTGGTCAGGCGCGGTTGCCCGCCACCGCCGATGCAGCCACCCGGACAAGCCATTACCTCGATAAAATGGTAACTCTTCTCGCCTGATGTAATACGTTCAATCAGGTTGCGGGCATTGGCCAGCCCGTGCGATACCGCCACGCGGACTTCCACGCCGTCCAGGAATGACCAGTCTGCCACCGGCTGTTCAATCACAATCGATGCCTCCTTTATTCCTTCCAGTCCGGTCACCGGAGTAACGTGCAGGTTCTCCATCGGTAGCTCCCGTCCGGTAACTATCTCGTAGGCGGTACGCAATGCTGCCTCCATGACCCCACCGGTATTGGCAAAGATATCTGCAGCTCCGGAGCTCAGCCCCAGCGGTGCATCCATCTCGCTCTCCTGTAGTGCCATGAAGTCGATACCTGCTTCTTTGATCATCTGCGCTAATTCGCGGGTTGTCAGAACATAGTCCACATCCTGCACGCTGCTATCTGTCATTTCCTGCCGCTGACACTCAAATTTTTTCGCTGTACAGGGCATGATGGAGACAACAGTCATCTGTTCCGGCCGGATCCCCAGCTTGCGGGCATAGTAGGTTTTGGCAACCGCACCAAACATCTGCTGTGGCGACTTACAGCTGGAGAGGTTGGGCAGCATGTCAGAATAGTAATATTCGGCAAAATTGATCCACGCAGGGCAACAGCTGGTGAACATTGGCAGTGGAACCTTTTCCTTATCCAGCAGCGCTTTCTTCAGCCGCATCAGCAGTTCTGTTCCCTCCTCAATAATGGTGAGGTCTGCAGTAAAGTTGGTGTCGAACACCCGGTCAAACCCCAACTGGCGCAGTGCGCTGGTCATCTTGCCTGTCACCAGGGTACCGGGCTTACAGCCGAAGCACTCACCAAGTGCCGCGCGAATGGCCGGAGCGGTCTGCACCACCACGGTTTGCTGCGGATCTTCAAGTACTTTCCAGACATCCTCTACATGGTTGCGCTCTGAGATGGCACCAACCGGGCAAACCGCGGCACACTGACCACACTGGACGCATGCCACATCATTCAGCTCCTGGGTAAATGCTGGTCCGATAACGGTATCGAAGCCGCGCCCCTGCGGATAGAGTGCCCCCACGCCCTGCACCTGGGAGCAGACGGTGACACAGCGGCGGCATTTAATGCATTTGCCCGTATCGCGCAGCAGTGCTGGCGTACTGTCGTCGATGTGTGAGGTGGCCTTTTCGCCCTGATAGCGAATCGCTTTCAGTCCCAGCTCTGCGGCCAGTTGCTGCAGCTCACAATCTTCATTACGGTCACAGATCTGGCAGTTGCCCTGATGCTCGGAAAGGATCAGTTCAACCACTTTCCTGCGGGCGTCACGCACTTTAGGGCTATGGGTCATCACCTGCATTCCGTCTGCAACCGGTGTAGAGCAGGCAGCCATCAGGGTTCGCGCCCCCTCTATTTCAACCAGGCAGACCCGACAGGCCCCGGTGGGAGCAAGCTTCTCCAGAAAGCAGAGCGTAGGAATATGGATGGCGGCCTGCTTCGCCGCCTCCAGAATGGTCGTGCCTTCCCCTGCGACAACCTCCTTGCCATTGATGGTAACCTTATGCATCAGAATCCTCCTCCCCGTGAATCGGGCATTTGCCATAATCACAGCGCAGGCAACGTTTCGCCTGGCGGATCGCTTCGGCCTCGTTCCACGCCAGCTCCACCTCATCAAAGTTATTTTTGCGTTTTTCTACCGGGATCATCTGTATTGCCTCCCTTGGATAGGGAACGGGATCGGCATCGGGATCATAGTCGGTGGTATTTTCATGCTCTGCCCGCCAGAAGGCATGCTTCTTACCGCTCAGGAAGCAGTCGATGCCCACGGCAGCCCGCTCACCATCGGCAATCGCCCTGACCACCGACATCGGTCCGGTCACAGAATCGCCACCGGCAAACACGCCCTCCATTGCGGTCTGGCCGGTGACAGGATCGGCTTTCACCCAGCCATTGCTGCTGAGTAACGGCTCTGTACCAAACACACTGGTATCCAGAGTCTGTCCCACCGCCAGGATCACCTGGTCGGCATCGACGCTGAAACATTCATTTTCATCCGCTTCAGGGTGCCTGCGACCGGATCTGTCAAACTCACCCAGATGCATATGTCGGCATTTCACCGCGGCCACCCGGCCTGCCGAATCGCTCTTAATCTCTTGTGGCGCCGTCAGGGTTTTAATCCTGACCCCTTCCTGGATCGCTTCATCGATCTCCTCGGTGTAGGCTGGCATCTCCTCGCGGGTACGACGATAGAGCACGGTGACCGTCTCCGCACCCAGCCGAATCGCGGTGCGAGCAGCATCAATGGCGGCATTGCCCCCACCGATAACCGCAACGTTCCGGCCAACCGGGACTGAACCGCGAATGTTGTATTCACGCAGGAATGCTATCCCATCAACGACAAACTCAGCCTCGCTGCCAGCAAGCTCTACAGTTACACCCTGTGGCGCTCCAATGCCGATAAATACCGCTTCTGCGCCCTCATCTTTCAGTTGCTTGATGGTGAAGTCCCGCCCCAGAGCCAAGCCGGTTTTTATGGTGACGCCCATGTTTTCAATCATGCGGATCTCACGGGCGAGGGTTTCTCTGGGCAGCCGGTAGGCGGGAATGGCCTGCTCCAGCATCCCGCCGGGACGCGGCTCTTTCTCATAGATAACCGGTTTATAACCCAGTCGGGCAAGGAAGAAGGCGCAGGAGATGCCAGCAGGGCCACCCCCAACGATGGCGATATTGCGGCGTGCATTTTCGTCGTTATGCCGGATCTCGGGTAGTTGTGGTTCCTGCTCCTGATCGACCATGAATCGTTTTATGCCGCGGATAGATACTGGCTGATCCAACGAGGCTCGGCGGCACTTCTCTTCACAGGTATGGAAGCAGACCCGGGCGCACACACTGGCAAACGGGTTGCGGCTGCGATGCAACTGCAGTGCTTCATCGTAGCGCTGCTCAGCCACCAGCGAGACAAAGCCCGGGACATCGACTCCGGCAGGGCAGGCGGTCTGACAGGGAGCACGCACCAGTGACGGGCAGACGCCGGCGCGGCAGTGGCGGTCCCTGATATGCTCAACATATTCTTCGCGGAAATGGCGGATGGTCGATAACACAGGGTTGGGCGCAGTCTGCCCGAGTCCGCACAGCGAGGTTTCCCGGATCAGCTCACCCAGCTCCAGCAACTGGTCGATGTCCTCCATCCGGCCTCGGCCTTCGCAGATCCGGGTCAGGATCTCCAGCATCCGCTTGGTGCCGACCCGGCAGGGGACACACTTACCACAGGACTCCTCCTGAATAAACTCCAGAAAGAAGCGGGCGACATCAACCATACAGGCATCATCATCCATCACAATCAGCCCGCCTGAACCCATGATGGCACCCAGTTCACTAAGTGACTCATAGTCTAGCGGGACATTGAGGTGCTGTTTTGGCACACATCCGCCAGAGGGCCCCCCCAGTTGTGCAGCCTTGAACGACTTGTTGTTGACTATCCCACCGCCGATGTCATAGATCAGCTCGCCCAGGCTGGTGCCGATCGGCACCTCAACCAGCCCGGTATTGCGTACCGCCCCGGCGAGGGCAAACACTTTAGTTCCCTTGCTCTTGTCGGTACCGAAGGCGGCGTACCAGTCTGCTCCGCGGTTGATGATTTCGGGTACACTGGCAAAGGTTTCGACGTTGTTCAGGCAGGAGGGTTTATCCCACAGCCCTTTCTGCGCCGGGAATGGCGGACGCGGACGCGGCTCGCCCCGGTGCCCCTCAATGGAAGCCATCAGCGCAGTTTCTTCGCCACAAACAAACGCACCGGAACCCATCCGGATCTCAAGGTTGAAGGAAAAACCGGAACCGAGAATATTGTCACCCAGCAGGCCATATTGTCTGGCTTCATCGAGCGCTTTTTGTAACCGGTATACAGCCAGAGGATATTCCGCCCGCACATAAACATAGCCCTGTGAGGCGCCAATGGCATAGGCTCCGATGATCACTCCCTCAATCAGACTATGCGGGTCGCCTTCCAGTACGCTGCGATCCATATAGGCCCCCGGATCCCCTTCGTCGGCGTTACACAGCATGTAACGCTGATCCGCCGGACTGTTGCGGGTGGCATCCCATTTCATCCAGGTCGGAAATCCGGCACCACCTCGGCCGCGCAGACCGGAGATCTTCATCTGCTCAATAACATCATCGGCAGTCATGCTATCGAGCACCTTGCCAAGCGCCTGATAGACACCCACATTTAGTGCTTCGGTAATGCTTTCCGGGTTGATGTGGCCACAATGTCGCAACACAATCTTGGTCTGCCTGCTGAAGAAATCGATATCGGAAATAGAAGGATTAGCCTTGCTGCCACGGCTGTCACGGGCAACCAGACGTTCAATCACCTGGCCGCCCAGCAGGTGCTGGTTGACGATTTCTGCAGCATCTTCCGGCTTAACCTGCTGGTAAAAAGTCATATCATCGAGCATCAGCATGACCGGGCCTTCCACACACAGCCCCATACAACCCACTGCAATCACGTTCGCCCGGTCATTAAGTTGCTGTGTGGCTATCTGCTCCCGGAGGGCGGCAACTACCTTGTCTGACCCGGAAGCCAGACAGCCGCCACCGGCACAAACCAATATCTGGCTGATACCCTCGGCCCGGCCGAGCTGTTGCGGAAGTCGGCGAAGTGCTTCAAATGATGAGATGCGCTTTACTGGCAGGTTCATTTGGCATCCTCCATTTCGTCCGTTGTACAGGGCTTTTCAACCGAACCATCAGTATAGGCTTTTAACAGCTCACCCAATCTGGCTGGTTTAATTCGTTGATGAACATCATCATTAATCATAATTACCGGGGCGAGACCACAGGCACCGAAACAGCGGCCAACATCCAGAGAAAACTGCCGGTCTTCGGTGGTTTCTCCCACATCGATACCCAGTTCCTTTTTCAGTGCTGACAGGACCTCTTTTCCACCCCGCACATAACAGGCGGTCCCCAGACATACCCGGACCACATACTGCCCTCGCGGCACGGTAGAGAAGAAGGAATAGAAGCCGACAACGCCGGCAACCTCGCTGTAGGGTTTGTTGAACCGGGAGCTGATCTGCTTCAGAACACGCTCAGAAAGATAACCAAACCGATTTTGCGCAACCTGCAGGGCGGGGATCAATCCACCAGGTTTATCCAGGTAATCTGCAATAAGCTCATCCAGTTGGTCAAGCATCTCCTGATCGCTCAGCTCCTTGCAACAGTTACAACCAGTCACATTTTCCGTCATCAGAAATCTCCGTTTCTTATACCCAAGGGCTCTCGAGACGCATCAGCCGTATTGCCATAATCCTGCCCGCCCTGATACCCATATAGAAATTATGGGTCAGCCTGTGCTTAAAAAGTGGTCAGTCGTCACATTATTTATGAGCAAAAGGCTGAAATATAGAGGGGTAAACTGAATTTCATGATGTGGCTACGGAAGAGCAATCGCATGAAAAAGATCATATTTTCAATAATTGTAATGTTAGGGGCGATAGTTAGCTTAGCTGCGCAAGGTGAGGAGGTACATGCGTCTGATATTAAGACGCATAATTTGCTCAAGCCTGTTCATATCAGAATGGCTGCGTTGAAAGGGCCGACAGCATTTGGGATGATCCGGATGATTGATCAGGTCGAATCACTTGGAAATCGTATCACTCTTTCCTATGAACTGGTGGCAACCCCTCAGGACATGGTGGCCCGTATATCTTCAGGACAGGTTGATATTGCCGCCATGCCCGTCAACCTTGCCGCAAAGCTATATAACAAGATGGGGGCCAGGGGATACGCTATCGGAGCCAGTGTCGGAGATGGTGTGATCTATGCCCTTACTACCAGCAAAGAGAATATCACCTGGGAATCCTTTCGGGGGAAAACGATTAATAGCATTGCCAAAGGTTCGACACCTGATTATCTCACTCAATACGTTTTGAACGGCCGGGGTCTTGAGGAAGGTAAGGATGTTACTCTCCGTTTCACCTATTCTCATCAGCAGTTAGCCCAGATGATGGCAGCTGGTAAGGTTGATAATGCGATCCTTCCTGAGCCACTGGTTACCATGGTATTAACTAAAAACCCACAAGCGCGGATTTTTGCAGATATGCAGAAAGAGTGGGGGGAGCTAAGCGGTACAGGGCGCAATTATCCCATCTCCCTGGCGGTGGTTTCGCCAAATATAACGGATAAAGAAGCCCTTGATGCTGTTTTTTCAGCCTATGAACAGTCTATTGAATGGGTATTGAATAACCCGGAAAAAGCGGCCTCTGCGATTGAACGTCAGGGAATCATGCCTGCAGCGATAGCATTGAAAGCCATTCCACGCTGTAACCTGAACTTCAGTAAACCTGCGGAGATAAAAAAGGAATTAGAGCTATTTTATGGCGCTCTTTTTAAACTTGATCCCGAATCAATAGGCGGAAAGCTCCCAGATGACCAGTTTTACCTCGAATACTAGCCTGATCACTTTTATCAGCATTTTATTTATCCTGCTGCTCTGGAAATCCGGAGCGGCAGTGCTCTCTTCTCCGCTTATTCTTCCTCCACCCGAAGAAGTCATTGCAGTCTTTGCTTCTCTGATGAAGAGCCCGGATTTTTTGCACCATTGGCTAGCCACACTGTGGCGGGCCGTGGCTGCTTTTCTTCTTTCCATGACTGCCGGGCTGGTTATCGGCGTTTTTAGCGGGATCAGCCGTGAGTGCCGGGCATTTTTCCAGCCTTATATTATTGTTGTAAGGGCGGTTCCCGTTCTTGCCGTTATTCTTCTGGCTGTCATGTGGCTCGAATCGGACCGAGTGCCGGTGTTTGTGGCTTTCCTCATGGCCTTTCCTATTTTTGAGCAGAATATTCAGCAGGGCATCCGCGAAACCGACCCGAAACTGCTTGAAGCCGCCCGGTTCTATAACTGGAGCAAAAGTGACATTATCCGGCATATTTACCTGCCGTCATGTATCCCATTCCTGTACAGTGCCGTTATTGCAAATGCCGGGCTGACATGGAAGGTGGTCATCGCCGCTGAAATATTAGGTCAGCCCCTTTATGCAATAGGAACCCAAATGCAATATGCCCAGATGAATCTGGCGACAGCGGAAGTTATGGCCTGGACATTGTTGGCCGTCATTACCAGCGGAGGCGTTGATCGCCTGCTGCGTTTTTCCGGGAGGTTCTGTGTCCGGCATTATTCTTGACAGGGTGAGTTATTCCATTGGTGATCAGCCGATATTCGGGGAGATTGATCTGGAAATCCCGGATGGGGAGATCACCGTGATTCTTGGGCCTTCGGGTTGCGGGAAGACCAGTCTGCTCAGGTGCATTGCCGGTTTGGCTGGTTTTTCTACCGGAAAGGTTACCAATCCTTATGAAAAATCGATGAGTTTTGTCTTTCAGGAACCGCGCTTATTACCCTGGTATACGGTTGGCAAAAATCTGGAAATCAACCTGAAAAAGACATTCCCTGATAAGGAAGAGCGCCTTAGCCAGGTTGCAGACTGGCTGGAAAAAACCGGCTTGTCAGATAAAGCTAGATCTTATCCGGAAGAGCTTTCAGGCGGCATGAAATTTCGTCTGTCTCTGGCGAGAGCGTTCTCGCGGGATTGCCGTTTGCTATTGCTCGATGAGCCTTTGCAAGGGCAGGATATTAAGACCAGGCAGACACTGATTCACCTGATCCGTGATATTTGGGAAGAGCAGAAAACCACGGCGATATATGTTACTCATGATACGCGAGAAGCCGTGCTGCTGGGACACCGGATTGTTATCATGTCTTCTGCACCCGGAAAAGTGCTAACAATACTGGATAACCCGGTGATTTCAGAAAAGCTGTCGCTTGATGATGCCAGGGTGCTGGAACTAGAGAAAAAACTGTACGAATTTTTACTGTTCTGATTGCTCCGTGGTTAGTGTACTCTCTATAGTGATGGAGGGTACTACTACCAAGAGTGGCACCAGTATGGCTGCCAGCACATGTGACCAGTGAGGTTGCGCGCTATCTTGTTCAAAGTCGCTTGGTGTTCACATATCTTGCTGTAGTGACTCAAACTCGATCTGACATTTCAGAGGATAGGACTTAACTCGATCGTGCAGGGGCGCCTACGAAGGCGACTGATTTACTTCTGCCCCATTTTGAGCTGGCAACAAGTAAGCAATCCTTACCAGTTGCTTTCCAACTCATAAGAATTTTTTAGTAGTAGCGTACGCCAATACTAGCCATTTTTTGCGAACTGCAGAGAAATACTTGGTAGTTCAGTTGCTGTAACAAACTTTTGGCCAATAACGAGATAGCTCATGCATTCCTGAGAGTGTTGTAAACGGTGTTCCTAGAGACACCGGTTTGCCTAGCAATAGCAGCTATTGAGGTATGTTAGGCATGGAGCCCTTAGTATGGTCGCTTGGGTCTCTTTTAAAATGGGCTTACGCCCTTTATACTTCCCTGCAAGCTTTGCTGCTGCAATTCCTTCCATTGGACGTTCTTTGCGTATATTTAGCTCAAACTCAGCAAAGACATCAATAGCAAGAGTGCTAATAAAAAGGCTTCCATCTAGGAAACCTTACGATTAGGCAATGTTAACGCAGTCTTGGTTTGTCATAATGTTTTCGGAAAATTGAACAGGATCACGAAGAATCGCGCGACCGATTGCAGCAAGATCTAGGCGTTCCTCTTGCAAAGCCTGCTCAATATAATGGGCACTTTCAATGCCCCCTACGCCAATAATTGGCACTCCGAGTTTAGCTCTTTTGAGGTACGTGGATTCTGATACTAAGTAGCCTTCACCTCTGCGATCTTTTGGTCTGTTCCAGCCACCAATGCCGGATGATACATCAATAATAGATACTCCTGCTTCAATAAACATTTCGCAGACCGTAGCCATATCCGTTTGAGTTAATCCTTCAGGGTATAGGTCTTGACCTGGTATGCGAACCATAATACCCAGTGATGTTTTAAGGCGAATGGACTTGACGATATCGACAATAAGTTTGGCTCGGTTTTCAAGTGACCCACCATATTGGTCGTCTCTCTGGTTAGTGATGGGTGAGAGTACTTGATTCAAACCGTATCCATGAGCGCAGTGTACTTCCACAAAGTTAAAGCCCGCTTTTTCAACTCTAATTGCCGCCTCAACGAAGTCGCTATGCCATTGCTCCATATCTTCTGAAGTCATTGCTTGAGGCTCAGGGAGAGTCCTATCGTACGCGGGGACCTTAATACCGGATGGTCCCATTAGGTTAGGGCAAACATCAAGTTGGGCTTTACCACCACAATGCGTCAGTTGGAATCCCGCTTTCGCGCCGGACTCATGGATAGCATTGGCGATCGCTGCCATTCCATGAATGCAGTCATCGAGGTGTGCACCTAGTTGGTTGGGCTCACTTTTTCCAGATGTATTAACGAAGCTGTACTCCACCATCACTAAGCCAGCGCCTGAACGAGAAAGATTACGATAGTGCTCAATGGTTTCTTGAGTAGCAAAACCTTCTGTTGTTGCGGTTTGTGAGGCCATTGGTGGGACGACAATTCTGTTATCTAAGGTGTGTGATTGCCAGTTTAGGGGGCTAAAGCGTCGCATGTCATTCCTTTCTCTAAGTGATAGACGCTTATTTTAAATGTAAGTCGTGATAAAATTAAGAAACATTAATTCATCATTCGTTTCCAAAATGGAAACGGGTAAGAGTGAGACAGAGGCTATTTTGAAGCTAAATGATTTAGCGATTTTTGTTGAGGTGGCGAAAGCGCCCAGTTTGAGAGAAGCGGCAAAATTGTTGGGGCTTCAGCCTGGCACCGTGTCTAAGCAGATCAAGCGAATAGAAGATCATTACCAGCAACAACTGTTCGCGCGTCAAGGAGCCCATTGGTCTCTAACGGAGGCCGGAGAGATGTTGTTTCTGCGTGCACTAGAAATGCTCGCAATCAACGACAAAATTGAACGTGAGTTGGGTAAGCCTCGAAGGCCGCATATGCGTGTGAGTGGCTCGGAGGCGGTATTAGGTTATTTTGTTCCTGAGCTTTTGAGTAGGTTAACGCAGCGCAATCATGATGTGACTTTGGAGACTAAAACGTCACAAGATTTATCGATGCTGCTAAAACATGAGGTAGATGTGGCACTGGTGTCGAGTCTAACAGGATATCCGCCGACTGAGCGCCAGATCACCGCAACCGAACTATGCCAAGTTAAATTTGTCACGGTCACAAACCCGCACCATCCACTTTGTAGGAATGGAGAGAAAGTGATATCAGCAACTCCCATAGAGACCTTGCTTACGTTTCCCTTTGTTGTACCCTCTAAACCGATATACGGCGCGATGGCGACACATCGTAGTTTGGATGGCTGGCATGATGAGGCATTTAGTCGACGTATCACCGCCAGAGTGGATACTATTTCGACGCTCATAACCCTAGTGAAGCATCAATCGCTGCTCGCTTATTTACCCGACTATGTGGCGCGAGAACATGGTTTGCAGGTGATCCCTGTTATCGGGTGCCCATATAGCTGCGAACAAACCATCTGGTTATGTCGACAGAGTGAACATCAACACTATTGGCTACAAACTCTAGACTTATAGCGTGAGTTTATTATTGGATTTGAGAACAAAGTAAAAGACCGCCAACGTTGGCGGTCTTCATATTGAAGCGGGCAGAGGTGATATACTATTTAACCTGAACTCGGCATAAGAATAGAAGGGAACTAAAAGCTGGTTCTGTGATCAGCTCTTCCTTTACACATGTAAAGGGAGAGCCGACAGGCATTGAATTTATCGACTTTGGCGGTGTTCTGCTCTTCGTTCGGGAGCTGATGCTCAATCCCATCGAGCGTAACTACGGAAATGTACCTTGTTTGGTTAAATAAGTAATTCTTTTAAATAGAGCTACAAATTCAACGGTTTACAAAATTTGTACTACTATTAAATGTATGTTCTTTTTAGAGTTCGTAACCATATGACAGAACAACAGAATAAGTTTTTTGTGGGTGCGCTTGAGTGTTGTGACTTACCGGACCTTGAGCTATCTGGCGTGCAGATGCGGGTGGATACTGGTGCTACGACGTCGTCACTGCATGTCGATAACATCGAAGAGTTCACCAAAGATGGTAAGCGCTGGGTTAATTTTGATATCCATCCCGATGTCCACAATGTAGACCGGGTCGTTAACAAAACGCTGTTATTAAAAGGAAGAAAGGTGGTTAAAAGCTCCACTGCGGATAAAGAGAAACGATTTGTGATTAAAACCAATATTCGCCTGGGCGGGCGGGAGTGGCCAATCAAACTCACCTTGACAGATCGTTCGACGATGAAAAATTTAATGTTGTTGGGCCGTGAAGCGATGCAAGCGCATATTCTGGTGGATCCCAGCCAGGAGTTTTTAGTCTCAGAAGATGTCTCATCTTCTTAAACAATCCGTACCGCGCCTGTGAATCAATCGTGCTGAGCGTTGACACACTTTGGCGATATTTATTAAGGAAGAGATAACATGAAACTAGCCATTTTGTCTTGTGGACCCAACTGCTACAGTACGCAACGATTAAAAGAGGCGGCGATTCAGCGTGGGCATAACGTAAAAGTTCTTAATACTTTGAAGTTTGCTATTGATTTACAACGTGGTGTACCGGATCTTCATTTCAGACAGAAAGTACTGAGTCACTATGACGCGGTACTGCCGAGAATTGGCGCTTCGATTACCTATTACGGTACAGCGGTGGTGCGCCAGTTTCAGGAGATGGATGTCTTTTGCGCCAATACGGCTCACGGAATCAGCAACTCCCGGGATAAATTGCGTAGCCTTCAGTTGATGAGCCGCCATCATATTGGCATCCCTCGCACGGCTTTTGTCAGGGACAAAAAAGATGTCTTGCCTGCGATTGAGCGGGTTGGCGGAGCTCCGGTCATCATCAAACTGATCGAAGGCACCCAGGGTATTGGGGTGCTTTTAGCTGAGTCAGTGAAAACTGCTGAATCGATCATTGAGCTGCTGCAGAGTCAGAAGCAGAACGTTTTGATTCAAAAGTTTGTTGCCGAAAGTAAGGGGAAAGATATCCGTGCGATAGTGGTTGGTGATCGGGTCGTAGCGGCCATGCGGCGGGTGGCTCAGGGGCAGGAGTTCAGAAGTAACGTCCACCGTGGGGGAATTGCCGAAGCGGTTGAGTTAACGGATGAGTACAAGGAAACCGCAGTCCGGGCTGCTCAGATAATGGGGCTGCAGGTGGCGGGTGTCGATATGCTTGAGAGTAACACCGGGCCACAGGTCATGGAGGTCAATTCATCACCAGGCTTAGAGGGGATTGAGACTTGCACCGGGCTTGATGTTGCGGGTGCGATTATCGAGTATATTGCGGCTCAGGTGGATTTCCCCGAGATTGATGTCCGCCAGCGTCTTACTGTCAGTAGAGGTTATGGAGTCGGAGAAATTTATATTCCTGAAGGCTCTAATTTTGTGGGCAAAACTATCGACGAAACCCAGTTAAGTGAGAAAGACATTAATGTTCTGACCTTGTACCGGGGTAGTAAAGTTATTCCTAACCCACGTAAAGAAAGGTTGCTGGAGGCTGAAGATAAGTTGCTTTGTTTCGGCAGGATGGAGTCCATGCGGGCAATGATTCCGGCTAAAACCCGCCGCCGCCGCAGCCCAGAGGTTGTAGAATTGCCGGATCACCTGCCTAAAGCGGAAGGGCCTGAAGATGATTGAGTCTGGCTTGTTTATTACCCGGTTGGCAGCACAGTAACCGCTGGCAAGTTTATCGGATGCAGAAGGGGACCGGGTTGGTCCCCTGTGTAGTCTGGTGTTATTAACCCTTTTTCTACAAGATGATGGGTTGGAAAAACCAGTATTGATCAGGTAGCGGGTCTAAAGCAGAGACTCAATACCGTATTTAGCACCGTAATTTTCTACCACAAAATCGATATCTTTATCACCCCGGCCCGAAAGGTTGATGAGAACGGAACCGGTTTGGCCTTGTTTGGCAAGTTTGATCGCGTAAGCAACCGCATGGGACGATTCAATCGCAGGGATAATGCCTTCTTCCCGTGACAACTCAAAGAAAGCGTCTATCGCTTCATCATCCGTGATCGTACCGTAATTTACCCGGCCGATGTCCTTCAGGTAGCTGTGCTGCGGCCCGACTGACGGGTAGTCCAGCCCGCTGGCGACTGAGTACACTTCTTGTGGCTCGCCTTGTTCATCTTTTAACATGTAGGACTTAAATCCGTGCATGATGCCCGGTTCGCCGAGAGTCAGAGTCGCGGCATGTTCGCCGACCTGTTGCAGAGAACGCCCGCCCGGCTCAACACCATGAATGGCCACGTCTTTGTCTTCCAGGAATGCGCTGAACAGTCCCATCGCATTTGAGCCGCCGCCAACACATGCAACGAGGTTGTCCGGTAATTTCCCGGTCATTTCCTGGAACTGGACTCTGGCTTCATTGCCGATGATAGATTGGAAATCGCGAACCATTTTCGGGAATGGATGCGGCCCGACCACAGAACCGATGGCGTAAAGCTGGGTAATCGGATCTTTGAGGTAGGCTTCGAAAGCAGCGTCTACGGCCTCCTTGAGCGTTTTACGCCCATGGGTAGCAGGAATAACGTTGGCACCAAGTATCCGCATCCGCACTACATTCGGGTGTTCTTTGGCAATATCGACTTCACCCATGTAGATGTCACACTCTAATCCAACCAAAGCCGCAGCGGTGGCTAAGGCGACGCCGTGTTGACCCGCGCCGGTTTCCGCGATCAGTTTCTTCTTGCCCATTTTTTTGGCCAGAATGGCTTCACCCAGGCAGTGGTTAATTTTGTGAGCGCCGGTGTGGTTAAGATCTTCTCGTTTAAGGTAAATATCTACCCCGTATTTTTTTGACAGATTCTCAGCATGGAAAATAGGGCTAGGACGTCCAACAAAGTGTTTATACAGGCGTGCCAGCTCGGTTTGAAACTCCGGATCTTTACAGCATTCCTCATAAGCAGCGTTGATTTCACGCATGATTTGTTCGAGCTCGGCCGGAACAAAGCTGCCCCCATACTCACCAAAGTATCCGTCGTTGTTGGGCATTGCGTGGTCGAAAGAGTTTTTCATTAGTTACATCCTAGTTAATGAGTACAGTGATGCAGTTATACCTAAACTTGAGATGACAGTGTGTGACCAGTTGCTTAAATCGTGACGCTGATCTCGTGAACTAGTTTGATAGTACGGTTTGCGTGTTTTTTTTGAACAGTATATTGGGCGGATGAGGCGCTATGTTGGGGTTATTAATGTGAACTGGCAGATGGGGGGATGTGAAAAGCTGTTGTCGAGCATTGTATGTATTAGATCTCTGGCATAAGTAGCTATTGCTTGTAAAACAGGGCGATTAGTGCTGGTTATAATTGCGCGCGCTGTGACAACTTGCGGGAATGAAACTTGAGTTCTGACAACATGTTCTAAACAAAATGATGATAATTTGCATATTGTTTTAGATTAGACGGAATTAAGGACGATTAATAAGTGAAAACATATTCATTGCGTTGGCTGATTATCATCCCTTTTGTGGTTTTGGTATTCATTTCCGGCATGACCGTGTACCTGCTCTCGACGTCGACCATTGCAAATGCAGCCAAGAGTGTTGGTGTGCAATACATCCAGGAAGTTGAAAGCCGGATATATGATCGCGTATTGAATTTTATGGCTCCACTGAGCTCTATCGTGGAGATAAACCGTGATGCTTTTTCTTATCGTCCAGAACTGCTTGATGATCTTGCCCCTGTAGGAGGGCGATTCTATGAGCAGGCGGTGCCTTATCCCCAGATGACGTTTATTTCCGTCGCGACGGCGGACGGGCGTTATGTCGCTTCATCAAGGGATCCGATCGGCCGAGTTCAGCACAGTATTGCCGCGAACTATGTCAATAACGCTTTCACTATGTAAGGGTTTGAGTTCGATCCTGTGCATTTTATTGGCAATAAAATTCAGTTAGATCCAAGCTTTAGCTACGATCCAAGAGTCCGGCCGTTTTTTCTCGACGCAGTAAAAGCTCAGGATGTGGTTTGGAGCCCGATCCACCCATACTTTGGCTACCCAACCCTGGGGATTGGACTTTCTACGCCGATTTACAGCCAGCAGGGTAAGCTGTTAGGAGTAACGGCTACCAGCCTCGCTTTAATTGAACTGGATGAATATTTAGCCTCCATTGATTTGGTTGAGAATGTCTACGCCTTTATTGCAGAGGAGGACGGGGCGCTGATTGCCACCTCTCAGCCAGACGAGCTGTATCAAATCACGGATGGAACGACCACGCGTCTTACTTTAGCCACTCACGCTAACCGGGTATTTGGCAAGGTCGGTCAGAGTTTTGTTCCCGGTGCGCATAGTATTGAAGTAGATGGGGAATCCTACCTTTACCAGATACGCCCAATTACTTTTGGCTATGACAAAACCTGGATTATCGGTGTGATTATTCCGGAAGCGCACCACATTGAACTGTTAGATGAGTATACCTATTCGATGGCATGGATCACCCTGGTACTGTTCATTGGTATTGCCTTGGTTGGCTCATTGGTTGCCCGCTATATCGGCTTACCAATACAGCAACTGAATGTAGCAGCGAATAACAGCAAGCTGGAAAGCATTCAAAACCTGCCTCAGCCAATTAGCCGTATTTCTGAAGTTAACTCCCTTGCTAGTGGGCTACAGAGTATGGCGGATGATTTGTCTGATGTTATGCATAATCTTGAGCAAAAAGTCGCCCAGAGGACGTCTGATCTACAAGAAGAAAATGAGGGGCTGTTAGAGCAGAGCCACACCGATGAACTCACCGGGCTCTACAATCGACGTGGATTCAATCAGGTGTTTAGGCAGGCGTTAGAGTGCGCGCAGAGGCATCATAAATCAGTCACATTTGTCTTGTGCGATATCGATCACTTTAAACGTGTGAATAATAATTATGGCCACAACCTTGGCGATCGCGCACTTGCTTTTGTGGCTGATAATCTTAAAAGCCATGTTCGTGCAGAAGATATTGTCGCTCGCTATGGTGGCGAAGAGTTTGCGTTGGTGTTTGTTGGAGCTGAGCAGGCCCAGGTTCTGGCGAGGCTGGAGAAAATACGTCATTCTTTCGCCCCAAATCCTGTATTTGGCAGCTACCACATTACGATGAGTTTCGGTGTTTCCCACCTAACCAGTGTTTCCGCAGTCTCTGATAAGACATTGATCAACGAAAGTGATAAGAAACTCTATCAGGCGAAAAGCAGCGGACGGGATAAAATTATCAGTTGATGCCAGAGGTATGTGCGGCCTGGGGAGCCAGAATGAAGCGAGAAGTCACCCACTCAACAGCACCATTATGTGTGATATCGAATGATGGTGCTGCTTTATGAGAGGCAATCCATTAGGATTTTGCCGCTTTGTTGGTATAGACAAGCTGACCGGCAACGTAGGTAGAATCGATATTGCGATCGTCTCCGAGGATCATCAGGGCAAACAGTCGATCTTCAAGACTGGTGGAGTATTGGGCATGCAGTTTTTGCAGATCGGTCGCTAACCAGTTCAAGACAACAAAATCGGCCTCCTTACCCGGGGCAAAGTTACCCACTTTGTCGTCAATGCTCAGTGCGGCGGCCCCCCCAAGGGTTGCCAGATAGAGGCCTTGAAAGGCCGACAGTTTTTCGCCTTGTAACTGAGCAACTTTATAGGCTTCATTCAAGGTTTGCAGCAGGGAAAAACTGGTGCCTGCACCAACGTCGGTACCTAATCCCACCCGGATATTGTGCTGTTGGGACTTTTCAACATCAAACAGGCCGCTGCCAAGGAAGAGATTCGACGTCGGGCAAAATGCAATCACCGAGTTAGTCTGGGTGATCACCTGCCATTCGTGTTCGGTCAGATGGATGGCATGGGCAAAGATCGATCTGTCGCCAGTAAGACCATAATGATGATAAACATCGAAGTAGTTTTTCCGCTCGGGAAACAGCGATTGCACCCATTCGACTTCATTTTTGTGTTCTGACAGGTGAGTATGGACATAAACATCAGGGTATTCTGCTTTTAATTTACCTGCCATGGCTAACTGCTCGGGGGTAGACGTGGGCGCAAAACGCGGGGTAATGGCATAGTGCAGCCTGCCCTGGTTGTGCCACTTGTCAATGAGCTCCTTGGTATCGCTATAGCTGGAGTCGGCGCTATCAAGCAAGTATTCCGGGGCATTTCTGTCCATCATCACTTTACCGGCGATAAGACGCATGTTCTTTTCTGCGGCTTGTGCAAATAACGCATCGACGGATTCCGGATGCACAGTACAAAACACCATTGCGCTGGTGGTGCCATTTTTGAGCAGTTCGTTGATGAAGAAGGTCGCGATGGTTTCGGCGTGTTGTTTGTCTTTGAATTGTTGCTCAGTCGGGAAGGTATAGGTCTCAAGCCATTCCAGCAGTTGTTCGCCGTAGGCCGCGATCATTTGGGTTTGCGGGTAATGAATGTGGCTATCTATAAAGCCCGGCATGATCAGTTTTCCGCGCAAGTCATCAATGTGTTGGTACTCCTTAGCGGCATCGTCAGTATACGTTTTGAGGGTTGTGAACAGGCCGTTTTCGATAATCAGCAAGCCATCGTCAAAATACTCATAACATGCCGATACGGGATCGATTTTGCTGGGATCCGTTAAAAAGTGGAGAAAGCTTGCACGAATAACGCGGGATGCTGACGATCTCATAAATCACTCCAATGCAGGAATAAGCCACCACTTTAATAAATATAATCCAACTTTAGTCTGTTTGACGGCAATATCGCAGAAGGTGGTCCGGGTTTTGACAGGAAGCTGAGTATTGATGTTAGTTCTGCGGTTTACTCAGCTGGACAGTAACGAGTAGCCTGTTTATCATCTCCTCACATCACACGATTATCCTAATGGTATGAGAATTAGTTACGAGCAGATTCAGGCGTTTGTTGCGGTTGCCGATTCGGGTTCCTTCAGTGCGGCCGCCAAACAACTGGGCAAACATCGCACCACTCTTGGCCAGGTGATCACCAACCTGGAGATTGAGATAAACATGCCCTTGTTTGACCGCAGTGGCCGGTACCCGATCTTGACCTCTGAAGGCAAATCCTTGTACCAGCAAGCTAAGGCGTTATCTGCCGCAAGCAGCGCGTTTGAACAGCTATGTCTGTATCAGGAGAAAGGCATTGAAACTGAGTTGATCGTTTATTACTCCGAGCAGATCCCAGCACAACTCATCGTCACAATAATGGAGCAGCTGCGCAAGCGCTACAGTCAGGTCAGGGTTCATTGGCTGAAAGGTGGTAATGCAGAGATATTAGCCGCGTTGCAAGACAACCAGGCTGATCTGGCGCTGGTGGTGTGTCCCAATGGCGATGCCGTCAGTTCGATAGATTTCACCTATTTGTTGAGTTTGCCTTTTTCTCTTTGCGCTAGTCCCGCTTTTATGCAAAAAGAAAAACCCGCAGGTCTGGCGGCATTGCAGCAGTTACCTCAGTTAGTGCTGAATGACTATTATCATTCTGGGATCTCACGCTCGGTCTGTACCTCAAATTACATCCAGAAATTTGATAGTTTGCATTTGCTGCTTCAGCTATTAAAAGCGGGAGAGGGCTGGGCCATTTTGCCATCGCATAGCGTTGAACCGGCGCTGGAGTGCAAACAGCTGGAAGAAATTCCCCTCAAAGAGCTTGGTACGGCGCTGCGGTTTCCGGTTGTGCTTTGGCAGACGTCAACCTCAATGGGGCCAGTTGCTTCATACATTATCGAGTTAATTAAGCAGTACTCTCCTCAATATGAGGCTATATGATGCTATGTGAGGGTTTGGTCCTCATGTCCTGAGTTGGTTGGAATGTTCTGGGTGACTAAGATACGTCACATATCCAATAACAACGAATCAGGAAATACGATGAAATTAAAAGCCCTTGCCCTTAGCATTATGATGGCCGGAATGACTGCTGGCGCGGCGCATGCCTGTACCTCTATTGCATGGAACACCGAAAGCCACGGCACTATCACAACCCGCACTAACGATTGGATGGAGTCAACTAACCCAAAACTGGGTGGCATTGTTAAAGGTGAGAAACGTTATATCCAAGGCCCGGGTGTCGGCACTCAATACACAGTAAAATATGATGTTGTTGCGATCCTTGCCTATGGTGAGCTGGATTTGGTTCATGATGGCGTAAACAGTGAAGGCCTACAGGTTAACACGCTGTTTTACCGTCCCATGACCATGGAAGCGGTATCCAGCCCGGAGCAAATTTCTCAGTTCACACTCGGTGAATATATCCTGACCAATTATGCATCAGTTGAAGAGGTTGTCACTGCATTACCATCACTGGATTATGCGGCGATGCAACTTGAGGCGATGCCGGTTGATATTACTTTGCACTGGTCAATTACGGATAAAAGTGGTGATCGTGCGGTGATTGAAATGGATCCGGATGGTCTGAAGATCTACCGCGGTGAAGAAGCGGCTGTTATGACCAACGATCCGTCAATGCAAGAGCACATCGACAATCTAAAAGAAATCAAGCCATCGTGGGAAGTTGCTGACCGAAACCTTGCCTTTGGTTCAAACGGTAACAGTGCATCACGCAGCCGCTTTGTCCATGCAAGCTACTTCCTTAACTGGCTCGACGAACCCAGCAGTGCACAAAATGGTATGATGAAACTTTCAACCGTCGCGTATCGTGTACCGGCTGATGCACCATATATGGACTTTGGTCAGGGCATGACAGGATACGCCACGGAATGGACGTTGTCACAAAGCCTGGAAACGGGTGACAGTGTCTTTGAGTATAACTTTGGCGAAAACTGGAACACCGTTCGTTATAACGTGTATGAGTTGATGGGTAAATCTTTCCGTGCTCCGTTGAATACTTCTTCGATGGGACAGCTGGAGTTCAGTACTAATTAATGTGGCTTCGCTGAAGAAACAAGACTGGTTAGTAACGTAGTTCCAGTGGTGTAGATTGCGCGAGGGACTGTTAACCCGATTGTCTAATCCAGAGTAGAAGGGGACAAAGCCTTTCTTGTGATTTGCCGATAAACACAAACTGTTATAAAAAAGCTCGCATTTATCTGCGAGCTTTTTATTTGATTTTGCTAGTGTTTACGCTGAGGGCCGTTTCGTACCATCTCTTTACCATGCTCGTAAACATATTGCGAAACCCAGCGGCCCAGCAGCAGCTGATGCTGCTCACCCAGAACTGCAACAAACGGGCGGCCGTCCGTATTGGTGGTCGCTAAGGCCACCCCTGCAACGCCGTTTAAGCCAAGTGCGCCGCTCTCTACCATCAGCAGAAAAGATTCCAGCTCTTCTAAACTCTCAATGACTTCATTTTCAATATTCATCGTATTTCTTCTCGTGAAGTGCGATTACATCATAGGGGCGTACTCTACCCAAGAACCCGGGATAAACCAAGGCTTGTCGGAATAAAATTCTATTTGGGAAAGAGTGTTGTTCTAAGCCAATGATCGATAAGATATAACCATGGTATCCGAATCCAAGAATGTTATGAAAAAAATACTGATCACTGGTTTTGAACCCTTTGCCGGTGCTCTTATTAACCCGGCACTCGAAGCGATACAGCGACTCTCTGTAGCCCGGTTAGATGGTGGTGAAATTGTTACATGCAGTGTTCCGGTGGTGCGTTATGAGTCGGTGCAAACAGTGATAGGGGCGATAAAGCAGTATAAGCCCGATGTGGTGATCACTGTGGGCCAGGCGGCGGGCCGCGCTGCGATCACTCCGGAGCGTGTCGCGATTAATCTTGATGATTTCCGCATTGCTGATAACGCGGGTAACCAACCGGTAGATGAACCTGTTATTGATGGAGGCCCGGCAGCCTATTTTAGCTCTCTGCCGATCAAAGCGATTAGCCAAACACTGCAACAACATGGTATCCCTTGCCAGGTGTCGAACACCGCCGGTACGTTTGTCTGTAACCATCTGTTCTATGCTATCCAGCATTTTCTGCGCGAAACAAACATCAGGCACGGATTTGTGCATATCCCGTTGTTGCCGGGTCAGAATACCAATGGTAGCCAGCCAACCATGGCGTTAGAGACGATAGTCGAAGGCCTGCGCTTGCTTGCGCAAGCAACGATTGAGCATGAGCAGGATGTCATGATTAGTGCGGGTCAGGTATGTTGAGCTAAATTGTGATGTGCCGTTGAAACTTACCTGAATTCGCTGCAGCGGTTTTCTGATTTGCTGGCGTGTTCAAACTCTGTGCGCTGAAAAGGGGCTAGCATTATAGTGTTTTCTTTATAAATTCAATACTTTGACTCTGAATTGTTGTATTTTAGTTCAGAAGGGTGAATAGTTATGAAACACTCGAACAGTAGAAACATTGCTATTGCCTCTGCGATGGTGTTTGCGTTGGCAATTGCAGCACTCAAATTTGAAAACAGCTTAGGCTTACTCCCGATCCTGATTGCGATCATCGCTTTTTTTGTCTGTATCATTTATACCTGCTTGCACTTGTCTGGTGCCCCTAACTCAAGTGTGTTTGATTTTTATCAGGGCTCACCGCATAGCAAAGCGCTGGCACTCAAACGTGGCCTGAATACTCGCGATAGAAAACCGTAATTCAACCGGTGGTATTTATACCTGCATGGTATTGAAACCACTGGAGTACAGGCATGTTACTTCGTATACTTTAGGAAAATTTCAGCACCAATGGCGGAGAAATGCATGCCTAATCGAGTCCCTACCAATATCCTGACCGGATTTCTTGGCGTGGGTAAAACCACAACTATCCTTAATCTGCTTAAGAACAAGCCTGAAGATGAGAACTGGGCGGTTCTGGTTAATGAATTCGGTGAAATTGGTATTGATGGCGCGTTGATGACTGATCAAGGCGCGCTGATCAAAGAAGTGCCGGGAGGCTGCATGTGCTGTACCGCCGGGGTGCCGATGTCGGTGGGGATCACCGCGTTATTGCGTCAAAAGCCTGATCGTTTGTTGATTGAGCCGACCGGGCTTGGTCATCCCAAGCAGGTCATTGCCACACTCACCTCTGAGCAGTATGCACCGTACGTTGACCTGAAGGCGACTATTGCATTGGTCGATCCGCGTCATTTAAGTGATGACAAATACCTGTCAAACCAAAACTTCATTGATCAGCTCGACAGTGCCGATGTGGTGATTGGCAGCAAAGTGGACTTGTGTAGCAGCCATGATATTGATGTGTTTAACGGATGGGTTACCGATCAGGTTCCGGCTAAAGTCTTCAGTAAACTGATCCACGATGGTGATCTGCCGGTTGAGGTGCTGGATATTGAGCGTGTCCACGGTGGCGCTTCGGCACATATTGCCTCTCACCATCATGAGCACGCCCAGCAAGAACCGCAGTTCCAGTTGCCGCCGGGCGAGGCGTTTATTCGTAAAGAGAATAAGGGGCAGGGGTACTACAGCTGCGGCTGGTTGTTCGGAGCGGAACTCACTTTTAATTTCGACCAACTATTTTCTATGCTGTCAGATTTAACGGCAGAGCGGGTAAAAGCGGTGGTGAACACCGATCAAGGCTGTTTTGCCTTCAATGTTGCAAACGGTGTTGTTTCAGTGAATAAAATGAGCCTTGAAGGGTTTGAGTCCCGTCTGGAAGTGATTGACTCTCAGTTGATGCCCTGGGATCAGTTGGAGCTGATCTTGTTGACGTTATGTGGGCTTGCACGATAACCAGAACGGTTGGTTGTGGCGGGGTATTTCACCGTTTATGCATAAAAAAGTGAGATAAATCACTCCATTTCAGTTATAGTTCACGGCTAACATTTTTAATGCAACTTATGTGATCTCTTTAAGGAATACGCTCAATGTCATTTTCATCTCAAGGTTTCGCGCCAGAAGTGGTAAAAGCACTGGCAGAATGTGGTTATGAAAAGTTAACGCCGATTCAACAAAAAGCGATTCCAATGGCTCGCAAAGGTCATGATATTTTCGCAACGGCGCAAACCGGTACCGGTAAAACCGCGGCGTTTTCTCTGCCGTTGATCCAGCAGCTTTTAGACTCTGGCCGCAGCGCTTCACGTAAAACCGCGCGTGCACTGATTCTGGCTCCGACACGTGAGTTGGTCGAGCAAATTGCTGACAACATTAAGGCTTATACCAAGTATACCGATCTGACGGTAACTGCGGTATTTGGCGGGCGTAAGATGTCGTCGCAAATTTCGGCACTGGAAAATGGCGTGGATATTCTGGTTGCGACCCCGGGCCGCCTTGAAGAGCACATTGAGCAGGGAAATGCCTCTATCGCCAGATTAGAGTTTTTGGTGTTCGATGAAGCAGACCGAATCTTAGACATGGGTTTTATTCAGCCGGTGCGCAAAATCATGATGGAAGTGGAAACCGATCCCCAGATCATGATGTTCTCTGCGACAACCTCGAGCCAGTTGAACCTGTTGGCAAATGACATTTTGCGTAAACCGAAACGTATCGAAGTTGAGCGCGCTAATACCGCCGCACACACCGTAGCCCATGTGCTTTATCCGGTTGATCAGGAGCGCAAAACCGAGCTGCTTTCTGAGTTGGTCGGGCGTAAGAACTGGCAACAGGTCCTGGTGTTTGTCAACTACAAAGAAACCGCCAACGAAGTGGTGCGTGAGCTCAAGCTGGACGGGATCAAAGCGGTAGTTTGTCACGGTGATAAAGCGCAAAGTGCCCGACGCCGGGCTTTGGAAGAGTTTAAGTCGGGCAAGGCACGCGTGATGGTCGCCACCGATGTTGCGGCTCGCGGACTGGATATTGAAGATTTACCACACGTAGTCAACTACGACATGCCGTTTTTGGCTGAAGATTACGTGCACCGTATTGGCCGTACCGGCCGCGCCGGTAAGCAAGGGCACGCAGTGTCATTTGTTAACCGTGAAGAAGAGCTGACGGTGGTTCAGGTTGAAAACCTGATCCAGCAGCGTATCCGCCGGATTGAACTGGCAGGTTACGAGCCAAAAGCACGTGATGCTTATATTGATAAGCTGCATTCTAAGCCTGCGTATAAGAATCGTCAGGGGCGCCGTAATAACCCGAACCAATCTGCTTCAGACCAAGGTGCGGCAGAGCGACGTCTGGCGATGGTAAAACGCCTTAAGGCACGTCGCGTAAGCAAGTAAATTGCAAAACCACCACATCACGTGGTGGTTTTTTTTATCAGTTCATTCCGACTAAGTTTGGCTCGCCACGATAGATAATCCGATCGTTACCGCGATGAATGCCGAATGTCACCACGGCAGGCGGATTGTCTTCCTCCGCAGTGCTGGTATCCCAGTTGTATTTCAGCCAGGGCAGGTTGTTGGCCGTTTGGCCCAAATCTAACCAGAAGCGGATTTGTTCTCTGGCGGCATCAATCTGTTTCGCGGTAATTTCTTGGCTGTGACCGGCTGTCAGGGATGCTTGACCACTCAGGTAAGCATTATTGGCTGAAGCGGCAGACCAGATTGGCGTCTGGATGTAGTAACTGCCATCGGCGGTAGTGGTGTTGTCATCAACATTGGTGCGGAAGCGGTTGTTCTGCCAGATTTCAACGCTGAGTGGTACGCGGACTTGCTTGCCTTGCGCACCGCCGACATCTGAGAACCGCAGGCGGCCAAAGCGTATGTCCGGCTGCTCAGCCAGCAGCTGGCTGTCATCAAAGAACGCGACGGGATCAACCGGAGTGGTAAAAATCAGGCCGATCTGGCTTGGCTGTGACGGCCCCGGAGTGTTAAACGGGCCATCGGGGTAGTTTGCGCTGGTAGCGTCTTTTATCCAGCAGGCACTGTTGGCACAGGTTGTTGTGCCGGTACTGTTTTTGATCACAAACGAGCCGATACTAGCTTTATCAACGTGTTTCCACTCTTGCAGCTGCGCCGTTGGTGGAATAAAGCGATCCATGTAGTCACCCAGTTCTCCCAGGTCAAAATGCTGGTGTAGGCTTGGTGAAAAATACGCATAGTTTTCAAGATCCTCTTGATTGGCGTTCAGCGCCGCCACCTCATAACTGACCTGCTCAAATGGCTGATTCATGTAAGCAAAGTTCTGCCCGGAGGGGTAGAGCCATTCTTGATCCCGCACCTCGAAGTATTTGGGGTAAAAGCGGCCGACGGCCCGTTCGCCCTGATTGACCGGCATGCCCAGATAAGGGCCGGCCAGTTGAGCTTCCAGTGTTAGACTGCCCACTTCCCGCCAGTACAACTGTTCGAAAAGATAGTCATTGCCCTGGCTGGCCGTATTCACTTGTTGCAAAGACAAATGGCTTTGCAACAGTTTGGTTTGCATGGCTGCATTCTGGCTTGGGGTATGCTGGCGGCTGGTCAGGTGAACACTGGCCGCCGGGGCATCACTCAACATGAAGTTGCGTGTGACCTTTGCCTGGCAGTGAGAAGCCTGGATATCAACTGGCCCGGTTATGTTTCCCTCTGATTGCCAGACGATCGGTTTAACTGCCACTGAGAACAGCTCGCCAGCGGCAATAAAACCACCGCCACTTTCCGAGCTACCATTATTGAGCGGCGTCTCGTGTTCACAGATCGCCAGAGTCCATGGCCGAGATCTGACACCGAAATAGCCGAAGACTTGCGCGACACCAGAGTCAGGGCATGCTAGGAAAGAGCTGCAGTCAAAGCTGTCGGAGAGTTTAACCTGAAAACGGCCACTTTCATGGGTCAGCAGGGGCGTTTGAGAAACCCCACTGCGGAATTTCGGTAGATAGGAGAACCCGCCGCCGTGACCATCCTGGGGTTGCAACAGGGTGTGGTTAGTATCGGGTTGGCCTGAATAACTGGTGGCGACGACAGGCTGGTGCTCGTCAGCACAGGCTAGCAGCCGGACGTGGACGGGTTCACTTTTTCCGGCAATGACCGCAATGTCATTGATCGCTTCGCCTGAGTTTGGTGAATAGGCTTCAAACTGATAGGGCGTGAACATGAACTCGACGGTCTGGGTTTTGCTGCTGTCGCGCGCCAGGGTCAAGGTCAGGGTGTAACGCTGTTCTAATGAAATTGCGGTGATGTCTAGGGGCCGAATACTGAGTATTAATTCGCCGTTTTCACCAGAGATAAAACGCAGCGGGCTGATTTGCTGTTTGCCGCTTAGCATGTCTATTTCGAATAGTGATGGATGTGACAGGGTTGCATTGACTGTAGTGCTTACCGGATTGCCCTGGTTGGTTGTAGTGGCGCTAAACGTCGGGTGTTTATCGCCGCACATTAAGGTCATGTCGTCTTCGGGTGACAAGACCAGGGCAAGGTCATCTTCTTTGCCCGGAGGCGTCATGGTGCAGACTGGTGTTTCGCTACTGGCCACCGGGCAGTGCTGGCTGGCATAATCACAACTGCTCTGGTCTAAGCCGCAGTAAAAACTGATGTTGTCGGGTTTGTTGCCATGCGTCTTGATATCACCACAGACAACGGACTCTGATTGCATCTTCAGCGGATAAAAAGTGTTGACAGCCATCTCTGGCGCGTAAAACTCTCCGGAGAGACGCCCGGTTTGGCCCTGAGAGGTGGCAGTACCGAACACCGAAATATCCTGAATATCCAAAGAATGCAGTGAAGTAATATCACCAACGACAAAGTGAGCAGTTAAGGGGTTTTGGGTTTTGATTTCAAACCGGCCACCTTCGGCGCTGATATTACCGCAGACATTGGTGTTGTTGAGTGTGGTTTTACCAAGAGTGGTGATGTTACCGGTGATGCTGTTGTACTGACCGTTGGTGGTGAGTGTCGCACCAAGCAGATTGATGTCGCCGTTTATAAGGACATTGCTGAGCGACATCGGATAGGAAGAAGTCAGATCGCCATAGATGACCGAATGGTGATCCTGATATTCACGCGCTTTAGCGGTGCTGTTCTCGATGGATAACCTGATAGCCAGAGAGTTAAGTGAAATACGCTTAGTTGCTGAACCAACACGATTGTTTCCCTGCAGCGTGATCCCGGCATGTGCTTGCAAGATCACGTTTGGCTCCGCCAGGCTGGAAATGATCGTATCACCTGCAGGCAGTATTATTTCGGTAGGGCATGAGTATGTTTTCCCGTTGTCCTGAACCACAAAACTGGCGTTGCTGCATATCTGGTTGAGTGAGGGAAGATCAGCAACATCATAAGTGGTTGCCGCAGACATCAGCGGTAAAAAAGCTAACATCCAAAATAGGTGTTTTCTGCGCATCATTAAGTGTCCTAAAACAGATGGAACTCAATGGCAGTCAGCGAAGTAAAAAATCAATAGTGCGGCGAGTTTGCTTGTATTTTATGGCCGTACTGCTACCGGTTTTTCTTTTATAACAGTAAGAAATAACCGGTGACGGGCCTATTAGACCGGATAGTGGGTTGCTATTCAAGGTAGGCAGGTGATATGTGTCGATATTACTATGTAATTTGGTGTCAAAATGAATGAACAGGCGTGATTTAAGGAAAAACGCCGTGGCTGACAGACGGCGTTTTAACACCAGGCGAGGTTAGGCGGCGTGGGTGACCTGCTCGGCCTGAAGATGGATTTCTTCCAAAATGGATTTAGTGTGCTTGGAGTAAATCAGGTACTCTTTGTCCCCCACGAGGTTGATCGCTGTGACTTTGCCGCTCATCAGGCAATTACGCAGTGTTCTCAGTACCATGCGAATGTCGAGTGCATGGTTCTCTTCCAAACCGCTTTTGGTAAAAAGGGCCCGCAGATCAATGCTAATTACCGCTTGATCACAATGGCTCAGATAATGGGAGATCTGCTGCTTAACAGAATGACGGTTACGGAAAGTGTACTCGTGTTCGGTTATCCAGTCGCATCCCTGGTCTTCGGCATAGTCCAGGCTGGCGAGCGTACTCTCTTCAATACACACCCCGGCAAAAAACAGGCGTACATTAGGGTAGCGGCACAAGGCAAAGTGAAACGCCGAACCCAGCTTTGGTTCAAGGGTTTGATCTAAATGCAGCTGATGTCCGATATGGATGATACCGACCTCAGCATCAGTATCCGCGATGGCCGGTAATATCGACAGCATCGTTTCGGTGCAGTTCGAAATCACCACCGGAATGGCATGTTGGTTACGTGAATCAGATAACGCACGCTGGAATGGTGTCACTTGCACAGCGGTGCCGCTGAAATGATCAGAGTGAGTTGCTCCGGCCTTGCCTTGGCGTTGGTTTAGCCAGTCGCCTGCACAGGACAAACTGAAGTCAGCAGATTCAAAACTTGCCTGCGTCATGGGCGGACAGTATTCACTCACGGTCATAAAGGTAAAAGAGCGAGGTTGGCTACTGTTTTTGGCCGGATGGCATCGGTAGCGTTTGAAAAAGCTGAACATACGGTTCTTACCTCTCTGGTGGCAGGGCACGCGCTGCCTGTAATACATGTAATACGATACGCTGTTTATCTTTTTCTACCCGGTGCGCCGGGGCCATCACCGAGAGTGCGCCGACCAGTTTGGTGCCTTTCATCACCGGGGCGCTGATACCAGATACACCAGGATCTATTTCTGATGTACTGATGGCGTATCCATTTTTCCTGATGACATCAAGCTCACTTTGCCAATCGCTGAGAAGATGTCCTTCACCAAAGTGGCGCAATATCTTTTCGCAACGCGCCTGAGGCATAAATGCCAGCATCACTTTGGATGAGGCCCCCCGAAGCAGTGGTTGACTTTGACCCTGGACGTAGCTGCATCGGAGCGCCTGCATACTTTCTTTCTGTCTGACACACAGCGCCCGGTAGCCGGACGGCACCATATAAGCCGCCATTTCACCGGTCTGCTGGACTAAGCGGGCAAGAATGTTCTCGACCATATCCAGGCCATGCTGCGCGGTATCGTAGCTGCGCATCAGCATTAGTGCAGCAGGCCCGATCACATACGCTTTGTCATAAATGCTTTCTTCAATCAGGCCCCATTCCCGAAGCAGTTTTAAGTGGCGGTAAAGGCTACTTAACGGTATATCCAACTGTTCACTCAGCTGTTTGGCCGTTACCGGAAATGGGCTGACGGCCACCTGCATCAGTAGTTGCAGGGCCTTCTCGTTTATTGGGTTCGGATTGCTTTTATTTGTCGTCATGTGGATGTTGTAACCTAGTCTTTGTTATGCAACAACTATAATTCTTATTTGACGAGAAACATAAGGATATTGCCAATGCATATTCTTATATATTGAGAATTTGCTGAGATAATAAATCGGAGGGGCGTGACAGTGAACTCTGAGCGTGAGCGTCACTGTCACTGGGTACTACAAACTGGCTAAGTTAATCTAAATTTGGCGTGGCTACAGCATGTGTTCAGAACTCGTCGATCACGCCACGGTAACATTGGGCCGCTTCATCATAAACGAACTGGAGGTAGTGGTGGATGCTGTCCAGGCTGTCTTCCTGATAATGGGAGACATACAGTAACTGGCTTAAATTTTCCCGCGCGATCAGTTCCAGGGTGTTTTTTACCAGCCTTCGGCCCAGATAATCCAGTCCCTGATACGGCTCATCCAAAATAAGCAAGGCAGGCTGTTTGACGATCGCCCGCGCGATGAGCAGCAGGCGTTGCTGGCCATACTCAAGTTGCTTGAAAGGGGTATTCGCGTATTGACTCATGTGCAGAATCTCCAGCCATTCGCGCGCCAGGTCAATTTCCTTGCGCGAAGGTTGTTGATACAGGCCTATCGAGTCATAAAACCCAGACAGGATCACCTCAAGTGCACGGCAGTTGACCCGGTACTGAAGATGGATCGCGGAAGAGACCATACCAATATTCTGTTTGATTTCCCAAATGCTCTCACCTGAGCCACGCTGGCGGCCAAATATTTTGATATCGTTGCTGTAACACTGAGGATGATCACCAAAAATCAGCCCGAGCAAAGTACTTTTTCCGCAGCCATTGGGGCCTTTTACCTGCCAGTGTTGGTCCTTCTCAATTCGCCAGTTTAAGCCTGAAAAGATGGTTTTCTCCAGATATGCAACCTCACCGTTACTCAGTTCAAAAATTGGGTTATTCAGGGATGATGAGTGCTGATGGCGACGGATAAGGGCGATCATTTGTTGGCTTTGCTGTTGAGACTGGGCCTTAATCTGCGCGATAACTGGGTGTTGCTGCCACTGCGTCTGGTTCATCGTGGCGTCGAGGCGGCCGTGGTCAAACAAGGCGATGTGTTCAATCCACTCTGGCATGTCCTCCTCACGTGAAAAGGTGATCAGCATCGGTGTAGTCGTGGCGAGGCGTTCAAGAAAATCCGCCAGAGATTGTCGATGCTGAATGTCTAAACCTGAAAAGGGATTGTCGAGTACCAGCAAATCCGGCTGCTGTGCCAGTGCCCGGGCTAACATCACACGCCGGGTTTCCCCGGTAGACAGCATGCGAAAGCCACTGCTTTTCAGTTGGGTGAGATCCAGATCGTCAAGCAGTTGTTCGGTCAGTCGGGCGTTGTGACAGCACTCAAACACCAGGGTGTATACGCTGGTGCCATGATCGATGCGATCGAGAAAGTCTGTGTCGTCTTTCGCCAGTTCGACATCCAGCAGGCGCTGTTGTTCGGTGAGGGACACTTGTGCCACGCTTTGGCCAGTAATCTCGATGCTGCCCTGTTCAGGCGTGATTTCTGCGCAAAGCAGGTCGCCCAGCAGAGCGCCGATATCACCGGCGGCGCTGAATATTCCCCAGGACTGGCCTGTTTCAAGCGTCCATTGGTTGATCTCTAATCTGGTTGCCTTGCCCTGGGCTTCAAGCTGGTTAAATGTGATTGGCACGTTGCACTTCCTTTTGCTGTTTTTTTGTCTTAATAGGATGGTTATACCAAGTTATTCACGAGCTTGGGAATTCTCTGATCTCCGAGTGTGGCTTATGCCTCAGCAAAATCACGTGCGGTGATCTGGCTGAAAGCGGCGCTTTAACCGGGCGTAGTGATCGGTTTTTTGGCTTTTGCTTGTCACTGGCTGGTGATTCAGTTACGTTGTGGCTAATTATCATACCAAGTTATTCTCAGGGGTTTCATGACTCAGGAACGACGCGCCGATATCATATTGGTGTTCACAACAATTCTTGCTGCCGCTGGATGGATTTTTTCTAAAGAGGCGATTCAGGGTTTACCGCCATTTGGGTTTATTGGCCTGCGATTTGTGCTGGCCTCAGCCTGTTTATTGCCATTTTGCTATCGTCATTTCCGCCAGATAGAGTCAACAGATATTTACAAAGCGATGGGCGTTGGAACACTACTGGGTTCGGCGCTGTTGTTATGGATTTATGCCATCTCGGTTAGTGATACTCTGGGCGAAGGGGCTTTTATCATGAGCCTTTCGATGCTGTTTGTGCCGCTCATTGCCTGGTTGCTGTTTAAGCAGTCACCCAATCGATTGTTCTGGCTGGCGCTGCCGGTTGCGCTAGCCGGGTTGCTTATGCTCTCGCTCGGGGGCGGTGTAGATTGGGAGGCATCGTCAAGCCAGGTTTGGTTTCTTGCGGCAGCGCTGATGTTGGCTGTGCATTTTAACTTCAACGGTAAATATGCCCGCCGGATCCCGACATTGCTGTTAACCTGTTTGCAGCTGTTTATGATTGGTTGCATGGGGCTATTGGCTTCACTGTTGACAGAAACTTGGCCGGAAGCTGTAAGTGATACGACCTGGATGTGGTTTTCTCTGAGCATGTTGGTTGCGACTAGCTTGCGTTATGTGATGCAAACCGCGGGACAGAAGCACAGTACGGCAGCCAATGCGGCAATTATCATGATCCTGGAGCCGGTATGGACGGTCGTGCTGAGCGTGATTTGGTACTCAGAGCAGATGCCGATGCATAAACTCAGTGGTTGCCTGATGATTTTGTCGGCATTGTTGCTATATCGTGGTGCTCCTTTACTGTTTAGACGGTTGGCGGTAAATACGTGAGAGACTAAGTATCAAGAGGTTAGAAGTCCCACCAAGGGCACCTTGAGGTTGCTTGGGTATATAAACAACAAAATTATCACGTCTTTTTTTGTTGTAGCCGTAGTCCGGGCTCATCATCTCGGGGGGCACTGGTTCGGAAACGACGCCGTTTTTTGCCAGTCTTTTCCAGTAAGCTTTGCTCTCTTCCTACCAGAATAAATCGGTACCGGATGAAAAACACCCGACATCGAAACACAAATCGTCACAATGCTAAAGGAAGTGGCAAGTATAAGAGGCGCTATAATGCGCCTCTGGTTTTTCTAATTGGAATGAACCGTGAGTTAGATGTGATCCAGGCGGATATGGCTGTTTTTCAGATCGTCATGGGTAATGCCTTTACCATCATTCAGCGCATTAAACTGGCGCAGTAATCCGGCAAGCGCGTGGATAGAACCAAGCAGGTCACTCGTGTGTGCTGATTCTGATGCGGTATGCATGTTACGAATTGGGTAACCAATGGTGATTGCCGCGCTGTCGACGCCGGCCAATGCCGCAGCCATACCATCTGTGCCCATATCGCGGCCAGAGAAGTCCAACTGGTAAGGAATGTCTTGTTCACGGCAGACCTTTTCTAAAGACTGAACTAAAAACTCTGAAACGACAGAGCCACGGCCGATGGTAAAGCCGTCACCCATCTTCAGCGGGGTCATTTTACGGTCGCCAATACCCGGTGCCGCTTCGTAGTCATGGTTTACGTCAGTTGCAATTAATACGTCTGGCTTCAGTTCACCGACTAACTGTGTAGAGCCAAACCGGCCAATCTCTTCATGGGTGGCAATGGCATACAGGACACGAACATTATCCAGACCCTCATCGGCGACTAAACGTGCGATCTCGGTGACAGAGAAACAACCCAGGCCATTATCCAGGTAAGCACCGTAAAATGTATCTTGGGATACACCACGCTTAATTGGGCGGTCCAGAATGATCGGATCACCCGCACGCAGCCCTAGCGCTTCCACCTGCGCTTTGCGATCATCACCATGGGTGTGCAGCTCCAGATAAATCGATTCTGGTTTAATCCCTTGCTCACCGGTGCGCTGAGCCGGAGTGGAGAAGTGAATCGCACCCAGCGCTTCAACGGTGCAGCCTTCGATGACTTTATACTTACCCGTTTCATCCGGGTGCTGACAAAATACTTTGACTTCATGACCAATCAGAGTGGTTGGCAAGAAAGAATCGGTGTTAATCCACACTTTGCCGTCGTCATCAATTTTACGTACCTGCATACGGATTTTGTCAGCGTGGCCAACGATCATCACGCTAACCAGATCATCGCGGCCCGGATGAGAATCGAACACCAAACCTGCATTGCCTTTAAACTGATGAATCCCCCAACCGGCAGGCATAAAAGATTCAAATTCAGGTTTGATCACGCCGTAGCTCATTGCGGCTTCAAAACCAATTGGTGAAGGCGAGGCAAGTACCTTTTTCATAAACTCAAATTGGTCGTGTGGCATCGTAGTTTGCCAGGCGTGTTGCTGTTCTGTGTTGTTGTCTAAACTCATTATTTGGCTCTTCTTATCAATCAATGTGTAACGCATTCTCACTGCCGGTTTTCTATATGCCAGCAGATTGATATGTAAATTTAACATAAACGAAAGTTATAAACCTTAAACATTGTTAAGTTCAGCCTCAAGCCCAAAGCATCATACACAGTGACTTATCTCGCTCCGGGAATGAGGAAGCAATAGATAAGCTGATGGTTTTTGGTACGCCAGAGACTTAAAAATTAAGCAGTCAGATAATATTTCTAGCCTCTAAATAAATCATGTGAAACTGCTCACAGTATGTGTGGGTGCATTTGAAATAGCATCCCGGCCACCAAATAGGAGGATAGGGCATGTTATACGGCATCACTTTCTGACTCTGGTATCCCTATACATAACAAAGCAAAAACAATAATTACAGTTCCAATTAAATTACAACGCATAATCATTTGAGGGGATGGAGAATCATGGAAAAACCTCGTCTGTCATTTTGGCAAATCTGGAATATGAGCTTCGGCTTTATGGGGATCCAGTTCGGTTTTGGCTTACAGAACGCGAACGTGAGTCGGATATTTGAAACCTTGGGGGCGAGCATTGATCAGATCCCCATACTATGGATTGCCGCGCCGCTGACCGGCTTACTGATCCAGCCGATTGTCGGCTATTTTTCTGACCGTACCTGGTGCATGCTGGGCCGCCGCCGTCCTTACTTCTTACTTGGCGCGATCCTGTCATCACTGGCTTTAGTCATCATGCCGTATTCCCCTTATCTGTGGGTAGCTGCCGGTATGCTGTGGATGCTCGATGCGTCCATTAACATCTCAATGGAGCCGTTTCGTGCTTTAGTGGCCGATAAACTGCCTTCTGATCAGCGCACCCAGGGCTTTGCGGTGCAGACCTTTTTTATCGGTGTCGGCTCGGTGGTCGCGTCTGCGATGCCATACCTGTTGAGTAATGTGTTCGGCGTTGCTAATACTGCACCGATCGGGGAAGTGCCGCCAACGGTTAAAATCTCATTTTTGTGTGGCGCTGCAGTATTCATTACCACCATCTTGTGGACGGTATTTAAGACCTCAGAATATTCACCCAAGCAAATGGCGGCATTTGAAAACCAGGCCGTAGAGGAGAATGGCAAAGCCAGCCTGGCGGAACTTTTGGCTGATCTGAGACAGATGCCTAAGACCATGATGCAACTGGCGGTGGTGCAGTTTTTTTCTTGGTTTGCTTTGTTCGCAATGTGGATTTACACCACTTCGGCGGTGACCTCGCAAATTTATGGTACTACTGATACCAGCTCGGCGTTGTATAACCAGGGTGCGGACTGGGTCGGGGTATGCTTCGCAGTTTATAACGGTATTTCTGCCCTGGCCGCCTTTGCCCTGCCGTGGCTGGCAACGCGCACCAGTCGTAAATTTGTCCATGCATTAAGCCTGATCATTGGTGGTGTCAGCCTGGTGACATTCTCATTGGTCAAAGATCCGACCATGTTGATGGTCAATATGATCGGGATTGGTCTGGCCTGGGCAAGTATCTTGTGTATGCCTTATGCCATTTTGGCCGGGGCATTGCCGTCAAGAAAGATGGGTTTCTACATGGGCGTGTTTAACTTCTTTATTGTGTTGCCACAAATTCTGGCAGCAGGGATCCTGGGTTTCTTTACCAGTGCTGTGTTCTCGGGCAATACCATGATGGCGATTGTCCTGGGCGGGTGTTCTATGATGCTGGCGGGCATGATGGTCCATTTTGTCGAAGATAAAGATGAACCTAACACGGTCGATGAGCCTCAGAGTGCAGCGGCGTAAAACCGGTTATTAACCGGCCATAATACGGCGGCTAAACCCGCCGTGTTTCGCTTAGCCAAACGATTGTTCAAAAATAAGACGATATTTCACGATTTAAGCCAGAAGTGTGCGGTTGGCAACTTTTTCTTTATTTACAAATGGTTCCGCAAGGTCTAAAAAGGATACTTGGCATTTTTGCTCACAAGATACACAGTTTGAGTAAGCATCAAACCGATATTGATGTGCAGTTTGGAATAGTGGTTTATGAGTAACGCAACCAGCACAATATTAACCGAAAGCGGCACCAACGAACTTGAGATTATCGAGTTTCACCTAGAAAAGACCCAGCCGGATGGCAGCACCAAGACCTGTTACTACGGTATTAACGTCGCGAAAGTGCGTGAGGTCATTCGTGTACCGGAAACCACTGACTATCCAAATGCACAGCCCCACATGGTCGGGGTGTTCTCATCCCGGGAAATATTGACCCCATTGGTGGATCTGGCCGGTTGGCTGGGTGTACCGACCCGGAAAGATTTAGAGCGCAAATTCGTTATCGTGACGGATTTCAATAAGATGACCAACGGTTTTCTTATCGACAGTATCAGCCGTATTCACCGTATCTCATGGAATGATGTCGAATCACCGAGTCAGTTTCTTGAAGCGGGCGAACAAGATTGTGTGGTCGCGGTGGTGCGTAAAGACGGTAACCTGATCATGATCCTCGATTTTGAAAAAATCATTGCCGACATCAACCCTGAGCTGAGTATGGAGAAATACGATGTTACCGTCGATAAAGCGGTGGATCTTAATCAGCGGATGGTAGGCAAACGTAATGCCAAAACGGTCATGGTGGTGGATGATTCCGCCTTTATTCGCTCGCTGATCCAGGATACGTTAGCCTCTGCCGGTTATAACGTCATTACGTGTAAAGATGGCGGGGAAGCCTATGAGAAACTGATGAACCTGATTGAGGTGGCGAAAAAAGAGCAGCTACCGGTCAAAGAACTGCTGGACGCTGTCGTTACCGACGTTGAAATGCCGCGTATGGATGGCATGCACCTGGTGAAGAGGTTGCGTGACACCGAGGCCTATCAGAAACTGCCGATCGTTATGTTTTCGTCGCTGATGAGTGAAGATAACCGTACCAAAGCGTTGTCACTTGGCGCGAATGACACCATCACTAAACCTGAAATCGGTAAGATGGTGAACATGATGGATAAGTATCTCTTCAATCTGGCGTAAACCGGGATTAGTTTATTATCCTGAGTTTTTTTAGCCCGATCTGGCGGTAATATAGCCATATTGTATCCGCACTGGATCTCAAGTGCGGATTCTAACTGCACCTCTCTGTATCCTGCTCACAAACCACATGAAAAGCGGCAGCAGTCGCGATATCCTAGTAGGCATAACAAGATAGCGTCAGGCTATCGCTCACCTGTTACTGGTAGAAAGTGAATTCGAATGAAGTTTATCCACACCTCAGACTGGCACCTTGGCCGTCAGTTTCATAACGTCTCATTGATAGATGATCAGAAAGCGGTGCTTGAACAGATGGTGGAGTACATCCGCAATCATCCGGTTGATGCGGTAGTCATTGCCGGAGACATTTATGATCGCTCGGTACCGCCGACTGTCGCGATTGAGTTGCTCAATCAGGTGGTCAATCAAATCTGTGGTGAGCTGAACACGCCGATGATTGTGATTCCGGGTAACCATGATGGGGCCGAGCGACTGGGCTTTGGCTCAGAGCAAATGAAACTGTCTGGCCTGCACATTATCAGTAATTTTGCGGACATGCTTGAGCCGGTAGTGATCAAGAGCAAATCCGCTGGCAATGTGGCTTTGTACGGCATGCCGTACAGCGATCCTGAAGTGGTGCGTTTTGCCTTTCAGGCTAAGGTTGCCACCCACGACGAAGCGCATCAATTGTTGGTGGAAAAAATTCGTCAGCAGTGTCAGCCTGCCGATAAAAATGTGCTGATCAGCCACTGTTTTGTTGATGGTGCGATTGAGTCTGAGTCAGAGCGGCCGCTTTCCATTGGCGGATCAGACCGGGTCAGCCATGAGCATTTTGTTGACTTTGATTACGTGGCGCTGGGGCATCTGCATCAGCCACAGCAAAAGGGTACCGAGTACATTCGTTATTCTGGTTCACTGATGAAATACAGTTTCGGTGAGCAGCACCATAAGAAGGGCTTCACCTTAGTTGAGCTCGATGCTGACGGGTTTGTCAGCGCTGAGAACGTCGAGCTGATTGCGCCGCATGAGATGCGTATTGTTGAAGGCGAACTGGAGCAGATCATTGAGCAGGGTAAAACCGATCCCAAAAATGAAGATTACCTATTGGTCCGCCTGATGGACAAGCATGCGATTTTAAATCCGATGGAAAAGTTGCGCTCGGTGTATCCGAATGTTCTGCATCTGGAAAAGCCCGGCATGCTGATTGGTGTTGAGCAGGAGATGGCTCAGGCCAAACTGGCGCGCAGTGAAATGGATATGTTCCGGGACTTTTTCCTCGAAGCGCAGGATAGTGAGTTGTCCGAGCAACAGGATCAGGCCATCAGCGCGATCATCAAACAGTTATCTCAGCAATAAGGAGCGGGCATGAAACCAATTAAACTGACAATGCAGGCGTTCGGTCCTTTTGCTAAAACCGAAGTGATTGAGTTTGAAAAACTGGGCCAGAACCCATTATTTTTGATCAACGGCCCAACCGGATCGGGTAAAACCTCGATTCTGGATGCGATTTGTTTTGCCCTCTATGGTGAAACCACCGGTAATGAGCGCCAGGGTATGCAAATGCGCTGTGATCTTGCTCCAGCGGATTTATTAACCGAAATAATTCTTGAGTTCTCTCTGCACGACAAAACATACCGGGTTACTCGTGCCCCGGAACAGTCGGCACCGAAAGCGCGGGGGGAAGGTATGACCGTGCGTAAGCACACTGCCGCGCTTTATGAGATCACCGCTGAAGAGAAACTCATCACCAGCAAAACCACCCAGGTTAAAACGGAAATCACGGCGATCATCGGTTTGAACGAAACCCAGTTTCGTCAGGTGATGGTGTTGCCTCAGGGAAAATTCCGGGAGCTGTTACTGGCGAGCTCAAAAGAACGTGAAGAGATTTTCGGCCAGTTATTCCAGACCGATATTTATAAGAAAATTGAGTTCGCGCTGAAAGATAAAGCCAGCGCGATCAGCAAAGCAAAAAATGACTTCGATAATCAGATCCGCGGTGCGCTGCAAGTGGCAGAAGCCGGTTCTGAGCTGGAGCTGAATCAGCAGCGGGAAAGTCAGGCAGTAGAACTGGCCGCCGCCCAGCAGGCTGAGCAGCAAGCTCTGACAAAGTTGAATCAGGCCAAGGCGGAGCTGCAAAAGGCGGAGGCACTTAATAACGAGTTTGCCAAGTTGGCCCAGGCACAAGCGGCACTGCAACAGCATGATGCAAAGCGAGAACAGGTACAACAACAGCAAACTCAGCTTGAGAGCGCCGGCAGTGCGGCGAAAATCGAACTGCCGTACGCCAATTGGGTCAATGCTGGCAAGCAGGTCAACGAGTTCAGGCAGACAATTATTACGCTGGAGCAACAGCAGCAGACTACAGACCGCGATTTGCAGATTAAGCAACAGGCATTTGATGAGGCCAAAACCAAGGCTGAGGGCATTCCTGCTCTGACGGAAACCCAGTACCGGCTGGAAACCATCAAGACCCGCTTGGTGGAAAAAGAAGCGCTGGAAAGCAAACTGCACAATGGCCAGTTGCAGAAAAAGCAAGACGAGCAGACGTTAGCTAATTACCTTGCGCATAAAGAAAAACTGACGCAAGAGGCACAGTCAGGACAAAAGGCGTTGGATAACGCGCGCTTAGAGGTGGCACAGACTGGCCAGGTCGAAGCTGACATTTCACGTTTACAGCGTTTGAGTCGCGATCTGACCAGACTGAAAGGCCTCAAAGATGAGCTGTCGCAACTGACGGCCGCCACATCAGGCAAAAAGGAGCGGGTAGCTAAAGCGAAGCAGGCTTATGAGCGCGCAAGAAAGGTCGCGGACGAGCAGGAAATGCACTGGCACAGTGGTCAGGCAGCGCTTTTAGCGCAAAAATTGCAGGCCGGGGAGGCGTGCCCGGTGTGTGGTAGTAGTGAGCATCCGGCACCGGCGCAGTTTGTTGATCAACAAGTGAGTAAACAGCAGGTTCAGGCAGCCAGGGAAAGCGAACGACAGGCCCAGCAGGAACTGAATCATGCCTCGAATCAGTTTGACCAGCACAGCGCGCTGGTCACGCAAACGCAGCGCCAGTTAGAGCTGTTTACTGAGGAGTTAGGGGAGAAGGCATCGGTTTTACCTGCGCAGGTTGAACAAGATTTGCAGGCACTTACCGCTCGTCTGCAACAGCTGTCAGGGGTGGACCTGGCTAAGATGGAGCTGTCGGTAGCGGAACTGAATCAGCGCTGTGAACGCGGTGAGAGCAAAATCTGCGAACTGCAAAACCAAATGGCGGCCAATGTCTCCCTGCTGGATGCTAATCAGCAACAATTAACCGCGTTGAACGCCTCTCTTGATCAGCAGTACCCGACCTTGAGCGCGGTAGAGACAGAGATCGCTAACATCAAACACAGTGCGGACGCGTTACAAAAAGCGCAGGAAAGCACACAAGCCCTGTTGCAACAAGCAACACTGGTGCATGCTAACGTTCAGAGCCAACTGGCGACCAACCAGCAGCTGCTTACTGCGGCGGAAGAAAAACACCATATTGCGCAGTCGGACTGGCAGAACGCACTGGAAAGCAGCCATTTTGCCGATGAGCAGCAGTACTTAGGTAGTCAGCGTACTGCGCAGCAAATTCAGGCATTACAGCAAGAGATCGAAGCCTACCAGCACGCTCTGGTGAAGTTGCAGCAGACGTTTACTGATCTGCAGCATGCATTGCAAGACGCTGAAAAGCCGGATTTAGATGAGCTTAACGCGAACCTAAACACGTGCCAGGCAGTGTACACAGAAAAACGCACCCAGCTGGATGGCATACGCTCGATGTTCGAGCGACTGGAAAAAGTCAGCCGGGATATCGCTCAGTTGCATGACAAAAACGCCAAGCTTGAGCAGGAGTATCAGGTGTATGGCACCTTGTATGATGTGGCAAGCGGCAAAACCGGCAGCCGCGTCAGTCTGCACCGTTTTGTTCTCGGTGTACTTCTGGATGATGTACTGATCCAGGCGTCACAGCGTCTCAGTCTTATGAGTAAAGGCCGCTATCTGTTAGCGCGCAAAACCGATGGCTTTAAAGGGGCGGCGGGTCGCGGCCTGGATCTGGTGGTGGAAGACAGCTACAGCGGCAAAATGCGTGATGTGGCCACTTTATCCGGGGGAGAATCGTTCATGGCTGCGTTGGCAATGGCGTTGGGGCTTTCTGATGTGGTGCAGTCATACAGTGGCGGTATCCGTCTCGATACGCTGTTCATCGATGAAGGTTTTGGCAGTTTAGATCCGGAATCACTCGATCTCGCGATCCAGACCTTGATCGATCTGCAACAGACCGGGCGCATGATTGGGGTGATTTCCCATGTGTCTGAGCTGAAAGAACAGATGGCGGCACGGATTGATGTTGAGCCATCAAGGTTGGGTTCGACGGTCAGAGTCCGCTCACTGCTGGCTGACCCGGTGGTGTAGGGCTTGTCCCCTGAAGAAAACTGAACAATAGATAACGATAATTACGAGGATTGGACTTGAGCACTTTGTTTACACAAACCCGCATTGGCGACATGGTATTAAAAAACCGTTTTATGAGAAGCGCCACGTGGGAAAATATGGCGACTGAAGATGGCCATATGACGGATAAGTTGTACCGTATTTATGAAGAGCTCGCTAAAGGCGAAGTCGGCCTGATCGTAACCGGTTACGCCAATATAGTAGCAGAAGAGAAACCCAATGCCGGTATGATGGGCATGTACAATGACTCGTTTGTTGAAGAATACAAAAAGCTGACCGAGTTAGTCCATCGTTATGGCTCTAAAGTTGTCATGCAACTGGCCTACGGTGGGACTAAAACTACCTACAATGTCGGTGAAAGGGTGATTTATGCGCCAAGTGAAGTGTGCGAAAGAGGCACACAAACATTAGGCAAAGCGATGACCAAGCAAGAAATTGATTACATTGTTGATGCCTTTGCCCAGGCCAGCCGAAGGGCGCAGCAATCCGGGTTTGACGGGGTGGAAATCCACGCCGCCCATACATACCTGATCAATCAGTTTTTAAGCCCGTATTACAACCGGCGGGAAGATGAATACGGCGGTAGTTTAGACAATCGTATGCGCTTCCTGTTAGAGATCTATGCTGCGACCAGAAAGCTGGTTGGTGATGCGTTTCCGATCTTAGTGAAACTGACGGCGTCAGAGTTTTTTGAGGGTGGGTTAACTTTCGACGAAACCCGGCTCATCTGTCAGAAATTACAAGCGATTGGTGTGGATGCGATTATTATTTCGGGCAATATCCATGGCAAAGCCGATTCGATGATCGGTGAATCGTTTGACGGCCATACTATTCAGGAAGAGGGCTATTTCCATGAGTACGGAAATGTTATCAGCCAGGAAGTTGACGTTCCGGTGATTACCGTGGGCGGGTTAACGGATATCGATGCGATAGAACAGATCGCTAATACCACCAATATTCAATATTTTGCTCTCTCAAGACCGTTATTGTCTGAGCCGCATTTGATCAGGCGCTGGCAAGAAGGTGACAGAGCACCGGTGGAGTGCGAAAGATGCTCAAAATGTCGCACAAAGCGTGGCAACTTCTGTGTTGTAAATAGGGAACGAAAATCGCAGTTAGCGAGCGTGTAAACCTGCCACCACCTGTCACGGTTTCCTAATGAGTAAGTCAGTCACGGCTTACTCTTTTTTTCTCCTGGGTGAAGTTATAGGCCGGTCTGGTTCAGCGCAAGGAGAGGCCATAGGCATTGGGTTTTGCGTGTTACCGGGTGAAATCGCGGACAAAAAAAACACCTCGAGAGAGGTGGCTTGATGATCAAAACAGGAGAGAAGAAGCCAGCACAAACACTATGTATCTGTGCCGGTTATATGTCGTGATGACGGGCTTGATTTCTTTCGCCGTTGAGTATTTATATTATTAACCAGCTTGCTGTGATGAACAGGCCGGGGCAGGTTGCTTGTTCGCAAACTTGTTTACCCATAGTGAAATCGCACCGTCACCGGTGATGTTACAGGCGGTACCAAAGCTGTCTTGCGCCATATACAGGGCAATCATCAGAGCCAGTTCAGCTTCGCCAAAACCAAGCATGGAAGCCATTAGTCCTAGCGCGGCCATTACGCCACCGCCCGGCGCGCCCGGCGCGGCAATCATGGTGATACCTAACATCATGATGAAAGGCAGCATTTCAAGCAAAGAAGGCAGCGCAATATGTTGGCTGAGTGCCATCACTGCGGTTGAACAGGTAACCAGAGTAATGGTTGAACCTGACAGGTGGATGGTTGCGCATAGCGGAATAGTAAAATTCGCAATGGATTCGTCCACCCCATTGTCTTTGGTTTGACGCAAAGTCACAGGGATCGTTGCGGCAGAAGACATGGTGCCGACGGCGGTAAAATACGCTGGCAGCATGTTTTTGATCAGTTTTAGCGGGGAAAGACCCAGAGCCAGGCCGGTAATCGTATATTGAACGGTGATCCATAGCCAGTGCATCAGGACAGCCAGAGCCAGTACCACGCCGAAGGTTTTTAAGGTAGTAAATACCGTGCCTTCTGCCGCCATTTCAGCAAAGATACCCGAAATATAGAACGGCAGCATGGGAATGATTACTTTCGAGAGCAGCAGATCAATGATACTGCGGCCATCATCGGCGATTTCTTTCAGGCGGAGACTGTTGGTGATACTGATCCCCAAGCCAAATAAAAAGGCCGTTGCCAGCGCGGTCATTACACCGAACATTGGTGGGATTTCTAAATGGATCAGGCTTGTCAGCTTTGCGCCGGCATCGGCTGCGGCTTGTTCCGGTGCCGGTAGACCGGCGATCACGGAGCTGGCGACAATAAACGCCAGGCTGCCGGCAATCACTGTTGAACCATAAGAGAGTGCAACCGTTTTACCTAACAGGTCGCCGGAGTTTTTCGGCAGGCTGGCAATGCCGCTGGTAATGTAAAACAGAATGATCAGTGGAATGGTAAACCCGATCAGCTGGCCACCAAGCAATTTAACGGTCAGCAGAATGCGAATCACACTGTCGGGGGCAAAAAAACCAAGCAAAATACCGGCGACAATACCGGCAATTAATTTCAGTATTAATTTCATTAAGTTATTTCCTGATGTGTGTTTGGTAACGGTTAAACCAGAATATTTTAATTGTTCATTGATATGCACTTGTTGGCATTATGTTTTTTAATGATGTAATAATCTGGAGTATTATTTTAAACCGTAAGCCATATTTAGCATTTTCATGATGAGATGTCATTATTTTTGAAGTCATACTGAAAAATTTTAGTAAGTTTGGCAGTAATGGTTGTGTACTGGCCTATGTATTCGCTCGGAATGTCAGTGTTACGGAGTACAATCACTGGCGCTGATAATAGATGCGTCGCAATATCACACCACTCAATCATTGCCGGGCATCAATAGTGTTAGATTATGCTTATGAGATCGGAGCTGTGGGTGGGGCGGGATGATTGGACAAGAAGAAATGGCCATGTCGAGCTATCTGGGGTGGCTGCTAATTTTATTGATTGGTTACCCGTTTGCGCTGGTAGCGATTCAAATTGGAGTATTTGATGTCAGGGTCAGGACCAGGGTCAATCGCTGGTTTAACTGGGGTATGTTACTGGCATTGCTGTTGATGCACCTACAAACCGAAGTGGTTTACGGTCAGTATTTTCTCGAACTCTGGCAATCGAAGCAGCAGACCAGTGATATCGCCAACTGAGTTGGTTAATCCGGTGTTGTAATGGATTTGGCATCAAGGCTAGCGGAAGCAAGATAGGTCGACACAGTGATCCTTTTTCGATTATTATTGGTAAAATCAGCCAGATAACCATGAAAGGTGCGATATGAAAACGTTCAATTTATTCCTGGCTTTGAGTGTACTGATGTTGGTGGGCTGTACGGCTAAACCAGACTCAGTGGAACCCGTTGAAAACTTCGAACTGTCTCCCTATCTGGGCAAGTGGTATGAAATCGCACGCCTTGATCACTCCTTTGAGCGCGGCTTATCGCAGGTTTCTGCCGTATATCAGCCGTTGCCTGACGGGGGTATTAAGGTGCTGAACCGGGGTTATTCCGAGGAGGAGCAACAATGGTCACAAGCGGAAGGAAAAGCTCATTTTGTTGCCGGTGAAAGTACCGGCCACCTGAAAGTGTCGTTTTTTGGTCCTTTCTATTCGTCTTATGTCATTTTTGAACTTGGCGAAGAGTACGACTACGCCTTTGTGTCTGGCTACAATCATGATTATCTGTGGCTGTTGTCGAGGACACCACAAGTAGCCCCGGCTTTGCTTGAGCGCTTTAAGGCGGTTGCAACAGAGAAGGGATTTGACCTGACGAGTTTAATCATGGTCGAGCAAGCGCAACCGTAGTACCTCTTCCGGTTGACTGCACCACTGAAAAGGTTCCGGTTGACTGCACCACTGAAAAGGCCTCACGGTTACTCTGAGGCCTTTATGCTACAGGGTTACTTGATCAGGCGCACCACCAGTGAACCCGGAGCCCTCATTGACTCGATATTATAACTCAGCACGGTACCTTCTTCGGGGGCGGTATAACGGTAGAGCTCATCACCAAAGCTGTCGTACTGAATGGCCAGTAACTGACCCGGCTCAACACGCTGTAACATCTCGACCTGCGGAAGTATAAAGCCGCCGCTTTTAGCCCGAATGCTGATGATCCGGCTGCCTTCAAGGCAGGGCGAGATCGGCTCCGGTGCGCCTGACAGGATATGATAATGGGTGAGGATGTTGACAATTCCATTGACCGTGCGTTCAACCAGCTCAAGCTCAGTGTATCGGCCCATTCCCACTTCTATGGTAATACTTGGAATCCCGGCCTGATTCCAGACGGTTTCCAGCACACCGGCATCACCCGGATCATCGAGGATCACATCGGGATTAACCCGTCGTGCCATTTCCAGTGAAGGTTCAATGCGGAAATCTGCAAACACGTACAGCGGATAAACTGTGCCACTGGTCTGGGTATGCAGATCGATCGCCACGTCAGCATTCGGTTTGAGCAGTTGCGTCCAGATGGTGTGCAAGTAACGATTCGCTTCGTTACCGTCTGCGTCGCCGGGGAAGAAACGGTTTAAGTTCGCCGGTGAACAATCGGGGTCGGAAGAATAAAAATCACGGCTGTGGTTTAGCATGCCGGTCATGTTGATGGTTGGCACGATGATAACCGTCCCCGCAATTTCACGGCCTTGTAATATACGCGCCATTTTCTGTGCGCTGAGGACACCATTGTACTCATCACCGTGGACACCCGCGGTAATCATCACTTTTTTACCGGGTTTAGCGCCTTTAAAAATGCTCACCGGTAAGTGTTGCCACTGGCCAAGCGCATTCGTCGCGACGCGAAACCAAAACTTGTGCTCACCGGCGGGCAGAGCGTCCACATCCAAAGATTGGATCACCGGTTGACCTTGAATTACATCATCCAAGTATTGCATTGTCATTAATGTTGTTACTCCGAACTACTTACAGATGTTTATACGTTTTCAGCTGTATTGTGTCATAAAGAAAAGGCGAGAATTTTTCCCGCCTTAATATCATTCATCACTCGCTTAAGCGAAACCCATCAGGTGGGCGGCAATCACGACGAAGCTGGATAGGATAAAGAGCAGCAACATGAATCGCCAGCAGAATTTTGCCCAGTCGCCCCAGTCGATTCGACACACACCCAGTGTTGCCATCAGCGGAGCAGAGGTAGGCACAATTACGTTAGTGAAGCCATCACCAAGCTGGAACGCCAACACGGCGACCTGACGGGTAACGCCGGCAATATCAGCCAGTGGTGATAACAGTGGCATCGTCAGCGCGGCCTGACCAGAGCCAGATGTAACAAAGAAGTTGAAGATGGACTGGAATACGTACATCAGCCACGCTGCCATTACATCCGGCAGGCCGCTGATCAGACTGCCGGCGCTGTTCAGAATCGAGTTCAGTACGCTTGCCTCACCGGTATTGCCGCCACCCAGAAGGAGTAAAACCCCTTTGGCACAGCCAACCAGCAGTGCAGGCGCGAGCATGACGGATGCCCCTTCCTTAAACGCATCGGCCGCGCAGTTGAGAGTCATACCATTCAGGCGGAACAGGGTACCGATGATCGCTACCACAAATCCCATGGTGAAAAACTGAGATGCAATTTCAGGAATGTACCACGCTTGTGCAACGACCCCCCAAACAACCCAAACCGCAGTCGCGATCACGGTCATAATCACCAGTGTGTCACCCAAGCCCCAGCGTGATGTATGCTCATCAGTGCTTAGGTTACGGAAGTGTTCATCGGTTCGGTAGCTGTATGACGTTTTAGGGTTGGCTTTTACACGTGCCGCATAAATCATGGTGAAGGCGGTGCCAATCAGCGTAAAGCCAAGCCAAAGGCCCATACGAACGGTCATGCCCGATAGTACCGGGATCCCGGCAATACCCTGCGCGATGGCAACTGAGAAAGGGTTCATCCACGAGGTAGCAAAACCAATTTGGGTGGCAATGTAGGTCACCATGACGGTGGTGATACCGTCATAACCCAGGCGAACCATCAACGGGGCAATAATAATCGCAAATGCGATCGCTTCCTCACCCATGCCGAACACGGCACCGCCCAAAGAGAACAACAAAAACAGCACAGGAATAAACAGCGACTCGCTGCCCTTGGTTTTGTCAATCAGGCGCAGGATCCCGTTATCAATCGTGCCGGTACGCATAACCACACCGAAAGCACCGCCGATCACCAGCATGAACATGATCACGCCAATCGCGCTGCCCCATTTGGAGCCGGATACCAAACCTTCAAATGGGAAGTTCATCAAACCAATGCCACCACCAGAGGCAAACAGGCCAATCCGGTTGTACACCAAATCACCGTTATCATCGGTTGCATAAGTAAAAGAAGTCGGGTCGATAACGGTACGGGTTTTTTCCGCGCCATCGACCATGTAAGTGATGTCCTGGCTGTCAAAATGGCCAGCAGGGATCAGGTAGGTAAGTAGTGCTGCAATAATCCCGACCGTCAATATCAGGATCAGGGTATCAGGCATCTGCCATGAGCGCTTGGTGACTGCTGAATCAACAGCTTGCGCGTGTGTATGTGACATAATTTATTTCACGTATGAGTTATAAAACATGAAATATCATAAAGTTAGAATATAAAGTCAATAATTGGAGCGTTTTCATGTTAAAAATTCAGTCAATATTTGATCTGTGGCGTATACGCCCGGTTTTTACTCATAACTTGAATTAATAAACTGCTATGAGTGGTTTGCTTGGAGGGTATTTGTCTGACTAATGGCTACACCAATATCATGCGGTTACACACACTACATAGAGAGAGTTTAGCCAGACTGGGAGTAATCAGAAATGGGTTATATGTTATTTTGCCTGTTCGGCGTAAAAGGCCGCGACATCACGCAGGTCATCGTCATTCAACCGGCTTAACTGGGCTTTCATCATCTCTGCTAAAGGGCCTGTTCTTTGATCGTTTTTATATGCTTTCATCGCATTAAACAAATACTGAGGATCTTGTCCGGCCAAATTGGGATATTCGCTGTTGCTGGCGATGCCATTAGTGCCGTGACAGAAGCCACAGCTCGGGGATTTGATTTTACCTTGCTGGGCATCACCGAAAGCGGCGGCAAGGGATGAACCGGAAATAAGCGCAAGCAACAGTATTGAGGGTCTCAGCATACCAGAACCATGATTAATTAAGAGTAACCGTGTGAGTCAACCATAAAGCTTCCCCCAAGGGGAAGCTCAATGATCAAAGTCAATGTTAAACCAATGAATTATAGCAAGTCGGCAAACTTGGCGAGAAAGACGTTGACGTCCTGGTGAGAAATATCTTTATGGGTCACAAAGCGAACGGGATTGCCCGGCGTGATGATAATGTCGTCTTGCTCGAGCTGCGCTGCTATGGCATGGATATCGATGTGCTCGGCCAGTTTGGCGAACACAATATTGGTTTCGACGAAATCGGGATTCACTGAAATACCTGGTAATTTCGCCAGACCTTGAGCCAGAGCTTTGGCGTTATGGTGGTCTTGCTGCAGTTGCGCCACCTGCTCAGTGAGAGCCAGTTTGCCCGCGGCGGCCAGAATTCCGGCCTGACGCATACCACCACCGACCATTTTTCTTAAACGGCGGGCTTTGGCTATATAGTCTTTGCTGCCCAGCAGCAGTGAGCCGACAGGCGCGCCCAGGCCTTTGGAGAGACAAATTGTCATTGAATCAAAATACTGACCGATTTCAGATACTGGTACATCTAAGGCAACGGCCGCATTAAACACCCTCGCGCCATCAAGGTGGAGTTGCAGACCGTGTTTGTGGGTGAACGTGCGCGCCTGGGCGAGATAGGCCAGGGGCAGTACTTTACCGTTAATGGTGTTTTCTAAACTCAGTAACCGGGTTCTGGCAAAATGGCAATCGTCTGGTTTGATCGCGGCCTCTAGTTTATCCAGTGGCAGGGTGCCGTCAGGGTTGTTTTCCACCGGTTGGGGTTGAATCGACCCCAGAACCGCCGCACCACCGGCTTCATAACGATAATTATGCGCTTGCTGGCCGCAGAGGTACTCATCACCCCGCTCACAATGAGCCATCAGACCAAGTAAATTGGCCTGCGTGCCTGATGTGGTAAATAGCGCCGCTTCAAATCCCGCCAGTTCAGCCGCAAACTGCTCTAAATCGTTAACGGTAGGGTCATCACGGTAAACATCATCGCCGACTGGCGCGTTCATCATGGCCTGACGCATCGCCAGAGTGGGTTGGGTTACGGTGTCTGAACGAAAGTCCATCTATTGTCTCTCCTTATTTGTCGCCAGGGTTACAGATAACCGCAAAGTCGTGCTTTGCTCAGGCAGGCGATGGTTTTGGCATCAGTAACTGAGCCGTCAGTAATTTTCTGTTCAAGCTCACTTGGTGACAACGTCACCACTTCTATCACTTCGTCGTCATCACAACTCAGACGATTGGTCTGCTGCAGTTGTTTGGCGATAAACAGGTACTGGATTTCATCACAAAAGCCCGCCAGCGGTGTCAGCTGGCCTAACGGGATGAAATCCTGAGCTGTGTAGCCGGTTTCTTCTTCTAACTCGCGCTGTGCACAATGCAGCGGATCTTCATTGGCTTCGCGCGTGCCGGCCGGAAGTTCAAGCAGCCATTTGTTCAGCGACGGACGAAACTGATTGACCAGTACGATTTCCCCGTCATCAGTGAGCGGTAAGATAACCGCCGCTCCCGGATGCTGGATGGTGGTGTGGCTAATGGCTTGTCCGGTGGGCAGTATAACCGCTTCTTCGACTAACGAAATGTTTTTCCATTTATGGATTATTTTGCTCATACGGTGTGGTTTCCTGGCGAAACTGAAGACCCGTTCGGGGCCATGAAGTCATAGCACATTACCGACAAAATCAGCCAAACAAAAGAAAAAATAAAGCAACGCAATTTGTTGCATTGCACATACAGTGATAGATGTCTCAAAATTGCAAACTTTGATTGCTGCAGTATGAGAATGAACGGCTTCTGCTATAAGAGCTATTCACTGAAAAATTCACTTGTAACAATCACATAACAAAAGTGTGGGTGATTGCATACACTGTCAGTCCTGTTGCCGGAGCACGTATGAGCCAACCTTCCTTTGTGTCAAACGCTGAAAAAGCCTTACTTTCAGAACGAATTAATAAACTGGCCAAGGCGTTGACCGACGGTGTCTATGAGCGCGAACACACCATCAAACTGTGCTTGCTGGCTGCTCTGTCCGGGGAGAGTGTCTTCCTGCTTGGACCTCCGGGCATTGCGAAGAGCCTGATTGCCAAGCGCCTAATCCAGGCGTTTGATCACAGTAGTTATTTTGAGTATCTGATGACTCGCTTTTCCACCCCGGAAGAGGTGTTTGGCCCCCTGAGCATCCAGGAGTTGAAAGACAACGGCCGCTACGTACGCCTGACTGACGGCTACCTGCCTACGGCGCAAGTGGTTTTTCTTGACGAAATCTGGAAAGCCGGCCCTGCCATCCTTAATACGCTGTTGACGGTAGTCAACGAGAAAACGTTTAAAAACGGCAGTGATATTGAACGTGTGCCAATGCGGTTGTTGATTTCGGCATCGAATGAATTACCTGATGAAGACAGCGGGCTGGATGCGTTGTATGACCGGATGCTGGTGCGGGTGTTCGTTAACCGGATCCAGAATAAGCAGAATTTCAAATCCATGCTGACGGTGGGAACGCCACAAGAAGCGCAAATCCCGCCGGGACTCGCCATCACCGATGATGAATATCACCAGTGGTTGAAACAGCTGGATAAACTCACCTTAAGTGACAATGCCTTTGAAAAACTTTACCAGCTTAAGTCGATGCTGGAGTCGAAAGTAGAGTCAGATTACGGTTATCCGGCGCTGTCGGATATGTATGTCTCTGATCGCCGCTGGAAAAAAGCGGTGAAGTTGCTCAAGGCGAGCGCATTTTTTAACGGCCGTGATGAAATCAATCCGCTTGATCTGCTGCTGTTGCAAGATTGCCTCTGGAACAGTCCGGAATCTCGTGACGTAGTGCGTCAGGTGATACAGGAGTTTGCGCTGAAATATGCGTTTGACCAGCAAGAGGCAGAGCAGGAAATTGAGTTTTGTCGTGAATCGCTGACGGACGTCCAGCATGAGCTTGAAGATCAATACCGCATGACACTGACTTCGGAGCCGTCAACCGGGTTATTGCGCAAAGAAGTCCTTGGTTTTGATACCTCACAAGCGAAAAGCTACAAAATCGGCGCCGCCGTCAATCTGGTTAAGCTGGTGCTGCTGCAAAGTAACATGTCGGTGTCGGAGTCAGAGAAGGGCGATAGCCGCTGGGTGTATGTACCCAAGGATGAGCTGGATCGCGTGATCAAAGAAGGTAAGGGGGATGTGTACGGTTACGTCAACCACAACACCAACATGTGCCGTCTGCGATTTGATGTCGACGCTGCTAACAATTTAGTCATTCGTGATATTGCTAATCGCGGTGTGTTGGTCAGCCTGGTTACTCAGCAGGGCTTGGATGTCGAGCTATATCAAAAATGGCTGGCGCAGGCTGAGCGAGCGGTGAACCAGTTGAGTGAGGCCGAGCATCATATGAGAAAGGTCCGGGCCAACTTCCATGGCGCTCTGCCACATAGCTTTGTTGATCCTGAGTTGCCGCGTCTGATGGAGTCGAGCCTGCAGCAGGTTAACCAGCGGCTCGAAACTATCCAGGCTGAGAGTGAAAAAATCATTCTTCGCTTTAAAAACTTACATCAGTTTTTCTCCTAAGGGGGCCCTATGCTAGGTGCAGACGGGCTTAACCTGGCCCTGACCATTGCCGACTCCGGTATCATTGACAGTGCGGTAAATGATCTGATGGCGCGTTCTCAAGTCATGCTGATGGCCGAAAGCCGGGGCGTAAAATCCTCAGTTAAAAGCCACCTGCTGAAATGGCAGGGCAGCGTTAAAAAACGCATCACCAAAGTGTGTGAAACGGAGCGTTTCCAGCAGGAACTTACGTTGTATCAAGAGGTAATCTACTGGAGTGAAGATGAGTTCTTTGCGCGTATTGATGAGGTGGTGAAAAAGCTCGAGTGGCACTCGGCATTCTATATGCAGGCCCGTAGCATGTTAGAGAAAAACAAAGGGTTGGATAACCCTATGTTTCCTCACTATTTTTGTCAGCAGTGGTATCAGAGTCTGAGTGAGGCGCTTAAGCAGGCCCAACTAACGGAGCTTGAGGCTAACAAAGAGAAAGTGCTGGCGGATCTCTATCAGCGTATGGAAACCATGCGCAGTATGGATAAGGTGACGGAATCGGGCGATGAGGCAAGTGTCGGTCGCCTGTGGGATATGGCATCGGCAAAATTGAGTAAGACGGATCTGAGCATCATGAAGCGCCATGCGGAGTTCCTGAAAAAACATAAGGGATTACAAGAGATTGCCGAGCAACTTGGCCGCATGGCGGGCCAGGTGGATGATCCGGATCTCAACCGTGCACCTGCTGAAGAGCTGCAGATGGTTGAAGAAAAATGCGATGAAGCGACCGATGATATTGTCGGTATCCATCAAAGTGACGATCTTAACAAACTGCTGCCCAATGAAACGATGTTTCTGGCCTATCCGGAACTGGAAGTGGTGTTCTACAAGCATTTGGTCGATAAACGCCTGATGAATTATCGCACCCAGGGCAAGTCTCGCACGTTAAGAAAGGTGAAAGCCCACCGGCCGGAAAACAAACAGATGGATGTTGATAAGGGGCCGTTTATCGTCTGTGTTGACGCGTCCGGTTCGATGAGCGGTTTTCCTGAGCAGTGCGCTAAAGCGATGGCTTATGCGCTGATGCAAATTGCGTTGGCTGAGCAACGTGATTGCTACATCATCATTTTTTCCAGTGAGCATATTACTTATGAGCTGACCAGGCAGGACGGCTTGCGTGAAGCGGCTGACTTTCTCAGTTACAGCTTCCATGGCGGCACCGATTTAGAGCCGGTGCTCATCAAGTCGATCGACCTGATGGGCAGCGACAAATATAAAAATGCCGATATGGTGGTGATTTCTGATTTTATTGCCCCGAAACAGCCGGAAGAAGTGTTGGAGAAAGTTGCCAGCCTCAAAGTGAAAAAAAACCGTTTCCACGCGATCAGTTTATCCAAATACGGTAACCCGGCGTTGATGGCGATGTTTGATCACACCTGGTCGTATCATCCGAATGTGGTGGGCCGGTTGCTGAAGCGGGTTTCAAATGCCTGATTTGCTGACCCGGTTTTCCCTTTACCAGGTGCCGTCGGTACAATGATGAATTGCTAGTTTTGACTGATGACGGTCGCCAATCACTTGGCGGCCGTTTTTGTAACTGGCTTTATCTGCTGTCTATGGTTGTACCCTACGAAAAGTGCAAGCGATTGAGGGTTATGTCTATGTTCTCCCACATCAATTTGAACGACACTAGCATTACTCAACGAGCTTTCAGCGAAGAAGGCCAGTAAATGTTCAGCGATAAAGGAAGATACCATGTCTCTACAGCAAGAATTCAGAAACGCGATGTCCAAACTGGCTGCCGCCGTTAATGTGATTACCACAGGCGGAGAGGCAGGCACGGTTGGGATCACTGCAACGGCGGTTTGTTCGGTAACCGATAGTCCGGCGACTGTTTTGGTATGCGTTAACCGAAATAGTGCTTCAAATGAAATATTTAAGGCGAACGGCAGAATGTGCGTGAATGTTTGTGCCAGTGAACAGCAGGAAATGTCGATGCACTTTGCTGGTATGACAGGCCTGGAAATGGCGGATAGATTCAAGTTGCCGGGTTGGAGCCTTAACGCCCATCAGGTACCGGTTTTAGAAGATGCACTTGCGACTCTGGAAGGCAGAATCTGCCTGATGAATGAAGTCGGTACCCATACGGTATTTTTTGTGGAAGTTGAGTCGATAACGACGACAAATAAAGATGCACTGATGTATTTTGACCGCCAGTTTAAACATCTGCCCGCAGAGGTGGAAGTCGCGCAAGTAGCCTAAGAATTAGCGGTGGATAGCGACAACAAACACTCACCAATGGTGAGTGTTTTTATTTTTTAGAGTCAATAAGTTCGTTCAAAAGTGCAGAGAGTTGTTGATACTTGTCTTCGCCAATGGATTGCTTCAGCGAGACATACTGCTCTTCAATTTGTGGTCTGAGTCGTTCAACCAAATTCAGCGCTTTTGGTGTGAGGTAAATATAAGATTTACGGCCATCGTGAGCGCATTTTCTTTTTTCAACATAGCCGAGTTTTTCCAGTCGGCCGATAATGCCGGTAAGGCTTGGGCTGAGGATGCAGGTTTCTCGCGATAGGGTGGTGAAATCGATTTCGCCTTTGGTATCGAGTACCCGCATCACCCGCCATTGTTGTTCGGTAAGGTCATTTTCGGAAAGAACCGGACGAAAGTAATCCATCGCCACGTCACGGGCGCGGATTAACTGTAGAGGTAATGAGTCTTCATACTTTGTCACAGGCAGCCCCTTATTTTGTTGTAATTGTGATACAAGTTATATCAGTAGGGAAAATAAGTCATCTCATTGATTATTAATTAATTTCCCTACAGTTGTTGTGGATAAGTATTTCCCGGAACCAAAAAGAGCTTTCTGGCAGAAAGCTCTTTTGTTTCAGTAAAGCATCTTGGGTAAAAACAATACCAGTGCCGGCATCAGCACGATGATGGCGAGGCGGACCATATCTGCAACCCAGAACGGGAACACGCCTTTAAAGATGGTACCGGTATTAATGTCTTTGATGATACCTGAAAGGACAAATACGTTCAGGCCAACCGGCGGCGTAATTAAGCTGATTTCGGTGACGACCACGACCACGATACCAAACCAGATAGGATCAAAACCGAGTTCAACCACCACCGGGAAGAAAATCGGCACGGTCAGCAGCATCATCGACATACTTTCAAATACGCAGCCAAGAATGATGTAGACCAACAGAATCAACCCAAGTGCCATCATTGGAGAGACGTTGGCTGCCTGGATCATCTCAACCAATGCGACCGGCAACCCGGCCCGGTTGATAAAATTTGACAGGATCAGCGCACAAATGACCACCGCAAATAAGGATGCGGAAGTTTTGGCAGTATCGACCAGGATCTCGCGCAGTACCTGATAGTTGAGTTTGCGCCGGTAGGCGGCGAGGGCAAACGCGCCAGTCGCACCAATCCCGGCCGCTTCCGTCGGGGTAAATGCACCGATATAGATGCCACCCATGACCAGGACGAACAACAATAAGGTCGAGAATATGCCTTTAAGTGCGATAAAGCGATCTTTCCATGCAACTCTTTCTCCGGGAGGAGCACTGTCCGGAGAGCGGAAGACCACCCACTGCACCGCCGCCAGATAAAGCGCGATGCCGAGCAATCCGGGGATAAAGCCGGCAGCAAACAGCTCGCGGATACTGCTTTCGGTCAACAGCCCGTATATGACCAACATGACACTTGGCGGGATCAAAATACCCAGCGTACCGCCCGCGGCAATCGAAGCGGCGGCAAGGGCGTCAGAATAACCATATTTGCGCATTGGCGGCATTGCCACCTGAGACATGGTCGCGGACGTCGCCAGGCTAGAGCCACAGATCGCTGAAAACCCGCCACACGCCAGAATGGTCGACATCGACAGGCCGCCTTTTTTGTGGCCGACAAAGGCATTGCATGCCCGGTACAGTTCATTGGACAAACCTGCACGGGTAACAAAGTTGCCCATCAGAATAAACAGTGGGATCACCGACAGGCCGTAATCCTGGCCGGTATCGATGATACGCCTTGCAGCCATCGACATGGCGGCAGTCCAGTTATAGTCATTGATGTACCAGAAGCCGATAAAGCCAACCACGCCCATCGCGAAGGCCAGCGGCAACCTGAGGAGTACCATGATGATCAGTACCGTAAACCCAATTATTGACTCAATCATTTAGGCCTCCTTGTTTTTGGTGGAAAGATAGTCGTGTGCTTTCGTGTTAGTAAAGCAACTCTTGGTATAGACGATGGCATTGAGCAGTGTCAGCAGGCCACCGATAAAACCAGTAATAGATATAAGATAAGTGACATAACCGAGCGGCATTTCCAGGATCTCGGTGACTTCCTCGTACTCTAACGAACGTCCGGCTAGCTTCCAGTTCATCAGCGCGACCAGAATGAGTGAGCCCGAACAGATCAGGTTGATGACAATTTGACGTATATTCACCCACTTTTCAGGAAAGTAATTGTCCAGCAAATCGACACAAATATTTTCTTCTTGCCACGACACCAGCGGGAACGCCATAAACACCATGACCGCAAGCAGCACTTCAATCAGCTCAGTTGAGCCCATGATTGGGTGGTTGAAAAAATAACGACCAGTCACATCAACAAACGTAATCAACATCATGAGTAGTAGGCTGATGGCGGCGAGGGTTTCCAGCCCTCGCCGTATGGTCTTAGCGAGACTAAAACCATTCATAATGACTACAATCCTTGTTCAAGCTGTTGATGGAAGTATTTGTAAGCAGCAGGCCCATCTACCTTGCGCTTTTTCGCCACTTTGTACCAGTTATCCAGTAGCGGAGCACTGGACTCTTTGAGAGTGGCTATCATATTTGGTGTTGCCGGAGTAAAGGTATGTCCGCCTTCGACAGCCGCTTGGTAGGCGCTGACATCGGCGTCATCCCACATCTTGCCAAATAAGCGCGAGAGCTTTTCACCCGAGACACTCTCGATCGCTTCACGGTCTTGTTTTGACAGGTCAGCTAAGGCATCGCGGTTCATGACAATCGCAAAACTGCCACGGTATAAACCACCGGGAACCACTAAAGTGTTGTCGGCAACCTCGGCAAGTCGGAAGGAGCTGAGTGCTTCAACCGGCTGGTAAGCGCCTTCAACCACACCTTGTGAGATGGATTCGTACACTTTGGTTGGCGGAATAAACACCGGAGTAACCTGCATGTCTTTGGCTATTTCAGAGATTACGCCACCACCAACACGCAGCTTTTTGCCTTCGATGGCTTGCAGCGATTTAACCGGCCCTTTGGTGATCAACTGGCCGGGACCGTGCACACTCAGTGCCATCACTTCAACGCCTCGGTGCTCACGCCCTTTTTGCAGGTATTTTTCATAGGTACGCCAGTAAGCCTGAGACATCAGCTCAGAGCTCATCCCTTCTAAGAAGGTTGGGATTTCAGGTAATTGAGTCAGTTTGAAACGACCTGCCTTGTGACCATGGAAAATCCAGGTGACATCACCGATGCCGTCCGTGACAACGTCAATTTGAGTATGAGGAGGCGCCAGATCATATTCTACTTTGATCGCAACACGTCCTTCAGTGGCTTCTTCTATCCACTGACCCCACGTGGGCCAGACTGTTTTGTTAATGCCATGGTTGGGGGAGCCCCAGGTACTGACTTTAATGATTTTTTCCGGCTCGGCGTTGGCGGAAAACGAGTTCAAAAACAGTAGAGCAGCGGTGGTGAGTGAGGCGACTTTGGTTACTCGCATAACATTTTCCTTTCGTTTCACGGTTTATTGTTTTGCTCGATGATTTCCCTGAGCAATGCCCACAAAGTGAGTCGTTATGTTTATTACTTAATATATTAACTAAGTGCTCATGAAATCGACACTGTAATGTTAATTAAATGTAGTGATAATGCTTAATATGTTAACTAGATCAATTATTCGAAAATGACTTTGTGTACAAACACTCGTGGATGAGGGCGAACACAATTAGCTTGATGAAAAAGTAGTCACTTTACGTGAGCTTAACCACATTAATCCTGCAATCATTTTACAGTCTAACAAACTGTTTAATTCGATTTTGAACTAATATTCTTTTAAAACATGAGCTTATATATACAAGATTGGCGATTGGACTTTAATTAACATATTAACTAAAGTATTTAACATGTTAATTAAGTGTGGGTCTGGTCAGTGAAAATTACTTGACACGGCTTGCCAGATGGAATGGCCAAAGAGTCAGTTTAGACACAAAAGGAAGTGACATGTTAACAGAAGACCAAATCCAGGTTGCAGCCGAGCGCCTGTATAAAGCGGAGAAAAACCGCCAGCAAATTGCAGCGCTTACTCTCGATTATCCAGATATGACGATGGACGATGCTTATCGGATTCAGAACAACTGGGTGAGCCGCAAACAGCGGGAAGGCGCTGAGGTGAAAGGGTACAAAATCGGCCTGACTTCGCGGGCAATGCAGATGGCCGTGAACATTGATCAGCCGGATTATGGTGTCCTTTTAGATGATATGTTCTTTAGTGATGGCGCACAGATCAAGGTGGCAGATTTTCTCGATCCCCGGATTGAGGTGGAGCTGGCGTTTGTCCTGAAGGACAAGCTGGAAGGGGAAAACATCACCATTTTTGATGTGCTTAATGCCACCGATTATGTGATACCTGCGCTGGAACTAATTGCGGCGCGTTGCCATCGCACCGACCCGGAAACCGGCTACCAACGCAAAGTGTATGACACGATTGCCGACAATGCCGCGAATGCGGGCATTATCCTCGGCGGCAGACCGATCAAGCCTAATGAAATTGATCTACGCTGGGCCGGCGCAATGCTTTATCTCAACGGCCAGATTGAGGAAACCGGACTGGCAGCGGGTGTACTTGGCCATCCGGCTAACGGCATATGCTGGGTGTGTAAGCGTTTTGCTCCCCATGGTGTCTCGCTTGAACCCGGCCAGGTTATTCTCGCGGGTTCTTTCACCCGTCCGGTGGCAGTCAAAGAAGGTGACACGATCCACGCCGACTTTGGTCCACTGGGCGGTATCTCGGTGAAATTTGTCTAGGGAGCAGCAGGATGATTGGCAACAGATTTAAGATAGGACTGAACAGTGATGACACCTTGTGGGGCCTGTGGATGGGTCTGCCGGATACCAGCTGCGCCGAAATTTGTGGTAGCGCCGGGTTTGACTGGGTACTGATTGACGGGGAACACGGCTCTTTTGGGTTAACCGAAATCAAACATCACTTACAGGCACTCGCTCCTCATAGTGCGGCGCCGATTGTCCGGGCTGAAGACGGCAATCCGACTTTGATTAAGCGCCTGCTTGATATCGGTGCGCAAACACTTTTAATACCGATGGTCAACGACGCGCAGCAAGCGCGTGAAGTTGTTCAGGCCTGTTTTTATCCCCCTCTGGGGACGCGTGGGATTGGTAGTGCCTTAGCCCGTGCGTCACAGTGGAACCGGATTCCACATTATTTGCATCGCGCCAATGACCATGTCTGCGTGCTCGTCCAGGTCGAAACAAAAGAAGCCATCGACAATATTGAGCAGATCGCGGCGGTTGAGGGCATTGACGGGATTTTTATCGGGCCTTCTGATCTGTGCGGCTCGATGGGACATATTGGCAATCCCGGCCATCCTGAAGTAGTTGCGGCCATTAATCACGCGATTGAAGTGATCAAAGCGGCCGGCAAGGCTCCGGGCATTCTTTCTCTCAATCCAGCAGAGGCAAAGCAGTACGCCAGACAGGGCGTTAAGTTCATTGGTGCGGGAGTCGATACCCTTATTCTTCGTCTGGGGGCGGAAAGTCTGGCCTACCAGCTGAAACACAATCAAGACGCTGACAGCCCGGTTGTCGATAACGTTTACTAGGTTACAAATCGCAGGAACCACTATGAATGCAAGATTACAAGGAAAGGTAGTTTGTGTTGCTCTGAATGATCAGCAGCAACTGGATAACCTCTCGGAGACGTTTGGCCAGGCGCCGTATAAACAAGCGCCACAAGAGCCCGTGCTCTATTTCAAACCCCACAATACCTGGAATCAAAATGACGCGCCAATCCACTGGCCGCATACTGATAACGAGTTGGTGGTCGGGGCCAGTCTGGCGGTGATCATCGGCGAGCGCTGTTGCCGGGTGTCGGAGTCCGAGGCGCTGGATTACGTTGAAGGTTATGCCCTGCTGCATGACTTTTCTCTGCCAGAAACCAGTTATTACCGTCCGGACATTAAGGGCAAGTGCATGGATGGCTCTGCGACTTTGTCGGCACCGGTGCCGCGTTCGGATATTGAAGACCTGACCAGCCTGGAGCTCATCACAGCCGTGAACGGGATAGTCAAAAGCGGGTTTCCTTTGAACCGTCAGGCGCGTTCGGTTGAGCAGTTGATCAATAAAATCTCACACATTATGACCCTGGAAAAAGGGGACATCATAGCGGTAGGGTTTGCGGGGGAACGTGTTCCGCTCATGCCATACGATAAAGTGACATCCACATTGGGTGAGGCATTGCGTTTGGAAAATATGGTCGAGGGGAGTTCACTATGAAACACGCACGTATTGAGTATTTAGGTGAGGTTTTGTCCGTGACCATCGAGGAAGATGGCAGCGTAGTGACACCTGCCGGGGACAAGATTGAACCGGGGACCTTTACCTGGTTGTGTCCGGTGGAAAAGCCGGGCACGATTTTCGCGCTCGGCCTGAACTACGCCGATCATGCCACTGAACTGGCTTTTGAACCACCGAAAGAACCGTTGGTGTTTTTAAAAGGCACCAATACCTTAACCGCGCACGGCCAGCCCTCTTACCGCCCGGATGACATCGAGTTTATGCATTACGAGTGCGAACTGGTGGCGGTGATAGGTAAAGAAGCCAGGAACGTTTCGCGTGATGATGCGCTGGATTACGTCAGTGGTTTTACCATCTGTAACGACTACGCCATCCGAGATTATCTTGAGAATTATTACCGGCCTAATTTGCGGGTTAAGAGCCGTGATTCGCTGTGCCCAATCGGTCCCTGGATTGTCGATACAAAAGACATTGCTGATTTAAATAACCTTAAGCTGGAAACGCGTGTGAATGGCGAGCTCACCCAGCAGGGTACAACCGCAGACATGATTTTTGATGTGCCGTTTCTGGTCGAGTATCTAAGCCGTTTTATGACCTTAAAACCGGGAGACCTGATTGCGACCGGCACGCCCAAAGGGCTGAAAGACATTCAGCCGGGCGATGTGGTGACCTGCACGATAGAGGGGATAGGATCGCTGGAAAACCCGGTACTCTGTGAACACGATTTTTATGCTCAGCGTAACTGATGCTCAGAATAAAGAAAGAAAAGGAAAACAATCATGGCTCAACAACTAGATCTCAATTTAACCCAGGCCGAGCAATATCTGGCGAAATACCGCAATGATACCCTGGGCCACTTTATCGGCGGTGAATGGACGCTTGGCTCAGAAGGGGAAACATTCGATAACTTAACACCAACCACTAACACGTCACTAGGTAAAGTCGTAAAAGGCACGGCGGCTGACATTGACCGGGCATGTGTTGCTGCACAAAATGCATTCCCGGCATGGGCAGAGCTCTCCGGCGCAGAAAGAAAAAAGATCCTGCACAAACTCGCTGACATCATCGAGCAGCGAGCTGAAGAAATCGCGCTGGTGGAATCGATGGACTGTGGCCAGCCACTACGATTCATGAAACAAGCCGCGATCCGCGGTGCGGCGAACTTCCGTTTCTTTGCCGATAAGTCTCCGGAAGCCAAGAATGGTTTGTCACTGCATCAGGACAACCATACTAACTACACCGTGCGCACGCCGATTGGCCCGGTTGGGGTGATCACGCCGTGGAACACACCGTTTATGCTGTCTACCTGGAAGATTGCACCGGCACTGGCTGCGGGCTGTACCGTGGTACACAAGCCAGCGGAGTTCAGCCCGTTAACTGCGGCCATTCTGGCTGAGTGTGCACAAGAAGCCGGGCTACCAGCCGGGGTGTGGAACATGGTCAATGGGTTTGGTGAAGTCGCGGGCAAAGCGCTCACCGAGCACAAAGCGATCAAAGCGGTGGCATTTGTCGGTGAGACGGTAACCGGCTCAATGATCCAGGCCCAGGGCGCGCCGACGCTTAAGCGCGTTCACTTTGAACTGGGCGGTAAAAATCCGGTTATCGTATTTGATGATGCCAACTTTGAGCGCGCACTGGATGCTGTGGTGTTTATGATTTACAGCCTGAATGGTCAGCGTTGTACCAGCTCAAGCCGACTGTTGATCCAGAAGGGCATTAAGCCGAAGTTTATCGAGGCGTTAAAACAACGGGTTGAGAGCCTGAAAGTCGGCCATCCACTTGATCCTGATACCGAAGTTGGCCCACTGGTTCATCAGTCTCACTACAACAAGGTACTGAGTTATATGGATGCCGCACTGGAAGATGGGGCGACGATCGCGGCAGGCGGTAAAGCCCTGGATGAACTGGGGACGGGCAATTACCTGACACCAACCCTGTTTACCGACGCCGATAATCAGATGCGTATTGCCAAAGAGGAAATCTTTGGTCCGGTACTGACTTGCATTGAGTTTGACACTGAAGAGCAAGCGCTGCAAATCGCCAACGATACCGATTATGGCCTGTCTGGTTATATCTGGACCAGCGATACCGGCCGCGCAATGCGTATGGCAAGTAAAGTGGAAGCCGGGATGATCTGGGTGAACTCTGAGAACAACCGCAACCTGCCATCGCCATTCGGCGGGGTGAAAATGTCGGGCATTGGCCGTGATGGTGGCGACTGGAGTTTCGATTTCTATATGGAAACCAAGAACATCTGTATTGCTCATGACACCCACACGGTGCCGGTACTGGGCAAACTGTAACGTTGTGAAATCAATACCGGACTCGCCGGGGTGCTGGCGAGTCCGGTGGCAAAAGGAGGGCAAGCATGCCTCATTTCATTTTGGAATTCTCTCCCAATGTGGAAACCGATGTGGATATCCCTGAGCTGATGAAACGGATTCACCGCGAAGCGATTGATACCGGTGTCTTTCCCAAAGGGGGGATCCGAACCCGGGCGGTAAAAAGTGATTACTACCTGATCGCCGATGAAGATCCGGAAAACCGCTTCATTCATTTAACCGCCAAAATCGGTAGCGGAAGGGATATCGGAGTGCGTAAGGATGCCGCAGAGCGGATCTTCGCTGTCATGTCCGAGTTCCTTAATCCGGTGTTTGAATCGCGATACCTGAGCATAGGCTTTGAACTGGCCGAACTGCACCCGGAGCTCAATTACAAGCGCAATAATATTCACCAGAAGCTGTCCGATCAGAAGACAGCATGAGTGAACGGGGTAGTCGCTGATGTCAACCGAGACACAATTGCAATACGTTGTATCGACCATACTGCCGGTGTTTGTGGTGATCGGTCTGGGGTATCTGGCGTTTAAAGCGCGTGTGATGCCTGAAAACGGGCATCGGGCCCTGGCAGCATTTGTGTTTAATTTCGGTTTGCCTGCGGCGATATTCAGTGCGTTAAGTACGCGCCCCATCGAGGCCATCTGGAACAGTGACTACATCCTTGTGTATACACTCGGATCGTTAATGGTATTTGCGCTGGTCCTGGCGTTCAGTTTTTTCCAGCTTAAGAAGCCATTAACGGAAGGGGTGATACTGGGTCTTGGCAGCAGTTTCTCTAACAGTCTGCTGATCGGCTTTCCTATCATTTACTTCTTGTTTGGCCATGATGCCATGGTGCCGTTTTCACTCACTTTGATTGTTGAGAACTTAATTTTGTTGCCGCTGATCCTGACTCTGGCGGATCTCTCGGCAGAGAATGGCAACTGCAATCTGGTTAGCCGCTTTGTGCAAACGGCACAAAATTTGGCGAAAAACCCGATTGTGCTGGCGATCAGCGGTGGATTGCTCGTTTCTGCTCTGTCACTGGAGCCGCCTGAGGTGGCGGTGAGGGTGGTGGACATGCTGGCCAAAACCGTTACCGGTATCGCCCTGTTTACCATTGGTGGCGGGCTGCTCGGGGTCAGGGCGGGCGGTATGAAAAAAGAGATCAGTACCGTTGTGATCAGCAAATTGTTTCTGCATCCGTTGTTGTTACTGATGTTGATCCTGGTGGGGTTTGATTTGGAGCCGACCATGAGCGCTGTGGCGGTGATCCTGGCCAGTATGCCGATGTTTGGCGTGTACGCTGTGATTGGCCAAAAGTACAACATGGGTGGGATCTGTTCCGCGGTGCTGTTGCCGACAACCCTGGTGAGTACGATAACGATCAGCGCAGTGACAACCATAACGATCATTATTTTTAATCTTTAACCAATAACCGCGCTTTACGACAAATGGTTATAAAGTGCCCAGCTTAAAAGGAATCAAACCAATGGGAAAATTGTGTGTAGCTGCAAAAATTACGCATGTACCAACCATGATCATGTCCGAGCAACCAGGACGCTTGCATGGTTGTCGTCAAGTCGCGATTGATGGTCATAAAAAAATCGCCCAGATGGCCCGTGATCTCAACGTTGATACCATTGTTGTGCTGGACACGCACTGGTTAGTCAATGCGGGGTATCACATCAATTCAAAAGATAAGTTTGTCGGTAACTACACCAGTAATGAGTTTCCGCACTTTATCCAGAATCTGAACTACCAGTATTACGGCAATCCGGAGCTGGGTGACCAAATTGCCGAGCGAGCGACCGAAAAAGGGGTCTTCACGCTGTCGCATCAGGTGGACTCGCTGGATCTGGAATATGGCACGCTGGTGCCGATGCGTTACATGAATGAAGATAGCCAGTTTAAAGTGGTGTCCATTGCGGCGTGGTGTACGGTTCACAGCCTGGAATCATCGAGAAAACTGGGTGAGGCCATCCGGGAAGCGATCGAAGAGAGTGACAGCCGGGTCATGCTGCTGGCGTCGGGATCACTTTCCCACCGGATCTGGGATAACGACGACTACGAGGCCAACAACGGCACCTTTACTATCTCTAAAGAGTTTAACCGTCAGATGGATCTGCGCGTGTTGCAGCTATGGGAGCAGCGCGACTATGCGACGTTCCTGAAAATGCTGCCTGATTACGCCAGTCTCTGTTCCGGTGAAGGAGGCATGCACGATACCGCGATGTTGTTCGGCGCGTTAGGCTGGGATAAATACACCGGCAAAAGCGAAGTGGTGACGGAGTACTTCCCAAGCTCCGGGACCGGCCAGGTCAACGTGCTGTTTGAAGTGACAGAGTAGGAGTTAACCATGAATTTGCGCGACACAAGTTTGCTCAAAAACCAGTGTTACATCGGTGGTGAGTGGTGTGCATCGTCCGATGGCTCATTCGATGCCGTGATTAATCCTTCGACCAGGGAGCAGGTAGGGACGGTACCGCTGCTGGGTGAGCAAGAGGCGCTGCACTGTATTGAAAAAGCACAGCAAGCGTTTCTGGAGTGGAAAGAAACCACCGCCGAGCAGCGCGCGATCATTTTGCGCCAGTGGTACGATCTGATTGTGGCCAGCAGTGATGATCTGGCCGCGATACTGACATCGGAGCAAGGCAAGCCGTTGGCCGAAGCGAAAGGGGAGATCAGCTACGCCGCCAGTTTTATTCTCTGGTACAGTGAAGAGGCAAAGCGGGCGTATGGTGAAATTATTCCGAGCCACAAAACCGATGGCAAAATCCTGGTAACTAAAGAGCCGGTCGGTGTGGTTGCTGCTATCACGCCATGGAACTTTCCCGCAGCGATGATCACCCGTAAATGCGCGCCGGCTTTTGCGGCCGGGTGTGCGGTCGTTCTTAAGCCCGCTCCGGAAACGCCGTTGACAGCACTTGCTTTGGCGGAACTGGCTGAGCGTGCTGGCATCCCGAAAGGGCTGTTCAATGTGATTACCGGTGATGCTGTGGCAATCGGCAGCGTGTTAACGTCGCACCGTCTGGTCAGAAAAGTGTCATTCACCGGTTCTACCCAGGTCGGTAAGATCCTGATGAACCAGTCTGCGTCTTCGGTGAAGAAACTCGCGCTGGAACTTGGCGGTAATGCCCCTTTTATTGTGTTTGACGACGCGGATATCGATGCGGCGGTTGATGGCGCTATGATCGCCAAGTTCAGAAACGCCGGCCAGACATGTGTGTGTGCTAACCGGATTTTTGTCCATGAGGCGGTTTACGCTGAGTTTGCCGACAAACTGGCCAGTAAAGTACGTGCGCTTAAAGTCGGGGACGGCTTTGAGCCGGGTGTGCAGATTGGTCCGCTGATCACGCCTAGCGCGGTAGCAAAAGTGCAAGCTCATGTTGAGGATGCGTTGTTGAAAGGTGCCAAGCGTTTATGTGGCGGTTTTGATGTGCATAATCAGCAAATGGTGACGCCATTTGTGTTGACGGATGTGACTGACGATATGCTGGTGGCGCAGGAAGAGACATTTGGGCCGCTCGCGCCGCTGTTTAAGTTCAGCGAAGAAGACGAAGTGATCGCCAGAGCCAATGATACCGATACCGGTCTGGCGGCTTACGTGTATACCCAGGCGCTCGGGCGGGCGTGGCGCGTCGGAGATGCATTGCAAACCGGGATGGTCGGCATCAATGAAGGTCTGATCTCCACGGCAGCCGCGCCGTTTGGCGGGGTTAAGGAGTCCGGTTTGGGCCGCGAAGGCTCCAGGCATGGCATGGACGAGTTTATGGAACTTAAATACATGTTTATGGGTGGCTTAAAGTAAGCCACCCAACAAAGGTAATTCACTCCCAAAAGGTAATCCACCCGGCGTGTTGGTTTTGCTCTGACTGCCGGGGCTGAGGTTGCCTTTGTTACTTTCGCTGCGCTCGCTCGCGAAATTCTGTTGCGGTTTCTCCGGTGTTTTTTTTGAAAAAACGCGCAAAATAGGCCGGATCCTGGTAACCGAGTTCGAAGGCGATCTCCTGCACCGACAGCCCGGTTAATAACAAACAGCGCCGCGCTTCTTGCAATATTCTATCCGCGACAATCCTTTTCGAGGGTAACCCACTTACCCGCCGGCAGATATCGTTCAGCCGCGCGGTGGTTAATCCCATTTCTTCACCGTATTGCGGCAGGGTCCAGTGCTGTTTGTAGTGGTTTTCAATCAGTGAATTGAACTGATTGAAAATATGCACATCCGAACTTCTGAAGCTGAGGTTAGCGGGTTGATCGTGGGCCAAACGAATCACTTCAATCAAAATCAGTTGTAATAATGATTGCGCCGCCACATTACTCATAAATGCATCAGACTCTTGTTCCGCCAAAAGGCGTTCAAACAGGTCAATCAACTTAGAATCAGTGGTGATCTCGGTGCAGAATGGATGCATTGCTGTGGAAGCGACATCATTTCTGCCGATTTCAATATCGAGCAAACGCCAGACTACGTTCTGGCTGGCGGTGATCACAAAGCCGTTGGCGTGATCTTCTGTGACAAAGGAGTGTGGGATGGTCGGTGGGGTGAAAAACAGCGTGACGCCTTGTGTTGAATAGTGAGAATCATCCAACAATACGTGCGTGTTGCCCTCCAGAATGCAGTGGAGCTGATAATAGCGATCATGGTAGTGAGTCGGCATGTTCCGGCCAAAATACAGGGCCAGGCTATTGAGCTGCTCAATATGAAAATCGTTATCCTGATATCGGGAATCGTAGACTTTACCAATATTCAGGTTAGGAATAGCGAGAGATGCCATTCAACGCCGCCTTATTCTTTAAAATGACATTTAACATATTAGTTAAATCTGCGAAAAGTACAAGTGAACGGGTGTAACATCCATTTAACCAGCGGCCTCCTTTGCTCATACTAGTCATCAGCTGCCTAACTTAACAAATACAACAAGGCTAACGTTCAAAAGGAATCGATGATGAAAAAACCTAATCCACTATTAGAAAAGCTTCAAACCATACTTCCTACTATCGCTGATAATGCGGCGCAGGCAGAGAAAGATCGCACGCCCCCAGAGGAAAATATTCGCCTTTTAAGAGAGATTGGTTTTTTCCGTGCATTCCAGCCGAAAGTCTATGGCGGAATGGAGATATCACTGCCTGAGTTTACCGATTGTGTCGCTGCACTGGCGGGAGCCTGTGGCGGTACTGCCTGGGGGGCAAGTTTGCTGGCGACCCACAGCCACCAAATGGCGATGTTCTCCAAACAGGCTCAAGATGAGTTCTGGGGCACCGATCCAGAAGCAACGGCTAGCAGTAGCATTGCACCATTTGGCCAAATTGAAGAAACCGAAGGTGGGGTGATCTTTAATGGTGACATGCGTTGGAGTAGTGGCTGTGATCATGCTGACTGGGCCATCTTAGGCTTTAATCGTTTCGATGAAGCGGGCAATAAAGTGTATTGCTTTGGCGTGGTGCCTCGTCATCAATACAAGATTGAAGACGACTGGTACGCAGCAGGTATGAAATCGAGTGGCACCAAAACCCTGGTGTTAAGAGACGTCTTTATTCCAGAGCACCGCATCGAAACTGCCAAAGGTATGATGGAAGGGAGTTCTGCCGGGTTTGGTCTGTATCCGGACAGTGATATCTTCTACACACCGTACCGTCCATACTTTGCCTGTGGTTTCGCCGCGATCAGCCTGGGCATTGCAGAGCGTATGCTGGAAGTTTTTCAGGAGCGACAGAAAAATCGCGTCCGCGCCTACACCGGGGCGAACGTTGGTGTGGCGACACCGGCACTGATGCGTCTTGCCGAGTCTACCCATCAGGTGTTTGCTGCCCGCGCTATGCTGGAAAAAACCTGGCAGGATCACAAAGAACATGGTGAGCGTCATGAGTACCCATCGCCAGACACTTTAGCGTATTGGCGTACTAACCAGGCGTATGCAGTAAAAATGTGTATCGAAAGTGTCGATCGTTTGTTTGATGTATCCGGAGGTATGGCCTGGTTCAGCGATAACGAAGCGCAGCGCCTGTTCAGGGATTCACATATGACGGGGGCGCACGCCTACACTGACTACGATGTGTGTGCACAAATCTTGGGCCGACAGTTGATGGGGCTGGAACCTGATCCGACCATGGTTTAAACACATCAACCTGTGTTGTTAGACAAACTGCCTCAGTGATGAGGCAGTTTGTGATCTATACGGGGCCAGGGAGCGCGCGGTTTGGCTGGGTAAAAGTTATTGCTTTTGCTGAATTTGACACCGTTTTGGCTTAAAACGAAGCAGTCAAACCAAAAAAATACGATTTGTGTTTGACTCTCAGCCCAGGATCCGTAAAGTAGCAGCCAACGCAACGGGGGAGACCCCAAAGAGCGTAACAAAGGCGCGTTGGCAGAGTGGCTATGCAGCGGATTGCAAATCCGTGGACCTCGGTTCGACTCCGGGACGCGCCTCCATTTGCGACACTAGCTCAGTTGGTAGAGCGCAACCTTGCCAAGGTTGAGGTCACGAGTTCGAACCTCGTGTGTCGCTCCAGTTTCGAAAAGCCCCGACAGAAATGTCGGGGCTTTTTACTTTTTTTTCCTGTCCCATCCAGAAACATCGACAAAGTAGAAAGACATCGGCCTTTCCCACAAGCTGCTATTACCATTCATTCTTTATATCGTAGGCCTTGCCTCCTGCTATCTCTTTTGCTTAATAAGGTATTCAGTTTTCGCTCTCGCCGGAAGGATGCAAGATGTTTATGCGGTGTATGGCCTATTAAATTGGGCTGGTGAAAGTACTTATGAAATACAGATCATGCCATACATCGAAGTTACCTTTATGTTAATGGAATTAACAAGGCGAGATTTGGGTGTGGTAATTTAGCTCCTTTATCATTGTAGTCAGTATTTTTTTCAATTAAATCAATGATGATTTTACCATCAAATTATACCGTATGGTTAATGGAAGGTTTTCCAATATATCAAACTTTGTTATGTGCATTTGATTTATATTCCCAAATGATTAATGAGAGATGTGTCAAAAAACATTTCTGTATATGTATGAATGTTTCACTCCTATGATATATCTCTTGGTGATAATTATATTAATAGTGATCATAGTGCATATAAATGTTAATTATTTGGAGTTTACATGAGTGTAGATCAACAGACCTACAAACAGCGCCGCAGAAAAGCCAGTGATTTTGAATCCAGGACTGCTTATTTAGAGCATGAGCTCTCTATTATGGATCTGAAGCGCTGGCGAGTGCATTTGCCTTTCCGTGACTTTGGTATTGAGATCGAGGACTGGGTGCCGGCCCTTGCGGCAACAATCGGTAAAGTTGTGATGGTTACTGCCATGGTTGCTGCATTTGCCGCACAGTTTGGCCTGTCACAAGAGTTCGTCGCAGAAAATGTGCGTTTCGAACTGTTAATTGCAGGGCTCATTTTTGTCATTTTCTTTTCTGCAATTTTAAATCCGTTATCTAATCTGGCCGGGACGCATGGGCCAATGATCCCGCTGATACCATTAATTGCCGCCGCCGGAGGCCATCCGTTAGCGTTAGGGATTATGGTCGGGGTGTTTGGTTTAATATTAAGTGCCACCAAAGGTGGTTCCCGGTTAGTGAACTTAACCGGTGAGGGGGTCCGCGGCGGGTTATTAATATATCTTGGGGCGGTCGGACTGATTGGTCAGTTAAACAAATTTGAATCCTGGTCGGTAAGTTCAGGCCTGGATGCTGTTTCTTTCATTGTTATTCTTACAACCATTGTTATTTATGCTTACCTTGCCAAAGTAGAAAAACGCTGGCTGGCGATTCCGCTTTGCTCAGTCATTGCCGGAGTGGTTGCCTATATCATGGGTGTGCCATTTGAGTTTGTGACTGAGCCTGGTCTACCTAACATGAGTCCGTTCTTCTGGTGGGGCGAAAACACTGGCTGGCAACTAGGATGGCCTCAGTTAGAACATTATGTGGCTGTGATTCCTTTTGCCATTCTTGCGGTTGCTATGTGGTCTCCGGATTTTCTGGGTCACCGAGTATTCCAGGAACTTAATTACCCTAAAAGTGCGAAAGGCGCGCTGATGAATGTTGATGACACAATGGCTGTGTGCTCTATTCGTCAGATGATTGGTGCGGGTCTTGGCGGGGGTAACCTGGCTTCGTCATGGGGCACTTACATGATCCCTGCTGCAATTGCCAAGCGTCCGATCCCAGGTGGTGCATTGCTAACGGGTTTACTGTGTGTAGTAGCAGCAGTGCTCGGTTATCCAATGGATCTTGCGATGTGGGAACCGGTTCTGCGCGTTGCACTATTAGTCGGTGTGTTCTTGCCTTTGCTTGAGGCCGGAATGCAGATGGTGAAATGTTCGCGTAACTCGCAAAGCGCTGGTATCTGTATGTTTGCCTGTGCCTTGGTTAACCCGGTATTTGGTTGGGCGCTGACTATGCTGCTCGATAACCTAGGCCTGATCGGTAACAAGGAACGCGCGGAGTCGTTGTCTCGCACAGACAAGCTGTTCATCCCAGCGGCGGCCGTGATAGTTTGTGTCGGTGCTCTGGCGCTGGTTGGACAACTGCCCGGCATACCTGCGCTATTAGGTTAAACGAGGCTTTTATAGATAATGGGCGAGGTTTCTGGCCCATTATCTACTCGTTGTTAAAATCAAAGATCAGCTTTTCAGTGTTGTAATGGGAATGGCTGTCTTTGCTTTTTTTCTTCACGCCCTTTTTAATGATTGACCACCCCGGTTCAGAGAGAAAATCCAATTGGGGCCGTGTTGACTGAGCGTCTTGCCATTCTGCTATTTTGCCGTGACGGAGTTAATCTGAACACTTTCAGCATGTTGTGATTTTTTTAATTAATCTGCCTCTCAAAACCTTCTTGCTACCAATTGGCGATTTTTTTGCCCATATTTCCTGTGTGAGTGAAGCGCCAAAGATCGGTTGTATTGCTGCTCAGTGCCTAAAATGTTAGCCAGCTTGCTTAAAGTTAAATTCTGGTGTTTTCTTGTCGGGTTTTGTTCAAGCGTAAAGTAATCAGGTAGGCGCGAAGCTTAGCTGGTACTCTGGTGTATGGATTCATGACAAACCTATACAAAGTCATGATATGATTAGCAAACAGAACAGTGTATGTTTGGCTTTTAGATCAGTCAGTTGTCAGGAAGCCCAAAACAACACTATGAAACATGCCGTATTAACATTATCAATCGCCGGGGCCATCGCTGGCAGTACACTGTTCAGTCCTGTCGTAACTGCAGAGCCAGTTGCGTGGGATCGAAAAAATGATGTCTGGTTAACTCAGGAAACTGAGCACTTTAATGTAAGTTTCAGACAGGGGCATGAGGCACAGGCCAGCCGGGCGCTGGATATTGCGGAACAGGTTCATTCCGAACTGGCCGGATTTTTTGGCGTTGTTCCCGCAGCAAAGACAGAACTCGTACTGGTCGATGAGTTCGACTACTCCAATGGCTGGGCAACGCCGCTGCCGTTCGCACAAATCCGCCTTATTATGAGCCCGCCGGAAGATATCAACAGTTTGGAAAACAATGATGAATGGCTGCATACCCTTATCCGCCATGAGTACGCTCATATCCTGCATATGGAAATGGGGACGGGATCGGTCAGCGCTCTGCGGAAGGTATTTGGTCGGAACATGCTGTTGTTTCCTCATGCATTAACCCCTTCGTTTTTGTTGGAGGGCCTGGCGGTTTACCTGGAAACTAACAAACAGCTCGGTTACGGCCGGCTGCAGGGAAGTACTTATGCGATGGAAATGCGCATGGAGGTTGTTTCCGGAAATATCAAAGATCTGGATCAAGTCGCGGTTGCTACCCGGGAGCTCCCGTTAGGCTATAACTACTTATATGGCGCTTACTTTGTTGAGTACTTGTCGGAAACTTATGGTGAAGAAAAACTGCAGGTTTTCCTGACGCAATACAGCAGCAAGCTACTGCCTTTCTTCCTGTTACAGAAAACCGCTGAACAGTCTTTCGGCAAGAACTTCACAGAGCTATGGGCGGATTTCCAGCTGTATCTGGATGATCGTTTTAAAGAACAAATCAGTCAGATGCGCTCTCAGACAGTCAGTGGTGAGGCAATTGTTACCACACCGTTCCAGCAGGTTACTGCGAGCAGTACAGTGGGGCTGCTGGTCGATGTAAATAATGGTGAAGACAGACGTGAAATCCAGCGCCTTTCCGTGCAGGCCCAGCCATCGGCTAGACAGTTTTCTTGGTCAACGGTCAGCAATGAAAAAAACATCATCGCGATGGATTACAGTGACACCAACGGGTTAATGGTCTCACGTCTCAATCCCTATATCGATGGGAGAGTATTTGCCGATTTGTATCTTTTGCAACAGGGAGTATGGACGCAGATCACGCAGCAGGAAAGATTCAGAAAAGTCCGCTGGCTTAAAGCAACACCATACGTTATTGCAAGTAAAAAAGTGGACGGACTGAGTGAGCTCTGGCTGCTGAACAGCCGGGATAAAACGGATAAGCAAAGGCTATGGCACGGAGATACCGATGTTGTGCTGGGTGGTTTTGACGTGGCTGCCGACGGAAAATCGCTTGTTGCCAGCATCAAACGTCCTCAGCAGGGCTGGAACCTGGAGCAGTTGGATCTGGAAACCTACCAGTGGACGGGATTAACCGACTCAAAGGCGACGGAAAACAATCCGGTCTATTGGTCTGACAGTAAGGTGCTATACAGTGCAGATTATGATGGTGTCTATAATATCTACAGTCTTGATCTGGATTCCGGCATGATCAGCAAAGTCACTCAGGAGGTAGGCGGTGCCTTCATGCCACAGTGGCAGAAAGGCCTCGGGCTGGTTTATCAGTCGTATGATGCCGATGGTTATACGATTCGAGCTATCGAAACTCCGCAGGCTATCGCTGAGTTTGATATCAGCACTCAGGATGGCCGTTTCAATTACCCGGATCCGGTACAAAACAGTGCCAGCAAATCTGTGCCTGAAGTTTACAGTCCCTGGTCAACCCTGCGTCCCCGTACCTGGTTGCCAATTTGGGCCTCGGACGACCAGCAAACCCTCATCGGGGCTGCAACCAACGGCTCGGATGCCCTCGGCAGGCACAATTATGTAGTAAGTGCTTCGTGGGACAGTAAAAACGACATAGCTGGCTATAACATACAATATGCCTATGATAACCGTTGGTTAGTTCAACTGGAGCGCAGCCATTCGTTTTCAACTTTTACTGAGCAGGGTAGGGAGACGTTCCGTATCGAGCGGGATGACAGTGCATTGCTCCAGCGCAGTAATATTTACAATGTGTTTGAAGATAAACTGAGCCTGAACGCGGGCGTATTCTGGGACAGCAGCCGCGAAATCAAAGCGCCAGAGTTTGCTGCTAAGTCATACGTTGACCGCGAGGAAACGCTCTCCGGTTTAGCGTTAGCATTCGATAATCGCGAGTTCTATCTCAATGTTCCGGGGGTGGCCTGGGGACATTATGCTGATCTGGTGGCCGAAACCAATGATTTGTTTCACGGTGATTATCAAGGAGCAAAGTATCAGGGGCAGTGGAACATGACCTGGGATTTACCCGGCAGAACTACACTAACCATGCGAATCGCCGGTGGTTACGCTGATGACAAAGCCAAGGCGTTCCGTCTGGGAGGCAATGATCTGGAACAGGAAACTGCTCTGTTTGGCCGTGATACCCAGGCATTGAGAGGTTATGACGAATCGGCACAACGAGGCCATCGTTATGCTACTCAGCGACTGAGTGCGCGCACCTGGTTAGGGCGGGTTGAACAGAACTGGAGTTTATACCCGGTAGGGCTTGGAGATATATCGGCGTCAGTGTTTGTTGATTCAGGTTCCGTCTGGGGCAAAAACCAGTCCAGAAACCAGCTTACAGGCGCAGGAACAGAGTTAACCGTCGAAGCAAAACTGGGTTATGGTTATACCGTGCCAATAACACTGGGCTACGCCCATGGTTTTGATGAAAAATTGGGTAAAGATAAGTTTTATATCGGAATAACCAGCCTGTTCTGAGCTTTTTGCCACCCTGTTGCCAAGTAATAGGGTGGCCAGCTTATGTTCTGATTGCGCGCTATTTATGCTGCTGGGATCGGTTTTTAAGCAGTTGAATCAATTAAATTAAATTTTCTATTGACGGCTTTTCTCTATCGGTTAAAGTACGCCTCGTTCTCGCGGCGCAGGTCGTGGGGGCTCGATACTCCCCCTATAGGTATCGGGATGGTGTTACCATCGCAAAGATTTGCGTTGCCCTGGTGGTGGAATTGGTAGACACAAGGGATTTAAAATCCCTCGGCGTTCGCGCTGTGCCGGTTCAAGTCCGGCCCGGGGCACCATCAAAAGCGATGTGTGAGATATAAAATCTCGCCTCAGGCTGGCCGGCCGAGTGTCGGACCATCAAATCCGGCCCAGGCAGCATCAAACAACTATCGAAGGCGCGTTGGCAGAGTGGCTATGCAGCGGATTGCAAATCCGTGGACCTCGGTTCGACTCCGGGACGCGCCTCCATTTGCGACACTAGCTCAGTTGGTAGAGCGCAACCTTGCCAAGGTTGAGGTCACGAGTTCGAACCTCGTGTGTCGCTCCAGATTCAGAAAAGGCCCGGTAGAAATACCGGGCCTTTTTGCTTTGCCTGTTAGAGTAATCTTCCTGCAGGTTTAAACTCGTATCTTAAATGTGAGGTTTTCGGTCACTGATGTGATCGAGTATCTATAGTTAAAGCCTGTTGGTCTTTAGAGTATTGTTAATTATATCTGGTTACTTCATGATGATTTTTAACGGCTCAATTGACACTGCTTTGGTATCCAGTTTCGGCTGCAGTGACTTTAAGAAATTAATATCGCGTTCGCTTTTATTATTCGCGGTAATTGTGAGAGAATTACAGCCATCAGAGTGTATTTCTCCTACATATTTAATTTCTCCTGGCTCTAGTGTGAAAGAGGATGTTAAAAGAGGATCGGTAAATTCGAAGTATGGGTTTTGAGATTGTAACCAAAAATCATATTCTCCAGGCTTTATAATTGTTGAATAAACTTTGGCATATTCGCCTTTAAAATCGCTTTTAACAAAGCTGTTATTCAGTTGCATCGTACCAATGCTGGATAGCAGAGTAGGAGGTTGATTGGATTCCTTGATAACTATGGCTGATGAAAAGGAAGTACAGGTTTCATCGGCTGCTGTGGATACGATAAGAATAGCTTGTTGTTCGCTAAGATTGTTAGGGTCTACACTTAGGATGTTTGGGATGAGGGTGGGCGTTGCACACCCAGCCAATAAGGTGGTTGATAGTGTGGAAACACATAAAGCGATTCGTTTTTGCATTGATAACTCTTTTATAATTAAGCCTATGCCAGGGTGGCCGTTACTCTCGAGTGGTGTCGAGAACAAGCGAGACTATATATTATTCATCCCTATGCATTATTTTAACCTAATCACATACATAATGCTTCTAGGAAGTAATTACTGTAAATCTTAGTTTTTGACTTTGATTATTTGGAGTGAATGTTCTCTATAAGAATTGAGTCAGTCGATCATTTTGTTGTACATATATTTCCTGTACTGTATTCCAGCTTTAGAAATTAGTGTTAGGTTATCTAAGGGGGGGGCAGGAAAAGGCAACAGATAATGTTGTTCTGGGATATTACCGGGTACTGTGACTTGCTGTGTAAGGTAAATAAGGCAAAGGGAGCCATGCGGCTCCCAAGCAAGTGTGTCGTTAGAATTTGTATCCCAGGCCAAGGAATGTTGTGGTCACATCAAATTCGTGGTTGAAGAACTCAGGTGAAGTGGTGCGTACACCACCACGAACCAGCCAGCCTGAATCAAACTGATAGCCTAGTTCCAAACCAAGGTTCATTGCGCTGTCGCTTTCACTCATCAGTTCCAGTGACTCATAGCCAGATTTAGTCGCTTCCTGGCTGTACTCAATTGAACCGAAACCAAGTATACCGCCAACGTAGAAGTTGTTGTATACGTAGTATTTAGGTCTGATATTCAGATTAAACGCCGTGATACCTTCTTCAACATCGACGCTGATGATTTCCCAGTTCTTATTGAAGGCCTTACCGCTGCCGATCTTCTGGCTGCCGTAGTCAATGTACTCGATCTCTACACCTGTCACGAATTGTGAGCTAACCTGGAAGTCATAACCCAGGTTAACCGCAAATCCCATATCGAAATCAAAGGATTGCGAGCCACCATCCACTTCAGATTTGACACCATCAAGACCCAGATACCAACCTGCTGGTTCTGCTGCGTGAGCAGAAAAAGCGGTTCCCATAGCCACTGCCAGAATTGGAAGCATTTTTTTCATTTTTTTATTCCTTATAAATCATGCTATTAACGTCAATAGCACGGGCGGGAATTATAAGTAGCAGTGATGGTTTTGAAAGAGGTTTCATAAGAAAATGAGAACTCGATTACGTTTGGTGTAACAATATGCCATTTGTGGCACTCTCGATACGTAGTTTATTTTGTTTCTTTATGGTCAGAGGTTATGAATTGTGACCTGGCCATTCTCCGGTATATACCATCGATACTTGAGATCTGATGGTAACCACATGAATTTATCCGGATGAGAAGTAACTGGATTGGTTCTATTTTTATGTTTTTGTTTGAATGCGCGTTGGCAGAGTAGCTATGAAGCGGATTTCAAATCCGTGGACCTCGGTTCGACTCCGGGACACGCCTCCATTTTGATTAAGCCAGTCACTGACTGATTTTTTGGTACGCCAAATACGCGTAAAACTCTTCTGATAGAGTCTTCGGTCCCGTGCGTGCATTGACATTGTGTTAACCAGTTAGTGCTTAAGAATCCCCTTAAGTGGCAGAGTCGTAGACACAAATACCGTTACGTCCGGATGCCTTAACCTGCAGCAGGGCTTTATCGGCACAGCGCAGTAGTTGTTCAAAGTCGTGATTGCTATCCGCGTTGACGATGCCGGTACTGATTGAAACCGATAATTGATCGGCTACATGGGCATAATTGCGGCTGTTAACCGCTAAGCGGATTGCTTCGCAGATTGAATGCACGTCGTTGGGTTGCCAACCAACAAAGCCTAATACAAATTCTTCTCCGCCCCACCGGGCAACGAAACAATCGTCCGGGCAGGTTTGTCTGATATCACTGGCAACCTGTTGTAAGACTTGATCGCCAATCAAGTGAGTATGGTTGTCATTAATTTTCTTAAAATAGTCGATGTCCATAAGCGCAACCGATAAGGCTTTAGCTGGCTGCGAGCAGGACAGGTTTTTGTCTATCCATTCATCAAACGCGCGGCGATTTTTTAGCCCGGTTAACTGATCTTCTCTTGCCTGCTGCTCGAACGCAGCAGCTTGTTTTTGCAGAGCCTGCGTCTTTTGCATCACCTCTCGTTTCAGCCTCTGTTCAGAGAGTTTTAGCAAGTGCAACCGCCACCAGACCGAGAGGCCAATAGACGCAAACAGCAATAAAGTAAAAATAAACTGGACACTTTTTCTCTGCCACCAATGGGGCAAAATGCGAAATGAAATGCTTGTCTGGTTAACATGAGTCGGGTGATGGAGATAATACGCTTTGACGACAAAGCGGTACTCCCCCGGGGACAAGTTGGTATAGTCTGCGGTACCTTGTGTTTCCCTTTGGGTCCATTCAGATTCCAACCCTTCCAGTTTGGTCCGGTAACGAATGTGCTGAGTAGACAAATAGCCCAGGCCGACATAATCGAATGACACTTGTTGGGTTCCCGCCGGTAGTTCCAGAGGTTGTTTTTCATTGGGGTCAAGCCATGTCTGATCCACCCGCACTTTTTCTATCACAGTAGGAAAACTAGGCACCTCTATGCCTGAATAGTGCTGAGGGTTTGTTGAGGCGACACCTTTAGCCGTGGCAAACCACAAGGTTCCAGAGGCATCTACGGTTGCCGCAGGGCTTGAGCCTCCATTTGCCTGGGCCGTGCGCATGCCATCCCGTTCGTTATAATGCTCGAAGCGTAAACGGCTTTCTTTACCATCCGCGATAGCATGGGCCTGATCCATCGCAATACGCCATATTCCGCGATTTGAGGTTAACCAGAAATAGCCGTTTGAATCTGGCACAATCTGGAATAGCTTATCAATTGGCAGGCCACTATTTCGGCCGACCAGGCTCAGCTTTCCGTCGGAGAATCGATAGCGGACCAGCCCCCGATCCGTAGTCATCCACATATACTGATCCTGAGCGTAAAAGCCAAAAATGTATTCGGCCTCGTCCATAGTTTGCAGATCTAGGCTACGGACCCGATCTTGTTCAATCATGGCGACGCCCACACCGGTGCCGACCCAGACATGGCCGAGCTTATCCTCGGTTAAGGCCATGACATAGTTGTCTGGAAGACCATCCTTAGTGGTAAACAGGCGATGCTCCCCGTCATCAGAATACCTTACTAGCCCTGCTGTGGTTCCCACCCACAACCGGCCTTGCTTGTCTTCCATTAATGCACGGATTTCATTGGAGGGCAGGTCGTTGAGAGGCACAGGCTGAAGAGTCTGGTGATCGAAGCGAAACAGCCCTTGATTATAGGTGCCGACCCATACACCGCCACCCGCGCGAGGGGCCAGGCTAAGAACGGACAATGGTGCAGAGTTGGTAAGGTTTGATGTTTGAGGCTGGTAGTTACGAATCTGTTGTTGATGAATGACGCTGAGGCCGCGGCTTGAACCCACCACAATATCGCCGGAAGCTAATGCCAGAACGGTACGGATATAGTCTCCTGTCAGCCCGCGTTTTTTATCCCATATCGTGAAAGGAGCCTGATGCAGGCGAGTCAGGCCACCATTGGTGCCTATCCAGATACTGTGTTCACGATCTTGATACATCGATAATACGCGATTGTGGGACAACCCGGCATGCTCATCAAAAATGGTTAGCTCGTTACCGGCTAAACGGTAAACCCCTTTGTTGATGGTACCAAACCAATAATGCCCTTGGTCATCGGCCAAAATTCTGGTGACAAAAAGGCCGCTTAAACTCGGGTGTACAGGGGTAAGTTTGCCATTTTGATAGAACCAGGCACCATTTTTGCCCCCAAACACAATCCGCCCGTTGGCGTCTTCCAAGGCATCGTAAACCGGACTGCCTTTGAGTCCGTAAGACAGGCTGAGGTTTACGATGCCTTCAGGTGAGATGGAGTACAATCCTTTGCTGGTAGCCGCAAGTATTGTTCCGTTACCTCGGCGGGATATCTGGTAAACACTCAGTTCGGGTAAAATAGTTTGATCTGAAGCATTACTCTGCTCCCGAAAGAAGAGTCCTTCTCCCTCTAAGCCAATCCAAATTCCTCCATCTGGCTGGCGTAATACGGCGTTTACTAAGTTTTTGATCGGCGGTAACGGTTGCCAGGTATAGTGCTGGTGGTAGGTTAACCCGCCACGGACGCCGCCGGCCAATAACCCCCCTTGCTTGTCGGCGTATAAGGCGCGAACGCCGGAATCAATCAAGCCACTGTCAGGGCCACGGGTAAAGTGTTTAAATTCATGTCCATTAAACCGGGCAATGCCTTCCCAGGTCGCAAACCATAAGTAACCGTCCTGTGTCTGGGTTATCGCATTGATGCTGTTGTGTGGTAAACCGTCCCGGCTTGTCCAGGTTTCATAGAAATAGTCATTCAGGCTGGAAGCATGTGCTTGGGAAATGATGCCGAAACAGACTCCTAAAATCAGTAATCCGATCTTTATATTGTCTGTCCATGAATTTCCGCCCATGCCTGCCGTCTCACCTATTATAATTTAAACGACAAAGCATAGAGCAATTCATGGCTTAGCTCTATGACTTGAGTCTCGTTATCAGGGGGCGAAAGGCAATTAGCGATGTAGAGAACGATACCAATCCTTGTTTATTATTGAGAGTACAACATAGGGTCAGACTATATTTAGTTTTAAGTCTTCAAGCTATATTACAAAACCGTAATTACAAAACCGTAGATATCGCTGATGCTATGCGGAGAATTGCTTATCTTTGAGCATTGATTTGCCTCCGGGAGACATTTTCATTATTCGTTTATTTTAAGAAATGCATCACATTTGTTTACACATATACTCAGATTTAACAAATGTCACCGTTTACTGTTTTTGCCTTTTATTCGCCCTTACTGACGCCATGTGACATCAGCAAATGGCTATCCTCTCTGGCCATAATATGCGAGGTGGTGAGATAAATTATCTTCAATAAAATAAAGGCTTAGCGTTCCTTTGCTTCAGGTTGTCGTGGCTTCATTTATCGAGTTAGACGGATTTTAGATTTACTATTATTGGCCGGGGTTGACTTTTAACTGTCTGTACAAAATTTGATCTCTCTTCCATTATTGGTGCGGGTTGATTCATTCATTTTATAAATGTTAAATGTGTCAATAATTGTAGGCGTAGCTTGGTGATAGCGTTATTTGGTGAGTGATTCACGCTACCAGTGTCACAAATACTGGGTTGAAATTGGGATTACTTACGCTTAATTCGGGACCCGCCTTAGCTGGCAGGTGCGAATTTTCTTCATAACGTGAGAGAAAAGAAATAATGAAAGCTATAACATTTAAACGTGCAATTTTACCCTTATCCTTGCTGTTGTCTGCGCCGGTTTATGCGTACCAGAATGGTACCATGATGCAGTATTTCCATTGGTATGTGCCAAATGACGGAACATTATGGACACAAGTGGAAAATAACGCTGAATCGCTGGCGACAAATGGTATTACCGCGTTGTGGCTGCCACCTGCCTATAAAGGCGATGGCGGCAGCAATGATGTCGGTTACGGCGTATACGATATGTATGACTTGGGGGAGTTTGATCAAAAAGGCTCGGTAAGAACCAAATACGGTACCAAAGACCAGTACCTTAGTGCCATCCAGGCCGCACATGCCAACAACATTCAGGTCTATGGCGATGTGGTGTTTAACCACCGCGGTGGTGCCGACGGTAAGCTCTGGGTTGATACCAAAAAAGTGGACTGGGATAACCGTAACATCGAGCTGGGTGATAAATGGATTCAAGCCTGGGTAGATTTCACCTTCCCAGGGCGTGCTAATAAATATTCTTCATTCAAGTGGACCTGGTATCACTTTGATGGCGTCGATTACGATGATTCTGATGGTGAAAAAGCCATCTTTAAGTTTAAAGGTGAAGGTAAAGCCTGGGACTGGGACGTGAGTTCCGAAAAGGGCAACTATGATTACCTGATGTACGCCGATCTGGATATGGATCACCCGGAAGTGAAGCAAGAGCTGAAAGACTGGGGTGAATGGTACCTGAACATGACGGGTGTCGACGGGTTCCGTATGGACGCGGTCAAGCACATCAAATACCAGTACCTGCAGGAGTGGATTGACCATCTGCGCTGGAAAACCGGTAAGGAGCTGTTTACCGTCGGTGAATACTGGAACTATGACATTAACCAGTTGCACAACTTTATCACCAAAACATCCGGTAGCATGTCGTTATTCGATGCGCCTTTGCACATGAACTTCTATAACGCCTCCTTTGGCAACGGCAATTACGATATGCGCCAGATCATGGATGGCACCCTGATGAAAGATAACCCGACGAAAGCGGTAACATTGGTGGAAAACCATGATACCCAACCTTTGCAATCGCTGGAGTCCACCGTTAACTGGTGGTTTAAGCCACTGGCTTATGCATTTATCCTGCTGCGTGAAGAGGGTTACCCATCGGTGTTTTATGCTGATTACTATGGGGCGCAATACTCGGATAAAGGCCACGACATCAATATGGTCAAGATCCCACACATCGAGAAACTGGTGTCACTGCGTAAAGACTATGCGTACGGCACCCAGCACTCTTACCTGGATCACTGGGATATCATTGGCTGGACCCGCGAAGGTGATGCTGAACATCCAAACTCAATGGCGGTGATCATGACTGATGCTGCCGGTGGTACGAAATGGATGTACACTGGCCACGCCAACACCCGTTATGTTGACCAGCTTGGCAACCGTACTGAAGACGTGTGGACCAATGGTGATGGCTGGGCTGAATTCCCGGTTAACGGCGGTTCAGTTTCGGTTTGGGTTAGTGTGAATCAGTAAATATTGAGGTGTGATTGAAACAAGTGCTCACGAAATTTCGCGAGATATTTAAAATTAATCAGTGTCTTGTTTGATATTTTCCTGATCAATGCGTAAGTTATCAACGGGCATGATTAAAAGGGAAAATAGGCATGGAATCGATTTTCAATGTCATGATTGTTGCCATTGTATTTAGTGCGATTTTCGGTCGCGGGATTGTTAAAATGGTCCTTCAGCACCGTAAAGACGTTCGAACGCTGGAATTATCTGAGCGTAATACATTAGGCGAACAAGAACGCGAGCAGTTGCAGCAACAAATCGAGGCGTTAAAAACCCGCGTTGAAGTGCTTGAGCGGATCGTCACTGACCGCAAATATCAACTTGAAAATGAGATCGCGTCGCTATAACGTTAAAAGGCTGGATACTCCAGCCTTTTTTATGTTTAGCGTTCATCAAAGAAGTCTTTATTACGGATGTATTTGCTCATCAGGTGGTAAGAAAAGGGGCGGATTAACCAACTAAGCACAGAGCGGCCCAGGTGAATGAAAGTTGGCGTGTTTTCATAGACCCGTCCGTTATACAACCACAGCATTTTACCGACATGCCAGTAAAGCAGGGGGATGGGAGGCATAAACGTCACCACATCCAGATCGCAGCAAATGCGATAGGTTTTGTGGGCCAGACGATAACGCTGTTTGAAGTTCCAACCTCCAATTGCAGGCTGACCAAAGGTGACCACACGTTTAATACTTTTGGGGTACTGTTTTTCCATATAGTCAGCAAATACACAGCCGATGGCTCCGCCGGAGGAGTGCCCGGTGATGGTGAGGCGCTTGCCTTGCTGTATTAACGGCACTACTGCCTCTTCAAGCCGCTCAATTACTGACAGCCCGAGCCGGTCTTCATTTCTCGCCGGAGCACTTTCCTGACACAGCAAATGATAAAACCCGGCATGGATGCGATAATTCAGGCCCAACTGGCGGCAACTGCGCTTCCAGACAGTAAAATTGAGTAGCCAGTCCTCAAGGCTGTGAGAGCCTTTAATCACCACCACCACTTCCGTGCGCGTTTTACACCACAGGACCCTTATCATGGTTTTTCCGGACTTATTCTTGATCACTCTTTGCCCATTAGGGTCAAAACCATAGCGAGTATGTTTGAAAACACGTGGGTAGGCGAGGCTGCACAGTACTGCATAACGCTCATACTGGTATCGTTTTAAAGGTTTCACTATAAAGTCACTTTCGCTGCATCAGTCGGTCACTTTATTTGCCAATTATGAAGGACGGATGAATCCAGCTTGCGGCTATCGAAGGCAGTTGTTGCCGAAATTATCGGTGATTTACTTTGTGAATTTTTATGTGGCACGAGGTGATTGTTGTGCAGTCATCTCCCTGTTTATAAAAGAGATATTTAAAGTCGTTGATATAGGACAATTAAGTCTTCGCGTGGGTGAAAATAAATATTGTGAGCCAGGTTATAGGATTGAGTAAATACTTCTATAACCGCACACATAAAGTGGATTTTTGTAATACATTAGTAGTATGTATATAAGGGTATGGTTATTTAGCGTAGTCTAAATAAAGGTTGGAACTGCATGTTGTAATTGCCTTTTCCTCCGACTCGCCAGCGCCGGGGCATACTACATCAATTTACATTAGCACATTATGGAATGCTAATGTAAGTGGGCGGTGATTGACTCGGGTTGTGTTGCATGACGGGAAAGTAAGTGCTTCATGCTGGCTGTTACAGGTGGCGGGTAAACATGAAATTTCAGATGGTTTTACTGCTGGTGCTTTTGGTAAGTCCAGCACACGCATCAAGTGATGGGAAAGTCGAACCAGCAAGGCGCGAGGTGTCTTCGATAGCCGGGACTGCCGATCACTCGACTTTTGATATCTTAAACCAGGAGTTTGATTATGCGCCGGATGTGACTGAGGCGTGCCTCAGTTGCCACACCGAATCATCCAAACAGGTACATCAAACTTTTCACTGGAACTGGGCGAAGAAGGTTGATGGTATCGAGGTTGGCAAAGGTAAAAACGCGTTTAATAACTACTGTGTTTCCGCCCGGGGCAATGAAAGCTGCACTCAGTGTCACACAGGTTATGGCTGGCGTAATGAAGACTTCGACTTCGAGGCGGAAGAAAACGTGGACTGTTTAGTCTGCCACGATCAAACCGGCAGCTATAAAAAGTCGGCGATCTCTTCCGGGCATCCGTATTATGAAGATACCCAAGTTGGTGGCAGGCTTCAAAAAGCCATTGACCTTCAGTATGTTGCTCAGCATATCGGTAGCCCGCAACGAGAGAACTGCCTTGCCTGTCACGCGGTTGGTGGTGGTGGCAATGGGGTCAAACATGGTGATACTGATTTATCACTGATCAAGCCAGCTTTTGAACTGGATGTGCATATGAGCCCGGAGAAGCTGGATTTCAGTTGTCAGGATTGCCATACCACTAATGATCATAAGATCTCCGGCCGTTATTACGATCGAAAAGCATTCATTGACCATGAGCTGAGTAAAGGCCGCAGCGAGCGGCAAGGCAATAATGTGTCTTGTGAATCCTGCCATAGCGCAACCCCTCACCAGCAACGTGTAATAGATAACCACAGTGCGAAAGTCGCCTGTGCTTCATGCCATATCCCCGAAATGGCACGCGGCCCGTTCCTCACTAAACTGTCCTGGGACTGGTCTACCGCCGGACAAATGAAAGAGGGGAAACCGTTCACTGTTGATAAAGAGTTTGATGGTGTGGTTAACCATGCTTACATGAGCAAAAAAGGTACCTTTACCTGGGGTAGAAATGTTGTACCGCAATACCGCTGGTACAAAGGGGAGCTAAAACAGCTGACTCTGCGGGATACGATTGACCCTGCCAGCGCACCGGTTGATATCAACCCGCCAACCGGCAGTTACAACGATCCCGAAGCGCGCATCTGGCCATTCAAAATCCACCGCGGAAAACAGCCGTATGACACCCAACTGAACCGCATCTTACCCATCAAGTTGTATGGCCGGCCTGGTTCGGGGGCGTTCTGGACTGAGTATGACTGGCAAAAAGCACTGACCGCCGGGGCGAAGCTGAATGAGGTCGAGTTTAGTGGCCAGTATGACTTTATTGAAACCAATGGCTATTGGCCGATCAAACACATGGTGGCCCCAAAAGCGCAGTCGGTGGCCTGTGAATCTTGTCATAGCCTACAAAGCCGGCTTAACGGGCTTGATGACTTCTATTTGGTTGGGCGGGACAGCAATGTTTATGTCGAATACTTCGGCTGGATTGCCATTTGGGGCAGCCTGGCAGCCGTCATATTACACGCATTGACCCGGGTGGTGATGCTGCGCCGCAGAAATAACCAGTCAGGCCAGGACCATCAATGAGGCAGGATAAGACAATGAAAAAGACAATGATAATTTTTAAACGCTTTGAACGCTTCTGGCACTGGGGTCAGGCTGTTTTGGTATTGCTGCTTATCGCTACCGGCCTGGATATCCATGGCGCGATTCAGCTGTTTGGTTTTGCAACCAGCTCGTCACTGCATCACTGGGCAGGATTTATCTGGGCGGCAATGGTCATCCTGATTTTTACCTGGATCCTGACCACCGGAGAATGGAAACAGTTTGTTCCCCACACCCAAGGGATTGATGGGGTGATCCGCTTTTATCTTTATGGCGTTTTTGTCGGTGAGGCGCATCCACATCATATGACGCCGGAGAATAAGTTTAATCCGTTGCAGCGAATGGGTTACCTGGGATTGCTGTTTGTGTTAGTTCCGATTCAGGTCATTACCGGTGTGGTGTTCTTCTTCTTCCCGGAACTGCGCGCCGCAGGATACATCGATCAGATCGGAATGGTAGCGATCATTCATACCGTGACCGCCTACCTCATTGTAGCGTTTTTGATTGTCCATTTGTATCTGATCACGCTCGGGGCCAGGTTGTCGACCCACATTAAAGCGATGCTGACCGGCAAAGAGACCATAGACGAATAATTTCTACATATTGTGAAAAAGAGGTACTGATGATGAAAAAATTAATTTTGAGCTTAATGGTGGTGTTGGTTTCATTTGGTGCATCAGCGGATGCGGATAAAGGCCAGCAATATTACCTGAAATACCTTCGTCCTTATTTTGAATACAACGGCCAGGAGTTTGCCGCCCAGCATCTGAAGGTGGAGTGGAAACGCTATTTCAAAAAGGATGCGGAAAAATTCATCAAGAAATACAGCAAAAAGCATCCTGAGTCGGCAGAGTTTCTGGCCAGCGAAAAGTTTCAGAAGATTGCCCCGCATATCAAAGACTTCGCGGTTAAGTATGCAGCAGACAGTGGCGAACTGCCCAGCTGTAATTAGTTCACAAAAGGCAGAATTTGCAGATGTAATTCATAACGAATAAAGGGAAATAATTATGAATAAATGGCTCCCTCTTTCAGCAGTGGTCTCCTTGAGCCTCTCGCCGCTGGCATGGGCTGATGAGACGCTTCAGCAGCAAATCGATGATCTTCAGCAGCAGATCCGGGAACTGAAAATCGATACGGCCGGGCAGAACCTCAAGTTCGGTGTTGATTACCGGGTCACGATGGACTCGATAGAATACAAGATGGCAGATGGTTCAAAAGCCGATAACGACGATCTGATCTCGAACCGTTTGTGGCTCAACATGGGCTATCAATACAATGACAACCTCACTTTCATCGGTCAGCTTTCTTATAACAAGATTTTTGGTGAAAACCTGAACATGTACCCCGGCGAGAGCGGGATGCCTGATTTCGACTGGGTAATTAATCAAAATCTCACCGACAACTCAGTTAAAGTCCGTCAGGCCTATTTCCTCTACCATGGCAGCCAGTTTGCGGGGGTAAACGATTTGGGCTGGTCTTTCAGCCTGGGCCGAAGGCCTGCAACCGAAGGTTTTCTGGTTAACCACCGTGAAGGATTTGACGAGGCGCAGTCACCGCTTGGCCACTCTATCAATGTCGAGTTTGATGGGTTAAGCCTGAATACCAAGTGGGATGAGCTGACCGGTATTCCGGGGGCTGCGGTGAAGTTCTGTGCCGGCCGTGGCCTGAGCAACGCAACGACGCGTTTTACTCCCAGCGGAACGGATTATGCCGAGTCAGAAAACCAGACCGATGATACCGACTTTGTTGGCTTTATTTTTACCCCGTACAACAACGGCCAGTATGATCTTAAAGCCATGGTCTACCATGCGACCAATCTGATTGGTTATGACATCAATGAGGTCATGGCAGGGCAGTACACATTCCGCAGTTTCGGCAATCTGAACAATGCTACCGTGTCTCTGGAAGTGAACGGAATCGGTGAGCTGATCAATGATTTTTTAGATAGCTCCCGGGTGTTTGCCTCTTACTCGGTTTCACAGACCGATCCCGATGACTCGATGGCCATGCTGGGCTCAACTGATAAAGAGACCGGCTACTCCTACTGGTTAGGCGTTAACTTCCCAGGTTTTATGGAGAATGACTCGTTTGGAATCGAATTTAACCATGGTTCCAAGTACTGGCGATCATTCACTTATGGTGAGGATACCATGATTGGTTCTAAGCTGGCTGCCAGAGGCGATGCTGTTGAGGTTTACTATAACCTGCCGATCATTGATGAAGCCTGGGTTGCCCAGATCCGCTATACCCATATCAATTACGACTATACCGGCAGTAATGGCTTCTTTGGCAGTGCGTCCGGTACGCCGATGGACATGCAGACGGCGTTGGCAATGAGCCAGATGTTCGGCACCCCGCCGCCGGTAAAAGAAGCCAATGATTTGCGCTTGTTACTGCGCTACAAGTATTAACCCATTTCCAGCGCCGACTCCCTTATGCAGCTCGGTTCCAGGCTGCTTAAGGAGGTTAAATAATAGCCTGGGTGTCTTTAAAATGGAGGTTCCCCATGTTGAAAAAGCTCGTAGTACTGTTATCGCTGGCCATTACTCCCTTTGCTCTGATGGGGGCAGAGATTGTTGGTAAGGTCCAGTCGATTTCCGTTCAGGCAAAAGTGATTCAGTATATTAATCCCAAGACCACGCAAGTGGGTGTGATCAAGTTCAGCGATGATACCCAACTGCAAAGTGCCGAGTCTTTTGAGGAATTTACAGTTAACACCAAATTCAGGGCAACGGTAGATGACAAGATGTTCGCCACTACGATCAAACGGATTCTGGTTAAGCTGCCCAAAGAGCGGGTGATCTCCACCGATGAACTGGCAGAGATGATCGACGCTAATGCGCCGCTGTTTATTGGTGATGCCAGACCAAAAAGCAAATACGATCTTGGCCATATTCCCGGCGCCCGGCCGACACCGGCAAACCTGCTTGAACGCAACCTGAACTGGTTACCTGAGGATAAAGCAACCCCGTTGGTGTTCTACTGTGGCGGTGTGACCTGTCCGCTCAGCCCGAAGGCGATGTCGATTGCCATGGCCAACGGCTATAACAATGTCAGAGCGTATGTTGAGGGCTTCCCGGCCTGGAAGAAAGACGTTTATCCCGCACATGTTAATCCGGACTGGCTGGCGCAAAACCTTGATGCGCACCATATCATTCTGGATGTCAGGGCCATGCCCGTGACCTACATCAAAGGGGCCGTTCACCTGCCCGTTACGCAGTTGGTGGAGCAGCATGAGCAGTGGAACAAAGAGAAGTACCCAACCAGCAAGCGGACAATTTTTTCGCTCAGGGACAAGAAAGCCCCAATCACGATAGTTGCGGATCAGGCAACCAGTGATGAAGCGGTTGAAGCCTACGAGATCCTCACCTATTGGAAATTTAAAAATGTTGCGATTTTACAAGGCGGGTTTACTGCCTGGGCTGCGCAAAAACATGCGGTTGAGAGTGGCCCAATTGCCGGTCAGCTGAATTATGTTAAGAAGCTGGCAAAAGGTGCCATTGACGAACAAGAGTTTGTTAAAGCTGTGAAATCAGGTGATGCAACCATCATCGATGTGCGTTCAGCAGAGGAAGCCAGTCAGGGCCGGTTAAAACAGGCGGTGAACATTCCGCTCGAAACCCTGGATCAGCACTTGGAGCAAATTCCAAAAGCCGGCTTGGTTATTGTCCATTGCGCCGGCGGTGCGCGCGCTGCCCTGGCTTATACCACGCTGACCCAGTTAGGCTATAGCAACGTGAAATTTCTGGATGACACGCTGGAGGAGGTGGCGAAAGAGCACGGTATTAGCCTGATTTAAAGTTGAAAGCGTCTCAACCTGTATCCGGTGGTCATTCAGATCACCGGATTGACGGCCATAGTTAGCCGGCAGCATAGAAGCTTTGGAGCGCTTCGTTTTCGATATCCTGCTGGTAACGTTTGAGCTGTTTAATGATCGCGACACGCGCATCCTGATGCTGGTGCTGGGTGGTTTTCAGCAATGACTTGATTGCTTTTCGGATTGGGGAGGGGAGCTGCTTTTGTTGCAGTTGCTGCTCAAAAAAAGCAATTTGTGTTGATGTGTCATTAAACACTCCCAACTTATCCTGAAGTATTTTTAATTGGCTGATGTGCAGGCGGTGCACCTGATCGGTGAACACGCCGGAGTAAAACTCCAGCAGATAGCGCAGTTTTTTGCATTCAATCCGCAGCGCGTGGATGGCATCGTCCGGGCTGTCTTTATTCAGTTGCCGGCACTGTGTGACCACTTGCGCTAAATGCTCAGCAATGTTTTTTCTCGCAAAAGTAGCAGAACTTGCTTCAGACAACTCGTGGTCTGAGGCAAAGCTGCGTTTTAAGCTGTTTTCAACTGACATGCAGACACCGGTGTAATGGCGGCTTTCTAGCCAATGCGTGACGCGCTGATGCTCATTGCGTTGCTGCTCGCTGAGCAAACGGAACAGATCGGCTATGGCCTGGGGGGGCTGTGGCGCCATTTGCAGGTACTTTGGCCGTTCCAGCAAAAAAACATCCAGGTCGCGTAACTGGTTGGTCTGTTTCATTAATACTTTCAGCTGCTTTTTCAACAAGCGAACTTCAAAAGGTGGCAGCGCGTCTTCAAGTAATAACAGCAATGAGCGGGTGCGGCGCAGCGCTACCCGATATTGATGGTTATATTCAGGATCTTTACCTTGTTTCAGCCCCGTTTCCAATGAACGTGCATAGTTCACCTCATCAGACAGATATTGAGCAAACAGGATAGGGAAATCACAGTCATCGGTCAGTTTCAATGGTGTTTTATCCCGCTTAGGAAAAGACATGTTTAGGCCTCCACGCCTCCTGACATGCTTTTAATTGTAGCGCTATGCTGACGATCTGAGCAGCAAAAAGCGACTTTGACTTCAGCTACTGGTTTAAAATTAAAGGATGATATTGGACATCAATATGTAGAGTGGTGAATTCACCAGTTGAGCCATTTCATTGCAAACGTGTTTTCCTTGCGAATGTACATCCGGCGCAGTTCATCACCGAAAAAAATCACCAATGCAAATGGCAGGCTTAGCAGTAGTTGCCAGGCTTCCAGCGGGGCAGTACCAAAGAAGGTATTGCAGATTGGAACATAGCAGATCACGGCCAGCAGGATTAATTCGGTGATGATACCGAGTATTACCAGCCGGTTGGTCAGTGCCCCTAAGCTGAATACGCTTTGCCGTCGCGTACGGCAAACCATCACGTTGGCGATCTGGCATATTACGATAGAAGCGAAGAAGGCTGTCACCGCTGAGCGATATAACGGGTCGCTAGATGAAAGTTCCAACCCCCAGGACCAGCCACCGTGATACAGGACGACAAAATAGCAGAAAAAACCTGAGACGGCCTGGATCATACCGACGACACCGTAGCTTCTGAATAGTAAATGACGGGTGAGTAATCGTTCTTGTCGAGATCGTGGAGGCCGCCGCATGACATCTGACTCTGGCTTTTCAGAGCCAAGACCCAGTGCCGGAAGGATATCGGTTCCCAGGTCGATGGCCAGGATCATGATGACGGTCAGCGGTAGTGGGATGTTCAACAACACATAAGCGATAAAGGGCAGTATTTCCGGCACATTGCTGGTCAGGATATAGGCGATGAATTTCTTGATGTTTTCAAAGATGGTCCGGCCTTCTTCGACGGCGCTCACTATGGTGGCAAAGTTGTCGTCCATCAGTACCATGTCACTGGCCTCTTTGGCGACATCGGTGCCCATTAGCCCCATTGCGACCCCCATGTCTGCATTTTTAAGTGCTGGTGCGTCATTAACCCCATCGCCGGTGACCGATACCACTTCGTTCTGTGCCTGTAATGCACGCACAATGCGTAATTTCTGATCCGGATTGGTGCGTGCGAATACGATCTCCGGTGCGGTTAGGGCGCTGTGAAGCTGTTCATCGGACATCGTCGCCAGGTCTTCGCCCCGGATCACGACGCCTTCGCCTCTGACCAAACCAACCTGACGGGCGATGGTTTCGGCGGTGATCTCAAAATCACCTGTGATCATGATGACTTTAATGCCGGCCCGGCGGCAGCGTTGAATCGCGTTGGGGACTTCCGGCCGTGGCGGGTCCTGCATGCCAATTAAACCAATCAGGACAAAGCCACTTTCATCGCTTAGTGTTGCTCGCTCGATATTGCGATAGGCCAGGGCCAGTACGCGTTCTCCGCGTTTAGCCAAACGCTGAAAGTCGTCGAGAAAGTATTGGCGCATTGCATCGTTCATTGGCTGCTGAGCGTCTTTAAGCAGGTAAGAGTCGCATTTATGCAGCACCACTTCGGGCGCGCCTTTTAACCAAGCGGTATGGCCTTCAGGCGCGCCAGTGCGATTAATGGTTATCATGCGTTTGGTTGATGAGTCAAAGGGCAGTTCATGACATCGTTCGCGAGAGTTTATTTGCGTAATATCAACTAACCCGTTGGCGTAAACCAGCAGGGCACCTTCGGTGGGATCACCACTAAAGCCGTCAGGGTTCAGATAGGCGTTATTGCAAAGCACCATGGCATCCAGGAGCAGTTTTGCTCCGGGCTGTTTAAGAATGGTACGCTCCCAGGCGACAAACTCTTTCCGGTTCAGAATGATTGTGTTGACTCGGATCCGGTTTTGGGTCAGGGTGCCGGTTTTGTCGGTACAAATGACGGTGGTGCTACCAAGTGTCTCGATACTTTCGAGGTTTTTGATTAAGGCGTTTTTTTTCGCCATGCGCCGACTCGCCATTGTTAATGCCAACGTAACGGTTGGCAGTAGTCCTTCCGGAACGTTCGCAACAATAATGCCGATGGCAAAGATCAGGCTGGCAATCTGTCCCTTACCAATCGCCAGACTGATGGCGAAGAACAGAATGCCTAACGCAATGGCGATGAATCCGATAATGCGAGTAAAACGCCGCAGTTCCTGGCGTATTGGAGTTTCCACTTCCTCTGTTGCTTTGGTCAGTTTCACCACATGGCCAAACTGGGTATTCATTCCAGTACTATAAACCACGGCTTTGCCGTCACCACTCTGAACCAGAGTGCCGGAGAAAATCATATTCCGGCTTTCGAGTATATTCGCACTGGTTGCCTCCAGATGACGTAACTGCGGTTCACTTTCTCCGGTAAGGCTACTGAGATCTATTTTTAACTGACTGTGTTTCAGCAAACGGCCATCGGCGCAGATACGGTCGCCTTCAGCGATGATCATGACGTCACCCGGCACGACCTCATCGGCGCGGACACTTGACGGTTGACCGTCTCGCAACACCGTGACCATCTGGGGCAGTAAGCGGGTAAAACTCTCCATAATTCGCTCGGTCTGGTGTTCCTGGAGATAGGTGAAAATGGCATTTAGAATCACCACAGCAATCAGCGCATAGGCGATATAGAGGTTACCTTGTCCCGGTTCCAGTTGTTCTGCTACTAAGGCAAGAACTCCACCGATGAGCAGTAAGATTGCGAAGTAGTTGCGCAGCTGCTCCAGAAACTTCAGCCACTCTGGTTTCTGTTGTTTTGCCTCCAGAATATTGGCTCCCAAGGTTTTCAGTCGCCGTTGTGCTTCAGCCGTACTTAATCCGTCTTGACTCGAAGAGAGATCTGTCAGCAACTGATCGATAGCGATTTGGTGTGCATCTTGCAAATGCCATTGATTAGTATTATTGGGATCGACATTCACTGGCAGTCTCCATACAGTTGAATGAACAAGCCACTTGTTAGTCAAGCTACGGAGTACCAAAGTGCTGACACAGAAGGCAAGGGTGTACTTAGCGATGGCCTGTAGATTAAGAATAATACGCTTTTCCCTTGCACGCCTTATCGGTCGGGCGTAAGAAGAGACAAAAAAACATTTTTGCATAGCCATTACTCTCATAGCTCGGCTATAGAGTGACATCACCAGCTAATATTTTAATCACTTGTGTGTTCTGATTTACGGTGAACTAGAAATAGCGCCAATTGGTGCAGGCAGTCATTGCCTGAAACGTTTAACTCAGGTGTTACGACAAGGGGATCGGGGCGGAGAGGGGAGAGTAATCAGACACTCCAAGAGTTTACCTGGAGTGTCTGAACCAGCCAGAACTAATACAGTTTAAGCGAGTTTAAAGCGTTTCATCACTTGCTGGAGTGAAACGGAAAGCTGGCTCAGTTCGCGGCAGGCCTGAGCCGTTTGCTCTGAACCTTGTGATACTTCCTGTGATGCCAGGTGAATGTTTTCTATGTTACGATTCAGTTCTTCTGCAACCGAATCCTGCTGATTGCAGGCAGTGGCGATCTGGCTACCCATAGCGGCGATATCGGAAATGGAGAGCTCAATATCGTTCATCAAATGCTTGGATTGAGTGCCTTGCTCCGTGCAGACAGAGATACTGCTTCTTGACAGCTCGGTCGCGGATTTTGCGTCTTTGGCCAGTGATTGTAGCTGTTCAATGATGGTCGTAATTTCGCTGGTTGAGTCCTGGGTGCGGCCTGCGAGCGTTCTTACTTCGTCAGCAACGACAGCAAATCCTCGGCCAGATTCTCCGGCCCGCGCCGCTTCAATAGCAGCATTGAGCGCCAGTAGGTTGGTCTGGTCAGCGATATTACGGATCACATCGACAATTACATTGATTTGGTTCGACTGTTGTTCAAGTTCAGCAACGGTATCACCAGCAGCGCTTATAACGTTGGACACTTCCTCAATAGTGTCTACCATTGTCTGGCTAATGCGTACGCCATCTTGTGTGCGCTGATTGGCCTGATTCGCTTGATTGGCCGCATTCTCGGTATTGTGGGCAACATCGGCGATGGCAGCTTTCATTTCTGTCATTGCGGCTGCCACTTGGGTGATTTGTAGTTGTTGAGATTTCATTCCTGATGCTGATGTATCCGAAATCTGGTTCATCTCTTCAACCGCACCGCTTAACTGGGTCACCGCTGCGATCACATTGTCGATTACCTGACGCAAGTCATCCTGCATCTTGCTGGTTGCATCAGCCAGTTCTCCCAGTTCGTCATCACCAATTGCTTGTCGGTCGATGTTGTTAGATAAGTCACCGGTCGCGATGGCATTGGCCTGGTCTACGACCAGCTTTAAAGGCCCGCAGATTAACCGGGTCAGAATGTAGGTCATCAGGGTCATGATCATTAAGATGATGACGTTGCTGCCAATAGTTGAACTGCTCTGTCCGTTAACCGAAGAGAGGATATTTGACTTGTTGCTCTCCATGGCTTGTTTAAGCAGGTGGATCAGCTCTCCGAGTTCTGTGTCAACGGCCTGAAAAGCGGGCAGAGAATTTACCAAAATGGGATGAGCTTTCATTTTGTCGTTGGCCAGCATGGCCTCATTGTATTGATCCATGGTGAGATTGTAGCTTTCCAGATTACGCATAACCTGTTGGAAAATATTACGTTCTTCGTCAGACCAAATCGTTTGGCCATAGGCATCCAGCTTACGCAAAATTTCATTACGTTCACGGACGTTACTTGAGATCTTATTTCGGATTTTATCTGAACCTTCAAATGTGAAGGAAACAAACTGAGAGCGACGTAAACGCGAAAGGTCATCTCTAATCTCATCTATGCTTTCCATTGCTGGTAAGGTGTCATCAGTAAAGTTGAGGAGTTCGGATTTTATAGTTTTGAGCTCTGAAGACAAAAATATGCCCAGCATGATATTGACAAGTGCAATGATGAAGAAGGAAAAAGAAATTTTCTTCGAAATCGAAAGATTTTTAATAAACATTAGTGATATACCTTGTTTTTATATGTTGTGTCGCCAAAGTAAACCACGTCCAGATGTGTGATGAAGATCCATATTGTTACTGCAACAGATGTAATGTACCACTAAGTTTTCTGGTTTTCGATAGAGATATGAGCTTTAAAATAAATTTATCCATGTCAATCTTTTTATGCAGGTAAGACCAGCTTGTGAACAATTCGCATTCATTCGATGCCAGAACATATTGTGAGTTGCGGACCTGATGAGTTGTTGGATGTAGGTCGTATTAATATGTGATCAGAATTCGCGATGTCGGCACTTGGAAAGACACCGGACAGGGTGCTATAACGAATGGTGTTCTGAAGTAAGTGAAATTGGCGCGTTAATCTGTGCGTTCAATAAGCAGTTATGATGAGCTTTGTTTGAAAGTTTTTGATTAACCATTTTACAATGCCGCAAGATATTCATTAAAAGCTGGATATGTTGTGGTTTGGATCTTTTAATGTTGCGTGCTTGTTTGTATTACGTATCTATTGACATAGTTCTGACATTTGCGATGTAAAGTCAGTTTCTTGTTATTATTAGGAAAGGTTTTTTAATATAAGTATTAAACTTTTCAGATCACGAGAAGTGGTTATTATTTATTATTGTGATTTCATATTCATGGAATAAACATCACATTTAACAAGTTATTACCTTTTATATCCTGATGATTTGGATGTGCTTTTCAAAAAAAACTCGATCTTTTACATTAATTTGGTTGAGTTTTAATCAATTCGTTTGTTAATATCCTTCCTGCAAATAAAACTTAGCAGACTGATTGATATGACAGCTCGTTAATAACATCGGCTTACATATCTGTTCTGTTGCATTTAAATAGTGGTGGTTAGGTTTGACTTTTATGCTAATAACATGACTCTCAAATTGCCTAAACTCAGGCATTAGCGACGTTCTGGCTTAGATCTGACTATCAAGCAGAATTTCGATCAAAATCTCAGGTAAAGAAAACATCGACTGGTGGGTATACTTATGTACCACCGGGTGAATATTATTTTTTAATAATTATTTACGATGATTTAAAGCCAACGAAATAAGAAGCGTTATAGACATTTAATTCTAACGTTTTACTGCTTATTTCGATTATATAAAGTGTGGCCGCCAGGCTGGCTGCATTAATCATCCAATTTCTATCGAAGATATTTAATTTTAGAACAGTGGTAGTTTTTAATTAAAGATATTTGATATGCATATATTTAATTTTACAGACGTAACTTCCTGAAATAAAAGCAATGCTTGTTATTCTTTGCAGGCAAAATGGCTTTTTTATAAAAGTAGAATCTAAGTGGTAACCTAATGTGGTTGCCTATGTATTTCTGAGCATAATTTTGGCTCCCAAGATTAAAAAACTAAGAACTTTAACTATGTTTAATATCCCTTTTCGTTCAAGTATTCTCGCCTCGCGACTGAACAAACTTTCAATATCTGCTCTTTTGGGAGCATCTTCCTTTCTAATGGCTGGTACGGCAACGGCAGTGCCTTTTGCTACGGCCGAAGATAGTGTATCCATTGCTGATCACTATCATGACGTGACACATGCCCATCACGGCCATGGAACCGAGAAGCATGGGAAGGCAGACAAACATAACAAGGCTGCTCAGGAAAAACACCATCAAGCGGTAAAACAAACTTTGGCCCTGACCGAAGCAATGGCGGATTATCGCCGGGCTGATCACTCGAATAGAGGTCAGCACTTAAAGCAAATGCTGGCCCTGGCAGAAGAGCGTCAGGCGGTGTTGGCTGAGTTGGTGCAATCGGATCCTGCCGCGGCGGTTGAGTTACTTTTGACCGCAAAAGACCGTCAAGGCATCCCGGCACAAGTTCAGGCTTTGCTCGAGCAACAGCACGTGGTGAAAGGTGAGCTTGAGGTGTTCTACGAAGACTATCAGGATCATAGCCAAAGCCGCCTGCGACATGTGCTCACAACCGATAACGGACGCACTGAGCTGCACATGCCGAACACCGCAAAGGCACACCAGATTCAGTCCGGTTCAAAAGTTCGCGCCCGTGGCTGGCAATTAAATAATACCGAGCAACAATCTGGTTCTTTGGTGTTAGAAGATGAGCAAAATGCTTTGTCTGTTTTATCTCAGGACAGCACAACGACAACTGATACATCCACCTCGACAACGGCCGCATTGACTAACACATTGGGTGAGCAGCGCACTTTAGTACTTCTGGTGAACTTCCAGGATAATGCTCAGCAGCCTTGGACACTCGATGAAGTCAGAGATATGGTCTTTGGTAAGGTTAACGATTTCTACCAGGAAAACTCAAATGGCCAAACCTGGTTGAGTGGTGATGTTCATGGTTATAACACTCTGCCGATGGATTCGACGACTTGTGATTCAAGCGGAATTGATCGCTATGCTCGTCAATATGCGCAAGAAGATGGTATTGATCTCAGCCGGTATAACCGCTTGATCTACTTGTTTCCTAAGGTAAGCAGCTGTGGCTGGACCGGAAAAGGCACACTGGGGGGAACTCAGTCTCGGGCATGGATTAACGGGTCATTTACCTTGAATACCATCGGTCATGAGCTGGGGCATAACTTCGGTTTGCACCACGCAGAAAAGCTGGATTGCGGCGCGGATACCATTGGTGATAACTGCATTTCTGTTACTTATGGCGATACCATGGATATTATGGGCGCTGCCGGCGTTGAGGGCCACTTCGGCGCATACAATAAAGAGCGTTTGGGTTGGCTGACCCCAGGTTCCGGTGAGATTATTACCGCTGATACTGAAGGCAGTTATGTGCTGGAACCTTATGAATCTGCGTCAGAAGGTGCAGTGAAAGGATTGAAAATCAAGCGTGGTACCGATCCGGTGACCGGCCAGGCAAGCTGGTATTATCTTGAGTATCGTCAGGCAATCGGTTTTGACAGTTTTCTGCAAGGCAAAGACGGCATTACCAATGGTGTGGTATTTCGCGTAGCTTCCGAGTCTGATACCCAGGGCTCTCAGCTACTGGACATGACGCCATCAAGCTCCTGGGCTGATATGGATGATGCTGCGCTGGCCGTGGGTAACAGCTACACCGATCCGGATGCCGGCGTTACCATCACTACGGAATGGGCCAACAGTACCGGTGCCAGTGTGCATGTCAGTTTCGCGGAGCAGACTTGTAGCCAAACTGATCCGGTGATCAGGTTGGCATCAGGTGAAACTTTCACCGGTGTAGCGGGTGATACTGTTAGTTACAACGTAACTGTTACCAATAACGATAACGATGGCTGTGCTGCTTCGGATTTTGACGTAGCAGCGAGTGCACCTGCTGGGTGGACGGCGACAGGCGCTACATTAAATCTGGCTCCTGGAAGTAGCGAAACGACAACTCTGAATATCACCTCAAGTGGTACTGCAACAGATGGTCAGTACGATATTGCGATTAGCGCCATCAACCGTGCCGACAGCAATTTCAGAGCCAGTACCGTTGCGAGCTATGTGGTGGAAACCCCAATTGAAGCCTGTGTATTGGCTAATCCGGTGATGTCATTCACCGCGAACCAAAGTGGTGAAGTGGCAGCCGGGACAACCGTGAGTTACACCGCTACGGTGACCAGCCAAGACAGCAGCACCTGCGAGCCGTCTGCTTTTGATGTGGTTGCCAGCGTACCGGAAGGTTGGAGTGCAGACAGCGGCAGCATCATTCTGGCACCGGGCAAGACAGCGTCGGTCAGTTTGAATGTGACGTCATCGCAAACTGCAGCTGAGGGTGTGTATGCCATTAATGTTTATAGCTACAACACCACTGATATGAGTTATAACAGTAACGCAGCGGGTACTTATGCTGTCGCTGCTCCGGCACCGGTGTGTGTTGCCGAAGCGCCGCTGTTGTCCGTCTCTTCCCTTGCTGGTGAAGTGGCGGCTGGCAGCCGGCTGGATTACTCTGTAACCGTAACCAACCGTGATAGCCAGGATTGTGCAGACAAAGACATTGCCATCTTTAGTCAACTGCCGGCAGGCTGGAGCGGTACCAGCAGCAAGGTTACTCTGGCACCGGGCGAAAGCCGCACGGTCAGCATCAGTGTTACGTCAGCGACCACGGCCGCAGAGGGTAGTTATAGCATTGCGATTAACGCGCAAGATATGGCGGAAAGTAACCTGCTCAGCCAGAAGGTGGTGAACTACGTCATCATCACGCCAGTTAACAACGCACCGGTTGCGGTGAATGACAGTGTGACGCTTGCAGCCAAAGAACCTGTGCAGATTGATGTTCTGATGAATGACCGCGATCCGGAAGGTGATGCTTTACGCATTGTTGCAGCAACGCAAGGAGCAAAAGGCAGTGTGCAGATCACTGCTGATGGTCAGATTCGCTATACGCCGGCAAAGAGCTTTAAGACCAGTGACAGTTTCAGCTATACCATCAGTGACGGTGATAAAACTGCCACAGCGACTGTGTCGATTAGCCTGAGCAGCTCAGGGTCTGGTGGGGGTAACAAAGGCAACGGTAAAAAATAACACACCGCTCAGATGAGCAGTGCGCGAATTAAAAAAAGAGAGAGCCAAGGCTCTCTCTTTTTTGTTACTGGTTATAGTTTTTTACCGGAGTGTAGCCATAGTTGATAATCACGTTTTGTCCTTGCTCTGATTTCAGAAAGGCAACAAAACGTTTACCTGATTCGTCAAGCGCTCCCACTTTATAGAAGATCAGGAATGGACGAGCTAACTGGTATTTATGATTGCTGATGTTTTTTGCCGACGGTTCAGTACCTTCATACATAATCGCTTTGACTGAATGATCAACCGAACCAACCGAGATAAAACCAATTGCGTGTGGGTTATGGTTTACAATGGTTTTGACCATGCTGTTGCTGTTAACGACCAAGTTATGCGGATCAATATCTGATACCAAGCGGTTGTTAACAATTTTGGTCAGACCGAGCAGACTTTCAAAACTGTACCGTGAGCCTGACGAGGCTTCACGTGTGACGACTGCGATCGGTTTTTCTTCGCCGCCTACTTGCTTCCAGTTAGTGATCTTACCTTTATAGATGTCGTACAGCTGTTGGTGTGTCAGGTTTTCGATCTTGTTACTGCGATTGACAACCACAGCCAGACCATCATAAGCGATAGCAAAAACGTTTAAATCTTCCCCTTTTTCACGTTCTGTCAGATAGCGTGAGCTCATCCCGAGTTCAACCACACCTTTATTGACCATAGTGATGCCGGCGCTGGAGCCGATTCCTTGCACTGCAATGTAATCTTCGGGATGGGCTTTGTTGTATTCTTCCGCAAGGATATCCATGACGCGAGCCACAGAGGTGGAACCTGAGATATTGACTTCTTTTGCCAGTGCGCCTGGGGCAGATAGTGCTATGGCAAATAGGGCTGCCACAGTAAAACGTAACATATTGAACTCCACATACGGTATAAATCAGCCATCATGATATTTCGTTCCGGTTACACTTTTGTGAAGGTGCATCATTAACTGGTAAAAGTATTGGTTTACACTGCTCGTGTGTTGATTCGTTATAGCTATACTAATGAGTAGACATCAGGAGTGTATACATGTCGGTATCTCAGTTGGCGACCAGTCGCTTATATAAATCCGTTCAGCGGCTGTGCTCTCAGCGTAACGCTAACCTGCCTGTGGAATTAGGCAAGTGTCTGTATCAGCCGGTTGAGAATGGTGTGGAGCTCTATCACGCTCATTACTTGTTGGATTCTCAACATAGTGAATACACATTACCCATAGCTAAAATTCTTTTTGATGCGCAGCGGCAGTTGTGGCTGTTTTATGTTCCTCGCGAGCGAAATGGGGAAGTGCAATGGCGGTCTTACCGGCCGTTAGCTCAAAGTGGCAATCTGGAGGATCTCATTGCCGAGTTAGAACAAGATCCTCTTGACTGTTTTTGGTTTTAAGTTTTTTTAAACCGCTATCTGATTGCGAAATTCCTTGGGAGTCACATGGTAGATCGACTTAAAAGCGGTACTAAAGTGCGCTGCACTTTTAAATCCAGACTCAAATGCAATCTGGGTGATTGATTTTTGTGAAACCCGCAACTGGGTAGCGGCATGGTTAATGCGTTTTACTTTTAGTATCTGAGAAAAGGAGAGTCCCTCTGCAGCCAGGCGTCGCTTTAAAGTGGCGATGGACATATCCATATGTGTGGCCAGGGTATCTAAGGTGATGTCTTTTTCGATATTGTGTTCGATATAGCGGATTGCTTTTTGCGGCGCACTCAGGCTGCTGGCATCATCGATAATGGATAAGATGTTGGGCTTCACGGAAGCCATCAATGAAAGTAAGGCCAGAGCAACTTGTTTTTGAACATACTCGGGAACAGCATGAGATACCAGTTCGACCAATGTGTCTTTTAATTGGGTGATGCAGACGTTTTCTTGTGGTGAAAAAGGATAAAAACGTCGATTGGCTGGTTCTGAGGTGATCTCCGGGTGGGAGGCTTTAAACTCACTGAACAGTGATATATCAAAAACGATCGCCATTGCTTTAAACCCATTGGCTCCGGGGTTGGCTTCGGCACTTTGCAAGTCGATAGAGTTATACAGGGTGAACTCGCCTGACTGTAAGCGGCATTGTTCTCCGCTGGGTTGATTAAGGATTAGTTCGCCCTCTTCTACAATGTAAAGTCCGTTGTGAGTGGGTGTGTAGCGCTCACTCTTGCGTGGTTTGAAATGACTAAAGCGGATGATTTCTATGTTTGGCATAGGCATTGTTATTATCTTTTTTTATAGACAAAAAAGGCGCTCAAAAGAGCGCCTTTTCTTCCAATTTGCATTACTCGCTGACAGCTTGTTCTGCACAGGCAGTTGGCTGTTCGGCAAAGATCTGCGTTGGTTTGGCAACTAAACTACGGTTTTCCTGATTCACTTCCGCCAGTACGACTTCTAATGTATCGCCCAGTTTAAATACCACCTCTTTATCAATAGAAATGGTACCACTATCACCGTTACACTCAATTCTTTCTTTATTATCAAGAATTAGCTTACCAGGAATAAAGGCCGCTGCGCCATTTTCGAGAAGTCGGACACGTACACCTGCGCGATTTATGTCAAAAATCTCACCAGTGAAACACGTTTGCTTAGTCTGCTCTTCAGCAAGGGTGCGTGCATAGAGCCAATCGGCCACATTGCGTTCCGCGATTTTGTGGTGTTTACGATGTAATGCCAGTTCTTCACCAACAGCATCATCAGGTACCTGTTGAGGAGCTTTATCCATAATCAGTGCTTTGAGCATTCGGTGGTTGATCATGTCACCATATTTACGGATAGGGGAGGTCCAGGTCGCGTAAACATCTAAACCCATTGCAAAATGAGGCAGTGGCTGGTTGCCCACTTCACTGTAGGCCTGGAATTTGCGAATTCGGTTGTCCAGGTAGCTGGTAGGTTGTTGACCTAACCAACGACGGAGAGCGGCAAACCCTTCTAATGTGGTGATGGATTCCGCATTAAACTCCGGTGAACCTTCAGAGTTAACCAGTTCAACGACATCCGCGACTTTTTCACTTTTAAAGCCGGAGTGGGTGTTAAATACACCGGTTGCAAACTTGTTACGTAACGCACGGCCGGCACAGATATTGGCGGTGATCATCGCCTCTTCCACTAAGCGGTTGGCACTGCGGCGCATATCGGCATGAATGGCGATGACATCATTATCTTCGCTGAGCTCGAATCGGTAATCTGGTCGGTCAGGGAAAACCACAGCGTGTGTTTCTCGCCATTGGGCACGAGCAAGAGAAAAATCGTACAGATCGCGCACGACAGCCGCAATATCTTCAGATGGTTGCCACGATTCTGAAGCACCAGTTTCCAGCCAGTCAGAAACATGGTTATACGCTAAACGCGCGTGAGACTTCATATTGGCGGCAAAGAACTCGATGTTATCGCCGATCACACCGTCTTTATTAATTGTTACCGTGCAGCAAAGCGCCGGACGAATCTGACCTTCAATCAGTGAACACAGGTCATCGGCCAGATCACGTGGTAACATCGGAATATTGCGTCCAGGAAGATAGATAGTGTAACCGCGCTCACGGGCTACTTTGTCCATTTCATCCTCTGGCATAATATAAGCGGTCGGATCTGCGATGGCGATGGTCAGCTCAAAATCACCCGATTCGGTTTTCTTCGCGTACAACGCGTCATCCATATCTTTGGTTGATTCGCCGTCGATGGTGACAAAAGGAACATGAGTCATGTCGACTCGCTCCAGATCTGCGTCATCTTTCAGTTCCCAGTTGTCGAGGCCTATTGGTTCTGAGTTAGGCAGGTCGTTACCAGCCAGTGTGACCCACCATGGTGCGATTTTATCATCACCGTCAGTGATTTTTTCTGAAATCTCAACGAAGAACGAGTTATCCCCACTAAGCGGGTGACGAATGAGATGAGCGACAACCCAGTCGCCTTCGGCAAACTCGTTCGGGTTTAATCCTTTTTTAACTTTAGCTTTCAAAGATAGTCTTTTCAGCTGCGGATGATCCGGGGCAACATTGAGCTTGCCTTTAAACATTTTTATGCGACCAATAAAGCGCGTAAGAGATTGTTCAAGTAGCTCTTGTGGCTCGGCAACTTCACGTTCCTTCTCGGTACGGATAATGGCAACGACTTTGTCACCATGAATACATTTTTTCATGTATGCCGGTGGAATGAAAAAGCTGGTTTTGCTGTCTACTTCCAGGAAACCAAAACCTTTGTCGGTCGCTTTGATCGTACCTTCTTTTTTGGGCAGGTTTTCTTGGATTTGTTGCTTGAGCTGAGCGAGTAGCGGATTATCTTGAAACATCTTTTATATATCTATCTGAATGTATTGAAGTTTGTTGTGCCTGGCTAAGTGCTCTTAACCACCACATGATCTAATGTCGTGTGATAGAGAGCTTCAACTTGTTGCAACAAACTGTCGAAAAGTGTTACTGCGACACATGTTACTTGGCTCGGGCATGATTGTATAGCGCTCATTACGGCATCAATAGCGAGCTTGGGGTGGTCGCACAGGCGGTATTGTAGATTATTAACTGCGTGGCGATAAAAACCTTGTTGTGCGGTTACAAAAAGCCGCCCTCAGTCGATCCGTTTAAAGGTGATGACATACAGCTCATCAGTGTTTGGATACACCTCTTTGATCAGTGACTTCAATCTTGGCAGTTCCAGGGCTTCCTGCTGGGCGTGAAACTCGTTGATCTGATCATGAGTGATGGGCACTACCGAGAGCACTTCGATGTCACAGACTTTTTCATCTGTCTCCAGGGTGAAAACTTCAACCTGCTGGCCGATGGGGTAATCTTTTTCGGTGTTATCCCGGATCGTGATCGTTTTGGCTCCGGATGCTACCAGTGGAGTAAGGAAGTCAAAAAAGGTGATTTTATTTGGATTGAAAGACATAGTAAGGCCCCTATTATTTTTATATAGGCCGGACAATAGCATTCATTGACGATAACGCAAATAATCAAGAGAACTGCAACAGACGTCGGTCACGGGACGTTTTCATTATTGTAGTGGGATAAAAGTGGCGGTCTGTATCTGCTTTTGAGGGGGCAGACTGATTCAAACCCTGGATGAGGCCGGACCCAGCGCCGCGTCGAGGCGTGATGAGTGTGATTCGTTGGTTTTTTGATCGATTTCATCCTGCGTAAAGCTGCTAAACTTGATCTGAGGTGGAAAAATAGACGGATAACACCATTTAGGATAATAAATTGTGATGTAATTCAATTTTTTCTGGCTTTTTATATGCTTTTAAGGAATAATCCGCCTCCCTTAGTCGTCCCTAATGGCTTGTCGCGGTTGTGTACTGTACTAATTCCTGTCTGAACGGATTTAGTAATTGGATGGATTCAGTATCGAATTGGAAGAGCATATGGGACCGTTTTTTTTGTTTAATTAAGTAGGATCCCAATGCAAGATTCTGTTATTCAATTCAGTGATTTATCACTGAATGATTCTATCCTTTCTGCTCTAGACGGAATGGGTTTTGTGTCTCCAACTCCAATTCAGGCTGCGGCAATTCCGCACCTATTGGAAGGTGCAGACGCTCTGGGTAAAGCACAGACGGGTACAGGTAAAACGGCAGCTTTTTCTCTGCCGCTTCTAAACAAGCTAGATCTTGATCAACGTAAACCACAAGCAATCGTTCTTGCTCCGACTCGTGAGCTAGCGATCCAGGTTGCGGCTGAAATGAAAAACCTTGGTAAAAACATCAAGGGCCTTAAAGTTCTAGAAATCTACGGTGGTGCATCTATCGTAGATCAAATGCGTGCTCTTAAAAACGGTGCACACGTTGTTGTTGGTACTCCTGGCCGTGTTCAAGACCTTATCAACCGTGAACGTCTACATCTAGACGAAGTTAATACTTTCGTACTTGATGAAGCAGACGAAATGCTAAACATGGGTTTCGTGGACGACGTAACTGCAATCATGGAGCACGCTCCTGAATCAGCTCAACGCGTTCTATTCTCTGCCACTATGCCTCCAATGCTGAAAAACATTGTTGAGCGCTTCCTACGTGATCCTGTAACTGTTGACGTTGCGGGTAAAAACCACACTGTAGACAAAGTTCAACAGCAGTTCTGGGTAGTGAAAGGTGTAGAGAAAGATGAAGCGATGTCTCGTCTTCTTGAAACTGAAGAAACGGATGCGTCAATCGTGTTCGTTCGTACTCGTCAAGACACTGAGCGTCTGGCTGACTGGTTATCGGCGCGCGGCTTCAAAGCGGCTGCACTGCACGGTGACATTCCTCAGTCTCTGCGTGAGCGTACTGTTGATCACATCAAACAAGGTGTTATCGATATCCTGGTTGCAACTGACGTTGTTGCTCGTGGTCTTGATGTACCTCGTATTACTCACGTATTTAACTACGACATCCCATTCGATGTTGAGTCTTACATCCACCGTATCGGCCGTACAGGTCGTGCTGGCCGTAAAGGTAAAGCGATCCTTCTGGTTCGCACTAACCAAATCCGTATGCTTCGCACTATCGAGCGCGTAACTAAGTCATCAATGGAAGAAATCCAGCTTCCGCTGCGTGATAAAGTTGCAGAAGCACGTCTCAACAAGCTGGGTCTTGAGCTGGAAGCAGAGAAAGAGCATAAAGCGCTGGATAAATTCTCTGAACTGGTTGAGAAGTTACAAGCTTCACTTGAAATCGATGCAACCACACTGGCTGCGATGCTACTGAAACGCCAGCAGGGTAAACGTCCGCTGTTCTACGTTGGTGAAGATCCAATGATTGAAGCTATCGAGCGTGATAAGAAACGTCGTAAAGAACGTCGTGAAGGTGGTCGTGACGGTGGTCGTGACGGTGGTCGCAGCTTTAACAACCAAGATTGGGATACATACCAATTGCAAGTTGGTCGTGAGCAAGGCGTTCAGGTTAAAGATATCGTTGGTGCGCTTGCAAACGAACTCGGCCTGGGCAAAGGTTCTATCGGTGCAATCAAACTGGCTCAAGGTCACACGTTTGTTCAGCTGCCAAAAGCTATGACTTCTGATGCTGCGAATAAGCTGAAGAAACTGCGTATCCGTCAACAAGATGTTGGTGCGGTTGTTTGTGACTTTAATGATTTCCGCGAGTCTCGTGGTGGTCGTCGTGACGGTGGTCGTCGCGATGGCGGTGGCTACCGTGGTAACCGTGATGGCAACCGTGAAGGTGGCCGTGAAGGTGGCCGTCGCGAAGGTGGTCGTCGTGAGGGTGGCTTCCGTGGTAACCGTGAAGGTGGTGAGCGCCGCTTTGACCGTAACCGTGGTGGTGATCATCGTGGTAACTACCGTGGTGAGCGTGGTCACGGCCGTGGTCGCAACAGCCAGGAAGCGTAATCATCGCGCAGCAGTAAGCGTTCAAAATAATTTGAAAGCCGGGCATCATGCCCGGCTTTTTCATGCCTGAAAATAAGTAAATATTGCTGTACTTTTTGATTGTCGGTAACAGTATTTGATTATTGGTTCAATTAGTTGCATTAAAAATTATATTTTTTAGCAATCAAAAAAAATTAAAAATTGTTCTAGATCAATAAAATTTACGCAAGTAAACGTCTTTTACTAAAAGAATGTTGAAAGATTCAAAAATTATTGAATAATGGGTTCTACAAACAAGAAGTATTAGCGCATCTGCGCCTTTACCCACTCTGCTCCACAACAGGATAACTATTTCATGTCTAATTCGTTTGTACTAGTGATCAACTCAGGTAGCTCTTCACTGAAATTTGCAGTCATTGATTCACAAACTGGCGATGCTCTGGTGTCGGGCATTGGTGAGTGTTTTGGCCTTCCTGAAGCTGAAATAAGCTGGAAGTACCAAGGGGAAAAAACGGTTGAAAAGATTCCTGCGGGCGGAAACCATCACCAGTATGCCGTCGAACGCGTGGTAAAACTATTAGATACCTTGGGTCTTAGCTCACAGTTCATAGCCGTTGGTCATCGTATCGTTGCGGGTGGCGAAACCTTCAAGGGTACGGTAAGAGTCGATGAAAACGTCATTCAAGAAGTAGAACGTTTAGCTGAACTGGCACCTTTACATAACAAAGCGAATGCAGAAGGTATGCGTGCTGCAATGGCAGCGTTTCCTGATTTACCTCAGTTCGCAGTATTCGATACTGCTTTCCACCAGACTATGCCTGCTAAAGCATTTATGTATGCTCTTCCTTACGAGTTGTACGAAGAACACAAAGTTCGTCGTTATGGTGCGCATGGTACCAGCCATTATTACGTAAGTCGCCAAGCGGCAGAAATGCTCAACAAACCAGTTGAAGCGAGTAGCTTTATTACAGTTCACCTGGGCAACGGTGCGTCTGTGAGCGCGGTGAAAAACGGCGAGTGTGTCGATACCAGCATGGGCCTGACCCCACTAGCAGGGCTGATGATGGGAACACGTTGTGGGGACCTTGATCCTAGTGTGATCGAATTTCTTTTCCGTAAAGGCTGGGAAAAAGAAGAGTTGTTCAAAATGATGAACAAAGACTCGGGCTTTTTGGGTGTTTCTGGTATTACGAGTGACGCTCGTGGCATTTTGGAAGCGATGGAAAATGGGAATTCTCGCGCTAAACTGGCGTTTGATATTTTCACTTACCGTGTTGCAAAATATATCGCATCTTACCTTGCTGCGCTTGATTCACTGGACGGCATCATCTTTACCGGCGGTATCGGTGAGAACTCACTGCCAATCCGTCGCGAAATTCTGAACAACCTGAAACTACTGGGTTTTGTTGAAGATGTGAAAGGTAACGAAGACGCGCGCTTTGGTAATGCCGGTGTTATTGCATCTTCTGAACTGCTTGGTGCTAAAGCGCTGGTTATTCCAACCAACGAAGAATGGGTAATTGCGCAGCAATCTGTTGAGTTACTGTAAGTAACCATGAATCCATGACTGAAAAAACGAGCCTCGTGCTCGTTTTTTTATTTAGAACTCTTGCTGGTGCATTACGTAACAACAGTGTTTTGGATGACAGTGAGCGGATGCTAAAGGGGCAGGCCAAATCGGGGGTTATTTGCCCGTTCATACTTGCGAACGGACAGTTCACTCCTTCTGATGAAGCTCGTTTGCGCAGATTTCTAACTGAAATTGTGAATTGAACCAAATGATTACTGTAGATTTAATGCTGGCTGTTCACTTTACGCTGCAAGCGTTCCACTTCGTCAATTAGATCAAGGGCAACCGCTATACCAGGTAGATTTATACCTAAATCTTGTTGCATTCTCCGGGCTCGAAGTGCTAGGCGTAGGTTGGAGGTGGCAAATCGCCAGTGTATTGGTCTGTCGCCTACAGGATCAAGAATGCCTTCTTCAACCAAAGCGATTACCCATTCCGCGGGCCTGTCACAAGCTCGACAAAGCTCTGCCAGGGTCAGTGTTGGTTCATGTTCGGCGATAACAGTAATTATCAGCTGATTTGAAGTTACTCTCTTAGTCATGGCTAAACACCTAACTGGCTACGGGGATTAAAGGGCATCATGTCTTGCATTTGGCGGAACAATGCTTTTTCATGTTCGGTTTCAACCTTGGGCAACACAATATTCAGTTTGATCAAAATATCGCCGGCAGGGGAACCTGGCAGGCCACGTCCACGAAGACGCAATGTTTTCCCTGAAGCTGAGTTGGCAGGAATAGTGAGCTCGATGGGCCCTAAAGGGGTCGGTAACTTTACTTTTGCTCCTAATGCCGCTTCCCATGGTGTTATGGGCAGTGTCAGGCACAGATTTCTATTTTCTACACGATAGAATGGATGCGGTCGAAAACTGACCTCAAGATAGAGATCCCCTGCAGCATCACCGGAGTGGCCCGGTAATCCTTTTCCTCCGATGCGAATGTGTTGTCCTTCTCTGATCCCCTTGGGAATGTGTAAGTTTAAGGTCTGAACATGTCCTCCGTCTGTTGAAGACCCGGGCAAGGTCACGGTGCGTATTGCGCCATGAAAGCTATCGTCAATGTCTATCTGGAGTTTTGCGTGTAGATCTTCACCTTTAGTTGTAAAAGACCGGTTACCAAAAGCATAACGAGAGCGAAACGGTGTCTGCCCGAAGGGGGTGCTGAACAGTGACGAGAAAAAATCAGAAAATGCTGCCGCATCCTCCTGAGTAAAGTTATCACCTGAAAATTGAAAATTGCGCTCCCAACCAGGTGGGGCAGTAAATTCCTGTCCTGCTTGCCAATCCTCGCCCAGTTGGTCATAGGCCGCTCGTTTTTTGGGATCTCTCAGTACTTCGTAGGCCTCTTTGGCCTCAATAAACTTTTGCTTGGCACTGGGATCTTTAGATACGTCCGGGTGGTACTTGCGTGCACATTTCTTATAGGCACGCTTAATATCCGCGAGAGTAGCATCACGGGGAACATTAAGGATTGCGTAATAGTCACGATATTCCATAACACCCAACGTCAGAGTTCTATGCGAGAATAATTAACCCCAAATGAGTTACCGTTAAGTGGCATTGCATTGGAGCCGAGGTCGTCGTGTATTTGTAGCGTTCGGGCGATAAAAAAGGTTTACACATCAGGTTAATGCCCATAATCGCGACAATGTTAATACCATTATAGTCAAGTTAGTAACGTTTTAGTTGCGTTGCAAAAGAAGACGTTACTCGTTTGATTATTTTAGGGCTCTAAAGCAAGAAATTGCAGTGGTGTACACACCGTTTACCTAGGATACTGGCGTTTATCTGCGTTCTGTTTAAAGCCCGGCGAAGCTTTTGCCTTGGAGAAATTCCAGCAGGCTAGTTGTTCAGTGCTCTCAAAGTTTTTCCAACTAAATACAAATAAACCCTTTACCTCAACCTTACTTGAGGTATTAGCATTAATGACGTTGCTTACAAGAAGACTTTAAGGCGAGAAGCATGATCCAACTTGAACACGTCAATCTGGTGGTAAAAGACATTTCTGAAACGCTGAAATTTTACCAAGCCGCATTTCCTCATTGGCATGTACGTGATGAGGGGAAGGGTGAGTGGTATGGAAAACCGCGACACTGGCTTCATTTTGGTGACAATTACCAGTACATCGCAATGAGCGATTATGGTGAGGGAGAAAACCGGGATTTGTCCGGACATCAGGTCGGTCTGGCCCATTTTGCTTTTGTGACCAATAACATCGAGGCAATGATAGACAGGCTCATTCAAGCGGGCTACCAGATAGCTAAACCCGGCGCTAAGGAACCATATCGAAAAAACATCTATTTTGTCGATCCGGCAGGCTTTGAGGTCGAATTTGTTGAATACCGTAGTGATGACCCGAAGCAGCGCAATAGTTAAGACTGGCTGAGATTTAAAGTCACCGCTTTGCCCGATATAGAGTGCCAATACTGTTATACGTGGGCTTCGATGGTTCACTGTTTGTTGTCCGGATAGGGACCAACACTACTGATGGCAACGCAAGCAACTGACCTGTCACGCGATTATGTGTCTGGTTGCCAGCCACCCAATGAGTGAGAGTCTTTCATGCGCTGAAATAGCCACCCTATACCAAGCAGACTGAGTCCCAAACCAAGGAATGAAAGCGCCCGGTAAAGCCCGGTGAGTTGCGACATGTCGACTAAGAACGCTTTACACACCACAGCCGCGAGTATGGCAAAGCCAATTTGCCTTATTAACGGCGTGTTGAAACGGTGCGCGATGACAAGAATCACGATAGAGATCAAAAGCCAAACCAGGGAGTAGACGTACATCTCTAGCTGTTCGGTCGGCAGCCCCAGCCAGATCATATCGTGGTGGAACTGATGGCGAATGGTGCCATTGACAAACTGCACCAACCAGAGTGCCGAAATACCATACATGATGAGCCGCGCTTTACTGTGAAACAGTGATAAATGACTTGTTGCCAGTACGATCAGCGCAGGAAGCAACCACAATGGCAATAACCAGTTCCACAGCGGTAACTCACCAATCGCTTGCGGTATAAACCAGGGGTTGCCCGACAGAAGCAGCACGGCATGGTAATAACCCGCGCCAAGGGTTAGCAGCAGAGCGAAACCGAGATAGACCTGACGCAGTGACATGGAGTAACGACTGCGATAGCAATAAACCGCCGCCATTAATAACCAGTTCTGGGCAAGTAATACTGCTTCATTAAAGTCGGGATTGGCAAAGTATGGATAACGACCGACAAGTTGGTAGCTGCTTTCCGTGGTAAGCAATAGTGCAGCAACATGCATCATCGCGCCCGCAATGATTTGGCGCACTAAACGATCTTGATAGTATCGCCGGGCGAAAAACAGCAAAGCGATAATCAGCGGGTAGACGACGAGCGTCCAGTGAACACCAAGTATCAGCTCGTCACTGTAGCTGTCAAGCCACGGAAAGAGGGTGAGCCGGATCAGGACTGCCGCCAGCAGGATTTTAACCAGCCATGCTGGCGGTGATAAGTTAAAGCGCCGGCACCAGTATCCCAGGCCTATCAGCTGGGCGCTTAGGGCGAGGGTTAAGGTGCTGGATTCAAGCAGCATCGTGAGGATCAGGCTGATATTCGCATTGGCAAGTAATACGCCGGACAGCTTTACCCATCCCCTGTGATGGCGGGCGGTAAACCATTCTGCGACTACGGCGATTAGCGCTAACTCGACGGCCCAAAGTGAGTACATCAGCAAATTAGCCTGAGGGGGAGAGAATATATAGCAAAGAGCAAAAAGTGAGCTGGGGCCAACCACCAGCAAGAGAGAGAAGGCCAGCCGTTTCGGATAACAGCGCTGCATATAGAGGGCGTAACAAAATAGCGTGAAGGCAATAACCTGGCTGTAGAGGTGGGCTCCGGTAAAAATAAAATCGAGGTCCTGGTAATCCACCTCAGGTAACAGCATCAACAGGGTTGCAATAGACAACAGCCAGCCCAGTAGTGGCCAGCTATCGAATGCAGAATGGCGCAGCGGTGCGGTGCATAAACATGCCAGTATGATGGCTGTTGCTAAAATAAGGCTTGGCTGATAGCCGTAAACGAAATAGAACAGCCAGATAGGTAACAATGACGCAAGTAGCCCGGCTTGCTCTTTACGCGGCATCAGCAGCACTTTGAGCGGGAGTGGTCGTAGATGCGTGTAGCGCAATTGCCATCCCAAAATATCGCTCAGCACATAGAGGTACAGTGAAAACAGCGCAAGCATGACCACAATCCATGCATCTCCGCGTGAGCTGAGTAGCACGATTGCCAGAAACCAACTAAAGTGCGCCACAAAGCTGAGCCACCACAGCCAGCGACGCTGCACGTGGTTGGCGACAACGGTGGCAGACATACTGACTAACGCGACATAAGCAGCAAGCGTTAAGGTACTGTAGTCGAGATGCCAAAATGGCACTGGTACAGAGTAGGCGCCCAGAATACCAATCACCGCGACAAGCGGACCATAGCGCAACGCCATCGCTGTCGTCGTTAATGCGATTACCGCCAATGCGGTGAACGCCAGGCCGGCGGAGATAAGCTGATAATAATGAGAAGCAACCAGGGTCATGGCATAACAGGTGATCACGCCTGCCGAAACCAGCGCAGCACAGAGGTAGTCACTGTGGATGTGAAAGCGAGCCTTTTTATGGGTAAGGTACTCAGCCAATCCAATTAAGCCAATGCCTACTGTAAAGCCCAGTAGTACGCGAGCGACTGGTGAGAGTAAGTCTGCTTCTAAGGTGTATTTGGCCAGAAACAGGCCACCCAGTGTAAGCACCACGCCGCCCAGCCAGAACAGGGCATTAGTTGACTGGTCGCCGGTCGGAAAAGAGGCGAGAAAACGTTTCAAAGCTCGCCACCACGAAAGAGTGTTGAAAGCTATTGTTTTCCCGGTGTTGTCCGCCAATCGTGCTTTAAACGGAATATGACCTCGTGATAATGGTGAAGTGTGCTGCAGGTCATGCTTTGGCTGAGGCTGGCGGCTTGCACCTGCCTCGTGGTGTGCTGGTGCTCCTTGTTCAGGGAACCTCCCGTGAGTTGAGATGCTTGGATCCGCCATGCCAGAGTTGCTGGATTGAGGCTGAGTGGTTGGTTGGGTTGATTCGCGGTAACGGGCTAACTGCCGTTCAAGTTGTTCGACGCGCTTAAGTAGTTCGCTGACTTTACGGTGTGCACTAATGCTCAGCCCTGCACCAAATAGCAGAAAACAAAAGCCAGCCCCCAGAGCTAAAAGTATCAGTGTAAAACTCATTGCAACCAACTGAATGAAAACAGACTGTATAAAAACTATAGCCTAAGCGAGTTGCTGGTGGTGGAGCTAGATCTCTCGGTTTGATATGCCTCGTAGAAGTTCAAAATGACCGGAGGTGACTTATTGAGGAGCTAAGGGGTTTAGTGCTTCATCCACACCAAACGGTTTATGTCCGTTTGGTGTAGTGCTGTGATGAGAGTGCAACCGTTAGGTTAGGCAGCAGCGTAAATAACACTGCCACCTTTAATGGTATCAATGATCTGGCGCGACAGTTTTTCAGGCAGTGCCGGACAACCCCAACTGCGTCCCAGATAGCCATTTTGCTTGATAAAGGATTCATTGGCGTAATCAGCGCCGTGAACCACAATGTAACGTTCGCGGGCGTTGTCGTTAAGCCCTGTGGTTAAGCCATCCAGGCGCAGCGAATAGCCATTGGAACCATAGTAGGTCGTGTCGGTTAAAAAGGTTCCGAGTGAGGTCTTACGCGAGTTAACGATGTTGGAGAACTTAGTTGCGGTTTTTTTCCCGCTGTTCACACCATGGGCAACATAGGTGTTGAAGATAAGTTTCTGCTCGGCTAAATCGACAACGTAAAAACGCTTTTCTGTCGAAGGCTTACTGTAGTCGATAATAGTCAGCAAGGCTTTCTTCTTTGGCGCGTTTTGATAAGCATTATAAGCATCTCGGAAGAGAGAAAAGTCTATAATACCCTCAAGGTTAGACTTTTGATAAATAGTTTCAACAGTTTGATGTTTTAGTTGGCTTTCCTGGTTTAGCATCGGCAGTTGAGCGAATGCGTTGGACGAAAGTGAAAGCGATGTCCATAGTAATAGCAAAAATAACTTCTTCATGGTTACTAACTGAAATTCTAATGTTATAACTTAGCGATCGTAAAGGGTTAATCGTTAATACAGAATGCACATCATTTGATATTAGCTCTCAAGAGTACTGCTGTACTCACACCCAGTTATACGTATTTTACCTAGTGTCTCAAAGAGACATTAAGCTCTAAACTTATAACTGTTTGATGATAAACACTTTTAAGAGCGTGGATGATTATTTTGTATATTTTTAACTCAAATACTATCCGATTTAGGTGATTAATAAAACAGAATTTTTCGACCGAGCTGCCACCAGAATTGGTAATAAAACGCTGTGCTATTATGGACGTGGTATTATTTATATTATTTATCAATATGATGACGCAACTGAACATGATGCTTTGCTGAGCAGATTGTTAGTTAAACTGTGATCGTGCTCGACACATAGCGTTGTCTCGGGAAGAAAAAGCCAAACAATGTGCTAACCGCGAGGTCATGCAACGCTTAGCTTGACAGTTCTTAATGTTACTGGTTGCACACCTGGGTTAGTGAAGAGAAAGAGTGAATAGCCACATAAGCTGGTATGGTCAGTATTACGATCGGAGTCTGAATCCGGAATTGATGCTTTAAAACTGTTCGCCATTTTTATTAATCATCGTGTGACCTGATAAGCCAGTAGATAGACAACTGACAAGATAGCAGTATATATCCAGTTATTCCTGATTGTGTATTTAACCGCTGTATCTAATTAATCTGATATATCAGGCAATGAGAGTTTGGCTAAGTTTGTCTATTTAAGTCTTGCCTAAGCTGATTTCATTTAATGTACTTTCGCTTAAGGTAGTTTGTAATAAGCGATTGGTATTCATCTGCTTCTATTCAGGTTGCTTATTCTGCTATTGTCATCAGTACATCATTATCATTCATTAAAAACGCACGTAATCAGAAGCTTAGACATTATTCAGTAACAACAATTAAGAGTAATTATTGTTATGAAACTTACTATAGTTATTCGATGGTTTTGTGTTTCTTTACCAGCGAGTTTTTTCTTAAACTCATTTCTGACGCTCTAATGTGAGGTTGAAGTTTCCGTGTGTGATGAACGGAATATAAACATAAATCAAATGTTGGATTTGCGCGGTATGCTAGTTTTGATCAGCGCTAGAACAGCACATAGCGTTAAATAGAGGGAAATAATGAAAACAATCGGACTGCTGGGAGGTATGAGCTGGAAGTCAACCAGCCATTATTACCAGCTAATCAATCAACAAACCCGGGCCACACTTGGTGGATTACATTCAGCTAAGATTTGTCTGCACAGTGTTGACTTTGCAGAAATCGAAGTTCTGCAGCGTCAGGGGAACTGGCAACAGGCGGCGGAGCTTCTTAGCCAGTTGGCCAAACAGGTTGAGGCAGGAGGGGCTGACTGTCTGTTGATTTGCACTAACACAATGCACAAGGTTGCTGAGCAGGTACAGGCCGCAATCAAAATACCACTACTGCACATTGCTGACGCCACCGCACAAGCACTCCTCGCTGATGGGATAACCAGAGTGGGGCTGTTGGGAACCCGGTTTACCATGGAGCAGGATTTCTATAAGCAGCGCCTTGTTGACAAACATGGCATTGAGGTTTTGGTGCCGGGAGCGAGCGACCAAACCGTCATTCATGATGTGATCTTTGAGGAGTTGTGCCGGGGTGAGGTGAAACAAACCTCGCGGGACAGTTACCTTGTCATTATTAATAAGCTGCTGGAGCAGGGAGCGCAGGCTATCATCCTGGGGTGTACTGAGATAGGGCTGCTGGTGCAAGCGCAGCATACGACAGCGATGCTGTATGATACTTCGGTAATCCATGCGCAGGCAGCGGTTGACTTTGCTTTGCAAGCCGAGTTGGCAGAGGGAGATAGAGATAATGGGAGTAAATAAGATGACAAATAAATGCGGGCAGTGCCGTCAGTTCACCCGGGTAAAAGGCAGCCCAGTCGATATGTGTGGAGCGTGGGAACAGCCGACCACAGCGACGAGGCAGGCATGTGAGTTCTTTATGCCCACCATAGCAGCAAAACAAAAAGTACCACCGATCACATCTGCAAAAAAAGCCGATTAGCGCTATCACTTAATCCTATCCGGCGTTACTCGCCTTAGTGACATATGACTGGTGGTATAACCAGTTATATGCTCTACAGAACTGCCTCATTTTTGTACAAAAAAGTAACAAATCAAATTTTTATACATTTTTATTGCATAAAAAATCCGAATTGGTAGTATAAGTCCTAAGTGATAATTAATGCAGTATCTAAGCATGAGTATTCAGGTAAAAGGCATCAACAAATCGTACGGTGAAACACAGGTTCTTCACAATGTCAGTTTTGATTGTGAAAGCGGTGAAACACTGGTGTTACTTGGTCCGAGCGGCGCCGGGAAAAGCTCGTTGCTCCGCGTACTCAACCTACTGGAAGGAGCGGATAACGGTCAGCTAAACATTGCGACACAGTCGTTTGATTTCTCTGGGGAAATTAAAGAGAAGCAAGGTCTTGAGCTGCGTCGTAAAGTTGGCATGGTGTTTCAGCAGTACAATCTGTGGCCACACATGACGGTGATGGAAAATCTGATCGAAGCGCCGGTCAAAGTGGCTGGCATGGACAAAGCCGAGGCGCATAGCCAGGCAATGCAAATACTGGCGACCCTTCATCTGGCGGATAAAGCCGATGCATGGCCGATGCAACTGTCCGGCGGACAGCAACAGCGGGTCGCGATTGCCCGGGCTTTGATGATGAAACCTGAAGTACTGCTTTTTGATGAACCGACGGCGGCACTCGATCCGGAAATCACCAATCAGGTGGTAAAGATCATCAACGATTTAAGTGAAACTGGGATTACTCAGGTTGTTGTGACCCATGAAGTTGATTTTGCTAAAAAAATTGCCAGTCATGTGCTGTATCTTGAAAAAGGTTACATCGTCGAGCACGGCACCCATGACGCCTTTACTAACCCGCAAACCACACAGTTTGCTGAATATTTAAAACACTAATAAACAGCCCGGCTGTCATTGCGAGTGTCAGCCCAAGAAAGTACACACGGAGTATTGCAATGAAAAAAATTCTACTAGCTTCTTTAATCGGCCTTGTTTCAGCAAACGCAGCGGCGCAGCAAGAGATCAAGTTTGCCATGGAGGCGACTTACGCGCCATTTGAGTACATGGATGAGAACAACCAAATTCAGGGCTTTGATGTTGATTTGGCCAATGCGTTGTGTAAAGAGCTGGAAGCCAAATGCAGTTTTCATAACCAGGCGTTTGACAGCCTGATCCCGGCACTGAAGTTTAAGCGTTACGATGCGGCGATTTCGGCGATGGATATTACCGAAGCCCGTCTGGAGCAGGTGAGTTTTTCTCAGCCTTACTATGACAATGCTGCTGCGTTTGTGTCTATTGAGGGCAAAGTGGCTGACCCGGCGGCACTACAAGGCAAACGTGTCGGGGTGCAAAACGGCACCACACACCAAAGCTACCTGATCGAAAAAATGCCGGGTGTCACTGCGGTTCCTTACTCAAGCTACCAGGATGCATTCATCGATATGAAAAATGGCCGTATTGACTCGGTATTTGGTGATACCGCTGTTGTGGCTGAGTGGTTCAAGAAAGAAGACAGCCTGGTTTATGTCGGTAAACCGGTTACCAATCCTCAGTACTTTGGTAATGGTTTCGGCATCGCGGTTAACAAAAACAACCAAGAGCTGGTGAACAAGCTGAATGTGGCACTGCAAGCGGTGAAAGCGAACGGTGAATACGATGTGATCTACAACAAGTACTTCGGTAAGTAATATGGTCATGACGGGCTACTCTTTATCACTCATACAGGCAAGCTGGATGACCGTCCAGCTTGCATTTTCCAGCCTTTTGGTCGGCCTGGTGTTAGCTGTGGTGTTTGCCGGTGGTGAAATGTCTCGCCGGGTGGCGATTAAATGGCCGACGACGGCGTTTGTCACCATAATACGCGGCCTGCCGGAACTGCTGGTGGTGTTGTTCATTTATTTTGGTTCAACGCAAGTACTGTTTTTGCTGACCGGCGAGTTTATTGAGGTTAGCCCGTTTGTGTCCGGTGTGGTGGCCCTGTCGCTGATTTTTGCTTCCTACGCTTCACAAACCCTGCGGGGGGCGTTAAAGGCGGTCGGGCGCGGACAGCGAGAAGCCGCCAGTGCATTGGGTATCACCCAGGCTCATGCTTTTTTCCGCATTGTATTACCACAGGCGGTGCGGCATGCGTTACCGGGTTTAACCAATCAGTGGTTGGTGTTGCTTAAAGATACGGCGTTGGTGTCACTGATTGGCGTGACTGATTTGTTAAAGCAGGCGCAACTGGCATCGGCTGCCACGCATGAGGCCTTCACTTGGTATGCGACTGCGGCGGCGGTGTACTTGCTGATCACCTTGATCACCCAGCGCGCTGTGAAACTGATTGACAAAAAATTCTCGGTACAAGGTATGAGCATGGAACAGGGGGTAACGGCATGAACGAACAGCACGTTTGGTTACTGTTGGAAGGCTTGGTGACCAGCCTGAAGCTGACGGCCGGCTCTCTGGTGGTTGGTTGTATTCTGGCTCTGCTGATGACATTAACCCTGATTCTGCGTCTGCCGGGTCTGCATTGGTTGAGCCGTGGAATCATCACTTTATTTACCGGCACCCCACTGTTGGTCCAGATCTTTCTGGTTTATTACGGACCGGGGCAGTTTGATGCGATAAGAGAAAGTATGCTCTGGGTATGGCTGAGCCAGCCTTGGTTTTGTGCAATGCTGGCACTGGCATTGAACACCGCGGCGTACAGCACGCAGCTGTTTAAAGGTGCGTTCAACGCCATTCCTTCCGGGCAGTGGCAGGCATGCCGGGCGCTTGGCATGAACAAATCTGCAACATTAAAAGTATTGCTGCCATACGCGATCCGTCGTGCGGTACCGGCGTATTCCAACGAAGTGATTTTGGTATTCAAAGGCACCTCGCTGGCCAGCACCATCACCATCATGGATTTGATGGGGTATGCACAGCGCATCAATGCTCAAACCTATGATACATTGACGGTTTTTGGTCTGGCTGGCGCTTTTTATCTGGGAGTTAACGGCTTGCTGACGCTGATATTCCGCCAGGTTGAGAAAAAAGCCCTCGCTTTTGAAGCGGCATAAGCGGATACCTAAGGCTCTGATAGTAATGCCTCTGTCGCCACGACAGAGGCATTTTTGTTATTTACCGCTGGCGAAACGATGCGCCACTGACGACACTTAATTAAGACAAAAACCTGCCGGAACTCAGTGATGCTACGACGACAATTTCTCAGCCTTTGGGCGTTATTATGTGCGCCGTCGATAAACGCCGCAAATCAAAGGAAAGTCACGCCTGCACAGGCAGAAGGGCCGTTCTATCCGGTCGAGCCGATTCCACTGCGATCTGATTTAGTACTACAGGCGGATGGTCTGGTGGGGGAATCTTTGTGGCTGCAGGGCAGAGTGTTGGATCGTGAAGGTAAGCCTGTTGCCGGGGTACGGGTGGAGATCTGGCAATGTGATGGGCTGGGGATTTACCATCATCCGGGCCAGCCGAATCACCAACGGTTTGATCGCCACTTTGCCGGGTTTGGTGCCGTGATCACTGCAGAAGATGGTCGATATTCTTTTCATACTATCAGTCCGGTGCCATACAACACCCGGCCACCCCATATTCACGTTAAGTTATGGCGTGCCCAACGCCAACTGCTCACGACCCAGCTTTATCTCAAAGGCCAGACCGGCAGCGAGTGGTGGGCAGGGAGAGAGCGCCAACACCTGCAAATTGAATCACTGAACATCAATGGCCGGCAAACCGGAGAATTTAACTTTGTGCTCGCGCTGTAATGGATGGATGGGTTGATGACGCTAACTCATCAAGGCATGCCTTATCCAGCAATGGGTGGGGGGATGCGCCGGTGATCAGGACGATGTCGACCGATGGCAGCGGAGGCATATCGTCCAGCACGGTGAGCCCGTCGCCGACGCTGATTTCTCCCATCGCATCGATCGCCATGCCTTCGCGTACCAGCGCCCGTTGGGCGGAAGCGGTATCACAACAAGCCAGTAACTGGAAGGTTTTTCCCCGTTTGGTCAGTCCGTCGATGGCGGCCGCGTGATACTTGCAGTCGGACTGAAACAGCGCCAGCGGTATCGGTCGGGTTGGATCCAGTACCCAATCCGGACTGGCGATCCAGACTCCCTGATCCTGCGTCAACCAGTAGCCTTCTTCACTGTCAGGAGCCCGGGTTACGATCGCCGCGTCCAGTTTATCTTCGTCTAACCAGTGGCGCAGTATCACACTGGGCTGGTTGTATACCTGAATCGAACAGGTGGGTTCACTTTGTTTGAGCTGCGCAATGACGTGCGGCAATACAACATCATTGTAATCTTCCGGGCAGCCGAGCCGAAGTGGGCGCTTGTCCTGGTAACGGGTTATCTGTTTGAGGGCATCATTGTGTAACGCCACCAACTGTCCGGCATGGGAGCGAAGTGCCAACCCTGCTTCACTCAGTATCAGATTGCGTCCCTCTTTTTCAAACAACCTGACCCCAAGCTCGTCTTCCAGTTTGCGCATTTGTGCGCTGAATGCGGATTGGGTGCGGTGGATCTGTTTTGCTGCGCGGGTGAAGCTGCCGGTTTCGACAAAGGCCAGAAAGCTTTTCAGTGCGTCGATATCCATATTGGGTGGTTACACCCATCGTTTTTGTTAATGAGTCCCATCAAAATTATCTGTTAGTTCATAATAAAACAATCTCTTATTGTAATGGCTCACCGAAACCGCAAAGCAGGAGGCAAACATGCAACTTTATATCGGTAATCAAAACTACTCCAGTTGGTCGTTACGGGCCTGGCTTATCTTTGCCCAATACGATCTGGAGGTAGACATTATCAAGCTTAAACTGAGTACTCCGGAGTTCTATCAAGCGTTAGAAACGGTGACGCCAGCGGCGAAGGTGCCAACTCTGGTGGATAATACACTGGTGGTCTGGGATTCTCTGGCAATTGTTGAGTACATTAATGAAGTGTACCTGGCAGGTAAAGCATGGCCTGGTTCAGCACAAGAGCGCGCCAGAGCGCGGGCACTTGCGGCAGAAATGCATTCTGGTTTTGCTGATTTACGTAATGAATTACCCATGAATTGTCGGGCGAAAAGAGTCGTCACCTTAAGTGAAGGCGCGCGTAAAGATATTGCCCGTATCGATCAGATGTGGTCACAGCAGATGTCTCAGTATCCGGATGGCTGGTTGTTTGGCGAGTGGTCCATAGCCGATGCGATGTATGCCCCGGTGGTACTACGAATGCAAACCTATGGCATCGAAATGTCGGAAAAAGCCCGGCAATATCAACAGAAGGTGTTGAACAGCCCGGCAATGCAGCGCTGGCTGGAGGAAGCAAGCCGGGAAACGGACATTGTTGAGGAAGATGAAGCGGGCGAGCCGGTATAGTCAGGGCACAGCGGATCAAAACAGATCCGCTGGTTTGATTACTCTCCGGGTATGGCCCGGTTACATGTTCTGATAGTTAGGGCCGCCGCCACCTTCCGGTGTGCGCCAGGTGATGTTTTGTGCCGGGTCCTTAATATCACAAGTTTTACAGTGCAGGCAGTTGGCTGCGTTGATCTGATATTTACGTTTTCCCTCTACTTCTATGATTTCATACACCCCGGCCGGACAGTAGCGTTGGCTGGGTTCATCGTAACGTACCAGGTGGTCACCCAGTGGCAAATCGCTGTCATCCAGGATCAGGTGGCAGGGTTGGTTTTCTTCGTGCCGGGTGGCAGACAAAAACACCGATGAAGGCTTATCAAAGCTGATTTCCCCATCCGGCTTGGGATAACTGATGGGGTGAGACTGGGCCAGGGTTTTTAGCTGGTCGTGATCGGCGCGTGGGTCGTTGACCGTCCAGGGCAGGGGCTTTTTCACCAGAGGCAGCCACAGGTTGTGCTCAAAGGCAGACAGTGCTCCGCCTAACACGCTGCCAAAGCGGTGAATAATGGCGCCGAAATTACGCGAGTGCAGCAGTTCCTCATACAGCCATGATGTTTCAAACAGTGCCTGATATTCAGGCTCGGCATACTGATGCTCAAACTGGAGTTGATCAAACACGGCTTCAGCAGCCAGCAGTCCGGATTTCATCGCGGTATGGCTGCCTTTGAGCTTGGCCACATTCAGCGTGCCTGCATCGCAACCGATCAACAGCCCGCCCGGAAATTGTTGCTTGGGCAGAGCGGCAAGGCCGCCTTTAGCGATCGCCTTAGCCCCATAAGCAATACGCTGGCCTCCGGCTAAGTGTTGTTTAATGGCGGGATGGTGTTTAAAACGCTGGAACTCATCAAACGGGCTGAGATAGGGATTGTGATAATTGAGATCCGTGATCAGCCCGACGGCAATTTGATTCTCTTCCATATGATAAAGGAAGCCGCCTCCGGCGGTACCCGACTCACTGAGTGGCCATCCGGCCGAATGGATCAACTGACCGGCGGGTGAGGAATAATCTGGCGGCATCTGCCAGATTTCTTTGATTCCCAACGCGTAGTGCTGTGGCTGTTTATCAGCGTTCAGTTTGAACTTGTTGATCAGCGCTTTGCCTAAATGACCACGGCAGCCTTCAGCAAAAATGGTGTATTTGGCTTTCAGTTCCACTCCGGGCTCAAAGTTGGCTTTTGGCTGGCCGTTTTTGTCTACGCCCATATCGGCGGTATTGATCCCGGTTACCGCGCCGTTCTGGGCATAATTGATGCTTGCTGCGGCAAAACCGGGATAGATTTCAACCCCGAGTGCCTCAGCTTGCCGTGCCAGCCAGCGGCAGAGGTTAGCCAGACTGATCACATAGTTGTTATCAGTGTTGAGCATCGGATTGGGTACCAGTAACGGAGGTACATGAAGGTGGTTGGCAGGCGTTGTGAGGTAAAGAAAGGTGTCGCTTTCCACGGGGCTGGAAACCGGAGCGCCCATGGCCTGCCAGTCAGGAAACAACTCATCCAGCGCCCTGGTCTCGAACACCGCCCCGGACAGTATATGGGCACCGACTTCTGAGCCTTTTTCCACCACACAGATCGACGGCGCATCGTTGCCATCCTCCCGGTGGAGTTGGGCCAGGCGGCAGGCCGCAGAAAGCCCGGCGGGTCCGGCACCAACAATCACCACATCAAACTCCATGCATTCTCTTTCCATCAGCTGAATCCATTTTCGTGTTTATTGCTATAACAAATATAGTCTAGTTGACGTAAACGTAAGCTAATCTATGCTCAAAAGACAGTGAATTTGCTGATGAGTGCAGAATTGATGTGACATTGTAACTTTTGATGCGGCAGAATGGTCGATGGCAGGGTGGTTCGATGGCAGGGTGGTTCAGTGGTGCCATCTCTGTTTAAAGTAACGCGAGGAGGCTACATGAAAGTATTAGTCGCAGTTAAACGTGTGATTGACGCTTATGCGAAAATCAGGGTGAAGAGTGATGGCACTGGTGTTGAAACCAGCAACATGAAAATGGCAATGAACCCGTTTTGCGAAATCGCGGTGGAAGAGGCCGTACGCCTGAAGGAAGCAGGGATCGCGGATGAGGTACTGGTGGCCGCAGTCGGTGAGGCGGACTGCCAGGAGCAGTTACGTTCGGCGCTGGCTTTAGGGGCCGATCGAGCCATCCACATCGAGGTTGCCGTTGCACCGGAGCCCCTTGCCGTGGCTAAGTTACTCAAAGCAGTAATGGAACAAGAGTCTGTCGGGTTGGCACTGCTGGGTAAACAGTCGATCGATACAGACAATAATCAGGTGGCGCAAATGCTGGCCGCCCTGACCGAGCGGCCACAAGGTACGTTTGCGTCTGAGCTGAAGATTGAGGGGAGCAAGGTTCTGGTTACGCGTGAGGTAGACGGCGGGTTAGAAACCCTCAAGCTCGACCTGCCGGCCATTATCAGCACTGACTTACGCCTTAACCAGCCACGCTACGCATCCTTGCCAAACATTATGAAAGCCAAGAAGAAACCACTGGACATTCTGACCCCTGAACAGCTTGGCGTGGCGGTGAGCTCGTCACAACAGGTGCTGGAGGTGCTGGCACCACCTGCCCGAAAACCCGGTCAAATGGTATCGAGTGTGACAGAGCTGGTGGATAAGCTCAGAAACGAAGCCAAAGTGATATAAGGAGGCCGACTTATGGAGCAAAGCAACTTATCGGCGTTGGTGGTGATTGAGCACGACAACCATACGGTTTCTGTTGATAGCCTGAAGACGTTGCAGGCCGCCGCCGCCATCCATGAGCATGATAGCGGTGCCCCGGTCAGCGCATTGGTGATGGGATATCAGTGTGATCGCGTGGTGGCGGCGCTTTCGCGCCTGTCAGTGCTAAGCGAGATTTTGGTGGTGGACGCCGCACCGTTTGAGCATCCTCTGGCAGAGAACATGTCGAAGGTGATTGCGGACATCGGCCGAAATTATACTCATTTGCTGGCGGCAGCAACTACCTTTGGCAAAAACCTGCTGCCCCGGGTGGCAGCACTGCTTGATGTTGGTCAGTTGTCTGATGTTATCGCGATTGAGTCGCCGGATGTGGTGGTGCGGCCCGTATACGCGGGCAACGCATTGGCTAGAGTCAAATCGGTGGACGCGATTAAGGTGGTTACGGTGCGCAGTTCGGCATTTGACCCGGTGTTGATGGAAGATACGGTAGTGGTTGAGAAGATCACCCGCATAGAGCCGCCATCGGTATCTGAGTGCTCAGTGTTTGTTTCGCAGCAAAAAGCAGAAAGTGAACGTCCGGAGCTCCCAGCGGCACGCGTTGTGGTGTCTGGCGGGCGCGGTTTGGCCAATAAGGACAACTTCGCCCTGGTCGAGCAACTGGCCGATAAACTCGGTGGCGCGATCGGCGCATCACGGGCAGCCGTAGATGCCGGATTTGTGTCTAATGATTTACAAGTAGGGCAAACCGGGAAAATTGTCGCACCTGAGCTGTATATTGCACTAGGGATTTCTGGCGCGATCCAGCACCTCGCCGGAATGAAGGATTCAAAAGTGATTGTGGCGATCAACCGTGACCCGGACGCGCCAATTTTCGAGATTGCTGACTATGGCCTGGTGGCGGACTTATTTGAGGTGTTGCCTGATCTGATCGACAAGGTTTAAAAACGATTCACTTCAGCAAAAAGGCTTCCGAATTGGAAGCCTTTGTTACTGAGGTTAGCTTTCCCGCTCACTTGGCCTTTGCAGGTGTTCCGCCAGGAGCCTGGTAAAACGTGCAGCTTCGCCGCCGGTACAGGCGCGGTGGTCAAAAGTGATGGAAAGAGGCAACACCTCAACGGCGACGGCCTGGCCACTGCGCATGACTACTTTTTCGATAATGCGTCCGGCACCGACGATGGCGACTTGCGGTGGGGTGACCACCGGGGTGGCAAAAATGCCGCCAATTGCGCCAAAATTCGATAAGCTGATGGTCGCGTGTTGTAACTGCTCACGGCCAATCTTGCGCTCGCGAATGCCGCTTGCGGTCTTATCCAGCCAGCGCCGGATCACTTTTGCCGGATACTCATCGGCTTTGCGCAGTACGGGTACGTATAAACCATGACTGCTGTCCACCGCGATACCGATATTGACCGTACTGTGCAGGCAACGAGTCATGGTTTGCGCATCAAACCAGGCGTTCAGTGCCGGCTCTTGTTTACAGGCATAAACAATGGCCTGGACCAGGCGAACAGTGACGTCTTCATTTGGCAGCCATTCATCTAAAAGTGCTTCTTCGGTAATGGTGACGGCAGCCACACAATGGTGTGAGTCGGCCATCGAAGAGGCCATGGCTCGCCTGGCCCCTTTGAGCACTTCGGTCCCGGGATGCTGCTTACCGGCAGCGTCATAGATATCACTGTCGACGATCAATCCATTCGGGCCAGTGCCGGAAACGGTGTCGATATTGACGCCGAGTTTGTTTGCCAGCAAACGGGCCGAAGGCAAAGCCGTAACCAGATCATTGCTTGAGGCCGTGGCCTCACCGCCGACCCGGAAATCGTCAACATCCACCTGATGGGTTTGCTGTGACACACTGCCGACCACAGTGGCAGCATCAGCGGTGTGCTCCTCTGGTGAGGCAACCGGCTGATCGGTGCTGTGTTCGTCAATTTCCACCAGTATTGCCCCAATATTAATGATGTCGCCTTCTTCGCCATGACGACTGACAATACGACCGGCATAAGGTGCGGGGACATCGACCGTTGCCTTGGCTGTTTCTACCGTCAGGATCACTTGGTCAACCTCGACCACATCACCGATGTTCACGTGCCATTTGACGATTTCAGACTCAGCGAGGCCTTCGCCGAGATCGGGTAAGTTAAAGGTTTTCATTTCCAACCCTCCACAAGTTTGCGTGCCGCCTGCACGATATCCTGTTCCTGAATCATGAAATAATCTTCGTTACGGTAGTAGGGCATGATGGTATCCATTCCGGTTACCCGTTTAGGCGGTGCCTTAAGTAAACACATCGCCTGTTCGGAGACACGGGCGATAAGTTCAGCGCCGACGCCACAGGTTTTACTGGCTTCGTGTACAACCAGCAGGCGGCCGGTTTTTTCCAGCGAGCGGAAAATGGTCGCGGTATCGAGAGGTTTAATGCTGGCTAAATCAATGACTTCAGCTTCGATGCCCTGTTCGGAGAGCGTTTTTGCCGCCTGCAGTGATTCCACCACGCAAGCCCCCCAGGTGACGAGTGTAATATCACGTCCTTTGCGCAGGGTAAAGCAGGTGTCGAGTGGAAGTGCTTCGCCGTTGTCGGTTACTTCAGATTTGACCGTACGGTAGATACGTTTGGGCTCAAAGAACATCACCGGATCGTTACTGCGGATGGCTGCAAGCAAAAGCCCATAGGCGCGTTGTGGTGAGGAAGGGATCACGACCTTTAATCCGGGAATGTGGACAAACAGTGCTTCAACACTTTCTGAGTGATGTTCCGGGGCGTGGATCCCGCCACCAAATGGCGCGCGGAATACCGCCGGGCAGGTCAGGCGGCCACGGGTACGGTTGCGCATCCGTGCGGCATGGCACGCCAGGTGTTCCATTGCAGGGAAGACAAAACCCTGAAACTGAAATTCGGCAACCGGACGCAGCCCTTGGGTGGCCATGCCGACGACGACACCGCTAATCAGGGCTTCTGCCAGCGGGGTGTCAATTACGCGCTTGAGGCCAAACTGTTCTTTGAGGCCAACTGTCGCACGAAACACGCCACCGTTGTCTCCGACGTCTTCTCCGAGCACGACCACATTATCATCACGTTTCATTTCATGATGCAGTGCGAGATTGACCGCTTCAACTAAGGTGAGTTCAGCCATTTTTTCCTCCCTGCATACGCATTGCTCTGTTAATTATTTCATCACGCTGCGAGTAGAGCTCCTGTGGTAAGCGTTCATAGAGGTAATCAAACCCGGTTTCCGGTGCCTGTGGCGGCAGCTTAAGGTAATGCTCTACCGCTTGTTCGACCATATTTTTACAGTGCTCTTGCCATTGGTTTTCCTGATCGTCAGACCATGCGCCCTGCTTGATCAGAAACGCTTTAAGGCGTTTTACCGGCTCATATTGCCACGCGGTTTGGACGTCTTCTTCGTTGCGATAGCGACTGGCATCATCGGCAGTGGTATGGTCACTCAGACGGTAACTGATGGCCTCGATCAGTGTCGCGCCTTTGCCTTTACGCGCTCTGTCAAGAGCGTTTCGCACCGCATCGTAAACGGCCAGCACATCGTTACCGTCTACCGAGATGCCCGGAATGCCGGCTCCTTTGGCTTTATCTGATAAGAAATCGGCAGCACATTGTAAACGGCGCGGTACTGAGATCGCCCACTGGTTATTGTTGACCACAAACACCAGAGGGATGTTCCATGCCCCGGCACAGTTGAGAGATTCAAGAAAATCCCCTTTCGAGGTGCCACCATCGCCACACATGACTAATGCTGCGTGATGCAAACCGCGTATTTTGAGTGCGGATGCAATGCCCACTGCGTGGGTACACTGTGTCGCGATGGGCACACAGAATGGCATGTCATACCAGTGGTTGTGGCTGGTCTCGGGGCAGAAGTCACTGCCTCGTTCATCGCCTCCCCAGTATTGAAGGTTTTTTTCCATGGCAATACCACGTACCCACATGGCAGGCATATCGCGATAGTAGGGAATAAACACATCACTGGTCGCCAGTGCATGGCCCACCGCAATGCCGATCGCTTCGGCACCAAGATGGGAAGGGTAGGTGCCCAGTTTGCCGGTTCGCTGCAGGGCGACCGCTTTATTATCGTAGGTACGGGTTAATACCATGTCCTGGTAGAAACCGACCAGTGTTTCGATGTCAGCCCATTCGGGTAGTGGGTTGACGAGCTCTCCATGATGGTCGATAAACCGATGCATGGGTAATGCCTGAACATTCATCTCAAGCTCCTTTTGAGGCTGCCCGCCTTTTGGACGGCAGCTTATCAACATTAAAGTCAGAGCCTATTTGGGTACTCAAGCCCTGATATCAGCGCATAGGCCATACCATCACGATGTTACTCTGAGCAATATCTGTAACCTATAACAGTGCGTCATTGTTGCGTAACCGCTTAGTCCAGTGAACCACCGAGATATAACCAGATACATTAAGTGTAAACAAAATGTTAATTTATGCTTTGATTTGTGTTTTGCCCAGCAGTAAAGTTTGGCTTACGCCGTTAAAAAGCAGGATAAAATGCTAACTATTTTCTTTAGTGTATGCTGAAGGTGGTGATTTTTCCTGTGTGGCCTGACAAATAAACAACATTGTTGTGAGGGTAGCGAACATGCAGCGATGGGATATCCGATAGCCGATAAAATCATCGGGGTGGAAACTGACTTGCTGTCAGCATTACGATTGTCAGATAGTGGCAAAACCATCGGTGCCATATTATGTTAGCCGCCTCGCTGATGTTGGCGAGGGTTGTTCGTGTCGTGTCATGAAATTCCAAACCGGTGATAACACTCCGGTGGCGTTAGATTAAACTGGCTTATGCATCCTGATTGAAGGATAAAATTGTAAGTACAATCAATGAGGAAGCCACCAGGTTTGTTGACGAAACAGGAGCGGTTAAGTTAGAAACGATCAGTGTTGATATGCGGATAAATCCGGAGATTGTGTCCGTTCAGAGTTCGTGTTTAGCTTTACCGGAACACGCCCTACTAATAGAGAGAGAATCATGAACACAAACTTTAAGGTTGCAGTGATTAGTGCGGCAGTGGTCCTTATCGGTTGCCAATCTGAGAATCATTCAGGCAATCGTAACGCTAATATTAGTAACGGAGCCGGAGATAATACTATTACCGTTCCAACGTTAAGATCTGACTTTATCCGTGGTATGGATATTTCTATGCTGGCTGAAATTGAGGGGTTGGGCGGTAAGTATTATCAGAATGGTAAAGAACAAGATCTGATTAAAATATTACATAAGAACGGGGTGAACTCTCTTCGCGTACGTTTATGGGTTGATCCTAGGGCAGAGAACGGGGATGCTTTTGGTGGTGGCAATAACACACTGGAGCGCGCGATTGAACTCGGTAAACGAGCGCAAAACAATGATATGTCTTTTCTGCTGGATATTCATTACAGCGATTTCTGGGCCGATCCGAAGAACCAGAGCAAGCCAAAAGGCTGGGATGCTTTAAGCTTCGAGAACCTCACACAAAAAGTCTACGACTACACAGCAGAGGTGATGAAAGCACATCAAGCCGCGGGCGTTGTCCCTGATATGATTCAGGTAGGTAACGAACTTAATGGTGGGATGCTTTGGCCTGATGGCAAAAGTTGGGGGCAGGATGGTCAAGAGTTCCAACGGTTATCGCTGCTTCTAAAAGCGGGTATCCAGGCGGTTCATGATAACGACGGCGGTAAGGACATTCAGATCATGTTGCACCTTGCAGAAGCGGGTGACAACGCACAGTTCCGCTGGTGGTTTGATGAAATCACCAAACAGGGTGTCGACTACGACGTCATCGGTATGTCTTACTATCCATGGTGGCACGGTCCGATCGATAAAGTAAAAGCCAATATGACAGATGTCATCAGCCGTTATCACAAGCCGGTTGTTTTAGTTGAAACCTCATTTCCATTCACCAGGGCAAATGGTGACTTGTTGGGTAACAGCTACTCAGGTGCGGGGCAGATTGAGGGCTATAACGTTTCGGTAAACGGTCAGGCGCAATATCTCGCCGACATCATGAAGTTGATCAATGACCTTCCTGATGAGCAAGGTCTGGGGATCTATTACTGGGAACCTGCGTGGTTACCGGTTGATGGTGCAACGTGGTCAACGGAAGCTGGCATGGATTACAGTGGTGATAAATGGGAGACGGGCAACTCATGGGAAAACCAGGCGCTGTTTGATTTCGAAGGTAACGCGTTACCGTCACTGGAAGTATTTAAAGGTCATTAAGAAACAACAAAAAACACCTTATTCCCAATGACTGAAGAACTGGGAACAAGGCTGTTATCTTTTCGGGCACTATTGCATAACTTTCCGGTTTAAAGGCGATGAATTTTCCGATTTATGTCTTCTATTGCTGCAATGTTAAGTCATCTTTTTTGCAAAAACGCTCCCAACTCATTGATAGTTACTATCTGCCCTGTCCGTTTTCATTGCCCACGACACGCGAGTTGGCCGGGGTGAAGGCAAGCTCGCGGCGGATTAAGCCTGAGTGTGCTAAACCTAACATAAGCGGGAAACTTAATGGTTGAACTAACAAGGCTTAATTAAACGTTAAGCGGCTTATCCAGGGAAGTGCAGTTTACGACCCCGACAACAGTGGAGCGGTGCAGAAAGGGGGGATGTATGCTGGCGATAATTTTAGTTGCACTGACACTGTATCTGTTTTGGTTGTTACTGCGCAATGAGCCGGCTTTTGTCGCCGACCGAACAGTGAGCAAGCGAGGTATAGGACCAACCGCAGATCGCGACGCCTGGCTGGGTTATTGCGCTGAGGTTTTTGTTCCGTTCAGCTCTCAAACGGCATTTTACGCCATCGCCTATTTTACCAGTTTTGTGGCTGCCGCCAACGCGCTTTCCTGGTCGCTGGTTTATGAAGACAATGTAGCCCTGGTGATCAGCCGTTTTGGCAGCCATTTTATTATTTCTACCTATGACACATTATTAGCAGCAGGATTTATCGCCCTGGCATCATTTATTATCTTCTGGCAACTCGCTCTCTATTTCGCCAGTCTGCTGAGCCGGCTGTTAGTCAGGGTGTTGATGATCACGCGGCTTAAATTTATCGCCATCAGTTTTGTGTTCTGCAGTTATTTTTCTTATTTATTGACGATCAGTATATTTTGGTTGTTCCATTCGCAATATTCGCTCTGGACTGGCCTGCAGCAGACTCCGGTTTTCCTCATTCTGGCTTTGATGTTGGCGATTGCTTTACCTTCATCGAGAGCGGGTTCGTCAAACCAGGGAGAATGACGCGGCCCGTCATGTCCTTACATCGCACGGTAGCAATTGGTTGGACATTAATGTAGCATTGCCGGCCTTTTTCATCGGTGGGAGGTCCTATGTTTATCGGCTTTGACTACGGTACAGCCAATTGTTCAGTGGCAAAAATGGAGCAAGGTGAACCTGTATTGCTTCGTCTGGAGGGGGAAAGCCCCTACATTCCTTCCACTCTGGCCGCACCCACTCGGGAGTCGGTTTCCGAGCATCTGTTCCGTCATCGAGACATCAAGCCGTTTGATAGTATCGGTGAACAGGTGTTACGCCGTGCCATCAACTTTAATCGTGAAGAGAGCATCGAACTGGATGCGCAGGATATGGCATTTGGTCAGGCTGCACTGGATCGTTACCTCGAGGATCCGCAAGATATCTATTACGTCAAATCACCCAAATCATTCCTGGGTGCATCGGGTTTGCGTGATGTCCAGCTGAGCTTTTTTGAAGATTTGGTTTGCGCGATGATGGCCAATATCAAAGCGCAGGCGGAGCAGGACGCACAGGCTTCGATTTCCGATGCGGTGATCGGACGGCCGATCAACTTCCATGGCCGTGGGGGCGAGGTAGCCAACCGTCAGGCGGAAGGAATTTTGCTGCGTGCTGCACAGCGTGCCGGTTTTAACAATATTGAATTTCAGTTTGAGCCGGTGGCCGCCGGGCTGGATTACGAAGCGACCCTGGATGAAGACAAAACCATTCTGGTGGTGGATATCGGCGGTGGTACGACGGACTGCTCGCTGATCGAAATGGGGCCGTCATGGCGCGGTCAAGCCGACCGTCATGCAAGCCTGCTGGCGCATTCCGGTCAGCGGGTTGGGGGTAATGATTTGGATATCGCCTTAGCTTTTAAACAGTTAATGGCACCCTTTGGCATGGAAAGTAAAATGGCGTCAGGGATTGTGATGCCGACCACTCAGTTCTGGAACCCGATTGCGATCAATAACGTTGAAGCGCAGAATGAATTTTATTCGCGTGAAAACCTGACAGCGTTGAAACTGCTGCATGAGCAGGCGCAACAGCCAGAAAAACTGGCGCGCTTGCTTGAGGTCTACCACGAGTCCCTGGGCTATCAAATCGTCCGCCGGGCAGAGGAAGCGAAAGTGGCGTTATCTGATCTTGCGGTGTACCGCGCCGGGATCCATCTGCTGTCCGAGACAATTGAAGTTGATATCCAGCGTGATGAGATGATAGAGGCGATTGAGTCGCCGAAGCTGAAAATGATTTCACTGGTGGCAGAAGCGGTTGAGCAGGCGGGCTGTAAACCGGATGCAATTTTCATGACCGGAGGCTCTGCACGCTCACCGATCCTGCGCGAGGCGGTACAAGCGGTCTTACCTGCGGTGCCGGTGGTCAGCGGTAACTACTTTGGCTCGGTCACCGCAGGATTGGCGCGCTGGGCAGACGTCTGTTTTCGCTAAGCTGAAAGGTATTAAAACCAGCCCCTTCCTTACCGTAGGGGCTTTTTGTACCGGTTGAGATTAATATTTAAGTGAGCCCTTCTGGCGGTAACTTAAACGGGTTTCGTTGAATATGTTCGCAAGCTGATGATCAAATCCGCGGTTAAACGTCATTAACCGATTTATGACAGTAATTTAGTAATGGATCGGCTATTCTCTCCCACCTTTATCAACACAAGTAATCTCTAAATACTGATAAATACCAAAGTAACATCAAGTCGCGAATCGGCGTAAAATTGCGGGTTAGGGCTGCCACTGGTAATCATGTAGTGTCAAAATGCTGCTAATGCAGCAGATGATGACGTTTGATTATTGACCTTGTAATAAGTGGGATTCAGAGTTATGGAATACCGCAATTGACGTTACTAGAGTATTTCAGTTAATTAAGACATTTCGGCCATGAAATACGAACAACAACTCGGATACCGATATCCCAAGGGTCGCTTTGCAATGGTAAGTGTTTATGCATTTACCGGTGCGGCAATTATCGCGTCAACCATATTTTCTCTTCTGCTGTTTCTATCAATTGATGATAACCCGATGATGCGCTCGCTGTTTGGCGGCTTAGCCATCATCTTTGAGGCAGGAAAGTTTTATGCCTGGTATGAGTATGGGGAGCGCCGTGCGCACCGGAATCTGTCGGGCGCACTAACAGCGCTGGTGTTTTATCTGGTGTTAGCAGCAATTTCCATTGGCGGCAGTATTGGCGGGATCAATAGTGCGACTAACAGTGCTCAGGGCCACATATCCGCAGCACAGGCTAAAGTCGACGCATATGACCGACAGATCGCGGCAATCGACAAGCAGATCGAGCTGAACAATCTCGCGGCTGAAAAATACATCGAAATGGAGCGGATTGCGACTGGTGTGACACGTATTCAGGCACAGAACAAAAACTTGCGTGAGGAGCAACAACGTCTGGCTGCTGAGCGAGATAGCCTGCCGCCGGTCACACAAGGCTCGGTAATTGGTTTGATTGACAGCCTGGCTAACGCATTCGGAACCACTTCGCAACAGGCGCAGTTGGGGCTGGTGGTATTTTTATCTATTTTGCTGGATTTCTTTGCAGCGTTTTTTGTTGGCCTGATCGGTGAAGAGCTTCGTTTCCGCCAATACTTTGGCCGCTATGGTGAACTGGCGACTGGCGTGGTCAGAGATATCGAGCCTGAGCCGGCGGGTTATTTGCCCCACCTTACAGAGAAGCAACAAGTTATCCTGCAGCAGGATGATGAGCCGGAAACACCAAAAACGTTACAGGAACAGGTCAGTGACGCGATACACAAGCGAGAAATAAACTGCACTAAGAAAGCGGTCGCGAAACATTTTAAACTGTCCGCAGAAGAGGTGGATGATTTATTTGAACAGTTAAGCGAAATGGGGCTGGTTGGCAAAAAAGCGAACCATCATTATCACTGGATAGGCAGTGAACAGGCCGCAGCCTAGCTTTAAAAAAGAGCATTACAAGTGCTCTTTTTTTATGCCAGTGAAAAATTATGCTTCCCAATAATAGTGCGTTTGCGCTATTTAGGTGCAATTAAACTCGTTGAAATTAAGTAATAAAGGGGAATTTGAATAAAGTACTGGCAGCTCCGGCAGGGGGAATAGTTATTGCATTATGTTGAATAAAAACAATAAAAGGACTTTACAATGCAATTAACCTTCGCTGAACGACGTTGGCTGCCATGGTTTGGGAAAACCGGTAAGCTGGTAATGAAAACGGCGTGTTATCAAAACCGCCACCGGGTTGGAATGCTGGAAAAGACGTTTGAAAGCATCGCCCAAACCCGGGTGGAGCTGTTAACGTCATGGACAGAGAATCAGTGGTGTTTTCTTGAGGACGCAGCATACTATTTACAGTCTAAGCAGGAAAGCGACTATCCCGATGTACTGAATAAGTTACTTAAACGAAATCCAGACTTTTCAGAGTTGTTTCTCCTGGACCTTAACGGCATGGTTTCTCATTCTACTTATCTTCGTCATGTTGGTTCCAAAGGAGTCAGTCATGCGGCCTTTGAGCGCGCGCTAGCTCAATCTTTTTTGCATGGACCTTATGTGGATCCGCTTACCCTTGAAATCGGTGCTTCCAGTTCTGCATTTCATGATGCCGTGACTCTGATGTTCTACCAGACTGTAAAGACAGAGCAGGGTACCTGTTTCATCTTATGTGGCAGGGTGCCGAATGATGTAATTGGTGACCTGATCCAGCGTGAGGCCGGACACATTTTCAGTGAATCCGGTGATAACTACCTATTTATGGTGGACAGCAAATTTGATCCGTCTATTGTGCAGGGAGTGGCGTTATCCCGTTCACGTTTCGAAGACAATACTTTTTCCCACGGCGAAAACCTGAAACAAGGTATCGGCACCAAGTGGGGGGCAGTCAAAATCCGCCATCACACCGAGTTTGAAGTCATGTTTAATGATCCCTCCACCGGTCTCTTGCATCCTGGCGTCAGGGAAACGATCAAAAATGGCAGTAACTTGTTTGTTGAGTACCCCGGTTACTCGGATTATCGCCATATCCCGGTGATCGGCAAGGGGGTGACATTTTCATTACCCGGTTCGGTAGATAAGTGGGGGATGATGTGCGAAGCCGATCTGGAAGAAGTGTACCGCCATCGTTCACTTGCTGCCCGCCTGACTCAGCGATTCGTTGGGGCGGCGTTGCTTTTGACCGCCGCGCCTTTAGTGTTGCAGTTTTACGTTTCGCACCAACTCAGTACGCTGATCGCCACGCTGCTGGCTCTGGTAATGATTGGTATGTTTCACTATATGACCGCCAGGCCGATAGCCGAGAACTTGAAGAACATGACCGTTGTAATGCAAACCCTGGCGGAAGGGGATGGAAATTTAAAGCAGCGCTTAGATGCGTCTAAGTTTAAAGCTGATGAAACCGGCGATCTGGGCCGTTGGACTAATAGCTTCATTGATAATCTGGAAAGCATCGTCTCTGATTTAGTTTTTGCCAGTAATGAGGTGGGCAAGGTTTCTGAATCTATGTTTCGCTGCAGCATTCGTATGTCTGAAAACAGCGATCAAACCGCATTATCAATCAACGATTTGTTGGCTGTCTCGAATCAGCAGGTGACGGAAATTGGTGCCGCCAATGACTATGCGCATGAGATGCACAAAGTGATGAATGAGACCGTAGAGTCAGCCCGGCAGGAATACGAGAAATCCCACCAGAGTGCAGAGAACATTAAGGCAGTGGTCAAAACATCAGCACAAAGTGTTAATGCAGTGAACCATGAGATGAGTAAGATTGGCACCATTGTTGAGTTGATCACCGACATCACGGCGCAAACCAACTTGCTGGCACTGAATGCGGCGATCGAGGCTGCCAGGGCCGGAGAGCAGGGGCGAGGCTTTTCTGTGGTTGCCGATGAAGTGAGAGTCTTGGCAGACAAAACCGCCAGGGCCGCGCACAATATCGGTCAACAAATGGAGCAACTTCACCAGCAATCCGCTAAGGCGGTGCAGTTGATGGAAGAAGGGGTCGAAAATGTCGAGAAGAACACTACCTTAGTTGATAACACTAACCATAACCAAAAACTGCAGGTCTCGGTCGGCCAGTTGTTTGATGCAATCCGGGAGCTGGCCGATATGAGTTCAGCCAATAAACTCACAGCAGATAAAGCTGCGGGTTCTACCATGACATTACAACGCGAATCTCAACAGCTTGCGCGTCGTACTAACTTGATGAAACATTCGTTGTCGCGACTGGATCAATTGGTCGGACGGTTTGAAGTATAGTGAGTGTGTGAAAAGTGCCGGGCCATTTCGCCAGAGTAATGGCCTGGCCGATGATCATTTGCCTACTAAATGGTGACTCCGCAAGACAATTTCTGGTTTTGAATTAGACTGATAGTAACAAATCATGAGAAATGCGTTTTCACAAGGAGTGGCTATGCTTTCATATCAGGTCAGCCGTACTATCGAGATCTGCAGGCCCCAGGCTGAAGTTGTCGACTACCTTAAAGACTTCAGGAACTGGCCGCAGTGGTCACCGTGGATCATTCTGGAGCCGGAGAGTGAACTCACTTTTAGTAACGAACAAGGGCATGTCGGCGCGGGGTATCAGTGGAATGGTCGTCGTATTGGCATGGGCACAGTGATTTTGGAGAGTACCCAGCCGCACCGGCTGGATATGGAACTGGAAGTGTTCAGGCCTGTCAGAAGCCATGCCAAAGTGACTTTGTTGGTTAATCCGACTACCGAAGGCTGTAGCGTGGAATGGCAGATGACATCTCGCGTACCCTGGTTTTTGTTTTTTCTGAAAAACATCTTTAAATCTATGATTTCAATGGATTATGAGCGTGGCTTGCGCATGCTGAAGAGCCAGCTGGAAACCGGTCGGGTGCTGTCAGAACTGAGCGATATGGGTGAGCGCGACCAGGGGCCGATATCCTACATTGGCGTAGCTGGTAGCGGTACATTGTCCGAGGTCGGGCCGATGATGCAAGAGCATATTCAACGGCTGTCTTCCCTGGTTGAGAAGGGGACCATCAAGCCAGATGGTGTGTGTTTTAGCTACTATTTGTCGATGGACATTAAACGGGAGTATTTTGAGTTCGTAACATGTTTGCCGGTAGAAAGCCCCGTAAACGCTCCGCAAGGCTTTGTGTCCGGGACCATTGATGAGAGTGAAACCTATGTGGTGGCGCACAAAGGCGCTTATCGTTTTCTTGGTAATGCCTGGTCGATGGCCATGAGCCTGGCACGAGCTAAAAATATCAAGGTCAAAACCAAGCCTCTGGGTATCGAGCGTTACCTTAATTCACCGTCTGACGTAGAAGAAGCTGAACTCATGACCGAAGTGATCCTGTTCAAAAAGTGAACCTTATTACATTTTTATGACAGCTGGCCATAGTGTGGTATATCGCTATGATAAGGTCGGGTTTGATCATAATGCGTTGGATAACGGCGTTACCAGCAATACAGACCTGGTATTGGAGCATAGGTTGACAGGATTCCTCCAATACCATTTCACGGAAGAACTATGAACAGCAAACTCTCTCTTATGACAGCGTGCCTGCTGGCCGCTCAGGTACACGCTAAGGAAACGCCCCACAATATTATTTATATGATTGGTGATGGTATGGGGCCAGCGTACACCAGCGCCTATCGTTACTTTACCAATAACCCGGACACAGCCCAAATTGAAACCACAGTATTTGATTCTATTCTGGTCGGTATGGCGCGCACTTATCCTGATGATGATACCTACGTAACAGACAGCGCTGCTGGAGCCACCGCGCTTAGTAGTGGCATTAAAACATATAACGGGGCGGTTGCTGTTGATGTTAATAAGAAGCCGGTCAATACCATGTTGGAGATGGCCAAAGCGCAGGGCATTACAACAGCGCTGATAGCAACGTCACAGATTAACCATGCTACGCCGGCCAGTTTTGCGGCACATAATGAATTTCGTAAAAATTATAAACAGATAGCGGATGATTACCTGGATAACACCATCCGCGGTAAGCCGCCAGTTGATTTGATGCTGGGTGGGGGATACGTTATTTTGTGCGGGAGGATCGCAACTTAACCGAAGAGTTTCAGGCAAAAGGGTACCGGTACCTGAATGAGTTCAGTCAACTCAGTACTCTGGATGCTTTGCCTGCAATAGGTTTGTTTGCCAATAAAGCACTACCGTTTGCGCTTGATGATAATCCAACCCGGCTCGTAAGTATGACGGAAAAAGCCCTGCTATCTGCGGTTAATCAGGTGATTAACCGGCAAAGTTACACTGGATGGACGACTGGAGGTCATACGGGGCATGATGTACAGGTATTTGCTTACGGAAGAGGCTTTGAGGCCTTTAGGGGAGCGCAAGAGAATACGGACATTGCTTTGCATTTAATCAATTATATCCAATAGTGCTCGTCGCCAAACAAAGCCCAGGAGAAAACCTGGGCTTAATTGTTGCCTGTTGCCTGTTGCTTGGGGGGGCGGGCCAGAATCAGGCTTCCGGCAGTAAGCTTACGTCAGGCGATGAGGATTTCAGTTTCGTTTTTTTTGTAACAGCATCGGCCAACTTTTTTATATACCATTTCTTCTGCTCGTTATCACACCACTTTTTATTCAGGCCCCGGCGGTTAAATTCTGCCCCGATGGATACTTTGGTCTGGTTGGTCGGACGCTGGTAATAAAGTGTTTCACACAGCTGGGTGTTGCTCATTTGTGGGGCATAAACATTGACGCTGCTGCCGCGCATGCCCATTTGTGCCGCTTGCTGATTGGAACAGCCAACAAGTGACAAACTGGTAATGCTGAGCAAAATAAAAGGCTTAATCATAGGCTTAGTGTATCTTTTTCTTATTAGTGGTTAATCATGAACCGGTTTCTTCCCGCTTTTTTGGCCTGATATAGAGCTTGATCGGCCTGGAGAAAAAGCGTGTCCCATTGAGTTGCATAGCTCTCGGCGGTGTGTTTGTCTACTGCACCAAGTGAGATTGTCGCTTTTAGGGTTTTATCGTCAACCACAAGTGACTCGTTTTCAACGGCAAGTCTCAATCGTTCTAAGCATTGTACGCATTTTTCTGCGTGGGGCGTTTCAAACAGCAGGACGAACTCTTCACCGCCCCAGCGTACTAACAGATCACTTGAACGTGTGCAATTTTCTAATACGGACGAGACGTGTTTAAGCATTTTATCGCCGATATCATGGCCGTGTTGGTCGTTAATATTCTTGAAGTGATCAATATCAATCACGGCTAATGAGAAGGTACGATAAGGGCTTCCTTTTGCCATTTGAGCGATCCAGCGTTGTAAATATCGCCGGTTGTGTAATTCGGTTAAAGGGTCAATGAAGTTCTGCTGTTTAAGTGTCTGGTTGACCGCTTTGATCTGGCGAATGCGGCGTAGCCCCCAAATGACGATCACAGTAAAGGCCAGGAAATAAGCCCCCTCGCGGTAACGTTGCGAGCTAAGTTCCGCCGCTTGCAGCGCGTTCTCTGCGGTAAGCAACTTGAGTTCCTGCTGGGCCAGTTTGGTTTCCAGGTCAAACTTCGTGGTCAGCATTTCATCTCCATGGATATGCGACGTAAACTCCTGCTCTAACTGGCGTAGCTGAGCCAGGAGGTGGAAAGCGGACTCATAGTTTTTTTGTGCCTGATAGGCGTCAACCAATACTGACAACATACTAATTCGCTGACTTGTGCCGTTCACCACCGTTGAGCCTATTTTATCCAGTACTCGGTTGGCACTCTCTATGGCTTTGGCGTAGTCCTTATCAGCCAAATACGCGTGGGCCAACGCTTCGTAACAGGCGTTTTTGATAGCGTTATTATGACTGGGATTAGGCAGCGACAGACAACGTTCAGCCAGGGTATATGCTTCATCCAACTTTCCGGCAGAACTCATTAGCTGAGAAAAATTGGATAGCGATGTGTGCTTAATACGTGCTGAGCCCGTCTCCATAGAGAGCTTGAGCGCTTGATTAAAGTAGTGCTCTGATTCTTCATGGTAGCCTAACGCTGCTTTTATCACGCTTTTATTCGCATTCATGATGGCAAGGAAAAGACTGTTATCGAACTGATTTGCTTCGTCCAAATAAGTTTGGAATGCTTTGTCAATGTAGGTCAGCGCCTTTGGCCAGTCAGATGTGTCCATATAGACTGTCGCGATGTTGTTGAGTGTCATCGCTTCCTGAATTTCAAACGGAAAGCCTTTAAGCAGTTTGTAGGCCGAAAGGTAGTAGCGTAACCCGGTTTTTAGCTGGGAGCGGGCAACTTCAGCATTGCCTAACCAGCGAAATACGCGGCCCTGCAAAGATTGGTAACCAATGTCACGGGCAAGGCTGATAACGTCATGCAGTAGCAGTTCTCCGCGCCAGAGTTCGTCGGCCTCGATTAACTCCAGCGCTTGGTTAAACTTAGCTTCGGCTATCACCCAGGGTAAATTATGCTCTTGACCGAAAACCACCAAGTCGGGTGTCGCCGGTTGCGCTAGTCCTTCATAACGCGAAAGGTAAATACGCGCAAAATAGTACAGGGCCTGGGCATGCGGGGACAGTTCCGAAGGAAAGTCCAGCGATGAAGCCGGTATTGCGCGGGGTCTGCTAATTGAATCGAAGTAGAGTTGAAGTGTCGCTTGTTCTGCTGCCGGGGTGTGTCGCGCTAAGTAGTGTGAATCATGGTTGATATCGGGAGCGGCAGAGCTAAGCGGTACGATACTCAATCCAACGAGGAGCATAACCAAGCGAGACAAGATTCTGATAAGGGCGGGCATAGGCTGTTAACAGTAACAAGTTGAAAAGTCGGAAAATACGCCGAGTTTATCATTTTCTGCGTTTATTTATCTATGCTTCCTTCTATTACGGGGCAAATTATAGCGGTAACAGTAGCGTGGTTTATTGCTATGTGAATAAATTAGCCGCTAGTGATATCTGGGCTCAATATGGGGTGGTGAATATTTCACTTAACTGTCATAAAACTTTAATGTTTGTATGGGTTGAAGAGAGGGCGCTTTTTGAGCATATTGTTAGTGAGTCGAAGCAGTTAGACTGATAGCTGCTGATTTATCAAAGTTAAGGAGTATGCCTATGCATAATGAAATGATTCAACCTTCCCATTTCGGCATTGTTGGCCGTACGTGCATCGTATCAATTTTGATGATCGCCAGTGTGTTTACGCTGATTTAGATATCCTCTTTACTTCAATTTAGCGGTTCATCAAGCCCGTTCATTCAGGGAACTACCTTAATACGAGTACTAAGGTATTCCCCTGAACCACAAGTCATTTAGCTCAGTAAACTAAATAGCAGGGCGCTCACCGCCGCAACACCTGTGACAAGCACAAACATGGTCGAGAGTTTACCTCGGTACTGCTTTAGGCTGTCCACCTTGTACACCGCGATCATCGGCATAATAAATAGTATCATCGCGATGACAGGCCCGGATAACGCTTCCATCATGCCCAAAATGCTAGGGTTTAAAACCGCTGCGCCCCAGATAGCCAAAAACATCACAGTGACGCCTATACGGTCGATGCTGAGTGCCGTCAGTGAAGAGTGCTTACTGATCAAACCATTTAGGCTTTCACGCGCTCCCATAAAATGCCCCAGGAAGGAAGAGGTGATGGCAACAAACGCGACTATTGGTCCCAGAGTGGTGAGAAACGGGTTGTGGGTGGTGTTGGCCAGATAGGAGAGAACCGATACGTTCTGTTGTTTGGCTTCTGCCAGTTGCTCTGGTGAAAGGGTCAACACGCAGGAAAAGACAAACAACAGCACAAAGGCAATCAACATGATGCTGGTACGGCTCAATATGTGCTCGCTCTTCGCTTGCGCATGCTCGCCATAGTGACGTCGTTGTATGTTGGCGAAGCTGGAGATTGCCGCAGCATGGCTGAAAGAAAAAATTACCACTGGAATAGCCAGCCAGATTGTGTGTCCGAGTTCGCCGGGTTCAGGTATGGTGAGTGTCGGTGACTGCCAGCTCGGGATAAGGTACAGAGACAAAAACGCCAGAATCGCTATAAGCGGGTAAACCATGACTGCGAAAGCGCGTAGCATCGCTTTTTCACCCGCCATCATGATCATGATCAGACTAAACACTAAAACGCCTGAAAGCAGAGTTCGGTTTAGTGGTTCCATGCCGATCTGATGCACCAAAAAACTATCGACGGTGTTGGTAATTCCTACGCCGTAAATCAGCAAGATAGGGAAAATAGAAAGAAAGTAAAGCAGTGAAATCAAACGGCCGGATTGGGCGCCGAAGTGCTCTTCTACAACATCGGTAAAATCTGCGTTGTGTTTTTTAGACGAGAGAACGAAGCGTGCCAGGCCTCGATGCGCGAGAAACGTCATCGGGAAAGCCAGCAATGCCATGATAACCAGTGGCCAGAAGCCACCAATCCCCAAATTGATCGGTAAGAACAAAATGCCCGCGCCAACCGCGGTACCAAACAAACTAAGAACCCAATGTGTATCGTGTTTAGTCCAAGTATTAACTTTGCCTAATTCACTAATATTCAAGGTTTTGCAAGACCCTTTCACTCTATAAATGCCCATATAAGAATAATAATGTTGCGAATGGTAGCTTTTTTAGAGAGTGATATCACATTTAGTATCTGGTGATAAATGCTGTTGTTTGCTGTGTTTTGTAAACGTAAAAACTATGAAAAAATCACATATACAACATTTAATGCCAATTTGACTGGTTCTGGTTGGAGTTAATTACTGTATTTTTACTTATTTTTGGTGGTTGCTATTGTGGTGGCTTTAATGTGCTTCAGGTGCGTGCTCAGCGGGAGAGGTTTGGCGACACCGTAGCCTTGTGCAAATTGAATATCCAACTGCCTTAATAAGTTGATGTGTGCCGGAGACTCTGCAAACTCTGCGACCGTAGTCAGAGACATGCTTTTGGCTACCTGACTGATGGTTCTGACAATAATTTGGTCGTGAGCATTCTCAGGCATGTTTCTTACAAATGATCCGTCAACTTTAAGTACATCAAGTGGTAACCGGCGCAAGTAGTCAAAAGAGGCGTAACCGGTACCAAAATCGTCGAGTGCTATCGTGCACCCTGCCTCGCGCAATAGGGCAATATTTTCAATAGCGATGGATTCGTTACGCAGTGCATCAGACTCCGTCAGTTCAAAGCATATCTTGCTCATAGGAATGTGATGGGTGGCTGCCAATTGTTTGATGCTGGCGGCAAGGGTTTGTGTATTGAGTGCTTTGGCGGTCAAGTTGATAGAACATCTACCCAGACAATCCCAGTCGTCAATTGAGCCATTCAATGTTTCAAAGGTTTTATTGATCACCCATTCATCAAGTTCTGTCTCCAGGCCAAACTCGTTGATCAGAGGGAAAAACTCCGCAGGAGGAAGCGTCGATTGGTCATCATTGTTCAGACGCAGCAATACTTCAAAATAGGCACCGACAGTGTTATTCCCCAGTGGCAGGTAGGGCTGACAATACAGCTCAAATTTATTTTTCCGGAAGCAATTTTGAATAAAGCTTAGCTTATCGAGTTTTGTCTGCTCGGTGGCAACCGGACTTAGCCAGTTAATTCTGATTTTATCTTCGCTAATCTCGTCACACAGGTGGGAGACCGTTCGGCCAACATCTTGTCCGGGAGTTACTTTGGTGCAGTGAATGGTGTGTTTAACCAGCCGAATGGAAGAACCTTCAAAGTAAAAGTGGAACTGGTCAAGCAGCGCGCTCAACTGGGACAGTTTGCTCTCAATCCACGGTGAATAGGGCACCGAGCACACCAGACCACTGGCAAAAGGCGGCAGATAGCAGCGTTTTATATCCGGTGTACGTGTGGTTAAAAAGTTGCTCAGCTGTTTCATTAGTTGAGCCTGGCCTCGATGGCCTAACCCATTGAGTTTAGATAACGTTGGTTTGAGATCCAGATAAAGCAGAACGATACTGGGGTTGTCGGCGATGTCTTCCTTTAATTGAGCAAGGTTGTACATTCCGGTATAGGTGTCTACCCGTTCTCTGAGGATCGCATTTCGTGTGGTGACGAAATTCTTAACCGTGTGAGCACCTAGCATAAAAATCAGCATCGATAACACAAATAGAACCAACAGAACTTCGTAGAGTACTTGCTGTTCAATAAACCCTTGGTTATAGCGTGCAACAACGCTCTCGATACAACTTAACAGTGTGAGTATGGAAATGACCATCGGAATGAGCAAACCAAATTTCCCCAGTCCAAATCCAACCAGGCAAAGAATCATAAGGCTGGTGGTATTAAGTGCTAGCGTGTTTTGTGTAAACAGCCCAACGAGCAATAAAATACCACAAAGTGCCAGCCAAACTCTGAACTGTAATTGGTTTGGATTGGCTTGACGCATGGCACGATCAAGTGACGCATACAGCAACTTACGCGTATCCAACACGTAACTGAAGCCAACGGCGACCACTGGTGTGAGCATGATATGGGTGAGGATGCCGCTTAATACGGAGTAGGAAATAAACGCAAGAGAACTCGTGGTCGGCCAGTCCAATAACAGGCTGAAAGACCACAGCATAGCGGTATTCGCCACAGGGTAGAGTATACCCAATACGGCAAGGTAATAACCAAACTTTAGCGTGAAGTTATAGGCATCCGCTGTTTTCACCAATCGTTGATAGAGGGTGCAGAATGCCATGGGCAGAAGCGGCAGGGCGAAGGCAAAAAGCAATGCGACTTCCCAGCCTCTGCCGGAGACAAACAGGTAGTGACAAAACAGGCCACTACTTATTGCAGGAATGGCTCGCCATCGATAGCGTAATAGTGCGGCGACAACGAACGCTGCGGTAAAAGACAGTACGTGAACGCGATCTGCTGTGATCACAAATAGATCAGACAAACGGAAGCTTACTTGAATCGCAAAAAATAGGAATAACTGGCTTCTGGCACGTTGCCACGTTCGTTTCTTATTCAGAAACCGACCGCTATGTTTGAGCTTAGATATCGACATTACCCACTACTTAAACTGAAAACTCATAGAAAAACGCCTCCATACACGGAAAGCAAAGGTATCTAATGTACGTAGCGTCAATGACTGACTCCTGCACAGCTCCAGGCTGAGTTCAGACTACGTTTGATCTGACATGGATATGCACACCATCCGGTCAGATGATTAATATTTTTATTTTTTAAGGGGGCGGATTATTGACCAAAAGAGTGGCATTTAGCAACTAAATATCATTGCCCCGGTTGGTGTTTGTGAGTGAGTTAGATTGAACCGACATAGCTTTCTAAGCTTAATGTGGAAGCTTCTATGTATATTTTATTGATATATATAGTTTTATTTAAAATAAGCTTTTACCATGGTCAAAATTTTACGATTTGGGGTAAACCATGCAAATTGCTTGCGCAACAAAAAAAGACCTTTCCGCCATCTTTGAGTTAGAGTCCAGCTTGTTTGGCGGTCATGCGTATCCGAGGTTCTTCTTTCGTCAGGCTTATGACTGTTGGCGGCAGGGCTTGCTTGTCGCGAGAGCAAATGACACCATCATGGGATATGTTCTCGTTGTTAACAGCGATGAGCCCGGTGTGGTTTGGGTGCTCTCACTTGCTGTTGATACGCATTATCGTGGTCAGGGTATCGCCCGACAGTTAATGATTCATGCTATTTCATCATTACCTGCCAATATTACAATCAAACTAACGGTCGACCCGGCTAATGTGGCTGCGTTAGCACTTTATGAATCGCTTGGCTTTTATGTTGTTGCCAAAGGAGTCAATTATTTCGGAGATGAAGAAATTCGTGTGGTTATGGTTTTAAAGCGTTAGTAATTTTGCATATAACCGGCTCCAGACATTTTCCGGAAAGTATTTTATTATGTATGAAGAAATTTCAAAATTAAGCCTATGAATATGAAATAAATATGTAATAGGGACATTGCTGGTATTATTTTAAACTGATGTTTTCCAGCACGATTGTCGGCTCTTCGGCTGTCACTCTATTGTTCGGTGTAAGGATATCACGGTTGGAAAAATGTCTTCCATAGTCATTAACGGCTCTGTTTGTGCCGGGAGCAATATTTGTTGATTCCTGATTCTTTATCTATTGTCTTGCTAATCGATATTTTTCGATCAATCAGAAGAGGGCAGGACAATGGGTATGACTCACAAGGTAGGTAATCAACCGCATCACCATCCTATTCCACAAGAAGCATTCGATTGGTACGATGAATATGCGCATGGCAAGATCGATCGGCGAGAATTTCTGCATCGACTTTCCGGGCTGGTCGCCTTGGGTTTTAGCATGGTAGTCATGCTTGAGGCGTTGACTCCTGATTATGCTAAAGCGGCTCAAGTGTCATTTAATGATCCCGCTATCCTTGCCAGTTATGAGAAGTTCTCTTCGCCACAAGGACATGGAGAGGGACATGGTTATCTGGTGGTACCAAAAAAAGATAGTCTGATTGCTCCTGCTGTGCTGGTGATCCACGAAAACCGGGGTCTGAATCCCTACATTAAAGATGTCGCCCGACGTCTGGCGAAAGCCGGGTTTATTGCCTTTGCTCCGGATGCGCTTTACCCGCTCGGCGGCTACCCCGGTAACGATGACGAGGGCCGCCGTATGCAAAAAAGCCTTGATCGAGCCAAAATCGAGCAGGACTTTATCGCCGCAGCGGAGTTCATCAAGCGCCATCCTAATGGTAATGGCAAGCTTGGCGCGGTTGGATTTTGCTTCGGAGGATATATAGTCAATATGTTAGCTGCCGTGATGGAGCAACAACTTAACGCTGGCGTGCCATTTTACGGCACTCCTGCCGCCAAAGAGATTCGTCAGGGCATCCGCGCGCCGCTGTTGCTCCATTTTGCAGGTTTGGATAAGCGGGTAAATGCAACATGGCCGGAGTATGAAAAAGACCTCAAAGCGATGGGTGCGAACTATCAGGCGATGATGTATGACAATGTGAATCATGGTTTTCACAATGACTCGACTGGCCGCTATGCACCGGAAGAAGCAGAGTTGGCATGGCAAAGAACCCTTGAGTTCTTCAACCAACATCTCTTATGAGTCGATTAGGTTCTGAGTTGGTTGTCTCGTTATCTCAATAGCACCAGTGGGTAAAAAACAGCTTTATATTGTATATGAAACCATCTGCTTTTTTGGTGCGGCATGCACAAACATAATGCAAAAGATCCATTCCTGATGATGTATCTTAGTGTAAGTGGTTGAAATTAAGCAATATAAACATTTGGCATATGATTTGTATTACAAATAACGGGTTTATTGTTGAATCGCTTAACCCGGTTATTTAACGACGATAACTGCAGGGGTGGCAACGCGCTACTGTTCTTCGGAGCATTAGCGCTTTTTTTTTTTATGCAAGTTGATCACTTAAACGTTGATCACCTAAACATGGCAGAGTGCTGACATGATCTCTGGTGACTCAGTCAGAAGTTTGGTCTGCAGTTGCCGGTGTGATTTCGAGTTCGGTATAGCCGGTACAGTCGTCAAACTGGCGAGAAAATTCAAGCTGAGGATAACCATGCAGGATCAACTCTGCCGTGGTGTCGATTATCGTCCCCGCCAACAAGTGCCCGCCAATGACTTGGCCATTTTGTTTTGATACGGCAATGTGTATGTGCTGGTGAGCAGGGGTGAGTGTTGCCATCACAGAGACAATTTCCAGAGGCTCTTCGAGTACCAGTTCGCTATTTGCACCAGCTAAGCGAATGTTTAAACGCGAGACACATCCAACGCAAGAGGCAACAGATCCGGCCTTAATCTGGTTCGCCTTGACCATATCACTAATGCTCTGTTTTAAGTCGCAGCCACGTGTCAGGCGTGTTGCATATATTTTAATTGTCATAAGAACTCTTAATTAAGGTTAGTAGCGCTTCTAACGCTGCATTCAAATCAGTGTAACGCTCTGCTTTACCCAGCATCCGCATGCCTTGGATTTGGCTAAGAATAAGTTTGGCCAGATCCATCGAACTCAGTCTTGTGGTAACTAAGCCTTGCTGTTGGGCGTTAGCCAGTGCATCGCCAATAGTTTCTAACAGGTGATTAAACAAAAAGTGTCCTTTGCGCAATACATCTGTATCGTCCCCGGCATGCTCAACCAACGCATTCTGGATAAAACATCCGTGTGTATTCTGTATTTGCTTGTTGGCGAAAGCGTTAAGGAAAGCTTCCACTTCACCGAGAGAGGCTCCTTCTTGTTCTAATGGTATGAGTGAGGGGAGCGAAACCTTTTTGAGGTATGTATCAAGCGCTTCATAATATAACTGTTGCTTATCGCCATAGGTGTTATACAGACTAAAGCGGTTGATGTTTAACTCTTCGGTCAGGTCGGATATCGAAGTGCGTGCGAAGCCTTTACGCCAAAACAGCTCCATTGCGAGTAACAGTTTTTCTTCACGGTCGAAATTGGGCTTTCTCGCCATGGTGTATCCTATTTAAGTAACGAAGACTAAAATCAAGGGCAGGCGGTGTTGACGGATTATTTATAAACTGTCTAAAGTATAATCTAACCGCTTGGTCAGATAAAGAAAAAGGATGTGAGATGAAGCTCTATGAAACGGCAATGACACCAAGCTGCAAACGAGTGAATATTTTCCTTCGTGAGATTGGTGGTGAACTGGATCGGGTAGCAGTAAATGTCAGGGATGGTGACAATCTGATACCGCCTTTCAGCGATAAAAGCGTCAATGGTAAAGTGCCGTTACTAGAGTTAGATGATGGCATGACGATATGTGAAAGCGTTGCCATTTGCCGCTATTTAGATCAGCAGTTTGTTAATGACTGTGCGCTTTTTGGTGATACTCCCCTGCATAAAGCACAAGTGGAAATGTGGCATCGCATTGTAGAGTTTCAGGGACTCTACACGGCATTTCAAGCTTTTAGAAACCTGACTGAAATTTATCGCGACCGGGAAACCTGCGTTTCTGCCTGGGGGGAAGAATCAAGAAAACGTGTGATAGAATTTTTACCGCTTCTGGAGTCGCGGCTTGAGCAGAGCCCGTACATTGCAGGTGACAAGTTCACCATTGTCGATATTACCGGGTTTGTCTTTGTTGGTTTTGTCGAAAAAGGGCTAAATCTTGCGGTCCTGAAAGAATTTCCCCACATTGCTCGCTGGTATCATTTAATCAGCGCCAGACCGGCTTTCCAGGCCTAATGACCTGCCTCTCGTAGTGGTTGTGTTGATTGCTCAATCACTACTAACTCCACATTTTGCTGCAATTCAGTGAACAAGGTAGAGTCACTTTTTCTCGATTCTGCCAGACACTACACTATACTTGTTTGCATATAACAATGAATTCATAGCAACTTCTTTTGGCTCATACGGGGCATCGCCTGCGTTTTTATCACTGCAATATACATAGTGGGTGGAGGCTCACTCAGCATAGGATGGAATCGTTATGGGTATTCAAGCTAAAAGCATCAACACTATCTTGGTATCGCTGCTGGTTATCAGCCTATTTGGCATTGCCGCGTTCTACTTCAGTTATACCGACCAAGCTAATAGAATCAACATCCTGCAGGGGCAATTGATTGAGAAAGAGAACCAACTGTTAATCGCTAACGAAGCGCTGTCATATACTCGCTATCAGCACCAACTGATGGTTGAGGATTATATTCGTTATCGAGGTGAGGACCGCATGCAATTGACTACCATTACTACGGAGTGAACGACTTTCAGCGATGAAGAATACGATATTGCTCGTCGATGACAGCCAGACAGTGTTGCTCTACTTGTGTAGTGCATTAGAAAAGCAAGGCTATGAAGTCGTTTGTGCAGAAAATGGTGAAGTGGCATTGGATATAATGACTGTGCGGCGCGATATCCAGTTTGTCTTAAGTGATTTGATGATGCCGGGGATAAGCGGTATTGAGCTGTGTAAACAGCTTAAATCAGGTGACTTTCAGCGTTATGTTTTCTTTGTGCTGCTCTCTTCGAGAAATGACCAAATCTCAGTGATTGAGGGTATTGATTCCGGAGCCGATGACTTTATTGATAAGAAAACACCAGTGGAAGAATTACAGGCGCGCATCCGGGCCGGGTTTAGAACGCTGGCGTTGCATAACTCGCTGACGGACGTTAATCATCAGCTTAATCATGCCTACCAAACTATTCGCCAGGATTTGGCCGCCGCGGGTGATCTTATATCCCAGTTGCTGCCAACAGACAGTAGGCTGAATGACGTGCATTTTTCCTATGTCCATCGGCCCTGTGCCCACATCGGCGGAGACATGCTTGGGTACATGGCGTTAGATGCGGAACACGTTGCGATGTATGTGCTTGATGTGGCTGGCCACGGTATTGCTTCGGCACTGCTGTCTTTTTCAATTCAGCAGACGTTATCCCAGCGCGAGGCCGCTGAAGCGTTGACGATGGAACCGGAACCTGATGGCCTCAAATTTAAGATAAGCAGACCAGAAAAGGTTGTTGAGAGGCTTAACCGACGCTACCAGCAGACACCGCATAACCAACTATATTTCACCATTGCTTATGCGGTGTTAAACACCCGAACCGGAGAGTTTCGTTATTGCACCGCCGGTCACCCTCGTATTCTGTGGCAAAAAAATAACCAGACTCAGATTGACCAGGTTGGCCATGATAACTTTGCCGTCGGGGTGTTTGAGGGCGCAGTTTACGCTGGTGGTTCAGTGCGGCTGTCTCGCGGAGATCAGGTGTGGTTATACACCGACGGGCTGACAGAAGCCAAACGTAGTAAAGAGCTCTACAGCCAGCAGCGTCTGAGCAATGCGATATCAAGTGCCGGTTCTGTTGTATTTGAACAACAAACGCAGTATGTCATTGACCAGATCCTGGAATGGCAAGGGGGAGGATGTGTGGATGATGATATGTGCCTGTTACTGGCGCAGTGGGATGACAACAGGCATCCGATTACCGCTCAGACCCCGCTTACGGCTTTTGAACGTAGGTACATTAGTTCATTCTCAGCCTCCCGGTCAGCGGGCAGAGAGATAGCCGATTATTTGCGGCTTTGTGGTGTATCAGAGGAGATGTGCCAGCAGTTTGAACTGTGCGTGGTTGAGTTAATGAACAACGCGTTTCTGCATGCTTACAAAGAGCAAGAGGGGCAGTGGGTGACGTTGAGATGTGAGACTGAAAATACTGCGCAGCGGATAATCGTGCGAACGGAGGTGGCACACTATGGCGAACCTATGGCAAAAGAGGAGTTTCTTGCTGCTATCCAGTCGGCAATCGTGGCGCCAAATGTTGAGAATTTAAACAGCTTCACGGTTTCTGGGCGTGGGTTGATGATAGTTGCAAATTTGATGGATCAATTTCTACTCAGTAATTCAATCAAAAAAAGTACTTACCAATTAACTAAAGAAGGCCGAAGAGGGACGGAGCAATAGCCTGGAAAGAGTGCAAACCGGCTGTACCCCTTAACGCGGTGGCTACTTATTTGGTTGCTGATACATTTTGTAGTCCCAACAATGCTTCGAGCTCTTCACTCGTGAGTAATTCAGCAATAGACGTTATGTCCTCTTCATGCTTTAAGGACATTTTGGTCTGGCAGATCAGGTGACGCTTTTGCGCTGGAGTCAAATCTTTGACCGATTCGAGTAACGCCTTAAAGTGTGTTCCGTTCATAATTCCTGTTCCATTAAGTCATCTACTTCATTTTAGAATGAAATTGGCAAAACGCTTAGTCCATGCGCATTAAATATTTTTTGATTTGGGTATTGATGGTACGTAATTCTGTGTTGATAAGTTCAATGTCTGCAAGGTTGGGAGCAACATCGTTGCTGGTGTTTGTTTCGATCCGCGCTAATGAGCGGGTGGCCGTCTGTTCTCCCAAACTGACTAATATGGTTTTTAAACTGTGTGCCAGAAGAAATAACGATGACCAGCTCTTTGATTGGTAAAGCTTATTAATCTGGCCTGGTCCGTCAGAATAGTCGTTATTGTAGTCACGAAGGGTGAGGAACATGAGGTCGTGGTCCATCCGTTTGCGGAGTTCGTCGAAGTCAATCATATCGCTTTCCTCATTTAAGTCGCAGCCATATCGAACGGCTGAGGTAACTGGGAAGGGTAATGCCCACTCCTGAAATCGTTAAGCCACAATGCCCAATTAGGAGGTAGTGGGCACCCTGCCAGTGACTCAAGCGTTGTTTTTATCTCTGGCGGGGCGGATTGCTGTGGATCTATACTTGCCAGGAACTTTAGTTTGAGTTCAGATGAAAACGGATATCGGTCTGCATAGCAAACTTCTGTACTGACAGAGTTCAGTGGTGGGGTGTCGGGCAGTTCCAGCCGGTTAGATATCAGGTCTGTCAGGCTTTGCTTTATCGCAAACTCACCAAAAGAATCCAGCAGAGGTATCGCTTGTTTAATCATGGTAAGTGGCATTCTTTTTGGTTGTTTGTAGTAGTAACTCAGTCCTAATAACAACTTTTTGTGTGCTTGCGGAAATCGTGATTCGGCAATGAATAATTTGCATTGAATCAATTGTTTAAATGCATGTAAGTCATTTTGTTTCGACTCACTGAGGTGCTGCTGGACGATTAAACAGAAATCGTTGAGCTTCTTCAGTAAGGTTCGCTTCTCCTGTCTGGAGGGCATTTTATCGAAGTGCTGGATCATATACTCGACGTAAGTACTGATTGAAGGCAGCCATTGTGAATCGGTCGGAGAAAGATGGCAGGCGAAGCAGTGACCAATTTTGTACAGTTGATCTAACTGACCGAGTTTATTTGCAATACGTGTGGCTGTGAGCATTCGACTGCTATTGCTGGGGGTGAGCTTAAAGGCGCGGTAGGCCATACTCATGGCGTTGTTGTACTGTCCCAAACTTTCATATAGGCCGGTCAAGTTATCTAACGCACGTAAACACAACGGGTTTTGTATTACGAAATCAGATAATAATGTGATCGCTTGAGTTTCTTTACCCTGGCGGTGAAGCAAAAACGCTTGCGCGCACACCAGGCTTGCATGGGTTTTGCCGTTGCAGCTCGGTAGCAGAGCCTCGAGTAAGTCAATGTGGTTTTCCTTAATCAGGAAATCAATCAGCGCTGCTTCTACACTGATGTCACCATGGTGTTGTTCATGGATAGAAAGGATATCATCCAGAGTCAAATGCTCGTAGAATCTCAGGTTTGCGATGACGTCGGCCAGGGTTTGTTGCGCCCGTAACGTGGCCATTATTTTGCTTTGCAGTGCTTTGGTTTGTAGAGGCTTTGTCAGCATAAACCTTACGCGCCCGGATAATGCGGTCAGTACGGTTTCAAGGCTTGCGTCTCCGGAAACCATCAGTACAGCAGTCATGTCGGAAATGAGCCTGGTTCGGGACATGAGGTTTAAAAGGTCTAAGCCGGTCATCCCGGAGTTGAGGTGGTAGTCTAATATAATGAGCGGAAAGAAACGTGTTTTTACCGCTTGAAGGGCAACAGCAGGCGTGTGTGCACAGGTAATCCGTGTCTTGTCCGCCCCAATTGCTACCAATTGATCTTTGATGAGTGTTACAGCGCTCGGGCTGTCATCAATCACAAGGATATTGATATTATCAACACGTATATTTCCCGTCACCACATTAAAACCCCCTGCGTACATGACCTCTATTTTAAATATAATCGTTTGATTGCATATCAGCAAGTTGGCGCGGAGAGATAGTACTTGGCCGGAGGATAAGGTCAGGCGCAAGACAGCAAAGTTTCACGGTGTTTATACTGCTTATTGACTTACTTAAATCTAACACTCTGAAAAAGAAAACATTATGTTGTGCTGGGTGGTACAATTTAGTTGCGTTTTTCATCAGTTTAGTGGATGCTGTTCTGGGAATTAAGGCTTGATCAACTCTACTTATCTTAATGGTGATATCTATTGATGCTGATAATAAATGACTGCTGATTTTCCGACCTTACTGGCTATCGGGTTAATCTTTCTAGGCTCTTATGTGCAAACGGCGATCGGTTTTGGCTTGGCTATTGTTGCTGCCCCATTACTTATCTTGTGGGCACCCGATTATGTGCCCGCACCAATATGCCTGGTGGCTTTGTTTATTTCATTACTCAATGCAATGAAGCACCGTAGCAGCGTTGAAATTGGTGGTTTAAAAATGGCACTGTTGGGACGGGTTCCCGGCTCTGTTGCCGGTGGTTTGCTGCTATTTCTGGTTTCAACCGAGGCATTAACACTCTGGATCGGAATACTCGTTTTGTTTGCGGTGGTCGTCAGTGTGCTTCCGTTTCGTATTGAGCCGACATCCGGAAAAATGACGGTTGCGGGTTTTTTCTCCGGTCTGTTTGGTACCAGTTCGGCCATTGGTGGCCCACCAATGGCGTTACTTCTTCAACACCAGGAGGCAAACCAGTTACGCGGGAACCTTTCTGCCTTTTTTGTGTTTAGTTCTATCATCTCTTTGTTTGTTCAGGTTCCGGCTGGCTTCTTTAACTTGCATCACCTTCTTATCACTATGCCGCTATTGCCTGCTGCCGCGTTTGGTTATTGGCTGGCGATTAAAACCACCCAATCTTTGCCAAAAGAAAAGATTCGTTTTGCGGCGCTAACCCTGTGTTTCGCGAGTGGAATGACAGCGGTGATTCAAGGACTTGCCTTGTAAGTTCCGAGAAAGCAGTGACATTTGTTCTACCACCCACAGTCGCGGTATAGCACCGTGGTATTTTATTACTTGTTGAGTTATTTATGAAAAACAGTCGTTACGGCAATTTTATGGCGGCTTTATCTTTTGTGATTTGGGGTTTGCTGCCGATCTACTACCGTTTACTACCAAGTGCTGCCATGGATGAATTGCTGGCATTACGTGTTATCGGCTCGGTGCCTATCGGCATCGTTATGGTTTTGGTTATCACAGGCCACTGGCCACAATGGGGGCATATCTGGCAAGACAAAAAGTCTCTCTGGCATACATTTTTGGCAAGCAACTTAATGTGTATATCTTGGTGTGCATTTACCTGGGCGTTGACTAATAACCGCGTTATTGACGCCAGTCTGGGCTTTTTTATCGGGCCGTTAATTTCAGTGGCACTTGGCGTTTTTGTTTTGGGCGATAAGCTTTCAAGAGGTAAGCTTGTTGCGATCGTGCTGGCAACGGTAGGGGTAAGTTATCAAGTTTTACAGTATGGCCAACTGCCGTTTGTTGCTTTGACGATGGGATTGTTCTTCTCGCTTTATGGGTTGTTTAAGAAAAAGATCAGTTACAACTGGAGTACGGCTTTATTAATGGAAGCTCTGTTGTTAATGCCATTCGCATTAGTTTATCTGGCAGCAAAATTATGGGTAGCAGGCGAGTTGGCTTCTATGGCAGACGTTACGACGTTCCTGCTGTATTTCGGTAGCGCTCCTGTAACTATTTTGCCTTTGATTTTCTATTCAATTGCTATCCGCATTACCAGTTTGTCAACAGTTGGTTTGATGCAATACATAGAGCCAAGTCTTCAGTTTGTGCTTGCTGTACTTTTCTTTGGTGAACTATTTGATGACGTCAAAGCGGTAACTTTTGCCTTTATTTGGGTGGGGCTGTTATTCACTATTTTTGAGAGTCTTGTTAAGCGGGCCAAAAGCAGAAAGCTCACCGAACAATCAGTTTAGGTCTTTCATTGGATTATTCGACTTGTTCACGGTTTGCTGGGTTTATAGTTAGCAATTAGCACGGACTGAAAAAGGATTGGTATGAGTATCGCTATTGTTGATCTGGTGACGCAACTGGAGCAGAAAATCGAGTGGCAGAAGAGCATAGGGTTGTTTCTGCAGGTATTTGGCTTAGCGTTAATTCCGGCCAGAGATTGAGTTCGACCGCCTTAACAATTAACTCATTTGCAGAGTGTTTCGTTGCAAAATGCTAAGGTTTTTTTGCATAATGCGACGTTTTCCATGCGCAAATTCACGCACTAGCACGACTTGCCATGCAAGCGGTTAAATATTAACCAATTTGTAAAGGTGAAAACTTGGCACGTAAACTGCTAATGTAATTGTGACCCTTTTAAGCCGAGGGTCACCTAGCCAACTGACGTTGTTAGTGAACCTCTTTGTTCACACAGTTATAGCCAATCACATTATTGTGGTTGGCTTTTTTTATATTTTTTTCACGATCAAATAGTTACATTTCTTTGTCGAATAAACGTAGTCGCTGTGGTAGTTTGCGACCGGAATTAAAACTAGTTGGTTGTATTGATGAAGAAAATTGTCGGTTTGCTTGGGTTTGCGTCCATAGTTGGTAGTCAACCTGTGTATGCGATGAGCGAAAGAAACTGGGACGTATTAACGGATTTTGGTACTTATGGCTTGGCCGCCACAGCGGCAGCCGTGCCTGTGTATAAGGGCGACTGGCAGGGGTTTTGGCAAGCTGGTTTCAGTATCGGTACCGCATCTGGAGCGAGTTTGCTTGGTAAGGCTACGATTGACGCTGAACGTCCGGATAAGAGTGGCTATGACAGCTTTCCTTCTCACCATACTGCAAGCGCTTTTGCTTCAGCAACTAACCTTTACCTGAGATATGGTTGGGAAGCAGGATTGCCTGCGTATGGTGTCGCTGCATTTGTTGCTGTGGGTCGTGTTGAAGCAAAGAAACACTACTGGCGTGATGTACTCGCCGGTGCCGCGTTAGGGACACTGAGTGCGTATGTTTTCACCGATGCATATGATGACAACGTCCGGCTTGTGCCATGGGTTACCGATGAGGAAGTGGGACTATCACTGAGCTATCGCTGGTAGATACTCAGAGTCGCTTTTGCGCTAAGAATAAAAGCCTCGGTCATCACCGAGGCTTCTGTTTTAATTCAACCTGTTTCGTTGCGAGACATAAAGTTAAAATTGCGCTTTAATCCAGATCATACGGTGATCTGAAGAAACGTCTTTACCGTTACCGTATTTTCCGATGCGATCATCGTTAAACAGTTTACGGCCTTCCTCGTAGGATGCTGACCAGTATACGCCTGAGTCTACTACATTCAGGTTGGCAGAAGGCAGTGCGTAGTCAACGCCCAGACCAAATGTAGAAGTAATGCGGTTTGGCAACGGGTGATCGGAGTTTTTGTCAACCGCATGCTCAGTTGCCCCGTAACTGGTTGGGTAAAGTGCGCCGTTCATTACTTCCTGATTCACTAGCGGGTCTGCATGCAGTGCTTGCATAACTGCGCTGATACCGTCGCCTGCTACAGGGTCAAGGTTCTGGTCACCCATCATGACAAACTTCGCGCCTTCAGTCAGGCCACCTTTGGCACCAGCATCGTCGTAGAAGTACTCTTTACCCTGAATGTAGTGATGCCAGAACTCAACTTCTGCCGCGTTTTGGGCCTGGTTTTTACCTGTATCAAATACTGGTGGTGTAGGGTGTGACATCAGCAAATGCACCACTTCGTTGCCGTGTTTAGTCGGAATGATGATCGGTGCATCGACGTGGTTTTTTGAAGACAGACGAACTTCCTGCCACTCTTCGGTGGTGTACCAGTCGTCACCACAACTCATGCCTGCAGGGAATTTTGTCGGGTCGTCACAGATGGTAATCGTCGGCATTTCTGCGCCTTGCATGTCTTTCCATTTGAACTCCTGGAAGGTGCGCGTGTTCTTTGAGTCGATTTCGTATTTGGACATCAGCGCAAATGCGTACTGACCATGGTAGAAGCCAAAGCCCCATGCGTCACCCGGCATTTGGCCGGCTGTGCCGTTGTTGTCTAAATCAAATTCACTAAGCAGACCGGTGTTGGTTGAGTAGGTCTCTGCGAACGGGTACTCGATTGGTTCCAGGTTAGCCGCGCCACCAGCGCCGTCGAGGCTTTGAGCAATCGATAAGTAGTTTTGCTGGAAACCTTCCAGCGCAGTTTTATCTTCGCCAGTGCCGTCGTTGTTATATTCTGCCATCATCAGGACATCGGGACGGTTTTTCTGAATGATTGCGGCAACATTGCGGATTTGGATTACTTTTTCAGCGACGGTTTTGTCTTCTTCAGTAATGGTTCCGTTCAGGTAAGCGGTAACCAGTTCAGTCTGTTTAGCCGGGGTCACTTGCATTTCAGTCACAAGATCTTCAAACGTATTACGGTCAAAGGATAAATTATAAGTGGCAATTTTGACTTCTGTAGGTTGCACATCGACATACTTTGTATCGTCGTCATTGCAGCCAACCAGTAAAGCGGAACCAATCAGGAGAGCGAGGGGAGTTTTAAGGATTTTCATAGGTATGGTGTTCTCTATAATAATATTCGCGTTAATCCTATTGATGTTGAACATAAATGTAAGCGATCGATGTCACATGAATGTCTGTTTGGTTTCATGGGTTATCAGTTTTTGTGTGATTAGTGTAATATGTGTGGCATTTTCAACAGTAAAAGTTTATATAAAGCTTGTTTAGTAGAGGTTTATATACAGTTACTGGCTAGTGTCTGGTTGAAAATGCTGGTTGATATGTGTGCTACACTGAACTTAGGGTATTATTATAATAAGCTCATAAGCATGTTGTGGAATGTGAAATGATCGAATCGTTATCGTCAGTTGGACTTTGCTACCAAGGCAACGTTAAGGGACTAAGCGATGGACACATTTCAAAAATTGCGCAGCAAGGTGCTAATGGGGGGGATACTTATTACCCCGATACTTTTTTCTCCACTTCTATTGGCTGCTCAGTCTGAACGACTTGAACTTAATCATGGGCAGAGCGTTTCACTTGAGAAACGTAATCTCGCTGCCACCCACAATATCGCCCGCGCACTAGAGCTGTCTGCTCAACATTCGGTGGCGGAAATCCGCCGGGTAAAAAGACAGGGGGGCGGCGTGCACATCCGTTATCAACAACAGTTTCGCGGCATTCCTATTTGGGGAAAACAGATTGTCGTTCACCGTGATCAGCACGATAAAATTACCCATATTAATGGTGTGGTAGTAAGAGGTCTCGCCAGAGACCTGAATACAACACTCCCGGCAATTTCTCTGGCTCAGGCCAAACAGCGGGCCTACCAATCTTATCTCGCCAGGGGATACCGGATTGAAGAGCAGACCCACCAGCTGACTATTTACGTTGATGATAGCGATGTGGCGCATTTGGCGTATGAAATCGGCTTTTTTGCTGATTCCGAAGCGGATGTGAAGCCAACGCGACCTACGCTGCTCCTGGATGCGAAAACCGGCGAAGTACTGTATCAGTTTGAAGGGCTGACTCACGCCGACGCAATTGGGCCTGGCGGCAATGAGAAAATTGGTTACTACGAATATGGGATGGAGTTCCCGCCTCTGTCGGTTGAGCAGTCGGGCGATACATGCATTATGAATATCCCGAATGTAGTGCGAACCATCAATTTAAACGGCCGGACCACCGGCAGCACCCATACCTTTACCTGTCCGGAAAATACGGTAAAAGTGATCAATGGTGCATACAGCCCGCTCAATGATGCGCATTACTTCGGTAAAGTGGTGTATGACATGTATCAGAGCTGGCTCGGGGTGGCACCATTGACGTTCCAGCTACAGATGCGGGTTCATTACCGCAAACGTTATGAGAATGCGTTCTGGGATGGCACCAGTATGACGTTTGGCGACGGGGCGACCTATTTCTATCCATTAGTGAGCCTGGATGTTTCCGCCCACGAGGTCAGCCACGGCTTTACCGAGCAAAACTCGGATTTGATTTATTCCGGCCAGTCCGGCGGTATTAACGAAGCGTTTTCAGACATTGCCGGCGAAGCGGCCGAGTTCTATTCTCGTGGCAGCAATGACTGGATGGTCGGGTTTGATATTCGCAAAGCGGCAGGTGCAGCACTACGTTACATGGATAATCCGCCACGTGATGGCCGCTCGATAGACCATGCGTCAAATTACGTGGATGGGATGGATGTTCATTACTCTAGCGGGGTGTTTAACAAGGCGTTTTATTTACTGGCGACCGAGTATGGCTGGGGGACACGTGCCGCATTTGAAACATTTGCCTATGCCAACCAGGCGTACTGGGCCCCTAATGCCACCTTCGATTCCGCGGCGGCTGGTGTGCTGGCGGCGGCTGAGAACATGGTAGCCGCAGGGCAGTTAGCACATGATCCGGCGGATGTGACCACTGCCTTTGCCGCCGTCGGTGTCTCAACGGATGGTGGCACTGTGACGCCGTCACCAACTTGTGAAATTACAGTACTGGAAAACGGTGTCGCCAGTACCATAGCTGTGGCGTCGACGGGAGAGTGGCGTTGTTATACCATCGATATTCCGGACAGCAGCAGTGAGCTGTTGGTGACAACGGCGGGCAATAACGGGGATGCAGATTTATATCTCAAGCTTGGATCGGAGCCGACCCTGTCGGATTATGACTGTCGCTCATACAGCAGCAACAGTAATGAATCATGCACAATGGTTAACCCGGCCGCAGGGCTTTGGCATGTCGGCGTTCATGCTTATGCCTCGTTCACGGAGGTTGCCGTCACGGCAACGTATCAGTCTGAAGTAACGCCACCACCGGGTGATGACATCACCACTTATTCGGTCAATGATGGTAAAACCTGGACTGCGGTGATCAGCAGCTCGGGCCTGATTGAAGGGGTTTGGTCTGATGGTACAACTTGCTTTTCGGATAGCGAATGCCGTAAAACGGGTATTGCTAAGAAAACCAGCTCGGTGAGTTTTACTCTGGCAGACGGGCGTGAGTTTACTATCCTGAAACCTTAACGGTCATCTAGTTATCACCAGACAAGGCTCTGTTTTACAGGGCCTTGTTACATTTTACGTAGTAAACGATTATCATAGTGCCCCAATCAGGAAGTGAGGACGACCTCACCGCTCCATTTCATTTCGGGGACGATCCCATAAATAGAGGATTATTTATGGCTTGGGCGATCCTTGTTCTTGCTGGTGTATGTGAAGTCATATGGGCGTTAGGGCTAAAGTATTCGGATGGCTTCAGCAAACTCTTTCCTTCGTTATTTACCTTGGTTTTTATGCTGCTGAGTTTCGGCTTACTTGGTCTTGCACTGCGTTCGCTGCCGCTGGGAGCCGCTTACGGAACCTGGGTTGGCATTGGAGCCATCGGCACCGCGATAGCGGGTATGTGGTTATTGGGAGAACCTGTCAACCCGACTAAACTGGTGAGTTTGAGCCTGATTGTGTGTGGGATTGCCGGGTTAAAACTGACCAGCTAATGATAATCAGCTAGCTGCCAGTTCAGGGAACCGGCGGCTGGCTGATCGTTATTCGATGTTTGATTGCGACACACGCCGGCGTGGCAGTTTAATGTGTGGGCCAAATACGTTGACCAGCGCCCCGGTGACGATCAATCCACCACCCAAGTAAGTCCACACAGAAGGCAGTTCGTCAAAGAACAGGGCGCCAATTACAATCGAAAACACAATTTGAACGTATGCGTATGCAGAGGCTTTGCCGGCTTCCTGGGTTTGCATCGCCTTAGTTAAACCGAGCTGGCCGATTTGGGTAAATACGCCAACCAAAACCAACATCAGGGTCAGATAAAGATCCGGCATGACAAAGCTACCAGCCATCAGCAAGATGGATACGGGCAGGGCAATCAATGGAAAGTAGAAAATGATCACCGAACTGTCTTCGGTTCGGCTGAGTTTTCTGACAATTACATAGGCGATCGAGCTACCTAACGCACCCAAAATGGCCATGCTCACACTGAATAAGGGTAACGACTGGGCGAGTTCAGAGTTAGTCGACGGGCTGACCATAACGTAGAGGCCCAACAAACACAGCATGATGCAAATCAGGGTTGAAACCTGAATACGTTCTTTTAGGAACAACAGAGCCAGTAGTGCAGTAAATACCGGGTGTACATACTGAAAGATGGTGGCTTCGGCAAGAGGCAGCGTAGTGACGGAATAGTAGACGCACATTAATGCCACAGTGCCCACCAGCCCCCGGGCGAACAGCAATGGTTTATTGTTTCCCCAGACAGAGAGGCGTTTTCGCTTTACATCCAGGTAGCTGATAACGAGTGAAACCAGGGCCCTGGCAGCGACAATTTCAAACACGGGAATGCCATGCAAACTGACATGTTTCACCGTGGCAGACATAAGTGCGAAGCCAAAGGCAGAAAGCAGCATAAAGCGCACGCCAATGGGAAACATAGTAGAGAGTGAATCAGGCATCGTAGCAGCTCGCTGGTTGCGGAAGGTCGCACTTTAACATACTCGCGGGGTAGAAAGTGAAGTATTTAGGGGTTAACCCCGTCGCAGAAAAGGTAAACTGTTTGCTTTTACAGTGTGTAAGAGCGAGAGGAGCAAAGCATGATCCCAATTCAGGCAACCCATGTATCTGGTGTGGTGATTTCCGAGTTTGATGGTATTAAAAAAATGCTTTTGCTTAAGCGGGTTAAAGGTGGTTATTGGTGTCATGTTGCCGGTGGGATTGAAGAGGGGGAAACTGGCTGGCAGACAATTCTCCGCGAGCTGAAAGAAGAAACACAAATCGAGCATGTGGAGCTTCACAGTGCAGATTTTCTCGAACAGTTCTATGAGCCTGCAAATAACCGCATTATGGTGATTCCTTGCTTTGTGATATTTTGCAATTTGGATCAGTTGGTTACGTTAAATGAAGAACATACGGACTTTCGTTGGTGTACGTTGGAAGAGGCAAAACAGCTGGCACCATTTGCTAACCAACATCACCTTTATGAACATGTGTGGCACCACTATGTTGAACGTGACCCAACCAAATTTACTCGAATCAATCAACATTAAGCGCGTTTGGCGACGATCGGTTTTTTGCCTCTGGGCATAGGACAGAAAATGTCGGGAGGATATTATGTATCACGGCTATGAGCAGCACCAACCACTGCAAATTTCGCCAAATATAACAGTGGAACCATTGCTCACAAAACATGCCAATATGCTGTTGGCAGTTGTGAATGAGAGCCGGGAAAGCTTGTCACCATACTTGCCCTGGACAGAGTTCGTGACAAACCGAAGAGAGGCGGTCAGGTATATTTCCCAGCGTATTAATAGCAATGCTCCCGATGCGTACTGGTTTGCGATCTATTGTGATCATCTTTTTGCTGGTGTCATAGGCATCAAAGGTGTCGATAGAATCACAGGGATTGCTGAAATGGCTTATTGGCTGGCTGATTTCGTCCGGGGACACAAGATTATCAACCAAATACTGTCGGCCTTGATCCCACTGATGCAAAAGCGCGGTAATGCCAAAGCGATTCAGTTTCATTGTATGGAAGATAACCTTGCCAGCATCAGAGTCGCTGAAAGAGCAGGGGCAACGCTGAAGGAGTATGTCGATCATGATTTTGATATGCTGGATCCTAAGCAAAGGCTGGGCATATACGAACTGAACCTGATACCTGGTTGCCGTAACGACCGAAGAGTAGAAAATAGATGACAGTAACGATCCAGACCATTAACTGGCATGAAGCAATGCCGGTTCGTCACCGAGTTCTTTGGCCTCACAAACCGCTTAGCCACTGTGAAGTTGAAGGAGATAAACAAGCGCAGCATTATGGCGCATTTGTTGATGATGCACTTGTGGGCGTTGCATCGGTTTATCTTGATGGCCGTCAGGCGCGTTTGAGGAAATTTGCGATTCTGCCCCAATATCAGGGACAAGGAATTGGCTCGATGATGATTGAGCATATGTTGGCGAGCTTAGCGCATTCACCGGTAGACTGTTTTTGGTGTGACGCCAGAGAGTCTGCTGTGTCTTTTTATCGACGCTTCGGCATGCATACGGAAGGGGAACGTTTTTATAAATGCGATGTGCCGTATTTCAAAATGAAGCTGGCGCTATAAATGGTTAAATTTGAGTTTCGACTCTAACTTCAATCAAGAATGCATAGTAAAGATGTTGCATTTATGTTAGTCATAAACTGTAGGTACTATCTGTTTGTATGCTGGTCAGGAGAAAAATCATGAATGCGATTGCAGACGTTGAAATAGGCCATTCGTTACATCTTACGCTTGATCGGCTTAAATCGGCTTACAATTCTGAACCTTATCCCAGAATCGATTCACGCAAGCAAAAGCTTATCCTCCTCAAACAGACTCTGCTAGCTCACCAGCAAGCGTTGGTCGATGCGTTGAGTGCCGACTTCGGATATCGCTCTGAATTTGATACTTCAATGACCGACGTATTGCCGACGGTTTCACAGATCAATTACACCTTAAAGCGCCTGAGTAAATGGTGTAAACCGAGCCAGAGGCACGCCGGATTATTAATGGTTCCCTCAAAAGTTTCGGTTGAGTATCAGCCTGTCGGGGTGGTGGGTATTATTTCGCCCTGGAACTTCCCCGTCATTTTGAGTCTGGCGCCATTGGTGACAGCCCTGGCGGCAGGGAACCGGGTGATGATCAAGCTGAGCGAGTTTACCCCGAAGACCAATAAGGTGATCGCCGAGATTTGCCATGTGTTACCCGACGATGTCGAAGTGATAGAAGGTGAGGCGGACGTCGCCCGTGCCTTCAGCCAGTTGCCGTTTGATCATTTGCTGTTTACCGGCTCGGCCAGTGTCGGCCGCGCGGTGGCTAAAGCCGCAGCAGAAAACCTCACCCCGGTGACGCTGGAACTGGGCGGTAAGTCTCCGGTTATCGTAGCTGAGGATGCCAATATGAAAAAAGCCGTGGATTCGATCCTGTTTGGCAAATGCATCAACGCCGGGCAAATTTGTGTTGCGCCTGATTATGCCTGGGTTCCGCAACATAAGGTGGGAGAGTTTGTTGCTCTGTTTGTGAAACGCTTTGAAGCCTTGTACCTCAACTCCAAAGATGCTCAGGGCTTTACCCATATCATTAACCAGCGTCAGTATGATCGTTTGCAGGCGTTGCTAGATGATGCCAGAACCAAAGGTGCGAGCGTGCACACGGTCGCGCAACTGGCATCTGAAGGGCGCGGCTTATATCCGCATTTATTGACGGATGTCACCCAGGAGATGATCATCATGCAGGAGGAAATCTTCGGCCCTCTGCTGCCGGTCAAACCTTACACAACGATTGAAGAGCCCCTGGAATACATCAACCAGAATCAGCGTCCGCTGGCGCTGTATATCATGTCGGAAGATGCCGAGCTTATTGAACATATTGTGCGCAATACCCACAGTGGCGGTGTTGGTGTGAATGATACTATTTTCCATGTTGGTGCGGATGATGCGCCATTTGGCGGTATCGGTGAATCAGGCATTGGTCATTACCATGGCGAAGAGGGCTTCCGGACCTTTAGTCATGCGAAGACGGTGTTCCAGACGCCGACGTGGCTACCACGCACCCGGTTACTGATGCGTCGCCGCAACCTGGCGATGAAAGCGCTGCAGAAGTTTTTCATGCGTTAACTTACTCGTGTCCAGGTAAAAAACGCCTATCAAGGCGTTTTTTTAGTTTAGCAAATGTATATTGAGTTAAATCTATACTTTTCCGGAACAGGCCAAAAGAGTGACTCCGGATATGGGTTACACCCTAATGGTCCCATAGATTCTTTATTGGTTGTTATAGAAACCGCAACGTTGCCTTTTGATAGCGATAGGAAGCAGATACCGTTTTCGACTATTTGTACACTAAAACCGACTACACTTTAGAGATATCATATTGAAATTGAGTGAAGTTTTCGCTGTTGGTGTTGTATGGAACTCTATCTCCTCGGTACCTCGTCAGGTATTCCAACCAAAACCAGAAATGTTTCTGCAACTGCGTTACAGGAGAGTGAAGGTAAGGGGTGGTTTTTAGTCGATTGTGCTGAAGGAACCCAGCATCAGCTTTTGCATACCCCGTTGTCACTGGATCACCTGCAGGCGATTTGTATCACACATATCCATGGTGATCACTGCTATGGATTACCGGGTTTACTCGCCAGTGCCGGGATGAATAACCGCAGCAAGCCGCTGACGATTGTTGCCCCAAAGGGAATACAACAGTGGTTTGCTGCGACACAACAATTTACCAAACTAAATCTGCCATTTTCGCTTAACTATGTTCTTGCCGAGTCGCTGCCCAGCCTGACGATTGGCCAGTATACCATTCAAGTGATTGCGTTATCGCACCGGGTACCGAGTTACGGCTACGGTTTCACCCAGTCAACTATTCGACGGCATCTGAACATTGAGAAGCTCAACCGGGACCAGATACCGCGCGGACCACTGTGGGGACAACTCATCCGTGGTGAAGATATTTCATTTCAGGGTAAAACCATTCGCAGTACGGACTACACCCTATTGGATCACAATCCGCGCAAAGTGATCATTGGCGGTGATAATGACACGCCGGACCTGCTCGAACCATATTGCAAGGGCTGTCAGGTGTTAATCCATGAATCGACTTATGGTGACGAATTAGCGTTGCGGGCCCAGGAAGTCGGCCACAGCTATGCAGGGCAAGTCGCCGGTTTTGCCCAGCGGATGGCGATTCCTCATTTAGTGCTCACTCATTTTAGCCCGCGTTATCAAACTCGCCCGGATGCTCCGGTTTCGATAGACCAACTCAGACAACAAGCACAGACAGTCTATTCCGGCCAACTTTTTCTGGCTCAGGATCTACAGCACTACCGGCTGAATAAACGGGGAGAACTTGCGTTGATGACTACGGATGCATTGCCACGGGATTAAAAGGCTCTTACTCAGGGTAAGAGCCTTTCGTTGTGTCTAATGAAGGACATCGCTACTGAATCTTAAAAATTTGCAATCTTCCATTAGTCTGATAAAGGCATCGTGATCGAGTTTGACCAGAGTTTCATGATCACCTGCTTCGAGGTAAACATGATCCAGGTTGGCAAGTGATTCGTCACAGACGGTTGACATATGATAAGCACTACCCACAGGGGGAACGGCACCGTGATCACAGTCGGTGAACATGCGATAAACCATTCTTTCCTTCACAAGATGGAAGGTAGCATTAAACTCATCGTTTAGTCTGGATAAGCTGATTTTGTTGTTGGCTGGCAATACAGCCATCATATGATGACCTTGGTGATCTTCCAGAATCACACCTTTTGCTATGTTCATTAAAGGGATGCCCGCTGAAACACCGCTTTGCAGTGAGCTGTTACTGTGACTGTGGTTGACCGTTTGAAAATGAATATTATGTTCAGTCAGATATTGATCGAGCCGGGTTGCAATTGTCATGTCTGCCTCCGCATCTCTGAGACCCATGATCAGTATAGGTAAAGAAATCTCCGTCCACCACGAAGAGTGCTACGTCTAATTGGGTTTTGTTCTACGCTTACTAAAACCGATTTACTGCATACGCACTAAGGAATACTGATGAGTAAGCCAGTTATTGCCGATAACAAACCGGTTAAGGTCACATTAAAGCAAGGACAAGAGTACTATTTTTGTCAATGTGGCCGTTCAAAAAGCCAGCCTTTTTGCGATGGTTCACACGCTGGTACGCAAATTAAACCGATGAGTTTTGTCGCCGAGAAGAGTGAAGATGCTTATCTTTGCCAGTGTAAACATACCAGGAACAAGCCGTTTTGTGATGGTACACACAAACAGTTCTCTGCCGAGCAAATCGGGGGGGAAGGGCCGGGGATGATAGCAAAGCAGGGAGAAAAGCCAGCGGTAAAAGCGACTCAGGAAGAGCCCACCATCGGATTAATTCATCAACTGGCTCATGAAGGGTTAAGCAAACTTGGCGCTCACGGGCCAATGACGGCGATGGGGGTGCCTAAGTACCACTTGCCGCTTTGGGACGACATTCAACTGATGGTTGCTCAGCTTGCCAGGCAGCCATTATTGGATGACGAGCCGGTGAATACTCAGTTGGTCATCGGGCCACAGGCAAAGAAACCATTGATTTTGTCGATGCCGTTGTTTGTTTCTGATATGAGCTTTGGGGCTCTGTCGCAAGAGGCCAAAATCGCGTTGGCCAAAGGGGCTGAGCTAGCGGGGACGGGGATCTGTTCAGGAGAAGGCGGCATGCTGCCTGAGGAACAACAGGCTAATTCTCGTTATTTCTATGAACTGGCCAGCGCCGGCTTTGGTTTTGATGAAGCCAAGCTGCTACAGGTGCAGGCGTTCCATTTCAAAGGTGGGCAGGCGGCAAAAACCGGGGTGGGCGGTCATCTGCCAGCGAGCAAAAATACCGGAAAAATTTCACAAGTCCGGGGTATCCCGGAAGGGCAGTCGGCCATTTCGCCAGCCCGGTTTAAAGATCTCCGCACGCCGAGGGATTTTCGCCGGTTTGCCGATCGCGTGCGTGAGATCACCGGTGGCATTCCGGTGGGGTTTAAGCTCAGTGCCAACCACATTGAAGACGACATTCAGTTTGCACTGGATGCAGGAGCTGATTACATCATTCTCGATGGCCGTGGCGGTGGTACCGGCGCGGCGCCACTTTTGTTGAGAGACCATATTAGTGTACCAACGATCCCCGCGCTGGCCCGGGCAAGACGTTATCTGGATGAACAAGGCATCGGCCGTCAGGTGACGCTTGTTATGACCGGGGGCCTGCGTGTCCCTGCCGATTTTGTTAAAGCGATGGCGCTGGGGGCCGATGGTGTCGCACTTGCCAACAGTGCGATTCAGGCGATTGGCTGCGTTGGCGCCAGAATGTGCAACACCAATAACTGCCCGGCAGGTATCGCAACCCAGCGTCCAGAGTTAAGGCAGCGCCTGGATATCGACAGCGCATCCCAACAGCTTGAGCGTTTTTTACGCTCGTCGGTAGAACTGATGAAGGTGTTGGCGCGAGCATGTGGCCATGACGATTTGTCCAAATTTAACCAACAAGATTTGGCAACCTGGCATAAGGAGATGGCGCGGCTATCCGGGGTGAAATATGCAGGGTGTGAATAGCCGTTATAAAAAAATTTTCCCTTACTTATTAATTGGTTAATAAGTTTATATTCTTGTTTAATGGCTTGATCTTAAACAATGGCTTTTACGGATCAGGGAACTACTCTGGCGGTGAGGTAAGAAATAATTTGCCGAGGATGAGTAGTTAACCAATAAAGGAGTGAAACATGGGTGGTCAGGATAAAAATGCATCGGGTAAGTGCCCGGTTATGCACGGTGGATTGACATCAACAAGCAAGTCCAATACTGATTGGTGGCCGGGCACACTAAATCTGGACATTCTTCACCAGCACGATACTAAGACAAACCCTTTGGGGCAGAACTTCAATTACCGCGAGGAACTCAAGCACCTGGATGTGGACGCATTGAAGCAGGATCTTAAGGATTTGATGACAGATAGCCAAAGCTGGTGGCCGGCAGACTGGGGGCATTATGGTGGCCTGATGATCCGTATGGCATGGCACGCCGCGGGCAGTTACCGCATTGCCGATGGACGCGGCGGTGCGGCCACTGGCAATTTGCGATTTGCGCCGCTCAACTCCTGGCCGGATAACACCAACCTCGATAAAGCACGGCGGCTGTTATGGCCGGTGAAAAAGAAATACGGCAACAAAATCAGTTGGGCGGATTTGATCATTCTCGCCGGCAATATGGCCTACGAGTCAATGGGCTTTAAGACATTTGGTTTTGGATTTGGCCGTGAAGACATCTGGCACCCGGAAAAAGATACCTACTGGGGTTCTGAGCAGGAGTGGTTGGCACCGAGTGATGCTGATAACAGCCGCTATTCTGGTGAGCGCGATTTGGAGAACCCGTTAGCGGCGGTCATGATGGGGTTAATCTACGTCAACCCTGAAGGAGTTAACGGTAACCCGGATCCACTTAAAACCGCTCAGGATATGCGGGTGACTTTTGCCCGCATGGCCATGAATGATGAAGAAACCGTCGCGTTGACTGCAGGCGGACATACGGTGGGTAAATGTCATGGCAATGGTGATGCCGCAAACTTAGGGCCAGAGCCGGAAGCTGCAGAGCTAGAAGAGCAAGGTTTAGGCTGGGTTAACCACCAGACTCGGGGTATTGGTCGTGACGCTGTCACTAGTGGCTTAGAAGGAGCATGGACAACCCACCCAACCCAGTGGGATAGCGGCTATTTCTATTTGCTGTTCAAATACGACTGGGAGCTGAAAAAAAGCCCCGCCGGGGCCAATCAATGGGAACCAATCAACATTGATGAACAGGATAAACCAGTAGATGTAGAGGACCCGTCCAAACGTTACAATCCGATCATGACGGATGCGGACATGGCACTGAAGATGGATCCCGATTACCGTAAGATTTCCGAGCGTTTCCAGCAAGATCCTGACTACTTCAATGATGCTTTTGCCCGGGCATGGTTCAAGTTAACTCACCGGGACATGGGGCCTAAAGCCTGTTATTTCGGCCCGGATGTGCCAGCCGAAGATTTGATTTGGCAGGATCCGGTTCCGGCTGGTAAAACCGATTACGATTTTACAAAGGTGAAAGACAAGATCGAAGTTAGTGGTTTAACGATTGGTGAAATGGTCAGCACTGCCTGGGACAGCGCGCGTACGTTCCGTCGCTCCGACAGACGCGGCGGGGCGAATGGGGCACGCATCTGTCTGGCACCGCAAAGGGATTGGCCGGGCAATGAACCTGAACGGCTGGCTAAAGTTTTGCCGGTACTCATGCAAATTGCGCAGGAAGAAGGCATTAGCCTCGCCGATACGATTGTTCTTGCCGGAAACCTTGGTGTCGAACTGGCAGCCAGAGCGGCCGGTTATGATGTCTACGTACCGTTTTTGCCCGGCCGTGGGGACGCCACACAAGAGATGACGGATGAAGAGTCATTTGCGGTGCTGGAACCGCTGGCAGACGGGTTCCGTAACTGGCTAAAGCAGGATTATCTGGTGAAACCGGAGGAGCTGCTTCTCGACAGGGCGCAGCTAATGGGACTAACCGCGCCAGAAATGACCGTGTTAGTTGGTGGCATGCGGGTGCTCGGTACCAATCATGCAGGCACGTCTCATGGGGTGTTGACCGATCGTGTCGGTACATTAACCAACGATTTTTTCGTTAATCTGACCGATATGAGTTACGCCTGGAAGCCAACCGGCAGCAATTCATACGAGATTTGTGTTCGCACAAGCGGCGAAGTGAAATGGACTGCGACCCGGGTGGATTTGGTTTTTGGTTCAAATTCGATATTACGCGCTTACGCCGAAGTGTATGCACAGGATGACAATAAGCAGAAGTTCATCCAGGACTTCGTTAGCGCCTGGGCGAAAGTGATGAATGCTGACCGCTTTGATGTGTTATAAAACAACTTTAACGCAAAGTTAAACAGGTGGGCCGTAAGCCCACCTGTTTTGTTTATAATGCCGTCGAGAGTGGATTTGTGCGATATCAAAGCCCAGTATAAACGCAACCATTACACTGACCAATCTGTTCCCTAGTGTTTTTACCATGGCATACGACGACATTCAGCAAACCATCGCGAGTTTTACTTCGATCGAACAAGCACTGGAGTACTTTGAGATTGATTTTGACCATCACTTTGTACAAGAGTACCAGACCCAACTGATCAAGCGCTTTAACGGTTACGTTATTTTAACCCGGCCCGATGACTGGTTTTCGGCGCGTCGTGCGTTGAGAAATGCATATTGTAAAGTGCAGCGGGGCAGGCTTGACCCGCACTCGCGCTCTGCCTGCCGAGGTTGTACTTCTTGCCTGCGCAAATAATAACCTCCCATCCTATGATAAAACAGCCAGTAAATCAGCTGACTGCAACGGCTTAAGGTCAGTAACCTCGGGATACTCAAGCGAGTGTAATGACGCCCGGGCATCGTGCTACGGATATTCCATGTTCCTGAAAACCGTATTGCTTCGTCTTTAAACTCAGCCCGGTGGTATATTGTGGAGGGTAAAAGTGATTCTGACGGCATCATAAATTTATATGAATTGACGGTGATTTATTAGCCGGTTTATTGATATTGTTCAATATAGATAATAGCTAATAAGTGCATATTGCTGCCTGAATGTAACAAAATATAAAAAATGCCAAAATTCAGGTGGTTAAAATGAAATATGTACTTTTTACGCTTGCTTTAGTAAGCCAGATTGCTGCTGCAGATGTATTCGATGATTTAAATTGGGAATATACCGGTGAGTATGATGTTCCCAACCAAAACGCGACGATACAGGTTATGGATGATCAGGGGTTGCTTCGCGGGCATGATGCGGCATTGGCTGAAGAAGAAATAAACGGCGTACCCAGTTCACCAAACGCAGTGTTATTTAATAATGATTATACCCGGTACGTAATTACTGAAGAGAAGCTCGGGTTTGTCAAAATGGATGACTGGGAGGACAACATCGATGCTCAGGCCATGCTGGATGAGTTAGTTGAAGGCACGGAAGAGGACAACAAACACCGTAAAAACGGTCAGTTGTTTATTGATGGTTGGGCGCAAGAACCGACGCTGGATAAAAATCAGGCAACGATGTACTACGCGCTGAAACTTCATGATGATCAGAATAACCATATCGTCAATGCCAGAGCAATGAAGTTATCACGGGAGGGCTACAGCCAGATCACCTGGATTGGTGAGGAAAGCCAGTTTTTGTCTGCGGAAGAGAGCCTTGCACCGATATTAGAGCAATTGAAGTATAAAGCAGGTTTTACCTACCAGGACTTTGTACCGGAAACCGATACTGTCGCGGCGGTGGGCGCCGGGGCGTTAATGTATAAACTCGTCACTGGCAAGGTTGTTGGCAAAGGAGGATTGGCGATCCTGGGGGTTGTACTGGCGATGGCTAAAAAATTCTGGTTCTTACTGTTTGCTCCTTTTATTTGGATAAAGAAAAAGCTTTTCAAGTCGGAGAAGTCCGAGCCAACATCAGTATAAATACTGCGTTTGTCACTCACTCTGGCGGTCGATGGGTCGCCTGCAGTGAGTTACGCGAGCTAGTCCTTTCCGCATGCGTTCTTGCTTTTGCGCGGCCCTTTATCTGTGGGGCGTTACCTGGCCGTTAAGTTTAACACCGATGTCATCACTTTGTTCCCCGCGCCTGACGATCGGGTGAAAACATAGATTTCAAACCCTCGCTCGGTTGGTTATTGGCATATGCTATTAACTCTTGGGTTATGGAGACTAAGTTAATGCAACAGGCCTTACAGTCACACGAATTATGTGCGGTTTGTGCTCCGGTTGAGCGCAATTTCTATTCACTTGATGTTGCGTATCACTCGGATCCAAACGGCAATATTGAAGGATGCTTCACTGTTTTACCTCGCCATCAAGGTTATTTAGGTTTGCTGCATGGTGGCATTGCCAGTTCCCTGTTAGACGGCGCCATGACGCATTGTTTGTTAACCCGCGGTATCCCCGCGTTAACCGCCCATCTGGATGTACGATTTCATCAGCCGGTAAACGTTGGTGATCATGTCTTTGTTACCGCAACTTGTGTCGGTAAAAAACGTGGCATCTACCAGCTGTCGGGGCAGCTATTGGTGGATGGCGAAGTACGTGTCAGTGCGAAAGCGAAGTTCATACAGCCGAAATAGGGAAAACAGCTGTGATCTTTATGTATGGACATCAATCAGAATCACTATACTGCCTTTGAGCTAACATGCTGACCCACAAAACTTACTTAGTGATAAATTGTTGAATTGACTCGAAACAATTTGTCATACAAGCGAGTATGCTCGCTGATGGTCAGTGCCCGGAATGAGCCGTGTGCGATCAAATCAAGAGGTCTGGGATTGAAAATTACCACAGCAGCGGAAAAGAGTGGCTTGAGTTGCCACACGTTACGCTATTACGAGAAGCAGGGACTGATTTATCCAATCCCTCGGGATGCATCGGGCAACCGTTATCATCGTGAGCATGATATTCACTGGCTGCATTTTGTACAGTGTTTGAAAAAAACCGGAATGCCGCTCAAGCATATCAAGTTATACGCGGCGAGCTGCGCCAACAATGGCAGCAGAGATTATGCCTTTCTGTTAGATATCCTCAAAACTCACCACATTGAGCTTGAACGGCAGAAAGCCGATATAGAAGAGTGCTTGCAACACATAAACTGGAAGATAGAGAACTACTCCAAGTTGATTTAGTTGTACTAATTCAGACCTGATCTGACAGTTACCCACTTTTCGACTCGGTGGCTGTCAGATTATATCTGGGCTAGATTCTTTTCAGACCAGATTGATTTCCCATCCTCTAATGTCTCTATTGGCGTTCGGCCACAGCACATTTTTCCTTGATGAGTACGATGATTGTTGTAGTAGTCCATCCA
>NZ_JARHUF010000049.1 GCF_029223195.1 Vibrio sp. CAU 1672 | reverse complement strand
ATGGAGGCAGTAGCTTCTTCAATATGGCTTCTTTTCTTTCTGCTGGTATACGAGACAAAGTTCACTCAATACCGCCCATACTGGTTAAATTTTAACAGTGACAACAATCCTGCCAGAGGGGGATCCCCAGCAATGAGCGGGTTGCTCCTTAATGGTGATTTCTATATCAACCAGCGATATATTGAGTTGCGCTTCAATGTTTGAAAAAAGTGCTTTGATCAGCGCCTTCTTTGTCTCTTGCTTACGCCCCTGCATCATATTAATTTCAATTACCGTGTACGACTCTGAACGGCCCCCCGGATAATAAAAATCTTCTTTTTCCATCGGGATAAAACGATGGGCACGCTTATCTTCCTGTAAACCGAGTACTTGCTTCATAGATGCATGAATGACATCCGATAACGCTGACTTGATTGGATTCAAATTTCCCTTTATTCCATAAATGACTATCACGATTCCTTCCTGAAATTATAATAACCAGTCAAACAACGCTCACCACATTTGACTGCGATTAAATCGCCATCCCGTATACCCGCAAGCCAAGATAAAAAGCCATCCAAATCCCATCCGGTGATACATAAACTGATTACGGGTCTGATGCTGCCCTCGTGCTATTGTACTCCCCGGCCTGTCCCAGCCTTGAGTCCTGTAGCTAAACAACGCGACAGATACGACATTTTGAAGAAATTCGAAAGGAGGCTTTCACTCATCCGCGCAGCTATAAACCTTAAGATTTAAGAGCAGCCGACAGTGCCTGCCCTGTCACATTGATATATAGTCCTGTAGCCCGGACTCTACGGATTAAAACTGCAAACCGAGTGATTTCAGTGCTTGCTCGCATTGAGCTGAATCTATAAATTGAATCGCTGAGATTCCGGCCGTTCTGGCACCTTCGACGTTATATGGCATATCATCAATGAACACCGTCTCAGAAGCCAAAATACCGTTTTGCTTCAGCAATGAGTAGTAAATTTCCGGTTGGGGCTTGAGCAGACCGACATCAGCGGATACGGTAGCGCCGTCAAACAGTTCCCAGAACGTATAAGCTTCCCTTAGGTGTTCAACTATTTCGTTCACGTTATCCGTCAACGCATAAACGCCATAACCCCCAGCCTTCACTCTCCTGAGTAGTTCAACGGAGCCAAAAATTAATAATTGAGTCTGTTTTATATAGTAAAAAAGCCGTTCACAGTCTAACTCAGACAAGCCAAGCAACTCTTGGTATTGAATCTTAGCCTCAGATTCCGTCAATAAGCCTTTATTCAACTCCAACCAGGTATTGCTTTGAAATATTGAATTCATCATGGACTCGGGAGACTCAACGTCACTAAAAGTTAGGCGTACAATCTCACCTGGCGACCAGCGAACTAATACATTACCGACATCAAAAACTACGTTCTTAATATTACCGAGTTCCATAACTGCTCCTTTCCTACTAACGATCATCTGAATGTGTACGTCTTACGATGTTCCATTCGGGGTCATAGCGTCGTATTCAGGCCTTATAGCCAGACTTGCCCCTGTACCTAAACCGTCACAGAGACAACGCACTTCAATTTTCTACAAAGCTGACTTACACCGTATACCACCAGCCGTTCTCAGACTGGCTGATTTATTCTCTACGGACCCGGCGACCAAACGCATCTAAAGCTGTTTGTTCAAGAGCAATGTGTCCGTTCATCAATGCATTCATACGAGCCCATTTCGAACTCACGACATATCCAGGGCCTGTATTCGTAAATCGTACACATAAATGTTTCTCGGTCTATAGCGGCACACCAGCCATCGGCTAATCTCAACATCGTCTCACCACCATACTTATCGCGTGAAATGAATTCTTCAGGAACACCGGTATCTGAAATGATCATTACCTCGAGACGACAGCAACACGCTTTGCAGTTCGAGCAAGAGACTTTTGAGGTAGAAATGCTTTTAATCGGTATATTCATGGGTAACTACAATTTAGTCAATTGTGCATGATACCTTAAATTTAACACGACTATCCTATCTTTATATACAACTCACCTTGTGAACCATTACGCTTTGCCCAAGAACAAGCAAAATCACATGTAAGCCTATGAAGCACAACTAAACGTGACGCAAACCCCTTATTATGGAGTTTCAACAAAGTTTACTTATATTAGCCATTTGAACGACTGAGCTAAAAATTTGTCAACGCCTTCCTTGACGATTTCACCATGAGACATGACCAATATTCTTGGATTCCACGCTAATAATCTATTGAGATGTTTGCGGGCATCAGCCTTGCCAAACATGAAACTCAGACGCCAATCCAACGGCATTTTTCCATTAGGGGCCAGAATACCAACACCTTTAGCCACAAAACGCTGCCAATAGTTAAACTCTTGGCCTGAAAAGTTTTCTACTAAGTCGGTAACTATCAACGTTTCAGAGCCTCTGTGGAAAAACACACACTCTTCCATTAACGGTGAACCTGAAAACAGCTCTTGCTCAATATCTTCTTCCCAAACCGGATAATTGGGATCATGCAATGAAGCATCAAAGGAAATGTCACTTCGCTTTTTAATGACCTCATTGGTGCCGTAAACTTCAGCATTTGGATAAGTGCTAATCCACTCAGGCAGGAAAAGATGATGTAAATGGTTAGGAGCTATCAAGTATTTTACACGGCCTAAAGTTTCTAGTTGTACCTTGATGGTATCTGATAACTTGATCGGACTATGAACCCATAGTTCTCCGCCAGAGAGCCGGACAACTGTCATACGAGTAGAAAATGGTAACCCTAAAAACTGAACCGAATTACCATCAAATATCCATATTTCATGCGCTAACTTTTCCATGTTCCTCCCATCATATAGTGCCTAATCAAGGTGTGAGCAAGTCCACCACCCGACCATAACCTTTGTGCTTAAAAAACTCGTTCAACCGAAAATACCAACCGCTGAAGAGCCTTTTTGAACCCCTTATTAATAGCGTGGCTTCCCAGATCCAGAATAATGACCGTTCAATGACTACAACAACGATAACGGCTAATACCTCCATGACTTGCAACGAATATCAGTCTAAGTTATCTGGGGTATGTAAGTTTGTACCACACACCTCGCACTTATAATCACCGGTTGGCGTGCCTTCCATCAAAACCGCCGCGATAGCAGAAAACAAACCAGAGAAAAAACCTTTAACTTCGGTCTCTGATGCTGGCTCTTCTTTACCGAAACTTTCATAGCGATGAACAGTTAACTGTTTGCAATTACAGCAAAAAGCTTTCATTTCATCATCGCCGTACGAGTATGCCAAACGAATTCTCCCTTCAGGGTTACTTTACCATCGGATCCACAACTAAGAAGCGAACAGCGCAACAGGTGCAACTGGTGTCTTATTGTGCCACAAACAAAAGCCTCACAAAACCAACAATGCTCGCTCACTCCCTCTTAAGCAGCTTGCTATGTGTGCATCAACACCACTTGACATAAAAGTTACAATTATGAAATTTAAATTAAATTACCACCCTGCCTTGATCACAGAAACAAACTCTACTACGTTATATTTATACAACAATGTAATTTAATTACACCAAGGAGCTAACTATGTTATCAGCAATAAGGGATTTATTTACCCCTCACAAGGATTACGCGGGCCGCAATATCGATGATGTAATCTCTCGTCTGGCGGCACAAACCGGTACAGACACTCACGTTTGGTCTTACCTTCGAGAGCTGTCTGTGTACGAAAATACCCTAAATGGAATAAGAATTTACCCACACGAACTCAGAAAATATGCGTCTTAATCGAACTTACCAGTACCACAGAAACCCTACCATTGGCTTCGATTGTAGGGTTTCCTCATCAATTGCATAATGCCCTGTAAAGGTGTGAACTACGCAATACGCTGCTGCGCATTGCCAATCACTATGTAATGCCTGGTTAACTGCCTGCAAACCCAAACGGCTTTGGTAAGGTTACTTTATATTACTCGCCAATTGTGCAACTTTGCGAAACCAAACCTTCCTATTATTGATGCTGGAGTTAATAACAGGGCCAAAGTAAGTCGAAGACCTATTTTTAATGCCAGAAAAACCCAAAACAGAATTCTTTAACTGCTTGTATATGACATTTCCTTTGACGTACTTATACCAAAACGGCGGACTATCAAGGGTAATGATTAACTCAGAAGTGCGCCCTTGTAACAACTTTTCCGGCGTAGCTTTGCCATCAACATACTTGAATGCGAAATCCGGCAAAAAAGTTCTATCAATAGCTCCTTTAAATTTTGCGGGTATCGTTCCCCACCATACCGGACTGACAATCACCACATGCTCAGACCATTGGATCATTTTTTGAAAGTGCAACAAATCTGGTTCCAGCGAAATGGGGATGTCGTAGCCTTCGTTTAAACTGATCTCAAAATTCATGTCACCAATATTGATTTGCTCAACGTCATGCCTGCCTGAAGCAATCGAGGTATAATGCTCTGCAATAGACTTACACATACTATTGGATTTAGGATTGGCATTGATAACTAACACTTTTTTCATAAACTTACATATCCGTGTAATGTAAAAGTGCAGTTTAAACTCTTACCTATAGGTCAGAGTCAAGCCCTCGAACACACTTATCGATCGAATTTCGATAGTTTTCAATACGCACTTTTTGTTTTTCTAACTCTTTTATCTCTTCCTCAACCATTTGTTGTTTTTGCACCAGAAAATCACTGACTAATTTCCAGTCAAAATCTTCTTGGGCGCTTTTCAACTTAACCAAATCCGAGAGAAGGATCCCCAGCGTCTGAGCTTCTTTAATTATCTTGATCAGGTTGATGTTATCTTGATTATAAACACGATATTTCCCTGACCTTGATACGTTCAGTAGCCCACGTGATTCATATAGCCTTATTGCTCTTTGAGTCGCCCCGGTCAATTTGGACGCTTCATTGATAAACACTTTAATATCCTTATGTAGATGAATACGGACCGCTAACGCTGCGTGAAAGAATGAATAACTCGACCACCATAACACACCATTATGCGGAGAAAGCGAACCCTACTCCTGAACAGCAATAACCAAGCGTTGGGAATCGCGCTCCATACTTGTTATGCCTTTCTCTCAACAAGCACTTCTTTGAAAGCAAACATACCGTTTAACGCTGCGGGGAAACCGGCATAAACGCACATTTGCAGTATCACTTCTTTGATTTCTTCTTCGCTGCAGCCAACATTAAGCGCCGCATTCAAATGAACTTTGAGCTGAGGTGCACAATTGCCTAACGCAGTTAATGCGGCAACCGTAGCGATTTCTCGGGATTTTAGATCCAGCCCTGTACGTGCATAGATATCACCAAACGGAAATTCAATTGTGTACCTGGCTAAGTCCGGGCAGAGATCCTGTAAACTCTCAATAACATTTTGCCCTGCTTCACCATCAATACTTGCCAGTCGTTCAAGACCGGTATCAAAACGTGTTTTTTTCATTGGTACGCTCCTATTTAATAAGTACAGGGGCACCATACAAGTTAGAGTCAACTCTAAGTCAACCGACTTTTCCGCTTTTATACAGGTTAATTTTGTTCTCTAAAGCCGCCAGGTGCGATTTTTGTTGTTCGATATGGGCTCGTAGGTTTTCTTGATGTTGCTCGAGTAACGCCTGGCGCTGCAATACCGATTCAGATCCAGCCTCCCTTAGCCTTGCGTACTCGAGAATTTCCTCAAGAGGCATGGCGGTATCCTTTAGACGCTTTACAAACTCAATCCACTTTAAATCTTTCGATGTATATACACGATGCCCACTGCTGTTTCGCTGAACATTTTTAAGTAAGCCTATTTTCTCATAGTACCTAAGAGTATAAGAAGACAAGCCTACTAGACGCGAAAACTCTCTCATGTTCATCATTTTACCTCCTTGGCATAAGGCTGCGTAAAAGGGTGTCGGCACGTAATACCAAAACGGCTGCAAAGCACCTTAAGCATCAGAATCCACCGCAAACTAAAAACGCCACGTGTTGTGAATCATTCCAGAGCACCTTGTTGTTGACCACTTTCTGCAAACATCTGCTTATATGATTTCGTTTGCAATGCTGATTGCGTTAACCCGAACTTACTTGCTAGTGCTTCAAGCTCTGCTCTGTAGATTGATAACTGCGATTCGTTGTCTGTCATGATAGCGAACTCGGCAAAATCACCAATACCAGCCAAAGAGTCAACTGTAATATGGAACTCTCCAACAAAGTAAATACTCCGGGTTTTCTTGGCTTTCAATATCACTTGGTACCCCATAGTTTCTAACATACTCAAAGCATTAGAAGCATCCGTGATATTGGTCGCCTCACATCGGTCAGGTTCTGGCCCTTTAACAATCCACAACTTTATACCTGATGGCTCCATAGTACGGATACAAAGGCTCTTGTTCTCAAGCTGGAGCGATTTGTCAGGGCGGTCAAAATACCAATCACATTCAATGTTATCTTGAAGCATGATTTCATGGGGTATCGCGTTTAAAGTTTCTAAGAACTCTGATTTTGAGTGCAGGCGATACTTCAGTTCTACTTCATACCGGCCTTGAAAATGATCGTTGCTCATGTGTAATTTCGCCTGAAAAAGTAGATGTTATCATACGATAACAGTCCCAACAGATGCTTCCCCATTCTTTTCTTGGTTTGTCTCTCGATACCTGAGACAATTACTCCGCAACTTATACCAGGCAAACTATTATGAAACTTTTAGTGCGCAACCTTGCGCGTAACACCACAGAGCACGAAATCCGCGTTCTTTTCTCTGCCTACGGCACTGTCACCGAATGCAATTTAGTTTTAGATCAGGAGACGGGGCTGTCTAAAGGCTTTGCATTTGTCGAAATGATCTGCTCCAGCCAGACTGGACACTTCATTAAGCGACATTTTGTTGTTCAAAGTTAACTGGGCTTAGATACCCAAGAGCACTGTGCCTTCTCGTCCGATTATAATCAACCTCTATGTATTC
>NZ_JARHUF010000048.1 GCF_029223195.1 Vibrio sp. CAU 1672 | reverse complement strand
ACTAACAAACTGCTCAAGAGGGATTCACAACGCGTGGCATTTTTACTATGCGTTGATTTTAGTGATTAAGGTGGTGTGCGGAGGCTTCGGTATTGCGTTGTTCACCCCTTAGCAGGGCGTTATAAGGATATGTAATGAAATATTTTAACAAGGATAAAATTGATTTTTTGTCATTATTGGTTGCGATAGTTGCTATAGCACTCTCGCAATTCCCACCAGCTCATGAATGGTTTGATAAAGAGGATTTTGATATTGCAGAATCCAAATTTATACAGGTTCAGGTCAATCCTTTTATTGGTATGACGAATGTTGTTCCTGTAAGCATAACAAATGTTGGGGAAAGGTATGGCAGGATTAAAGCGATAGAAATGTATATTTCAGATTCTAGTGGAAATATTACATATCAATCAGAGGCATCTTCTTATTTGTTGCCATCTCTTGGTTCATTTGAGCAACCTCGGTGGAAACCGTTCACTGAAGTATCCCTCCAAGTTGGTGAAAATTGGTCAAATAGTGTTGCATTTTCCTCTCGTATGGCTAAGGTTGATGAGTTTGAATTATGGGATTTAAATGAAAGAATTGAGCAAGAAAAATACGAATGGTCTAGTGATATGAGAGCCAAAGGTATTGACGTTGACAGTCTAGAATTTGAAGGCCCAAATTTTCAAGTGTCAGATGAACTGTTTGTTGAAATAACAAAGGTTATTAAACGTAAGATATCATGGTTTTCTGTTGGTAAATACGATGTGGCTTTAGTTTTTTCATCTTCTAGTGGTCAGATAATAGAGACATACGAGCTTAATATAAGCCGCACGAACATGTCCCAAATTGTCAAGACTATGGATGCTTTTCAAGATGGTCTGGAACCTTTTATTGTAAGAAATATATCTCTACCATTAGTGCCAACTAATAGTCCTATAAACTGGAAAGCAAAAGTTTTGTCGCATAAAACCTTATAACAAAGCGTTTAAGAGGGATTTGGCACGCGTGGCATTTTTAATATGCGTTGGGTTCAGTGTTTACGGCGCAGTGCGGTAGCTTTTGTATTGCGTGCCGGCACCCCTTAACGCGGCGTTAGTTTTATTCACAGTTCTGAGGTATTAATGTGATAGAAAAAAGTGGTGCAGTATTTTTTGTTGATATCTTAGGTGTCGGGGCTCTAACCCAAGGTTCTATACAAATTAATAAAGAGCACTTTGAGGCACATAGATTTAGTTATGAAAATAAATTTTCAGAGCATCAGTTCTGTGCCAAGTTGTTACTGAAGTTCCGTCGCATTCTAGTGTCTGCAACAGAGAATCGTAAAAATATTAAAGTTGCTCAATTGTCTGATTGTGCTTTTTTGTGGTCCGAAGATGTCGATGTAGTTGTCAATGCAGCTAGAGAGATTATGTGGAAGTCCCTATTGGGTGGCTTAATGTGCCGTGGTGGATTGGCGTATGGGCAGATAGTTGAACCTGACAAAGTAAATAAGCAACTCGGCATGTTTATTTGCGGTGGGGCGGTTACTGAAGCTGTGAAGCTTGAAGGGCAGCTAAAGGGAATGCGGGTGGCAGTATCTCCCGAGGTTGTAGCTGAGTTTAAGAACATTCCTGACAATATAGTCGTACCGAAGACAAACCCTATTGACTGTTCTGTTTTTGATGAGCTTCTGTGGTTTGTGTATCCTAACGAGATAACAAATAGATACAGTAGCTCTCATAAGCCAGAAAAAGAAGTTGCGTTGAGCATTCTGAAGTTACTGGCTATTTTGAAGCATTCTCCAAAGCTAGCATGGAATGTAAGCTCACACCCAGGGAAAGTACAAGTAGCGGCTACAATTGATGTAATATCGGAACAGCTCGTTAACTTGTATCCTAGTCTCGATTTTAGGTTTACAGCAGAATATGCAATACAAGCTTTAGGCAATCGTGGAAACAATAAATATGAAAGCGTAATGAAGCTATATAAGTCTGAAGTCAATCGATATCTATAAAACTAACAAACTGCTCAAGAGGGATTCGCAACGCGTGGCATTTTTACTATGCGTTGAATTTAGTGATTAAGGTGGTATGCGGCGGCATCGGTATTGCGTTGCTCACCCCTTAGCAGGGCGTTATATGCAAGTCGAGGAAACAATAAATATGTCTTTTATTTATCATACACATAAGTTTAGAAACGCTTTGGCGTACTTAATTGAGTTTGAGTCGTACAAGTTGCTCGACTGTAATGGATGGGCTTGTTTGAATAGCTTTCCAAGTGGAAGCTGTGGAGTCGTATCTGATTTATTGGGTACATACCTAACAGAGAGGGGATTTTCCGGTGTTAAAGTCATTCGTGCGAATACACAGAGTGAGATATTCCCGGGTATAAATTCACACGCTTGGGTGGAAGTTAATGGAAAGTACGTAGACATCACTGGTCACCAATTTCCTCAAGTATCTGATTCTCGTATTTCTATTCAGGATAAACATCCATCGGGTTGGTTGTACCGCTATGCTCAAGAAGCTAAAGCCGACTATGCCTATGATGAAGGTGAACCATCAATCGACATTTATGCTGACTTGTATCAATTAGTAGCGCAGCGTGCGGATAGCATATAACAAAGCGTTTAAGACAGATTCGCAACGCTTGGCGTTTTCAGTCCAAGTTGAGTTTTGTGTTTAAGGCACAATGGTTTAGGTCAGGTAGTCGCGTTGCTCACTACTTAACGCGGCGTTATGTGCTTCATCAAATATTAGATAATTGAGGTGGTTGTGAATAGAAGTCGGATAATTAACTCAGTCAGCTTGTTTGAAACTGGTCTCTCTGCAGCAGAGTGGGTCTGGCGTATTGTCACTGTAGTTTTCATAGGAAGTAGTGGTGCGATTACGGGTTTTCTTGCCAAAGCTGACCCAGTGCTCAAAGATCTTGGGCCAATATACTGGGTTTCCATTGGAGTAATCACCTCAGTTTTTGTAGCTCTAGTTTTATTTTTAATAAAGTCATCTATATTGAAGCAATCTCAAGCAGATTATCATGCAGCTTTATCAGTACCTAAAAACTCAGTTAACCCTCTGCAAGACAGTTTCACTGATACTATTATCCCCCTCGAAGACTTAAGGTTGCCCACACTGCAACTCCATGAACACAAACATTTTAAACGCTGTAAGTTTGTTGGCCCTGGGGCTGTAGCAATTATGGGCGGAAGCTATGTAAACTCAGGGTTTAATGAGTGCGGTGACGTTATAGTTTTACCAGAGGATGTGTACCTTACAGGTATAGTCGTATTTAGAAACTGTACAGTTGAAAGTTGTGAGTTTATTCGAACCACTGTTTTTGTTGATCAACACACGGGACAGGGCTTTAAAAATGTACCTGGCATCAGTGTAAAAGGGCTACGCACATAACAAAGCGTTTAAGACAGATTCGCAACGCGTGGCATTTTGAGTCTAAGTTAAGTTTTGTGTTTATGGTGCAATGGATTAGGTTGGGTGGTAGCGTTGCTCACTACTTAACGCGGCGTTAGTTTTTATGGAGGTTAAATGAAATATTTGATAATGATGAGTATGGCATTGTTGCTGTCAGCATGTGCGGCAACACCACAAAAACTTCGTCATTCAGAGCCGGTGTTTCAGTCATCTAGCTCGATGAGTCCATCTGCTGTTGCTAGTTGTATTACTGAAAAATGGGAAAACTTAGACTATTTAGTTTATAGCCCAATGGTGACGTTTCATAAATCATCGTTAGGGTATGAGGTAATGCAGTACTTAGATGGTGAACTAGTCCATTTAGCTGATATAGAAAAAACTGAAACAGGAAGTCATGTTAAGGTCTACACAGAGTCTTTGATTCTTTGGACGGACCCGGCGGTTAAGTCTCTCATGGGCTGTGAGCTTCAAAACTAACAAGCAATTTAAGCAGATTCGCAACGCTTGGCACTTTAGGTTTGAATCAGCTTTAGTGTTTACGGCACAATGGTCTAAGTGGGTGGCAGTGTTGCTCACTACTTAATTGGGCGTTATGTATTTTAATCAGTGGGTTAGTGATAACTGGCTAATTAACGTTGGAGCTACTGCCAATGCAACTAGAAACGAGTAAAAGCATGATTCGTACTGTTAAGAGAATGTGTGGGTCATATTATGCGCCTGGAATTCTCATGGCCATTTTTATTATGTCGATATGTGTTGTAGAAAATAGAGTTATTGAGGGACCATACACTGATAATGATGTGTTATACCATAAGGCTGAGGTAACTGGTAAGCATGGTACAGCTGGTCGTGGATTATCTTATCAAATTCTTTTTGATAAAGAATACAAGCACGATATTAAAGTTCAATGGTATGACTTTAATTCAATAAATCACTACTATTCCCTAGGATATGGTTCGCGTAAAGATACAGAAAATCTAAGTGTTGGGCTAGTTAGAACGCATGTAAATAATATCTATTATACTGTTTATGTTAAGGCTGGAGATGAAGTTCTTCTTTCGAGTTCTGATGGTCTTCATAGGATAAATAAATTTAACGCCGAACAAGTTAGATGGAGCGCTTACTTAAGTCTTATTGCATTTATTTTACTTTCTCTAATCTTTAGGTTTCTAAGGAAGTGGTATTAAATTCTCTATAATAAAGTTTGCTATTAAATTTGTGCACCCAAAATACATAACAAACTGTTCAAGAGGGATTCGCAACGCGTGGCATTTTTACTATGCGTTGATTTAAGTGTTTAAGGTGGTATGCGGCGACTTTGGTATTGCGTTGCTCACCCCTTAACAGGGCGTTATGTTGCTGTTTGAGTTCAAGGTTTTTAGCCAGGTTTATCGAACAGTTTCCTTGTTCAGTAGCCGTGCTTTTCACCTGTCAGTCAGCACCTAGCCACGATCTATCCGGTGGCACTTTGAATAAAATTTTCGCTGAACTGAAGGCGTTTACTGTGGCTTTCTCATTTGCGGTGTTCGATGCCGCTGTTTCTCTGCTGCTGAACCAGTATCGGAAAACGGGAGTTTTGTTGGCGTTGTAGTTGGCATCAGCGAAAGTATCCTTTGCCATGCAAGTACGGAAATGTCTGGACTGTCACCGAATGTCGCTTCATTGCCAAGTGCGTTTAGCGACTGGCTTCAATTTGGGCAGCTGTCCGTTTTACTTCGGTGATTGGGTTGGGTAATGTGATTAATATTCAACGCCTTGGTACCAAGCCATGAGTTCACCGTACTGTCTCGCTACATAACAAATTGTTCAAGCTGACAGCTAACCTGTGGCATTTTTGGTTCGGTTGAGTTTAGTGATTACGGTGGCTTTGCTTGAGTGTCGTGGCAGTTAGCTGCAACTTAACAAAGCGTTATACGCTAGATGAAGAAAGTCTAAAATTTTAGGGCAATATTCCTGATTTTCGGCGCTGAATTCAGGTAGTTCTCATCACAAATTGTAGTTTCGTTTTTCTGATTCTTGGTTCAGTTCTGGTCTGTCATTTGTCGACGGTTTTCTTCTTTGGTGCGGACTGCGCGGGGCACGGTGTTTTTCAAGGTAGTTGTCACTAGTTGCTTAATAATTAAGCAGCCTCTTTTTCTGGATTAAGGTGAACGTCTCCGATTGGTTCACAGTTCCTTATCTTTCTCGACCAACGCTCTGGGTTCTTGTTACGGAACGCGGTCAGTACCTTTTCTCGTTTACTCAATATGGCACCATCTATACCACTATGACGCTGTGCTGGCGTAACATAGTTCAAGCGGCTGTGTTTGTGCTCCATGTTATACCAACTAACGAAGCACTCTACCCAGTCTCGGCTTTCTTCAAGACTGTTAAAACCATTTGACGGCCAGTTCGGCACATACTTCATGGTGCGGAACAGGGATTCTACATAAGGATTATCATCACTCACTCTAGGACGGCTATATGAAGGTGTGATACCCAGCTCATCCATCTTCGCTTTCAGAGTAAAGGATTTCATCGGGCTGCCGTTGTCTGAGTGCAGTACCAGTGGTTGATTGAAGCATTGTTCACGCATCAACGTTCGTTGCAGCAGTTGCGCTGCCAGCTTGCCACATTCACGCTCATAGACCTCATAACCGACGACTTTACGACTGTAGATATCTTCTATCAGGTACAGATAATAGAATCGACCACGTACGCCTGAGGGTAAATACGTGATATCCCAGGTGTAAACCTGATTGGGCTTTGTTGCCGTATAACTCGTCGGCCTGGAAGCTTTTTGGCGACAGCGTTCTCGCCCTCTCCGATTGAGTTGGCCTTCTGCCTTTAACACGCGATAAAAACTCGATTCTGATGCGATGTAATCCCCTTTATCCAGCAAAGTCGGGACTATCTGAGTCGGTGGCAGACTGGCATACTCAGGCTGGTTACAGACATCGATAATCGCTTGTCGCTCCTGTTCTGTGAGCTTGTTTACAGGCGCGGGACGATCAATGAGAGGTCTCTTATCTTCAAGGACTTCTCCGTCTTGATACCAGCGCCTGTAGGTACGCAAGCTGATCTCGGTCTCGCTGCAAGCCTTCTCTAACCGGCAAGCGCTTTGATGTGCGTCATGAATAAGGGCAATTAAGCGCTGCCTTTCATCGGTTGAGGTTAGTCGTCCTCTGGTTCTTCCCCGTAAAAGGCTCTCAGCTTTTTTCTCAGTACCAGCAGGGCAGCGGTTTCAGCTAAGGCTTTTTCCTTGTGGCGAAGCTCTTTCTTTAATTCTTTGATTTCCAGTTTATCGGCTTTGGCTTGTCGTTTTGCTTCGGCTTCTTGATCTTTGGAAGACATAAAGCCTTGCATGCATTCGTTGCGCCACTGGTGTACTTGTTCTGGGTATAACCCTTTTTCTCGGCAGTACTTGCTTAACTCGCTTTCTGTCATTGAAAACGTTTCAGCGACAACGGCCAATTTGGTTTGTGCAGACCACTGCTCGGAAGAAGAATTGTTATTTGGCACAACGGCTCCTGACTCTCGAAGTTGTTTGCGCCAATTGTACAGGGTTGTTTCGCTAATACCTTCCTCTTTTGCCACTTCCGCCACCGAGCGAGAGTGAGGAGGTAATAGCTTTTTCAGGATCGCTTCTTTTCTTTCTTGCGAATAACGAGACATCTATTCCTCTGTTACCGCCCCTCTAATTGGTTAATTTTTAACAGTGACATCTATCCTGACACAGGGGGGGCAAAACGAGGCGATAGTTTTCGCTGCAATTCAGCTCTGTGGTTTTATCTTTTTAAAAGCGGATTTGCTTGCTGAAAGGCCGCTTTCTCTGGTGTGGTGAGTTCACGTGGTTTCAGTGAG
>NZ_JARHUF010000047.1 GCF_029223195.1 Vibrio sp. CAU 1672 | reverse complement strand
AAGCACATAAAGTTTGTTGTTCGCAAAGTTTAAAATAACGTAAAATCAACTGTTTGGGTCTGCAAACTAACAAACTGCTCAAGAGGGATTCACAACGCGTGGCATTTTTACTATGCGTTGATTATAGTGATTAAGGTGGTATGCAGCGGCTTCGGTATTGCGTTGTTCACCCCTTAGCAGGGCGTTATGCTTTTTGGTGACTTAAGGATTAGTTAAGAGAGTAAATATGCCATTTACACCTTTGCATATGGGGCCAGCGTTAGTTTTGAAATCGGCGGCTAGTTCAAGTTTTTCATTAACTGTTTTTGGTTGGTCTCAAATAGTTATGGATATTCAACCTTTAGTTGTGATGTTGACTGACTCAGGAGAGTTACATGGTTGGAGTCACACGATTCTAGGAGCTACTTTGCTAGGTCTGTTATCAGCAATAACGGGTAAGTATCTGAGTGAAAGTGGATTGTTTATTATTCGGTGGCAGCGCTTTCTTCCAATAAAGTGGAAAACTGCTTATCTAAGTTCCTTTCTAGGTACATACAGCCATGTTTTTATTGACGCCATAATGCATGTAGATGTTTTACCTTTTTCTCCCTTATTCGATGGCAATCCGTTTCATGGGATGGTCAGCATAGCCGTGCTTCAACAAATTTGCATAGCGAGCGCTGTTATTGGTGGGATTCTTTGTGTTGCTCGAGATAGTAAATCAAAAAAAGCATAACAAAGCGTTAAAGAGGGACTTGGCACGCGTGGCATTTTCAATTTGCGGTAAGTTTAGTGGTTACGGCGTGATGCGGTCACTTTTGTAGTGCGTGCCGGCGCCCCTTAACGCGGCGTTATGTGCTAAGGAAGGCGATGTTAAATAAACTGCGAAAAATGATTTTAGGTTGTACAGATCTAACTCCATTTGAAGAGCAATCTATTATATTGTGTATTGAGAATTTACCTGAAAACCTAAAGGGAATAGCTGCAGCGCAATTTAAAGAGTACAACCTTATTCAAAGGGAATATGACGGTTGCACTGTTAATTTCTATAAAGTGAAATTTTTGCGTAAAGTCGTCAATCCAAATCAATTGTTACCAATCAAAACTGATGATTGTGTATTAATCAAACTGGAATTGAAAACAATTTCAAATGAGAGAATTGGGGTAACTTTACATGCAACTGGGCATCGAATATTTAGTGCATCTTTTAGTAAAGATGTTTCTAATCTCGGTAAGATTGAAGGTGTGCGGCTAGAAAAACTCACTAAATCATGGCGTTCAGTCGTTTAGCACATAACAAACAATTCAACAGTGATTCGCAACGCTTGGCGCTCTCACTTTAGGTCGAATTTAGTGTTTACGGCGCAGTGTTCAAGTTCAGTGCATGCGTTGCTCACACGTTAATTGGGCGTTATGCGACTGAGCAAAAAATCTTCTCTATCTCTCTTTCTCGCTCTCTTTGGCAGTCGGTTCGCGGTGTCGGCAACTCAGCATTGTCGGCTCAAATTCTTGAATCACTCAGGCCGTAAAACATGCCAAATTTCGCGGGTTGCCTCATTGGTTTTCGGAGTTGGTTGGTGGTGAATTTTGTTGGCTCAAAGCGCTGTAAGAGCAAGTTTATCGGTCGTTCATCTTTGTTGCTGGTCTAGAGCGTTGGGTTTCACGAAGCAAAAGCTGAGTCATGCGCTGAAAGTCACCATTAGTCACTTGTTGGAAGCTGGTCTGTAACATAGTGACTTCCGCTGTTCAGTGAATCACAAAAAGTGTTTGGTTTGTTTGTGGTTTTTAGTGTCTGAGGTAATCTTCATCTGCCCAACTTGGCTTGGTCAGTGAATTCGCATAACAAACAATTCAAGCAGACCCTCAACGCTCGGCGATTTTGGTTTGCATCGGGTTTTGCGTTGCCGAGTAATGCGGAAGGTGAGCTAGTGCGTTTCGGGCTACTTAATTGGGCGTTAAGTGGCTAGTTGAGTTTTTCTGGAGTTTTATATTGATTATGTTTCATAGCCAATCTAGAATGCCGTTCGGCTTATGGGCAGATTTTTAGTTCGCGTTTCGCGATCAGTGAAGAAATGGTCCGTTCGGATTGCCTTATATAGTATATCATATAGGTATTTATAGGATATATAGTGCGTAGGAGTGCCCATAAGCCACTAATTAGGGGTAATCAATGTCAAGATTAAAGCGTCTAAAGTCAGCATCAACAAAGCCTGAATTTGCTAAAGTATTGGGTATTGATGCAGCTTTCCTTACTCGCTGCTTATATATCAACAAGCCAGAGAACCAATATCACCAGTTTTCCATTCCGAAGAAATCAGGTGGTGAAAGGCTTATAAATGCACCTTCAGAGGAACTTAAGAGCCTTCAAAAAAATCTATCAATATTACTATTAGACTGCATTGATGAAATTAATGCGGAAAAATATCCAGATTCACAGTGGTCTAAACCGAAACTTAGAAAAAATGGTGATCCAGATTACGCTGCTGAAGTTCTTAAGATAAAAATTCCAAATGCGCAGGTAAAGCAACCTTCGTTATCTCACGGTTTTGTAAGAGAGCGTTCAATCCTAACGAATGCTATGATGCATGTCGGAAAAAAGAACGTCCTCAACATTGATTTAGAAAGTTTTTTTGATAGTTTCAATTTTGGACGTGTCCGTGGTTTTTTTATTAAAAACGCTAACTTCAATCTTAACCCACATATTGCAACAGTAATTGCTCAAATTGCCTGCTTTGATAACAAACTGCCTCAAGGTAGCCCATGCTCTCCTGTAATAACTAATCTTATTTCACATGCCCTAGATATACGGTTAGCCTCGTTAGCCAAGAAATATAAATGTACTTATACGAGGTACGCTGACGACATAACATTTTCAACTAGGAAATCTGAGTTTCCTCCTCAAATAATGAGACAAAATGAAATTGGTTATGTACCAGGTAGATTGTTAAAGAGTGAGATAAGACGTTCAGGGTTTTCTATAAATTCTAGTAAGACTAGAATTCAATATAAGAACTCCAGACAAGATGTCACAGGTCTGGTAGTAAATAAAAAACCTAATGTGAAACAAGAATATTGGCGATTAGCACGGGCGAAATGTAATCAGCTGTTTAAAACAGGTAAGTTTACAACTATAAAAGATGGAAATGAAATTGATGGTAACCTCAATGAGCTTGAAGGGCAGTTAAACTTTATTGATCAAGTTGATCACTATAACCGGATGAGGCAAAAAACACCTTTAAGTACCGATTACACGCATGCGAAAGTTGGGAAAAATACTAAAGTCATACTTTCAGGTCGAGAAAAAACTTTTAGTAATTTCTTATATTATCGACTTTTTTGCGGAAACGAGAAACCTACCATTTTATGTGAAGGTAAGACAGATAATGTTTACTTAAAGTCCGCAATCAGTGAGTTAAGTAAAGATTATCCTCAATTAGCGTACCGTAAAGGGGATAAGTATGAGCTTTTAGTACGTTTTGTCGAGTACTCAAAGCGAAGCCGCTTTTTATTAGAGTTATTCGGTGGGGCTGATTACCTGCGAGGTTTTGTGGATAACTTCGAAAAGAACATGAAGCTCTACGATTCCATAACACCTAAATATCCAGTTATTGTTTTTTTAGATAACGATGAAGGACCTCAACAAGTAGTGAATTTGTTGAAGTTAAAAAACTTTCAGAAAAAAATCGAATTGTTTCCATCTACTCTTGATAAGAAGGAGGATATTCGAAAGTCTGAATTTATACATGTTATCAAAAACCTATATGTTGTTTTTACACCGTTAGCTAAAGATGGCGGAGAGACAGATATAGAGTATTTCTTTGATGATAAAACGCGTTTAATGAAGCACTCAAGTGGTAAGTGTTTCAACACTGTAAAGAATCGGGACTCAAAAAGTGATTTGAGCAAAGATTCATTTGCTACACATATAGTCAAAGAAAACAAAACGAAAATAGATTTTAATGGGTTAAAGCCTCTTTTAGACTCTATTGTAAAAGTGATTAATCATTATGACTCTCTGAGGTAGTTTTCTGCAAAATGCGGAATAGCCACTTAACAAGCAATTTAAGAGGGATTCACAACGCTTGGCACTTTTGCTTCTACTTCGGTTTTAGTGTTTATGGCACAATACTTTAGGTTTGGGTGGAGGCGTTGTTCACCCCTTAATTGGGCGTTAGCTGAATAAAGCGAGATTTGCATATGTTTACAGTTCCAGATTCAGATAAGAAAATTCGAGCTAAGATTTCAAGCTACAAATCAGGGTTTAATCGTGAGTTGAGAGAGTACGGGTTTATTGATGATGGGTATGGGAAAAGATACTTGATATTTCCTTTGCTACTCGTGCTAAATGATCTGAAGAAAGCAGAAGAGTACATGGAATGGTATGACACCCAATTTCCAGATGACATCGGTGAACCTATCCAAATGTTGTGCCGTTCGATTCTATCTTACCGTTTAGGTCATTACGGCAAAGCTACCTATGAATTAGCGGCTACAATGTTGTCAAATGTTTATCTTTTGCCTTGGCTTTACGGAAATAATATCGGCCCATTTGATTTAGAACATACGTCTAACTTTGCCAATCCTGAACATTGTGACTACATGCCTCTGGAAGTATTTCATAGCATCACTGGTGAGGAGTTGTACTGGATAAAAAGTTGCTATGATTCTGAGATATTTAGGGAAGCCCATACAGACTTCATCGAACTATCCATCCTCTTAAATTTCGTGTCAGAAGACGAACGTAGTAAAGTATTGGATAAACGAAATAATCTTTTAAAACAGTTTGAAAAATTCAGCTAACAAAGCATTTAAGAGTGATTCGCAACGCTTGGCAGTTTCGCTTCGCTCAAGTATAGCCAAGCGTCGCTCACACCTTAATGCGGCGTTATGTCTCCGGAGGAAAAATAGATGTTCGATCAGAAAAAGAAAAAACAGCATTACGTTTGGAGGCGATACCTAAAGTCTTGGCTCGTAGATGATAAACTTGCATGTATGAGAAATAAACAGCATGTATTTTCAACTGCGGATTTGATGAATGTTGGGCAGAAGAGCTATTTTTATAAAGTTAATTGTCTGTCTGAACAAGATATTAGCTTTGTTAGGGATATGTTTTTATCTGACGTGGATGAAACGGTTAGCTCAATTTACGAGCGACTATTTTCTCTCTTTCGCCATGTTGAACAAGTTGAAAAGTTAGAATCTGACGGCAGCGATTCTGATATTGAGAAACTGAAGCAGCACTACGCTAATAACCTAGAAGAGGAAATTCAGTCGGAAATTGAGTCACAAGGTGATCCCTGTCTGACGAAACTTTTATTGGGAGACGTAAGTTTCTTTGAAAATGATGAAAGTGCCGCACACTTTCTAAACTATTTATGTATGCAGTATTTGCGTACAAAAAAACACCACGATGCATTAGTTTCTGGTGTTACGGGTGTTAACCGAGAACAAATAATAAAGTGTGCAAACTTAATTCGTATTGTATTTTCAGCGAAATTAGCGGCAAACTTGTATGTGAATCGGTCAAATTATAAATTGGTGATAGCAAGAAACATTAGTGATACGCCATTTATTACTAGCGATCAACCAGTGGTTAATTTCTTAGACACAAAAACAGACCAGAACCAACAAACAGAGGAATTTGGTCTATATTATCCTCTATCTCCTGAATTGGCTGTATTTTTAGTTGAAAAGGATATATTTGGTTCAGTGTTAGAAATGAGCTTTGATAAGGCATCTGTTGAACAGTTCAACCAAATTACGCTTAGTGCCTCATATGAACAGGTCTATGCTTCTTCCGAAACCCAGTTGAAGTCTTTGCATGTTGAACTAGAGACATAACAAAGCATTTAAGAGTGATTCCCAACGCTTGGCATTTTTCATTCCATCGTTGGGTTTTGTGTTTACGGTGGTATGGTTTAGTTTTGTGGTAGCGTTGCTCACACCTTAATGCGGCGTTATGGCGCAATTTTGAGTTTAGTTTTTGGGGAGGTTTCTTGCAGGAGTTTTTGGCTTACTTAGGTGGAGCATCAGTAATTGTTGGTTTTCTTTCATGGTTGTTTCGGCAAACGATTGAAAGAGTTTTGTCAGAGTATATTTCATCAAAAGCAAAGAGACATAATTACGTTTTTGAGCAAATTCATGCCAGAAAGATTGAATCAATTTCAAAGCTATATGAAGCGTCAGTTCAAGCGTCTGATGCTACAGCATATGTAGTAAGGATGCAGGGTGAACTAGAACAGGAGCGGGTGTTGAGCCTGGAATTAGACGTTAAGAAGTTCGCCGAACAATACAGACTTGCTAAGCTTTGGCTATCTGATGATCTCTGCAATCTTGTAGACCAACTGCTTGACCAGCATTCAGCCTTTTATCAAGTTGTTAGAGGTTATCAGCTCAAGCAAAGTGGTTTAGGTAAAACACTAGATGCTAAGATGCTGGCTTTATGGATTCGCGCGGACGAAGAACTTCCCTTGATCCAGTCAAAATTATGTGAGGCTTTTAGAGCGGAGTTGGCTAAGATTTCGCCATAACAAAGCGTTCAAGAGGGATTCGTGCCGCGTGGCATTTTTGGTATGCGGTGAGTTTTAGTGGTGAAAGTGATCTGCGGAAAGTTGGTTTGAGCGGCACTCACCCCTTAACGCGGCGTTAGGTGAATTGCGATAATTCGACAAGATCGGGGGGATAGAATGAGCGAAATTAAGAGATATGATGTAAATGAAGAATGGGCACACTCTGGTTACGTTGTAGCTGGAGATTATGTTTTCCTGGGCTATTGTGTTGGTAATGTTGGGAAAAGTGTCGAAGAACAAATAAACGGAGCTTTTGATGATATGGCTAGAAAGCTTGAAATGGAAAATCTAACGCTAGATAGTGTAGTGAAAATCGATGTTTTGCTCAGGGATGTATGGAATATTCCATTAGTAGAGAAAGTTATCAAAGAACGTTTTAAGAATGGCTATCCTGCGAGAAAAACGATTTCTACTGATTTTGCTCATAGAGGTGGAGAGTTATCAGGTCTTCATGTGCAAATTGATGGTGTTGCTTATATCGCAAAAAAATGAGCCATGTGCAATCCAGTTATTCACCTAACAAATTGCTTAAGAGTGATTCGCAACGCGTGGCATTTTTGGCTTGCGTTGGGTTTAGTGATTACGGCGCAATGCGGTGGCTTGGTCAAGGCGTTGCTCACACCTTAGCAAGGCGTTATGTTGCGGATTGAATTTATCGTATTGGAAGGAATGTATGGTTGTACTGAGGGAAATGCGTCAAGAAGAGTATCCTGATTATTGTCAGTACTTTATTGACGATTATAGTCGAGAAATTGCTCAAAACTATGGGCACTCAATGGAGCTTGCCATTGAGTTGGCAAAAAAAGATCTTCATCGTTGTTTTCCGAACGGGTTGGAGGGGAAAGAGCATTCGTTGCTTTGTATCGAAAGCGAATTGAATGGACAACAGTGCTTAGTTGGTTATTTATGGCATTCCGTTAATGTTACTGACAAGTCTACTTTTATATACGACTTTTACGTGTCGAGTGAATATAGAGGCTGTGGTTATGGAACAGCGGCGATATCCGAATTAGAAAAACAGTTGCAAGAATGCGGTGTTGAACAAATTAAGTTGAGGGTTGCTTATCATAATGAACGAGCCCTCAAACTGTACCAAGCTGTAGGTTTTGCCATCACGGGCTTCAACATGTCTAAGAAAATAGGTGATATAGCCTCAACATAACAAACTGTTTAAGAGTGATTCGCAACGCGTGGCATTTTTACTATGCGTTGGCTTTAGTGGTTAAGGTGGTATGCGACAGCATCGGTATTGCGTTGCTCACACCTTAACAGGGCGTTAGTCGCCAGAAAAAGCTAGTAATCAAAATCATGTTTCTAGGCTCAAAGTCTGGCAGTTGCTTGTTTGGTGCACAAGTTCATCGTCGATGGTCAAAACTCAGTTTCTGCTGTTTTAAGTCCAAAGTTTTGCAAGTGTACTAGCGGTTGTTTTGTTCCGGCGTTTTTCAAGGTGGTTGTCATCATTTGCTTACTTATTAAGCAGCTTCTCTTTCTGGGTTTAGGTGTACGTCACCAACTGGTTTACAGTTTCTGATGTCACCAGGCCATCGTTCAGGTT
>NZ_JARHUF010000046.1 GCF_029223195.1 Vibrio sp. CAU 1672 | reverse complement strand
ACAGATTGAAAAGACTCGACCGAAACCTTGTCAATTAGCCCAGGCAATTGTTCAAATTGAGCAAGCTCTTCATACAAGTTACTACTATCGATATGTGACATATTTCCTCGAAAACATAACGCCGCATTAAGTGGTGAGCAACGCCTACAACCCGACTTAAACCATTGCGCCGTAAACACTTAGGCTAATTCAAACCGAAAATGCCGAGCGTTGGGAATCCGTCTTGAATGCTTTGTTATACGATTTTTTCACCGAACTTTGATAGATAGGAAGCAAACTGTGCTCTCTGATCGATCAAAGATAAACTCATTTTATTCAGAAATTCTAATATTTCTTCTTCCGTTCCTATTTTAGAAGCTAACACTTGGTACAAATAGAAAATAGATATGCCTTTACTCACATGATCACTATCGGTATCAATATCGTTAGCTCTTTGGATGATGAACTCTCTATAACGAACAACCTCTTCTTCTAACTGCGATATAGTTTCGATACCAAAATAGGATAAGTACTTAACATGTCGAGCTGCATTCTCTTTTGTCAGTTCTATAAGTTCCACACCCATAATTTCTGATATTTCAGTATCAAGCTGTGCCAAGAGTTCACTAGACTTAAGATAATTATAGATTGATACCTTATCAATGCTCACATCCTGTGGGGCTTGTACAATTGTTTCTTGTATATCTAGTTCATAATTTTCAAGTTCATTTCTAATTTGAATGAATTGGTCGTCTGCTAGTTCAAGTAAACCAGCCAATTGCGAAAACTTACGGCGTACCAATTTAGGTATTTCAATCTTTGATTTATAGCCTATATCATGTTCAATCTCTGCCCACGTATGTTGTAATATTGAACGTATTTGAATTTCAATTTTCATACCTGAAAATCTACTGTATTCAATTAAATTGGCACGACTGTCAGATAAGCCGACTACGTAATGTAATGATAGATAGCCAAATCGGTCAGGGTCTAGACTCGCTCTCTTATCAATTGAATTTTCGGGGTCTATTGAAAATTCCTGCTCAATTATACTGGCGATACGATCTACATCATCTGAATAATGGGTAATTATTCTAACACCAATAATATCGGTTAATTCTGTCAAAGATGTATATTTGTCTTTTTTTACTATCTTCTTTAGTAGACTACTTCTGTCTTTTACCCTAGAACTTACTGAATGAGGAGTGATATCTGATGCACTCAACAGAGTGTTAATCAATGACTCCATTGATTTTGAAAAATGTGTATAAAGTTGCTTTTTTTCATCATACTCATTCAATAGAATTTCTTTTGTCACGATTACTACTCCTTACTCTTAAATCGTATAACGCCCAATTAAGGGGTGAGCAACGCTACCACCCAACCTAAAGCATTGTACCGTAACCACTAAAATTGAAGTAGAAGAAAAAAATACCAAGCGTTGGGAATCCCTCTTAAATTGTTTGTTATGCGTAATTTTTGACGCACTTTGTCATTGCTGTTTCCGAGACTGACAAACCGTCGATTCTATATTGATCTTTGAACTCTCCGACAACATTGAACCCTGCTTTTAGGTAGAGGTTCTTTGCTGGGAAATTCTCTGATAATACACAAAGATCAAGCCAGTCAATTTCTGCTTTTTCTTGGCAGAAATTTATAACAGCATCAATGAGTCTTTGACCAAGACCTTGCTTCCGGCAAGAAGCATCTACGCCCATACCAAGTAGAACTCGATGAGAACGGCTTTCATCACTGTGGTGGCGAAGATCAATATGACCTTTGATACTTCCAGAGGTGTCTTTTACAACCCAGAGCTTTCTCCAACCTAAATCGCCAAACTGATGGGAAAAGCCTTGGATAAACTTATCTTTTGTTGCTTCTGGAATTTCACTTTGCTCTCTGGACATTGGCTGGAAAAGAGGAACGTCACCATTACCATTTTCAGACAGCTGATTTTCAAGATACGCAAAGAATGAATCTAAATCCGATTTTTCCGCTTCTACAACTTCCATCTAATATTCTGTACTCCATCGATTACGCATAACGCCCAATTAAGGTGTGAAGCACGCGACCACGACACTTAACTAGACCACCGTAAACACTAAACTCAATCCAAACCGAAAATGCCAAGCGTGCTGAATCACTCTTAAATTGTTTGTTAAATGTAAATCAACCTTTGGCCAACCATCCAATAAAAGCAGCAAGAACACCACCTAGAATGCTCAATAATGGATTAGATAGCCATCTATATTCCTTATTTTGTTCAATAGCTCTAGAATGAAGTTCAATGGCAGTCTGAATAAGAACGGTTATTTCTTCTCCACTAAGCGGCGTTCGTGAGATTCTCTTTTTCTCTTCATCATTCAGCGCATTAAATTCTTGAAAACTCAAATCTCTTTGTTCATCAACATTATATCGTTTTCGATAGCTTCGCCTCCAAGCTAAAGAAACCTTTTTACCTTCTCCGTCAACACGAAAAAACTCTGGGTGCTCTTCAAATATCGTTTTCCAATAATCTGCATTATTTTCATCACCTGTAATTCTCATCGCCCAGCCAGCATAATCAAGCTTATAGAACCCATACTTACCCATAACTTGGATAGCTGAAATAACATTACCTAACCGGTTGTGATTTTTTAAATAGGGGGATTTCGACATTTACTAAATTACCTCCATTTACATTTAACGCCCTGCTAAGGGGTGAGCAACGCAATACCGAAGCCGCTGCATACCACCTTAATCACTAAAATCAACGCATAGTAAAAATGCCACGCGTTGTGAATCCCTCTTGAGCAGTTTGTTAGTTTGCAGACCCAAAGTGTTGATTTTACGTTATTTTAAACTTTGCAAACAACAAGCTTTATGTGCTTTGATGCATTCAAGTCAGGCGTAGTCTAAAAGCGGCTACTCAATGAAACCACTTGGAACAAACAACGCCGCAGAAAACGAACTCACAACACCAAAAAGCGCTTTTGTAAAACCAATCTCACAATGCGGACTTTCAACAAAGCCACTGAAACCACGTGAACTTGCCACACCAGAGAAAGCATCCTTTCAGCAAGTAAATCGGCTTTTGTACCAACAAACTCACAGAGCAGAGTTTCAGCAAAAAAGTTCGACTCAATAACCCCAAACTCACAACGCCAATACGACAATTTCAACTTTGAGCCTTTACACTAGATCTTGCGATATAGCTGCATTTTTCCTCTTGCAAACTAACGCCGCGTTAAGGGGTGCCGGCACGCAATACAAAAGCTACCGCACAGCGCCATAAACACTGAACCCAACGCATACTAAAAATGCCACGCGTGCCAAATCCCTCTTGAACGCTTTGTTATACGCATGAACGTTTAAGCCAAGATTTTATGCCAAGCCCCACTTTGAAACCATGCTTTTTATGTGCTTTGATGCACCTAAGTCAGGCTTAGACTCACAGCGGCTTGTCACTGAAACCACTTGGAACAAACCGCGCCGCAGAAAACGGATCTGCAACACCAAAAAGCAATTTTGGAAAGACAATTTCACAATGAGGACTTTCCACAAACTCACTAAAACAACGTGAACTCACCACACCAGAGAAAGCACCCTTTCAGCGAGTAAATCAACTTTTAGAAAGATAAACTCACAGAGCTGAATTTCAGCGACAGATTTCGCGTCAACTGACCTGGCACTATCAGCTACAAAGAATAAAACCATCCCGAAACGGCGGCCAGAATGTGAGCCTCGAACCGAAAAATACTAGGATTAAAACGGGCAGACTTCGACGCCCAAACACCAAAAATCAACGCTGAAAACTGAAATTTTTGGCCTGAATTTTGAGGCTTTCTTCATATAGCGTATAACGCCGCGTTAAGGGGTGCCGGCACGCAATACAAAAGCTACCGCACAGCGCCATAAACACTGAACCCAACGCATATTAAAAATGCCACGCGTGCCAAATCCCTCTTGAACGCTTTGTTATACCGCTGCCTGCCGCTCCAGACGAACTTCTATTGCTTTAACGTTTGAGCTGTCAGTCAACTCAAAAATATCTGACTCAACACGCTCCGCAACCTTGAAACCTAGAGCCTCAAAGATCTCTACATTACCAGTTTGCTCAACGCACCAAACTGAGAGCAAGTCTGAATTTGAGAACATACGCTCCGCCTCCAAAATTAAGCTTCGAGCTATGCCTCTTTTACGACATTCAGGCATGACAGCAAGTGTACTTAAATTAAGCGTCTTGCCGGACAACTTAGCCTTTATAAGACCCACTAGCTGGTAATCCAAATAATATCCCAAACAAGTCCACTCATCTGTTGAACTAGCTTGGTTTCTTTGAGCTTTGGAAGTTGGGCGATAGATTTTTCGTAGCTCGGAGAAGCTTGTTTTTGATAGAGATAAGAGCGACTGATCTGTGCCGCTTATTTGCTTTATCATTGATTTCTCCTTTGCGGTATAACGCCCAATTAAGGGGTGAACAACGCCACCACCCAACCTAACGCATTGTGCCATAAACACTAAATTTGAAGTAGAAGCAAAAGTGCCAAGCGTTGTGAATCCCTCTTAAATTGCTTGTTAGCTGCTCACTATGTCACCACCTTAGCAAAGAGAGATATTCCGCCTCTGATAAGATATTACAGTCGCTGATCATGTACTCTTTGGCATTTGGCTTCTCGCTAAAAGTTACAAAAGTATACTTACTAGTAAACCTTTTCCCCTCGACTTTGCAGCTTGCTTTATGCTTTTTCCCTGTCAGAAACGCTTCCGTCAACGAGCCATCATTCTTACGCACATAGCACTTGTTCAAAACAAAACCTTTTTACAAATAAACCATTGATATTATATGGTTATATCCAAATTCTGTACAATGTACACTTTTACATTAATGGAAAAATCAACTCAGGCGTTCCGATTTATTTCATGTGACAGCTAACGCCGCATTAAGGTGTGAGCGACGCTTGGCTATACTTGAGCGAAGCGAAAACGCCAAGCGTTGTGAATCACTCTTAAATGCTTTGTTAGCTTCACACCCTTCGTGAATGGTACTAAACCGCTTGATACCATTCATTGTAGTGTATATGTTAAGAGCATGATTTAAAGGAGTATTATCATGAAAAAGACAAATGTTATTGCATTAGCAAGCCTTCTTACGTTTATGGCACCAGCAGCTTTAGCGGAAAAACCTGAATGGGCTGGGAAAGGAAAACCAAACCTAGAGGATGTAAAATCGATTTCCGATTTGAAAAAAGCTGAAACTCAAATTGAAGAGCGTGAAGATGAGCTTGAAAAGCTAATCGAAGAAAAAAAGGAAAAGGCTAAGAAAGCCAAAAACAAGAAAGACAAAAAAGCTCTCGAGCGCGAGTTAGAACAGCTTGAAGATGAGCAGGAAGAAGTCGAAGAGCTAAAAGAAAAAGTTAAAGACAAGAAATCTGGATTCGAAAAGCAGAAAGATAAGAAAGCCGACCAAGCTCGAAATGAACTGGACAAGGGCTCTGAAAAGGGTCAAGAAAAGCGCGAAGAGAATAGTAAGAAATGGTGGAAGTTCTGGGAATAGAACTTAGCCAATAAATGCCAAATACGACTTCAGGGTAGTCACCTAGTTACCCTGAAACCTTCCCTTCTCAAACTCACGTTTTTCGAGTGACAGCTAACGCCGCGTTAAGGGGTGCCGGCACGCAATACAAAAGCCTCTGCAATACACCGTAAACTCCGAACCCAACGCATACTAAAAACGCCACGCGTGCCAAATCCCTCTTAAACGCTTTGTTATGTGCGTGGTAACTTGGGCTTACAAACTTCCAATTTGAACACATAATTACCTGCTGAATTTTGCGATGCAACAATCAGCTCTTTGTCGTTTAGAGGTAAAAACTTTGAACCGCCCTGTATTTTACACCTAGAGTGTTCAAGTGCTTCAAAATGATATAAAAATGCCTTAGTCTGCTTAACTACAAAGTCATTGTAACGCTCATTGTATCCAGCAAATAAATTGTAAGCAAAATAACACACTAAGCCTATAGCTAAGACTCTTACAATCGTAGTAATGAAAGGATGTATCTCACTATTTTTTGGAAGCACATCTTTAAGTAGACCTGCATCACTGGCTTGCTGTATATTTAACCCAAAGAGCAAATATATTGAACCAAAAACTATTGCGACAAGCCAAGCCACGGCCGCCACCAAAGCGGCTACAACAGGTACTGACATAATTGCAGCAAAGACGATTGAATGTTTATATAAATATGGCTCTACACCAACCGAATTATTAACATATTGAGCCCCAAGAGAAAGGCTCAAATTTGCCAAAAACGTGTACCCTAACAACAATATCCCTTTACCCAACGGGGTATTCCACAAGGTATGATAAAGCGCAAGTAAATCATTAATTACAGCCCAAACTAAAAAGATCATAGCTAAGCTAAAAAACGTTTTATTGGCTGGCTCAGGTAGGTACTTAGTAAAAAACTGAACAGTGAAGAAAATAGCACTTACAAAGTATAGTTTTTGCGACTTATTTAGTTCACGGTAAAAGTCTATTATTCCTTGATATACAAATTTTACACTGACCACTTTATTTTCTAAACTCCATTTTCCACAAAAGCACATAACGCCGCATTAAGGTGTGAGCAACGCTAACCACCTAACCTAACCCATTGCACCGTAAACACATAACCCACCTTGAGCTAAGAATGCCAAGCGTTGGGAATCACTCTTGAATGCTTTGTTATGTAATTATCTAGAAGCAGATTTACCAACACCAAAACCACCAAGAAACCCTATTAGGGCGATGATGATTTTTTCTGTTAATTGAGTTTCACCTTTATACAAAGCAAGTCCAGCCAACACTACAATAGTAAAAGCGATACCAATGAGCCCCATAAATAGGGATGTTGTCGTTTTCGCGATAATTTCAGTCTGCTTTGTAGTTTCTTTTGCAACTATAATTTGACTTTCTGTTATAGGCTGTGAAATGTTTTTTATCAGGGCAGCAAAAGCTTCTGTTTCACTACGGGGTTGCTTTTCAACTAATTCTTGCTTTACTTGTTCTTCTTTTTCCATACTCTTACGTTCTTTTATTACATAACGCCCTGTTAAGGTGTGAGCAACGCAATAACGAAGCTCCCGCATACCACCTTAAACACTAAAACCAACGCATAGTGAAAATGCCACGCGTTGCGAATCACTCTTAAACAGTTTGTTATATTTCTGATACCACCTTGCCATCGAGACTGTTTGCAATAATTATCCGGCTAAACGGTGATTTACAAATATTTTTAGCGATATAATCTATGTACTCATCACTGCCGTTGTACGTAATTGTATCCGACAGAACCAACCACCATTCCTTATAGCGCTCAAAATACGGCTCTACTTTCTTTGCTTTCGAAGTATGGCAAAAGTTTATGCTTGCCAACATGATCTCCTTATCATGGTAAGCAGCATCTAAATCAATGATACCCGTCAGCAAGAAACCATTGCCGTTATCAACATTACGTTTTGAGATCGTAATTGAAATAGACTTCGATATTTCTATTCTGACTTCATTTTCTGTAAACTCCGAATTATCAATCTCTTTAAGTTTTACTTTGATATCCGTGGTAACTTTCTTTAGGTTTCCAAAAGGGCGTTTTATGATAGCTGTAACCGAGTATCTATGAGGCAGAGTCTCGCTATTTTTAGGGGTGTTAATCGCTTTCTTTAACTTAGCAATTACCGATGAAGAATCGTTATCGATAGATTTGGGAGAGCTATGAACATTAATTATCTTGCTCAATCTCGTCACTTCTACAGCAATTTTATCGTCCAAGACTAGGTCCGGAGGTACGTTACCGTCAGGCTCTACTTTCAGGGAGTATCCCTGCCCTAAGAATAACTCTGCAATTAAGTTTTCTTCTCTATTTTGTCGCATTGACCGAACCTCAAAAAGAAATATAACGCCTTGTTAAGGTGTGAGGCACGCAATACCCAAGCTTCCGCATAACACCTTAACCACTAAAACCAACGCATAGTAAAAATGCCACGCGTGCCGAATCACTCTTGAACAATTTGTTATGTTTCTAACTCACGTTTGACGGCAATAGCCTCAGAATCTGTCAAATCGTAGAATTTACGTTTTGCTATTGCACTCACTGGGTTATCTAGCTTTCTGATATTTTTTAACTTCCATGCCAACCAGCCCTCTTCAAACTCTGACTCATCACAGCCTGAATGTTTGCAGTCCTCTTTTACCCATGGTTCACTTGAGACAATATCAACAATAGCCACAACTCGACCATCAACATCTTCGTCACCGTCTCTCGTTAGACGTGTGTTATTTTGAACCAAAGCAACATTTAGCATTGGTAGTAGCTCTGGACTCCATGATCTAATTTCCAATGACTTTAATCCATTGGCGATCATTGTTCCCCACGGCTCAACTACTGATAGAGCTTTCAAGTTTTCCTCCATGAAACATAACGCCCTGCTAAGGGGTGAACAACGCAATACCGAAGCCTCCGCACACCACCTTAATCACTAAAATCAACGCATAGTAAAAATGCCACGCGTTGTGAATCCCTCTTGAGCAGTTTGTTAGTT
>NZ_JARHUF010000045.1 GCF_029223195.1 Vibrio sp. CAU 1672 | reverse complement strand
GCTTCAGTGCTTCTGCTTTAAATTCAGGAGAATGGATAATACGTTTTTTCTTGCTTGTCATGCTTCACCTCGTTAGTGATTGTACTCACTTAACTCGGTGTCCAAAACTGCTGGTGCGGATCAGAGTGATTCGTAACGCGTGGCATTTTTACTTTGCGGTGGCTTATGGTGATTAAGGCGCTGTGCGGTAGCTTTTGTATTGCGTTACTCACACCTTAGCAAGGCGTTAGTTTGCAAGAGGAAAAACGCAGCTATATCGCAAGATCTAGTGTAAAGGCTCAAAGTTGAAATTGTCGTATTGGCGTTCAATTTCAGTGTTAATTAGCGTGGTAAAAATCCAAAATTGGCATCGTTTCAAGGGTAAATTTGTTCTTTGGTGTTGTGAGTTTTGGGGGCATTGAGTCGAACTTTTTTGCTGAAACTCTGCTCTGTGAGTTTGTTGTTTGCAAAGTTTAAAATAACGTAAAATCAACCTTTTGGGTCTGCAAACTAACAAACTGCTCAAGAGGGATTCGCAACGCGTGGCATTTTCACTATGCGTTGAATTTAGTGATTAAGGTGGTTTGCAGCAACATCGGTATTGCGTTGCTCACCCCTTAGCAGGGCGTTAGGCGCTTGGTTTGCAACGTCAGACCAAGCTCTTGGAAGTTGTGTCTTAAATCATTGATAATGTGTCCAAACTGTCTAGTAACTGAGTTTGTATATGGAAACCTCAAGAGAAGAACTTCTAACCTTATTAACGAAAGAGTGTGAATTGTACTCGTCTATTCCTGCAAGTGAGCAACAGCAAAAGCGGGATAAAAAGTGCTTTATAAATGGTTTGATGACTGCTTGCCGAGTTGTAGGTATCAGTTTTGAAGAACTGAACGCGGTAATAGAATTGATGCCTCAACAGCCAAAGTTCAAAGATATAGATGAGCAGTTGTCTATCCCTACATATGTAAGGAACAACGTTGAGATTCAGTTATAAAAAGTGACTACGCGCCTAACAAACTGTTCAAGAGGGATTCGCAACGCGTGGCATTTTCACTATGCGTTGGTTTTAGTGTTTAAGGCGGTATGCGGCGACTTTTGTATTGCGTTGCTCACCCCTTAACAGGGCGTTAGCTTACAACGAAGAAAAGGTTAATTTTGTATGCTTAGACAATTCATACTGGTTCTGTTGTTCGTTCCTACATTGTTATTCGCACAAACGAAGCCTATCGATGTTACGGCATCAGAGTGGCTTAGTTTAATAGACAATCAACATTACGGTGAAAGCTGGGACAGTGCTGGTGGTTTGTTTCGTTCACAAATATCAAAAGGTGAGTGGGTTGCAGCTGTTAGCACTATACGTGCAAAGGTCGGTAATCTTGAATCTCGCCGTCTAACAACGACAACGTCGATGAAGTCCTTGCCGAATGTGCCGGACGGTGAGTACGTTGTAATTCAATATCAAACGATATTTTCGGGTAAGCAGTCGACAGAAACCTTAACTCTCTCTAAAAGTAAAACTGGTTGGGTTGTTATTGGTTATTTCATCAACTCGCTTGGCCAGTAAGCTAACAAACTGTTTAAGAGTGATTCGCAACGCGTGGCATTTTTACTATGCGTTAGATTTAGTGGTTAAGGTGGTATGAGGAAGCATCGGTATTGCGTTGCTCACACCTTAACAGGGCGTTATAGCTTATGGAGAAAACTATGGATTTCGAGTCACTATTTTCTGAACATGAAAATTGGCATACAAATGCTTGCTTGAATTTTCAATCAGATATGTCTCATGGATACATATATGGTTATAAAAAGGCTGCTGATGCGCTAGTCAAAAAGCTCACCAAAAATCATTCTGAAATAGACTATTTGGTATATCCGATAATTTTTCTTTATCGTCATCACATTGAATTACAACTAAAAAATATTATTGAGCTAAACATTCAACTTCACGATAGTAATGATAAAGTGACCCCAACTCATAAAATCAAAGATCTGTGGCCTCAAGTTAAAGGTTACTACCGAAAATTGAATAATCGGAGCAACCAAAAAGAAATAAGTTTCATTGACAAAATTATGGATGAGCTATGTACCATCGATCCAGAGTCGATGAACTTTCGGTATAGCAAAACAAGAAGTGGTGAGATTCCAAACAAAGACTTGAAGCAGATTAACGTCGAAGTTTTTTCTGCGCTTATTGGAAAAGTTAGCGATGCATTAGAAACATTTGAGTATCAAATGCGCTATGAATTGGACAATAAATCGGAGCACTCGTCAGGCCAGCTATAACAAGCAATTTAAGAGGGATTCACAACGCTTGGCACTTTTGCTTCTACTTCAGTTTTAGTGTTTATGGCACAATGCTTTAGGTGTGGGTGGAGGCGTCGTTCACCCCTTAATTGGGCGTTAGGTGAATACAGGGAATCATCGAATGGAATTAAAGTGCCATTGCGGAAACGTTAGCTTGGTGTTGAGCTCGCTTCCTGAAGAAGTTGGAGAGTGTAACTGTTCTATTTGTCGTCGCTATGCTGCGGCGTGGGCGTACTTTTCTCCAGAACAAGTTCAAATCAGCATGAATGAGAAAACGGCTTTCTATTGTTGGGGTGACAAAGAAGTAGAATTTCATCGTTGCAACTCATGTGGTTGTTTAACGCATTACGTAACGACACAGAAATGTTCCGAAGATATCTTAGCTGTAAATATGAGAATGGCTGAACATGAAGTGCTTTCCGGTATCTCAGTTCGGAAGATCAATGGTGCATCGTACTAATCACCTAACAATAAATTTAAGAGTGATTCACAACGCTCGGCGCTTTCACTTCAAGTCAGTTTAGTGATTATGGCACAATGGTTTAGCTAAGGTGCTAGCGTTGTTCACACCTTAATTTGGCGTTATGAGCTTCTAAGAATTAGAAGGAAAATATGGCAGTTTTAGAAATTCTGACCGCACCAGATCCAAGGCTTAAGGTCAAAGCGGAAAAGGTGCAAGATATTACTACGGTACAAACATTAATAGACGATATGTTGGAAACGCTATATGCGACTGACAATGGTATCGGTTTGGCGTCGACTCAAGTCGGTCGTAAAGAGGCTGTTGTTATTATCGACCTTTCAGAAAGTCGAGATGAACCGCTAATTTTGGTTAACCCAGAAGTGGTTAGTGGCTCGGATAAAGCATTGGGTCAAGAAGGTTGCTTATCAGTTCCTGATTACTATGCGGACGTAGAGCGCTTTACTTCAGTTGTTGTGTCTGCTTTAGATCGCGAAGGTAAGCCAATAACCATCGAAAATGATGAGTTTCTAGCCATCGTAATGCAGCACGAAATAGATCATTTATCGGGTAACTTGTTTATCGACTATCTTTCGCCACTTAAGCGTCAAATGGCTATGAAAAAGGTTAAAAAGTACGTCAAAGCGCGCTCTTAACCCCGCTCATAACAATCAATTTAAGAGGGATTCACAACGCTTGGCACTTTTGCTTCTACTTCAGTTTGAGTGTTTATGGCACAATGCTTTAGGTTTGGGTGGAGGCGTTGTTCACCCCTTAATTGGGCGTTATACGCTATATAAAGAAAGTCTAAAAATTCAGGTCAATATCTAGTTCTGGTTTTTGGGCGTCGAGATTTTCCGGCATCAATCTTAGTTTTCCTTGGTTCATTGCTCACTTTCGGCCTGTCGTTTGTCGGTGGTTGTCTTCTTTGGTGGTGATTGTTTGGGGTCAGTCCAGGCAGTGTTTTTCGCTTAGATACTGCTCTGTGAGTTTGCCTTTCTAAAAGCCAATTTACTTGTTGAACGGTCGCTTTCTCTGGTGTCGTGAGTTCACGTGGTTTCAGTGAGTTTGTTGAAAGTCCTCATTGTGAAATTGTCTTTCCAAAAGGGCTTTTGGGTGTTGTCAGTCCGTTTTCTACGGCGCGGTTTGTTCCATGTGGTTTCAGTGGCAAGTCGCTGCAAGTCTAAGCCTGACTTGAGTGCATCAAAGCACATAAAGATCATGGTTTCAAAGTAGGGCTTGGCATAGAATTTTGGCTTAAACGATCGTGCGTATAACAAACTGTTTAAGAGTGATTCGCAACGCGTGGCATTTTTATCATGCGTTGGTTTTAGTGTTTAAGGTGGTATGCGGAAGCTTCGGTATTGCGTTGCTCACACCTTAACAGGGCGTTATGTGTTCTTCCAACACCAGCGTATCTACTGGTGTTGGAGCCTAGAAAGACAGCGTCAGTTCTAGATCATAGGGCCTCTGGGGCAGCCAATTGAAATTACTTCCCCGTAGCTTGTTGTGGGCGTGAATATCATGGCTAAATCAAAGGGTAGAAAAACAACATCTGTAGCTAAATTTATTGGTACTGCCACTAACGATAAAGGGCTTAAAGCGTAGTCGACCGCTGTTCCCCGAAAGAAGCAAGGCAGACGGACTACTGACAATGCCGTTCCGGAAAATGGTTTGCCATAACCTCCGTAACCATGTGCATCCATCGATGAGCAGCCAGACGTTAAAGTAACAAGTAGTAATGATAGTACTATTTTTAAACTGAATTTCATTTACCTAGACCTTAGCTAACGTTTTATTAATGAATGAATATCAGATAACTTTATAGCTAGTGCTAATTGTTTTCTAATGATTGGTCGTTTTTGAATCAAAAAATGTGCTATTGACGAAGAAATACTAATTTTCATAGAGTTAGCAAACACATAACAAGGCGTTTAAGCGGGATTCATGCCGCGTGGCATTTTTGGTTTGCGGTGATTTTTGTGGTGAAAGTGTTGTGCGGAAACTTGGTTTATGCGGCATTCACCCCTTAACGCGGCGTTATGTTTACTTGTATTTCAAAGGCTTAAAGGTCTTAGGTTTTAGTTCTTTGTCCCTTTGGCAATTCGTCCCTAGTAGACTCAGCAAATCCGCATTGTCGGTCTAAGTTCTTGAATCTCTCAACCCGTAAAACATGCCAATGTTCGCGGGTTGCTTCATTGTCAGGTCGTGGCGGTTGGCTTATTGTTTAACTGGCTCAAAGCCGCTTTTAGGTTCTTGGGCAATTGGCATTTTGGCTTGGCAGTTGCCTCGGCAATGCAGCATTGTTTTGCGCTCTGGTTGGAAAGAAAGGGCACTTGTTGGTGCTTCGTCGGGTTGCCTCATTGGGCAGGGAAGTGGAATTACTGGTTCTAGGTTAGTCGCCTTTGACGGCCAAGTTGGTTCTTGCCTTGTGGTTTGCTTCAGAAAACTAGTCAGAAATAGCAGTTCTTTCTCAAGTAAATCAGTCGTTTGTGGTAAAACATAACAAACAATTTAAGAGGGATTCCCAACGCTCGGCATTTTTGCATCTACTTCAATTTTAGTGGTTACGGTACAATGCTTTAGGTTGGGTGGTAGCGTTGCTCACCCCTTAATTGGGCGTTAGGTGCTTGGAGAAAATCATGAACTCAAAGGAAGTCGTCCTAGCTTTTTGGGATGCGATGAATACAAATGACTTTGCCAAAGCAAGCGAGTGGCTTAGCCGAGATTTCGAGGGTTTCTGGCCGCAATCAGGTGAACTCATTATTGGACGAGATAACTTTACGGCTATCAATTCCTATTACCCTGCGAATGGTATTTGGGAATTTACAATTCACTCTGTAGTTTGCGATGGTGAAACAGTTGTCACTGATGTATCAATTACAGATAGTGTCCAAAAAGCACGCGCTATAACATTTCATACCGTCGAAAACGGCTTAATAACTAAGCAAAAAGAGTTCTGGCCAGACCCAATGGAAGCACAGGCATGGCGAGCAAAATGGGTCAGGTTAGTGCAAGATTAGGCTACACACCTAACAAACAATTTAAGAGTGATTCGGCACGCGTGGCATTTCTACTATGCGTTGGCTTTAGTGGTTAAGGTGGTATGCGGTAGCTTCGGTATTGCATGCCTCACACCTTAATTGGGCGTTATGAATCACCCAGATTTCAACGTTATAAAATAAAAAGGTTAGGTTATGGAAAACGAAAAAAAGATCGAACAACTAGCTCAGGATTTAATCGAAATCAAACGTCAAATCAAAGTTCTTCTTAATCAAGAAAAGTCACTTAAAGACGAAATTAAGCCTCTATTACAGGAACATGGTGCAGTGAAGTTTGAGCATGGAAAAGTGTACTATGGTGAATCTAAAGGCTCATCAATATTCAGTCGCCCAGAAGTACTGGCATACATTCGTGATAACTACGGTGATGCACTAGCTGAACAAATCGACGAAGATTGCACTAAGGTTGGAGAACCTAGACAAGTTGTATATATCAAACTAAATGATTCATAACAAAGCGTTTAAGGCGGATTCACAACGCTTGGCGATTTCAGTTCAAGTTAGCTTAAGTGTTTAAGGTACAATGGTTTAGGTTTGGTGGTGGCGTTGTTCACCACTTAACGCGGCGTTAGTTTGCAAGAGGAAAAACGCAGCTATATCGCAAGATCTAGCGGTAAAAGCTCATGTCGTATTGGCATTTAATTTCAGTGTTAATCAGCGTGGTAAAAAACCAAAATTGGCATCGTTTCAGCAGTTGATTTGTTCTTTGGTGCTGTGACTTTTTGGGTAATTGAGTCGAACTTTTTTGCTGAAACTCTGCTCTGTGAGTTTGTTGGTACAAAAGCCGATTTACTTGCTGAAAGGACGCTTTCTCTGGTGTGGTAAGTTCACGTGGTTTCAGTGACTTTGTTGAAAGTCCGCATTGTGAGATTAGTTTTCCAAAAGCGCTTTTTGGTGTTGTGAGTTCGTTTTCTTCGGCGTTGTTTGTTCCAAGTGGTTTCATTGACTAGCCGCTTTGATACTACGCCTGACTTAAGTGCATCAAAGCACATAAAGTTTGTTGTTCGCAAAGTTTAAAACAACGTAAAATCAAACCTTTGGGGCTGCAAACTAACAAACTGCTCAAGAGGGATTCACAACGCGTGGCATTTTTACTATGCGTTGATTTTAGTGATTAAGGTGGTTTGCGGCTGCTTCAGTATTGCGTTGTTCACCCCTTAGCAGGGCGTTAGTTTGCAAGAGGAAAAACGCAGCTATATCGCAAGATCTGGTGGTAAAAGCTCAAAGTTTAAGTTGTCGTATCGGCTTTCAATTTCAGTGTTAACTAGCGTGGTAAAAATCCAAAATTGGCATCGTTTCAACGGTTAATTTGTTCTTTGGTGCGGCGACTTTTGGGTTCTCTGAGTCGAACTTTTTTGCTGAAACTCTGCTCGTTTAGTTTGTCGATACAAAAGCCGATTTACTCGCTGCGAGGACGTTTTCTTTGGTGTGGGAAGTTCACGTGGTTCCATTGGCTTTGTTGAAAATCCGCATTGTAAGATTGGTTTTCCAAAAGCGCTTTTTGGTGTCGTGAGTTCGTTTTCTGCCGCGTTGTTTGTTCCAAGTGGTTTCATTGAGTAGCCGCTTTGAGACTACGCCTGACTTAAGTGCATCAAAGCACATAAAGTTTGTTGTTTGCAAAGTTTAAAATAACGTAAAATCAACGCTTTGGGTTTGCAAACTAACAAACTGCTCAAGAGGGATTCGCAACGCGTGGCATTTTCACTATGCGTTGATTTTAGTGATTAAAGTGGTTTGCGGCGGCTTTTGTATTGCGTTGCTCACCCCTTAGCAGGGCGTTAGTTTGCAAGCGGAAAAACGCAGCCATATCTCAATATCTAGTGGTAATAACTTACAGTTGAAATTGTCGTATCGGCGTTCAATTTCAGTGTTAACTTGCGTGGTCAAAGTCCAAATCAGGCATCGCTTCAGCGGTTGATTTGTTCTTTGGTGCGGCGACTTTTGGGTTAACTGAGTCGAACTTTTTTGCTGAAACTCTGCTCGTTGAGGTTGTTGGTACAAAAGCTGATTTACTCGCTGAAACGGTGTTTTCTCTGGTGTGGTAAGTTCACGTGGTTTCAGTGGCTTTGTTGAAAGTCCGCATTGTGAGATTGGTTTTCCAAAAGCGCTATTTGGTGTTGTGAGTTCATTTTCTGCGGCGTTGTTTGTTCCAAGTGGTTTCATTGAGTAGCCGCTTCGAGACTACGCATGACTTGAGTGCATCAATGCACATAAGGTTTGTTGTTCGAAAAGTTTAAAATAACGTAAAATCAACCTTTTGGGTCTACAAACTAACAAACTGCTCAAGAGGGATTCGCAACGCGTGGCATTTTCACTATGCGTTGATTTTAGTGATTAAGGTGGTATGCAGCGGATTCGGTATTGCGTTGCTCACCCCTTAGCAGGGCGTTAGAGCGCAGGAGAAAAATAATGAATATGACGGACATAATTGAATACATTTCATATCTTATCGCTGGCATTATTATCGCTCCCTTCGGCTTTATGTTGTTTAAAGAATTCATAGGTAAAGATCGCAAGACGGTCACAGATGAAGTCAAATCTACGGTAGGAGACGAATCGAGAAAGTTTCTGGGCGGTAGATATGGTGATGCAGTTGTAGGTCAGTTTGTCGAGTTTAAACTGATAATAGCGATAGGTTTGCCAGTAGTTCTATTTCTAGGGATCTCTTCCTTGGTAAATTCTCTTTTGAAAGTTCTGTTCAACCTGTGAGTTGCGCTCTAACAATCTGTTCAAGAGGGATTCGCAACGCGTGGCATTTTCACTATGCGTTGATTTTAGTGATTAAGGTGGTGTGCGGTGGCTTCGGTATTGCGTTGCTCACCCCTTAACAGGGCGTTAGCTCTCTTTGCGTAAAAATAGAAGTCAGAGAATGAAAATCAAATCAAAAATTATACTTACAATGTGTTTTGCAGCGTTTGGTTCATCAGGTAGTCAAAACGTAGAACCAACATCAG
>NZ_JARHUF010000044.1 GCF_029223195.1 Vibrio sp. CAU 1672 | reverse complement strand
CTAAACGAGCAGAGTTTCAGCAAAAAAGTTCGACTCAGAGAACCCAAAAGTCGCCGCACCAAAGAACAAATTAACCGTTGAAACGATGCCAATTTTGGATTTTTACCACGCTAGTTAACACTGTAATTGAAAGCAGATACGACAACTTAAACTTTGAACTTTTACCACTAGATCTTGCGATATAGCTGCGTTTTTCCTCTTGCAAACTAACGCCCTGTTAAGGGGTGAGCAACGCAATACAAAAGCCGCCGCATACCACCTTAAACACTAAAGCCAACGCATAGTAAAAATGCCACGCGCTGAAGGATCCCCTCATAATTTCCCCAAAGCGCAGCCATATTTGAATAGATTTTGACCAAGCAGGGTTGCAGCTGCGAGTAAGTCTTCCCTCGTTATCGTGTAGCTAGAATGCCGCAAAACCTCCATGCCTAAGCGAACTGTCGAGAGTACATTTCGATTTCTGACGGTGTTAGCTTGGAAGTGCTTATCCCAACCTTGTTTCTGAGCATGAATGCCAGCAAGCCAAAATGTCAGTTGAAGCATCAGGGCTATTAACAGCATGATATCAAAGCGTTCTGAACTGCTAGTTCGACTATGGCGGAGGCCTAGTCCGTATGCAGGACTTTTCAAGTCTCGGAATGTTTCTTCAATCTGCATTCGCTTAGAATAGATCCTAACAAGTTGTTTTGGGGTTCGAATTTCAACGGGCAAGTTAGTTGCTAGAACCCATGGCTCTTTTGCCGAGGCTGAGTAAATTTTAGGAGACGGGTGATGACAGTTAGTCCGTGTTGAGCGCTGATTTTTTCGGCCTTTAGGACGAGATTTATACAGTGCGATTTGGCATGAAATTGGATTGCTCTTAGTCAACCTCCTATAGCCTAAGGTCTTTGAACGACTTGAGGATATGCCGTGTAAGCTGCTGATAGGTTTCCAGTTTTCAGCTCCTAGGTCTGCATATTGCACTTTCCCTCTTACTCGGCTTAGCCAGTACCAACCCAACTTGTCAACGGATTTATACCATGGCACTTTAAAGCCAGCATCACTGACAATGAGCGGGGTAGTACCACTCGGCAAAATGCTTGTTAGGTCAGCTAGAAATTGGTCATGAGACTTCTTTGAACACTGTTCTGAAAGCGGAAACGCTTTCTCATAAAGAGTAACAGAGCGCCCGTGTAGTGCCACTGAAGCTCGTAACACCATGAGGCGTTTTTGCTCACGAATATCAGACCAGTCAACAAGGACAATGGGCATCGAATTACCCGAACAAATAAAGCGCGCATGCCAACGGTAGACAGCAAGCCGCTCCTTGTGCAAGTGACGGTTACCTAACAATCTGTCGATTCGTTTGATGTTATGTTTTGTTCTAGCTTTGGTTGGCAGGTTACGACCAAGTTCGGTAAGAGTGAGCGTTTTACAGTCAAGTAATGCGTGGCAAGCCAGCGTCAAGCTGTTGAGTCGTTTTAAGTGTAATTCAGGGCAGAATTGGTAAAGAGAGTCGTGTAAAATATTGAGTTCGCACATCTTGTTATCTGGTTATTGATTTTTCGCAGAACCATTTGATCATATGACAAGGTGTGCATCTACCTTAACTTGATGATTTTTATAAAAATCATTAGGGGATTCTTCAGTGCCACGCGTTGCGAATCCCTCTTGAACAGTTTGTTAGCAAGTTATTTGTTATCGTATTTTGCCAACATGTTGACTTTACTTGCTTATTATTTCATGCACTTTACTTAATTTATTATATCTATTTGTAGCATTGATCCATATAATTGTGGAGATGATAGATAGAACCCCAAAAAATATAAAGCCAAATGAGTTTTCTATGAAAGACCAAACACCTCCAATTAATGGCAAAGTACAAATCAGACATAAATAAGAGTACTGTTGCTTTGAAATAACTGGTGTCATTACATTTTTTGTAATATTTTTATAACCAATAGCTCTGAACGTACCAGAGTTTGTTCGACTTCCGACCAAAATAACCTTATCATTTTTATTTATTACCCAATCAAGTTCCATCAAGTCAATCACAAGGTTTTTCTCTTCATTCAGCTCTAATTGGACATGACTTTTAGTCCGGGCTTTGTAATAACTAACTCTACCTTCTAGCTTTTCAAGCATTCCGAAAACACTCCATCTTAAAATATAATGCTCAACAAAAAATACAACCTAATACATTACTTGCTAACGCCGCGTTAAGGGGTGCCGGCACGCAATACAAAAGCTACCGCACAGCGCCGTAAACACTGAACCCAACGCATATTAAAAATGCCACGCGTGCCAAATCCCTCTTGAACGCTTTGTTATATGGGCTTTGTTGCTTAAATCGATGGAACTAAATCAAGAAGCTACGATCTGATCGGCTACACCCATCAATCGTCGTAGCCTCATGCCTAAACCTCGTTACAAAACAACTAACGGGAAGCAGTACAATAAAGCCTTAATCAACCGTGGCTCTCTGACCTTTTGGATTGATGAGGAAGCGATAGCCGAGTGGAAGCAAAACAAACAAGGCAAGCGTGGTAGACCTCGCCGATTCAGCGACTTAGCCATTACTACCGCTCTGATGGTGAAACGCGTTTTCTCTATGCCATTGAGAGCGCTGCAAGGTTTTCTAGACTCAGTATTTAAGCTGGCTAACATCCCTCTTGTTTGCCCACACTACACCTGTATAAGCCGTCGAGCTAAGGAAGTACCAAAACCAGAGGAGCAATACAACACCTAGCCATTGATGCCACTGGTCTCAAAGTTTATGGCGAAGGTGAATGGAAGGTCAAGAAGCATGGTACTGACGGGAAGCGTAGGGTTTGGCGTAAGCTACATATCGCAGTAGATACCAACACCCACGAAATAGTCGCAGCAGAGCTGAGCTTATCTAACGTAACCGATGCCGAAGTGCTTCCCAACTTGCTTAAGCAGACACGTCGCAAAATCATTGAGATATCAGGCGATGGCGCTTATGACACAAGGAATTGCCATGATGCCATACGGATCAAGCGAGCTGTTCCGCTCATCCCGCCAAGAGAAGGAGCAGCCTTCTGGGAACAAGGGCATCCTCGTAACTTAGCAGTAGGTTGCCAGAAGCTCTACGGCTCCAACAAGAAGTGGAAAAAGCGGTATGGCTATCATAAGCGCTCTCTGTCAGAGACCGCAATGTACCGAGTAAAACAGCTGCTAGGTGGGAAATTAAGCCTAAGAAATTACAATGCTCAGGTTGGCGAGACTTACGCTATGATCAAAGCGCTGAACAAGCTTACAGGGCTTGGTATGCCTGAAACTCAGTATATTGTTTAAGAACTGGTCAACATGGGGCTACCATGTCTTCTCACTGAATTAAGCAACAAAGCCACGCCTTGTTATTGCGATTTTTCCTTGAGAATCATCGACCGAGCAAAAGTCGCTATTAAGATACCTACCACTAGCCCTAAACCATTTGCACCTAAATCGAGCCATTCACCATAGCGATTTACATATGGTTGAACTAACTCAATAACTCCACTAAACGCTAAAAATCCTACTATCAAGAATAACCACTTCTTGGGTCTAGCTAGCGCAATTGGAAATGCCAAAGCCCCATAAGCAATAAAATGGTGAGTTTTATCTGAACCAGGAACAGGAGGAAGACTTTCCACTGGGTATAGGGACAAACCCGTGATTATCAGGGCTATTAGAATAGTAAATAGCAACCAATGAATTTGAACTAAATTTAATACAGATTTCAAGATACACTCCGAATCGCTATAACGCCCAGTTAAGGGGTGAAGCGCGCAACACTGACGTTACAGCATCACGCCTTAATCACTAAACCTAACGCATGGCGAAAATGCCAAGCGTGCTGAATCCCTCTTGAACTGTTTGTTAGGAGAATTTTACCACCGCTCAGTGTCAAAGCGGTCATACCTAAAGCTATGTGCGTAACCAAATCCATCAATATCAGGAAACAATGTTAAATAGCAGATATCAAACGTCCCTTCAAGTTGCGAAAGAAACTCTTTTTTTGCATCCGGACTAATAGCAACGTACAGATTAGCATCGGGAGAATTATCGAGAGTCAAACTGCCTGTTGGGTGTTGCGATACAGCACTATATAAAAATTGACCACCTTGCGCTGCAATACGTTTCGTTACAGTTGGTTGAACTACCAAATAGGGACGAGACATCGCTTCTGTTTGTTCTTTCATCATCTGTACAGAACGCTCACTCATATTCGACATTTTATATGTCAAATACGCGTAAATCCCAGTGACAACGACGAGAATCGCCGTCAGTATTTCCATGATCATAATTTCTCCTAATGCCTAACGCCCTGCTAAGGGGTGAGCAACGCAATACTGAAGCCCCCGCAAACCACCTTAATCACTAAAATCAACGCATAGTAAAAATGCCACGCGTTGTGAATCCCTCTTGAGAAGTTTGTTAGTTTGCAGGCCCAAAACGTTGATTTTACGTCATTTTAAACTTTGCAAACAATAAAGTTTATGTGTTTTGATGCACTTAAGTCAGGCGTAGTCTCAAAGCGGCTACTCAATGAGACCACATGGAACAAACAACGCCGCAGAAAACAAACTCACAACACCAAAAAGCACTTTTGGAAAACCAATCTCACAATGCGGACTTTCAACAAAGTCACTGAAACCACGTGAACTTACCACACCAGAGAAAACGTCATTTCAGCGAGTAAATCGGCTTTTGTACCAACAAACGCAACGAGCAGAGTTTGAGCAAAAAAGTTCAACTCACTTAACCCAAACGTCGCCGCACCAAAGAACAAATCAACCGTTGAAACGATGCCAATTTTGGATTTTTACCACGCTAATTAAGACTGAAATTGAACGCCGATACGACAATTTCAACTTTGAGCATTTACCACTAGATCTTGCGATATAGCTGCGATTTTCTTATTGCAAACTAACGCCGCATTAAGGTGTGAGCAACGCTTGGCTATACTTGAGCGAAGCAAAAGTGCCAAGCGTTGCGAATCACTCTTAAATGCTTTGTTAAGTTTCTATTTAGTACAACGACCGGTGCCATTAGGGGACATGTTAATATCTAAGGCAACAAGTTCACCAGTTTCGACATTCAGCCTTAGCTTCGTAATAGCACGACTATATATGTTACCATCGACATGTGGATAATCATTATCAAATAACAAGTAAGATTCAGAATGCTTATAATCAAAACTATCGACAGCTGAAGTAAGATTGGTTCTCGCTTTACCCTTATTCATAGTTAGTTCGAAGTCAATACTGTTAGTTGTTTTAGTGCCCTTATCTTTATTTTTTACTGTCACATCATTAAGGTTACATTTGAGAACTACAGGGGCAGTACTTGTTGCACAATACCAAGATACATTCGGTTCTGCTGCACTCATGTTTTTTGCAATGAGTTCGCAATCTTCCGCACTGGTAAATTCAGCCCTTAGCGTTTCAACACCAAATCTCTTCAAATAGAGAGCTCCCCCCTCAACCGGTTCGAAAGTTCCAGCAGTCAAACTAGTTGAAGTAAAGAAACCTGTAATCAATGCTATCGTGTGAAAATTTTTCAATTTTTATACCAACGTTTAAATATGGAGACCTAAACATTATACAGAGAAGATAGCCTCAAAATTAGTATTTTACGCCATATTCTGATTAGAAACTTAACGCCGCATTAAGGTGTGAGTAACGCGACCACGAGACTTGACCTTACCATCGTAAACACTGAACTCAACGATAGAATGAAAAATGCCAAGCGTTAGGAATCACTCTTAAATGCTTTGTTAGGCATATTTTCTGACATTAGCTGACTAACTTCCTTTGGGTACTCTTTGGAAAGAATCCAGCCTCTACACAAGTTAAATAGAGAGTCTACAGATTCATAAAATGCTGCTACTGCTTCTAGATAGTTTTGCTCAGGAATAAAAGCTTGCTCATGAGAGATAGATACTCCGATACCTCCATTCTCATCACTTTGAGAAATGATCCCATGAATGTGCTTTTCTGATAGGTGTATAAATCCTGAACAGTTCTTATACACGCCTTCCATCCAAGGAAATTTCGGGTTAAACGTTTTCAGCAAATACCAATCTTGTAACTTTTGATTGTCTCTACTTTTAATTTTACTCACAGATTCGCCAGAGAGTACTTTATTCGCAAATTCATGAGGGTCGTCAACTAATGTAGACGCAGCTAATCGAAGAATACTATCTACTTGCATTCGCAGGAACGGAGCAGCAGAAATATAGTTCCTTTCTTTAATTAGATGAATAAATGCATGCAAATTGCATTTTGAACGATTTACAGCAGCGAGGAACAAGAAGTCCAATGGATACATTTTTGAACCATCAGCTTCCATAATACTCTGAGCATACTTAATATGATCTTTATCAGTTCTCTCAAGCCTTTCTAAATATTTCTCAAGCTCTACCATTTTACCCTCATATGCCTAACGCCGCATTAAGTGGTGAGCAACGCTGACCATTAAACTTAAAGTATTGTGCCGTAAACACCGAAATTGAAGCAAACCAAAAAGTGCCGAGCGTTGGGAATCCGTCTTAAATGCTTTGTTAGATTAAATTCCACACGATTCCTTCGCGTATTCAAGAAGCGCTTTAGTTGAACCTACAACTCGTTCTTCTGCTTGAAGAGTGATTTGGTGATTGAACTTATCCACTGTGAAACCACTGTTTAAAGAACTAGACGCAATGATGATATTCTTCGTTAATGGAAAGGCGAATGACTTAAAACAAAATAGTTGATTTAAATCTTGGTAAACAACTGGGTTATCACAAGTTAAGACATAACCACCATCCTTGTCAGCAACAAAGAAATTGAAGTCAATTAAGGTGTCGTCGTACATACGAAACGTTAATAGCGGTAGAACCATATTCTGTATTAGTTTTCGATGCGATTCATCCCCCCTGTTTTGATACAGATAATCAATAAAATGCGCATTGAGTCCAATTGTTTTACCAACTTCATTTGGCAAGCTATGAAAAATTGATGGCAGCATCTCGGACATTTCATTAGCTAGTGCTTCATGTGTTGGGGAACGCCAGAACTGAAAAGCTATAATAGACTTAATTAGTTGATGAAATGATGCTTTTTGTTTTAGAGCTACATATTCGCTCGGATTATTCCTAAGAGAGATAGCGATCTCAAATGCACTTGAAAGCTCGCTTTCAACTTCTTGGTAAAAATCTTCGATCATTTGAGGATTATCGAACCCTTTGACAGTGTATAGATGCTTCTTATACATCATCTGAGCAGGGTGCATTTGACTAATTTTTCCGTACGGCTTCCTCAGAACAAACAACTTATCATCGCCCTCGGGCGTGAAGCCTTTTAGATACACTTCAGGCAAAAAATGATGCTTAACTTTCTGTTGTTTAGTCAAATGTAACTCCTTTAATCTAACGCCCAATTAAGTAGTGAGTAACGCTACCACTTAACCAGAATATTGTGCCCTAATCACTAAAGCTGACTCAAACCAAAAATGCCAAGCGTTGAGAATCCCTCTTGAATGCTTTGTTATGTTTATCCACAACTGCATGATTTGCTTGAGAAAGAACTGCTATTTCTGACAAGTTTCCGAACGAATCCACAAGGTAGGAATAAGCTTGACTACCAAAGGCGACCAACCTAAAACAAGTAAGTCCACTTCCCTGCCCAATGAGGCAACTCGACTAAGCCACAACAAGCGCCCTTTCTTTCCAACCAAAGCGCAAAATAATGGCAAATTGCCGAGACAACTGCCAAGCCGAGATGCTAATTGGCTAAGAACTTAAAAGCGCCTTTGAGCCAGTTAAACCCGAAACCGACCGCCACGACCTGACAATGAAGCAACCCACGAATATTGGCATGTTTTACGGCCTGAGTGATTCAAGAACTCAGACCGATAATGCGGATTTGCTGAGTCTACTAGGGACGAACTTCCAGAGGGACAAAGAACTAGAGCCTAAGACCTTTAAGCCCTTGAAATACGAGTAAACATAACGCTGCGTTAAGGGGTGAATGCCGCCTAAACCGGCTTTCCGCAGACCACTTTCACCACCAAAACTCTCCGCATACCAAAAATGCCACGCGGCATGAATCCCTCTTAAACGCCTTGTTATGTGTTTGAACCTATTGATTCAGCAATAAGTCTGTTCATGCGGTCCTTAACCGATTTATTAGGCCATGGCTCAGCCAAAACCCAAATTGGAACGGATAAGCCAGCTTTTGTATGCGAGTAAACTATATACAACAACACTGTGGTATCTGTTGGCTCTAAATTATTGAGTTTTAGCGATGTATCAACAGCTTCTAGATATAGACCATTTTCCATCTGTCTTGCATACATTTCATTGAGTTCGTTCCATTCTTTTATCGGCTCAGCAGCAAGACAGTTTAGAGAAAGTAGACACAAGAAAAGATTGATGAATTTTGTCATAGATTCCTTTACACATAACGCCCAATTAAGGTGTGAGGCACGCAATACCGAAGTTGCCGCATATCGCCTTAATCACTTAACACAACGCATAGTAAAAATGCCACGCGTGCCGAATCACTCTTAAATTGTTTGTTATAAGCTTTTTTCTAATTCATCTACTTTTAATTCTGTTAGCCTATCTTGATGAACTTGTATCTTCCAATACCATAAATTGAAACCTTGAAAGGCCATAAATGCGTATTCCGGAGCAATCCAGCCACCGATTCCGGGATTGTCCGGACACCCATTCCGTTTTAATCCGGACACCATTTCCGGGATAAACCAGTCCATTTTTCCACTAACTCCGGAATCACTGTC
>NZ_JARHUF010000043.1 GCF_029223195.1 Vibrio sp. CAU 1672 | reverse complement strand
TAGCGAGATAACTGAAAGTGTCAAACACTTTTTTCAATTAATTTTCTCAGAAGCTTTTCACCTCGCCAACTCAGCGGAAGCCTTATCGCGTCTGCCGTGTCGGTGGATGCGCATTATAGGGAGGCTGATTGTTTTGGCAAGTCAAAAACAGACTTTTTTTACCAAAAACGCGCCAAACGAACACTTTCCATACAGAGCCTGTTTTACCCAGATATTACCCAGTCAATTCACACAACTTACTCACAACAAGCTGTGGATAATTACTCATCACTATCAAAAAAATAGGATATTCGCGCTCTGGGGTTTAAGTACTCTCTAATATTGTCCGGTAACTTTGTCGGATGAACCGCATTGACAATCTTGAGGTCTTTAGAAGCCAGATCGATAATCGGCGCTTGAGTCCTTGGAACCGTAGGGTCATAAATGAGTACGTTCGGATAGAGCAAATTAGCGGAGTTTACTGAAATCACCAGCCCAACCATATTATTGGACAACTGCACAACGGTACCAGGAGGAAACACTCCCATGAACTTAATCAAGATGGCAAGGTTCTCTTCATTATAAAGGTGCTTACAGTTCTTATATAAGTGGGAGAGCGCTGTATAAGGGATCTTTTGCTCCGCCAGGACCGATGTATGACATAAATTGTCAAAAGCGTTAGCAACAATAACTACTTGTGTAAGCTCGTCAATTTCATTGCCTTTTAACCCTTCAGGATATCCGCTGCCATCAGCCAGTTCATGGTGTTGAGCAATCACCTTTTTGGTACGTTCAGGAAAATTTTCGATATGGCGAGCCAAATCCAATCCGTATTTGGTATGCAATTTCAAGTAGTTTTTTTCTGGCTCTGTTAATGGCGTCTGCTTTCTGAGGATTGCGGTAGGAATTTTTATTTTCCCCATATCATGAAAAAGGGCAGCGAAGGAGACTTCCTTTAACTGCTCTACGCTATAGCCTTTAGCTTTACCAATCATCAATGCAATCACGGCCACATTCAGTGAATGAAAATAGACATCCTCATAATCGTTTTTGCCGTTCATCAAATGCAGTGTGACATTGTCATCACACAATAGCTTCTCGACAATATCATCAATCAGTAACGTTGCTTCTTCTACTGCTGCGGTTGGTCGGTTACGGATTTTTGTCATCACCGCACGCATGCGTGCCAGTGAGCGTTCAAATTCTTTTTCACACTGAATGACCCGACGACGATAAGCACTCAACTTTTCTATCCGCTTTTGCTTCTCCTGCCACAGCTTCTGCGTTTCCAGATCTATCGCCTGTTCTTGATTTTCTTCTAATGTGTCCGCTGGCTGACTGGAGACCGGAAGCGGCTGGGTATCACTTTGCTCTGGATTTAAATAGACGAAGGAGACTCCAAGATGGCGAATCATCTGAACCTGAGCTTGATCTTTGATTTTAAAACTATTGAGTAAAAATGGATGGTCATTCCACTTAAGCGGTAGGCGAATGTGCAAACCAGGTTGAAGACGGTCCACTGTAATTTTAATAGCTGCCACTTTTCCACTACTGATTAGGTTTTCTTTCTGAACCAGTAATAGTAGTCGATTCTGTGAATGAATTCACTAATAAGGAGGATGTATCAAGCGCCTATGTGCTTGCCATCAACAAACTGCCACATGCCATAGATGTAAGTCGTTGATACTCATACTCCGCTATAGAGCACGATCGGCATTGCGAAGCTTGAGCTCTACTTCAAACAGCGATTTAGTTGTGGGCTCTTGAGTTTTAATCAAGCTGATTAAGGTTTGGACTGCGGCCCTTGCCATATCACTAATTGGGAAATGAACGGCAGAAACCGTGGGGTAGATGCTTTCACACAAATCGACGCTGTCAAAACTCACCAGTGAGATTTGCTCAGGAACCGGTATCTCATACTCATGCAGATACTGCATAGCCCCTACTGTCATCTCCTCACTGCAAGAGAATACCGCCGTGACTTCAGGATGCCTTTGATAAATTGCTGCCATCGCATCATAGCCGCTTTGCCGGCCGTAATTCCCTTCTTCACACCAACTCTCATTAGCCCCGATACCTGCAGCTTCTAGTGCGTCTATATAGCCGAGTTTTCTTAATCGACTATTATATCGATGTGATGGTCCCGTGATACACGCGATATTTCGATGCCCACCAGCCAACAAATGCCCTGCGCCCGGTGAGCACTATCAAACCACCAGCTTTTGTTATCACATCTCTCGCTTAACTAACGCTTCAAGCTGTTCAGACATTTCCCTCACTGTCTCAAGTAACTCCTGATCTGTTGCAGGCGATAATAACCGGTCAATATGCTGCTCAAAGCCATCCGGAAGCGACCGGCAGTGCTGCTGCGCATACTGACACAGGCGTTTTTCTCCCGGGTGTGGTAAGCCATTCAACGCAAACAACACATCAAAGTAGCTCTCCAGGTATGCGGTTACACGATGCTGGACACTCAATCGGTCACCGCGCTGGATCGCCTTTTTGATTTGGTCAGGATAAGCAGGAATCACGTTAAGCAACAGTGGGAGGTTCTTATCGATGATGGCCTGACGCAACGAAGCCGGATAGGTAACATCGTATCGATGTTGCAGCCGAGAAAAACATTCATCTTTCTCATAAAGGACACGGCCATGCAATAAGCTATACCAAAAGCAGGTGCTGTAACCGGTCGAGGCCTGGCAACGGGTGACAATATTATCGATGGTCTGGGTAAACTCGGCCAACTGCCGGTATATCACCTCTACCACAGTACCACCGTGCAACACCGCATCGTCTTCTTCTTCCCAGTACTGGTTGGCCAACTCCACATACGAGCAGTAACGCTCGGTGATCTGTTGACGAACATCCCGGCTGATTGGCTGGCTCTGATAAACATACAGATCATAGTCTGACAACTCATCCTGGGTACTGTTGGCACGCGATCCCCCCAGAACCACCGCCTCCACTTCGGGCAGCTGACTAAAAGCCTCTGCAAGCGCAAATAACTGTTTCTCTGACATTTGGTCTCTCCTGAAAAAGCGTCACTTTACCTCAGACGCGCCTCCACCAAATGTGTGTATTGACACATATTAAGCATTTATAGGCATAGACGTAACACAAAATAGCTTAGCCGAACACTTTCGCAACCCTCTGATAGCATTCACTAAGGAAACCAGTATTTATCCAGCTAGCACTCAACAGCATAACGAACGACCACCCACTTTTATTAGGATGAATCAGCTCTGTTGTGATGTTCAGAGTCTATAGATAATTGAGGGAAAGAACGTCAAGCAATGAGGTTATGGCCTGCCGCCCCCTGACTAAAGGTAGAGCCTTGACACTGTAGACGGTTATTGTAGAAAGCATGAGTGTAGTGATTTAACTTATAATTTTCTTCCGTCAAGAACTTACCTGGGGTCACCCCGGTAAATGCATTAAAGTCCTTAATAAAATGAGACTGGTCGTAGTAGCCATTCATATAAATGGTATCTTTGTAGTCAGCTACCGGTTCATCGAGCAGACTTCTCAAACAAGATTGAAAACGGGCAGTCCGCTCAAAATATTTCGCGTTGCTCCCCGTTATCATTTTGAACTTTCTTTGAAATGTTCTCTCGCTCACGCCGAGGTTTTGCTTCACGTCCCTGATAATATTGGGGCAACGCCGATAGTAGATCTGATCGATAGCCCACTCCATACCACTAAGTAAGTGAGTGTTCGCATTCAGCCTTTCCAACATTAGCCTTTCAATCACTGCAAGCATTGCCGTATCGGTTTCAGCAAAAGCTAAAGAATGGATACCATCAGGCAAAATAATATCACGCGTATCGACAATACGATCCGCAATTTCGGTCAGGGGAATAGCAAATAGCCGGTAAAACCCGGCGGAACGAAACCGCACTGAGACGATTTTTGTCTTGCCTGTCGCTCTTAGGCGAAACAAAGTTTTCCTCGGACAGATCAGCAGCCCTTGATATGTTTCTAAACGACCTAACTGAGGCGATTCGATCATCACCGGATCGCCGAAGTTGAACAGCATCTCCACCCCGGTACCGGGGAAAATATCAGGTATAGCGAGCGGAGAGTCACACTGCCATAACCAAAACTGCGCGATATAATCGCTTAACGGCGCGGCAGGCCTTAACATTTTTGTAATCATGTCAGGAAGATAACATACCCACAGCAGGAAAGCTGACTATCTATCATTAGCAAGAAACAGTTCATCGCCACTAGCGAAGTTAAGACAAGGGTGCTTATCAAAACGAACAACACCAACCGGCACCCTTCCATCAACCGCTTTAACTACTTCAGCAACACCAATATGGCCAAACCCTGCACAAAGCTCGATGGCCTGAATGCCTTCACCTACCAGCGACTCAGCTAACTCACAGGCCTGTTGATAGTCAACAGCTGCAACGGTTTTGACCTCAACTTGTTTGGTTTTAACCCAAGATGAGTGCATTGATGGTTGAGCTTCAGGCGCTACAAAAATAAAGGCTGCTTTAAATACACCAGACATTTTAATCCTCCAACTAAACGATGGCTGGAATATTAATTACCGAACCTGTCTTCGTATTGTAGAAATGCGTCAAAAACCGGATTAATTACATCAAAGCTCAAAACCAATGCAGAAGCTGACAATGTGTCAGCGCCGTTAAATGCACTCACACCAGATCATCTTTCTGGCCCCATACCGCGGGAACGCCAGCGACGAGTTAACTGAAACAGGAATACTAACTGATCTTACGCACGCTTTGACGGTAATGCACCGGAGAAAGCGTCGATAACAAGAAAGGAAAACTGAGGTAAGCTTCTGATTAGCCTAGAAACAACAAAGCCCCGACTTATGTCGAGGCTTTGTTATATGAATTATGGTACCGGTAAGCGGACTGATTGGACAGACATTCCTGCCGCCACCGCGAAGGCAACGCTGAAGAAACTTCGATTGCACTTGTCCAACGCCCAAAACGACGAAAAGCCGATATAAAAGCGACCTTTCTATGTATGGTACCGGTGGGCGGACTGATTGGACAGGCATTCCTGCCGCCACCAAGAAGGCAACGCTGAAGAAACTTCGATTGCACTTGTCCAACACCTAAAACGACGAAAGGCCGCTATAAAAGCGACCTTTCTATGTATGCTACCGGTGGGCGGACTTGACTGGGCAGGCACTCCTGACGCCACGCTGGATTGGAATTCACAAACCCCAGATACAACAAAGCCCCGACATGAGTCGAGGCTTTGCTATATAGAATATGGCACCGGTGGGTGGACTTGAACCGCCACGCCCGAAGGCAACGGATTTTGAATTCCTCTTAAGCACTTGTAATCAATTGCATTTAAGAGGATTTTTTTGGATATCAAGGACCATAAAATAGGATTTCATTGGATCTTTTTTACAAACGTCGAGCACAGATGTGAAATGCTGCTCAAACTCGCTTTTAGACAGAAGCAAGTTATAAGAAGTAACTAAGTGTTTGAAATTAATCCCTTTAGCGGGCTTTGTTTCCTAAATCGATTGAACTAAATCTGTAGCGAATGATCAGATCGGCATCATTCACAGACTTATGAATCAATCGTGCCAAAGCCTCGCTATAAAACAACCAACTGGAAACAGTACAATCAAGCCTTGATTAACCGTGGCTCGCTAACCTTCTGGATTGATGAGGAAGCCATCGCATCGCCACTTGGAAAGCCACAACTGAACCAGGTAAAAAAGGTCGGCCGCATGTGTTTAGTGATTTAGCTATCACCACCGCACTCATGGTAAAGCGTATTTTTTCTATGCCACTGCGAGCCCTGCAAGGCTTTATTAATTCCGTGTTTAAACTGGCAAACGTGCCGTTATCTTGCCCACATTACACCTGTATCAGCAAACGTGCTAAGATGGTTAAAATCACCTTCAAAACCAAGCCTCGGGGCACCATTCAGCACTTAGCTATCGATGCCACAGGGCTAAAGGTGTATGGCGAAGGAGAATGGAAAGTGAAGAAGCATGATACGGATGGCAAACGCCGAGTTTGGCGCAAATTGCATATTGCCGTTGACACTCATACCCACGAGATTATTGCCGCTGAGCTCAGTTTATCGAATGTGACCGATGCTGAAGTGTTGCCAAATTCTCTGAAGCAAACTCATCGAAAAATCCATACGATTTCAGGAGATGGTGCCTATGATACGCGAGAGTGCCATACAGTTATCCGCCGTAAACAGGCCTTTAGCCTTATTCCTCCACGTGACGGTGCAGCCTACTGGGAACAAGGACATCCACGTAATTTGGCAGTGAGTTTTCAAAAACTTCACGGCTCAAATAAAAAATGGAAGAAACGTTATGGCTACCATCGTCGTTCCATCTCTGAAACCGCCATGCATCGGATAAAGCAGTTACTCGGCGGCAGCTTGAGCATGAGAAATTACAATGCTCAAGTAGGGGAAGCTTCCGTCATGATCAAAGCATTAAATAAGCTGACTAGGCTAGGTATGCCTGAAACACAGTATTTTGGCTAATACTTAAACAATCAAGTTTTTTGTTAGTTCGATTTAGAAAACAAAGTCCCCTTTCTGTGATGAATTGGCACGCTCAGACTTGGTGATAGAGTCCTAAAATAGCGCCTCTCACCTGAAGTAAGTTGAATCGCCTCATTTTGAGGCATCAGGGTACCAATGAAATACGGGCCACTCCACTTTTTCTTGCTCATTTACTGAACAGTGTCCATTCTAAATTATCTAGAAAATCATTGGCAATTCATAAATATCCCACCAATAATTAACAAACAAAATGCGTGATTGGTTGGCTGTTTCACCTATGCTCAGTTTAACAAATAGTGACTAATTAAAATTGACAACCATAATCGAATTAATGTTATCTCTCTGGAGGCCTAAATTATGACGAGTTCTATCGATGGATTGAATACCGTCGAGATTCTGCGCAAAGGCTTGCCTGCCAGTTCAAAGCAGGACGTAATTATCGTTGGCGCTGGTATAGCTGGTTTAACAGCGGCCAACCTTCTTAAGGATGCCGGACATTATGTGAGGATATTTGAATCCCAACAACGAAATGGCGGACGACTTTATACTCATTTTTATCCTGATGGCCGTTATGCAGAGCTAGGTGGTATGCGTTATGCACCAGGTCACATCCATGCACATACTCTTTTTAAGCAGTATGGCATGACAGTTCTGCCCTTCCCCCTATCATATAAAGAAGTCAACTTGAATGGTCGCACGAGTGAAATCAATAGTGTGACGTTGAGGGATATGGGGTTTGATGTGGAACAGTCATTCTCTGAGCTAATGGAAAAAACGATGGCACCAGCATTCAAGGTGTTTGATGACATAAAAGATGAAGATGAAGCATATTACGCGTTTATTAATCAGTATGACGGCTATTCCATTCGAGACTATCTTGTCGAACAAAATCTGACTGATTCAGAGATCGCCGCAATAGCGTTATTAAACAATATAGAAGGGCGTATGGCATTTAATTTTGCCGAGTGGGCCATGTATGTTCGAGAGGATGCTTTTGGTAGTAAGTTGACATACCTTAAGGAAAGCGCTGGTACTCTGTGCGATCGGATGGCAGAACCGTTATCTAGCCTCATTCAATATGGCGCAAGGGTCACGGAAGTAAAACAAACAATCTCCAAGGCAGAGGTATCGGTGTTAATAGGAGGTAAAGAACATACTTATAAGGCAGACGCTGTAGTGATGACTCCACCACCAATAGTCTTACGGCATATCAAAATAGAAGGTATGGATGGGCCTAAACGTGAAGCGGTGAGATCAGCCTATGCCGGTAGGGCAGCAAAGGTTTTCCTGCAATTTTCCAAACGATGGTGGGAAGATAGAATTGGAACTAATGGGGGAATGTGTATTACAGACTTACCGAGTCGAAATATTGTATTTACAGTAGCTGGGCAAGGAAGTGGTGAGCGAGGACAAATTATTGGCTCTTATACTTGGGAAGCAGATGCTATGGTAATGGCGTCTTTATCGCCGGAAGAGCGAATTTTGAGAGTACTTGACGATGTGGTTTCAATTTATCCAGAGGCACATCAATATTTTGAGGGAGGAGTAGCGCATGACTGGGGAAATGATCAGCATGCTGGTGGAGTAGGAGGATTATTTCAGCCGCATCAGATGACCAGCAAACATTATCAGAGATTATTGCAACCGGTTGGGCGAGTTTGGTTTGCCGGCGAAACCTATGATCGAAAACATCGCAGGTGGATTGAATCAGCAATACGTTCAGCGGTGAAAAACGTATATGCACTAACAATGTCTTATGAGGAAATTCCATGGTTAGATTAAGAATGACAATTACCTCCGATACTGATGGTAAAATTGTAGAGCTCGAAGGTGATGTTACAAAAATATTAGGGTGGGAAATTAAAGAATTGATCGGTAAGCCAGTTATCGAAATTATACCGTTTAAGCATCGCGAGCGACACAATGCGGGATGGGAGCGATGGAATAAAAAAAGCACCAAAAAAGCAATGGGCTCATGGCTACAGGTGGACGCTCGTCGAGTTGATGGAAATACACTGCCTGTTGAGTTATGCATAACGGAACGAAGCCATGTTGTCACTGCAATTATCGAAACACCAGCAGACATAACTCTTCCAAGACTAGATGAAGACTAAGTCAAGTGTTAACTTGATCTGCTCCTGCCAGACTGGACACTTCATTATTAAGCGACATTTTGTTGTTCAAAGTTAACTGGGCTTAGATACCCAAGAGCACTGTGCCTTCTCGTCCGATTATAATCAACCTCTATGTATTCGAAGATCGCTTGGCGCATCTCGTCTCGCG
>NZ_JARHUF010000042.1 GCF_029223195.1 Vibrio sp. CAU 1672 | reverse complement strand
GCTTCAGTGCTTCTGCTTTAAATTCAGGAGAATGGATAATACGTTTTTTCTTGCTTGTCATGCTTCACCTCGTTAGTGATTGTACTCACTTAACTCGGTGTCCAAAACTGCTGGTGCGGATCATAACCTCATAGCACCGTAAAGTCACCATGGTCGTACCATGGTCGTACCATGGTTCTGGTAGCTCAGAGCCCTTGTTAATACTGGCTTGCGAGATGGCAGCTTTTAGCATTTGTCGGATTTACTAGGATTCCCTTGCGCACAGAATCGTCATGCGATGAACCATATATGGACCATGGGAGAAATTTTAGTGCTAATAAAGGAAGGTCAATGGTGCGAGAAAAGCGTCGATAACAAGAAAGGGAGTATTGAGGTAAGCACCTGAAAAGTCGAACATTTTCAAGAGCCTAAAACGACGAAAGGCCGCTATAAAAGCGACCTTTCTATGTATGGTACCGGTGGGCGGACTTGAACCGCCACGCCCGAAGGCAACGGATTTTGAATCCGTCGTGTATACCAATTTCACCACACCGGCATCTCTGGGCAGCTGCCCTTTGATGGTTGGCATTATACGTAAGCTATTGCCCTGCGCAAGCAGAAAAACCTTAAATAACGACTGTTTGCTGATAATTTCGCCATAAATAAGCAGGCTGTGCGCCAAGTCTCTTTTCAGCAGAGAAGGGAATCGATATCCTGACGCAAAATTTTTCTGGTAAGTGATACTGACATGACGACTTCAACTCCTCTTCCACCCGCCGGTTTGTTCCGCCGCCTCGCGGCTTTGATTTATGACACCCTGATCGTGATCGCGATCGAAATGATGGCGGCCGGTATCGTCATGGCGGTGGTGTTTGCGCTCAATGCCGCCGGCTTACTCAGCTACGGAGAATATACCGATGCGGCCGATATGTTAGGTAAACATCCACTTTGGAGCCCGCTGTTTACTTTATATCTGGCAGTAGTATGGATTTACTTCTTTGTTTATTTCTGGACCCGGGCCGGGCAAACATTGGGCATGCGAGCCTGGAAGTTGCAGGTACGCAATGCTGAAGATGGCGGACCGATCACGGTGACCCAAGCGCTGATCCGTCTGGCCACCTCCGGATTTGGACTGGCCAATTTTGCCGTGCTGTTAGACCCGAAAAAGCGTGGCTTCCATGATATCTGGGCCAAAACCGAAGTGGTGGTGCTGCCTAAAGCCAAATAGGCACCCACAAAAAAAGGGTTGTTATATGACAACCCTTTTTCTTTTTTATGCTCTTTTAGCCTTTATAGCTTTCTGCGCAGCAGCGCTACGGCAATCACCAGGAACACCAGGCTTGGCGCAACCGCCCCGAAGACCGGGGGAATGCCATAAACCAGAGTCAGCGGGCCAAAAAACTCACTGGAAATGTAGAAGGTAAAACCGGCCACCACCCCGGACAGCACCCGTGCCCCCATGGTGACACTGCGCAGCGGGCCAAACACAAATGACAGTGCCATCAGCATCATTACCGCAATCGAAACTGGCTGGCTCAGCTTACGCCAGAAGGCCAGCTCGTAACGGGAGGCATCTTGCTCAGAGGCTTTCAGATATGTCACATAATCATACAGGCCACTTAACGAGAGCTCTTCAGGCTTGACCGTCACCACTGCGAGCTTGTCGGGGGCCAAAGAGGTGTCCCATACTTGCTGCTCCAGCTCATATTTGGCGATCACGCTGTCATTCTGCATATCGGTGATCTGCACGTTTCGCATCAGCCAGTGATTGTCTTGCTGGTAATCCACTTCTTCGGCAAAAATCACCGACTGCAGGTTCTTGTCGTCATCAAACCGCCACATATTCAGCGCGTAGAGTTTATCGTCTTCGACCTTACCAATAAAAATAAAATCACTGCCATCACGTGCCCAGACACCGGCCCGGACCGAAACAATGCTCCCGCCGGATAAGGCAAACGCGCGCAGATCCCGAGCCATCTTTTGTGCTTCCGGCGCGCCCCACTGGCCCAGCGTCATCACGATCAGCATTAATGGTACGGCAGTTTTCAATACTGACAAGCCGATATCCAGCTTGGAAAAACCCGCCGCCTGCATCACCACCAGCTCGGAGCTTGATGCTAACATCCCCAGGCCAATCAGCGCGCCCAGCAAGGCGGCCATCGGGAAGAACATTTCGATGTCACGCGGAATACTCAACACTACAAAATACAGCGCATGCATCAGATCATACGCCCCGCGGCCGACTTTGCGCAGCTGCTCAACGTACTTGATGATGCCGGAAAGCCCGACAAAAGTGGCCAGCACTAAAGCTGAAGTAGAAATGATGGTTCTACCGATATAAAGGTCTAAGATTTTAAACACAGCTTACGCGAGCCTCTTCTTACGCAGTTTTTCTTTGATTTTTCTCACCGGAACACTGTCCATCATATTCGCCATGACCGCAACGATAAGCAGCATCGCGTTGATTGGCCACATGCCTACTGCCACCGGTATTGCCCCGTCTTCCAGGGCAGACTTGGTCGCACTGATGGCGAGAAAGTACGCCAGGTAAATGAGGATTGCCGGCCCCATTTTGGCAAAACGGCCCTGACGCGGGTTCACCGCCGACAGCGGGATCACCAGCATGGTCAGCAGCGGAATACAGACAAACAGAGAAATACGCCACTGCAGTTCCGCCTGCGCTTCCGCGCTCGGGTGGCCAATCAAATCGATGGTCGGATACGCCTCCCAGTCACGGCCTTTGTGTTTCACCTCGCGCTGGCCAATCACCCCCTCGTATTGTTCAAACTTAGTGATCATGTATTCCACCCGGGTCGGTACCCCTTCATAGCGGGTACCATTTTGCATGGTAATGATCTGCCGGCCATCCGAGAGCTCTTTCACATCTCCGGAAGAGGAAAACATCACGCTGGGTAGGATCGAATCACGCGGGCGCATCTGTGCTACAAACACATTTTTTAATGTACTGTCCTGAATGTCATCAATGAACACCACCGACGAACCGTCCGGTGTCCCCTGAAACTGGCCTTTTTTCAGTAAATCGACACTGTTTTCCGCCGCCACCTGCTCAAGTAACTGCTCCACCCTGTCTTGCGACCAGGGCGATAACCACAAAGTATTGAACGCTGCGACTCCCGAAGTAATTAACGCCAGATACAAGGCAGCCTGAACCAGGAACTTGTTGCCGATGCCGGTGGCATTCATTACTACAATTTCACTTTCGGCATAAAGACGGCCAAAAGTGATCAGGATCCCGATATACAGACTCAATGGCAGCATCAGTAAGCCCATCGCCGGCATATTTAGCCCAACGATAGAAAATATCAATCCGGCGGGAATATCGCCGTCGGAAGCGTCAGCAAGCACACTGATAAATTTTTGGCTTAAAAACACCAGAAAAAGTACGAAAAAGATCGCAAATTGACTCTTGAGTGTTTCGCGGATCAAATATCTAACAATAATCACGCTGAAATTACCTATACAAAACTTGTTTTTTTGGTCGAATCACTATAGTTTCCCGTTGAACCTTTTATTTTTTTAAAACTTATAAACTAGATGTTAGCTGCTTTATCCTGTCTAAAGGTCAGACCTAGACTAGTATTCAACAAGTAAGCGATCATTATCTAACATTTAGAGCAATTTGTCTTCAGGATGTAGGAGTACGCATGGAGTTCAGTGTAAAAAGTGGCAGCCCAGAGAAACAACGTAGTGCTTGTATCGTTGTTGGCGTGTTTGAACCACGTCGCCTTTCTCCTGTAGCCGAGCAACTAGATAAAATCAGTGACGGCTACATCAGTTCATTACTTCGCCGTGGTGATTTAGAAGGTAAGCCTGGTCAAATGCTGTTGCTGCATCAGGTACCGGGAGTGCTGTCAGAACGTGTTCTGCTGGTTGGTTGTGGTAAAGAACGAGAACTTGGCGAACGCCAGTATAAAGAGATCATTCAGAAAACCATCAGTACACTAAACGAAACCGGCTCAATGGAGGCGGTGTGTTTCCTCACTGAGCTGCATGTAAAAGGTCGCGACACCTACTGGAAAGTCCGTCAGGCAGTTGAAGCAACCAAAGACGGCCTGTACACCTTCAATCAATTCAAAAGCGTAAAGCCTGAAACGCGTCGTCCGCTGCGTAAACTGGTATTCAACGTACCAACCCGCCGTGAACTGAGCCTGGGTGAAAAAGCCATTACCCACGGTCTGGCGATTGCCTCGGGTGTCAAAGCGTCCAAAGATCTGGGCAACATGCCACCAAACGTGGCTAACCCTGCATACCTGGCTTCTCAGGCGCGCCGCCTGGCAGATGATTACGAAACCGTCACCACCAAGATCATTGGTGAGCAGGAGATGGAAAAGCTGGGCATGACCTCCTACCTTGCTGTCGGCCGCGGCTCAAAAAATGAATCGATGATGTCGGTTATCGAATACAAAGGTAATCCGGAATCCGAAGCCAAACCGATTGTTTTGGTCGGTAAAGGCCTGACGTTCGACTCAGGTGGTATCTCACTCAAGCCGGGCGAAGCCATGGACGAGATGAAGTACGACATGTGCGGTGCAGCCTCAGTTTTCGGCACCATGAAAGCACTGGCGAAGCTGAACCTGCCAATTAACGTCATCGGCATACTGGCTGGCTGTGAAAATATGCCGGGTAGCAATGCTTACCGCCCGGGCGACATTCTGACCACCATGTCAGGCCAGACGGTAGAAGTGCTTAACACCGATGCAGAAGGTCGTCTGGTGCTGTGTGATGCGCTGACTTACGTTGAACGCTTCGAACCAGACTGTGTGGTTGACGTGGCAACGCTGACCGGTGCCTGTGTAATTGCGTTAGGCCACCATATCAGTGGTGTGCTGGCCAACCACAACCCTCTGGCTCATGAACTGATCAACGCATCAGAGCAAGCCAGTGACCGCGCGTGGCGTCTGCCGATGGCTGATGAATACCACGAACAGTTAAAGAGCCCGTTTGCCGATATGGCAAACATTGGCGGCCGCCCTGGCGGAACCATTACCGCTGGCTGTTTCCTGTCGAAATTTGCCAAAAAGTACAACTGGGCACATATTGATGTCGCAGGTACTGCGTGGAAGTCTGGCGCAGCAAAAGGCTCAACCGGCCGTCCTGTCTCAATGCTCGTCCAATTCCTTTTGAACCGCAGCGGCCAAGAGTCAGAAGAATAATTTCTGAGTAAACGAAAAGGGCCGCAAGGCCCTTTTTTAATATCTCAAGTTTTACGCGCCGTAGTCTTGTTCACGCTTTTAGGTTAACGTGAACAGCAATCCGGCACCGAGAGAGTTCATGATGAGCAACGCAACATTTTACATTGTCAGGCCAGACAGCCCGCAAGCTGAGCCGCAAGGCTTACAGCACTATGTGGTCTTTTTGGCGCAACACTTTGCCAGACAAGGGGCCAAGGTGTACATCAATGGCAATGCTAAAAGCGATGCCGAGCAGTTAGCCGAACTGTTCTGGCAAGTCGAACCAGAGCAGTTTATTGCCCATAACCTGGTCGGCGAAGGGCCGAAATACGCCACCAGTATTGAGATTGGCCACAACGGCGTGAAGCCATCGTGGAACCGGCAACTGGTAATTAATTTGGAGGAAAATGAGACAACCTTTGCGAACAAGTTTGCCGAAGTGGTAGACTTCGTCCCTTGCGAAGAAAAAGCTAAACAGCTCGCAAGAGAAAGGTATAAAATCTACCGTCAGGCTGGCTATCAGCTACAAACGATCGAGATTCAATACCCGTAACGGTCAATCCTTATAGTTAAGCTCTCCACCCAGAGAGTTCACTTATAAAGATTGACTTAGATTTCAACCATCAACGTATCCATTAAAGAGCGCTATGGAAAAGACATACAACCCAACTTCAATCGAACAAGCTCTGTATCAGACTTGGGAAGAGAAAGGCTACTTCAAGCCACACGGTGACACCACTAAAGAATCATACAGCATCATGATCCCGCCACCGAACGTCACTGGTAGCCTGCACATGGGCCACGCGTTCCAAGATACGATCATGGATACGCTTATCCGTTGTGAGCGTATGAAGGGCAAAAACACCCTTTGGCAAGTCGGTACTGACCACGCAGGTATCGCCACTCAGATGGTTGTTGAGCGTAAGATCGCTGCAGAAGAAGGCAAAACTAAACACGATTACGGTCGTGAAGCTTTCATCGACAAAATCTGGGAATGGAAAGGCGAGTCTGGCGGCACTATCACTAAGCAGCTTCGTCGTCTTGGCGCATCGGTAGACTGGGATCGTGAGCGCTTCACAATGGACGATGGTCTGTCTAACGCCGTGCAAGAAGTGTTCGTACGTCTGTACGAAGACGACCTGATCTACCGCGGCAAGCGTCTGGTTAACTGGGATCCAAAGCTGCACACCGCGATTTCAGATCTGGAAGTAGAGAACAAAGACACCAAAGGCAACATGTGGCACTTCCGCTACCCGCTAGCAGATGGCGTTAAAACCGCAGATGGCAAAGACTACATCGTTGTTGCAACCACTCGTCCAGAAACCATGCTAGGCGATACCGGTGTTGCGGTTAACCCAGAAGATCCTCGTTACAAAGATCTGATCGGTAAAGAAATCATCCTGCCTGTCGTTGATCGTCGCATCCCAATCGTGGGCGATGAACACGCCGATATGGAAAAAGGCACTGGCTGTGTGAAAATCACACCTGCGCACGACTTCAACGACTACGAAGTAGGTAAGCGCCACCAGCTACCTATGATCAACATTCTGACTTTCGACGCCAACATCCGTGACGCGGCTGAAGTCTTCAACACCAACGGCGAAGCAAGCGACACTTACAGCACAGAGCTACCAGCTAAGTACCACGGTATGGAGCGTTTCGCGGCGCGTAAAGCTATCGTTGCTGAATTCGACGAGCTAGGCCTGCTTGAAGAAGTGAAAGATCACGATCTACAAGTTCCTTACGGCGACCGTGGTGGCGTGGTCATCGAACCAATGCTGACTGACCAATGGTACGTACGTACTGCGCCTCTGGCGAAAACAGCGGTTGAAGCAGTAGAAAACGGCGACATCCAGTTTGTGCCTAAGCAATACGAGAACATGTACTTCTCTTGGATGCGTGACGTTCAAGACTGGTGTATCTCTCGTCAGCTATGGTGGGGTCACCGCATCCCAGCCTGGTACGACAACCAGGGCAATGTTTACGTTGGTCGTGACGAAGAAGAAGTTCGTAAGAACAACAACCTGGAATCAGTGATTGAACTGCACCAGGACGAAGACGTACTGGATACCTGGTTCTCTTCTGCACTATGGACGTTCGGTACTCAAGGCTGGCCAGAGCAAACCGACGATCTGAAAGTATTCCACCCTTCAGACGTACTGGTTACTGGTTTCGACATCATCTTCTTCTGGGTTGCGCGCATGATCATGATGACCATGCACTTCGTCAAAGACGAAAACGGCAAACCACAAGTACCATTTAAGACAGTTTACGTTACTGGCCTGATCCGTGACGAAAACGGCGACAAGATGTCGAAGTCGAAAGGTAACGTACTTGACCCAATCGACATGATCGATGGTATCGACCTGGAGTCTCTGGTTGAGAAGCGTTGTGGCAACATGATGCAGCCTCAGCTAGCGAAGAAGATCGAGAAGAACACTCGTAAGACGTTTGAAAACGGTATCGAAGCATACGGTACAGACGCACTGCGTTTCACACTTGCAGCAATGGCATCAACAGGTCGCGATATCAACTGGGATATGAAGCGTCTTGAAGGTTACCGTAACTTCTGTAACAAACTATGGAACGCCAGCCGTTACGTAATGATGAACACAGAAGAGCAGGATTGTGGCTTCAACGGTGGTGAGATTGAATACTCACTAGCGGACAAGTGGATCGAGTCTCAGTTTGAACTAGCAGCGAAAGCGTTCAACAACCATATCGACAATTACCGTCTGGATATGGCGTCTAACACGCTGTACGAATTCATCTGGAACCAATTCTGTGACTGGTACCTGGAGCTAACTAAACCAGTTCTATGGAAAGGTACTGAAGCGCAACAACGTGGTACTCGTCGTACACTAATCACGGTTCTTGAGAAGACTCTACGTCTGGCTCACCCAGTGATCCCTTACATCACTGAAACTATCTGGCAAAGCATCAAGCCAATCATTGATGGTGTGGAAGGCACTAATTCATCAGAAAGCACTATCATGCTGCAAGCACTGCCTCAATTCGACGAAGCAAACTTCAACCAAGAAGCGCTAGACGATATCGAATGGGTGAAAGCGTTCATCACTAGCATCCGTAACCTGCGTGCTGAGTACGACATCAACCCGGGTAAGCCGCTTGAGGTTATGCTGAAAGCTGCAAACGCAGAAGACGCAGCGCGTCTGGAAGCAAACAAACAAGTACTGATGTCTCTGGCAAAACTAGAATCTGTACGCGTACTTGCTGCTGACGAAGAAACGCCAGCGTGTGCCACAGCACTGGTTGCTAAGTCTGAGCTGATGATCCCAATGGCGGGTCTGATCGACAAAGACGCAGAACTTGCGCGTCTCGATGGCGAAATCAAGAAGACCCACGGCGAAATCAAGCGTATCGAAGGCAAGCTGGGTAACGAAGGCTTCGTCGCGAAAGCACCTGAAGCAGTGGTTGCTAAAGAGCGTGAGAAGCTTGAAGGCTACAAAGAGACACTGGCTAAGCTGGAAGAGCAGAAGACTACCATCGCTGCACTTTAAGCCTCAGTGAACGAGAAGAGTTAAACCTTCTCACTCTGAATCACAAAGGTTGGTCCTCGTGACCAACCTTTTTTGTAGCTGCGGTTCTTAACTCTTAATTTCAGTACCATTCCCTAGCCAAGTTGATAGCTTTTGCCTATCAAACTAATCCTAACTGCCCATTAGCTTTAATGATAATAATTCTCAATAATAGACCTGTCGAAACAACACAACGATTGAGTAATTATCATGAAAAAGACACTAACCTTTGCCGCACTCCATTTTACTATCGCGTTTAGTGTCGCTTACGTGCTTACTGGCGACATTCTAATTGGTAGTTTAATTGCCATGATTGAGCCTTCAGTGAACACCGTCGCTTTCTACTTTCATGAAAAGGCTTGGGCAAAAGTCCCGGCGCTTAAAGCTCGTCAGTGGATGACCAAATTAAAAACCGCCAGCTTTGCAACCGTGCACTTTAGCGTCGCCTTTACCGTGGTTTACTTGCTAACTGGAGATGTGTTTGTCGGTGGGATCATGGCAATGCTGGAACCAAGCTTGAACACCGTGGCTTACTACTTCCATGAAAAAGTATGGTTAGGTAAATCAGGCAGCAACCAGGCACCACAATTCTGCCTGCACCAACACGCTTAATCAAGCAGGCTTAACGCGCCTCCGAATGAGCCAAGATACATTTATCATTGACAAAGTTGCGCTGCGCAATTAATTTAATTGCGCTACGCAACTTTTTAGAGGTAAGTGATAATGAATGCTCGTCAACTCCGACACTACTCGCGTCAAGCGGTGCGATTGCTTGGCATGCTGGATAAGCAATGCGGCGAGGTTACCCTCACCCCGGTGCAAGCCCATGCGTTAGGTGAAATCCAGCTGCAGCCGCTCACCATCAATCAACTGGCGCAGCAACTTAACGTGGATAAATCCAACGCGAGCCGCACTGTCACAGGGCTTACCAAGCTTGGCTTGGTTGAGAGCATCGAAAACCCAAATGACAAACGCAGCCAGTTAGTCGAGCTCAGCGCGCAAGGTCAGCAAGCGCTGTCGCAGCTCGACCAACAGCAAAATGCTTTTTTCGAACAACTACTTGCCAACCTCGACGCAAACGAGCAAGAGCAGTTAAAGCTGGGATTAGAAACCTACCTGAAAGGGCTCACCAGAGTCTGCCAGGCGGATGAATTCGTACTGCGTCCTCTCAGCAAAGCGGATAACCCGCAAGTGGCAGAAGTGATCCGTAGAGTCTCGGCAGAGTATGGCTTAACCGCAGATAAAGGCTATGGGGTGGCGGATCCGACACTCGACGACATGTATTCGGTCTACGATCAGCAAGGCGCTGCTTATTGGGTGATTGAGTATCAGGGCGAGATCGTCGGTGGCGGAGGCTTTGCGCCTCTGGCCGGAGAGCCCGATGTGTGTGAACTACAGAAGATGTACTTCTTGCCCCAGACTCGTGGGCATGGTTTAGCCAAGCGTATCGTCGCGCTCAGTTTGCAACTGGCAAAACAGCTCGGTTATCAGCAGTGCTATTTAGAAACAACCGAGTGCCTGAAAGAAGCCATCGGTTTGTATGAAAAGCTCGGCTTTGAGCATTTAGCGGCCCCGCTTGGCCAAACAGGGCATGACGCATGTGAAGTGGTAATGCTGAAGGCGCTATAACACCATATGGCTGACACAGAGCTCCTGACTCAGCGCGACAGAAAACGCTTGGTGTTGTCCGTCTAACTCTACGGCTAACTGATAGAAATCGCGGGGATCGGGATCGTTCAGATCGGCATACTTCGGTGCGTCGATCTGGAACAGCACACTGGCGTGATCGGCACGCACATCGATAGGAATGCAGTAAGTCATACCGTTAAACTTCACCGAAGCTGACACTAAGCCGGGAGCAAAGGTCTGATAATAAAGATCCACTCTAAATTCACATCCCCCGCCGTGGTGCCAGATCTGTTCTGTCGCCACACGATCTAACCGCACATGGCGGATAAACTGCAGATACGGCGCCTGCCACACCCCGATGCGATCATCACTTTTCTGGTACTCTGTCTCAGCAAGCGAACACAATTCGGGTTTATCTTCATCGAAAAGCAGATCCTCTTCTTCCTCAAGAAACAAAATCTCAAACCGATTGCGGCCTAACTGCATGTAGGGGCGGATATCCCGCTTGTAGATACTCTGCGTACCATCGCAATCGAACAGCGCTACCCCGTTCAAACGCACCTCAGCGTGATAATCGATCCCGCCCAGCACCATCTCAACCGCAGGATACGCCAGCATGGCTTCATCCACCTCAATATCTTGCATAAGGTGCCATTCTTGCTGGCTGATAGCGGCTTCAGACAACTGCTCAGGCAGTACTTGACTTAACGGCGCAGGAAACGTGATGTCATTTTGGGGAATAGAGAGATCAGTCAGTGGAGAAATTTGCCACCAACCGGCAAGAGATAATTGCATAGGCGCCTTGAGCTAGATCAATTTTCCCGCATTATAGTGAAAACAGAGTTTAAAACTCAATGAGAATTATTGATTTTTAGCTGCCACTGGCCATAAGCAGCCATAAAAAAAGCCAGCATAAAGCTTAATGCATGTAAGTTAAGATAACTTAACGCTTTTTTGGAGGCCTAGTCGCATAGCGACTAGGCCTTTTCTTTACTGCTCTTGGGTAGCTTCTTTCTCTTCTCTCCGGCAGGGTAAAACTC
>NZ_JARHUF010000041.1 GCF_029223195.1 Vibrio sp. CAU 1672 | reverse complement strand
CTTTATAAGTTGCTGGGTATCAAACGATGCCTTTGTGGAGGCTTGAGCCTAGTGCAGTGAAAGTTGCACGCTGGGTTCTTAGGGAGACGGCACTTGGTAACAAGTGTCGTCCACCCGACAAAAGTTGGTTAGGCGATTTACTCTATTTAGACTATTGCGTATTAGAAAAAGTATGCGTGTTGCACGATGTATTTTGGTTATCACCCCCTCAAGGTATGCTCAATATTTACCCATAGAAAGACCGTGCTCTTCAATAGATAATCTCTAAACATCGTCAGCACCCACGACACGTATGGGGTGGACATCATATCATGGCGGGAGCGGCGTTAAGTTGCTTAAACAATGGTGGGCGATGAAAAATATCAATCATAGTGCGCGTAGGTTTGTGGATTTGGAGCGTACAGCGGGAATCACCCCGTATCATCATCTTGGAAGGCTGAGGTAATAGCCATTATACGATGTACGCTTTGCGTTCATATTCCTTGATAATCAGTGGATTGCCTAGTCAATTTTAGCCTAGAAAGCCAAGTCAGTTCGAACGCTGGAACTGAAAAAGTGCTATATTGAAAACATCACATCATCATGCCTCCACAGAAGGAATAATACTATGCCGACCTACCAGGTCACTTACTTCAACGCGAAACACGCCGTAATGGATAGTGAAGCTATCTTCATGAAAAGCCTAACGAACGCTAAGCGCTCAGCAGAGCATCATGCGCCAGAGGGTACTAAACAAATTGAAATCAAAGATTTAATGGACCAAGTACTGAGTCGATTGACGTTTGATGAAGGCTGGGTTGATAACATCGAATGCTGACGTTGCCTAGCAATCATGGTTCGTTTGGAGTGTCGTAAATAAATACACAGGCTTGATTAGTTTTTCGTAGTAACCTTTGACACAGTTTAATTTGTTTGTCTGACAAAGCTTGTTCACGGTTAAGTTGATCTAGTAAACCTGCAAGCATGTCTCTGTCCAAGTTACTCAGTTTTCCAGAGTATATTAGGAGTGTCGTATTGATAAGTTCAGAGAGGTTTCTTGAGCTCACAAACCCCATTCCTTATCCCACTTTTTTTGTTCCTCAATCTCTTCTATTCGTTTGCGAACATCCATTGTTTTCAACTCTTCCGGTATCCGCTTAATCCCTTTTCCTTTCGGATTAATACCAAATTGTTTCTGCTTTTGTGTCGATTTAGGTAACTTGCTCACATATCATCCTATTTTTGATGGTTAACTGAATTTCACACCGCGTCCATGTTGGCTGTGAAAGCGACAATGATACTACATAAGTCAGCATAAAATAGAAAAAAGTGAGTAACAGCACTAGTTAAATTAGTAAATTGCTAATTATTGAAAGTACCGCAAATACCAGCTCGTTGCAACTTCGGCTACTTGCCCACAGTCGACATAAAATCAATATCTATCTAGATGCTACGATGTATGAAGTCGTTTTTTGTTAACTAACGCGTTAGAAACTTACTGATATTTTTAAAATCATAACCTTACAACTAAATTAAAATACGACCGAAGACTAAACTAACTATTTTCAATTTAAGGCTTATACTTAAAGTAGCTCCGCCAATTTGAGTTATTTTTTTCATTATGAAACAAGCTTTCTTTCACAGTTATTTTCGAAATTTTTCGTTTAGCTTCTGCGATAGCCCTCTTGAGTGACTATGAAATAGCTCTAGTTATCAGAGCTTTACCCTATAAGATTAGTCGAGGTATATATGTCTGACAGAGTAACTGGATCAGTAAAATGGTTCAACGAAACTAAAGGCTTTGGTTTTATCACCAAAGATAGTGATGGCGAGGACATTTTTGTCCATTTCCGTTCGATTTCCTCTGATGGGTTTAAGACCCTGTCGGAAGGCCAAAAAGTAAGTTTTGAAGTTGAACCTGGTGATAAAGGCCCACAAGCAACAAATGTGACTCTCATCTAGGTACGCTTGAACGCTTAGCAAGCACAAGCTTTACCTTCTTTTTTTAATGAGTCTAATTGTTGTGTGATGGCAAAAATCCATTCCAACTTCTTTCTTCATTTAAGCCTTTTAACTCTGATCCTTTCAGGTTACAGATTTTCAGCTGATTAAAGCTATTTGGATATGGGAAATATAACAATGTCCCAGAAAACAACTCTATGACAAGGAGGTTCCCTTTATAAAGGTCAACCATCATTGAAAGGAAACAAATCATGATACCTACCAACGAAAAAATATGGCGCCAAACATATCAAAAAACACTGAATGTAAAAGGCATCGAATATAAATACTGGTCATTAAAAAAACTTGCCCAAGAGTATCAAGCCAGCCTGTCGAAAGTCCCTTTTACTAAGCGCGTGCTTATTGAAAATGTAATGCGGCAAACCTCTGATTTAAAAGAGTCATCTCGGATTATTGAAGCATTGTTCTTTAAAAATACGTCTTCCGATTCCGAGAGCGATGGTAACTCATCAGAATTTAGTTTCTATCCTAGTAGAGTGCTGATGCAGGACTATACCGGGATACCTGCTTTGGTCGACTTAGCCGCGATACGAGATGCTATAGCCCAAGACGGAGGAGACCCGAGCTATGTTACCCCCAAATGCCCAGTAGATCTTGTCATAGACCATTCGCTAATTGTTGATCAGTCAGGATCAGAATCCTCGATACACACAAATCGTGTATATGAAATGGCACGAAATAGAGAGCGCTATACATTCCTAAAGTGGGCCCAAAAAAACTTCCGTAATTTGACAGTGATCCCCCCCGGTAAGGGGATATGCCATCAGGTTAATCTAGAGTATCTATCTCAAGTTGTGCGCAAAGACGAAAAAAGAGTGTTAACACCAGATACGGTTATAGGAACCGACAGCCACACCACTATGGTAAACGGGTTAGGCGTGTTGGGTTGGGGAGTGGGAGGCATAGAAGCCGAAGCCGCAATGCTTGGCCAGCCACTTAATATCGCTATCCCACGAGTTGTCGGCGTGCGTCTTGATAGGCAATTGCGTCCCGGTGTGACTGCGACCGATTTGGTTTTGACGATTACAGAAAGGTTAAGGTCTCATGGCGTGGTCGGTAAGTTCGTTGAGTACTATGGTGACGGTTTAGCCACTCTATCTGTGGCAGACCGAGCAACGCTTGCCAATATGGCACCAGAGTATGGCGCCACTTGCGGATTTTTCCCAATTGACGAAAATACTATCGCCTATTTAACCCTGACAAACCGCCCTTCTTCACTAGTTGATAGAGTTCGGGCTTACGCTCTAGAGCAAGAGCTATGGTGGGATACAAACAGCCCTTCACCAGAGTATGACGAAAATGTTGTAGTGGATTTATCTGCTATCGTTACCTCAATAGCAGGGCCCAAACGACCTCAAGATAGACTTAACATCAGTGCCATAAAGCAAGCGACTCTTGACCAATGTGCTATTGAAGGTGCCTCAAACTCAGACCAGCCAGGCTCATCCAGACCCTTAAACCATGGGGATGTCATCATTGCAGCCATCACCTCATGCACTAACACATCAAACCCCGCAGTTATGCTGACTGCGGGTTTGGTGGCTAAGGCAGCAGTTAAAAAAGGGTTAACCGTTCCTAGCTACGTCAAAACTTCTCTCGCCCCCGGATCATTAGCTGTCGCTCGATATCTCAATGATACGGGTTTGCAAGACTACCTCGACCTATTGGGATTTCATCGAGTTGGATACGGTTGCACAACATGCATTGGTAACTCCGGTCCATTGAAAAACAATCTTGAAACCGAGATCTCAGAAAACAACCTGAATGTGTCGGCGGTATTATCAGGTAATCGAAATTTTGAAGGTAGAGTACACCCCTCAGTTAGCCTAAACTGGCTTGCCTCGCCACCATTAGTCGTCGCATTTGCGTTAGCGGGTACGACCTGTATTGACTTAGAAAAAGACCCAATTTCGATCAATGGTAACAACGAGCCCGTCTATCTAAGAGATCTGTGGCCAAGCCAAGCCATGCTGAATGAAATGCTAAATCAAGTCCATGAGAGCCACTTTAGATTGAGCTACAGCGACATTACTGAAGGTGATGAAGAGTGGGAAAAATTGTCAATGAAAGACAGCCCCTGCTACCCGTGGGACGAAGACTCCACTTACATACAACGCCCTCCGTTTTTGGAAATACCACCGCCGACTTTTCCTGTTGAATCAGCGCGTGTATTAGCCATTTTGGGGGATTCAATTACGACCGACCATATTTCACCAGCAGGCCGAATTTCAGAAAATAGTCCGGCGGGTCAATATCTACTTTCAAAAAACATCACACCCGAAGAGTTCAATAGCTATGGTTCACGCCGAGGAAATCATCACATCATGGTTCGTGGGACTTTTTCAAATGTACGTTTGGAAAACAAAATCGCCTCCCCGACTATAGGCGGTGTGACACGATGTTACGGCGATACCAAACTGGATGACTGTAACATGTCAACCACTGAGAAAGCGCCTCCCATCATTCCTATTTTCGACGCGAGCAAGCGATCAATCGAACTTAACGTTCCGTTGGTAATATTTGCTGGCAAAGACTATGGTTCAGGCTCTAGTCGCGACTGGGCTGCCAAAGGATGTCTTTTATTGAATATAAAAGCAGTCATCGCAGAATCGTTTGAACGGATTCATCGTAGTAATCTAGTCGGTATGGGCGTATTGCCTCTTCAACTGATGCGACCAGAGGAATTAAATTCACTAACTCTGGAAGGTAATGAGACGGTTTTTATCGCTCCAAATGAACCTCTTAAGCCCTTACTCGAGATGAATATTATCGTCGTAACCGCTGAAGGTTCGGAACATTCCATTCCCGTTATTGCTCGTATCGACAACCCGAAGGAGCTAGATTATTTCAACTCGGGAGGCATTCTTCAGTATGTTCTAAAGCAACTAAAATTGAATATACCTAACATGCCATAGTGAAACCTCATCTCTCAAGTGACGGGGTAGCGGCTTCTGCGGTAGTTGATCACCGCAGACTGCCGACGACCTATCCATTTCAGATATTTTTCAGTTTTTTTTCACAGAAAAATACCGTAAAAAAATGAGACCGAGTAAGGCTGAACAGATGGAAGCTGAGAAAATCCCAAGTTTTGCAGCATTAATTTGGTCAGGACTATAAGCCAACTCCGCTATGAACAATGCCATCGTAAAACCAATACCGGCCAACATCCCGCTCCCCAAGAGCATTCCCCAATTGAGGTTTTCTGGCAGTATCGCCAAACCGAGTCTTATTGAAATCCAGCTGAACAACACAATACCTATCGGCTTTCCAAAAACAAAACCCAAAAACACGGCGAGAGAAATTGGAGACGTTAGATTTGCTCCTGTTAACGAAACCCCCGCATTGGCTAAGGCAAACAGCGGCAGGACAATAAACCCGACCCAAGGATGAAGTAACATTTCTAAACGCTCAACCGGTGAGAGTGTTTCACGAGCTGCAGCTGCAGCAGTCCGCAAAGCTACTCCTTCTGCGGTATCGCCACTCCACTGCTTCCTAGTAGAAGATTTCATCACAGTATCGATAATAATGGAAAGATGTTGTTTGCTCATCCACTTACTCGTTGGTGTTAATAGTCCAATAACGACACCAGTAATCGTTGGATGTATGCCAGACATATCAACAGCTAGCCAGGTCACTCCCCCCACAACAGAAAAAAGGACAAGGCTGCGAATCCCTAAAAAACCTAGGATTCGAATAACAGCAAAGCCTATCAATGCACAAATGATAGCTAACCAATCGATCTCACTACCGTAACCAATAGCAACAACAATGATAGCACCGATATCATCCACCACAGCCATTGATAACATGAATATGCGTAAGCTATTTGGAATCCTTTGTCCTAACAGAGCTAAACATCCGATCACAAATGCGGTGTCCGTTGCCATGACCGTGCCCCAACCACGCTGCCCGGGCTCACCAAATTGTAAAAGCAAATAGAAAAAAGAGGGAATCAGCATACCGCCTAGGGCGGCAGCAATAGAAAGGATGGCTAATTTAGGATTACGGAGTTCACCTAACATCAATTCGCGCTTGAGTTCCAATGCAATGAGAAAGAAGAACAAGGTCATTCCGGCATCATTGATCCATGTGTGTATTGAACGCTCAAACAAATAATCCCCGACAGTAATTCCCAACGGAATCTGCCAGAATTGAGAAAACGCCTCTCCTAAACTCGAGTTGGCGAGCACAACAGCAAGCAACGTGGAAATAAACAGCACAACGCCCGAAGCAGATTCAATATGTGTAAAACGGGTTACAGGCTGAGAAAGCCAATCAATATATTCTCTTGGTAGTTGAGTCAGATTGATAGTTGTTTGTTTTCGTTTGCTCATTGCTTGTCGACTGTGGTATTTAAGTTTCCTTCGATGTTATTCAAAAACTTGAATAAATCGCTATGCGTAGATAAAACAAGCGTTGTGTTTTCTGAAATGACGGTCGAGTAAGCCTGCATCGTTCGTGTAAACTCATAGAGATGTCTCGCTTCAGGGCTTTTATTGTAGGCTAGCGAGTAAATCTCGGCAGCTTTGGCATCGGCTTGCCCGCGAATCTCTTCAACTTCACGATAGGCCTCGGACTGAATTTTATTTAAATCTCTAATTCGGTCGCCACGAATCCTCGCAGCCTCACCATTCCCTTCGGATAAAAAACGTTCCGCAATTTGCCGACGTTCACTAATCATTCGCTCGTAAATTTTAGGGCGAACACTTTCATTATAATTAATACGTTTAAAGCGAATATCGAGTAACTCAATACCAAAGATTTTTATTTTTTCTGATGCTGCAGAGAATATTTCTTGCTCGACTAATTGACGACCTTTTTGAATAGGCACGAGGGAGCCAATTTTCAATTCGCCTTCAGCATCACTTAATAAGGAATCTCGTAACGGTTTTCGATTTTTATTTGTACGAATTATTTCGATCAATTCATGTTTTGCCACAGCATTTCGCGTCTCACTCCCTAAAATATCATCAAGCCGAGATTGGGCACTGCGTTCATCTTTGAGGCGTAAAAAGTATTGAAGTGGGTCGGTAATTCGCCACCGAGCAAATAAATCAACAGAGATATACAGCTTATCTTTTGTTGGCATGTCGGAAGGGTTGCCATCCCACTCCAGCACTCGTTTGTCTATTGTGTTAGTTTCTTGAATAAACGGTATTTTTATCTTCAACCCGGCATCAACAACAGGTTCGCCTATCGGTTTCCCAAACTGGGTAATAATGACCTGTTGTACTTCACTCACCGTGTAAAGTGCGTTGTATATGCTAAGAGAGACACCTAAAATCAAGGCGATTATGACCCCTATTTTAGTCGGTTTCATTGTGCATCTCCTTGCGTCTCGTTGAGATTGAGCAAAGGTAAAATATTGTTTGCTCGCTCATCAATGATAATTTTGGCACGAATATTCGGTAATACAGCTTGCATTGTTTCTAGATAGATTCTTCGTTTAGTCACTTCCGGCGCTTTAACGTATTCGAACAGTAATGCATTGAAGCGAGCTGTATCCCCTTCAGCCTCATTAATCCGTTTTAAGCGATAACCATCAGCCTCTCTGATCCGTTGATCTTTTTCTCCTAAAGCTAAAGGGATCACTTTGTTGTAATCGCGACGAGCTTCATTAATGAGCTTTTCTTTCTCCTGTTGGGCTTGGTTCACTTCGTTAAACGATGCCTGGACAGGTTGCGGAGGATTGATGTTTTTTAATTGCACTTGATCAATCTTGATCCCTAAAGCATATTTCGTTGAAAGCGATTGCATTTTTGCGAGAGCTTCAGACTCAATTTCTTGCCGACCTATCGTGATCACTTCATCCACAGTCCTATCTCCCACCACTTCACGCATTACGGATTCAGAAACATATCGAAGGGTTTCACTAGGCTCTCGGACTTCGAACAGAAAGTTGATGGGATCGGAAATACGATATTGCACTACCCATTCAACAAGCGCAGCATTTAAATCACCAGTGACCATTTGTGTTTCTTGACGACGATCATTAGACCGCGGACTTTGATGAGGATCATGTGCTCCGGGAGTCGTAAAACCAAACTCTTGTTTAAGCTGCCGTTTAACCGGCACTATTTTTACCGTATCAATACCAAGTGGAATCTTAAGATGAAGTCCTGCTGGAACGCTATGTACATATTTGCCAAACCGCTGTATCACAGCGACTGAATCACTCGGCACGGTATAAAAGGCAGACCAGAAAATGAGAGCTAAAAATAAAATAATAAATGGAGTAAAAAAGCGTGAAGGTCCGCCACCTATCAGCATTTTCTTGAAGTGCTGAAGAATAGTATGAAAAGCTTTATTCAAATGTGGAGGGTCTTGTTGTCCTCCGGCCCAGGGGTTTCCTGAAGAATTGTTGCTTTGGAGCATAAGAATGCCCTCCGGCTATAGGCAAGGAATTTGACCTATGTAAAATTGAACGCGTTAGTAACCGCTTAGTCAACCAGAGTAAATTGCCCGGAGTTTACGATTAGTTACTAAGTGTTGCCTTAGAATAGGGGAACTCTATTTAAACTTCTAATATAACTAGAAATTAATAAACAGTACGGCTTCTTGCTTTCATATCCAAAGTTCTACAGTAACCCCTAATTACCACGCTCTTTTTATCGCAAGTGTCATGCGACGTGTGGTTATGAGAGCATACATATTTACCTGTTTATTATAGGTGATTTATTCCCGTATAAAGACAGTTTTAGTGATTTTTATACAACGGAACGAGCCGCATGGAGAAGTATGACTGTAGTGGCATAGTGAACTTGGCCACCTGATTAGAGGTGTTAAGATGCACCTCATAGCATGACAGGTGAAACTATGACCAAGCGTACCAGACGTACTTTCAGTGCGGAATTTAAACTCGAAGCAGCGCAACTTGTTCTCGACCAAAACTACACCGTTGTTGAAGCAGCAAATGCGATGGGGGTTGGTAAATCAACAATGGACAAGTGGGTGAGGCAACTCAAGCAAGAAAGAAATGGTGTAACACCTCAGGCCTCACCAATGATACCAGAGCAAATTGGGATACGAGAGCTGAAGAAGATATCTCTGCACCGCATACTTTGCTAAACTCCGCCCTTTAATGAATGAGACCCCTAAAATGATGACTGACGAAGAAAGAATCGAACTGCAACGCAATAACCCTCTGCACGGGCTAAAGCTAGAAACAATGTTGCAAGAGTTGGTGGATTTTTATGGCTGGGACATTCTAGATACCGCAATGCGCTTTAACTGCTTTAACACCAAGCCCTCAATTGCGAGTAGCGTTAAGTATTTAAAGAAAACCGAATGGGCGAGAGAAAAGCTGGAGAACTTTTACCTATATCGCTTTAAGCGCATGCCACGAGCGAGCGCAGAGGAATATAACTTACCACCGCGAGCACGTACTTTCCCTCATGGTCTTGAACCGAAAGAGCCGATGCCGCTCACCGTTGATTCTATTCTGAAGTCGCAGGCTAAAGCGGCATCTGCATTTAAGCAACGCTCATCTCGCGGACGTTCGACGCGTCGCTAGTACGATAGCGCGTAATCGACTCTTGAAAAACAAAAGTGCCTTACTTGACGTTTCAAGTAAGGCTCTACACTACTATAAAAGACGCGATTAAAGTGAGAAAGCAAACTCGCTAGCCCTCTCTCCCACCAACTACATTCTACTGATTGCGCTTTTTCTTCTTTTTACCCGTACCGGCAGGCTTTGCACGTGGTTTCATCGGTGCAAAGTAGGCTTCGCTTTGATCGTCTTCCACTTCAAAGCCCTCAACCTGCTCACGCTCAAGCCGGAACTTATTCTTCTTCTCTATTACTTTAAAGTGGTGGTAGTCATCGTAATCAATAAGCGATAACCCAAGGCCGACTTCGCCCGCACGACCACTACGCCCGATTCGATGCATATAGTCAGCAGGGCTACGTGGAAGGTCAAAGTTAATCACCACTGGTAGTTTTTCTATATCAAGACCACGAGCCGCGATATCGGTAGCAATAAGTACTTGAATCTCACCAGACTTAAACCCTTCAAGCACGCGAGTACGAGCGCCTTGCCCCTTGTCACCATGGAAAACCTCCGCAGTAATGCCGCGTTTTGACAGTTTTTGAGCCAGGTGGTTACAGGCATTCTTGGCATTAACAAAAATCAAAGTCTGTCGCCACTGATGCTGTTTGATTAGGTGCGCAAGTACCGCGGTCTTCTCACCTTTGTTGACACTAAATACACGCTGCACCAACGTACTGGCTTCTGCGCTCTGTAATTGGACTTCAACGGGATCGTGCAGCAAGTCCTTAGCCAGGCTCGTAACTTTTTCAGGAAAGGTGGCAGAAAACAGCAGTGTCTGCTTCTTCTCGGGTAGTAATGCAAGAATCTTATTGAGTTCGTCGGTAAATCCGAGGCTCAACATACGATCGGCTTCATCGAGGACGAATGTTTTTACTTGGTCCAACTTGATGGCGTTACTGGATACCAGATCCAGTAGGCGGCCCGGAGTGGCGACAATCACGTCACTACCACCACGAAGAGCCAGCATTTGAGGGTTCACTGATACGCCACCAAATACCGCAACCGTTTTGATCTTATCTCTAAGATGGTACGAGTAGGATTTAATATTGTAAGCCACCTGTGATGCCAACTCACGAGTTGGAACCAAGATCAGATGAGACACGAAGTTGCCACGGCGATTAGGTGATATCTCTTGCTGGTAGATCTTTTGCAGAATTGGCAACGCAAAAGCGGCGGTTTTACCAGAACCGGTATTGGCACCACCAACAATATCTCGCCCTTCAAGTATGTCAGGAATGGTATGAGATTGAATTGGAGTCGGTTGGCTATATTCTAACGCTTCTAGTCGCTCGACTAAGGTTGGAATCAAACCAAGATCGGCAAATGTCACTTGCTGTGTGTTATCTGTCATTACGATGAGTGGCTCAGTGCTAGGTAAAGGCCGTGTATCTTATGCTATTTGCCGCGAAGATGTTAGCGATAATGAACTAAACAGAATATTGGCTGGAGGAGAACTATAGGGGTCCTGTCCTTCCTTTGCCTGACATTAGTTAATGTCTTATAAAATCAGAACACTACTTTTCACTATGATGTCAATCGCAACTCATTTCGGGTCAAAAACGAGCTAACAATAATCGCACTGACACGCCTTGGGACAATAACGTATCAATATTATTACTCATTAACCAATGAGGAACTATTACAGGTATGAGAGTACCCCGCTAAGTACTGGCCACCATTCAAGGTGATTGATTTCCCTATGTGCCTGAGCAAGTTTCACACCAAAAGCCCTGTCAGCGCTTCTATTAACAACTAGACTAACAGTATGATCTGAAATCGATATGCACAAGTGAGCTATGAGTACCAATAGACAACTTCAGTTAACCGCCCAAGATGCGCTGATTCTGGTCGACGTACAGAATGACTTTCTTCCTGGCGGCAGTCTGGCCGTTCCCGATGGTGATCAGGTTATTCCTGTGCTCAACTCATACATCAAACAATTTAGCCAGCAGCAACTACCGGTTTTCGCGACTCGAGACTGGCACCCCGAAAATCATTGTTCCTTTAAACCAAACGGCGGTATTTGGCCGGTGCACTGCGTGCAGAATAGTGACGGGGCCGCTTTTGCATCTGATCTTCACTTACCTGAAGGTACCTGCATTATCTCTAAAGACGATACGCCGACGCTTAACAGCTACTCTGGTTTTACCGATACCTCGCTTACCCAGCAATTACACGCAAAGGGCTGTCGCCGCTTGTTTATTGGTGGTCTTGCCACCGATTACTGTGTACTGAACACAGTTCTTGACGGGATTAAACAAGGTTTTGAGGTCGTGTTGCTCGAAGATGCGGTTCGTGCAGTAAACCTGAACCCTGACGATGGGGACAAAGCAATAGATCAGATGAAAGCCGCCGGAGCCACCGGAATTCAAAAGGACATGCTGACCAATGCGACTATCTGAAAGCCCGCAACTGACCGACCTGTATCAACTCACCATGATTCAAAGCTATCTTGATCATGGGATGAACGATACGGCTGTCTTTGAGTTTTTCGTACGTAAATTGCCGCCAAAACGTAACTTTTTAGTGGCGGCAGGTTTGGAGCAGTTAACCGAATTTCTTGAGCACGCCCGATTCAGTTCAGATGAACTGGAATACCTGGCCGATAGTGGCTATTTTCGCCGTAACCTGATTGATTACCTGGAAAAATTTAAGTTCTCTGGTGAGCTTCATGCTATGCCTGAAGGCACGGTGTTTTTCGCTAATGAGCCGATTGTCCGGATAACGGCTCCCATTGCAGAAGCCCAGTTGATAGAAACCCGCTTAATTAATCTGTTGCAGTTCCCTACCCTGGTTGCTTCAAAAGCCGCACGTTGCCGGCTCGCGGCAGGCGACAAACTGCTTGTCGACTTTGGCCTGCGTCGGGCCCATGGCGCTGAAGCCGGAATCGCGGCGGCACGAGCCAGTTATCTGGCAGGTTTCAATGGCACGTCAAACGTTCTGGCGGGTCAGCGCTACGATATCCCCGTTTATGGCACCATGGCACATTCCTATATCCAGGCACACAACCTGGAAACTGAAGCCTTTGCTCATTTCGCGCAAAGCCAGCCTGATAACCTAGTATTGCTTATCGATACGTATGATACCAGCCGGGGAGCAAAACGGGTTGCACAGCTTGCAGAACAGTTAAAAGCCACTGGCAAGAGGGTAAAAGCCGTCAGGATCGACAGTGGTGATTTGGGTGATGAAGCGATAAAAGTCAGAGCCATTCTTGATGATTGTGGTCACTGCGACATCGGGATCTTCGCCAGCAGCAGTGTTGACGAATACCTTATTGCGCGTCTGCAACAACAACAGGCCCCCATCATAGGTTATGGAGTTGGTACCTGCCTGACCACCTCAGCAGATGCCCCCTATCTGAACTGCGCCTACAAATTACAGGAATATGCACACATAGCGCGGCGTAAACGCTCACACGGCAAAGCAACATGGCCCGGAAGCAAGCAGGTTTACCGGTATTTAGACGATAACGGCTTACTGGATCATGACCTACTCTGCCCGGCAACCGAGAAGCACGAAAACGGACAGAGTTTACTCAAGCCAGCTATGCACAATGGCAAACGACTGGCGGCTCCTGAACCACTGAGTTCGATCCAAAACCGGGTAAAACAGCAATTATCCATGCTGACACCTGAGTTAACCAACCTGTCAGAACAAGCTGACTTTGAGCTGAACGTTTCCGAATCACTGCAACAACTCACGCTTGATACTGATCGGCGTTTTAATCTGTAACACCATTGAGTGATACGCGATTTCTTCTGAGATGGCCCCGGATAACCGCGTTTGCTAAGTAACGGGTCCGAAATGTCGTTCACAAAGCAAAAATGGACAAGGAATCAAAATGGCTGACCCACATATTGAATCTCCAATGGATCAATATGATCACCTTATGGTCATCATATACCGTTTAGGTTTTACCCTGGCATTTCCAGTGATTGCCCTTCTTCCCTGGAACCTCGATTTGCCAGTAGAAAACTTTGTATTCTTATGTGCGGCCATGTGTGCGTCATCACTGCATATCTATATGAAACCATTTCGCCTGTTACTCCAGTTTGCAACATGGGCAGGTCTGCTATGTTTTGTGTTTGGTTTGCCTGAGATAGGTATGGGCGGTGCTTTTATTACTCTGGGCGGGCTATGCTATAAAGAGTACTTCTGCTTCAAAGTTCCGGGACTGCAACTACAGCCACTGATTCTGGCGGCGCTGTGGCTCTGTATGGCGTTGGATGCCGATATCGCCGCAAAAGTACTTGCCGCGATATCAGCGGTTCTTTTTCTGATTACGAGTATCTACAAATGGAGAATGCCAAGACACTTCGACATTGGTGATAAAACCAAATATGACGTCTAGCGAAAGCGCCTGAGTGATAAAAACGGATTCATTCTTGTGATAAATGAAAACAGTTCAAAGCTCTGCGTCGTACAAAACCAAGTCAGCTCTAGCGGACGAAGCCTGCCCTTCGGATAACAGTTATTACTTTTATAAGCTATGTTTGACTTGGGGAAGGAGGCACAGCTCATGATTTATCGAATGCTGGCAGATCTTGTCGTAATGCTTCACCTTTTATTTATCATCTTCGCCTTATTCGGAGGCGCGCTGATACTATGGCGCGTCTATATGCTGTTTGTTCATATCCCCGCAGCACTATGGGTGGCAGTGATCAGTTTCAAAGGCTGGATCTGCCCGTTAACGCCACTGGAAAACCAGTTAAGGCAAGCGGCAGGTGGTGAAGGTTATCCGGGAGGATTTGTCGAGCACTATATTATTCCCGTTATTTATCCGGTTGGGTTGCGTTTTGAAGTGCAGATTTTACTCGGTATTGCAGCAGTGGGGATCAATATAGGTGTTTATGCACTCGTCTATTATTGGTACAGGCACAGCCAGGACAGGGGGCGGTAATGAAATCTATATTGGTGACCTTAGTGGCGTGCTACGCCCTTTTCGCTCTTGTGTTGTATTCCCTGCAACGTCAGTTTCTGTACTTTCCCCAGCTTGCCAGCGAGGCTTACGGCGAGATGAATACCAGCTTCGTTGTTGATGGGGTGCAGCTTTCCGGATGGATGCTCAATGAAGTGCAACCCAGGGCGTTAATCTATTACGGCGGGAACGCAGAAAGTATCGAAGCCAATATCCCATTCTTCAAGACGTTGATCCCGAACTATACCATCTATCTGATCCCTTACCGGGGTTACGGTAATAATTCAGGTACGCCTACTGAAAAGGTTTTATATAGCGATGCTATACAGATATTTGAGTCAGTAAAAAATAACCATGAATCAATATCCTTGCTGGGCCGGAGCCTGGGTTCAGGTATTGCCACATACATAGCGGCTAACCGGCAAGTGGACAAACTTATCTTGGTAACGCCATATGATAGCGTTGAAAACATCGCAAAAGATGTTTATTGGATGTTCCCCGTCTCCTGGATGATCAAAGACAGGTACCGCTCTTCAGATAGGGTTAATGACATTACCGCTCAGACATATATCTTCATCGCAGAACAGGACCGGGTGATCACACGGGCCAGAACCGACCAGCTTATCGCTGAATTTGGCGAGCAGCTGGTGGGGGTGTTTGTCATTACCGGTGCCGGCCACAATACTATTTCAGATTTCCCTGCCTATGCGTCCGGGCTAAAGCGTGCATTGGATTAGGAATAGTATTGCCATCTTTTGTAAACAGAGTAACGGTTCTGAGTACACTTAAACAGAATTTGTCGCTTCTCAAACCTTACTCTATCAACCTATGCCTAGCATTTCACTGCACACGCAATCGGCAGTTTCCGGACTGTATTTATTTTGCTCACATTGGAATTAATGCTCTATTAAAGTGGGTATTTATTCAGTTTCACCACTGTACACTTGCGCGGCTTTACCTATAATGCGCGGATTAGAATTACATGTTTTGGCGGGCTGTTCCCGCCTTTTTTTATTATTTTGTCGACAAGAAGCAGAACTGAAATGAAATCACTTGGATTTAAGAGGACCATTATTCTCTCAACCGTATTGCTGGTTACCTCCTGTTTACTGGTAGCCAACTGGCTTTCCTATTCTAACCTAAAGCGCGACACCATTGCCGACGTGGACTTGCTCTCGTCGACCATTGTCAGATATGAAGCTTCCAGAGTTGAAAAGTGGATGGCGGATAAGGTGACTGGCATTGAAACTATGGCTGCTAACTACCAACCCGGTCTGTCACAAGACCGTTACCTGGATATGGCCAGATACACCAAACAATCTAATGAACTGGCATATGCGGTATTTGCTTTTAGCAACGGGGTAGCATACGCCAATGATGGGATTACCAAACCGGAGGAATGGGACTTTCGTGATCGTCCTTGGTACACAAAAGCCAAATCCTCCAACAGAACCGAGCTAACCGACGTCTACAAAGACGCCACAACGGGTAAGGACGTTATCTCTATTACCAGGAACGTGGGTGATGTTGTTGTTATGGGCGATCTCGAACTGGACATGATTCACCAAGTAGTCGAGAGCGTAGACTTCAAAGGATCCGTTACCATCATCCTTGATGAGTCAGGCAAAGCTCTGGCGTCCAACTCAAAAGTTGTGGTACCCGGAACGCGCTTTAATGAACATGGCATGCCTGAAGTTCATCATGAAATGCTCAACAATGACGAGGCCATTGTTAAGTACACCCTCAGCGGAGTGGACAAGTTAGCGTTTACCAAAAAAATTAACCTGGTTAACGGCAAGTCGTGGCATCTATTTATCGGCATCAATAAAGCCATAGCGTATAAGCATGTTGAGGAAGCGTTAATGGATAGCATTATCACTTCCGTAGTAATGCTGTCTGTCGCGCTACTACTGACCATATTTATTTTGAATGTAGTTTACCGCCCTATCCTGCTGCTTAAGGAGATGGTGCTCGACTTATCCAAGGGCAACGGTGATTTGACTCGTCGTATTCCAGTCACCAGTACCGATGATCTGGGACAAATCTCGGGAGGAATCAACGGCTTTATCGGTAACCTGCAAGAGTTGATGATAGAAGTTAGCCAAAGTTCTGAACATATCTCTAAGAGCGTGGGCCAACTCAAGAACCAGACTGATGATAACATCGGCGTATTGAGAGAGCATACGAAAGAGACTGAGCAGATTGTTTCTGCGGTAGAGGAAATGAGTGCTACAGCTAACGATGTAGCCCAGAATGCTGCTGCGGCATCCCAATCAACCATTGAGGCTAACGGTCAGGTTGGTAACGCTAAGACGGATGTTCAGGTAGCGGAAGATACCGTTTCCCAGTTAGTCAGTGATGTGGATACGACGTCACAACGCATCGCTGAGATTGAGCATGACACATTAGAAATCACCAATGTGTTAAAGGTTATCGGTGAAATCGCTGATCAGACTAATCTACTGGCATTGAATGCGGCCATTGAAGCAGCACGGGCGGGTGAACAAGGCCGGGGCTTTGCAGTGGTTGCTGATGAGGTAAGAGCACTTGCGGCCAGAACCCAGGCCAGTACAGCAGAGATTGAACATACCCTAACCAAGTTACGCAACGGATCGATTACCGCAATCAACGCAATGGATGCGACAAAGACCTCTTGTGAGCAAACCGCAGACAACGCGTCACGGATCTCATCAAGCCTGGATGAAATTGCAACGGCGGTAACGGGTATCAATGACCTTAATATGCAGATTGCTACGGCGGCAGAGCAACAAAACAGTGTATCTGAAGAGATCTCTCGTAATATGACCTCAATCCGTGAAATTGTAACTGTGTTAGCCAACAATGGCGAAGCGGCTACAGACGAAACGAACAACCTTGCTGCGGCAAACAGCCAACTGAAAGCTGTCGTTAATAAGTTCAAACTACAGTAATCCAGGGAGGCTTCGGCCTCCTTAATTTTTAGTCAGAAGGTGAGCATCTGGTATTAGAAAAAGTATGCTAAAACTACAGACGTGAACTGATGCTCTAAATGACAATGGGGCTGAGCTACGTTTGCCGAGATCGGATCAGGCACACCTCTGGGCACTTTCAATTTAGCATTGAAGAAAATAGTCGATCCATTCGGATAGGAAAAATAACAATGCCGCCAAGAAGCGTCTACGTGAGTTAGTCGCTTTGCTCGGCGGCATTATGTGACTTGTATTAGTTGTACTAATTCAGACCTGATCTGACAGTTACCCACTTTTCGACTCGGTGGCTGTCAGATTATATCTGGGCTAGATTCTTTTCAGACCAGATTGATTTCCCATCCTCTAATGTCTCTAT